>CAVOGN010000002.1:0-1312550 GCA_963695455.1 uncultured Gammaproteobacteria bacterium | reverse complement strand
ACGTCGTCGGAAGGGATGGGGTTTATCAGTTGAACCCGTTGGGCTTCGCAGTGCTCAGCCCAACCTACCCATATCAGCCCAACCTACCCATATCAGCCCAAGCTCTCCGCAGGGGTATAAAGGGCAAGCAGGTCACAACAATCCCGGGCCAGGATTTCGCGCGTGGGGAGAAACAGGAGCTGACGCTGCCGCAGGATTTTCTGAGAGGTATACGCCGTATCTTGTCGCCGCGACTTCCATTCCTTCTTGTTTCGCTCGCTGTTCTGCTGGGCGCCTGCGCGACGCGCACTCCGGTTCTGACACCCGAACACCTCGGCCCCGCAGCACCCGGCCATATCGAGCTGGACGATACACCGTTCATTGCCCAGGAACGCTACCAGTGCGGGCCGGCGTCGCTGGCCATGCTGTTACAGCAATCGGGCATCGACGTCAGCGCCGACGAGCTGGTACCGCAGGTCTACCTGCCGGCACGCAAGGGCAGCCTGCAGGCGGAAATGCTCGCCACCGGCCGCCGCTACCAGCGCATCCCCTACCGCATCGACCCCACCGTCCGGGCGCTGACCGCCGAACTCCAGGCGGGCCGCCCGGTCCTCGTGCTGCAGAACCTGGGGCTGCAATCCCGTCCTCTGTGGCACTACGCCGTGGTGATCGGCTATGCGCGCGAAGATGATCTTGTCATCCTGCGCTCCGGGACGCAGGAACGACAGCGGATGCCCGGCTGGCTGTTCACCAGAACCTGGAACGGTGCGGACAATTGGGCGATGGTGCTGCTGCGACCCGGACAGCTGCCGGCGCGACCGGATCGGCTGCGCTACCTCGGCGCCGTCGCCTCCGCCGAGGGCCACACTGCCCCCGAGGCCATTCTCCAGGCGTATGAGGCAGCGCTGGATCAGTGGCCCGACCGATGCCATCGCCCGTTTCGGCCGCGCCAGCGCACTGCACGCCCTCGGCCGGCTAAACGAGGCGAGACAAGCCTACCAGCAACTGATCGCAGACCATCCGGCTCAGGTCGCCGCGCTCAACAACCTGGCAGAAGTCTATATGGATCTGGGCTGCTTCCTGCAGGCACAGGCAACCATTCGCAAGGCGCTTGCACTGAACGAGAGTAACAGCCCGCTACATCCAGTGCTGCTGGACACACTTGCGCGCACCCGGGGAAACAGCACCAAAGACGATGCGGCCGGCTGCCCGGCGGCCCAGTAGTCACCACCCTGAAAGCGCAGAAATACTGCCCCGGGGCTGCCCGCGAACCAGTCACGAAAGGATCCCCAGGCACATCAAGTCGAAAGAACAGGAAAAGACAACAATATAAACAGTGTATTGCAGGACAGCCGAGATTGAGCCGGGTCGGCGGTCGCGCCAGGCAATTGGCACGGCATGGATTTATACCCGCGCGCTTCGAGAGTCGGCGCCGTTTAGAGTCCCCGCCAGGAATCCGAAAACCCCCGCCTTCAGGCGGCGGATATCAGTAGGTTGGTGCTGAGCGTAGCGAAGCCCAACAGAACTGGGGTTACCTAGGCGCGTGTCGAGGTGCCAGATGCAGGGTCAGTCAAGCTCTGAGGGAGAGCAGCAGGCGCTGTTGGGCTTCGCCGTGCTCAGCCCAACCTACGGTCTCAATCGGCCGCATGGCCGATCGATCCGGCTTTTGACCGTAACCCGAAGCCACCGGGCGCATGCAGCGCACCTTAGGCCAGGCACCGCACCGCGAGTATAGCTGCTCAGAAACCATGCCTGCAGCCACATGATCCTGGCCCCAGACTGAACTACGCGCGAGGCCAGTTGTAAGCACTGCGGCTTCGGACTAGGGTCACAGCATGCCGCACCGGAAACCCAACCCATACTGCAACCGGGCCGCAACTGCTGGCGCAGGGAAAGCGCGCGGCGGGTCGCCATCGCGGTCGATGGCGAGGCGTATTTCCGTGCGGTGCGCGAAGCGATTCTCGGCGCCAGGCGCTCGGTGTTCATTCTCGGCTGGGATATCCACAGCAAGTTGAAGCTGGTCCGTGATGGTCAAGGGGACGGCCATCCGGAGGAGCTCGGCGCACTGCTGGATTTTGTGGCAAAACAGCGCGGCGTGGATGTCTATGTGCTGAGTTGGGACTTCGCCATGATCTACCTGGTCGAGCGCGAACCTTTCCCGCTCTACGCGCTGAACTGGAAGACCCACGCGCGGGTGCATTTTCACATGGACGACAGGCATCCGGTGGGGGCGTCCCAGCATCAGAAGGTGGTGGTAGTCGACGATGCAGTGGCATTCAGCGGCGGCCTGGACCTGAGCCAATGGCGCTGGGACACGCCCGAGCACCGCATCGATGACGAACGCCGCGTCGACCCCGACGGCGAGCCCTATCCGCCGTTCCACGATGTTCAGATGCTGGTCGACGGCAACGCGGCTGCGGCGCTGGGCGAGCTGGCGCGCGAGCGCTGGCGGCGGGCCACCGGTGAAGAAATCGACCCCACGCCCACCCTGCCCGAGCATGACCCATGGCCGGCTTCGCTGCCGGCGCTGATGCACGACGTGCCGGTGGCGATTGCGCGCACCGTCGCAGAGTACGCCGGCCGGCAGGCCGTGCGCGAGGTCGAGCGTCTGTACCTGGACAGCATCGGCGCCGCCCAACGCTTTATCTATATCGAAAACCAGTACCTCACCGCGCACTGCATTAAAGAGGCGCTGGTGGAGCGCTTGCAGCACAGCGATGCGCCGGAGGTAATCGTGGTCATGCCGCAGCGAACCGGCGGCTGGCTGGAGCAGCACACCATGGATGTGCTGCGCGCGCGCCTGGTGCAACAGCTGCGCGAAGCGGACCGGGGCCAGCGCCTGCGCCTCTATTACCCGCAGCTGTCGTCTTCCGCGGACGTCGCGTTGATGGTACACGCCAAGGTCATGATCGTTGACGACCGCCTGCTCAGGGTGGCGTCATCCAACCTCAGCAACCGCTCCATGGGCCTGGACTGCGAGTGCGATCTGGCGATCGAGGCTGATCCGGACTCGGATACGCAACAGGCGATCCGGACGTTTCGGGAACGATTGCTGGCCGAGCACCTCGGCGTTGAGGTCCAGGCTGTCGCCGACGCGATGCGGCGCGAGCAGTCGCTGATCAGGGCCGTCGAAAGCCTGCGCGACGGCGATCGCACGCTGCAGCCCCTGGACACCGACGTCGATCCCGAGATCGACCAGCTGGTGCCCGAATCCGCCCTGCTCGATCCGGAACAGCCGATCGACTCGGAACGTCTGGTGACCCATTTCCTGCCCGAGAAGCACCAGCCGCACACCGCGCGGCGTGCCGTGCTGGGGGTGCTGACGCTGGCCGCATTGCTGGGCCTGGCCGCCGCCTGGCGCTGGACACCACTGGGCGACTGGCTGAAGATCGACAGCCTGATCGCCCAGGCCCACGCGCTCAACGCCCATCCGGCCACTCCGCTGCTGGTCATTGCCGGGATCGCGATAGCAGGCTCGCTGGCGGTACCACTGACCTTGCTGGTCGTCGCCACCGTGCTGGCATTCGGTTCACTGGCCGGGTTCTTCTATTCACTGGCCGGCGCCGAGCTCAGCGCCCTGCTGACCTATGCCCTGGGACAGGGCGCAGGGCGCGACCTGGTGCGCCGCTATGCCGGTGAACGGCTCAACAGCGTCAGCAGGAAGCTGTCCAAACGCGGCCTGTTGACCATCATCACGCTGCGCATCGTGCCGGTGGCGCCGTTTACCGTCATCAACCTGGTGGCGGGAGCCTCGCACATCCGGCTCAAGGACTTCGCGCTCGGAACGCTGGTCGGCCTGTTACCCGGGGTGTTCGCCATCGCACTGTTTGCCGACGGACTGGTGGAATCCATTCGCGATCCGGATAGCGGCAGCTTTGCCTGGCTGGCCGGTGTCGTGGTTGTGATCGCGCTGGCGGCGTTCGGACTGCGCAGGTGGCTGCGGGGCAGACAGGCGACGACCGAGGGTGCGGCGCGGTAACCGCGCGTGGTCAGCGTGCAGCTCCGAGTCGCGACCTGGAACCTGCATCGCTGCGTCGGCCGTGACGGCGTCATGTCGCCCCAGCGTTGCGCGGCAGTGCTGCAGGAAATCGATGCCGATGTCATTGCCCTTCAGGAGGTCGAGTCGCGTCCCGGGCACGCGCTCGACGCGCTCGCCTACCTGGCGCGTGAAACCGGCAGTCAGCCGATAGCCGGAACGACCATGGTGCGCGACGACTCACACTACGGCAATGCGCTGCTGACGCGCCTGGTACCGGAGGCGGTTCGTCACCACGACCTCAGCGTGCCCGGGCGTGAACCACGCGCCGCGCTGGACGTCGATCTGAACCTGGACGGGTGCAAAGTGCAGCTGATCGCCACACACCTCGGCCTGCGTCCCGCGGAACGGCGTGACCAGATAGGCCGCCTGCTGCCCCTGTTGGACGTTACAGGCCGCGACCTGGTCGTGCTGGCGGGTGATCTGAACGAATGGTTCCTGTGGGGGCGGCCGCTGCGCCGACTGCACCGCCTGTTCCCCGACACACCCCACCGGCGCTGCTGGCCGGCCTGGGCGCCGCTGTTCGCACTGGACCGTATATGGGTCCATCCACGCCACGCACTGCGGCGGCTGGCAGCACACCGCAGCGCGCTGGCGCGCGTCGCCTCGGACCATCTTCCGCTGATCGCGGACCTGGAGTTCCATGGAGCGCCGGTTGCCGGCTATCAGCCCGCCGCGCAACGGGACAGCGATTGACCCGCCCGGGCAGGCCGGTGTGCCGACAGGGCGCACCTGAATTTCATCCGGCTGCGCAGCATACACCGGCAACGACCGGACAAGCCTGAGCTGAGCTGCGGATCGAGCGCCGTTCAGTGGCAGACGGTGCAGCCTACCGGTTCGCCCTTGCGCACCAGCGTGCCGTCCAGGATGCGATCGGCTTTGGCGACCGACAGCACCGTTCCCACGTTCTGGGATCGGGAGCCCGGCCCATGGCAGGCCGCGCAGGCAGCCGGATTGTTGTCGGCAAGGTCCTCGTGACCGCCGTTGGCAAAGCGCGTGCCGGCGCCCACCGGGTGCATGCCGTGCGGACCCCCGAGGGTGTTACGGGTGTCCATGGCGGTACCGTGGCAGGTGCTGCATTCGACAATGGTTCCGCTATGGCCCTGCAGCTGTTTGGCGGTGACATTGTCGTTGGCATTCGGGTTGGCGTTCGGCCATTCGGCGTGCGTCGCCCCGTGGCAACCCTCGCACATTACGCCACCGTGGCCGGTGCTCACCCGGTACAGTTTGGGGTTACCGGCGCCCGGGTTGGCAAAACCGTTGAACGTCGCCGGCACTGCGGGCTCCGCAAAGCGCTTGTTGTCGGGCACGATGGGCGTGGCCTTGTCATCACCGCTACGATACGCCTGGCGCAGGCGGATGCCGTCCGGGTTGCCGTTGGTGTCCGCGGTGTTGACGATGACACTGCCGCTGCCCGCCAGGTTATCGTTCACGTCACCGGTGTGGCAGGAACCGCAGCCCGGTTCGTTGGCCCAGGGCACGCGCGGCTGCGGGCTGGCCGGATCGTAGAAATTGCCCAGGTTCAGCTGGAAGTCGCCCGGATTGCTCGGTGACACACCTGCGGAGAAGTCCGCACCCACCTGCAGCATGTCGCCGTGACAATCGTTGCACAGCATGCCGCCATTGAACATGGCGCCGCGCAGACACTGGGTGGTCGAACCGGGGTGACACTGGTAACAGGTATCTTCCAGCACCGCCAGACGCTGAGCCTGGTTGGTGATGGTGCCGCCGGCGTCCTGGGCCGGGGCGGGCATCGGCGGGAACAGCCCGGCGAACTGGCCGTGATGGTTGTGCATCACCCGCGAGTTGCTCTGGTGCGCCAGCTGGTTGCGGCCGTTGGCTGCGCTGCCCGCGGGACCGGCCTGCGGACCGACCTGGGCGAGATCCAGCGCCGGAGTGTAGTGGCAGACCTGGCAGACCACCGGCGTGCCCTGTACCAGAGCCTGGTTGGTGAGGCAGGCCGCATCGCCGTTCCCGGCGTTGGCGGTGATATCGCAGGGCGTGGGCTGATTGGCGGTATCCACGTAACGGGTCCCGTGCCTCAGGTCGTGCAGGCGCAGGATGTTGATGTCGGCCGCGTATTCGACACTGACCTTGGTGGGCAGGTTGGGCTGCGGATCGTCCAGGCTGGTCGCCACCGGCAGGCCGGCCGCACTGAGGACGTCGGTGGGGCCGCTGGTGCGGCTGTTCTGCACGTCCGCCGGATCGGAATGGCAGTTCGTGCAGCTCGCCTCGCCGGAGATCGGCAACACGGTGTCGACCGTCGCCAGCACAGTGTCTCCGCTCTTCGCCTGGACGCGTACCAGCGGATAGGCGTTCTCGCGGCCGAAGTCGTCGAAAGCCGCGTAGGGAATGCCGGCGGCTTCGAACCAGTCGACGTCGTTGGCCACATAGCCGAACGGGAAATCGACAAAGAACGGTTTGTCGGCATAGTGCTCCTGGATGAGCTGCGCCGTATTAGCCGCGTACGGGTTGGTCAGTCCGGGCATGGCGTGTTGCACCGCCGTCAGGGTCTCGTCGCCGCTGTTCACCGCCCCGTCCGGGCCGATGTAGAGCGCCTCGACGTTCGGAACCGGCAGACCTTTATCCACCGTGACCGGGAACCCGGCGCCGGCCAGAGGCGTAATACCCAGCCCCCCGGGGTAGAAGGGGTCGTAGGCACCCTGGATGATCGCGTCCCAGAAATTCGTCTTGTAGGTACTGCCGTCGTCCGCCACCCCGCTGAAGGCATTTGCCTGGGTAAGGATCGGGTCCTGCGGGTTGTAGGCCGCGGAATAATGCAGGCTCACCCCGCCCGGGTTGAGCGTCGGGCTGCTGCCTTTCTCGATCACCTGTGCCAGCAGCACCTGGAAAGGCGGCAGGATGCTGGAAATCCGCGTGTCCAGGTCCCCGCAGTGCATACCCAGGTCATTGATCGCGAGCACGCTGTAAGCGCCGCCCAGCAGCTGAGCCTGTTGCGGAACCACATTGGTATTCGCCCCGACCGAATTCTGGCTGGTGGAATTGATGGAAATACCCGGCACAGGGGTGCTGCCGCCGTCCGACACGATAATGGTGCGGCTTTGCACCGGACAGGCCGCGCCCAGGCTGTCGGTCGCCTCCAGCGTCGTCACAAAGGTGCCCGGGGCCGTGTACGTTACGGTGCCCGGGTCTTCGACGTCGGAGGCGGCAG
Source organism: uncultured Gammaproteobacteria bacterium (assembly GCA_963695455.1). GTDB lineage: Bacteria > Pseudomonadota > Gammaproteobacteria > DSM-19610 > DSM-19610 > Thiogranum. Next base: position 1,305,363 of record CAVOGN010000002.1, on the reverse strand, counting down.
GCGAGCCGCCGGGAAAGGTCCAGCTGATGGTAACTACGTCACCCGCGTCCGGATCAGTCACGGTTGCGGCATAACTGACACTTTCACCGACGCCAAGGCTGACCGTGCCAGCCGGGCTGTCTATGGCACAGACCGGCGGATTGTTACCGGTCCCGCCGCCCGCCTCGTCATCATCGTCACCACTGCTGCCACCCCCGCAGCCGGTGATGGCCAGCAGAGACAGCGCAATGCCAACGCCGGTGACGATTCGCCTGAATACGTCCCGGTTCGAATCGATGGTCTTTATTCTCATGTCCGTAGTCCTGTGCATCAGGGGATCGAGCGACTGGCAGGCGGGTCGAACTGAACTCCTCCAGTCGGGGCGTTTTTGGGACTTTATGCCCAATAATTTGCACGGTCAAGCAACAGAAATCTGGTACCCCCCGGACCGGCGTTTCGCTTAATCCACGCAGGCAGGATCAAAACCGGCAACTGGCGATACCGCCGAACGTAGCGTAATTATCTCGGGTTATATGGCTGCCTGTGGAATTAGTGACAACTCTACAATTAAAACCACTCTATTGTAATATATGGATAAATTTGATCACTCAACAACATGGCTGCAGGCTGTGTCGAGGCACCAGTCTGTTGGCGCGCCACTGACGGGCAAGCAGAAAACGTCCCGCAACCTGATCTGGCGGGTAGATGGTGGTCCGGTATGAACAGTGCGCGATCGTACGACTCAATACCCGACACAAAGCTGCCCGGGCACCGCAGACAGCTGCGACCATCTGCCGCATTCCCCGCTGGATATCCGCGAGCTATGATGGAACTGGATCATTCTTGATCCTGCGTCTCCTCCGACGTCCTTTGCAGCGACCCACGGGTCGCTGTTTTTATCTACCCGTTACGCGCGTGCTGCTACCAGGGGGAAAAGCGGACAGATCTATTTCTTGGACCACAGCGGCCCTGGAAGATAGATCTGTGCCCTTTTCCCGTAGACCTGACTATATCCTAAGATATTTCACTGAATGCTCGGTCACCAGGTGCTTGCCATCCTTGGCGCATCAGTATCTGCTGGTATATCCGGCATATCCACAAAGATGCTCATCAATGGCCGGTTGACGTAATAGTTGTAACGCCCGATCTTGTGTTTTTCGATAAAGCCCCTGTCTGTCAGTTGCTCCAGATACTTGGCAGCCGTCAGGCGTGAAACACGAAGATCAGCCTGGATAGACTCGATTTTGGTGTAGGGATGCCGGAACAGGTTGTTGAGCAGATCCTGGCTGTAGATCTTCGGTAGTTCTGAACGAATGCGGTGCTTGTAGGCCATCATGATTTCCTTGATGCGCCGGATTATCCAGATGGTCTGACGCGCGGTCAGTTCGATGCCGTCGAGCATGTAGAGTATCCATGGCTCCCAGTTACCTGTGTCGCGGGTGGATTGCAGCAGTCGGTAATAGTCTGCCTTATTGCGGATGATGTAGCGGCTGAGATAGAGCACGGGAATGTCGAGAAGACCCTTGGCGACCAGATACAGGATATTGATGATGCGCCCCGTTCGGCCGTTGCCGTCGTAGAACGGGTGGATGCTCTCGAACTGGTGGTGAATCACTGCCATCTTGACCAGGGGATCGGCATCGTGCAGCGTATCGTCATTGATAAACTGCTCCAGATTATTCATCAGGCGAACGATCTCGGCGTGATCCTGCGGCGGTGTGTACACGGTTTCACCGGTGCGTTCGTTCTTTAGTGCGGTACCCGGCAATTTGCGGATGCCGGCATCATTCTGTTCCAAGACACGGTGGATATCGACGATCCGGTTAACGCTGATCAGCCGGTCACGTTTGACCAGGTCAAAAGCCGTTTTCAGAGAAGTGGCGTAACGGCTGACCTCCTTGGCTGCAGGGTTCTTGATGTAGTCCGCAAACAGGTCGGCCTTGTAGAGCTCATCATGGGTGGTAATGACGTTCTCGATCTCGGAACTGTCCTTGGCCTCCTGCAGTGCCAGGGTATTGATCAGGATATGTTCATTCGGGATGGTAGCCGCCAGCCCCTTGAGCTCGGCCAGGTAACGGTGGGCCGGCGCCAGTGCCTTGAGCACCGAGCGGGTTTCCAACTCAGCATCAGGCGGCAACGGTGAGATCGCACTTCCAGTCATGATGATTTCGGCATCACCGTCATCTGTATAGAAAGTGGTTACTTTCTATACATATAATAAACTCATGTCAACAAAATATTGGTTTTCTATACAAGTACTGCCCCATCTGTATGGATCGTTACATAAAGCGAGCTCATCGAAAATTAACAGCAAAATAAGACGGTTATGCAACACAAACCGCTGATTTTCCGCCGAGATGCAGGTTTTCGGGAGTAGTTACGCGAATGCTCGCTGCTCCGACTCACCTCCCCGGGTAGGCACTGGTCAAGGCTTCCCGCTCATGCCCCAGCTCCCGGCTGATAGTGAGCCGAGCCTCGCGGTCGAGTTCGCGTTGCTCCGATGTCAGGGACTTGCTGTCCGGTCCACCGGCAGCCGGAGCCTTCCAGCCCGTCAGTTTCCCGTACCGGTTCTGGGCATAGGCATGGCGTAGGTCATGCGTTTTTGAGAGCCCTGCCCTTGCAGGTGTTGCCCTCGTAGACCCGGAGCTGGTGCAGATAGTTACGGTTGCCTGGGGTGAGAGGGAGCCGAACCCGGCAAGGCGTCGCGCAGGGTGCGAAGCGTCTGTAGTGAAAGACCAGGTCGTTCATCGAACCGAGCACGCTTTTGCTGTTCGTATTGGTAAATCCCACCTCGTCGTATTCTGAAAGTATTCTGGCCCGCTCTGCCTCCGAAATGCCGGCATCGACGAGCACACAGCTCAGGTAACTCTTGAACAGTTTATCCAGTTCTCTGATCTGCGCCCTAGAAACATCGGGCATAATGAAAGTGAACAAGGTCTTGTCATTGACGAGCAGGACCCATTTGCGCCGGTCAATGTGAATCAGGTTGGCATGCCAGGGCCCGAGATACGAGAAGCGTGGTTCTTCGGTGCATAGATCGGATTGCTTCAACCCCATTTCCCCCTGGAGCTCTTTTTGTGCAGCGGATCAGCTGCATCCTTTCTCCGGCCACAAGGGCTTTTCAATCGCTTCAAAATAACCAAGCTGCAGCATCGGTTACAGTCTTGTATTTCATGAATGCCGCATCATTCCATGCGTATCATCCCTGCCCGCTTACGTACACCAGCCAGTATCGGGCCGGCTGTTGATTCCGGTATGCCGGCTTCTGCGGCCAATGCGGCTGCCTCGGCGAGGGCATCCTCCATCCGCGCGGTCAGGTCCGAAAAGATACTCTCCACGTCCTGCTCATGCAGCCCGGCTTTTTGCCCGGTCTGGTAAAAATGCCGGAGCTGGATCTGGCTGAGGCGATAATACCCTTTGTCCCCGAGCGCCATCGCCAGCTTGACCTTCTGCACCGGGAATTCCGGGTAGGGTGCCGCGGACATCACATCATAGAGCGGCGTCAGCCGGTAGCCACCCGGGGTGAGGAATATCGAGAAGTTCTTGGCGTGGCCGTCGCTCGCAGCCAGCAGCCAGAACACGATCTGCGCCTTCATGAAGGTCAGACGGTCTTCATGCGGGGCGACCGCGCCGTTCAGGAACTCCATCACCTCCACGATGCCCGGCCCGCCATCGCTTTGATACTTTCGCAGTGGCGGGACGCTCAGCGCCTGGCAGATATCCTCCTGAGGCAGCCGGTACAGCACACCCTCCTGCCAGACCCGGTCGAACCGCTCCACAACAATCACAGGCTTGCCGTCAAACAACCGCACCTCGGCGTCGGCCGTCGCGAGGCCAAGGGCACGGCACAGCACCAGACACAGCCATTCGTTCCAGGGGGTGTCGGAAAAATCCGCCCCGTTCCGGCCTTCCTTCATGGCGGGCTTGAAGATATGGGAGGTCGGTGTCGGCCCGAGCGGCAGTTGCCACCGATTGTCTATTTGGAGAAAGGCGGTCTTTTCCTGCACCCCGGCAATCGAGATGCGAAACTCATCCTCCTCGGCATACAGGCCGAGAGGATTGCTACCCAGGGCAGCCAGGCGGGCCGCAATCTCCTCGTCGGTGACAGGCCGGTATGCCATCTTGGTCGGATCGCCGGGATCAATACCCTCCGGGACGAAGCGCAGCGCACCCACGCAATCGCGCCCGATGACAGCCAGCAGATCAAAGATACCGACGCTCTCGGCATGCTCGCGGGCTGCGATTTTTTCCCTGACGGTGCGATCATCGGGCAGCAGCCCGTCGAAGTAGCTGGTCGCAGCCTCACCGGACCAGATCCGGTCGGACAGCGGCATGGACAGGGAAATGGGAAAGGCGCGCTCTGACGCTAACCATTCGGGATCATAGCGAAACGAAGTCGCACCGCCGGGTGCGCGGGAATACTGGCCGACCTTGCTGGAACCGACATACACATCCAATAGGCGCCCCTGACGTTTGCGTCCCACGCTCAGTACTCCGTGGGATCGAACCCGGTTGTCCGCCGGGGGACGACGGACAGGTCCAGGTCCAGCGCCGCCAGCAGCCGGATCACGGTGTCAAGCCTCGCGGTGGTTGCACCGTTCTCGATGTCAGAGACCAGGGCCTGCCGGACGGAGGCTTTCCGGGCGACATCGACCTGCCGCAAGTTGCTGGCCTTGCGCGCCAGGCGGATGGCCGCACCCAGATCCTTGTTGCTGCGGATGACCTTCCCCATCGATTTACCCTATTTCATACGACTTAAACTATAAAGCGCTTATATACGCTATTACAGATAAAATCAATATATACGCTTAAAAGGATATTGTCGTTGAATTCCCTCATCCGGATATGTCCCTGACCGCACCGATATCAACTCTCCATCAGCAGATCCGGCCCGAAATCAGGGTTCAGGGGATCTGGCGCATAGCCGCGCGGGTTGCACACCACCCGGGTTGCTGGCGAAGGCCGGGGTGAACAAGTCGCCAGCATCGTGCGCGTGCGCCGACTGTGACGTGGGAGCATGGCGGGTGACCACCACGGTCCTGCCGCCCAAAGGGTTCCATCAAGCATGGCTGCCAGCCGAATGGCAGCCTCGGGCGTGAACCCTTGAAGACTGTTTGTTGCGCAGTTACCAAATAGATGATTTCACGTTTGGAATGCAAAAAACGACAAACGCGAGTTTGTGTTAGTTGATGTGCCGTCGTCGGCCAACAGGTACAGGCCCGCCACCACTCTAGCCGGGGCAATCGGGCCCGGACGCCAACACGCCGGGTCGCTTCCTCATGATACTCTACAGCCCGAAAAAATTGCCCGAGATGAAACCCGCATTTGGAAAGTGTTGAGGAAACTTGAATTCACACTATGGACCTGAGCACCACCGAGCAGGAGGCACGGGAACAATTTGCGGCAGGACGGTTCCGGGAATCGGCCACAAACTTTTACCGTGTGAGCCGCCACTTCCCGGAACGGCTGGATGTGCACGCACGGTTGGGCTATCTGGCTCTACTCGCCAACGAGCTGGAGACCGCGGTCAGGCAGTTGGCACTGGCGATCAACCAGGGACTGCGTTCCAGGAAGGTCCTGGCGCATCTAGCTGAGGCCTACTACCGCCAAGGCCGGCTGGGATCCGCCGCCTATTGCTACCAACGTCTCGGACGAGACGGTCTGGCGGGCACGCTGGCTGTAATGGGAGAACTCGACGCATACCGACTTGCGGGAACACGCACGTCGATCGAGATCCCCTGGGTGACGGATAACCCGCTGCCGGTCATCGCCGCTCGAATCAATGGCCGGAACGCTAATCTGATACTCGACAGCGGGGCGGGCGATACCGTACTGGATGCGCAGTTTGCTGTCGATGCCGGCGTGCGGCTGGGCGGCCAGGAACACCGAACCTTCGCCGGCGGGATGCCGGCACTAATCACCTATGGGCACGCAGAGCAACTCTCACTGGATGACTTCCATATTCGGGACATCCCGGTTCAGGTGCTGGACGTCCCGCCCGCCCTCGGTAGCTGGTTTCCCGATCTGCCCATACACGGAATCCTCGGTACCGGTGTGTTCTCGAGATTCCGCACAACCCTGGATTATCGAAGCGGGCGTCTGCGCTTCGAAACGCACAGCAAGACCGACGAATCGCAGCGTGAGAATGGTCAGCGGGACCGGTCGGGTGCACCCTTGTGGCTGGCGGAAAACCAGCTGCTGCTCACCTGTGCAGACCTGCCCGCGCTCGATCAGGGGATTTGGTTTCTCGATTCCGGGATGACCGGTGGCGCCTTCGCCGTGCCGGAATCAAGGGCGGCAGCCCTGGGACTCGAGGTTGACGAAAGGATTGCCTTCGTCGGTGCGGGTGGTGGGGGAACGGTTCAGGGACACAAAGTACGGGTGGACTGGCTTCGGCTCGACCGGCTGTGCGGTACCGACCTGGAGGGCGTAGTACTGGGTTCCTTCCCGCTCGAACAATCCGTTGGATTCGCGGTACAAGGCCTTATCGGCCATGATCTGCTGCGCGACTCGGTGCTCACACTCGATTTCCCTGTAATGCGGCTGCTTCTGACCGTCGGAGATCCCTGAGAGTATTCACTTCACTGGAATCTCCCGCGGATGCAAGTGCTCGTTCCCTGCCGGCTATCCCGTCAGGAAATTGATCAGCGTCTTGTCATTAAAGGACAGGAAACACGTGCGCCGGTCAATGTGAGTCAGGTTGGCATGCCATGGCCCAAGATGGAATTGTAGGCCTTGATTTTGCCCGTCATCGCCCCGGCAAGGCAAACCGCCGCGTGGCCGGTGCATATCCCGAGATGAAACCACTTTTCCCATGGTTCGGAAAATCCATCGTCCGGGCCGCTTGAATCCGAACCGTCGGGAGTGAATCCGACTGGACCGCAACAGTCTCACTGGTTAAGACGTTCTGAGCGTAAGCGCTCGGCACGACAGCTAGTGTTCAAGGGGGTGTAAAGTGAAAAACCCGGAAACCGGCAGCCAGTCCGCAAGCTGGCACAGCAAGACGGCAGACTCGTGCATGGCACTGCTGAACACCGACCGGTCCGGTCTGCAGGCGCAAGTTGCAGCGGCGCGGCTGGCCGAGCACGGGGCCAACCGGCTGGAACCACCCCAGAGACGCGGGCCGCTGACCCGCTTCATCCTGCAGTTCAACAACGTCCTGGTCTATGTCCTGATGTCGGCGGCCGTGATGACCGGCGTACTGGGCATGTGGGTCGACACTGCCGTGATCTTCGGTGTGGTCGTGATCAACGCCGTAGTCGGGTTCCTTCAGGAAGGCAAGGCAGAACGCGCGCTGGAGGCCGTCGCCAACATGTTGTCGCCCACGGCGGCCGTCATCCGTGACGGTCAGCGGGGCACGGTCGCCGCCGAGGAACTGGTGCCTGGCGACATCGTGTTACTGGAAGCTGGCGACAAAGTCCCAGCCGACCTCCGCCTGGTGGAGGCCACGCGCCTGCAGATCGACGAAGCGATGCTGACGGGCGAATCGGTACCGGCATCCAAGCAGGATACCCCAGTCGCGCAGGATGCCGCTCTCGGCGACCGAAAGAGCATGGCCTATTCGGGGACCTTCGTTACCGGCGGTCAGGCGGTCGGCGTGGTCGTTGCAACGGGCGCCACCACCGAACTCGGCCGGATCAACGCAATGCTGACCGATGTTCAGACGCTGGTCACGCCACTGACTCGCCAGCTCGACCAGTTCGGCCGCTGGTTGACCGTTGCCATCCTGGTGCTGGCGGCGGCCACGTTCGCCTTTGGCGCGTTGACCCCGGACATACCGGGTCACAGCCTGGTTGAGCTCTTCATGGCGACGGTGGGTCTTGCCGTCGCGGCCATTCCCGAGGGACTGCCGGCAATCGTGACCATTACGCTGGCGATCGGTGTTCAGCGCATGGCGCGCAGGAATGCGATCATTCGCCGTCTGCCGGCGGTGGAGACCCTCGGTGCCATCACCACCATCTGTTCGGACAAAACCGGCACGCTGACGCGCAATGAAATGATGGTGCAGGCGGTTGCCACCGCGCAGGGTGTGGTCCAGGTGACCGGCACCGGGTACGCCCCGGACGGGAAGCTGCGCTGGGCGGATGGGCGGGATATCGACCCTCAGGACATCGCTGACCTGGCGAAGACCGCGCTGCTGTGCAGCGATGCCGAAATCAAGGCATCCGGTGATACCTGGCGGGCGGAGGGTGATCCCACCGAGGGTGCCCTGGTAACCCTGGCGGCACGGGCGGGGATCGAGAGTGGGACAACCCGCTCGGCTCACCCGCGGCAAGGTGTAATACCCTTCGATCCTGCCTATCGGTACATGGCCACGCAGCACGACCACGGTGCCGACCGTTTGATTGCAGTCAAGGGGGCCCCGGAAGCCATCCTGTCACGTTGTGCCGATGTCCGCGAAGGCGCGGCCGTGAAGCCGCTCGATGCAGCGCATTGGCAGGCCCAGATCGAAAGTCTGGCCGCGCAGGGGATGCGCACGCTGGCGGTTGCACGAAAGTTGGTGCCGGTAACGGATGCGGCTCTGGACCATGACGACATCGCTGCAGGACTCACGCTGCTCGGCGTGGTCGGGATCGTGGACCCACCCCGCGACGAGGCGATTGAGGCCGTCGAGGTCTGTCACGCGGCCGGCATCCGGGTGAAAATGATCACCGGCGATCACGCACTGACCGCGCGCGCTATTGCGGCGCAGATCGGTATCGGCAACGGTCGTGACGTACTGACCGGCGCGGAACTCGACAGCATGGACGATGCTGCCTTGCAGAACACCGTCGGTGATGTCGACGTCTTTGCGCGCACCAGCCCGGAACAGAAACTTCGTCTTGTCACCGCACTGCAGGCGCGCGGCGAGCTGGTCGCGATGACCGGGGACGGCGTGAACGATGCACCGGCGCTCAAGCGTGCCGATGTCGGTACAGCCATGGGTATCAAAGGCACCGAGGTCGCCAAGCAGTCCTCCGAGATGGTGCTCGCGGACGACAATTTTGCGTCGATCGCGCGCGCGATCAGGGAAGGTCGCACCGTGTATCAGAATCTGCGCAAATCAATTCAGTTCATCCTGCCGACAAATGGCGCGCAGGCCGGTGTCATTGTGGCGGCAATCCTGTTCGGCCTCACGCTGCCGATCACCCCGGTGCAGATTCTCTGGGTGAACATGGTGACCGCGGTTACCCTGGCGCTGACCCTGGCATTCGAACCCGCGGAGCGTCATATCATGCAGCGGCCGCCGCGCAATGCGTCGGCACCGATACTCGACGGTTTCCTGCTGTGGCGTATTGCGCTGGTGTCGAGTGTGCTGATCGTCGGGACCGTGGGCGTGTTCCTGTGGGAATTGGCAAGGGGCGAGGCCCTGGAGGCCTCGCGGACGGCGGCGGTGAACGCGCTGGTCATGGGGCAGATCTTCTACCTGCTTAGTGTACGGCAGGACATGACAGCGGCCTGGTCACGCGGTGCCCTGGGCGGCAACCTGTGGGTCTACGGCGCAATCGCTGCCGTACTCGTGCTGCAGTTGCTGTTCACCTACTGGGTGCCGATGACCGCTCTGTTCGGCACCGCGCCCACCGACATTCTTGCCTGGGGGTGGGCACTGATGGTTGGACTGTTGGTCTTCTGCGCCGTCGAAAGCGAAAAGGCATGGCGGCGGCGTGGTGCGGTGAGAAAGCCCACCCGCGCAACGCGCGTTTCCAGCCGCATCCTCTAGGGTTCAGTTTGCAGTCCAGGCCAGGCGGGACGAATATCCCGCCTGTCCGTCAAGGCAACCACCCCACGCATGGCGTGATCCCTGGTGCAAAACCGGGAAAGCGCTGGGCGTCCCTCGAGTCGGATCCTGTCGCCTAGCTCCGGACATTTTGTGCTGGCAGCGTGCAAGCGCCGCTGAGTTGCTGTGACGAGAACATAGTGTGTCACTGTAAAAACGCGGCAAAACCTGGCAGGCGACACCGCAGGCATCGGGGCTTCGTGTCTACCTACAAAGGCAAACCGGTGGCCCGGACCACCACCAAAGCATGGACGCACGCCCTGGCACAGGCTGGCACAGAACCATCAACGAAAGGACTTGAGGTTAATCGTAGGCAATTGATGCTTATGGTGGCCAGGGACAGAATCGAACTGCCGACACCGGGATTTTCAGGGCCCGTAAAATCAATGACTTACTGAATAGCTTGAAACAGCTGCTCTTCGGTAGAGTTGGGGATTCTTATGTTGATTCAGCATGTTAACTCAGGTTGCCCAAATAGTGAAAACCGGGGGTGTACCGGGAGTGTACCGAGAAATCGCGATAAAAATTGTTTATGAAGTGCAACAATTTCTGCACGGCCTACCTGGCTGTTACCTGAACCCTCGCCTGCAACGCTTCAATCGGAAGAACTTCCTCAATGGCGCGCATCGGCATACGGTTGAGCCGGCGAATGATCTCCGCCACCGCCGGACTGTCCAGACCACCCGCTTGCTGGATGCTGTACCTGTAATGAAACGCCAGGTCATTCATTGAACCGAGTGCGCTCTCGCTGTTGGTGTTTGCGAAACCAATTTCATCATACTCTGACAGTATCCTTTCCCTATCCGCCTCGGCAAAGCCGTCATCGGTACGAATGCAGCCCAGGTAACTCGTGAACAGTTTACCCAGATCCCTGATCGTTGCCCTCGAAACATCCGGCACAGGTAAAGTGAACAGGGTCCGGTCGTTGGCAAACAGGAGGCTCTTGCGCCGATCTATGTGAATCAGGTTGGCGTGCCAGGGTCCGAGGCTTCCGTTGCCATTGTATCTTCCTGAGTATTCGACGTAGAAATCAGAACGATATGGTCGAACGATCTTGCATTCACCCGAGAAATAATCCGACCAGCCTGTAGCTCTTCTCCTACCAGGCCCAGGCTATATGGGTCATGCAATCCCGTGAATGTGCCCACCACGCGCATCGAACTTACCAGCTTAAGAAGGCCCCGCTATCCAAGCAGCTTATCCGCACTCATGAAATCCCCATTTCTTTAACCCGTTTCGCCACCTCGCGCGTCACGCGCATCAGCGCCTCTACGAGCTGCTCAGTTACATCCATGTCACCCTCATACTCGGCCAGATTCCGCTTGCGGTGCGCCTGATCCAGGATACGCCACTGCTCGTTGGGCAGGTCAATTGTGTGTTGCAGACATTGAAAGACCAGGTAGCGCGATTCGGAACGATAGCCCCGATAGCGCAGCGCTGCCAAGGACAGCGCGTGCGCGGCGTTGTAAGCCAGGTCGAAACGACTCTCCAGGCTGAGCTCCTTCAGGCCTGCGTCTTCGAGCCGGCGCAGACCGGAACGCAGTAGTCCCTGGTATTCTGCCGCGGACGGTGGCTCGGCCTTCAGTTTGGCGATGCGGACCAGGTTATCAAGCTGTGGATGACTCATGCGCCTTATCGATCAGCATCAGATGTTCACCCGATAGTACCCGGCTTAAAAAGGGATTGTTGACTGCCTTCCGATCCGAGAATTCCTTACTCGTATACAGGGTGGGGCTGATCTTGCGTTCCAGATCCCCCTCCACCGGGGACAGTGCCGCGTAGATATCCTCCAGGGTTAATCCGTCGCCGACGATCAGGATATCGATGTCACTGGATGCGGTATCCGTACCCTTGGCGACGGAACCGTAGAGAATTGCCAAATCTATCCGGTCGGCCAGCGACATGAGTGCCTCGCGGACGGGCGCGGCGAGCGCCACAGTCTTTTTCACCAGACTGCTCAGCTCCTCGAACACCGGCGAGTCGGGGTTCGCCTGGTAGTGCTTCTGGTTGCCGATACGCTTGACCGTAACAAGGCCGCTGGATGCGAGCCGCTTGAGCTCGCGCTGCACGGCACCGGAGCCGGAGCCGGTTCGTTCAATCAGTTCGGAGGCGTAGAAACTTCGGCCAGGTTGACCGAAGATCAGGGCCAGCACCCTTTGCTGGGTGGTGGTGAACAGCGCATCGGCCAGGCTGGTCGGCGCAGTCGAAACATCGGCAGCCGCCTTGTGGCGGGTCGTCCGGAGATCCTTGCTGCCTGCTGAAGTACCCATTTCGGGCATGATAATACCCAAAAAGGGCATATTGCAAGCGGCTAGGCCAGCAAGATTCTGCTCTGGCCAGACAATCATATTTCCATTATATTTTAATGATATAGCCAAGCCCTAATTCTGGATTCAGGGCATTTCGGGGTATACCCGCGCGGGTTGCAGACCACCCGGGTACCGTAGATCTCATAGGTAAGCGATTCATGCACGTGGCTGTGGACCCAGAGGGAAGCCTGGCCGCCATCCATCAGATTCCGCAGATTGCTAGCGAAGGCCGGGGTCAGCAGGTCACGCGCATACCTCGGGTGTACCGATTGCGATGACGGAGCAAGGTGGGTCACCACCACGGTCTTGCCATCAAAGGATTCCGCCAGCATCGCTGCCAGCCAGTCACGGCTGGCGGCGTGCAGCCGGATGACATTCTCGGGGGATGAAGCACTGGCCATAGGCCCTGATCATCCCATCATCCAGACCCATGTCGTCGGCAGGTCATTGTACATCGCCGGTGAACATTTCCACGATGTTTCGCCGGACTTGTTTGCGAATAGGAATTATTCTTTGTCGCAAACGAGTTCCGTCAATCGTGTTCTTTGCAAGCAGATGAATGCACCAGCAGGCGCTGACAGCAATCCGGTTATAGTTGAAGAAACCTATCTTTAGGTGCGGGACCGGCGGCTATCGCCGCCACGTTCGACGGTTCAACCTCAAACAGATATAAATTTCATATATGCAGGCACATAACGACTCGAATAGCGTTGCCGCGCATAACGGTTCATACTTTTGTGTTCGGAATGATTCTTACTTACTGATTAGCCTTAGATTACTGGTCAGCTTGAGAACAGGCGAGGAGACGTTTAAATGCTCAGTACCAATCCCTTCTACGAACTTTCAACGTTCATTTCCCCAACCGTCATGCAGGGCTACATTATTCTCATGGTCCTGCTGGTAATTGTCGGGACTATTCTTGACATGATGCACAAGAAGAGTGCCCAGTACTTTTTCGAAAATGCAAAAAGAGCACAGAAAGACGCGAAGCGCACCCTGAGCGGTGGCGAAAAAGCATCGCTTGCGGTGCAGACTGTCGTTAACGAAGTGCTCACCTCTTCGGAATTTAAAAGGACCCGCCGCCGTATCTCACACCTGTGCACCATGTACGGTTTCATCATCTTTGTTGTCAGCACGGCGGTTCTGATTTTCGGGTACGCAACGGAATCCGCTGCGGGCATCTGGCCCGTTCTCTGGCACCTGGGTGCGCTCTTGCTGTGTTTCGGCGGGTACTGGTTCTGGTTCTTTATCCGCGTCGATGTCGCTGCTGAAGGTGTCAAGTGGTACAACTTCAACGGGCGCGGCGACGTCTTCATCGTCGGCCTTATCACCATGCCCACTTTCGCCCTGCTGTGGTCGGCCACCATGGGTACCGGCACGCTGAACATGCTGTTCTTTGCTCTGTTCATCTTGTGCAGCACTGTACTGTTCGGCAGTGTCTACTGGTCCAAGTTCGCACACATGTTCTTCAAACCTGCTGCGGCCTACCAGAAGAAATGCATTATGGCGGATGGTTCGAGAGAGGGTCTGCCCAATGACTACGACCTGACGGATCCTGCCGTGCACGCAAGGTTTCCGGACGTACCGGAATACATGGGTAAAAATCCACCCAACATGGGACCCGGTATCAACGCGGAACCCCCCTGTCACTACTGATTAGCTTCCAGAAGTAAGGAGTACTCATAATGCCAACTTTTGTATACATGACTCGTTGTGACGGATGTGGTCAGTGTGTCGATATCTGCCCTTCAGACATTATGCATATCGACAAGGTAACCCGTCGCGCCTACAACATCGAACCCAACATGTGCTGGGAGTGCTACTCCTGCGTCAAGGCCTGCCCGCACCAGGCGATCGATTGCCGTGGTTATGCCGACTTCGCACCGCTGGGCCACTCGGTACGCGTGAAGCGTGATGAGGAGAAAGGTGTCATTGCCTGGCGCATCAAGTTCCGCAACGGCAAGAAGGACATGGATTTGCTTGCGCCTATCACCACCAAGCCCTGGGGTACCTGTATTCCCCAGCTCCGTGACGTACCGGCGCCTACCCAGCAGCAGCGCGACAGCCAGCTTCTGTTCAATGAACCTAAATACATTCGCATGGACGATGGTGACATCCACACCCTCAAGTCCAATGGTCTGAAAATGATAGAAGGTGTGGAGGGTTACTAATGGCTTACAAAACTATCGTCGAAGACAATATCGATATCCTGGTCGCAGGTGCCGGCCTGGGTGGTACCGGTGCCGCTTTCGAGGCGCGCTACTGGGGCCAGGACAAGAAGATCGTCATCGCAGAGAAAGCGAACATCGACCGTTCCGGCGCTGTGGCGCAGGGCCTGTACGCGATCAACTGCTATATGGGAACCCGTTTCGGTGAAAACAATCCGGAAGACCACGTGCGTTACGCACGTATCGACCTGATGGGCATGGTGCGTGAAGACCTGCTGTTTGACATGGCCCGCCACGTCGACTCGGCAGTGCACCAGTTCGAGGAATGGGGTATGCCGATCATGCGCAACCCGAAGACCGGCGCCTATCTGCGAGAAGGCCGTTGGCAGATCATGATCCACGGTGAGTCCTACAAGCCGCTCGTGGCCGGTGCCGCGAAGAAGTCCGCTGACAAGGTATTCAACCGGATCTGCGTGACCCACCTGCTAATGGATGAAAGCAAACCAAACCGAGTTGCCGGCGCCGTCGGTTTTAACGTGCGTACCGGTAATTACCATGTTTTCAAGTCCAAGACCGTCATCGTCGGTGCCGGCGGTGCATCCAACATCTACAAACCACGCTCGGTTGGTGAAGGTGCTGGTCGTGTCTGGTATGCACCCTGGTCATCAGGCTCGGCCTACGGTCTGCTTATCGGTGCCGGCGCCAAGATGACCCAGATGGAGAACCGCATCGTACTGGCCCGCTTCAAGGACGGTTACGGTCCGGTGGGTGCCTACTTCCTGCATCTCAAGACCTACACCCAGAATGCCTATGGTGAAGAGTACGAGTCCAAGTGGTTCCCCGCACTGGAGGAAATGGTTGGTAAGAGATACCTGGATGTTGAAGCATCGCACTTGACGCACCGTCCGATTCCGACCTGTCTGCGAAACCATGCATTCATTTCCGAGGTCAACGCCGGTCGTGGGCCGATCCACATGGTGACCATGGAAGCCTTCCAGGACCCGCATCTCGAAGAGATCGGCTGGCATAACTTCCTGGGCATGACCGTCGGCCAGGCCGTGCTGTGGGCCGCTACTGACGTTGACCCGAAAAACGAGAACCCGGAACTGACCACTTCCGAGCCGTACGTGATGGGTTCGCATGCGACCGGCTGCGGCGCCTGGTGTTCCGGTCCGGAGGATGTGTCTCCACCGGAGTACTTCTGGGGCTACAACCGCATGACCACCGTCGAAGGCCTGTTCGGTGCCGGTGATGCCGTCGGTGGTACACCGCACGCATTCTCTTCCGGCTCCTTTACCGAAGGCCGCCTGGCAGCGAAAGCCGCCTGCAAATACATCGATGACGGCAAGGGCGAGGGGATTGTCGTTTCCCAGGAGCAGATCGAGCGCCGCAGGAAGGAGATCTACAAGCCGATGGAGCATTACCGGATCTATCGCAACGAGATCACCGCCGGCACGGTCAACCCGAACTACATCAACCCGCGTCAGGCGTTGGATCGGCTGCAGAAGTTGATGGACGAGTACGCCGGTGGTGTGACCGTCAGCTACATGACCAATGACAAACTGCTTAACATCGGTCTGAAGAAAATGAAGCTTCTGGAAGAGGACCTTGAGAAGATCGCTGCGGAAAACATCCATGAACTGCTGCGTGCCTGGGAGGTCAAGCATCGTCATCTCACCTCCGAAGCTGTCTTGCATCACACACTGTTCCGCAAGGAGACCCGCTGGCCGGGTTACTACTACCGTGGTGACTTCATGAGGGTGGATGACGATAACTGGCACGTACTGACAGTTTCTCGTCGAGATCCGGAGACCGGTGAGTACACCATGGAGAAGGCGCCTTGTTATCACCTCGTTGACGACAAATAGCTGAAAGCTCGACAGGAATGTGATCAAGGGATCTCTACGAACATGTAGAGATCCCTTGATATCCTGGCTGGCGCCGGAAAGATCGACACATGATGATCATCTTGTCTTTCAAGGGTGTACCCCATACTATGACGTGCAGGGCCGAGGAACATGACGACAAAAGCCGCAGAACACACTGAAGAGTTGAAGAACATTATCGACGACACCGAGGAAGCGATTCTCGCGGTCGCGCATCCGATGTGGGATGAACTGATCAAATACTCCAACGAGGGCAAGTATGGACTGTTCATCAAGCATTTCTCGCGTGACCTGTTGCGCGGCTTGAACGAGATCGAGGTGGGCAAGCAGTTCGCCAAGAGTGAACTCACCCGCAATCTGTCACCGGACTACGACTACCTGGGATTGATCCGCCGGGGTCAGCATGTGACCTGCCTGTACCGGGTCAGGAGTACAAAGAAAGAAGGTGAATGGCTGGGCCGTATGGTGCTCGGTTACGAGCAGGGTGAAATCAGGATCTTCGCGGCATCGATATTCTAGAATCGAGTAACAGTCATGTCAGAGATTATCAGAGACGTCATCACCCATGGCAAGTACGTAGAGCTGAAGTACAAGGTCATCGATGTAAAGACCGATAGTGTGCTAACCGAGGTGGAATTCCCGCTCGGCTATGTCCACGGTGTCAACGAGGTGCTTGCTCCCGCAGTCATGCGTGAACTCGAAGGCAAGGCGAAAGGCGATACGATCGAAGTGCCGATCGACTGCAACCAGATCTACGGCCCCAGGGACGACTCCCTGGTCATCAACGAAAACATCCATAACGTGCCAGAGGAATACCGAGAGGTTGGCACCGCCATACTGATGGAGAACGATCAAGGACAGACGAAAACTTTCCTGGTGACGCGTATCGCCGGCGACCTTATCACCATCGATGGCAACAATCCCCTTTGCGGCAGGGAAGTGGTATTCAAGCTCGATATACTGACAGTTCGCGATGCGACTGCACGAAGAGATAGAGGCCGGCGGCAGGGTTGAAGAAGGGCCGGATCTCCCCGGCGGCACCCAGGTCCCGATCTGATGTCTGCCACGGCGGCGGGATCCCCTTAAAATATGCGGCCGCGCGCCCGTTGTACCGGGTCGCGCGGCGCCTGGGGTCAGGGGCGCTTCGGGGTGGTGTATTTGACCTCTTTCTGAAATTCCTCCCAGATGGTTTCGTAGCCTACGTAACCCTTTTCATTCGCCTGTTTCTGACGGGTTGTCAGATAGCGGGATTTGCCCTCCGGTATCTGTGGCCTGGTTCTGGGTGCATCACTCATAGTCCACCTCTATATTAAGCAGTAAAAAAAACGGGAGTTCGAAGAAATTATCGACGCCAGTCCCTCCCCCTAGACTGGCAATCCACACAGTCAAGAGCAGATCCGCAGCCTCCTAGTTTACCTGATTTTTCCGCGTTTCGGCCAGTTTCCGGAGTCTGGATGAGCGGAATCCTGAACCTGCAGCAGATCGGGACTTCAGTCCACATTATCGAACAGACGGCCTGCCAGAACGATGGATATATAGGGTGCGTAGGTCAGTACGGCACCTTGCAGACGTCCGAGACCATCAAAGACGTCCGATAACTGACCGTGCAGCGCTTCGTTATGAGGGTCGGCGGCGATCGACTCCAGTACATCGATGAGCGGTGCGATGTCATCCTCTGCGAGATACTGCTTCAGCATCATAATGGAGGTTTCGATCCGCTGGAGATCGACAGCCCTGAACGAACTACTCATCACCTGGCCTGTGCCTATTCTTCACCGGGCTTGCAGAGCTAGTTGGGCTTCTCACTCGACTGATCATCCTGCTGGCCTGACATCTCGATCATCTCGGAAACTTCAAGTGTGCCGTTTATTTCGAGGAACGGACACGACCGGGCGACAGCCAGGGCCTCTTCCAGTGAATCCATCCGGATGATACCGAGGCCCGACATCGCGCTCGCGCTGCCCGGCGAGACTGTTCCGTCCGATTGTACGACGTGGGTATCCCTGAAAGGAATTGCCGGGCTGATGACGGCGTTACCCAGTGAATCCAGCCACTGCTGGTAGCGCCGCAAATGATTCTGCCCCTCTTCAGGGTTATCAGGAAGTTCTCCTCCGAGGTAGACAAAAATGTATTGCGGCATACCAGCCGGACTCCATGAGGCTTCAGGTGTATTGTACTACCTGAATTCTACAGGATGTTGCCTGCCAGGGCAGGTATAGCGTCATTCAGTACCGGAAGGTCCTGCCGCGAGCCGCAGTCGAGCTTCGACGCGAATCGCCGACATCAGTTTGTCGTCAGCGACCTCTGGATACAGGGGGAAAAACTGTTCGACCTCCAGTGCGTTCTGGCGGGCATAGCCTTCCAGCCGCAGCCGGTCTTCATGTTTCAACCCATGGAGCATCAGCAGCCGGGGTGCCTGGCGCTCGATGTAACGCTGACAAAGGCTGCGGCCTTCCTCACTCTCCCAATCCTCACGCACCAGGCATGAGGGGAAGTTCTCGGTCTGCCCTTCGCGTCGCCTGATCCACCTTGCCCTGGGATGCCTGCCGGCACGTTCATTTACCATACACTCCAGTCGATAATTCACGGGAGGCACGTAATGCCGCTCTTCCTCGGGTATCCTGGCGATCTCCATGATGGCAGCGGGTGTCGCCGTCCATTCCGGGCGATGCGGGAACAATGGCATCTCCTCCGCATGCAGGCAGGAAAAGATCAATGCCAGTGGTTGATTATCCGCCTCATCCAGTAACCAGTATTCATGCATATCAGCAGGCGGCAGGGGCACGCTGACCTCTTGAAGATATGCCGCGAGTTCCTGGACCTGCTCTTCAACTGCATCTATTTCCAGGTAGCGAGGCAACGGCATGCGCTCGATCCCTGATGGCCTGATGATTGCCGCAAGTACATAGTTATGTTTTTTCACTGCCTGCTGCTGATCGGCAACCGGCCCCCTTCCGAAAGAGACCCTGTATTGCAGCTCCCAGTTGTTACCATCGAGAGTGAGTGCACGCGCCTGACCGGTCTCCACGATCTGTACTTGCCCGGTGAAAGGAGACAACAGTCTTTTTGAATAGGCTTGGATCATGAAATATGCAGTGATAAAGCAGACCGGATATCCGAGTCTCCCGATCTGTGCCGGAAGTATCAGCTGAACAGTTTATTCAAAGTTTTGTAAACAAATTCATTGGTGCAGGAGTTTTCACCACAATGAATTAGCACATCGTCATCCACGCGGAAAGTCAAATACGGTCTGACCTCAAAACCGTCAGATTCGATAGCTGCCATATCATCGATGATATTGGCTATGCTGAAGGTGATTTTTGCGACATTATCCTCCAACTGTTCTCCTTCCATACCTGCTTCCAGGAGCTTGATCTTGATCTGTTGGGCGATCGCATTAATGAGTATCACCTGGCATTTGTCGAATTGTTCGGTATCGAATTTCAATTCCATGCTGTATACCCCGCGGGTTCAACTTTGACGTGCAACGGCTAACGAATTCCTGGTGTTAAGTATACTGTTCCCGAAACACCGGCAAAGTCGAACCCAGCCCGGATGTCGGTGGGGCCTGCAGCTACCCATCTGATACTGGAGATTGCTGCCGGAAACGCGATGCACACCTTGCCGTGCACGGAAGCTGGGAGGTGCATTATCCGGACCTCCTCAAAACGATTATTGTGACCCGGCTCGGGTTATGTGCGGTCGCCGAGACCACCCGGGCCAGAGCAAATGTACCGGTCTTCAATTACTATTTACCAACATGAGGACCATTCGTACGCATGTCGGCTATTCTGTGCTTGGAATAGCCCCAGACATGGCATATTACTTATTGTTTTTATTATGTATTTAGATGGTGGCCAGGGACAGAATCGAACTGCCGACACGGGGATTTTCAGTCCCCTGCTCTACCAACTGAGCTACCTGGCCTGCGGTGGGAAGCGCGTATTAAACAGGGCGCGCGACGCGCCGTCAAGGCGCGCCCTTGAATCCTGCGCTATCCGGCGGATTTTTCTTCACAATTCAGCTATCAATCGCGGTATTGCTGGGCGTAGTAGCGGCGGTATTCGCCGCTGCGGATGTGGTCGCACCAGGCACGATGATCCAGGTACCAGCGGATGGTCTGGTCGATGCCGGCCGCGAAGGGCGTCTCGGGCTGCCAGCCCAGCTGGGTTTCGATTCTGGAGGCGTCGATGGCGTAGCGGAAGTCGTGGCCGGGACGGTCGGCGACGAAGCGGATCTGCTCGCGGTAGGGGTGCTCGCCGGGGACCAGCTGATCGAGCCGCTCGCAGAGCAATTCGACGATCTCGATGTTGGTGCGTTCGTTGTTGCCGCCGATGTTGTACACGTCGCCGGGCGTGCCTTTTTCCAGCACGGCATCCACACCCCGGCAATGATCGAGCACATACAGCCAGTCGCGCACGTTCTTGCCTTCACCGTAGACCGGCAGCGGCTTCCCTTCCAGGGCGTTGAGTATCACCAGCGGAATGAGTTTTTCCGGAAACTGGTAGGGACCGTAGTTGTTGGAACAGTTGGTCGTCAGCACCGGCAGTCGGTAGGTCTCGAAATAGGCGCGCGCCAGATGATCCGAGGCCGCCTTGGATGCCGAGTAGGGGCTGTTGGGCCGGTACGGGTGCTGTTCGGTAAAGGGCGGATCAGCGGGCCCGAGGCTGCCGTAGACTTCGTCGGTGGACACATGCAGGAAACGCACGTCGTCCTTGCCCTTCCAGGCGGCGCGGGCCACATCCAGCAGCACGAAGGTGCCTTCGACATTGGTGCGGATAAAGGCATCCGGCGCCAGGATGGAGCGGTCCACGTGGGATTCGGCGGCAAAGTGCACCACCCTGTCGATGGACTCGTCACTGAACACCTGTTCCACCGCCGCGCGGTCACAGATATCGGCCTGCACAAAGCGGAAGCTGGGATTGGCTTCGACATCCTGCAGACTCTCGAGATTACCGGCATAGGTCAGCGCATCGAGCACCACAACCCGGTCCTGCGGATGCTGCTGCAGCCGGAAGTGCGCAAAATTGCTGCCGATAAAACCGGCGCCGCCGGTAATCAGGATTCGGGACACTGCTTCAACTCCTTCAGCATGGCGCGCAGACTGTCGCGCCAGTGCGGTATCGGGCCGGCCAGCAGCCGCTCTATTTTGGTCTTGGATAGTACCGAGTAAGCGGGCCGCCGCGCCGGCGTCGGGTACTCGGCAGTCGTGATGGGCACGACGCGTTGCGCCCGGACCGGGAAGCCGAGGGCGCGTGCTTCTGCGACAATCGCGTCCGCGAACTCATACCAGGACGCCTGCCCGGCGTCACTGAAATGGAAAACGCCGGCCTGCGGTTGCTGCATCAGCTCCCACAGCGCCCCTGCCAGGTCCTGCGTCCAGGTGGGCGTGCCGGTCTGGTCGCTGACCACCCGCAGCTCGTCGCGTTCCGCCGCCAGCCGCAGCATGGTCTTGACGAAGTTGTTGCCGTGCACGCCGTACAGCCATGCGGTTCGCACAATAATGCTGCTGGCGCAGGCCCGTTGCACGGCGAGCTCGCCGTCGCGCTTGCTCTGGCCGTAGACCCCCAGCGGACCGGTCGGATCGTCTTCCGTATAGGGCGAAACACTGTGGCCGGAAAAAACGAAATCGGTCGACACCTGCAGCATCCAGGCCTGCGCGGCGGCGGCCGCCTCGGCCAGCACACGGGCACCGTCGCGATTGACCGCGAAAGCTGTTTCCCGGTCCTGCTCGGCGCCGTCCACCTGGGTATAGGCGGCGCAGTTGATCACCCAGTGCGGGCGTGCATCGCGCACGGCATCCCGCACGGTCTGCGGCCGCAGCAGGTCCAGCCGCTGCGCGTCCGGCGCCGCGACCTGGGCCCCCTGGCGACGCAGGAGGTTCACCAGGTCCACGCCCAGTTGGCCGGTTGATCCCGCCACCAGAACCCGCATTGCCTAGTTACCGAACTGCGGGAGCCGATCACCCGCGTCTGCCAGCCGCGGCCAGGCCTGATCTTTTTGCGACAGGCTGAAGTGCTCGCCCGGCCAGGCAATGTTGAGCGCTGGATCGTCCCAGGCGATGCCGTACTCGTCGTCGGGCCGATAGACATCGGTGCACAGATACAGAAAATCGGCGCTGTCACTGAGCACGCAGAAACCGTGAGCGAAGCCCGGCGGTACATAGAGCTGCCGGTGATTGCTGTCGGATAGAATCTCCCCCACCCACTGGCCAAAGCTCGGCGAACCGGTTCTGATATCGACCGCCACGTCGAACACCTCGCCGCTGATCACCTGCACCAGCTTGCCCTGCGGCTGACGCAGCTGGTAATGCAGACCGCGCAGCACCCCCCGACTGGAACGCGAATGGTTGAGCTGGGCGCAGGACAGGTCGAGCCCCTCGTCCTGGAAACGCGGCTGGTTGAAGTACTCGAGGAAGAAGCCGCGCGTGTCCCCGTACACATCCGGCTCGATCAGCTTAACGCCCTGCAGCGCGGTCGATCTGATTTTCATCAATGTGCAGGCTCCAGCAAATCGAGCAGGTAACGCCCGTAGTCGTTGCGATCCAGCTCCAGCGCCAGCTTGCGCAGCTGATCGGCGTCGATGTAGCCCATGCGATAAGCGATCTCTTCCACGCAGGAGATCTTCAGCCCCTGGCGTTGTTCGATGGTCTCGATATAGCTCGCCGCCTGCAGCAGCGAGGCGTGGGTTCCGGTGTCCAGCCAGGCAGCGCCGCGCCCCAGCAGCTCCAGCCGCAGCTGCCCGCGCTCCATGTAGGCGCGATTGAGATCGGTGATTTCCAACTCGCCGCGGCTCGAGGGTTTCAGCGCGGCGGCCAGCTCCACCACCTGCTGGTCGTAGAAGTACAAACCGGTCACGGCATATTTGCTTTTCGGTTTGAGCGGCTTTTCCTCGATACTCAGAACCCGCCGCTGCGCGTCGAAGTCGACCACACCGTAGCGCTCCGGGTCGCTGCACCCGGTAGCCGAATATGGTGGCGCCGGTATCCAGGGCAGCCGCACGCTGCAGCAGACCCGCCAGCCCGTGCCCGTAGAAAATATTGTCCCCCAGGATCAGACAGCAAGGCGACCCGGCGACAAAATCGCGGCCGATCAGAAACGCCTGAGCCAGCCCGCCGGGGACCGGTTGCGGGCGATAGCTGAACTGCAGACCGAACTGGCTGCCGTCGCCGAGCAGTTTCTGAAACAGCGGCAGGTCATGCGGCGTCGAGATGATGAGGATGTCACGAATACCCGCCAGCATCAGCACCGACAGCGGGTAGTAGATCATCGGCTTGTCGTACACCGGCAGCAGCTGCTTGCTGACCACGCGGGTCACAGGATACAGCCGGGTGCCGGAGCCGCCGGCCAGAATAATGCCTTTCATGGTCTAATTGGACACAAGGTTGGGCCGGGCATCACACCACAGGCTGTTACAGCAAGTAAACACAAGGGAACAGGAACCTGTCTGAAAATATCGGAGCGAATTCGCGGTGGCCATGGGTAGGTTGGGCCGAGTGAAACGATGCCCAACAAGGCGCCCCATCAAATCCAGGCTTGACAGCGGTTTCGGCGCAGTTTTCCGTCGACCCACGATACGCGATAACCGGTCAGCGGCGGTTGGCGTTGGGCTTCGCATGCGCTCAGCCCAACCTACGAAGCTGCGAGCCGATGCACATTGATACGGCCTCCCGTTACTCACTCGGCGGCACAAAGTCGGGCGGTGTGTCGGCGCCTTCGCCGAAGAAGAATTTCTCCATCTGCTCTTCGAGGAACTTGCGCGCCTTGGGCTCGATCGGCGACAGGCGATACTCGTTGATCAGCATGGTCTGCTGGCGCAGCCACTGCTGCCAGGCCTCCTTGGACACCGTCTGCGTAGATACGCTTGCCGAGCTCACCCGGGTAGGTAGGTCGATCGAGCCCTTCGGCCTCTTTACCGAGTTTCACACACTTGACCATTCGAGCCATTGATCCCGTCCCCTCGTAGTCGAATTTCTGCAATTGCGCCAGCAGGCGCTGCACCGGCGCCGCCAGACCCAGCGCCTCTGATTGCCCCGTGTTATACCAGACTGCTCCCCCGCCTTCCATCACCGAAAACCCCGGGTTTTTCAGTTGCAGGCGGCAGGGCGTGATATCGAGATGGAAATGGCTGAAGGTATGGCGCAGCGGCTGCCATGTCTCGAGCCGCTCCGGAAGCGGAATGTTTCTCTGGTCGCACCAGTCCAGCAACGCCGCTTCGCTGTCGAACTCGGGAAAGCTCCATAGCCCGCCCCAGATACCGGAAGCGGGCCGCCGCTCCAGATATACCGCGCCGTCGGACCCGCACAGCAGCAGCATGTGCACGCTGCGCTGCCGGCAGCTCGCGACGCGGGCGCGGCGCCGGAAACTCGCCCTGCCGGCCCTGCTGGCAGGCGCGGCAGTCCGTTGCTCAACGGGCAGCGCGCGCACTCCGGGCGTGCCGCGCCGGCACAGCGTGGCACCCAGGTCCATCATGGCCTGGTTGTAAGCGGCGACGTCGCGCTGCGGCGTGGCCGCTTCGGCCAGCGCGCCACAGCTGCTTGCAGCACCGCGGTCTTGCCCGGCCAGCCCTCCACGGCGTGAATAGCGCGCCAGCACCCGCTTTACATTGCCGTCGAGAATCGCGTGCCGCTGACCGCAGGCCAGCGACAGGATCGCACCCGCCGTGGAACGGCCGATGCCGGGCAGCCGCATGACCGCCTCGATGTCGTCGGGAAAACGACCCGCGAACTGGTCATCGCGTATCCGCTGCGCCGCCCGGTGCAGATTGCGCGCCCGCGCGTAATAGCCGAGGCCCGACCAGTGGTGCAGCACCTCGTCGAGCGGTGCGGCCGCGAGTGCGCGCAGGTCGGGAAAACGCCTGCATGAAGCGCTGGTAATAGGGAATCACCGTCTGCACCTGGGTCTGCTGCAGCATGATTTCGGAGACCCAGACCCGGTAGGGTGTGGGCTGCTGCTGCCAGGGCAGGTCCTTGCGGCCGTGCTGCGCGAACCAGGCGAGTATGGCGTCGGCGAAAGCGGTTTGAGTTTTAGCCACGGAAAGCACGGAAAACACGGACAAAAGACTTGTTATAGAAACCGGCTGCAGCGGCTGTTCGCAACGGCATCGGCACACAGGTTGAAGCGCTCCTGCGGACCGGTGTTAACTGCAAAGCGGGAAACAGAGATTGCGCCATTCGTGCATTCAGCTGGTTGCGCTTACGTCAGTACAGCCTTTCGCAGCCGCCACGCCCATCATTCATTTGTCCGTGCTTTCCGTGTCTTCCGTGGCTATCTTTCTTGCAAATCTTTCCGTGGCTAACTCACACCTTGTAATAGTCCCGGTACCAGGCCACGAAGTTGGCCACGCCGTCTTCGACGGAGGTATCCGGCTTGTAGCCGACGTCGCGCACCAGGTCCTGCACATCGGCATAGGTATCCGGCACGTCGCCCGGCTGCAGCGGCAGCAGGTTCTTGTTCGCCTTGCATACCCAGGCAGTCTTCCAGCACCTCGATGTAGTGCATCAGCTCCACCGGCTGGTTGTTGCCGATGTTGTAGAGCGCGTAGGGCGCGGTGCTGGTGGCCGAATCCGGGTGGTCGCCGGACCAGTCGGGATTCGGTTGCGGGATGCGGTCGAGCGTGCGGATGACGCCTTCGACGATATCGTCGATGTAGGTGAAGTCGCGCCGGTGCTTGCCGTAGTTGAACACGTCGATGGGCTCGCCGGCCAGCATCTTGCGGGTGAACAGGAACAGCGCCATGTCCGGCCGGCCCCACGGGCCGTACACAGTGAAAAAACGCAGCCCGTGGTCGGCAGCCGGTACAGGTGGCTGTAGGTGTGCGCCATCAGTTCGTTGGCTTTCTTGGTGGCCGCATAGATGCTGACCGGATGATCGACGTTGTCGTGCACCGAAAACGGCATCTTGGTGTTGGAGCCGTACACCGAGCTGCTGGAGGCATAGACCAGGTGTTTGACATCGTTGTGAGCGGCAGCCTTCCAGGATGTGGATGAAGCCGACCAGGTTGGTGTCGACGTAGGCGCTGGGATTCTCGCAGCGAATAGCGCACGCCCGCCTGCGCGGCCAGATTGACCACCGCGTCGGGCTTGTGTCTGCGCAAACAGGTCGGCGATGCCCTGGCGGTCTTCCAGATCCATGCGCACATCGGTAAAGCCGGCATGTGCTGCGGTGCGGGCCAGACGAGCCTCTTTCAGGCTCGGGATCGTAGTAGTCATTCAGGTTGTCGATGCCGATGACCGCGTCGCCGCGCTCCAGCAGGCGCAGGGCCAGCGCATTGCCGATAAAACCGGCCGCGCCGGTGATCAGAACTTTCATGCCTTATCCTCGATTATTGTTCGCATTAGTCTACAGGCGCCCATCGACATCGCTGCGCCGGCAGGACATGCTTGACGTCATACAGCACACAGTGCGGTTTGCCGAAGGCGCGGATGCCCGCGGCGCCCAGCTCGCGAAACTGCCGGTGCGCGACCGCCAGCACGATGGCGTCGTAGCACGCCCGCCTGCGGCGGTCGATGAGCTGCACTGCCGTATTCGCGTTGCGCCGCGGCCGGAGTCGGCCCAGGGATCGTGGACATCCACGCTCGACGTTGTAGGCTCTGCAGTTCCCTGATCGACGTCGATAACCCGCGTGTTGCGCACATCGGGGCAGTTTTCCTTGAACGTCAGCCCCAGCACCAGCACGCGTGAATCGCACACCTGCAGCCCGGCGCGGTGCATCAGCTTGAAAACCTGGTCCGCCGACATAGGTGCCCATGCTGTCATTGATGCGCCGCCCGGCCAGAATGACCTCGGGATAATACCCGATTTCCTGCGCCTTGTGGGTCAGGTAATAGGGATCGACCCCGATGCAGTGACCGCCCACCAGACCCGGACGAAACGGCAGAAAATTCCACTTGGTGGCGGCCGCTTCCAGCACTTCCTGGGTATCGATACCGAGACGGTTGAAAATCAGCGCCAGCTCATTGACCAGCGCGATATTCACATCGCGCTGGGTGTTTTCGATCACCTTGGCGGCCTCGGCCACCCGGATGCTGCTGGCCCGGTGGGTGCCGGCCGTGATAATGCTGGCATACAGCGCATCGACGAAATCGGCGGTCTCCGGCGTGGAACCGGACGTGACCTTGCGAATCGCGGTGACACGGTGTTGGCTGTCGCCCGGATTGATGCGCTCCGGGCTGTAGCCGACAAAAAAGTCGCGGTTGCACACCAGCCCGGACACCGATTCCAGTATCGGCACGCAGACCTCTTCGGTGGCACCGGGATACACCGTCGACTCGAACACGGCGACATTCCCTGCGCTCCAGCAACGCGCCCAGGGTGCGGCAGGCGGCCTCCAGCGAGTGACAGGTCCGGACGCTTGTAGCGGTCGATCGGTGTCGGCACCGTGACGATATAGACATTGCAGGTCTTGAGATCGTCGACCCGGTCGGTGAGAGCGAGCCGCAGTGCCTGCGCGAGCTCTCCGGGCGAGACCTCGAGCGTGTCGTCGCGGCCGGCCCTTAGCTCCGCGATGCGGCGGGCATCGATGTCAAAGCCGAGGGTGGTAAAGCGTTTGCCGAACTCGACCGCCAGAGGCAGGCCGACGTAGCCCAGACCGATGATGCCGAGTTCTGCCTGTTCTACGCTGATCACGCTGTGTATCCGGGGCGACTCAAGCCGGTATCCGGCGTCGCGGCGCCAGCCTCATACGACCGTCGCAGGCGCTGCGCTTCCAGCCTGCAAGGCTCTGCGCACTTATTTGTTGAACAGACCCTTGAGCGAATCGCCGAACTGTTTCTCCAGCTTCTTCTCGACTTTTTCCTGGACCTTTTCCTTCACTTTGTCTTCCGCCACTTCACGCAGGGCCTCGTCCAGGCGGATCTTGTAGCTCGGCTTGGCAAAGGTACCGGCGACCTGCACCGGGATGGCGACACCGCGCACGTCCTCAAGACCTTTGCCACCCTGCCCCTCCAGCGAACCGATCACTTTGGCGGTAACCAGGTAATCGAGGGTCTCCTGCGGCAGGTCGACGCTCCCTTTGCCTTCGACCCGCAGCAGGGGACTCTTGGCGGCCAGATCCTGGTTGCGGATCACCCCGTTGGTCACGGTCGCGGTTCCGGTCAGTTCGCTGAAGTCGGTCTGGTTCGGTCCGCTTTCGGGCGGCACCGGCTGGCCCTTGAGCTGCGCCCGCGCTTTGCGGATCATGGCGGCCAGGTTGAAGCCCTGCACCGCTCCGTCGGTGAAGGCAAAGGCCAGATTGCCATTCAGGGTCTTTTTGAATTCGTCCGGGGTCTGCCCGACCGCGGTAAGCTGCGCCGAGGCCTGGGTGGCGCCCGACAGGCGCGCTTCGCCGAGCATGTCCTGCAACAGCGGCCCGACCTGCACGCCCGACAGTTTTTCATTCATGGAGATCTTGGGCTGCTTGCCACGCACATCCAGGCTGACGTCACCCTGGTACTGGCCCTGATACATCTTGGCGCTGGCAGGATGCACCCGCACCACGCCGTCTTTGGCCGCCAGCTGGATGACGATATCGGTGCTGCGCAGCTGGGCCGCCTTGAGGCGGTCGATGGTGAGCTTGCCGTTGACGTTCAGCCCGCGCAGGGTCTCCACCGGAATCATCTGGGCGCCCGCGGCAGCGGCCGTGGTGGGCGGAACCGGGGCCGGCTGCTCGCTTTGCGGCGGCAGATAGCGGTCGACATCGATGTCGTCCAGGTGCAGGGCAAAGCGGATGGCCGGGTTGGCGAAGTTGCTGACCTTCAGATCGCCGTTCAGGCTCGAATCATCCAGACGGAACTGCAGCTTGGGCACCGCCAGGCTGTCCTTCGTCGCCGCCAGCTGCAAGCTGCCCGTCGGCGCGGCTCAGCACCTTGGGGTCCGACACCTCCGGCACCGGTTGACCCAGCGCTTCGATCAGCTCACGGGGGACGAACTCCTTGATACGCAGCTCGCCGCTGAACGCGGCGGCGTCACCGAGAATCTGCTTGCCGTTCAGGCCGCCCTCGATGGTGAGCCCCAGGGCCGCGAGAGCGAGCTGAGTCACGTCCAGGGTCTGCGCCGCGAGGTCGACACGGGTATTGAAATTGAGCTTGGACTTCAGGGCGCCACCGGGCAGGCCGGCACCGGACAGATCAGTCGTGAGCTGCGCACCGTCGACCTGCACCACCTGGTTGTCAGCCGACAGCGCAACGGTGCCTTTGAATTCGACCGGACCGGCGACTTCGGGCTCGCTGGCGGCCAGCTGCAGCTGCAGGTTTACCGGCACCGCTTCGCCGGGTGCGATGGCGCCGGTTTTTAGGTTCAGCTGATCCACGCGGTACTGCGCACCGCTGCTGCGATCGTCCCACAACAGGGCCGCATCGCTGATCTCGACGCCACCGATGGCCAGACCGGCGAGCGCCATTTTGCCGGGTTCTTCGGCTGCCGGCTGCTCGGGCTTTGCCTCGGGTTCGGCGCCGGCACCCGCCAGATCGGCCCAGTTGGTGTTACCGGCGGCATCGGTCTCCAGGGACAGGTTCAGCCCCTGCAGCACCACGGTGTCCATCTGCAGTTCCTTGCGCAGCAGCGGCATGAGCTTGACCCGGACCTCGACCCCCTGCACCTGCGCGAACGGCCGATCGGAGAAGCCGGGCGCATTGGACAGCGAGGTCGGCCCCACTTCCAGGCCCAGCCAGGGGAACACCGACAGGCCGAGATCGCCTTCCATGGTCAGCGTCCTGCCGGTCGCGGATTCCACCGCCTCGGCGATCTGCGGCTTGAAGTCATTGGGATCGACGACCATGGGAATGATGATGACCGCCGCAACGATGATCAATAGCAAACCGCCCAGCAGGTAGGCGACGATGCGCAACAACTTACTCATATAGAAATCCCTGATCCTAAATTGGTCTAGAAGCGGCCAACATACCCGGCGCGGAGCACGCTCGAGACGTCAGCCGTATGCCGGCCGCCAAGTGAAGAGAATGGAGCGGGTGATGGGAATCGAACCCACGTCATCAGCTTGGGAAGCTGAGGTTCTACCATTGAACCACACCCGCATAGTTGTTATAGGGCAGGAGTTTACAGAATAGTGGGGGCGGGTGTCACCATCAGGCGGTAGAGGAATGGTGGTGGTCGGTGATTAGGATTACACCCGGTTGTTTCCCTTCCCCTTTACCATCTGCACCCATGAAAAAAACGGCCACCGTACAGGTGGCCGTTTCGTAGAGGACAGATCGATCCGTATTCTTGTTCAGCTGCGTCTGCGGGCTACCCCAACCAGGCCAAGCAGGCCCGAACCGAACAGCCAGACGGCCGCTGGAACCGGAACCGGATTGTTGACGAAGCTTTCGCTGCCACCTCCGCTGAAACCTTGCACGTGAATGCCGACGCGCAACGCACCCGTTGTCAGTTCGCTGATGACGTCAGCAAAGGTCTGGCCGCCCTGCAAGTCGAACAGGATGCCCAGATACTCGCCAGGATTCACACCGTTGGGCTGTACGGGCGGATTGGAATCAGCCGAAAATCCTGCCGTGGTAACAAACGGCGGCGATGCGTTGTTCGCGGCGGGCAGCTCAGCAGGAGTGGCAAGCGGACTGAAGCTGACACCGCTGCTTGAATTGTCGATGGATGCGATACCCAGCAGACTGCCGTCGTCAAAATACACATCCGCAATTGATGAGGCGGAAGGACCGCTGTTCGTGAAGTAGAACAACACTTGGCCACTGCCGGCATCGGAAACGTCAACCGAGAGCTGCGCCTCGCCGATCGCGCAGTCACCAGCCAAGTTGTTGCTTATGCAACCAAAGCCTAAGCTCACCGCGCTGGCCGATAGGCTCCAAACAGCACTGACCCCTACTAGCATCCCCGCTAAAGCACGCTTGCTAAAAAGTGAATCCCAATTTACATCCATTTCTTCTCCTCCATATCCGTGTCCATTGGCAGGACACATGCAGTACCTTAATGTTTTGGACCCAGCCGACGGACCCTATTCTAAACTGATGAAAAGTATGCACGATGCACGCCAGATCAAGTCTCATTCTGAAAATCAATTACTTAACGAAGAAACGGGTATTCTCACTGCCACTTACATGTAACTTACTCCGACATCTTTTCGCTAATACTTTACACATGGCGGAAACTCGCCGCAGCGCTCCGGCTTCGTTCATAGGGAGAGGAAATCTCTCTCCCAGCGGTAATCCGGATTGCGCGCCAAACATATCCAAGGCCAATAGCGGGTACGACACATTTCACGTAAGTACCGCCGGTCGGCAATAGCCGCTAGGGGCAACCCGTGTCAGACCCACTCTCGGGTGCTCCTGTCTCCTAAGCACCCCGCGGGTGTCGTTCGATGGCAGAAATGGAGCTTCCCAAGCTCCAAACGTGGGTTCGATACCCATCACCCACTCCATACTGCCCTACCAGCCATCTGACAGCCCTTCTTAGACCGTCATAATGACGACACCGATCCTGGTCGTGGTCTCTTTCAGGTGCGCCACATCAGCATCCTCAGTACGAATACGGGACCCCGAAGAATTTTCACCAATGCCTCACCCCACGGTCGTGTGATCCCCCACAGATTCCTGAAGAGAGGGTTTGGCAAGCTCTGCCCTGATCGCAAAACGACGGCACCCCGGCTCAGGATCGGTAAAGGCAGGTTCGTTATACCCCATGCGATTCATAGCATTTGCTGCCGCGTCTGACCGAGTTCAAGATATCTCCAGATTTCACGTTACCCAATAGGATGTTACAGTAACGCGGCAAAGCCATCTGCTGTGCGCACTAACGACAGGGACAAACTTCTGCAACAGGCGATCACTGCGCTGGCGATTCTCGGAATGGCCCTCGTCCTGACGACTTTTCCGAGCCTGTCTGGCGCACAAACACCCCCCGACTATGTTCCAGGTGACGCCCCTTTCCCCGAAGAGGCCGACTTCGAACCCCGGCAACCCAACCAGGTCGACCGCGCCCAGGAGGCGATGAGCCAGTCGGTCAACGAGGCCGCACAGTGGTTCGACGCTTTTTTCGGTGACGAGCGCTATGTCTCCGAGGAGGCTTATTCCCAGATACGCCTCACGCCGAGCGCATTTTTCGAGGAAGGCGAGGCGCCCGAATACAAGTTCAACATCAACGCCAAAGTCAAAGTCCCCAGGATGAGCAAGAAACTGCGCCTGGTGATCGCCGATACCAGCGAGGACGAGGAGACGGTGCTGTCGCGGGAGACGTTCCCCGAGGCGCGGCAGAGCAACAGTGACGCGACAGCCATAGGCTTTCAGTACTTTCTGAAGACCAGGAACAAGCTGAACACCAGCGTCAGCGCCGGTATCAAGATCGGCAGCGGCCACGTGGTGGATTTTTTCCTCGGCCCGCGCGTGAGAAAGACCTGGACATTCGATATCTGGCAGCTCCGGTTCACCGAGCGAGTACGCTGGTACACCGACATCGGCTGGGAATCCCGTACCCGCTTCGACTTCGAGCGCCTGTTCCGGGACGACCTGTTCTTCCGCGCCACCACCGACCTCAGGTGGCGCAAGGAGGACTACAATGACGAGGGTTTCCGCCTGGAAGCCGGGCCGACCCTGACCCAGCGCCTGAGGAGAAAGGCGGCGATCGACTATCAGTGGATCAACGTTTTCAACACCAAGCCGGACGTTCGCCTGGACGAAACCACGCTGCGCCTGGTCTACCGGCAGCGCATCTGGCGCAAATGGCTGTTCTACGAGGTCAACCCCCAGGTCGCGTTCCGCAACGACGATGACTTCCGCTCCACACCGGGAATCGAGTTCCGACTGGAAGCGTCATTCGGCGGACTCGAAGACCTGAAAAAGAACAGGCGGCCGGAGTGGGCCGATGAGTAGGCCACGTGCCTGCAACGCTGAGCCGAGACCGCCCCTGCGCCCGGCACCGGCGAATCGCCGGGGCACCGACAGCAGCGCTAACGCTCGTCGAAGAGCGCCTCAACCCGATCTGCAAACTGCTGCAGCACCGTGGCGCGCTTGACTTTCAGGGTCGGCGTCAGCAGCCCGTTCTCCACCGTCCACGGCTCCAGCGTCAGTGCCGCGCGACGAATCTTGGCGTAGCCGGGAAAATCGTGCAGCTGCCGTCGCACCCGCGCCAGCACCTTTTTCTGCAGCCGCTCGTCCTCGAGGCTCTCGCGCTGGAAGGGGTCCAGACCGGATTCACGGGCAAAACCGAACCACAGGTCGGAGTTCAGCACCAGCAGGGCCGCCAGCCACGCCCTGCCTTCGCCCAGCACCAGCGCCTGGTCGAACAGGGGGTCCATGCAGATCGCGGCTTCCATGTCGGCGGGCGGTACTTTCTCGCCATTGGACAGCACCAGGATATCCTTGATGCGCCCGGTAATGTAGACGCGCCCGTCCTCGATGCGCGCCTGATCGCCGGTGTGCAGCCAGCCGTCCGGATCGATCATCTCCGCAGTTGCGGCGTGATTGTTCCAGTAGCCGAGCATGATGCCGGGGCTTTTGGCCAGCAGTTCGTCGTTCTCGCCGATCCTGACCTCCATACCGCGCAGTGGCTCGCCGACACTGGCAGGGTCGTTGTGGCCCGGGCGGTTGACCGTGATTACCGGGCTGGTCTCGGTGAGCCCGTAGCCCTGCAGGATCTCCAGCCCCAGCCCGATGAAGGTCTTCGCCACCGGGAATGGCAGCGCGGCACCACCGCTCACCGCGTAGCGCAGCTGGCCGCCCAGTTTGGCGGTCACCTTGTTACCGACCAGCCGCTTCAGCAGCGGGAAAAACACCAGGCCGGGCGTCCAGCCGGCGCTGCCCTGGCGACGCAGAAACTGCCGCCAGCCAAGTCGCACCGTGGCGCCAAACAGTGCGCGCGGCAGCGCAGACTGTTTTTCCAGCTGCCCCGTGATGCGGGCGTGTACCCGTTCGAAAATACGCGGCACCGCGATCAGGACCGTCGGTCTGATCTGCACCAGATCCTCGGCCAGCTGCGCCACCGAGCGCGCATGCGCGACCGTTGCGCCGGCCATCATCGGCAGGTAATAGCCCGCGGTCCGCTCCAGGGTATGGGACAGGGGTAGAAACGAGAGGAACAGGTCCTGCTGGTAGACGTCCACCGATGCCGCCGCGGCGTGCGCCACTGCGAGCATGTTGTAGTGACTCAGCATCACCCCCTTGGGACGCCCGGTGGTTCCCGAGGTATAGACAATCGACGCCAGGGCGTGCGCAGCACCGTTTCTGCGCCGCACCGTTGCGGCCGATGCCGGCAACCAGTCGTCGACGAAACGCAACCGCTGGTCACCGGCCAGGGCCGCCTGTTTTTGCTCCGCCTCGCGCGGGGTGCGCAGCACCAGCACCCGGTGCAGGGCGGCATTGGTCTCCAGGGCCGGCGCCAGTTTGTGCCACTGGGCCAGATTCTGCACCAGCAGCAGCCGGACCGCCGCATCGTGCAGAATATAGGCGACGTTATCGGGCCGGTCGTCGGTGTACAGGGGCACCGACACCAGCCCCTCGCCGAGCACCGCCTGGTCGAAATAGATCCACTCGATACTGTTCGGTAACTGGATGGCGGCCCGCTCACCGTGCTCGAACCCCTCCTGCGCCAGCGCCACCCGCCAGCGCGCGACCTGCGCAGCCACCTGGCGCCAGCTGCTGTCGACCCAGCGCTGGGCGGACTTGTCAAAATCGCGGTAGGCGGTCCCTTCGGGCGTGCGCCGCACCCGTTCCTCGAACAGCCCGTCCAGGGTGCCGGCTGCCTCGGCTGGTGATCAGGTCTTCCTGCCAATCGCTCATAACCCGCTATTTGTGCATGGAATCTGTGCCGTTGCAACTTTTCCGGTAGAATAGCGCGGCATGGATTTGATCATTAATGGCAAGCCCGAACAGCTGCCGGACGGCATCACCGCGGCGCAGCTGATCGAACAACTGGGCCTGGCCGACGCAGCGCCTGGCCATGGAGGTCAACCGGGAAATCGTGCCGCGCAGCGCCTTCACCGGCTACACCTTTCAAATCCGGGCGACCAGATAGAGATCGTGCGCGCCATTGGCGGCGGCGCCGGCTGGCCTGTTAACACGCGCACGCAGGAGTACCGCATGTCAACCGTGATGAAAACCGCAACACCCCGGACCGCAGACCCGCTGATCATCGACGGCGTCGAGTACCAGTCACGCCTGCTGGTGGGCACCGGCAAGTACAAGGACATGGAAGAAACCCGCCTGGCGATCGAGGCCAGCGGCGCCGAGATCATCACCGTCGCCATCCGCCGTACCAACATCGGCCAGAAGGCCGGCGAGCCCAACCTGCTGGAGGTGCTGCCGCCCGACCGCTACACCTATCTGCCCAATACCGCCGGCTGCTACAGCGCCGAGGACGCGGTGCGCACCTGCCGCCTGGCGCGTGAACTGCTGGACGGCCACAACCTGGTGAAACTGGAAGTCCTGGGCGACGAAAAGACGCTGTTCCCGGACATCACCCAGACACTGAGCGCGGCCGAGACGCTGATCGCCGACGGCTTCCGGGTCATGGTTTACACCAATGACGACCCCATCATCGCCAGGCGCCTGGAGGAGATGGGGTGTGTGGCCGTCATGCCGCTGGCCGCACCCATCGGTTCCGGCCTGGGCATCCGCAATCCCTACAACATCCTGACCATCGTGGAGAACGCGACGGTTCCGATCCTGGTGGATGCCGGCGTCGGCTGCGCCTCGGATGCCGCCATCGCCATGGAGCTGGGTTGTGACGGGGTGCTGATGAACACCGCCATCGCCGGCGCCCGGGACCCTGTCCTGATGGCCTCGGCCATGAAAAAAGCCATTGAAGCGGGCCGTGAATCATTCCTGGCCGGGCGCATTCCGAGAAAGCGTTTCGCCAGCGCCTCGTCGCCGGTGGACGGGACGTTTTTCTGACTCGGTTCAGATGGTCCTTTAACCGGAAGGGTGCTTACTTAAGCATGATCTGATTGAAATAGCGATGAATGCGAGTCGGTGCTGAGCTTGCGAAGCCCAATCGACGCTTTGTTCATGCTCCAAGTTGGGCTTCGCGAGCTCAGCCCAACCTACGTAAGTGCAAGTTAGAGAAAGGGGATTCAGCCTTAATTAAGTGCCATTCCCGTTAACCGCCTCTTATGACCGCGAGGCGCGCTACCGGCGCCGCGCAGGGTGAAACAGCGAGCGATCGCAGGCCGGCAAGGCCGTATAGCCCCCCTGTCCGGACGGCCGGCGCATGAACGAAACCAGACACGACATAAAGCGACCGAGCCGGCGCATACGCTCGTTCGTGCGCAGGGAGGGCCGCCTCACGCCCGGCCAGCAACGCGCGCTGGAGCAACTGTGGCCGCAGTTCGGACTCGCCTGCGCGGCGCCGCTCGACCTCACAGACGTCTTCGGCCGCACCGCACCGGTTACCCTGGAAATCGGCTTCGGTAATGGCACCAGCCTGGCGGAAATGGCGGCACAGGACCCGGACAGCGACTTCATCGGGATCGAAGTCCATCGCCCCGGTGTCGGGCGCCTGTTGATGGAGCTGGAACGCCGCGACATCGGCAACGTGCGGGTGTTCTGCCACGATGCCGTGGAAGTGCTGGAGCAGAGCATTCCCGACGCCGCGCTGGACCGGGTGCTGCTGTTCTTCCCCGATCCCTGGCCGAAAAAGAAGCACCACAAACGGCGCATCCTGCAGCCCGCTTTTGCCGCGCTGATCGCCCGCAAGCTGAAAGCGGGCGGATTGTTTCACATGGCGACGGACTGGGAACCGTACGCCGCGCACATGCTGGAAGTGATGGAAGCCTCACCGGCGTTCGTCAACTGCGACAGCAGGGGGCGTTACTCGGCGCGCCCCGACTACCGACCGGTGACCAAGTTCGAGCGCCGCGGCCAGCGCCTCGGCCATGGCGTGTGGGATCTGCTCTACAGGCGCGTCTGAGACGCCGCACGCCAGGCTTACGAAGTCTGCGGCTCCAGGCGCATGCGGCGCGTCGATTTCACCGGGTTGAGCGGCGAATCATCGACAACCTCGTCACCCAGTTGACCGCGCGCATACTCGATGGCGTCGGTACGGGTGCGGAAAAAGTGTTCTCTCCCGATTTCGTCGGCCAGCCCGGAGCGGTCCATGATCTGCATGGTCTGCCGTTTGGGACGCGCGATCAGCACCCCGATACCGCCCTGCCCCAGACGCTCGTGCAGGTTGCCGATGACCTCTTCGCCGGTAGCGTCGATCTCGTTTACACCCTCAAGATCGAGGACGACAAACTTCAGCTCGGGCTTACTGGCAACGTTCTGCAGCACCTTGGTTTCGAAATAGCCGGCGTTGGCGAAATACAGCGAACCGTCGAAGCGCAGCACCGAAATGTGCTTGCACTTTTGCAGATTGTGCACCGCAGCGTCGCGGAACGTGCCGTCCGAATGGATGGACAGCTCGGCGAAGCGCGGCCGCATGCTGCGATACAGGTACAGACCGAGCGACAGCAGCACGCCGACGATGATGCTCTTCTCCAGGTGTGGCGCCATCACCAGGGTGAGCGCGAAGGTGATGATGGCAACGATGCCGTCGTGTTTCTGCACCTTCATGGCGTGCTTGATGGGCTGCACTTTCACCAGGTTGATGACCGCCATGATGATGACTGCGGCAAGCGTTGCCTGCGGCAGGTGGTAAAGCAGCGGCGTCAGGAACAACAGCGTAATGGCGACTACCGATCCGGTCACCACCGACGAAAAGCCGGTCCTGGCACCGGCGGCAATGTTCACCGCAGAGCGGGAGAAGGAACCGGATACGGGGTAAGCACCGAACAGCCCGGCGGTAATGTTGGAAAGCCCCTGCCCGAACAGCTCCTGATTGGTATCGAGGCGCTGGCGGGTCTGCGCTGCCATGGCCTTGGCGATGGCAATCGCCTCCATGAAGCCGATCAGCGAAATGGTGATGGCGGCGGCGACCAGCTGGCTCGCCACCTGCAGATCGAATTCCGGAAAGCTGACGCCCGGCAGCCCTTCCGGAATCTCACCGACCACCGTGCCGCCGGCGGCCTGAAAGCCGAAGATCCACGATGCCATAGTGGTGATCACCACCGCCGTGAGCACCGTCGGAATCTTCGGCAGGTATTTCTTCAGCAGGATCATGATGGCCAGCGCGGCGATGCCCATGATCAGGGTGAGCAGGTGGGTTTCGGTAGCGGCAGTCACCAGCACACGCCACACGGTTTCGTAGTGGTGCTCGGATTTTTCCACGCTTACGCCGAACAGCTTGCTGAGCTGGGAGGTGGCGATAATGATGGCGGCGCCGTTGGTGAACCCGACCACCACCGGGTGCGACAGGAAGTCCACCAGCACGCCGAGCCGCAGTACGCCCAGCAGCATCTGGAAGATGCCCACCATGATGGCCAGCAGGGCCGCCAGGCTCAGATACACGGCGACGCGCTGTTCGGGCAGCAGGTCCATGCCCAAGACCATGGGGCCGAGCGCCGCGGCCGTCATCAGGGAAACCACCGCCACCGGGCCGGTTGCCAGTTGCCGCGAGGAGCCCCAGAAGGCAGCGATCATCACGGGGATGAAGGAGGCGTACAAGCCGATGTAAGGCGGCAGGCCGGCGAGCTGGGCATAGGCCATGGATTGCGGCACCAGTACCAGGGCCACGGTGATGCCGGCGATGAGGTCAGCCCGCAAAGTATCGGTATGGCGAATCTCCCCGATCCAATCCGAAAACGGCACAAGCATTCTCTGCAAGCCGGCCACGAGTTGGCGCGCGTCAGCCATAAACCAAGGTCCCCAACGGTAAGATTCGCAAGGCATCCTGTAACGCCGGCGCTGCGATCGCAGGACCGCCGCTCGGCACACAGCAAGCAGGGAATTATAACCGAATCGGTCATGTTCCCCTACTGCTCGCGGCGGCTGGCGACCAGCCGCATTGCCACGCCTCACGGCACAGCACCAGAATAGTCAATCCTGACATAAAGTTAGGTCGCAGTTGTCGGCTGCGCCGGAAAAGTGGTTCAATACGCCGTTCCGGTCAACACCCGGTAGCCGCGGAATTTTCACCGATCGTCAGAACGTGGCAACACAGCATTCCGGTACCACGCCAGGGAGTTGCCCGGCGGGGCGCCAACGCTTTTCATTCAGTAATGGTTTTGAGGAGACTGGCATGTCCAAGAAACACCCGATTATTGCGGTGACCGGTTCGTCTGGCGCTGGTACCACCACGGTGAAGGTCGCCTTCGAGCACATCTTCCTGCGCGAAGGTCTCAACCCGGCCGTCATCGAAGGGGACAGCTACCACCGCTACGACCGCGTCGCCATGAAAGAGGCCATGAAAAAGGCCGAAGACGAGGACAATCCGCATTTCAGCCATTTCGGGCCCGAGGCCAACCTGTTCGACAAAATCGAGGAAACCTTCCGGGTTTACGGAGAGACGGGTGCCTGCACGCGTCGCTATTACCTGCACAGCGACGAGGAGGCCGCCCCCTTTGGCCAGAAACCGGGCGAATTCACG
Source organism: uncultured Gammaproteobacteria bacterium (assembly GCA_963695455.1). Taxonomy (GTDB): domain Bacteria; phylum Pseudomonadota; class Gammaproteobacteria; order DSM-19610; family DSM-19610; genus Thiogranum. Next base: position 1,265,865 of record CAVOGN010000002.1, on the reverse strand, counting down.
CCGTGGGAGGACATTCCGACCGGCACCGACCTGCTGTTTTACGAAGGCCTGCACGGCGGCGTCGTCGACGGCAGCACCAACGTCGCGCAACACGTCGACCTGCTGATCGGCGTGGTGCCGATCGTCAACCTGGAATGGATTCAGAAGATTCACCGCGACTGCGCCCAGCGTGGCTATTCGGCGCAGGCCGTGACCGACACCATTCTGCGCCGCATGTACGACTATGTGCACTACATTACGCCGCAGTTTTCGCGCACCGACATCAACTTCCAGCGCGTGCCGACGGTGGACACCTCCAACCCGTTCATCGCCCGCGACATTCCGACGCCGGACGAGAGCTTTGTGGTGATTCGTTTCCGCGATCCCACCAAACTGGAAGTTGACTTCCCCTACCTGCTGGCCATGCTGGAGGGCTCGTCCATGTCGCGCCGCAACTCGCTGGTGGTGCCGGGCGGCAAGATGGGGTTCGCCATGGAGATCATCCTGGCGCCGATCATCGAACGGATGATGCGCGAACGAAAAACAGCCTGATTCGGCCCGGTGTGCTAGTGCACCTCGTCACTGATATTGACCCATTCAGAGCGCCCCCGCGAGGTCAGTGCAAGGCGCGATCCGCAGGGAATGGCGCGCCCTTTCCAAGGATCGCAACACCGCAATGGGCGCGTGGGGGCGCTCCCTGCGGGCGGGCCAGTAAGCGCTCATCCGCTGCGTTACGCCTCTTGGAAAGGGAAGGGCCATTCCCGGCGAGGCAAGCCTTGCGGCTAAGCGCTTCCTGGCCCGCTGAATGGGTCAATATCAGTGACGAGGTACACTAGAGGGGGAGCGTCGGACCGAACGGACTGACGCTCCCTTTATTCATGCGGGCCGCAAATCATGAGCAGCAGGACGCACTTTTTACTCGGCCAGAGTCAGGATCCGGACTGGCGGCAGGCAACCGGGCAGTGTCTGGAGCAGATCGGCACTGTGCCCGCGCAAGCCAGTCTCGGCTTCGTTTACGCCACCGATATCCACGCCGAGCAGCTGGCATCGATTGTCGCGCAGCTGCGCGATGCGAGCGGGGTTCGCCACTGGGTGGGCACGGTCGGAGTCGCGATCTGTGCTACCGGCAGGGAGTACTACCAGAGTCCGGCGCTGGCGGTCATGATCGGCGCACTGCCCGCGGACAGCTTTCGCATTCTGCCGTTCTACAATCGCTCCGCCGACACCCTGCCTGGCAGTTGGGACACCTGGCTGGGCCGTTCCGGCAGCCACATCGCGGTGCTCCACGGTGATCCGGCCAACAGCATACTGCCGCAGTTGCTCACCCGGCTGAGCGATGAGCTGCCGGGCGGCTATCTGGTGGGCGGACTGACCTCGTCGCACAGCAGCCGTCCGCAGGTCGCCGACGAGGTGCTGGACGGCGGCCTGTCGGGGGTGGTCTTCAACAGCGAGGCCCGCCTGCTGACCGGACTGACGCAAGGCTGCAGCCCGATCGCCGGCAGGCACACCATTACGCACTGCGACGGCAACATCATCAACGCCATCGACGACCGCCCGGCGCTGGAGGTATTCAACCAGGACATCGGTGAAATCCTGGCGCGCGACCTCAACCGCGCCGCCGGCTACATCTTTGCCGGGCTTCCGGTGCGCGGCTCCGATACCGCTGACTACCTGGTACGCAACCTGATCGGTATCGACGTGCAGGGCAAGCGCATTGCCATAGGCGACGTGATTCACCAGGGACAACAGATCCAGTTCTGCCGCCGCGACGGCCAGACTGCTCTCGAAGACATGCAGCGCATGCTCGACACCCTGAAGCAGCGGCTGTCCGGCCCTCCGTGCGGCGGCCTGTATTTCTCCTGCCTGGGGCGCGGTCGTGAGCTGTTCGGCGAAGAGTCGGCGGAACTGGAAATGATTCGCCGCACCCTGGGGGATTTCCCGCTGGTCGGTTTTTTTGCCAACGGCGAAATATCCAACCAGCGCCTGTACGGCTATACCGGCGTACTGGCCCTGTTTTCCCCGGGGGACTCAGATTAAACTCAGATTAATTCGTGCCTGATTCGAGCTACAAGCCTGGCGTGCATCGCCTTGCCATCGCATTCAGGCGATCTATACTTTGGCGGATACAGTCGGCGTCGGGCAGAGTGCAAAGGCCGCCCCGGCAGCCGCGAAGCCAACAAGGGCTCATCACACCATGGCACGGTTGCACGCCTGATCATGCACTACCTCATGCAGGACATTGAGCGCTACCTCATGTCATGCCGGGAGCTTACCGCATTCTGCTCCCAGAACGGGTGGATTGACACCAAATCCCTCTACTACGAAATCATCGAACAGAACGACCACTACGTGATCGCACTGGTACAGTTCGAGGAAGTGCTGACCCAGGGCAGCGGATGCGCGGCCGCTCGGGTACCCTGTCAGGGACGCCTGCGCCTGACGCTCGACCGCTACGGACGGGTCAGCCACGCCGAGCTGCTGTGAAGCCCGGGCGCCTCCGGCCCGCCTGACCGAACCCACCATCGGAACGCTTGTGCCACTGAGTGCAGTGGTGCTGCTATTCATGGCGATGCTGCTGGCGGCCCTGTTGCTGGAACCGCTGGCACGACGGTTGCGCCTGCCGCTGAGCGCGGCTCTGGTGGCGACGCTGCCGACCGGACCCATGCTGGCAATCATGCACAAGCGCGGCCACCTGTAATCCGGCCCGTTTACATGTAGACATAGCCGCTGTCCAGCAGCCGCTGCACCTCCCCCGGCCCGTAGGGCACTTGCCGCAGAAACCCGGGGACCTCGTCTTCGCCGATGCCCCGACTGCGCATCTGCGTCTGGCAGATACTGATGTCCACGGCACCCAGCGCGGCCAGCTTGGCGGCATGGTCCACCACTCCACGGTACTGCGGATAGTTTTTCAGCGCGAAGAACTCGACTTCCGGTCCATGCAGCACCAGCGATACCAGCGGGGCTTCACCCGACTTGCGCGGCCGCTCCAGCAGCTGTTCGACGCGGTCCAGCAGGGTTTCAAGTTCCGCCTCGGTGTGCAGACTGATGTCGGCGACGAACCCGGTCGACGCTTCGCTGCCCGGCGGTACCAGGGTTTCCGGCGGCTGCGCCGGACTTCCGCTCGGCGGTGCCGAGCCGGTGTCGCCGGGCTGCACCAGCACGAGGTCCGCAACTACCCATAAAAGCAGCGCGGCCACTGCCAGAATAACAAGCTGTCGCAGCATCGATAAGTCCATCGCCGGCTCGGACCCGGGGCGTACATGGCAGCATAGCACAGGCACATCCGCTACAATGCTGCCCTACAACCGGCCAGCGAAATGAGATGATGTCAGACTATTCCGCGCACATGGACGATCCGGCACGCCGACAGATAGCCGCCTGGCTGATGCTGTGCTGCACAATGATTTTTGCCATGGTGGTTCTGGGCGGCGTCACACGGCTGACCGGATCCGGCCTGTCGATGGTGGAATGGGATCCCATCTTCGGGGTGGTGCCGCCACTGAACGAGCAGCAGTGGGAAGAGGTGTTCACAAAATACCGCGCCTCGCCCGAGTACCAGAAAGTGAACATCGGCATGGACCTGCACGGGTTCAAGTCCATTTACTGGTTCGAGTTTGCGCACCGCCTGCTGGGCCGCTCGATCGGCGTGGCATTCCTGCTGCCGCTGCTGTACTTCGCGGTGCGGCGCATGCTCGGCCGGCCACTGCTGGTGCGTCTGGCGGCGGCGTTCGTGCTGGGCGGACTGCAGGGTGTGCTGGGCTGGTACATGGTCAAGAGCGGGCTGGTCGATCGGCCCCACGTCAGCCAGTATCGCCTCACCGCCCACCTCAGTCTGGCACTGCTGATCTATGCCTACCTGCTGTGGCTGCTGTTCGATCTGCTGTTCCCGGCACCGGCGGGCGCGCCCGCGGCAGGCGGCGTGCGCCGGGCGGCGCCGGCGGTGCTCGGCCTGGTTGCGCTGACCATCGTATCGGGCGGTTTCGTGGCGGGGCTGAAAGCCGGCTACGCCTACAGCACCTTCCCGAAAATGGGCGACCAGTGGCTGCCGCCCGCGGGCTGGATGCTGCAGCCCGGCTGGCGCAATCTGTTCGAGAACATCGCCACAGTACAGTTCGATCACAGGCTGCTGGCGATGCTGACGCTGGCATCGATCGTGGCATTCTGGTTCTATGCCAGGGGTCGGTTGAGGGCGCGCTCGGCGCGCGCGGGTATGCACCTGCTGCTGCTGGTCGCGCTCGTTCAGGTAGGCATGGGCATCGGCACCCTGCTGCTGCACGTCCCGGTCGCCCTGGCGGCCGCTCACCAGGCCGGCGCCCTGACGCTGCTGAGTGTTGCGCTGTTCGTGATGCACCGTATACACAAGGGCTAGCCCGCATTTCTCACCAGTTGGCGCGGATATCGCGCCGCGGATTTGTTTTCACAAGGGATTTTCTGACTGAGCGGAATACCCGTGTGTATTTCCGAGGGAAGAAGATTCCTTGTGGGAACAAAGATCAAGCGAGATCGTGTCGATCTGGTGGAATGCGGGCTAGGCCTGGCCACGGTACGGCGACAGCTTATTTCAGGCTGGAGTAATACGCGGCCAGGTTTTCGATATCCGCATCGCTCAGCGGCCTTGCCATGGCCGACATCATCGGATCCTGACGCACTCCGTCCCTGAAGGCTTTGAGTTGTTTCACCAGGTAGGGCGCTTTCTGGCCGGCGAGATTCGGCCACAGCGGATTGGCACTGATGCCGTCGGCCCCATGACAGCCGGCGCAGCTCGCCGCCTTGGTTTTCCCGGCGGCGATGTCACCCGCCAGCGCCGCGCCGCCCGTCAGCAACGCAGCGCCGAGTGCAAACGACAGACAGGTTCTCATAAGGTTCTCCAGACAGATTCAGGGCGCGCGTCGCGGTTCTGGGCGCCAGCACAGCAGCGCCTGTGTTGCTCCTGCCGCGGACTTACTGCCCGACGAGCTGGTCGCGGACCTTGTCCAGCTTGGCCCGCACCTGGCCGGCCAGCTGCTCCACGCCACTCTTGTCGACCAGCGCCAGCACCGCGTTGGGATCCATGAAGGCTACTGTGATGGCGCCGTCGTCTTCCTGCCGCACCACCACATTGCACGGCAGCAACAGGCCGATATCGGGGTCGGCCTCGAGTGCCTGGTTGGCCAGCTGCGGGTTACAGGCACCGAGAATCTTGTAGGGATTGCGGTCGACGTCCAGTTTCTTCTTGAGCGTTGCCTTGACATCGATTTCCGTGAGCACCCCGAAACCCTCCGTCTTGAGCGCTTCGGTGACCCGCTCAACCGCTGCATCAAACCCGCATGACATCTGCACACTAAATCCGTACATCGTCCACTCCTCGTGTCAGTCATTACGACCTGTCTCATAATCCCCCGCGGCTCGCGCAGGATTAGGAGACAGGTTCTAGCGCAATTGTACCGGATCGCGGCAATCCCTGTAGACTTGCGCGCATGCCGAGCACCAGATCCCGCTTGTGGGCTGATCCGCTGTTTTTTGCCGCCCTGGCCGCAGCGCTGGGTTACTGGCTGGTGCTTTACCTGGTCACCCAGGTGACCCCGGAGCCCGGCTGGCCGCTGCGCGAGCCGTGGCGTTTCCTGTATCCGGCCCTGTTCTACCCGGTGGTCGAGGAGCTGGTATTTCGCGGCCTGATCCAGGATCTCGCCCACCGCCATCTCAGCCCCTGGCACCTGGGTCCGCTGAGCCACGCCAACCTGCTCACCTCGGCGCTGTTCACGGCGCTGCACTTCATCAACCATGCGCCGTTATGGGCCACTGCGGTGTTTTTCCCCTCACTGGTGTTCGGGTTTTTCAAGGACCGAACCGGCACGCTGGCGGCGCCGATCATCCTGCACGTGTTTTACAACAGCGGTTATTTCTGGCTGTTCGGACAATGAAAAACGGGGCCATAGGCCCCGTGTTTCAACGCGCAGCGCGTGCTGTGCAGCGCTACATTTCGCCCAGCGGCCGCACGAAAGTGTAGCTCGCCGGTTCGGCCACCAGCTTGGTCGCCGCCTCATCAACATTGCCGCCCAGCGCGCTGAATGGCAGGGTCACTATGAAGGTAGCGGTGGTCAGCACGGTTCCGACCAGCATGAAGGGCCGTACCAGGAAAGCATCAGCGAGCATTTCCCCGCCCGTCGGTTCGGCGCTGTCGTAGCCGTAAGAAAAACTGGTGGCATTACCGACCAGGGGAAACCCCAGGGAGCCTGCCGTTAATGCACCAGCCACTAGATAACTTGTCAATTTTTTGGGGATCATCCGCATGACTCGTACCTCCTGTCAAAGACTGTCCCGGGTTGAACGCGATTATAAGGGATACGGACACACTGTGCGGGTATTTTTTCCCAGACCGGCGCTGCCGAACTCCCATCTGCCAGCCTTAGCGGCGGCTTCCGCAAAAAATTAATGAATTCAGCCACAAATCCTGGTTATGGCACCGATTCCAGGAGTGACCGGATGCCCGGGTGCACTCAGTCGACGGGCGTGGCATGCCCGGTGAGCCGTTGCAGCGCCTCGCGGTACTTCTCGGCGGTGCGCCGGATCACTTCCTCGGGCAGGTGCGGCCCCGGCGTGGTCTTGTTCCAGTCCAGCGTTTCCAGGTAGTCGCGCACATATTGCTTGTCGAAACTGGGCGGGCTGATGCCGACGCGGTATTCCTCGACTGGCCAGAAGCGCGACGAATCGGGTGTCAGCACTTCATCGATCAATACCAGCCGCCCGTCCCCGTCCAGCCCGAACTCGAACTTGGTGTCGGCGATGATAATGCCGCGCTGGCGCGCGTACCCGGCCGCCCGGCTGTAGAGCTGCAGGCTGACGTCGCGCACCTGCGCGGCCACCGACTTGCCCAGCAGGGCCTCGGCGCGGGCGAAATCGATGTTGACGTCGTGACCGCCGACCTCGGCCTTGGTCGAAGGGGTAAAGATCGCCTCGGGCAGGGCGTCGGCCAGCCGCAGTCCCGGCGGGAGCTGAATACCACAGACCGCACCGCCGTGCTGGTAGTCCTTCCAGCCGGACCCGATCAGGTAACCTCGCACGATGGCTTCCACCGGCAGCGCCTTGAGCCTGCGCACCACGATGGCGCGACCCTCCACCTGGGCGCGCTCCCCGGCATCCGGCAGCACCGTCTCCAGCGGGATATCGGCGAGATGGTTGGGTACCAGCTCGCGGCTCCAGCCGAACCAGAAGTTTGACACCGCCGTCAGCACCGCGCCCTTGCCCGGAATCGGATCGGGCAGTACCACATCGAAAGCCGACAGGCGGTCGGTGGTAACGATCAAAAGATGATCGTCGCCGACGGCATAGATATCGCGCACCTTGCCGCGCCCCACCAGCGGCAGGCTCGTCAGATCGGTCTCGAACAACACATCGCGCATTTTGGTCTCCCGCAAAGCGCGCCATTGTACCGGCAGCGGCTGCGGCGAGAAATGGAGCGCACGTGGCGGGCGCCAGCCGCGATGGTACAATGCCCGTTTTCTTCCGTTCCGGGGCAGGTCATGGGCAGCCACAAAAGTCGGTCTGGTGATGGGCAGCAGCAGCGACTGGGAGGTGATGCGGGCCGCGGCCGAGCAACTGGAACACTTCGGCATTGACTTCGAGGCACGTGTGGTATCGGCCCACCGCACACCCGACCTGCTGTTCGAATACGCCGCCAGCGCACGCCAGCGTGGCCTGGCGTGCATCATCGCCGGTGCCGGCGGCGCGGCACACCTGCCGGGCATGCTGGCCGCCAAGACCACGCTGCCGGTGCTGGGCGTGCCCGGTGCCCTCGCGACATCTGCAAGGCATGGACTCGCTGCTGTCGATTGTGCAGATGCCCAAGGGTATTCCGGTCGCGACCTTCGCCATCGGTGCGGCCGGGGCGGCCAACGCCGCCCTGTACTGCCGTCAGCCTGCTGGCGCTGCACGACCCGCAACTGGCCGGCAAGCTGGACGAATTCCGCGCCGCGCAGACCGACATGGCGCTGCACATGGAGCTGCCGCCGAAACCGTGATTCTCCCCGACGCCATACTCGGCGTGCTGGGCGGCGGCCAGCTGGGCCGCATGTTCACCATTGCCGCGCGCAGCATGGGCTACCGGGTCTGGGTACTCGACCCGGACCCGCACAGTCCCGCCGGCGGTCGATGGCCGACCGCCACCTTCAGGCCGGCTACCGCGACCAGGCGGCGCTCGCCGAGATGGGCGGACGCACTGCGCAGCAGTAACCACCGAATTCGAAAACGTCCCGGCCGAAACACTGGAATTTCTCGAAATCAGGATGCCGGTGCGCCCGGGCTCCGCCGCGGTGGCGATCGCGCGCGACCGCATCCGCGAGAAAACCTTCATTCGCGAACAGGGGCTGGCCACTGCGCCCTTTTTCGCCATACAGCGGCGCGACGACCTGGAACAGGCCTGCGCGCAGCTGAATATGCCGGCACTGCTGAAAACCGCTCAGCTGGGTTACGACGGCAAGGGTCAGGTGCCGGTCACCAGCCTGACCGAGGCACAACAGGGCTTTCGCCCAGCTGCAGGAAGCCCCCTGCGTGCTGGAACAGCGCGTCGAGCTGGCCCAGGAACTGTCGGTGATCCTGGCGCGCAGCGCCGAGGGGGAAACCGCGCTGTTCCCGGTGGGCGAGAACGTGCACGTGGGCGGTATCCTCGACACCACGTTTGTCCCGGCGCGGGTCCCACCCCGCCTCGCCCAACAGGCCACCGGCATGGCGCAGGCGCTGGCGGATGCCATGGACTACTGCGGCGTGCTGGCGGTGGAATTCTTTCTGACCCGCGATGGCGAGCTGCTGATCAACGAAATGGCGCCCCGGCCGCACAACAGCGGGCACTACACGGTCGATGCCTGCCTCACGTCACAGTTCGAGCAGCAGGTGCGCACTCTGTGCGGGCTGCCGCCGGGCGCGACAACTCTGCTGTCGCCAGTGGTGATGGTCAATATTCTCGGCGACCTGTGGGAACCGTGCATCCCGCCCTGGGAGCAGCTGCTCAGCCACCCGCAGGCCAAGCTGCACCTGTACGGCAAGCGCCACGCGCGCCCGGGCCGTAAAATGGGCCATTACAACTGCCTGGCCGAGGATCTGGATACGGCTGTTACCGTGGCAGAGCAGATCCGCAGCGCACTGCAGCGACGGGATTAGCTCGGCGGCGAAACCCCTTTAGCCACAAAGGAACACGAAGGCACACCAAGGGACAACACATTGTTTGTTTGGTGACGTCCCGTGATGGAGTTCTCAGGCCACTACAGCTCTCTCGTGCAATTCGCCCATCTATCACCCGGCAACACCAAATCAGTCGGCAAAAGAAAAAGCCTTCGCTTCCTGCGTCTTGGCCTCCTTCGCGGCTAGACGCTGTTCAGCTTCCCCCCACCGGCTGCACTCTGCCACGTTAATCGTCAAGGCACACAAACTCAGCCACAAAACAGAAAAGATTTTCCTTCGTGCGCCTTCGTGGTTAATGGCTTTGCAGTGCCCGGACCGGGCGCTAATGCTGCTCCAGGGTCGGCAGGTGCAGAATCTGACCCGATTCCTTGAGCACGAACTCCTTGAAGCTCTGCGCCACCCCCGACAGGCGTTTTCCGGCGCGGTGCATCACGTACCACTTGCGTAGAATCGGCAGTTCGCGCACGTCCAGAATCACCAGTCGTTTCAGAGTCAGTTCCATCTCCAGGGTATGCAGGGACAAGAGGCCCAAACCGAGCCCAGCCTCCACGCCCTGCTTGATGGCCTCGGAACTGCTCATCTCCATGGTGGATGACAGCGACAGTCCGTGCTCGACAAAGAAACGCTCGGTCGCCGAGCGGGTACCGGAGCCCTTCTCACGGATCAGAAAGGTTTCGCGCTGCAGGCGTTGCAGCGGAATGTCTTTCTGTCCCGCCAGCGGGTGGGAGGGAGGCGCGATGGCGACCAGCGGATTGTCCATGAAGCTCTCGGCGACCAGGTCCATGCTCTCGGGCGGTTTGCCCATGATAACCAGGTCGGTTTCGTTATCCTGCAGTGCCTGCAGCAGTCGCTCGCGATTGGTCACGTCCAGGCTGACCTTGACACCCGGACGGCGCTGGCAGAACGCGGCCAGGAGCTGCGGCACGAAGTAATTGGCGGTACTGGCCACGGTGATGCGCAGCCGGCCCCGCTCCAGCCCCTTCATTTCGTCGAACACCACGCTGGCTTCGTCCAGAATAGCCAGTATGGAACGCGAATAGCGGTCCAGTTCTTCGCCGGCCTCGGTGAGGTACACCCGTTTACCAACTTGCTCGAACAGGGGCAGACCAACGGTTTCCTCGAGCTGTTTGACCTGCATGGAGACGGCCGGCTGGGTGAGGTGCAGCTCTTCCGAGGCACGCGTGAAGCTCAGGTGCCTCGCCACGGCTTCGAAAATTCGCAACTGCCGCAGAGTCAGATTCACAAATATTTCTCTTATGGTCTAATTATTTATAATAACCGCTTGTTATTATTTTGCCAGCGCTGCCGGCCCGCCCCGGCGCTGACCGCAGGCGTTACAATACGGGCAATGCACAGGAGCACGGCATGCTGCAGCTCACCCTGATTCGTCACGCCAAATCGAGCTGGAAAGACACCACGCTGACAGATTTCGAACGTCCGCTGAACAAGCGCGGGCGCCACAACGCGCCGCTGATGGGCAGGGTTATCCGGCACAACGGCCTGAGCTTTGACCGTATGCTGAGCAGCCCGGCGGAGCGTGCCATCACCACGGCACGGCTGATCGCCGCGGAACTCGGCTACCCCGAACAGCAGATCGAGACCCTGGATGAGCTTTACGATGCCAGCGCCGGCCAGTTGCTGCACAGTGTCCAGTCAGTGGATGACCGCTGGCGCAGTGTTGCCCTGGTCGCGCACAACCCCGGCCTCACCCAGTTGTGCAACGACCTGAGCGACGCGGGCATCGACAACCTGCCCACCTGTGCAGTGGCCGTGATCGAGTTCGAGCTGGACAGCTGGCAGGCGGTGCACCCGGACTCCGGGCGCCTGACGCGCTTCGACTACCCGCGCATGTACAGCGACTAAAGACCCTTACCTCACATCGAGGCCGCAGAGGACACGGAGGTTTCAAGGCTGTTCAAAGGTCTGCAATGAACTGACCTCTGTGTTCTCCGCGATCTCGATGTGCTACCTAACCCTCATTCGCATCGAGGTCGCAGCGGACACGGAGGTTTGAAGGGTGTCCGGAGGTCGGGAATAACTTCCTTTTCTCTGTGTTCTCCGTGAACTCGATGTGAGTAAAAGCAACTCGGCTTCAGCCGAGCGACGGCCGGTTGTGGAATTCGAGCTTGCTTCCGTAGGGGCCGCGCCGGAAGCGCGTCAACGCCGCATTGTCGACCCGCACACGGTACCAGGCAAGGGGATCCGCCTGCAGCACGTGACCGAGCGCGGCGCGGATCACACCGGCGTGCGCCACCACCAGCACGTGCTCGCCGGGGCTGTCGGAAAACAGCTCGTCCAGAGCCTCGGCGACGCGCCGGCCGAACGCATCCAGCGGTTCCGCACCGGGCGGCCGGTTGCGGCAGGGATCATGATGAAACGCGGCATAGGCGTCCGGGTCGCGCTGCAGAATTTCATCCGGACTGAGCCCCTCCCATACACCCTGCCCCACTTCCCGGAAGCGCTGCTCGACGCTGAGCGGCAGCCGGTGTTTTTCCGCCAGCGCCAGTGCAAAGGCCCGGCAGCGCTGCAATGGCGAGCTGACCACGCGCTGCCAGGGCACCGGTTCACCGACCGCAGCCCACATCTGCTGCCAGCCCTTTTCGCTCAGCGGGTCATCCACGCCGTCGCCGCGATAGCGACGGCCGCCGACCGGCTCACCGTGACGGATAAAATCAACCAGCGTGTCGCTCATACAAATCAGTCGCGCCCGATGCTGGTTACCGTGGCGCCGCGCGACTTGGGCAGCCGCTCCTCGATGACCGCCAGCGCCTTGAAAAATTCGCCCTGCAGGCGCTGCATGGTCTGCATGCCCTTGGGTTCATAATAGACGCATTCATAACTAACCGGCGCCCGCAGATCCTCGCGCTCCTGGGGCCGGAAACGCTGCCAGGCCAGCTCGATGACGCGCGGCCCCTGGCCGTCGACAAACACGATTTCGTCGGCGTCGATAACAGCGAGATACTGTATGGATCTGATGGGGACAAACAGGTTGCCTTTCTGCAGCCGGGAAAACAGCAGCATGATCTTGTTGTAGACTTCCGCCGGCAGCTGACGCACCTCGCGCTGCAACTCATCGCCACGTGTCAGGCTAACGTCCATGGCGCCGCCGTGCTGGCAAGTTTATCCCCTGGCCCCTACCAGCCCGGAGCCCCAACCGGCATGGCTGGCGAGCTGCGTCGGCTCGCTCTCGGTACGGGGAAGCGTTCACGCTGGTGAGCCTGTTTTCTGTTCATACCGCTTGCTCTCCGCTATGAGGTAAGACTTGCAAACAGTGTAGGTAATTTCTCGGGCAGTCGCTGCACATTATCGATGATGGTGTAGTGGTTTTCGCCGAAAATACGCTTCACATAGTGATCAGCATCGGGATCCAGCGTCAGGCAATAGGTCAATATGCCCTTGCTGTACAGCTCTTCTACGGCCTTCTTGGTGTCGTGGCGCAGGTGCTGCGGATCGCGTTCGTCGATATCCGCCGGTTCGCCGTCGGTGACCAGTAACAACAGCTTGCGCCGCTCGGGTTGTTTGAGCAGGTGCTGTCCGGCATGGCGCATCGCCGCGCCCATGCGCGTAGACAGGGCGCCCTGCATGCCGGCCAGGCGCGCCTTGGCGTCGTCGTCGAAATGCTGGTTGAAGTCCTTGAAGCGGTAGTACTGCACGTCGTGACGGCCGTCCGAGGAAAAGCCGTGAATGGCGAACGGATCGCCGATGCCGTTGATGGCGGTCGAGACCAGCGTGGCCGCCTCGCGCGTCAACTGCAGCACACTCTTGTCGGAACCCGCCATCACTTCGTTGGTCGACTCGGACAGGTCGAGCAAAACCACCACGGCCAGGTCACGGTTCTTGATGACATTACGCATGGTGATGCGGGTGTTGGGTTGTTCACCCATGCGGATGGCAACCATGGCATCGATGGCGGCATTGATGTCGATTTCGTCGCCGTCTTCCATGTTGCGCACGCGCTGTACACCTTCCGGTGTCAGCAGATCGATGATCTGCTTGATGCGGTGCGCCACCGGTTTGTACTCGATGATGATCTTTTCGATGTCTTCCGGATTACCCTTGGGCTGGCGGCGTTCGTAGAGCGTCGCCCAGTCGGGCCGGTGCAGCTGAATCTGGTAGTCCCATTCCTGGTAATGGAAGGGTTCCGATACCGGTTCCTTGCCCCACATTTCGTTGAAACTGACGCCTTCGTCTTCGTAGGGGAACAGCTCGGTTTCGCAGGTCCAGATCTCCTGGGCGTCGTCACCGGCCAGTTCGCAGTCGATCTCGTTGATCATCTCCATGATATTGACCTTGCGCCGCACCTGGCGCTGACTGGCCGGCAGATATTCCACGCCCTGGCTCCAGTCGAACTCCTCGAATTCCCAGACGAAACGGTTGTCATCGCGGTACGGTATGCGGATACGTTCCAGGATCCGCAGGCTGGGGACTTCGCGGCGTGCCGACAGCAGGTTGAACAGATCGACGCCCAGGTTCCAGGAGAACTGGTTGTTATCCTGCTGCTTTTCGATGTCTGCGTGGAAACGCGCGGCCAGGGCATTCAGTTCTTCGTCGTCGCAGCGTTCCGATTCATCCAGCAGCATCAGCGCGAAGTGCTCCAGGATCGGCATGGTCGGATGTTCGGCCTGCTCTTCCGACTCGAGCACCAGCAGGGAACGCCAGAGTTTCTTCAGGCCGGGGAATTCCTGTATCGCCTTGTACTCGACACGGGCGTCTTCCGCCAGGCCGATAAAAAACATCTGCGCCGGACTCAACTGTTCGGCGGAAATACGCGACGAGGTATAACAGATGTGCGCGGCCATGTGCGCCGAAGTTGCGCGGTACAGTTCCAGTCCGGTGATATCACCGATGGCATCGACGGCATCGGGCATGTGCACGATGTTCTTGTCGATATAGGGGCGGAAATCGGTGTAATCCGCGCCCGTCGGCCGCAGGAAGAAATCACGGCCCCACAGGGCGCGCAAGTAGAAATTGAGTTTACGCTGGGTATCGATAAACAGCGTGCCCGCGCCGTTCTTTCTGCAGCACGGCACGGCTGTCCTGGGATTCCAGGTTGAAGTAGGATGTCAGGTTATTGAAGTCACGGCGATAGGCCTGAGCCCCGAAGTTGGCCCAGCGGCGCAACCCGCTCAGGGTCAGCTTGGACAGCAGTTCGTCGATATGACCCAGCATCGGGCGCAGGCCGCGCGCCGCGGTCGCCGAGAGCTGGTGGATCAGCGTCAGGTAGCCGCGCAACAGCTCGGCATCACCCAGGCGCCGCGACGCAGTCGGCAGGCTGTCGAACAACAGCGTAATGACTTCGCCCGAGGTCATCGAGGACAGTTTCATCGCCGCGCTAAGGCAGTCCGTAATATGTCCTCGCCGCATTCCTTGGCGACCAGCGGCATCTGCTGCAGGTAGGAAATCACCAGGTCCTTGCCACGCCCCAGGTTGGCCAGGGCCTTGGCGCCTTCCAGGTAAGTCTCCATGCCGGTTGGCGACATGACATGCGACGCTTCCGTAAACGTGCCTTTCAGCACGTCGCGGATTTCCGGCGCGATGCCTTCCAGATATTTTTCGTAGTCTTCTAGCTTGATGGCCATAACACGCTTCCACACACCGGCACGGGCCGGGAGTGCAATTAAAAGGGGTCAGAGACCTTTCTTAATTGCTGTCGCTGATTCCTGCATCCTGGTGGTTAAAAAAGGGCTCTGACCGCTTTTAATTTTCAACCAAAGAACGTCTGTACCGCTGCGTTCAGGGTATCGCGCATGTCCGGATCATCGGTCAATGGCGTTACCATGGTCATGGTGCAGGCCGCGATGGGCTCGACACCCTTGCTGATCAATTGACCGGAGTACACCAGCAAACGGGTCGAGATACCTTCATCGAGACCGTGACCCTTCAGATTACGGGCGCGATGGGCGATCTGCACCAGCTTGTGCGCGATATCCTTGTCGACACCGGACTCCTTGGTCACGATTTCGGTCTCGGTCGCTTCTTCGGGGTAATCGAAATCCAGGCCGCCGAAACGCTGCTTGGTGGATTGTTTCAGATCCTTCATCAGACTCTGGTAACCGGGGTTGTAGGAAATCACCAGCTGAAAATCCTTGTGCGCTTCGATCAACTCGCCCTTCTTGTCCAGCGGCAAGGTGCGGCGGTGGTCGGTCAGCGGGTGGATCACGACCGTGGTGTCCTGGCGCGCTTCCACGACTTCATCGAGGTAACAGATGGCACCGAGACGTGCTGCGGTGGTGAGCGGTCCGTCCTGCCACTTGGTACCTTCCTTGTCCAGCAGGAAGCGACCGACCAGGTCGGAGGCGGTCATGTCTTCGTTACAGGCAACCGTAATCAGGGGGCGACCCAGTTTCCAGGCCATGTACTCGACAAAGCGGGACTTGCCGCAACCGGTCGGCCCCTTGAGCATCATCGGCATGCGCGCGTTATAGGCTGCTTCATACAGGTCGATTTCATCGCCGACAGCCTTATAGAACGGTTCCTGTTTGATTTTGTATTGCTTGATATCAACAGCAGACATTTGTCACCTTCCAGATGCTTGTGATATGAAGTCGATGACTAGTTGCGTCATCAACCCTCATCTTTGTTTCGATTTCGCCACTCCAGCCCGCCGCGCGCGCACGCTCGATCTGCTTCGCCGTGAATTCTCTGGTGGCGTTCGCGCAGTTCGTCAGGCAGGTGGCTGACCAGGCAGCCATACTTGTCCCACTCGTCATTGACCTGGTGCAGCAGGGCATCGATCCTGGCCAGATTCCAGCCGGCGCAGGTCTCGGTTTCCGGGATCAACCCGAATACCCAGGCGTCACGGATCATCTTGCCGATGGTAGTCATTCCGCCATGTATTTCCTTGTCAATGCCAATATATGTCTGTGACTGTGGCTTTGTCATATGCTCCATTTCTTATAAGAAAAGCCCCTGGCCGACTGATATCGGGCAGGGGCTTTTTAATGCGACTAACCTGCCTGTGGATTAAACAGACTTACCGCGGTAAACAACCATTGCTGTCCCTGCGGACTGCGCAAAGTTATCAAAGCCCAGCAGACGAACATGGTTCTTCGGATGCGCTTTGTGGCAGGCTTCCAGTTCAGCCAGGATTGCGTCCACATCGGTTTCACCGAACATGGGCAACTTCCACATGTACCAGTAGTTGCTGATGGCATTTTCCGGCTCGGTGTGCTCGATACCCGGGTTCCAGCCTTTATCAACGATATACTGGATCTGGGCACGGGTTGATTCCTTGCTCAACGGCGGCAGGTAGGAAAAGGTTTCGTATTTTCGGCTCTGCTCGGCATCGCTCAGGCTTGAATTGTAGTCTTGTACAGGCGTACTCATTGCTTGCTTCCTCTAAATTAAATTCGAACTGTTCAATCAAATCGTGGGGCGGGGCGGCCACCGTGGCGAACCACCGGGGGTCGCATCCCCACTGCTCATGCAGTGGGGCCCCTGCTCCGCCCCTCGGTTCGCTACTTGTGCGAAACGTCCAGCTTGTCGACGGTGTCGAATTCGAATTTGATCTCTTTCCAGGTTTCCATCGCAGCGGCCAGTTCCGGGCTGGACTTGGCGGCTTTGGTAAGAATGTCCTTGCCTTCTTTCTCAAGCTCGCGACCGGAGTTACGCGCTTCGACGCAGGCTTCAACCGCAACACGGTTGGCAGCCGCACCGGCAGCGTTACCCCAGGGATGGCCCAGCGTACCGCCACCGAACTGCAGGCAGGAGTCGTCGCCGAAGATGCTGACCAGCGCCGGCATGTGCCAGACGTGGATACCGCCGGAAGCAACCGGGATAACACCAGGCATCGAGCCCCAGTCCTGATCGAAGAACAGACCACGTGAACGGTCTTCCTTGATGTAGGAGTCGCGCATGGTGTCGATCCAGCCCAGGGTTGCGTCACGGTCGCCTTCCAGCTTACCGACAACGGTACCGGAGTGCAGGTGATCGCCACCCGACAGACGCAGACACTTGGTCAGTACCCGGAAGTGGATACCGTGGTGGGGGTTGCGGTCGAGCACCGCGTGCATGGCACGGTGGATGTGCAGCAGGATGCCGTTGTTCTGACACCACTGAGCCAGCATGGTGTTGGCAGAGAAACCGCCGGTCAGGAAGTCATGCATGATGATCGGTGCGCCCAGCTCTTTTGCGTATTCAGCACGGCGCATCATTTCGTCAGCAGTCGGTGCGGTAACGTTCAGGTAGTGACCCTTACGCTCGCCGGTTTCGGCTTCGGCTTTATGGATAGCTTCCATGACGAAGTCGAAACGGTGCCGCCAGCGCATGAACGGCTGGGAGTTGACGTTCTCGTCGTCCTTGGTGAAGTCCAGACCACCACGCAGTCCTTCGTAGCAGGCGCGGCCGTAGTTCTTGGCGGACAGACCCAGTTTCGGCTTGATGGTGCAGCCCAGCAGCGGACGACCGTACTTGTTCAGGATGTCGCGCTCGACCTGGATGCCCTGGGGTGGCCCATTACAGGTCAGGACGTAGGCAACCGGGAAACGGATGTCTTCCAGGCGCAGGGCACGCAGCGCCTTGAAGCCGAATACGTTACCAACCAGCGAGGTCAGTACGTTGACAACGGAACCTTCTTCGAACAGGTCAATCGGGTAAGCCACAAAGGCGTAGAAGCAGGTGTCATCACCCGGCACGTCTTCGATGGCGTAGGCACGGCCCTTGTAGTAATCCAGATCGGTCAGCAGGTCGGTCCACACGGTGGTCCAGGTGCCGGTTGAAGATTCGGCAGCAACTGCAGCAGCAACCTCTTCACGCGGCACACCCGGCTGAGGAGTGATCTTGAAGCACGCCAGCAGATCGGTGTCCTTGGGTGTGTAATCGGGCATCCAGTAGGTTTCGCGGTACTCTTTAACGCCCGCGTTGTAGCTCTTTACTGCCATCGTAGTCTCCTAACGTTGTTTACTGTTGCCGGACCGGCTTCGCCTGTCCGCCGGACCATTCCTAATTCAGGATGAATCTCTCGGCTCTTTCCGGCCGACCCCGACAGCGGGTCGACGAACTGGAGACGGAATCCTAGACCCATAAAACCATTAAGAAAAGTAAATATTTATGATAAGCCTGATAAGGCGTGCTTATGGTTCGAGCGCAGTGAAGCCTGAATCGACGCCGCAGGCCGAGCTTCAACGACTTGAAAACGTGGGTAATTTACCTGACGCGGGCCCTGAGGGGAAGCTAGCTGCTCTCCCCGTCCTCCGACTCGTCGTCCGCCTCGGCGCGCAGCTGTTCCGCTTCCTTGCGCCTGGCAACGTGCTGCTGATAGGCGTCCGCTTTGCGCGGAATGGTCTCCTCGCCGAACATGATCTGCTTGATCATGCGCACACCGAAGCGCAGCAACTCGACATCGTCTTCGTACAAGGCCTTGCGGGTCGCCGCATCGATGTCGAATGTGGCCGCAAATCCTTCGCTCTTGATGAACTCGCGAAACCGATCCAGGTCGTAACTGGCCATGAAGAAAAACTGCAGACTGGCCTGGGAGGGTTTGCCGATCGCAGGGCCCGCCGACTTCATCTTCAGCACCAGCTGGCGCCAGCCGCGCCCCATTTCATCGTACTCCTCCAGGCCCTGTTCCTTGCGGTAGTCGCGGATGGTGATTTCGCGTTCTTCCAGGTGGCCTTTGCAATGATCCTCCTTCACCAGCGCGTAGGAGGCGCGGTCGAAGTTCTCATCCGCGCGGCGCAGGGACAGCAGACCGACCGGGTAGTAGCGGCAGGCAGTGGGGCGGTCCGCGTAGACACTGCAACCTTCCTCGGTCATGAACCGGCATTCGGTACCGCCCTCTACCGGCAGCATCTTGACGCCGGCAATACTGTTCTTGCCGAACTCGAAGGGGTACGTGTACTGGGCGAGAAATTCCGTTGACGTGATACCCAAGCGCTGTTTCAGGCGCAGGATGTCATATGGCGTCAGCGTGATATCGATGTCGCGGCAACAGGCGTTGAAACACTCGATGCCCTTGTAGCAGCGGAATTTGATGACGTGGTCTTCATCGAACTGCTCCGGAATGACCGGGCTGCTGGCAAAAGGCGATTCCTCGATATCGATGTCTACGTCAGCCATGTGCTGGATCCTCGCTGCTGTTTCTTAGCCACGGAAAACACGGAAAGCACGGACACGCCATTTCCTGTTCGAGACCGCGGGTGCTGGAGATGTGTTTTGCAGGGCTGCGCCTGCCCGTGACATCAACTGAAAAATTCGACTGCAATCAGGCGCAAAAGTTTACCACGAGCAGCGCGCCAGCTATTAACCGCAAAATCTCTGGGAATTCAGCGCAGCACGCGCTCATTTCTTCCGTGCTTTCCGTGTTTTCCGTGGCCAAACAACCAATAAAAAAGCCCGGGCACATTGCGCGCCCGGGCTTTCAGTTACAACAGACTGCCAAGTAGAGGCTTACTTGAACAGCTTGCTCTTGTCCACCAGGTCCACGTGCTTACGCTTGAACACGGTCCAGGTGTGACTCTTCTGGTCGTAAACGGAGTTCACGAAGCACTTCCAGTTCTCTTCGTCGACAAAGTTCTTGTCCATACGATAGTAGAAGCCGGGGTAACGGGATTCCTCGCGGAATTCGATGTGCTTCATGTGCGCTTCGGCCGTCAGGATGCGGTGGTAGTTCTCCCAGGCCCGCAGCAGTTCGTGCAGGTCCTTGGCGCGCATCTTCATGGCGTCTTCCTTCAGCATGGTCAGCTTCTCTTCCGCCACTTCCAGCATCTTCGCGTTGGTGGTGTAGTAGGTGGCCACACCCGCTACGTACTCGTCCATGATCTTCTGCAGACGGAACTGCAGCATCTTGGGCGTGATGTAGTTGGGGTTGATGTCGATCGCCGTGGTGTAATCCTTGTGCTCCAGGAAGTTACGCACCGGGCGGTACATATCCTCGACCAGCTCATCTACGGAACGGTCCAGCTCAGGCTTCCAGTCCTTGTTGTCGAGCGCGAACTTGACCATGGACTTGGCACACATGCGGCCTTCGGCGTGGGAGCCGGAGGAGAACTTGTGGCCGGAGGCGCCCACGCCGTCACCGGCGGTGAACAGACCCTTGACGGTGGTCATGGAACGGTAGCCCCAGTTCCAGCCGCGCGGCAGGTGCTCAGGCACACCATCGTACTCTTCATCAGAGGCGGTCGGTGCGCCGACATCGGTCGGACCGGACACCCAGATGCCGCAGCAACCCGAGTGCGAACCCAGCAGGTAGGGTTCGGTCGGCATCAGCTCGGAGTTCTTCTTCTCCGGCTCGATGTTTTCACCGACCCAGATACCGCACTGGCCGACACACATGTCAAGGAAGTCTTCCCACGCTTCTGCTTCCAGGTGCTTGACTTCGCGCGGCGACAGGGTTTCGCGCAGGTTGGCAAGGGCGGTCACGGTGTCCATGTAGATGGGACCACGGCCTTCCTTCATCTCCTTGAGCATCAGGTGGTTACGCAGACAGGACGCCGGCACCGCGGCATGGCCGTAGGGCGGGTAGTCGTCCAGCATGTCCTTGTTGCGGTCCATGTAGACTTCGCCGAAAGCGTTGGTCGCCTTGGATTTGAACAGCAGGAACCAGGCACCGACCGGACCGTAGCCGTCTTTGAAACGGGTCGGAACGAAGCGGTTTTCCATCATGGTCAGCTCGGCACCGGCCTGGGCGGCCATGGCGTAGGTGGAACCGGCGTTCCACACCGGGTACCAGGCACGACCCTGACCTTCACCGACGGAGCGGGGACGGAACAGGTTGACACAGCCGCCGGCCGCCAGCAGGCAGGCCTTGAACTTGTAGACGACGACCTTGTGATCACGCACCGAGAAGCCGACCGCACCGGCGATACGGTGAGGATCGTTCTTGTCGTTCACCAGCTCGACGATGAAGATACGCTCTTCGATGTTGTCGATGCCGATGGCCTTCTTGGCCGCTTCGGCGACGATCCACTTGTAGGATTCGCCGTTGATCATGATCTGCCACTTACCGGAACGCACCGGCTTACCGCCGTCCTTCAGCGGAGTCATGCCCTTGGAACCGTCGTGACGCTCGCCGTTCTCGTCGGTCTTCCAGATCGGCAGACCCCATTCCTCGAACAGGTGCACCGATTCATCGACGTGACGGCCCAGGTCGTAAGCCAGATCGTCGCGGGTGATGCCCATCAGGTCGTTGGAGACCATACGCGCGTAGTCGGCCGGATCCTGCTCGGTACCGATGTAGGTGTTGATTGCGGACAAGCCCTGAGCCACAGCACCGGAACGATCCATAGCGGCCTTGTCGACCAGCTTGATCTTCAGGTCTGTGCCTTCAGCCCAGCGCATGATTTCGAATGCTGCGCCACAGCATGCCATACCACCGCCGATGAGAAGAATATCAACTTCTTCTTCGACGACTTCAGGATTTCCGAATTCTCCTGCCATTGCTATTACCTCTAATACTTAAATTTGGGAAGATGCGCTTGCGCCGAGTGTTAGACGCGAATCAGCTCGCCCGCTTTGCCGGCACGGAAACCGTTGTCCTGGCAGAAAAAGCCGATATCTTCGATCTTCGACATGTCCGCCTTGGGCTTGCCGGCGTAGGGATCGATCGAGCCTTCCGGCGTGGTGCGGATCGGGAACTTGAAGCGCTTCATGGTGCCGTTACGGAACTTGATGGTCCACATGATGGAGTCAGTACCACGCAGCGGCTGCACGGAACCGCCGAGCGGCACGATGTCGGCGTAGTGACGCGCCTCGATGGCCTGCTGGGGGCAGATCTTGACGCAGGAATAGCACTCCCAGCACTGCTCAGGCTCCTGATTGAAGGCCTTCATGGCGTGGCCGGTTTCGGAACCGTCCTTGTCGAGCTTCATCAGATCGTGGGGGCAGATGTACATGCAGGCCGTCTTATCCTGGCCTTTGCAGCCATCGCACTTGTCGGTACGTACAAATGTAGGCATGGTTCTATCTCCGTTGTTTACTGCAGTTATTTCTTCCGACCCAGGTTGCCACCCGGGCCGGTCTCTAGAGTCGTTACTTGGCTGAGTGGCCAGACATCTTCACCTCGACCTTCTCGTCGTCCTTGAGGCCCGCGTAGTAGGCGCGCAGGATCTCGAGCACCTCGGGGCGGCTGAAATGATCGGGGACATCGGTACCCTCAGACAGGGACTTGCGCAGCTTGGTTCCGGACAGCAGCAGACGGTCGTCGGCGCTATGCGGGCAGGTCTTCATGGAGGCCATGCCTTCACACTTGTTGCACCAGAATGTCCAGTCGATCTTGAGCGGCTGGGTTTCCAGTGACCCGGCGGGGATTTCGTCGAAGATGTGGTGGGCGTCGAAGGGGCCGTAATAGTCGCCGACGCCGGCATGATCACGACCCACAATGAGGTGCGAGCAGCCATAGTTCTGGCGGAACAGCGCGTGCAGCAGCGCTTCGCGCGGTCCGGCGTAACGCATGTCGAGCGGATACCCGGCCTGCATCACGGTATTGTCAACGAAGTACTTGTTGATCAGAGTGCCGATTGCCTTGCTGCGCACGTCGGCCGGGATATCACCGGGCTTCAGCTTGCCGAGCAGTGAGTGGATCAGCACGCCGTCGCAGATCTCGATCGCGATCTTGGCCAGGTATTCATGCGAGCGGTGCATCGGATTGCGGGTCTGAAACGCCGCCACCGTGGTCCAGCCGCGCTTGTCGAACTCGGCGCGCGACTGCGCCGGCGTCATGAACTGCTCACCGTATTCGGCCGGGAATTCGGCCAGTGACAGGACCTTGATGGGGCCGGCCAGGTTGACGTCACCCTGATCCATCACCATCTTCACGCCCGGGTGCTCGATATCCGTGGTCTTGTAGACCATCATGCACTCGTGCTTCTTGTCGATGCTGTACTTCTCGGTCACCTTCATGGTGGCCAGAATCTCGTCGCGCTCCGGGTCGTAGAGCGCGATTTCGGCGCCTTCCTCAATCGAATCGGCGCTCGCCTTGTCGGTGGAGAGGGTCACGGGGATGGGCCAGAACAGGCCGCTCACCATCTTCATGCCGTCACAGACCCCTTCCCAGTCGGCGCGGGTCATGAAACCATCCAGCGGGGTGAAGCCGCCGATACCCATCATGATGATGTCGCCGGCTTCACGTGATGAGACGTTCACCTTCGGTAGCGACGCGGCGCGCGCCTGTTCGGTTTCAAGTGCGCTGCCTTCGAGCAGTAGCGGTTTCAGTTTTCCGCCACCATGGGGCTTCACTAGACTGGACATGAGACTCCTCGCCAACCGGGCTAATCTTAAGGTTATTCAGCGTTTGTAACGCCCGCCATGGTTGTGGCGGGGGGCTGTTACCATAATGAAGTGGGGGGGGAAATCCAGCAGGTTTAATTTACTAGCGCATAAAGCCACCTTATTATCTTCAGCATGAAACCAGCCTCGCTCAAGTGCCTGTATCGAAACTGAAAATAACTTCTTGTATATTAGAATATTATAATGTCTTATACCTCTTTCAGTAACGCTGATTGGCGCTGTCGCAGAATACTCCAGTAACGTTGTCAGGCTTTTTTTGACTCGCTCCCCGCATTCATTAGGATCACAGTATGTCCGAGCCCATCCATGACCCGCTGTCCAAAGCCCACGACGAGGGACACCGCATCGAGGTCAAGAACACCACCTGCTACATGTGCGCCTGCCGCTGCGGCATCCGCGTTACGCTGCGCGATGGCGAGGTCCGCTACATCCAGGGCAACCCGGACCACCCGCTGAACAAGGGCGTCATCTGCGCCAAGGGCTCATCCGGGATCATGAAGCAGTATTCGCCGGCGCGCCTGACCAAACCGCTGCTGCGCAAGGCGGGCAGCCAGCGCGGCGACAACCAGTTCGAGGAAATCTCCTGGGAGCAGCGCCTTCTCCATGATCGAAGAGCGGCTCGCGGCGGTGCGCGCCAGCGACCCGAAAAAATTCGCCCTGTTCACCGGCCGCGACCAGATGCAGGCCCTGACCGGGCTGTTTGCCCGCCAGTTCGGCACCCCCAACTACGCCGCCCACGGCGGCTTCTGCTCGGTGAACATGGCGGCCGGCATGATCTACACCATCGGCGGCTCGTTCTGGGAATTCGGCGGCCCGGACCTGGATCGCGCCAAGCTGTTCGTCATGATCGGCACCGCCGAAGACCACCACTCCAATCCGCTGAAAATGGCGATCTCCAAGTTCAAGCGCCAGGGTGGCAAGTTCATTTCCATCAACCCGGTGCGCACCGGCTACTCGGCGATCGCCGACGAGTGGATTCCGATCAAGCCGGGCACCGACGGCGCACTGTTCCTGGCGCTGATCAACGAGATCATCAAACAGGGCCTGTACGACCGCGACTTCCTGGTGCAGTACACGCAACGCCGCCGAACTGGTCAACATGGACCCGAACTCAAGCGAATACGGCATGTTCGTGCGCTTCGAGGTGCCGCCGGAGGAAGGCTGCTTCGACCCGCAGAACAAGCTGTGGTGGGACCGCGAGCTGAACAAGCCGATCTCCACTCACACACCGGGTGCCGACCCGTATCTGCTGGGCGAGTTCCGGCTCGACGACGGCACGCCGGTCAAGCCGGCCTTCCAGCTGCTGGTCGACCGGGTCAAGCAGTACTCACGCCGAATGGGCCGCGGAGATCACCGGTATCCCGGTGGCAACCATCAAGCGCCTGGCGCACGAAATGGGCATCACCGCGCGCGACGAGAAGATCGAGCTGCCGATCCCCTGGACCGACGCCTGGGGCAACGATCACGAGTCGGTGACCGGCAACCCGGTGGCTTTCCACGCCATGCGCGGTCTGGCCGCGCACTCCAACGGCTTCCAGACCATTCGCGCCATGTCCATCCTGATGAGCGTTCTCGGCACCATCGACCGGCCCGGCGGCTTCCGCCACAAGGCGCCGTTCCCGCGCCCGATTCCGCCCTGCGCCAAGACCCCCACCGGCCCCGAGGACGTCCAGCCCGACACGCCGCTCAACGGCATGCCGCTCGGCTGGCCGGCCGACCCAGACGACCTGTTCGTCGACGAGCACGGCGAGCCGGTGCGCATCGACAAGGCGTTTTCCTGGGAGTACCCGCTGTCGGTGCACGGCCTGATGCACAACGCCATCACCAACGCCTGGCGCGGCGATCCCTACAGCATCGACACGCTGCTGATCTTCATGGCCAACATGGCCTGGAACTCGTCGATGAACACCGCCGAGGTGCGCAAGATGCTGAACGACAAGGACGAAAACGGTGACTACAAAATCCCGTTCCTGATCGTCGCCGACGCCTTCCAGTCGGAGATGGTGGCCTACGCCGACCTGGTGCTGCCCGATACCACCTACCTGGAACGCCACGACTGCATGTCCATGCTGGATCGGCCGATTTCCGAGTACGACGGTCCGGTCGACTCGGTGCGCATCCCGGTGCTGCCGCCGAAGGGCGACTGCAAACCGTTCCAGGAGGTGCTCATCGAGCTCGGCTCACGCCTCAAGCTGCCCGCTTTCGTCAAGGACGACGGCAGCCGCAAATACCGCGACTACCCGGACTTCATCGTCAACTACGAGACCGACGCCGGGCTCCGGGATCGGCTTCCTGGCCGGCTGGCGCGGCAAGGGCGGCGAGAAGTTCATGAAGGGCGAGCCCAATCCCAAGCAGTGGGAAATGTACGAAAAGAACAACTGCGTGTTCCACTACGAGCTGCCCAAGTCCTACCAGTACATGCGCAACTGGAACCAGGGCTACCTGGAGTGGGCCAAGCGCCACAGCCTGACGCGCTATGCAGAGCCCATCAATATCCACATCTACTCCGAGGTGCTGCAGAAGTTCCGTCTCGCCGCGCAGGGCAAGTCCGACGGCAGACAGCCGCCCGAGCGCCTGCGCAAGCGTATCGAAACCCACTTCGACCCGCTGCCGTTCTATTCCCAGCCGCTGGAAGCGCAGATCACCGACCTGCAGAAATATCCGCTCAATGCGGTGACCCAGCGTCCCATGGCCATGTATCACTCCTGGGATTCGCAGAATGCCTGGCTGCGCCAGATCCACACCTACAACTACCTGTACGTGAACTCCAAGACCGCGCGCGGCGCCGGCATCGAGGACGGCGGCTGGATGTGGGTGGAATCCATGCACGGCAAGGTGCGCTGCCTGTGCCGTTACTCGGAAACCGTGGAACCGGGCACGGTGTGGACCTGGAACGCCATCGGCAAGGCGTCCGGCGCCTGGGGCCTGGACGGCGATGCCAACGAAGCCCGCCAGGGCTTCCTGCTCAACCACCTGATCAGCGAAGAGCTGCCGCGCAGCGAAGACGGCGAACACCTGTCCAACTCCGACCCGATCACCGGCCAGGCCGGCTGGTACGACGTGCACGTGCGCATCTACCCGGCCGAGCCCGGCGAACCGAAGCTCAGCTCGCCGCAGTTCGACACCCTGCGCACCGTGCCCGGCCAGCCGCAGGAGAAAAAGCGCGGCCGCTGGCTGACCTTTTTCGCCGGCAAGAGGAAGGCGTGAGAATGCTTTTTATTAACCGCGAAGGACGCGAAGGACGCGA
The DNA here is from genome assembly GCA_963695455.1 of uncultured Gammaproteobacteria bacterium. Classification (GTDB taxonomy): domain Bacteria; phylum Pseudomonadota; class Gammaproteobacteria; order DSM-19610; family DSM-19610; genus Thiogranum. Next base: position 1,239,263 of record CAVOGN010000002.1, on the reverse strand, counting down.
AGTATTGATAACTAATAATGCGCCTTCGATGAGATTTTCCTTCGCGCACTTCGCCTCCTTCGCGGTTAACTACAAGGTTTCGAGATGAAACAACTGGCACTGGTTATTGATCTGAATGTGTGCGTCGGCTGTCACGCCTGTGTGACCAGCTGCAAGGAATGGAACACGTCCGGCACCGCGGGTTACCTGGCGGACATGAATCCGTATGGCAAGGATCCGACCGGCACCTTCTTCAATCGGGTGCAGACCTTTGAAATCGGCGAGTTCCCCAACGCCGAGACGGTACACTTCCCGAAGAGCTGCCTGCACTGCGAGGATCCGCCCTGCGTGCCCGTGTGCCCGACCGGCGCGAGCTACAAGCGCGCCGACGACGGCATCGTGCTGGTCGACTACGACAAGTGCATCGGCTGCAAGTACTGCTCCTGGGCGTGCCCGTACGGCGTCCGCGAGGTCGACGAGCACCAGAAGGTCATGAAAAAGTGCACTCTGTGCGTGGACCGTATCTATGACCAGGCGCTGCCGGAAAATGAGCGCAAACCGGCCTGTGTCATGGCCTGTCCGACCAGTGCGCGGCTGTTCGGTGACGTCAACGACCCTGACTCGGAAGTGTCGATGGCGATCCGTGAACGCGGCGGCTACCAGCTGATGCCGGAATGGGGCACCAACCCGGCCAACCACTACCTGCCGCGCCGCAAAACCCGTATCACCATCCACGAGGACGAACTGGTACGCGTGGACAACCCGCTCAAGAAAGAGCGCCAGCTGCCCATGCCGGACAAGGACGCGCCAACGCTGGACGATGTGACCACGTGGTAGGTATGAAATGAATTGTTTAACCGCGAAGGACGCTAAGGACGCGAAGGAAAACCGGGTTTTGTGTCGGCTGCCTGATCAATACGGCTCGCCAGACCAGATTGGTTTCTCCGCGCACCGACAAACAAAAGATACCTTCGCGTCCTTAGCGTCCTTAGCGGTTAAAGAGTCTTTTGATCAGTTTCAGTTAATGTCATCCGTCGCCGGGGAAAGCTGCCGGTGGAACCTCCGGGTTCGCGCAACGCACCGAACGCGAGACCGGCGGCGGGTGGCACCCTATGTAGGTAGATAGCCACGGAAAGCACGGAAAACACGGAAATACGAATGCAGGGAGAGCTGTGGACGCTGGTGACTCAGCGAATGCCTTCTGGATTCATCGAGTTTCACGTTCTTGAGGTGGTCGAACGAAGCTGCGATCCAGAGCACACCGTAGCCACTGAAAGCACCGCCAAATGCAAAGAAATTTCCGTGCTTTCCGTGTCTTCCGTGGCTGATTGAATACATTTACAGGAGAAACACAGTGCATCCGGCATTTTCGGTAATTTTTCTCACCACGCTGATCGGCGTCGGCCAGGGGCTGTTTCTGGCGCTGTACACCGGCCAGTTGTACTCGGTGGTGAAGGTCCTGCCGGTGCAGGATTCCGCCAGTTTCTACGGCACCGGCAGCGCTCTCGCAGTGGCGTTTCTGGCGGCCGGCCTGTTTGCCTCGTTTTTCCATCTCGGTCACCCCGAGCGCGGCTGGCGCGCTGCCAGCCAGTGGCGCACCTCCTGGCTGTCGCGCGAAGTCATCGTCTTACCGGCGTTCATGGCCATGACGGCGGTATACGGGCTGATCCATTATTCCGGCTGGAACCCGGTACTGTTCACCTTCCGCGAGACTTTTGCGGTGGACCTGTCGCTGATTGTCGGTGCGCTGAACACGATAATGGCTTTCACCCTGTTTCTGTGCACCGCCATGATCTATGCCTGCATCAAGTTCCTGCAGGAATGGGCCACGCCGCTGACCGTGGTGAACTATACCCTGCTGGGGTCGGCATCCGGCTTCACCCTGACGACCGCCTTCGCGGCGCACCAGGGTTCCGATCTCACTCCCTTCTATGGCGGCTGGGCCATTATTCTCACCCTGGCCGCACTGATCACCCGGGTGTCGAGCCTGATCCGCAATGCCCACATCCAGCACAGGTCAACGCTGCGCACCGCCATCGGTATTCGCCATGCCAGGATCGTGCAGAAATCACAGGGCTTCATGACCGGTTCTTTCAACACCCGTGAGTTCTTTCACGGTGCGCCGCAGTGTATTTTCAACCTGGTGAAGTGGCTGTTCCTGATCCTGGTCTTTCCCATACCGATCGCGCTGCTGTCGCTGGGACTGGCCGCCCAGGCGGCCACGGTGTTCGTCATCGCCTTTGCCGTGCAGTACCTTGGCCTGATGGCGGAACGCTGGTTCTTCTTCGCCCAGGCCAACCACCCGCAAAATCTGTACTATCAAACTGTTGGTTGATTAACCGCGAAGGACGCTAAGGACACGAAGGAAAATCAAGATAATTGTGTCGATAGTCTGAACGCCGATACGGCTACCGGCTCTGAATGCGAACTAGCCTCAAGAAACCTTAGCGTCCTTCGCGTCCTTCGCGCGTTTGATGTCTTTTCCAGCCTGCAAAGCCTGACCTTGATATTGGTCAAGGGCATCCCCCTACAAATGGTCGTATTGTGGCACTCCCTAATCCCGACTAAGCTCAGGCTGTGCACAAGAAACTCATCGACCCCTTCGGCAGGGCCATAGAATACGTCCGCTTGTCGGTCACGGACCGCTGCGACCTGCGCTGCAGCTACTGCATGCCGAAAGGATTCCGCGGCTTCCAGGTCCCGGAACACTGGCTGACCTTCGACGAAATCGAGCGCGTTATCGGCGCCTTCGGGCGCCTGGGCGTCAGCCGCATCCGCCTCACCGGCGGCGAACCGCTGGTGAGAAAGGACCTGCCCGCGCTGGCCGCGCGCCTCGCCGCCCTGCCGGGCATACTGGATCTGTCGCTCAGCACCAACGCAACGCGCCTGGCCAGGCAGGCCGTGGCACTCCGCGAGGCCGGCATAGCGCGCATCAATGTCAGCCTGGACACACTGCGTGCGCAACGCTTCGCAGCCATTACCGGCGGCAAACTGGACAAGGTAATGGCCGGTATTATGGCCGGCAAGGCCAGTGGCTTCAGGCCCGTCAAGATCAACATGGTGGTCATGGCGGGCGTCAACGACGACGAAGTGGAGGATATGGTCGAGTTCTGTATCGAACACGACTTCACCCTGCGCTTTATCGAAACCATGCCCATGGGCGACACCGGGCGCGCCGCCAGCCGGCATTATCTGGACCTGCGGGAAGTGCGCAGACGCCTGGAGCAGCGCTTCGACCTGCTACCCGGTGTAATGCCCGGCGGCGGTCCGGCGCGCTATGTGCAGGTAGCCGGAACCCGGCTGCGCATCGGCTTTATCACCCCCATCTCCCAGCATTTCTGCGCCACCTGCAACCGGGTGCGCCTGTCGGTCGACGGTACTCTGTACCTGTGCCTGGGACAGGATGACAGGCTGGAACTGCGTCCGCTGCTGCGCGCCGGCGTGAGCGATGCGGACCTGGAGCAGGCGATCGTTTCCGCCATATCACGCAAACCGGAACGCCACGAGTTCCGCGACAAACCCGAGCACGTACTGCGCTTCATGTCCATGACCGGGGGCTAGGCTGCAATCTCGCGCAACCGTTTGCGAAAAGAAATCTTAACCGCGAAGGACGCTAAGGACGCGAAGTAATAATCCAAGCAGATGCCGCTGAGGTTAACTCAGGCGGCGCGCACTGCCGACGAAAAGGTTCCAGCTCGTTTCTCGCCGGCCGATTCACACCTTTAATTGATTTTGGGCAACGCGAATGATCACGCAATGCACCAGGCCAGATGCGGGATCACCGCGCAGATACCGGCCGAAACTGCACACTCGTAGAGATTATCTCTCTTCGCGTCCTTAGCGTCCTTCGCGGTTAACAAAATCCCCGCTCTTGGAGATATCGCAAAGATCGCGACTCAGTCACCGCTGCCCCACTACAATGGTGGGATCGACGTCGTGCATGTCGGGCAGGCGGTGGGCGATGCCCTTGTGGCAGTCGATGCAGGTCTGGCCTTCTTCAAGCCCCACCGAGTGCCGGTTCATGGCGCGACGACCCTGGGCGGTGAAGTCCATGGAGTCGTAGTCGTGGCAGTTGCGGCATTCGCGCGAATCCGTTTTCTTCATGGCTCGCCAGACGTTCTGCGCCAGTTGCAGGCGCTTGGCCTCGAATTTATCCGGCGTGTCTATGGTGCCCATCACTTTGTGAAACAGTTCGTTGGTCGCCTGAATCTTGCGCACCACCTTGTGGTGCCATTCCTTGGGTACGTGGCAGTCCGGACAGGTCGCGCGCACCCCGGTGCGATTGGCATAGTGGATGGTGTCCTGGTATTCGCGGAACACGTTCTCTTCCATTTCGTGGCAGGAAATGCAGAACTCCTCTTTATTGGTCATTTCCATGGCGGTATTGAAACCACCCCAGAAAATGATGCCGGCGACAAACCCGACCACCGTGAGGGTACCCAGTGAATACCTGAGCGACGGGCGCCGCAGGGCCCGCCACAGGCCGCACAGGAGTCCTTTGCATTCGGTTGAGCTGTTATCGGTCATGACTGCACCTGTAAGCGTTGGCGCTCTCTATTTACCGGAGATCGCGGTAATGGGTTTGAAGGTATTCTCCACCAGCGGCGGCGCATCCACCTGCGGCACGTGACACTGGGTGCAGAAGTAGCGGCGCGCCGACACGTTCGCCAGCACGTTCTTTTCGCGATCCTCGAAATGCGTCTGGCTGATCTTGGTGGCGCCCGCTTCCTTGTAGTTGGCCCAGCTGTGACAGCTCAGACACTTGTTCGACTTGTGATCGATCCAGTAGCCGTCGATCTTGTGCGGAATGAGTGGCGGCTGCTGCACGTAGTCACGCGTGATCGGCTCGCCGTCTTTCTGGTAGTGCTTCAGTTCCGGAGCGGCGGAGTCCGCGTCCAGGTCGGTATGCCCGCGCAGAGACACGAAATCCTCGGATAACGCCTGCATCGCAAAGCCCGTCGCACCGAGCAGCACCACTGCCATCGATAGTTGCTTGATCATCGTAAAACCTCCACTCCGGGGGAATCGTCTGCCGGCAGCCCGCGCTCGCGGGGCGCCCGCCGTTGTACTGAAGTTTCGCTCCGGTTGTTGAAGCGACTGCCGAACCTGAACACGTCACGCGCGCAGACATCGATACAGCGCCCACAGTTGGTGCAGTTGAGCCCGGTGATCACCGGTCCGACGCCCTTGTCCGCACCCTTCAGCGCCGGCCGGATTACCTGCGGCTCGGGACATACGGCAAAACAGTCCATACAGTCGTCGCACTGCGCGCGCTTGTCGGCGCGCACCCGCACCAGGCTGGGCAGCGCGAGCAGGCTGTAGAAGGCGCCCATGGGGCAGAGGTGACCGCACCAGGCGCGGCGGCTGACCAGCAGGTCCAGCAGGAAAACCGCCAGCAACACCAGCCAGCCCAGCCCCATGCCGAAAATCACGCCACGGTGAAACATGGAAACGGGGTTGACCAGTTCCCACACCACCGTACCCGTGAGCGCCGCCAGCAGCAGGGTGGCGCCCAGCAGCCAGTAACGGGCGTGGCGCGACAGGCGTGCCGCACCGACCAGACCCAGCCGCTCCCGCGACCAGTGCGCGACATCCGTCACCAGGTTGACCGGGCACACCCAGGCGCAGAACACGCGCCCGCCCACAAGCACATAGAAACCGAGCACGATCAGGGCACCGGTGATGGCCGTCAGTTCGACGGTGTGTCCCGCCAGCAGCGACTGCAGCAGCACATAGGGGTCGCTGAGCGGCAGCACGTCCAGCGTCAGACTGGAATTCAGGTTGCCCTTTACGATCCAGATCCCGAACCATGGCCCGAGCAGGAACAGACCCAGGATGGACAGCTGACTGAAACGGCGCGCCAGCAGCCACTTGTGGGCCGACAGCCAGCCCCTGGCGGCCGTGGCCTCGCTTCCCGGGCGGCGCGGCGTCCTCATCGATTGCCCTCCGGCCCGCGCTTGAGGGTGCTGAGCGGATCACTGGCAAAGGGCACCGCATCGCTGTCGTCCTGGAACTGCAGGCCCTCGCCGCCGTAATCGTAGCTCTGGCCTTCCGGCAGGTTGTACTGATGCTGCTGATCCGGCGCCACCAGGCTGCCGCCCGCCTTTTCCTTTTCTTCCCAGCCCCAGCGGTAATGGTGGCCCAGCTCACCCTTGGCCAAGTGCATGGGAAACACCTTGATGGCCGCTTCCTCCAGCACACAGGCTTTTTCGCATTTGCCGCAGCCGGTGCAGTGGTCAGAGTGCACCGTGGGAATGAACAGGGCGTGCTTGCCGCTGCGCGCGTTGTGCTGCCGCTCCAGCGTGATCGCCTTGTTGATGGCCGGACAGATGCGGTAACAGACGTCGCAGCGCAGGCCCTGATAGTTGAGACAGTTTTCCTGGTCGATCAGCACCGCCAGCCCCATGCGCGAGTCATCGATATCGGTCAGCGCCGGGTCCAGCGCACCGGTGGGGCAGGCCTTGACGCAGGGAATGTCTTCGCACATTTCGCACGGCACCTTGCGCGCCACGAAATAGGGTGTGCCGGTGGCCACCGGCTCGCCCGGCGCAGCCAGGTGCAGGGTGTCATAGGGACAGTCGCGCACGCACAGACCACAGCGGATGCAGGCGCCGAGAAACCGGTCCTCGGCGCGCGCGCCGGGCGGGCGGATCGCCTGCGCCGGCAGCGATGCGGCCTGGCGCGAGTAGAGGCCGACGCCCACGCTGAACAACGCCACGCCGCCGGCGGTACGGGCCATGTCCACCAGAAAACGGCGGCGCGGTATGTCGGTTCGGCTGCTGCTGTTCATCTCAGTCTCTGCCCTTGCTGGAGCGGTCCCGGCCGCAAATTGCCCCGCTTGCAGGACAATCGCGCTGAGGAGAGCGCTCCCGCACAAATGCTCCCTAGGCCTTGACCACCTTCACCGCGCACTTCTTGTAGTCGGTTTCCTTGGACAGCGGGTCGGTGGCATCCAGGGTCACCTTGTTGATGAGCCGGCTTTCATCGAACCAGGGCACGAAAATCAGCCCTTTCGGCGGCCGGTTGCGGCCGCGGGTTTCCACCCGGGCGGTCATTTCGCCGCGCCGGCTCACCACCTTGGCCGCGCAGGCCGCGGCGCAGACCGCGCTCCGTGGCGTCGTCCGGGTGCATGAAGATCACCGCATCAGGGAAGGCCCGGTACAGCTCCGGCACGCGCCGCGTCATGGAACCGGAATGCCAGTGCTCCAGCACCCGTCCGGTGGACAGCCACAGGTCGTATTCCTTGTCCGGGCTTTCCGCAGGCGGCTCGTAGGGCGCGGTGATGATGTTGGCCCGGCCGTCCGGCGTTGCCGTAGAAGGCGACGCTCTCGCCCGCTTTAACGTAGGGGTCGTAGCCCTCGCGGTAGCGCCACAGGGTCTCCTTGCCGTCGATCACCGGCCAGCGCAGACCGCGGGTCTTGTGGTAGGTGTCGAACTCGGCGAGTTCATGACCCTTCTTCGGCCCCTCGAACTGGAAGCGCCGGTATTCCTCGAACAGACCCTTCTGCACGTAGAAGCCGAACGCCTCCATTTCGTGATTGGTGTAAAGGTTACCCGCTTCGTCTTTGACCGGCTGCTGCTTGAACTGGTCCACCTGACCGTTGGCATACAGCACGTCATACAGGGTCTTGCCGCGGTACTCGGGCTGTTTGGCGATCAGCTCTTCCGGCCACACCTCTTCGACCTTGAAGCGCTTGGAAAACTCGATCAGCTGCCAGAGGTCGGATTTGGCCTCGCCCGGTGCTTGCACCTGCTCGCGCCAGAACTGGGTACGGCGTTCCGCGTTGCCGTAGGCGCCTTCCTTCTCCGTCCACATGGCGGTGGGCAGGATCAGGTCCGCGGCCATGGCGGTGACGGTCGGATAGGGATCGGACACCACGATAAAGTTGGCCGGGTTGCGGTAGCCGGGATAGGTCTCCTCGTTCATGTTGGCCGCCGCCTGCATGTTGTTGTTGCACTGCACCCAGTAGGCGTTGAGCTTGCCGTCCTTGAGCATGCGGTTCTGCAGCACGGCGTGGTAACCGACCTTGCCGGACAGTGTGCCCTCCGGCAGCTTCCAGATCTTCTCCGCCAGCGCCCGGTGCTCGGGTTTCTTCACCACATAGTCGGCCGGCAGGCGATGGGCGAAGGTACCGACTTCGCGCGCCGTGCCGCAGGCCGATGGCTGGCCGGTGAGCGAGAACGGGCTGTTGCCGGGCTCGGAGATCTTGCCCATCAGCAGGTGCACGTTGTAGAGCAGGTTGTTGGCCCACACACCGCGGGTATGCTGGTTGAAACCCATGGTCCAGTAGGACGCCACCTTCTTGTCGGGGTCGGCATACACCTTGGCCAGGCGCTCCAGCTGCGCCTTCGGGCACACCCGACAGCTCGGCGGTGTACTCCAGGGTATAGGGCTCGACCGACTTGGCGTATTCCTCGAAGCTGATCGCCTCCAGGTCGCCCTTGCCGGCGTTGGCCGCCTTCTGCTCCAGTGGATGCTCGGGACGCAGGCCGTAGCCGATGTCGGTGGGAGTCTTGGTAAAGTTGACGTGCTTGTCGATAAACGCCTGGTTGTAGGCCTTGTTCTGGATGATGTAGTTGGCGATGTAATTGAGTATCGCCAGGTCGGTCTGCGGCACGAACACCATGTTGTTGTCGCCCAGATCGAAGCAGCGATGCTCGAAAGTCGACAGCACGTGCACCTCGCAGCCTTCCCGGGTGAGACGCGTATCGGTGAGGCGCGACCACAGGATCGGGTGCATCTCGGCCATGTTGGAGCCCCACAGCACGAACACATCGGCGTGCTCCAGGTCGTCATAACAGCCCATCGGCTCATCCGAGCCGAAGCCGCGGATGAAGGCCGCCACGGCGGAGGCCATGCAGTGGCGCGCATTGGGATCGATGTTGTTGGAGCGGAAACCGGCCTTGTACAGCTTGGAGGCGGCATAGCCCTCGAACACGGTCCACTGGCCGGAGCCGAACATGCCCACACTGGAACTGAGTTCCTCCGGCGGCTTGCCCTTGTTGGCTTCCATGTCCTTCTTGAGCGCGGCCTTGAACTTTTCCGCCATGACGTCGAACGCCTGGTCCCAGCTGACCGGAGTGAACTCGCCCTCCTTGTCGTACTTGCCGTTGCGCATGCGCAGCAAGGGCTGGGTCAGACGGTCCTGGCCATACATGATCTTGGACAGGAAATAACCCTTGATACAGTTCAGACCCCGATTGACCGGCGCATCCGGATCACCCTGGGTGGCGACCACGCGGCCGTCCTTGGTGCCGACCAGCACGCTGCAGCCGGTGCCACAGAAACGGCACGGCGCCTTGTCCCAGCGAATCACTTCGGTCGATTTTGCCAATACGTCCTTAACGCCCGGAATGGTGATGCCCGCCGCCGTCGCGGTGGCGGCAATCGCATTGGACTTAATGAAATCTCGCCTGGTCAGTTTCATCACTAGGCCTCCTGTTGACCTGAATCTTCGAACTGGTGGTAGATCATGGATGCGGACAGCACCCCGGGGACGTTATGCATCTGCACCAGCAGGTCTGCGGCTTCCCGCCCGCTCCCGCCCTCAATGGTCACCACCATGCGCCCATCCTGATTTGCCCCGTGCACCTCGACGCCCGCCATGCGCGACAGCGCCTGGGTCACCGCGTCGATGTTGTCCGGGTAAGTGCGTACCAATACACCGCTGATATCCATTGCGCCTCCTGTCAACGCGCTGCCTGCAGACTGATCGCCTCGACCGGGCATAGCGCGTAGCAGGCGCCGCAGCCGTTACAGTTTCCGGTTTCGAGTTGCGGGACTGCAGCACCGCCCACTTGGGCCAGCATGCGGATGGCACGCGGCGCGCAGGGATCGGAGCAGCTGCGGCACTCCACGCCCCGGTGTGCCACACAGACGCCGGCATCGATTGATGCCCTGAGCGACCAGGGCGCCTGATCGGCGCGCTGCTGCAAGGCGCCGGGCCTGCAGGCCGCAACGCAGTCGCCGCAAAACAGGCATTCGCCGGAACCGAAATCAACCTCGGGGTAACCACCGCGCCCGGTGCACAGAATGTGCACGGGACAGGCGGCGATACAGTGCCCGCAGCCGTCGCAGCGCGACACAAACGCCGCTTCTGCCAGCGCCCACGGCGGGCGCAGGGACGCTCGACGCCCGGAAAAATCTCCGCGCAAAAACTGCATTCTGCTGATGGCGGTAGTCACAAGGTCGCAACCGTCAGTGTCCAGGACCGCCACTGTGCCAAACGAGACAGCACGGCGCCTTGATCAACATCAAGGCGGCTGGCTATTTGAACGTACAGAGATTATTTTGAAAAACAGCGACATGCGCAGCTTCTCAGGCTAGGGGGTCGGCAGATTCCTGACGATCATCCCGACTCCCAGCAGACCGATGAACAGCGCGAACAATCGCTGCAAAGTGGCCTGGTCGAGGCGGTGCGCCAGCCGGGCGCCCAGCGGCGCACTGGCGACGCTGGTGACACTGATGGCGGCCACAGCGGGCCAGTACACGAAGCCGCTGCTCCCGGGCGGCAGTCCTTCCCTGCCCCAGCCCACCAGCGCAAAGCCAAGCGCGCCGACCAGTGCAATCGGCAGGCCGCAGGCCGACGACGTACCGACCGCCCGACGCACGGCGACGTTGTGCCACACCAGATACGGGACGCTAAGGGTACCTCCACCGATACCGAGCAACGCCGACAGGGCACCGATCACCACGCCGGCCACCGCGTTACGCGCCTTGCCGGGTGGCTCGCGGTGCGGCGCCGGCGGGCGCCCGAAGCCCAGCTGCACGGCCACCGTGAGTTCGAACACCCCGAACAGGAACGCCAGCAACACGCCCCCCAGCCACTGCGCCAGCAGCCCGCCCAGCCAGGCACCCGCCAGAATGCCCACCGAAAGCTGCGCCATGATGGGCCAGTCGACGCGCACCGCGCCGATGGTGTGCGCGCATGGAAGACAGTGAGGTAAACACAATGGTCGCCAGCGAGGTGCCGACCGCCAGCTGCATGGTCAGTTCGGCAGCAAAACCCTGCAGGGCATACAGCGCCACCAGGATCGGCACCACAATCAGGCCGCCACCCACGCCCAGCAGACCGGCAATCAAGCCGGCGAAGACGCCCAGCACGGCATAGCTGGCCAGCAACGAAAATATTTCCATGCGCGGGATTGTACCTTTGCGGCGAGTCTTTTATTTTGGGCGCTGGCCGGAGGAACCGGCAACGGACATCCCCACTGACGGACATGCGCAAACTGCTTTCAGGCATAGCTCTGCTATTCGCCCTGCAACTGACCGGCATCAGCCTGGCAGATGATTACAAGGATGAGCGCCAGCTGTTCATCGAGGCCGAAGCGGCGCTCAAGGCCGGTGACAGCGTGACCTTCAATGATCTCAAGCGCCGGCTGGTGAATTACCCGCTGTACAGTTACCTGGAATACGAGGCGCTGCGGCGTCGCCTGGGCAAGGCGCAACCCGGTGAGGTCTACGCGTTCCTGAAGCTTTATGCCGATCAGCCGGTTGCGGCGCGCCTGCGTATCAGCTGGCTGCACCAGCTGGGCAAACAACGTGACTGGGACGACGTATCTGCGCTTCTACGAGCCGCAGAGCTCGGTCACCCTGCAGTGCTACCAGGTGCGTGCCCGGCTCGCCGAGGGCGAGGACCGCGAGGCCGCCTTGCAGGATGCCCTCAAGCTGTGGCTGGTCGGCCATTCCCAGCCCGACGCCTGCGACCCTGCCTTCGACCAGCTCTACGCCAGCAACCTGCTCACCAGCAAGCATATCTGGCAACGCATCCGGCTGGCCTTCGCCGAACAGAAATCCAGTCTGGCGGGCTACCTGGCCAAGCGCCTGTCGTCCGAAGACCGCGAATGGGTAAAACGCTGGCAGTATGCGCACCGCCGTCCCACCGCGGCGCTGAAAGAACCCTGGGCGGAGGAAGACACCGCGCTGGTGCGCGACATCCTGGTACACGCCATCGGTCGGCTGGCGCGCCACAAGCCGGAACAGGCCTGGAAACACTGGCAGGAAATCGCCGCGAATCACGCCTTCACGCCGCAGCAGGAAGGCGAAGTCTTGTACGACATTGCCCTGCACGCAGCCCTCGACGACCATCCGCGCGCCGCGGAGTGGCTGGCGAGCGTGCCCGACAGCCACGCCGACGCGAGCATCCGTCAGTGGCGGGTGCGGGTGGCCCTGGCGAACGGCGACTGGGACAGTGCCCTGCACTGGCTGGACCGCCTGGACGCCGAAGAACGCAACGCCGAGACCTGGCAGTACTGGCGCGCCCGCGCCCTGGACGAAAGCGGCGCGAGCGGCGACGCCCTGACCGCGTACACGCGGCTCAGCGACGAGCGCAGCTACTACGGCTTCATGGCCTCCGACCGATTGAAGCGCCCCTACCAGATGAACGACGCGCGCGTCAGCCACGACAAGGAGCAACTCGAGGCGATCGAGCAGCTGCCGGGCATCGAGCGGGCACACGAACTGTACCGCGTCGGCAAACGTCTGGAGGCACGCCGCGAGTGGTACTACGCGACCGTAAACCTGTCGCCGGACCAGCTCAAGCTCGCCGCTCTGCTGGCGCACCGCTGGGGCTGGCACGACCGTGCCATCGTCACCGCCTCGCAGGCCAAGCTACTGGTCCGACCTGACGCTGCGCTTTCCGCTGCCGCACCGTGAGTCCATCCTTGCCAACGCACGCCGCTACAAACTGGACCCGGCACTGATCTATGGCGTGATCCGCCAGGAAAGCGCCTTCATGGAGGACGCCCGCTCGCCGGTCGGCGCGCTGGGGCTGATGCAGCTGATGCCGGCCACCGGCAAGCAGACCGCGCGCGCCCTGAATATCCGCTACGGGGGCACCGATGCGCTGCTGCAGTCGGACCAGAACATCCGCCTGGGCAGCGGTTATTTCCGCAAACTGCTGGACCGCTATAACGGCTCGCCGGTACTGGCAGCGGCGGCCTACAACGCCGGGCCGCACCGGGTCAGTCGCTGGCTGCCGACCGACCATTCCATGCAGGCTGACCTGTGGATGGAACTGATTCCCTACCCGGAAACCCGCAGTTACGTGCGCCGGGTGCTGGCCTACGCCACGATGTTCGAGTGGCGCCTGCAACGTCCCGTCACCCCCCTTACCCGACGCATGCCCGCGGTCCAGCAGCGCTACTGATCCGCATTTCCCGATCAGCGGCGCGAGGCAATATCAGTGGCGGGCTGCACTAGCGCTGCGACTTGGCGCCGAACGCAGTTACAATCGGCTGCGGAAACCAGACAAGGGACAACCATGAAAGCATTACGCATCTGCGTACTGGGCGGCACCGGTTTCATCGGCTCGCACCTGGTACACCGCCTCGCCGGCCTGGGACATGCTGTGACCGTGATCACCCGCCGTCCCGAGCGCCACCGCGATCTGCGCATCGATACCTCGGTAAAGCTGGTGCAGGCGTCCTCCTCTGACGGCGACGGCCTGCGCACCCTGTTCCAGGACAGTGACGCTGTCATCAACCTGGTGGGAATTCTCAACGAGAGCGGCAGCAGCCGGTTTCAGACCGCACACGTGGAGCTGCCGCGCGCCGTGGTCAAGGCGATGCGTGAGGCCGGCGTAACCCGCCTGCTGCACATGAGCGCTCTGAATGCCAATGTCAACGAACCCAACAGCCGCTACCTCAAGACCAAGGGTGAGGGCGAGGACCTGGTGCACCACGCACCGGGGCTGGCGGTCACCAGCTTCCGCCCCTCGGTGGTGTTCGGTCCGGGCGACAGCTTCTTCAACCGCTTCGCCACCCTGCTGCGCCTGTCGCCACCGCTGTTTCCGCTCGCCTGCGCGGGGGCGCGCTTTGCGCCCGTGTATGTCGGCGACGTGGTGGGAGCGATGGTCAGGGCACTGGAGGACGACAAACTGGCCGGTCAGCGTCTGGAACTGTGCGGGCCCGAGGTCTACACCCTGCAGAAACTGGTGCAGTACACCGCCGGGCAGATCGGCAGGAACACCCTGGTGATCGGTCTGCCCGATTTCGCCGCCCGCCTGCAGGGTCATCTGCTGGGGCTCGTGCCTGGCAAGCCCTTCACTATCGATAACTACTATTCGCTGCAGAAAGACAGTGTGTGCAGCAACCCGGCGCTGATCGGTCTGGGCATCAAACCCCGCTCGGTCGAAGCCATTGTGCCGACCTATCTCAGCGACCAGAGCTCGCGCGCCCAGTTCACCCGCTACCGGACCACCTCGCGGCGCTGATGCAGATCTATCTGGTCGGCGGTGCGGTGCGAGACAAACTGCTCGGCCTGCCGGTCCGGGAACAGGACTGGGTGGTGGTGGGCGCCTCGCCGCAGGAACTGCTCCACCAGGGCTTCAAACAGGTCGGCAAGGATTTCCCGGTGTTCCTGCACCCGCAAACCGGCGACGAATACGCCCTGGCGCGCACCGAGCGCAAGACCGGCCCGGGTTACAAGGGCTTCGCCTTTCACGCCAGCCCCGATGTCAGCCTGGAACAGGACCTGCAGCGCCGCGACCTGACCATCAACGCCATGGCGGAAGACGCCGACGGCACGCTCATCGACCCCTACCACGGACGCGAAGATCTGGACAACGGCCTGCTGCGCCACGTCAGCCCGGCCTTCGCCGAAGACCCGGTGCGCATCCTGCGCGTGGCCCGGTTCGCCGCCCAGTTCGGCAAGTGGGGCTTCAAGGTGGCGCACGGCACCAATGCGCTGATGCGCAACATGGTGGACAACGGCGAGGTCGACCACCTGGTACCGGAACGGGTGTGGGGCGAACTCGCCCGGGCGCTCGCCAGCGACACCCCGCAGCGCTTCTTCACCGTGCTGGCCGGCTGCGGTGCCCTGGCGGTGCTGTTTCCGGAGATGGCACGCGAGTACCACAACGAACAGGGGCACAGCGGCACAGGACTGATTCCGCCGCTGCAGGCGCTCAAGGACAGCGTGCCGCACAGCGCCGATCCGCAGGTCCGCTTCGCTGTGCTGCTGCGCGCCCTGGGCCAGGGTCTGGACCGGGCACAGCGCCTTGCCCAGGCCGAGGCCCTGTGCAGCCGCTATCGCGCGCCCAACGACTACAGCTGGCTGGCAACGCACGCTATCCGGCACGAAGACGATGTGCTGAGCGACAGTCCCCAGCAGCTCCTGACGCTGATGGAGTCGGCCAGCGCCTTCCGCCATGACAGACACTGGCGGCAGCTGCTGGAGACCTATCGGGCCGCCGGCCTGATCGACGCAGCGCGGGCCGAGCGCCTCGAACAGGCACGTACCGCAGCCGCACCCGTGAGCGCGGCCGATATCAGCTCCCCGGGGCTCAGCGGACCGCAGCTGGGCGCGGCAATACGCGAGCGGCGCATCGAAGTTGTGAAAGAAGCGCTTGCGTGAAAGTACCGAGTTCCGGATAAAACCCGTAAGGAAATAGCCTGTTACGAGTTCACTGATTCTCGGCCTTGCGGAGGATACCCATCACAGGTAGTCGGGGCGTTAGCTGGCAAGAATTACCAGAACTTGCCATTCGCAAAAACAGAAAACCCCGCTGGCGTGGGGCTCCTGAAGGGCGAAAACCGGCCAAAAGCGGAATTTACACAACACCATCAGGAGACCGCCCGAAGGCCGCCAGCCGCGCGCAAAAGGTAAGTTGCTCGCTTTCTTGCTGCCCGCTATTCCCGATCAATCCCAAGAGGCCTGACAGAATAACCAACCTGCAGCCGGTATGGGTACGGGTGTAACGGTTGCTCGGACCAGATTTGCGTGTTGGGAACAATGTGGCCACGAACCATGGATCGTTGTCAATGAGCATGCCAGCTGCGCGGCAAGCCTATCGAATAGTCATTCGCGATGCCAAAGTACGCTGGCCCGGACGTGCTCGGCGACAGCGTGCAACAGTTCACCTGCTGGTCCTGCTTTGATAGCGGTCGAACCATTGTCAAGGTAACCAAATCCCAACCGGCAGGTTTGCATGAAGTACAAGTTCATAAGCATTGATATTGCCCGTAAAAGTTACGGGTTCCATCTTGATCATCCTTTCGGAATGGACATTGGCGCGCTACACCCGTCAATATTGAAGGGATGCCGCAAACCATACTCCGATACGATCCCGTGAGTCGAAAATAGAGCGAGGTTGATCGTCGTATTGTTCCGCGAACATCAAGTAAGCTGTCGGGATTCGCGGTCCCGGGATGGATACTGTTCAACACCACTTGTGTGCGTTCGCCAGCCCGCCTAATCATCAATGAATGCACTGAATGCCACTAGGCGCGTGGACCAGCACTCGCGATTATAGTCCCGCAACACAGGCTACACGTGTTGGGGACCCCTAGTTTTGTGTATCCCGCATGATCCACCCAAGCACGGCCCAGCAGACGAGATACCTACAAGGTGAGTCGCTCCAGTAAATCAATTGCTGCCTATTCAGCCATAACCCCGTTCGCATTCCGGAGCGTTGCCTAGCAACACGTCCTGAGACCTATAAGACCACTCGTCACATAAAACTTCAGAACCTAGCGGTAGACCAATTGCCCCGTCAGCCGTTCCGCTTATGTCCTTTGTAGGGTCGGAAATACCTGTTCAGTGACGGCGGGTTCAACTGATCGATGCAACACTTGCCTGTAGTTTATCTGCGGGTGTCGCATATCCCAAAGTTTTTCGGGGACGCTGGTTCAGTTTTCGAGCGACTTTATTTAGTTCGGCTTGTGAATACACCGACAGGTCTGTTCCTTTCGGGAAGTACTGGCGCAGCAGTCGGTTCGTATTCTCATTCGTGCCACGCTGCCAGGGGCTTCGAGGATCACAAAAATAGACTTTGACATCCGTCGCCATAGTGAAGGTTTTGTGGTCGGCCAGCTCCATACCCCGATCCCAGGTCAGTGATTGGCGCAGCTGATTCGGGAGCTTGCGGACCTGTTTGCTCAGAGCCGTTACCACGCTGTTGGTATCTTTTCCGCCGACTTTGACCAGCATCGTAAAGCGTGAGGCTCGTTCAACCAGTGTCGCAATATACGAATCGGCGAAACCCGCAATGAGGTCGCCTTCCCAGTGACCGGGCACTGCCCGGTCTTCGATCTCCGGTGGACGCTCAGCAATCGAGACGCCATCGACGATCTGGCCGCGACCAGTACCGCGCAGGCTACTGCGCCGCGACTGACGGAAGGCCCGCTGGGTACGTAAATGCTTTTGAAGCTCTTTTTTCAGCACACCGCGCGTCTGAACGAAAATGCTTTTATAAATCGTTTCGTGTGACACACGCCGCGTCTCATCATCCGGATACGTGCACTTTAACCAGCCTGCTATCTGTTCAGGGGACCAATCCTGCGCCAGCTTATTCGCCACCGTACGCCTGAGCTTACCATGCTGAGCCAGGCGACAGACTTTGGGGCGTCGAGCACGCGCCCACGCCGCCTTGTCCGCCTCGGTGGCGCGGTAGCGTCGTCTGCCGCCGTTGCGGGCGACCTCACGGCTGATCGTAGATGGCGAGCGCTGCAGTGCTTTGGCAATTTGGCGCAGCGAGTGCTCCGCCGATAGTCCACGCGAAATCTCCTCGCGCTCGGCCAGCGTGAGCGCATGTGGGGAGCGTTTGCGAAGGGGGGGTGTGAAGCCACCGTATCGGCTCAAAACGCGGAAAACCGGGGTCAGAACACAGTTTCCGCTAATATTATTGATAATTGTGTTCTGACCCCGTTTTCGCGATTTCATTTGAATTAGATCATTGTCATAGCGGTGCGCGGTACTGAGCGCGCTGTTACAGCCGATCAACCTTGGCTCGCCTGTCGCATCGGAAGTTGTGACCAGGCCGGCAACAGCTGACCAGGCACCCCACGGCGGCGTACAATCCACCCATGAGCAGCGCCTCCCCGGTCACGGACGACATCCACGCCACCCTGCGCCGGGTGTTCGGTTTCCACAGTTTCCGCCCCGACCAGCGGGACATCGTCGAGAACCTCATCAGCGGCGGCGATGCCTTCGTGCTGATGCCCACCGGCGGCGGCAAGTCGCTGTGCTACCAGCTGCCGGCCCTGCACCGGTCGGGAGTCGCTGTCGTGGTGTCGCCGCTGATCTCGCTGATGAAAGACCAGGTGGATGCACTGCAGGCCAACGGGGTGCAGGCGGCGTTCTACAATTCGGCACTGGGCAGCGCCGCGGCACGCCAGGTGCTGGCGCGGCTGCACGCTGACGAGCTGGAACTGCTCTATATCGCGCCGGAGCGCCTCATGACCCCTGCGTTCCTGGAACGGCTGGCGGACATCGATATCGCCCTGTTCGCTATCGACGAGGCGCACTGCGTGTCGCAGTGGGGCCACGATTTCCGCCCCGAATACGTGCAGCTCGGGCAGCTGCGCCGGCACTTTCCCGCGGTGCCGCTGGTGGCGCTCACCGCCACCGCCGATCCGCAGACCCGCGAGGACATCGTCAGGGTCCTGGGCCTGGAACAGGCGCGCCGCTATACCACCAGCTTCGACCGCCCCAATATCCGCTACACCGCTGCTGGAAAAGCACAAGCCGTTCGAACAGCTGCAGCGTTTTCTCACCGGCCGCGAGGACGAATCGGGAATTATCTACGCACTGTCGCGCAAGCGGGTGGAGGAAATCGCCGCCAAGCTGAGCGCGCAGGGCGTGCACGCCGCGGCCTATCACGCCGGCCTGCCGGCCGCGCAACGCGCCGATGTGCAGGAACGGTTCCTGCGCGACGAACTGCGCGTGGTGGTGGCGACGGTGGCGTTCGGCATGGGCATCGACAAGCCCAATGTGCGCTTCGTGGTGCACTATGACCTGCCCAGGCACATCGAAGGCTACTATCAGGAAACCGGCCGGGCCGGGCGCGACGGCCTGCCCTCCGAGGCGCTGCTGCTGTACGGCGCCCAGGACGTGGTAACCGCCCGCCGCCTGGTAGAGAGCAACAACAACCCGGCGCAGCGGCGCATCGAGCTGCACAAGCTCAACGCCATGATCGCATTCGCCGAGAGTGTCACCTGCCGGCGCCGGGTACTGCTGGGTTACTTCGGCGAGCGCCTGGAGGCCGATTGCGGCAACTGCGATGTGTGTCTCAACCCGCCGCAACGCTACGATGCCACCGTGGACGCGCAGAAAGCGCTTTCCTGTGTCTACCGGGTGGACCAGCGCTTCGGCCTCAAGCACGTGGTCGACGTGCTGCGCGGCGCCGACAATGAACGCATCCGCAGCCTCGGGCACACGCGCCTGTCCACCTACGGCATCGGTTCGGACAAGGGCGAGCAGGAATGGACTTCGGTGATCCGCCAGCTCATTCACCACGGTTACCTGGTCCAGGACATCGCCAATTATTCGGTGCTCAAGCTGACCCCCGCGGCGCGGCCGCTGCTGCGCGGCGAGCAGCGCCTGGAGCTGGCGCGGCCGCGCATCAAGGCGGCGGCGAAGAAAAAGGTGCCGGCGGCGGCTGCCGCCCAGGGCCCCTATGACGAATCACTGTTCGAACAGCTGCGCGCGCTGCGCAAACGGCTTGCCGATGCGCAGGGTGTGCCGCCCTATATCGTGTTCGGCGACGCCACCCTGATCCAGATGGCGCGCGAAAAGCCCCTGGATGAGGAGCAGTTGCTCGCGGTGAACGGCGTCGGACAGTCCAAGCTGGACAAATACGGACAGCCGTTTCTAGATGCCATTGCCGAGTACTGCGGCGACAGCCGTGACCGGGCAGTCGCTCTGGACCCGGCGCTGCGCGCCACCTGGCTTGCCTACCAGGACGGGCTGGACCTGGACGCCATCGCCACCCGGCGCGGCCTGCGGCTTCCGGAAGCCGCCGATCAGCTGCTGCGGCTGCTGGACGCCGGTCAGCCGGTGGCCCCGGAACGCCTGCTCGCGCCGCGCAAGGTCGAGCTGATCGAGCAGGCGCTGGAGCAGCTCGGCGACGCAGCCGAATGGCCGGCGCTGCGCGCGGCGCTGCCGCCACTGGTGGCCGACCACGAGATTCACCTGATGCAGGCCGCCTGGTGAATCTCACGGCGTTCGCATGCACGCCCCGGCGTGTGACCGGATCTACCGACCAGCGGCCGGAAAGGAAGCTTTACTGTGGACATTGACCTCTCGCCGTACGAAGCGCGCGTTATCGGCTGCCTGATCGAAAAGGAGATTACCACTCCGGAACAGTATCCGCTGTCGCTCAACGCGCTCACCAACGCCTGTAACCAGAAAAGCAATCGCGATCCGGTGCTGGATCTCGACGAGGCCAGCGTGCAACAAACCGTCGACGGGCTTGCCAAGAAACGTCTGGTGATGGAAAAGTCGGGCTTCGGCAGCCGTGTTGCCAAATACCGGCACCGCTTCTGCAACACCGAATTCGGCAGCCTGCAACTGTCACCACAGGAACGCGGCATCATCTGCGTGCTGCTGTTGCGCGGCGCACAGACCCCGGGTGAACTGCGTACCCGCACCCAGCGGCTGTGCGAGTTCAGCGATGTACAGGAAGTCGAAGCCGTGCTCGAGCAACTGATGGCGCGCGACGACGGCCCCCTGGTCAGGCGGCTGCCACGCGAGGCCGGCAAACGGGAAGCCCGCTACAGGCACTGTTTCAGCACTGCACTGGAGGAGCTCGACAATCCCGCGCCAGCGGCGGGCGCGCAAACACCGGAGAGCCCCGACAGCGAACGCCTCGACCAGCTGGAGCAGCGTGTCAACGAGCTGCAAACGGAGATAGAACAACTCAGGGATGCGCTGGCAGCGCTGCACAGCGCAACGCCGCGCGAGGATGCCTGACGACCCGCGACTGCCGGCGGCGGGCGCGCCGCTGTTGCGCGCAACCGGCGCGGCCCGGTCACCGGACTTAGCCCGCATTGACAAGGCCTCGTGTCCGGCAGCAAGAGGCCGTGGAAGCACTCGCGCTCTGCCTGACGTTGGCATCGCTGCGGCCGCCACGCGCCTACAGACATGAGACTTTGCCAAAGGCATTTTTCGCCGCTGACACATCATGACCACCGCCCTGCTGAAAGGCACGTTTATCTGGCTGCTGCTGGTTGCGGTGGCGATCGGCAACGGAGTCTTCCGCGACACTGTCCTCTCCCGGATGTCCAGCCCGGCACTGGCACTCCCGCTGAGCGGCGTGATTCTGGCGTTGCTGATCCTGCTGGTCGCGTTTCTCAGCGTCCCTCTGGTGGCCAGCCGCAGAGCGCGCGTCTACTGGTCCATCGGGCTGCTCTGGGTGTCACTGACCCTCGCGTTCGAGTTTCTGTTCGGCCACTACGCCGCCGGAAAGCCCTGGAAGGAAATCTGGCAGGTATTCAATGTCGCGCACGGAAATCTGTTCCTGCTGGTGCTGCTGGTGACCGGCCTGGCACCCCGGCTGGCGGCCCGGGCGCGCGGGCTGGTGTGATCAGCTGGCACGGGAGCGCAAGATCCGGGTGGTCCTGCGAGGTCGGGTGGTGTATTACTTCAGCACCACTCGGAGACCAGGGATACCGGAGATGACTGCAGACCATGCACGGGTTGCAGCGGCGATCCGCTTCATACGCGACAACCTGGCGAAACAGCCGGGGCTCGACGAGATCGCCGCCCACGTTGGCCTGAGTCCACAGTATTTTCAGCGCCTGTTCCGCCGCTGGGCGGGACTGAGCCCCAAGCGCTACCTGGAATATCTGACTGTCGAGCGAGCGAAACCGCTGCTGCGCCAGTCCCACAGCGTGCTGGATGCAGCGCTTGAGCTCGGACTGAGCAGCCCGTCGCGCCTCCACGAGCAGTTCGTTGCGGTGCAGGCCACCAGCCCGGGCGACTACAAACGAAAATGGCGTGGCGTAGAGATCCGCTATGGCCTGGCAGCGGGACCGTTCGGGGAAATGCTGATCGCCCGGACACCACGCGGCATCTGCCTGTTGTCGTTTGTCAACCAACAGACGCGGGCGCGCGAACTCGACCGGCTGCAACGCCTGTACAAGCTGGCCGCACTGCGGGAAGACAACGCCGCGGCGCGCGCAACGGCGGAGGCGGTTTTCCCCGACCGCGCTAACCCGGCGGCCACGATTCACCTCGCGGTCCACGGCACCAACTTTCAGGTCAGCGTCTGGCGGGCACTGCTGCGCATCCCGCGCGGCACGGTGCTGTCCTACAGCGAGCTGGCCGAGGGCATCGGTCGACCCGCCGCGGTACGCGCTGTCGCCAACGCTGTCGCCGCCAATCCGGTCAATTATCTGATTCCCTGCCACCGGGTGCTGCGTGCCGACGGCAGCATCGGCGGCTATCGGGGTGGATCCGTCACCAAGCGTGAGCTCCTGGACTGGGAAACCGCGGCGCCGCCGGATCGGCCCGCCCCTGGCGGTGCGCGCACCGATCCGCCCCGGCAATCATCATGAGCGGCCGGTATCCGCCGGGTCATGGAGCGGCAGAATGAACCAGCGCTGCGCCTGGTGCGGAACCGACCCCCTGTATGTGGCCTATCACGACGACGAATGGGGCGTGCCGGTACACGACGATCGCAAGCTTTTCGAGATGCTGATTCTGGAAGGCGCGCAGGCGGGACTGAGCTGGCTGACCATCCTGAAGAAGCGCGACAACTACCGGCGCGCATTGCATGGTTTCGATGCCGCCCGGATCGCACGTTATACCAACAGGGACGTCGCACGGCTGCTCGCCGACCCCGGCATTGTGCGCAACCGGTTGAAGATCGAGGCCTGTATCCGCAACGCCCGGGGGGTGCTGGCGGTACAGGAGGAATTCGGCAGCCTCGATGCCTTCCTGTGGCGCTACGTCGAGGGCGTCCCGCGCCAGAACGCCTGGTCGTCGCTCGCCGAGCTGCCGGCCCGCAGCGCCGAATCAGACCGTATGGGCAAGGACCTGAAGAAACGCGGCTTCGGCTTTGTCGGTTCGACCATCTGCTACGCCTTCATGCAGGCGGTGGGCATGGTCAACGACCACACCGTCGAGTGTTTCCGCTATCCGGCCGTCCACCGCCTGGGCCGGTCGTGACGCTGGCTGCGGCAGTACGCCTCCGGCTCTGCATGACCATGACCATGGCCCCGGCCTGAGCGCACGGGCGTGCGCGCCCGCTGCCGCCCGAACGCGCCGTTGGCCACCGGCCGTCAGTGCTGTTTCAGTTTCGCCACCCCGATCAGCTTCAGCGCCCACTTTTCGAACATCGGCTCCGAGACGCCGATACGCATCTTGCGCAGGAAGTACTTCTCGAAAGCGATCTTGGACCAGTGCACCCACTTGCCCTTCTTGAACCAGGTGACGTTGCGCGGCGGGATTTGCGGCACGGCGATAAAGGCGGCACCGGTGTCACCCAGGTCGGCCAGACAGAAAGCGTTCCAGGTCGCTTTGGAGGCGACCGGGTATCCGGTCAACTCCGCCTTGATGTTATGCACGATGGCGGTGACCATGGATTCGATCATATAACCGGTCTTGGGCGCGCCGGTTGGCACC
This sequence comes from uncultured Gammaproteobacteria bacterium, assembly GCA_963695455.1. GTDB lineage: Bacteria > Pseudomonadota > Gammaproteobacteria > DSM-19610 > DSM-19610 > Thiogranum. The sequence continues at coordinate 1,215,937 of CAVOGN010000002.1, read as the reverse complement.
GGTGTTGGCTCCACGGGCGGAATGGCGATACACACACCGGCGGAGTAGACGTTGGGGTATTTCGGGCTGCGCTGGTGCTCGTCGACGATGACGAAACCGCGCGGGTTGCACAGGCCTTCGACCGCGGCGACCGGGTCGACGCCCTTGAAGCCCGGCAACATCATGGCGTGCTTGAATTCCAGCTCGTGCTGTCTGGCGATTTCGCCGCCGGCGTCGAGCTCATCGACTAACATTTTGCCGGCTTCGACGCGCGTGACCCTGGCATTGGCAATGTGCTTGATGTGGCGGTTACGGAACTCGTGTTCCAGCAACCCGCGCGAGTCGCCGACGCCACCCAGGCCCAGGTGGCCAACATAGGGCTCACTGGTGACGAAGGTCATCGGCACCCGGTCACGGACCCGCGCCCGGCGTAGCGCCGTATCGAGGATAGCTGCGTACTCGTAGGCGGGTCCGAAACAGCTGGCAAACTGCACGGCACCCACAATCGCATGGCCCGGGTCAGCGATCAGTTTCTGGACGTCAGCGTAGGCCTTTTCGGCATGGTCTACGGTACACACCGAGTGGGTGTAGCCGTCTACCGGCCCGCTGCCTGGCACTTCGTCGAAGGCCAGGCGCGGACCGGTGGCAATGACCAGGTAGTCGTAGGCGACTTCCTGCCCGTCTTTCAGGATCAGCTTATTGCCCGCCGCATCGATTTTCTCCACCCAGCCGGCGACGAACTTGATGCCGTGCTTGTTGAGATACCGCCCGATCGGCAGTGTAATCTCCTGGCGTTTGCGCCAACCCACCGCCAGCCACGGATTGGACGGCACAAACTGGAAATAGTCGTTTGCGTTGACGACCGTGATTTCGTGCTCGGGCTCGAGCACTTCGCGCAGCTCGTAGGCCGCCGGCATGCCACCGATGCCAGCGCCGAGCACTACTATGTGAGCCATGGTTGTGTACCTCCTACACCAGACAAACCCGATCCTGTCGGTTCAGGATCATTACTTTCATTTATCACAGGCGACTGACGAGGAACTTGACACAAATCAGCTGGTATCACATTTGCCCCGGGTTGTGGACAGCTGTCCAGTACCGGCAAACGGCTCGTGCGGGATTATGAAATAGGTTCTAAGCTCAACCTACCCAGGAAGTGAAAACGGCTGGCGCTCCCGGGCGCGGCTCGAGCGGAGTTCCTCGATGCAGGTTCTTTGTTTCAACCCGGACACGCAATACGGAAACCCTGCCCGGCGCCGGCTGCACACCCGGTGGGCGCTGCTGGTCGGCTGTGTTCTTTTCCCGCTCGCGGGCGGGCTGCACGCGGAGGATACTATGACACTGACACTCACCTCTGACGCCTTCACATCTGGCGGTGATATTCCGTTGCAGTACACTTGCGAGGGAGACGACAGGTCTCCGCCGTTGCAGTGGAGCGGCGTTCCGGACCAGGCCCGCAGCCTGGTACTGATTGTCGATGACCCGGATGCCCCGGACCCGGCAGCGCCGCGGATGATCTGGGTACACTGGGTGCTGTATAACCTGCCGACCACCACCAGGGGCCTGCCCGCGGGGGTCAGCAGCGCTGAGCTGCCGGTTGGCAGCGAGGAAGGCGTGAATGACTGGAAACGTTCTGGCTACGGCGGCCCCTGCCCCCCGATCGGCCGCCACCGCTACTTCCACAAGCTGTATGCCCTGGACACGCGCCTGGAAGGGTTAGAACGACCGACCAAGGCGGCCGTGGAGGCAGCGATGCAGGGCCACGTTATCGCCCAGACCGAGCTGGTGGGCTATTACCAGAAGGGCCGCTGAAACCCGCATTCGGGCCGCGCGGAGCGCGAACCGGAAACGCCGCCTGCGGAAGCGCGGCTCAGGCCTTGCGCCGCACCGGCTTGCGCCGGCGCGCGATGAAGGCGGCGCCGAGCAGGCCAGTGCCGAACACCCAGAACAAGGCCGGGCCGGCGGTCTCTGCAGATGCTCCGCCACTGCGGTCAGTAACCAGAAGCGAGGCGATTTCAGTGATTCCGAGCTGAGCGACCGCTTCCCCGGCGGCTTGCGCAACCAAACCGTGCGCCGGAATCGAACCCGGTAGCGGCTGCGCGCTCAGTCCGAGTCCCGCCAGTTGCTCGGCAGAAGCCTGTACAGTGCCCTGGGCGGGCTCCAGCACATTCGCCCCGGCGTGCGCCGCAAGGCTGCAAGCCAGCGCACACACTGCCAATTGACGCCCTCTGCGTCCCATGATTATTCCCCTTGCTCAACAGACAAAATGATTCTTGCAATCCCGGGGCCAAATCCTACAAGCCATATTTTTCAAAAAGATGACAGCTGAGCCGCCGCCACCGATAGCCTCTTACGCCGCGCGACGGTGCATTCTAGCCAAAACCTGCACCATATCAATCCACGCGCACCGCGCCGCTACCAGTAAAGCCAAAGTAATACGACGCCCAGCAGCAAACGGTACCAGACGAAGGGCAGCATGCCGATGCGGTCGAGCAGTTTCAGAAAATAGTGAATGCAGGCATAGGCACTGATAGCCGACACCGCGACGCCCAGCAGCATCGGCGTCCACTGGACCGGGTGTTCGCCGCCCAGCAGTTTGCTGCTCTCGTAGCCAGCCGCCATCAGGATGGCTGGAATGGACAGCAGGAACGAGAAGCGCGCCGCCGCCTTGCGGTCCAGACCGACCAGCAACCCCGCGGTAATGGTGATCCCGGAACGCGAGGTGCCCGGAATCAGCGCCAGCGCCTGGGCACAGGCGATGACCGCAACCCGCCCGGCGCTCAGCCGGTATTCGCAGCGGGTCTGCGGACCGCGCACGTCCGCATACCACAGCAGCAGGCCGAACAGAATGGTGGCGGCGGCAATCACCAGCGGTGAACGCAGGTAGGTTTCCACCACATCGTGCAGCAGCAGCCCGGACAGCCCGAGCGGCACGGTACCCAGCAACACGGCCCAGGCCAGCCTGGCCTCCTGGTCCGGATAACGCGAGCCGAGCGAACCGAACCAGGCGCGGGCCATGGCCGCAAGCTGGTGGCGGAAATACACGACCACCGCACTCAGCGTGCCGAAATGCACCGCCACGTCAAAGGCCAGTCCCTGGTCGGGCCAGTCGACCAGCATCGGTACCAGGATCAGGTGCGCAGAACTCGAGATGGGTAGAAACTCGGTCAGCCCCTGCACCAGCGCGAGAATTACTGCCTGAACGTTATCCATCGATTAGCTCTTGTCTGGGGTTGGGCGGTTTATAACCGACTGCGAAGATCCGGGGAACCGAAACCGGTCACGGGCCGATCGAGCCGGCGGGAAAAGCCGATCGCCTTGAAGCGCTCGCCCATGTCACCCGGCAGCAGCAGGCGCTTGGCCTCGTTGCTGAGGCTGAGGAAGCGCTGCACGTCCCCCGGGTCGACCTGCGCCAGCAGCCGGTCGATGCCGCACGCCAGCAGGAACTGCGCCTGGCTGCTGAACCCCTCCAGCCGCAGACCGGCGTCGCTGGCCACCTCCGCAATCGCCGTGAAATCGACAAAGGCGGTAATGTCCTGCAGACCCGGAAACCACAGCGGGTCGCCGTGCGCCTGATGCCGGTAATGACACATCAGCGTCCCCATGGCGCGCTGCGGGTGGTAGTACTCGGGGCGTCCGTAGCCATAGTCGATCAGCAACAACAGCCCGCGTTCCAGGCAAGCCGCCAGCTCGCCGGTCCAGTGCTGCAGCGCCGGGCAGTATTCGGAGCGATAGTCGTCTTCCCAGCGCCCGGCGCGAGCCAGCGCCGCGACCCGATCCTGCAATGCGGCATCACCGGGACGCAGGCATTCCACCAACCCGCGCTCACGGCAGGCCACGCCCAGCTCCAGCGCCTGGCCGTCGCGCCAGCAGAACCGCTTCACCGGCAGCGCATCGGCAACTTCATTGCCGAACACCACCCCGGAAAAAGCGGTTTGCGGCGGGGCCGTCAACCACTCAACCCGGGCCGCGAACTCCGGCAGCCGGTCAGCAATGTGTTTCTGCTGCAGGGCGCGCATGGCCACGCTGCGCTCCAGGATCCAGTAGCGTTCCGGCAGCGCCCCCAGCACCTGCAGCTCGCGCAGCAGGTCCACCGCCAGCACACCGCTGCCGGCGCCCAGCTCCATTACCTTGCCACCGTCCAGCTGCTGCAACACCGCCGCCACACTGCGCGCCAGGCAACGCGCGAACAGGCTGCCCGGACTCCGGCGCGGTGATGAAATCGCCCCGCTCTCCGAACGGGGTCAAACCATTACTGTAATAACCCAGCCCCGGCTCGTAGAGCGCCGCTTCCATGAAGGCATCGAACGGCAGGCAGCCGCCGGCGGCATCGATACGCTCGCGCAGCGCCTCCAGCAGCTTCGCGCTGACGGCGCGCGCTTCGGCGTCGGGAAGCGGCAGAGCGTCGGACATGACCGCGGCGGTTTACGTTTTCACCGGCCACATGGGTTGCGCGGCGGCATCAAAGGCGTCCCACAGCGCCGCCAGGCTGGCACCGGCGAGCGGATGCCTGAGGTCACCGGCGATTTCGGCCAGCGGTCGCAACACGAAAGCGTACTCCAGGATTTCCGGGCGCGGAAGCTTCAGATGGTCCTCGTCCAGTACCAGCTGGTCGTACAGCAGCAGATCGAGGTCCAGGGTCCGGCCGCTGAACTTGCCGGCGCGCCGCTGGCGGCCCTGCTGGTCCTCGATGCGGTGCAGCAGCGCAGCGACCTGGTGCGGACTCAGCTCGGTGTCGAACCCGACCACCAGGTTATAGAACGGGTCGCCGTCGAAACCCACCGCCTCGGTTTCATACACCGTGGATTGCTGCAGCTCACCAAACTCGCGCCGCAGGCTGGCGAGCGCCGCGGCCACGTTGCGGTCGCGGTCGATATTGCTGCCGACGCTGACATAGACGCGCGCCACCGGGTCAAGCCCTGTTGCCGCGTTCGATGATCACGCCCACACCCTGCGCGCCACGCACCGCGCCGCCCTTGTTCAGTGTGAGGCGCAACCAGGGCACCGGAAACTCGCCCTGCACCAGTTCCGCGATACGCTCGGCCAGGGTCTCCACCAGCTGGAACTCGCTCTGTTCCACAAAGGCAATGACACGCTTGGCGACCGCCTTGTAATTGAGCGTGTCTTCGATGCTGTCGCTGGCCGCCGCGCGCGCGATATCGGTGGCCATTTCCAGGTCGAGACGAATAGTCTGCCTGATGGATCTTTCCCAGTCGTAGATACCGATGACGGTATCGATGCGCAGATCGCGTATAAAAATAATATCCATTGCCAGTCCCGGCCTGCCGCCAGTGGCGCACTATAAACAGATTCGTCATGCCGCTCCAGCTGCCTTGGCCGGTCGCGCTCGCTTGACCGGGCAGCGCTAAAGCTATCCAATAGCGCGCATGCTAATCGACCTGCTCCTGATCGCGGGCGGATACCTGATGGGCTCGCTGTCCTCGGCGATCATCATCTGCCGCTTGCTCGGCCTGCCCGATCCGCGCAGTCAGGGTTCCGGCAACCCCGGCGCCACTAATGTGTTGCGCGTGGGTGGCAAGAAGGCTGCCGCCGCCACCCTGGCGGGCGACATGCTGAAGGGCCTGATTCCGGTGCTGGTCGCCCGCGCCCTGCAGGCCGATATCGCGGTGCAGTCGGGTGTCGCCGTGGCGGCGTTCCTGGGGCACTTGTACCCGGTCTTCTTCGGTTTCAAGGGCGGCAAGGGCGTGGCCACCGCACTGGGCGTGCTGCTCGGCCTGCACTGGCCGGTGGGGCTGATGACCATCGCCACCTGGCTGGTCGTGGCTTATGTGTTCAAGATCTCATCGCTGGCGGCGCTGATCGCGATCCTGCTCACACCGCTGTATATCTGGTGGCTGATCCCGGAGCCGGCGCTGCTGGCGGCGATGCTGTTCATGGGCGCGCTGCTGTTCTGGCGGCACCGCTCCAATATACAGAATCTCCTGCGCGGCACCGAAGGGCACATCCAGAGCAAGCCGGAGAAGCGCGCCGATTAGTACCGGAGCGTCCGCACCGGAACCTGCAAGCGGGAACTGGTTGCGCACCGCCAACCAGGTTGCCACCCCGACGACGGAACGAGACGAAACCTGACCCTGCCCGCGTGCGCGAGCGAGGGTGACTTGGCCACGCCTGGAACCCGAACCGCGCACGCGGGCAGGGTCCGCCGCGGCTGACTGGAAGCACCGGATTCGCTACAACGCCGGCAGCGCCTCCAGCGACCAGCGCGGATGGACCTGCACCTCGAGGTCCTGGCACTGTCCGGCCTGCAGGCGACAGGCGCCGGCGTAGGCGATCATGGCACCGTTGTCGGTACAGAATTCCAGTCGCGGGTAGAACACCTCGGCCCCCAGCTGGTCGGCCAGGTCGCGCAGACCGGCGCGCAGCGCCTGATTGGCGCCCACCCCACCGGCAACCACCAGCCGTCCGATTCCGGTCTGCTGCAGGGCGCGCCGGCACTTGATCACCAGGGTATCCACCACCGCATCCTGAAACGCGCGGGCAATGTCGGCGCGCGTCTGCAGGTCGTCGCCGTGCGCCTGGCAGGTGGTCAGAGCAAAGGTCTTCAGGCCGCTGAAACTGAAATCCAGCCCGGGCCGGTCGGTCATGGGGCGCGGAAACTGGAAGCGCGACGCATCGCCCTGCTCGGCAAGCCTGGCCAGCGCCGGACCACCAGGATAGTTCAGGCCGAGCAGTTTGGCCGTCTTGTCGAACGCCTCGCCGGCCGCGTCGTCCAGCGTGTCGCCGAGAATCCGGTAGGCGCCGATGCCGTCCACCTGTACCAGCATGCTATGCCCCCCCGAGACCAGCAGGGCGACGAAGGGAAACCCGGGGGCGGGCCGCTCCAGCATCGGCGCCAGCAGGTGACCCTCCATGTGATGGATGCCGATCGCCGGCACCCCCCAGCTCCATGCCAGGCTGCGGCCGATGCTCGCCCCCACCAGCAGGGCGCCGACCAGGCCGGGCCCGGCGGTATAGGCCACCCCATTGATATCGCTCACTTTAGAGCCGGCCTCATCGAGCACCGCGCGCACCAGCGGCAGAGTCTTGCGCACATGATCGCGCGACGCCAGCTCCGGTACCACGCCTCCGTATTCGGCGTGCAGATCGATCTGGCTGTGCAGCGCGTGTGCCAGCAGTCCCTGCCCGGTGTCGAACAGGGCCACGCCGGTTTCGTCACAGGACGATTCGATTCCCAGTACCCGCATGGCCGCTATGGTACCGCTTGCCGCAACCTACTCAAGCGCTCTTTCCAGCGCCAAATCGGGGTTTTACCTTGGCTTCCGGGATTGCTACAATACGCGCCCTTTTTGCCAACAATAGAGGAATTGGCTTTGCCACAAGTAAGAGTTCGCGAAAACGAGCCTTTCGAGGTCGCGCTGCGTCGCTTCAAGCGCTCCTGTGAAAAGGCCGGCATCCTGTCGGAAGTTCGCCGCCGGGAGTTCTACGAAAAGCCCACCCAGGAACGCAAACGCAAGCAGGCCGCGGCCGTCAAGCGGCATATGAAGAAGGTTTCACGCGAGCACTCGCGTCGCACCCGCCTGTACTAAGCCGAACCAGACCCAGCCCGTCGTGTCGCTCAAGGAGCAGCTCCAGCAGGACATGAAACAGGCCATGCGCGGCGGCGAGAAGCGCCGCCTCGGCGCAATTCGCCTGGTGATGGCCGCGATCAAGCAGCGGGAGGTGGACGAGCGCACCGAACTCGACGATGCCGCCGTCACCGCCGTCCTCGACAAAATGGCCAAGCAGCGCCGCGAGTCCATCGCTCAGTACAGCAAGGCCGGCCGTGACGATCTGGTCGAGCAGGAAAATTTCGAACTCGAACTCCTCAAAAGCTACCTCCCGGAACAGCTCGGCGAGGCCGAGATCGACGCCATGATCGAGGCGACTATCCAGTCCACCGGTGCCGCCAGCGTCAAGGACATGGGCAAGGTGATGGGCCAGCTCAAACCCAAGCTGCAGGGGCGGGCCGACATGGGCGCGGTCAGCGCCAGAATCAAGGCCCGACTATCGGGTTGAATCAGCCGGGACGGCCGGAAGCTACCGCACACTCCAACCCCTAAGGCACAGCAGACGCGCGAAGCTATCATTTTGCAGAATCCTTATTCGCCTTTGCGGTAAGCACCAGATCCAACGACCATTTCAAGCACCTGCTCAAGACCTGCTGACGGCGACGCTGATCTCCCCTTAACATAGCCGCATGTCCGGCCGCATCCCGCAAAGTTTTATCGATGAGCTCCTCAACCGCGTGGACATCGTGGATGTCATCGACGCGCGGGTACCGCTGAAAAAGACCGGCCGGGAGTACCAGGCCTGCTGCCCGTTCCACAACGAGAAAACGCCATCTTTCACCGTCAGCCCCGGCAAGCAGTTCTATCACTGCTTCGGCTGCGGCGCACACGGCAGCGCGATCGGTTTTCTGATGGATTATGAGCACCTGGAGTTTCCGGAGGCCATCGAGGAGCTGGCGCGTTCGCTCGGTCTCGAGGTTCCGCGCGAGGCCGGCGCCGCCCCGCCTGCAGCGCACCGCGAGCAGCGCGATGATCATTTCTCGCTGCTGGAGCGCGCCGACCGTTTCTACCGCGCCCAGCTGCGCGAGCACACCCGGGCAGAGCGCGCCGTCGACTACCTGAAGAAGCGCGGAGTGAGCGGCGAAATCGCAGCCCGCTTCGGGCTCGGCTACGCGCCGCCCGGCTGGGACGCCCTGCTCACCCACCTCGGCTCCGACGCGCACGCGCAGAAACTGGCACTGGAACTCGGCCTTCTGGTACGGCGCGAAGACGGTCGCGTATACGATCGCTTTCGCGACCGCATCATGTTCCCGATCCGGGACCGGCGCGGGCGCAGCATCGGCTTTGGCGGACGCGTGCTGGGTGACGAGAAACCCAAATACATGAACAGCCCGGAAAGCCCGGTATTCCACAAGGGTCAGGAACTGTACGGGCTGTTCGAGGCGCGCAAGGCGAACCAGAAACTGGCGCGCCTGCTGGTGGTGGAAGGCTACATGGACGTGGTGGCCCTGGCCCAGTTCGGTCTGAGCAATGCGGTCGCCACCCTCGGCACCGCCACCACGCCCGAACACCTGGAGCGCCTGTACCGGGTCGTGCACGAGGTGGTGTTCTGCTTCGATGGGGATGCGGCCGGGCGTCGCGCCGCCTGGCGAGCGCTGGAAAATGCCCTGCCCATCATGCGTGACGGTCGCGAGGCACGTTTTCTGTTCCTGCCCGAGGGGGAAGACCCGGACAGCCTGATCCGGCGCATCGGCTGCCGGGCGTTTGAAAAGCAGACTGCCGATTCAATCCCACTTTCACAGTTTTTCTTTGAATCGCTTGCCCGCCAGGTCGATACCCGCAGTGTGGATGGTCGCGCGCACCTGGTCGAGCTGGCGCGCCCGCTGCTGCAGATGCTGCCGGACTCGGTGTTCCGCGACCTGATGCTCGAGCGACTTGCCGACCTGAGCGGGCTCGGACCGGACAAACTGGCCGGGCGCCTGTTCGGCGCCCGGGAACCAACGGCCGCCGGCGCAGTCAAACCGCGGCCCGAAGGGTCGGGTCGCAGCCCGGTCCGCACCGCCATCCGCCTGCTGCTGGAGCAACCGGAACTGAGTCGCGAGGTTACAGCACCGACCGGCTTCGCGGATCTGGACGTGCCGGGCATCGACCTGCTCAATGAGCTGCTTGAAATGTTATGGCAGGACCCACATTTATCTACCGGCGGGATACTGGAACACTGGCGCGGCAAACCTGTTGGACTGCATCTCGCCAGGCTTGCTTCCACGCCGCTGGTTATCCCGGAGACAGGCTACGCAACGGAATTTCGTGACGCCATCCAGCGTCTGATCGAACAGCGGACCCTACAGCGCACTGAACAACTGCTTTTCAAAGACCGTCGTGAGGCCCTCAGCGAATCCGAGAAAAGCGAATTGAAACAGCTTCTTGCAACGCGTCACCCCGGCCCGGGCCAAGTGCGTTAAAGAGCAACAGAACTGGCTAATATACTCGGACTCGACTACAATGGTCGTTTGTTTTTCGCCAGTCGAAACGGATCTATACGGGGACACCATCAGGTGATGAACCAGGACCAACAGTCACAACTCAAGCTGTTGATTGCAAAAGGCAAGGAGCAGGGTTTCCTGACCTACGCCGAAGTCAACGACCATCTGCCGAACGAAATCGTCGATCCAGAACAGATCGAGGACATCATCGGCATGATAAACGATATGGGAATCCAGGTGTACGAAACGGCACCGGATGCCGATGCCCTGCTGCTTTCCAACGACGCCGTCACCCCCGACGAAGATGCCGCCGAGGAAGCCGCCGCTGCGCTCGCCACGGTGGACAGCGAGTTCGGCCGCACCACCGACCCGGTGCGCATGTACATGCGCGAAATGGGCACCGTCGAGCTGCTCACCCGCGAAGGCGAAATCGAGATCGCCAAGCGCATCGAAGACGGACTGGCGCAGGTCTACTCGGCGCTCGCCAGCTACCCTGCATCGTCTGCCCTGCTGATCGACGAATATGCCAAGGTCGAAACCGGCGAAGGCCGGCTGGCGGACGTGTTCAGCGGTTTCATCGACCCGAACGCGCTCGATGAACCGCTGCCCCCGCCCGCGGCAGAGCAGACAGCGAGCAGTTCGGATAACGACGACGAGGATGACGACGACAGCGACACCTCGACGGCGGAAACCGGACCAGACCCGGAAGAAACACGGCTGTTCTTTGCCGAGCTGCGCAGACTGCACGAAGAATTGCAGTCTACCCTGGCCGGCAAGGGCAAAGCCCACAGCCGCATCAACAAGCTGCGCGACGAGGCCGTCGAGCATCTGATGCGCCTCAAGCTGGCACCGCGCATGGTAGAGCTGTTGACCAGCAACCTGCGCAGCACGGTGGAGCGCATACGCTCACACGAGCGCGTGATTATGAATATCTGCGTGCACAGCGCCCACATGCCGCGCAAGGATTTCATTACCTCGTTCCCGGACAACGAGACCGACCTGAAATGGCTGGACAAACAGATCAAGGGCGGCCACAAGTATTCGCCGGTGCTGGAGCAGCACAAGGACGAGATCCTGCGGGCCCAGAACAAGCTGGTCAGCATTCAGAGGGAAGCCGGCCTGAGCATCAGTGAGATCAAGGACATCAATCGCCGCATGTCGATCGGTGAGGCCAAGGCACGCCGCGCCAAGAAGGAAATGGTGGAAGCCAATCTGCGCCTGGTGATTTCGATTGCCAAGAAATACACCAATCGCGGACTGCAGTTCCTGGACCTGATCCAGGAAGGCAATATCGGTCTGATGAAGGCGGTGGACAAGTTCGAATACCGCCGCGGGTACAAGTTCTCGACCTACGCGACCTGGTGGATACGCCAGGCCATTACGCGCTCCATCGCCGATCAGGCGCGCACCATCCGCATCCCGGTACACATGATCGAGACCATCAACAAGCTCAACCGCATCTCGCGGCAGATGCTGCAGGAGATGGGCCGCGAACCGACGCCGGAAGAGCTCGCTGAACGCATGGACATGCCGGAAGACAAGGTGCGCAAGGTGCTCAAGATCGCCAAGGAACCCATCTCCATGGAAACACCGATCGGCGATGACGAGGATTCGCACCTCGGCGACTTCATCGAAGACACCAACATCGATTCGCCGGTGGATTCAGCCGCCACCGAGGGCCTCAAGGAAGCCACCCAGTCAGTGCTGTCGGGGCTGACGCCGCGCGAAGCCAAGGTGCTGCGCATGCGTTTCGGCATCGATATGAATACCGACCACACGCTGGAAGAGGTCGGCAAGCAGTTCGACGTGACCCGCGAACGGATACGCCAGATCGAGGCCAAGGCGCTGCGCAAGCTGCGCCACCCGAGCCGCTCGGAACAACTGCGCAGTTTCCTGGAAATCGACTGACCCGCAACACACGACCCCCGGCACCGTCCGGGCGTCGTCCTTCAGCGTACACCAGCAGCCCTGGTGGAACGCTTACTCGGCGGCGTCGCGGGTAATCGCTTCCAGTGCGGCGGTGTCGCAGCGATACAAATGCGCCGCCACCCGGTTGAGCAGACGACGGCGCTTGAGGTCGGCGATGATCCGGCTCACGGTTTCCACCGAAGTCCCGACGATGGCCGCCATATCCTCGCCGGCCAGCAGCTCGATGTCGCCGTTGGGATCGGCTGAGTAGCGGCTGAGAAACAACAGCAGGTGCGCGACGCGCTGGCGCGCCGGCCCGGTGCCCATGGTCAGTATCCACTCGTCCGCCCGGTCCAGGTGCTCCTGCAGACGGTGGCGTTCCTGCCTGGTGAGCTCCGGAAACTCTTTCTCGAGCGCCGCTATGGCCGACACCGGAATCCGGCACACATCCAGCTGGCTCACGGCGACTGCCGAGTGCCGGTAGTCCTCGCCGCCGTCCAGCAACTCCAGACCTACCGCAGACCCGCTGCCCAGCAGGCGCAGAATACGCTGGCTGCCGTCGGCGCCCAGGTGCAGCAGTTTTACCAGTCCACGGCGGATGCTAAAGATGGCTTCGCCCGGTTGGCCTTCGTCGTAAAGGCAGGCACCCGGAGCATAGACAAAATTGTCGATCGGACGCAGGGTCCTGTCGAACGCAGCATCCGGCAGGCCGGAAAACAGCATCATATTGCGGATATTGCAGTGCCTGCAGTCGGCGCGTCCGACCCACTCGGCATCGGTACAATAGCTGTGCTGTCCTTCTCGACTCATGAAAACCACATTTTTCGAATCATAACCATCAGTCGTTGAAATGACATCCGTCAATGAGCGCGACAGCCGCCGGCATAAGGGTACGGGTGGGATGGTGGCGCATTTTTTCAGGCGTGCTGCTGTTATGTGTCACTCGGCCCAGCCGTGCCGGAACCTTGTTCGCTTGCCAGTGAGAACCCCATGTTGCCACAAAGCCGCCCACCGATCACGCACGTCCCGGCAGTTATCACAGTCCGCAGATTGATACTGCGCAGGCGCCGCCGGCCCCTTCATGGTTGAAGCACGCCTGCTGTACCAGGCAATAACACCTTCCTTGGTGAAAAAACTGTCCGCTGACAGCGGGCGGGTGATGCGTTTCAGACACATGTGCCAGATGTTGCCGCCGACGGTCGAAACACTGGCCGGTGCGAGCGCAGTCGCGAACCGAGGTGGCGCACAACCTGCCGGTTCACCCTCCTGCCGGCGCTGACGGCGCCGGCAGTGTCGGCTTGACTGCGGCTGGGCAACCTCACAAGACACCGAGCCGGGACGGAAAGCTCAGGGCGTCACGCGGCTCCGGCGGGTGACGCCCTTTTTCTTCCCGGGTATACTGCTGCGCTTCGCGGGCCTGTAGCTCAGTTGGTTAGAGCAGGGGACTCATAATCCCTTGGTCCCAGGTTCGAGTCCTGGCGGGCCCACCATATCACCCACCATATCAGACGCGTCAGGCTGCCTCCGCGCCCTCGACACCTACCGGCTGATAACCGGGTCGCGGCACGTACGAGCCGGCTGAACTCGCCGGTCTGGCCCCTGATGCTCTGGCAGCCGGAATAACAAACCGCTCGGATACCAACAACCCGCATCTGCTTTCAATCTCCAGCCACTCCAACACCACGGTCGCAACCCTGTGTCGCAGCATCGAACGAGACTTGTATTAACCTGGCTGCTGCTCGCAGCGGTCTATTACCTGGCTGCCCGCCTGGGGCTGTCACTTGCGTTTGAACAGGCCAACACCAGCCCGGTATGGCCGCCAACCGGCATCGCGATTGCAGCACTGCTGTATTTCGGCCTGCGCGCCTGGCCGGGCATCTTCGCCGGCGCCTTTCTGGTCAACCTGTCAACCGGGGTCTCGGGCGGCGTTGCAGCTACGATCGCCACCGGCAACTCGCTGGAAGCCGTCATGGCGGGCTTCCTGATTCTGCGGTTTGCCGACGCGTATCCGTTCAGCAGGGTGGCGCAGGTTGTAAAGTTCGTCGCTGTGGTCATGTTTGCGACCACCATCAGCGCCTCCATCGGCATCACCAGCCTGGCTTTTGCCGGCGCTACCGGCGACGCCGGTTTCTGGTCGCTGTGGCTGACCTGGTGGCTGGGAGACGCCGTCGGCGCTCTGGTGATAACGCCACTGCTGCTGACCTGGGTTGAGCTGCCAAGAACAGCGTGGACAACAAAGCGCGCCGCAGAACTGCTTTGCCTGATTTTGACTGCGTCGGTCTGCGCCGGGCTGGCGTTCAGCGACTGGCTGTTCATTGGCGCGACCCACTACCCTCTCGCCTTCATCTTTCTGCCACTGCTGATCTGGACTGCAATCCGTTTCCAGCGCCACGGCGCCACACTGTTCGTCGTGGCGCTGTCGGTGGTCGCGATTCTGGGCACGCTGCAAGGCTTCGGCCCCTTTGTACGCGCCTCGGCAAACGAGTCGCTGCTGCTGTTACAGGGTTTCATGGGCACCGTGACCATCACCAGCCTGATTCTGGGCGCCAGCATCGAGGAGCGGCTGCAGGCGGACGCGCGCGCGCAGCAGGCGCACCAGCAGCTGGAACGACGCGTGCAGCAGCGCACCGAGGCGTTGCGTGAAGCCAATGCCGCACTGGAAGCGGAGATCGACGGGCGCGAGCACAGCGCTCAGGCGCTGCGCTCGCTGCTCGCCGCGACCGGGCTGTCCACGGACGAGGAATTCTTCCGCAGCTGCACCAGGGACCTGGCGCAGATCTATCGCGCCAAGTTCGCCTTTGTCGGTGTGTTCGCCGACACTGAGCAACGCTCGATCCGCACCCTGGCGGTGCGCGCCGGAGACAGCTTCGCCGATAATTTTGTCTACGATCTGCAAGGCACACCCTGTCAGGATGTGCTGAACCTGGACATCGAGCTGGTACCGCGGGACGCCGCGCGACGTTATCCGGACGACGACACTGCTCGTGCAGATGGGTGTGGACAGCTACTTCGGGGCGCCCCTGATCTCGCCATCGAACAGCCTCATGGGCCTGGTGGCGGTAATGGATACCGGGCCGATGTCGCCGCAATCCTGGATCAAACCGGTACTGGGCATTTTCGCCAACCGCATGGCGCTCGAACTGGAGCGCAAGACGGCCGAGGACGAGCTCAAGCTGGCGGCCGGTGTCTTCAAAGACAGTTCGGAAGCCATCATGATAACCGACCGCGACACCCGCATTCTGCGGGTAAACCCGGCCTTCACCCGCATCACGGGCTACAGCGCGAAGGAGGTGATCGGCAAGACACCCCGGCTGCTCAAGTCCGGGCAGCACGACAAGGAATTCTACCGGGCGCTGTGGGAAGCGCTGCTGGGCGACGGCGTCTGGCAGGGCGAGGTCTGGAACCGGCGCAGCGACGGCGGGGTGTTCCCGGTCTGGCAGACCATCACCGCGGTACGCGAACGCTCCGGGGAGATTGTCCAGTACATCAGCATCTTCAGCGACATCACCGAGAAGAAGATATCCGAACAGCGCATCTTCCACCTTGCGCACTATGACGTACTGACCGGGCTGCCCAACCGCGCCTCGTTCCATGACCAGTTCGAGCACACCCTGCTCCATGCCCAGCGGCATGACGAGCAGATCGCACTGCTGTTTCTCGATCTCGATCATTTCAAACTGATCAACGATGCATCCGGGCACCCGGCGGGCGACGAACTGCTCAAACAGGTGGCGACGCGCCTCCAGGGGCTGATCCGCGCGGAAGACACCGTGGCGCGCCTGGGTGGCGATGAATTCACCGTCCTGCTGCCCGAAATTCGACTCCAGCGACGATGCCGCAACCGTGGCGGAAAAAATTCTGCATGATATCGCCAAGCCATTTCGACTCGACCACACGGAAGTCGTTATCTCCGCAAGCATCGGTATCAGCGCCTTCCCGAACGACGGTTCGGACGCTGCCACGCTGCTGAAGAACGCCGACACCGCCATGTACCGCGCCAAGGAAAACGGCCGCAACAATTTCCAGTTCTACACCGTCGAGATGAACACGCGCGCACTGGAACGCCTGAGCCTGGAAAGCGCCATGCGCAAGGCCCTGGAGCGCGATGAGTTTCTGCTCCACTACCAGCCGCAGGTCAGCCTGGCAACGGGCCGTATCGTCGGCTGCGAAGCCCTGGTGCGCTGGAACCACCCCGAGCAGGGCCTGGTACCTCCGGGCACCTTCATCCCGGTCGCGGAGGACAGCGGGCTCATCGTGCCGCTCGGCGAGTGGGTAATGAACGCCGCCTGCCGGCAGCAGGTGCAGTGGCTGGAACAGGGGTTGCCGCCGGTGCGTGTCTCCGTAAACCTGTCAGGCCGCCAGCTCATGCGTCACGACCTGGTCAAGATGGTGAAAGGGGCACTGGACCAGACCGGCATCGATCCGCAGTTCCTGGAACTGGAACTGACGGAGAGCATGATCATGGAGCACGTCAAGGAGACCATAGAGACACTCCATGCCCTGCGCAACATGGGTGTGCAGTTGTCCATCGACGATTTCGGAACCGGCTATTCGTCGATGGCGTACCTGAAGCGCTTTCCGATCAACAAGCTCAAGATCGACCAGTCATTCGTGCGCGACCTGGCCACCGACCCGGATGACGCCGCCATCGTCAGCGCTACCCTTGCAATGGGGCACAACCTCAACCTGACTGTGAATGCGGAAGGGGTTGAGAGCGAACAGCAACTGGCATTCCTCAAGGCGCATGGCTGCGATGAAATACAGGGCTATTTTTTCTGCCGCCCGGTGCCGGCGGCAGAGCTGGGCGAGCTGCTGCGCTCCGGTCGACGCCTGAACAGCGACAGCGCCGCTTGAACACGGCCTGGGCGGGCACCCCCGCTCGATTTTTGCGCCAACACCACTACACTCATGTCTGGCGCCGGTGCGAGATAACCACACCGATAACGGACCGCACCGGGTACCGCCACTTAACCGCCCAGGGTTAGACCCCATGAATTACCGATTACAGGTTTCGAGTTGCCCCGTCGCGCCCGGTGTCTGGCTGGCGCTGCTCTTGTTGGTGCTGTGCGCCACAGCCGGCGCGGCCGACACGGCGGCGCTGCGCTTCGGCGTATTCCCGCGCTGGAACGCCCAGCTCATGGTGCGCGACTTCGCTCCACTGGCGCAGGCCGTGAGCGAGGCGCTGGGGCGCGAGGTACACATCGAAACCGACAGGGATTTCGATACCTTCATGCAGCGCGTCTATGCGCGCGAGTTCGACGTGGTGCACCTCAATCAACTGCAATACCTGCGCGCGCACCAGCAGGCCGGTTATCAGGCCATCGCCGGGCTGTGCGAGTCAGCCGAGTGCACCATCCGGGCACTGATCGTGACACGCGCGGATAGCGGCCTGCGCGAGATCAGCGACCTGCGCGGCAAGACGGTGGCCTTCGGCGGCCGCGACGCCATGGTCAGCCACGTGCTGGCGCGCGAGCTGCTGCGCCAGCGCGGCCTGCCGCCGGCGGACTATCATGCGGTGTTCACTCCCAACCCGCCCAACGCCCTGCTCGCCGTATACAACGGCGCGGCACAGGCCTCCGGGGTGGGTTCAGGTGTCTTGCAGCGCCCTGAAATCACACGACGCATCGAGGTGGCCGAGCTGCGCATCCTGGCCGAGAGCGAAGCCATCCCGCCTTTGCCGGTGGCCGTGCGCGCCGGCCTGGATCCGCAGCTGGTGCAGCGTTTGCGCGACCGCTGACGTCCCTGATGGACAACCCGGCCGGGCCGTCCGCGCTGGCGCGTATTGGCGCCAGCCACTTCGCGCCAGCCTCCCACAGCGACTACGCGGGCCTGCAGGACCTGGCGGAAGAGGAAGACCATGCCGCCCCCTGAACTGCAGCAGCGCTACCCGCAAAGTCTGCAACGCCGCTTCTTTGTGTCGCTGGCGTTGTTCCTGGTCATCTCCATGGGCGTGCTGGGCGCCGCCCTGTTCGCCAACCAGCGCGACCTGATGCAGGAACGCCTGGCGCGCGATAGCGAACGTCTGGTACAAACGCTCAGCGATAAAGGAGTTGCATCCTCAACCTTCCTGGCGCGCATTGCGCCGCAAGGTTTGCTGGCCCATGACTACCTGCTGCTGGAAGGCTATGTCGAGGAATTGTCCGCAGATTCCGATATCGTCTACGCGGTCATTTTGAATCCAGCCGGCGTGCCGCTTACCCACTACCTGAATCCGGCCGACCCCTATTTCGCAGACCGCGCAGTCGATCCCGGGCATTTCGCAGCGTTGCTCGCAGCAGCGCGCGCCGACAGACCCTGTTGCGGGTCCAGCGCAACATCGACTACGAAGGCGCACAGCTGGGAAGCGTAGAGATTGGCCTTACTCAGGCCAAGATCCGGCAACGCGCCCAGGAACTCGAGTTCAACCTGGAGAAGGTATTGGGGCGTACCGCGCTCATTACCGGGGCACTGCTGCTCGCCTCGCTGGTGGCGCTCATTGTGCTGATCGAGTGGGCATTCCGGCGCCTGGTAGTAAGACCCGTGCAGGCGCTATCGGGATCCATGGCGAGCCTGCAAGCGGGCGACCTGGCTACCCGTGCCCAGGTGTTGCGCGAGGACGAGATCGGCTTTCTGGCGCAGCGCTTCAACCGCATGGCCGACGACCTGCAGGCGCAGCTCTCCGAAACCGAGCAGCACGCGCTGGCGGTGCAGCAGACGCGCGACTATCTGGCCAGCATCCTGGATCATTCCGCGGATATGATCGCCACGACTGCCATGGACGGCACGATCGTACAATTCAACGACGCAGCCGAGCGTATCCTCGGCTACCAGCGCGCCGAGGTGGTGGGGCGACAGGCCGACCAGATCTATTGTGATATCGGCGAGCGCGACCGTCTCTACGCCAGGGCCTATGCCGGGCAGCCGGTGCAGGGTGCAGAGATCCAGCTGCGGCGCGAGGATGACAGCCTGGTTGACGTCGAACTCACGCTGTCGGCACTGCGCGACAATCGGGGCCAGCTGCTCGGCACGGTATGCATCGGCCGTGACGTGACCCATGCCAGGGCGCTGCGCCGCGAGCTGATCCAGTCGGAAAAACTGGCCTCCATCGGCCAGGTGGCAGCCTGGATCGCACACCAGATCCGCAACTACCTCGGCCGCCTGCTGCTGGACGCCGGCGCCCTACGCCCGGCCGACAGCGACACCGCCAGCCGCCGGCAGGCGCACACCGATCTCAGCCGCGCCATCGCCGACATGGACCGACTGGTATCTGACCTGCTCGAATACAGCCGCAGCTTGACGCTGAACCCGACCGCCATGAAACTCAACGCCACGCTCGACGAGCTGCTGAACAGCCTGGAAGCAGAGCTGCCAGCTGGCCGCATCCGTATCGAGCGCGACTTTCACCCCGACCTGCCGCCGCTGCAGGTCGGATGTATTCAAGATGGAACAGGCCTTCACCAACGTGCTGCGCAACGCCGTGCAGGCCATGCCGGATGGCGGCACATTGCGGGTAGAGACTCGCCCAGGCGTCGCTGCGGACAACGTGTGCGTGCGGGTGCAGGACAGTGGCCCAGGGATTGCACCAGAGGATCTCGGCAAGGTGTTCCGGCCCTTCTTCACCACCAAGCCGGACGGCACCGGTCTGGGTCTGGCCATGGCGCAGCGCATCGCCGAGGCGCACGGCGGCAGCTTGCGCGCGCACAGCACCCCCGGGACGGGTGCGGTGTTCGAATTCCTGCTGCCGGGCACGCATGGTCAAGGTGGTGCACGCATGAACCACGTGACCATCCTGGTCGTGGACGATCATGAGGCGCACCGCGAACTGATGCGCTCAGCACTGGCCGATGCCGGTTTCAGCGTCGCCACCGCAGCCTGCGGCGCAGAGGCGCTGGAATGGGTGCGCAGCGGCGCCGTGACACTGGTGCTAACCGACCAGCAGATGCCGCGCATGTCAGGGCTGGAGCTGCTGCGCGCCCTGCGCGAGCTGCGCCCGCAGCTGCCGGTGGTCATGGTGACCGGCTACGGCACGGTGGAGAGCGCGGTGGACGCCATGCGGGCCGGCGCTGCCGACTTCATCCAGAAGCCGTTCTCGCCCGAGGAGCTGCTGCTGGTGGTGCGCCGCGTGCTGCGCCACCAGGAACTGATCGAAGAAGTGCGCAGCCTGCGCGAGCGTGCCGGCGATCCCTACCGCTTCGAGCACATCCTCGGCAAGAGCCCACGCATGCTCGAGATTTTCGAAATGATCCGCAATCTCGCCGATCTCGACACCACGGTGCTGATCACCGGCGAGACCGGTACCGGCAAGGAGCTGGTAGCGCACGCCATACACCACCACAGCCGCCGCCGCGACCAGCGTTTCGTACGCATCAACTGCGGTGCGCTCAGCGAGACACTGCTGGAAAGCGAGCTATTCGGCCACGAGCGCGGCGCCTTCTCCGGCGCCATCCAGGCGCGGCGCGGCAAGTTCGAGTACGCCGCCGGCGGCACGCTGCTGCTCGACGAAATCGGCGACATCTCCGAGCTGATGCAGGTGAAACTGCTGCGCGTCCTGCAGGAAAAGGAAATCCAGCGCGTGGGTGGCAACGAGACCATCCCGGTCGATGTGCGCATCCTCGCCACCACAAACAAGCAGCTGGAACAGGCCATTGCCGCGGGGACGTTCCGCGCCGATCTGTTCTACCGCCTGAACGTGGTGCGCATCCACTTGCCGCCGCTGCGCGAGCGCATGGAGGACGTGCCGCTGCTGGTCGAACATTTCCTCAAATCGTTTGCCGAAAAATCCGGCCGACGCAAGTTGCAGCTCGCGCCGAAGGCGATGGATCAGCTGCTTGCCTACCACTGGCCGGGCAATGTGCGCGAACTCGGCAATGTCATCGAGCGCGCCGCCGCGCTCGCCCAGAGCGAGGTGATTGAAACGCTGGAAATTCCCCGTCCGCTGGTCAGTGCAGGCGAAGCTACCCACAGCAGTTATCCGCTCGACCTTCCGTTCAAGGACGGTCGTGCGCAGGTCATCGCCGATTACGAGCGCGCCTACCTCAGCGCATGTCTGCGTCGCTTCCAGGGCAACATCGCGCAGTGCGCGCACTACTGCGGGGTGGACAACAAAACCTTCTACCGCAAGATGCAGGACTACGGGCTGGAGAAGCGCGATTTCAAATACTGACACACTTCAGCCCGCAGCAGCGGCCTCTGGCCGCGCCTACAATCAATCGGGCAGCGCCGCCCGAATCGGGCACAGATTCCCTCCCATTGTTGCCCGGCGCGCCGGCAACGCTCCTGGCACCCCGCGTACCGTCATCACAACTCCCTGAGCAGGCTCTGTAATTCCCCTTACCGCGGTGCCGCCTGCAGATTGGCACGGCACGTGCCAAATGAAAGGCACTGTCCTGACAAGACGGTGCCCTGACAGCACCGACACAGGCAGCAACCACAACCCAGAAGGTTCGGAGGAAACAACAGATGATGCGATTGAAACTACTCAGCGCTGCCGTGATGGCGGCGTGCATGCTGCCGCTGACACCGGCGGCGGCCGGCAGCGGCAGCGGCGACGTAACCCTGATCCACACCGGCGACATCCATGGCCACCTGCTGCCGCGCGCCCAACCTGCGCAGCGATGCCACCGGCCACAGCATGGAAGGTGGCGTGGCGCGCATGTACACGGAGATTCAGGAGATCCGCAAGACGACAATGCGGACGCAACTCGCTGCTGATCAACACCGGCGACACGGTGCAGGGTTCCGGCGAGGCCCTGTTCAGCCGTGGCCAGGCCATGATCGACGTGCTCAACCTGTTCGGGTTTGACGCCCACGCCCCCGGCAACTGGGACTTCCTCTACGGGCACGACCCGCTTTGAAGAGACCTTCAAGGGTATCAACGGCAATCCGCCCCTGGCCAACTGGGGCGCACTGGCGTGCCAACCTCTACAACACCAACCAGACCGACTCGCAATGCCGTGTGCGCCGCGCAAGATCCAATGGCAACAAGTACGCAGCGTGTGCTGCCCCCCTACGCCATCAAACAGGTCGGCAACGTCAAGGTCGGCATCCTCGGCATGACCACGGCCCGCGCCATCGCCGCGGTCGGCACCACCGTGACCGCGAACTACGTGTTCACCGACGCCAAGACCGAAGTGCCCTGCTTCGTCGACAGGCTGCGCAATGTCGGAGAAAGTCGATCTGGTCGTCATGATCTCCGAGCTGGAAATGGCCCGCGACATCCAGATCGCCGAGACCCTCTCTCCCGCTCCGGACGTGATCCTGAACTCCGACATGCACGAGCGCACCACCGAGCCGATCGTCGGTGAACCCCGACGGTCACCAACCCTGATCGTCGAGGAAGGTCAGGACGGCACCGTGGTCGGCCAGCTGGAGCTGGAAGTCGAAAAACGGCAAGGTCACCGAATGGGACTTCAACGCAGCATGTCATCACCGACAGATCACGGAAGACCCGATGATCGCCGCCAAGGTGGCCGAGGTCCGCGCGCCCTTCGTGACCGGCACCTTCGTGCCCGGCCAGACGGTGACGGTGGGCGGTAACACCACCACGCTGATGCGTCCGGTGGACGAGGTGATCGCCACCACCAACTGGTGGACCTGCACCGCTCCAACTTCGTGGATGAGGACATGCCCGGCGTGGTCGAAGGCACGTCGCATGACCTGATCGCCGACGCCATGGCGGTCATCGGCCAGGCCCAGTCGGTCGTCCATCCGCGGCTTCCGCTACGGCACGCACGTCCCGGCCGGCTGGCGGCATCACCATGGAGGACATCTACCACTACATCCCCATCGCCGCCAAGCTGGGCGGACCGACAAGGCCTGCGGCGCCGACCTGAAGTTTGCGATCGAGAATTCGATCCACAACACCTTCCACTCCGATCCCACCCAGTGGGCGGGTGGCTGGATGTTCGGCTACAGCGGCTTGAACTATGACGTCGATGCTTGCGATGGCTTCATGGGCGCCACCCCGGCAGTTGTTGCTCCCCTGACCTTTGCCAATCCCACCACGTCCCTGGAGCACCAACCACGGCAGCAACGTCAAGGTCGCCGGCCAGTCCATCGACGAGTACCAGATCTATGACAACCGTGCACCATCAACGGTGCAGCCAACCCGACCTTCCAGAAGTGCCTGTCGATCGACGGCAGCGACACCCCACGGATGGCTACACCGTCACCGGCTACTGGTATGCGGATGATCCGACCACCATCAACAACTGCAACCCCTGCCGGGGTCGCACTGATCCAGGTGGTGAAGACGGATGGCAGCATCGTCCAGGTCGCTGGGCCGGGCGTCACTGGTCCGCTGCCCAACAGTCTGGAGGTGATGGACATCACCGAGGCGGTGGTCAAGTACCTGCGCGAGAACCTGGGTGGCGTGGTAACCGCCGACAACCTGCCGATCCACCGCCTGACGGTGAAGCGTCTGCCCACCATCAACCCCTACCCGTTCAAGGTCGTCCAGCCGCTGCGTGGCGCGTCGTCAAGAACCTGCCCGACCCTGTAACCGCAGGCTAAGTCCGTCGCGTTTTGGCCCGGCAAGTTGCCGGGCCCTTCTTTTTGGCACGATAGGAAGCCTGTACGGCTGGCTAGCCAGTCTCCCGCTTCGCGCTTAAACTCTCCCCTGCACCTCCATCGCTAACGCGAGACATAGCGCCGGCCCGGCGCCGGTGCGAGCACATGAACCGCGGACCAGGAGGAATCAATGAGCATCAACCAGCCCGAGATCAAAGACGATCCCATGTACCGCCTGCTGCGCGACGGTGAGATCGACGAGTTCAATGCGCGGCATGCGGCGGGCGAGAGCTGCAATCTGCGCGGCTGCGACTTCCGTACCACCGACCTGCGCAAGCTGCACGCCAAGGGTCTCGACCTGCGCGACTGCTATTTCCGCCAGGCGGATCTGCGCGGCATCGATTTCTCAGAGACGAACCTGGAAGGCGCCAGCATCAACGCGGCAAAAATTTCCGGAACCTATTTCCCGGGCCAGCTGAGCGCCGAGGAAATCATGCTGTCGCTCACGCACGGCACACGCATGCGTTACGGCAGGGACTGAGTCGGCTCCAGCAACTCCAGGTAGCTCGCATACCAGAATGCCGAATCGGCCAGGTGGCCACGCACCTGAGCAAGATGGCCGGCGAGCTGTTCCTGTAACTGATCATCTTCTTTGAGCATCCGATGGTGTGCGCTGAGGTAACTGATTGCGGCGGTGGTTGAGGGCAAAGGACTGTCCTCGGTCGCGATACGGCCTTCCAGCATGGGAATCAGTGCCGTATCGCTCTGCGTCCAGCGGCTGTCGCTGTAGTAGCGTTGCCAGGCGATGCGTACCAGCTTTTCCACCAGTGCATCACGCTCTTGGGTGGGTTTCTGGCGGTTCCAGTCCCACAGTCCGCGCGCCACCAGAGCGTAGTCCTCCAGGCTGGCCTCCGCCACCACCCGGTTGCCGGCGCGTGCGCGCAGCAGCTGGTTGCCGTCCCACAGCCGGGTGCTGAGATAGAGCGCCAGTTGTTCCGCCGCCCGGGCATAACGAGCGTCCCCGGTTAGCGCAAAGCCTGCCGCCAGGGCGCTGAGCGCCAGGCCATTCCAGGCCGCCAGTCCCTTGTCGTCGGCCGGTAGAGCGCGTACCGAACGGGCCCTGAGGAGCTTCTCACGCCCCGCCTCGAGCAGCTCCTGGAAGCGTGCCTGGCTGAGACCCAGATCCCGGGCCAGCTGCGCCGGTGGCTTCTGCCAGCGCGGCAGCTTGCCATACTCTCCGGCTTCCGGGTGCTCCCCGAACCAGGCCGCCTGCACCACACGCAGCTCGTCGTCGGTCAAGGCCGCTCGCAGCGTCGCAGCGTCCCACAGGTAGTAGAAACCTTCCCGACCCTGCTCATCGACGGCCGAAAAGCTGCTGATAAAGTAGCCCTCATCAATGCGCATGGCGCCGATCATGAAATCCAGCGTGGCCAGACCGATGTTCCGGTAGCGCACCGATTCGAACAATTCAGCCGCCTGCAGGTACAGCAGCGCCAGCTGCGCATTGTCGTAAAGCATTTTTTCGTAGTGGGGAATCTGCCAGGCGGGATCCGTGACATAGCGGAAAAAACCGCCCCCGAGCAGATCGTGCAGCCCCTGTTCGGCCATCTGATCCAGGGTCAGGCGGACAAAGCCGTCCAGCGAGTCTTCCCCGCGGTTCGCGCTCAGCCACAGCAGCGCCTGCAGCTGCGGCGCCATGGGGAACTTGGTCTGCTGACCGAATCCCCCCGCCAGCTCGTCCTGCCGCAGGTCGACCTGGGTCTTGAAGCTGTGTGCAAACGAGGTCGCGGTGGACGGCTGGCGCGCGGCCGCCCTGCGGATCGCGGCCCACTCGTCCATGGCTCTATGTGCCAGCCCGGAAAGCTGCCCGGAATCTTTTTCCCAGCGTCGGCGCAGATCATCCAGGATGGCGTAGAAGCGTTCGCGTGGTGCGTAGACAAGGCCGGCTACCGGGTAGCCGTCCGGTGTCAGGAACACATTCAGAGGCCAGCCGGCCTGGCCGCGCGTCAGTTCGACAAATTCGATCAGGTGGGCGTCCAGTGCCGGTTCCAGCTCGCGGTCCACTTTGACCGGGACGAAATGCTCGTTGAGCAGCTTGGCCAGCGCGGGGTCCTGATAGCTCTCGCGCTGCATCACATGGCACCAGTGGCAGGAAAAATAACCGATGGAAATCAACAGCGGCCGGTTCAGCTCGCGGGCTTTCTGCAGAGTTGCCTCGCTCCACGGCTGCCAGTGCACCGGGTCCTCGCCGTGCATGGCGAGATAGGGAGAGGGATGGTTGGCGAGCTGGTTGCTGAGGGCTGCGGCCACTGTCACCGCAGTCGGCAACAGCCAGCAGCCCAGCAGCAGCACGAACCGCCAAGCGGCGCCGCGCCTGTGCTGTGCGACCGTCACACCGATTGCCCGGTTACAGCTGTTCCGCCATCCCATACAGTCACAGACAGCCCGGGGCGCGCAATAATTCCGTCAGGCAGGTCGCGCGTCAGGGCTGCGGGGGCCGGTTTTCCTTTCGCTCGATGTCATCCAGCTCGCGCTCCATGTCCTGTTCCGACATGGGTTCGTATTCCCGGTGTGGTGGTTCCGGGGTCGGCGCGAAGCGGGTGGACATGAACACACCGACCTCGAACAGCAGCCACATGGGCACTGCGAGCAGAGTCTGGGAGATAATGTCCGGCGGCGTCAGCAGCATACCGATCACAAACGCCCCGACGATGATGTAGGAGCGCTTGGCGCGCAGGGATTCGGGTGATACGGCACCGGTCCAGACCAGCAGCACAGTCGCCACCGGCACTTCGAAAGCGATGCCGAAAGCAAAGAACAGCGTCAGCACGAAATCCAGGTAGCGGCTGATGTCGGTCATCACGGCAACACCTTCCGGCGCCGTCTTGGTGAGAAAGCCGAACACCAGCGGAAATACCACGAAGTAGGCGAACGCCGCGCCCAGATAAAACAGCAGCGTGCTTGAAACCAGCAGCGGGAACACCCGCTTGCGCTCGTGCCGGTACAGACCCGGGGCGATGAAAGCCCACGCCTGGTAGAGGATATACGGCATGGCGGCGAATATGGCGACCACCATGGCCAGCTTGAAGGGGGTGAAGAACGGCGACGCGACCTCGATCGCGATCATGGAACTGCCTTCCGGCAGATGCTTGGTAAGCGGACCGGCGAGGCGGCTGAACAGCCAGTTGGCGAACGGCGTGAGGCCGAGGAAGATGACCACCACCACCAGCACCACGCGCAGCAGCCGGTCGCGCAGTTCAACAAGGTGAGAAATGAAAGGCTGTTCGTCGCCGCCCTCGGGCGGAACGCTGTTATCCGCTTGCGTCATTCGACTCGCCGGTCTTTGCCTGGCCGGGTGGTTCCGGCTTGCGGGGTAGCGACGGCTCGGAGCCGATGCTTTGCTTGGTCTCTTCTATGATGTCGTGCAGACCGCTCGATTCGGCCTGCTTGCGCAGTACTTTCTTCAGCTCGTCGGCGGCGATCTCACGGTCGATATCGGCCTTCACGGTGGACACGAAACGGCGTGCGCGCCCCACCCACAGGCCCGCGGTGCGGGCCACTTTGGGCAGGCGTTCCGGACCTATGACCAGCAGCGCCACTACGCCGATAACCAGAAGCTCCCAGAAACCGATGTCGAACATAATCGCCGGACGGCACTAATCAGACCTTGTCGTGCTTCTTGGACGTGACCTCGCCATTGATCACGTGCCCGCTGCCCTGGTCTTCCAGCTTGTCGCCACCCTTGGCTGTCGTCGTCTTCCTTCATCGCAGAGCGGAACCCTTTGATGGCGCTCCCCAGGTCACCACCGAGATTGCGCAACCGCTTGGCGCCGAACAGCACCAACACGATGGCGAGAATGATCAACAGTTGCCAAATACTGATACCCATACAACTCTCCCGGAATTAATTCAGACTGGAACCACGCTAGCCTTTGTCACGCGCCGCCTTCTCGTCCAGTCCGGACAGGCCGAAGCGACGTTCCAGTTCACGCAGCACCCGGTCGGGGCTGATCTCCTGGTGGGCCAGTAACACCAGACTATGAAACCATAAATCCGCCATCTCATAAACAAGCTGGTCCCTGTCCCCCCCTTTCGCGGCGATAACCGTCTCGGTTGTTTCTTCACCGACCTTCTTCAGGATCGTATCCAGACCCTTGGCATAAAGCCCTGCCACATAGGAGGAATCCGGATCGGCCAGTTTGCGTTGCTCCAGCACCGCAGCCAGCCGCCGCAGGATGTCATCGGACATGTCAGCCTTTCCCGTAGATTTCGGAGGGATCTTTCAGCACCGGCTCGACCGTCTGCCAGTCGCCGTTGTCCAGACGCTGGAAGAAACAGCTGCGCCGCCCGGTGTGACAGGCGATGCCGCCCTTTTGTTCGATCTTGAGCAGCAGCACATCGTTGTCGCAGTCGATGCGGATATCCCTGACGACCTGCTGGTGCCCGGATTCCTCGCCCTTGCGCCACAGCTTCTGCCGCGAGCGTGACCAGTACACCGCATACCCGGTTTCGGCCGTCAGGCGCAAAGCTTCAGGATTCATCCAGGCGAACATCAGCACCGTGCCGTCGGCGGCATCCTGCGCAATGACGGGCACCAGCCCGTCCTCATTCCATTTGACTGCGTCCAACCACTGCTGATTCATAAAGATAACCGCGAAGGACGCGAAGGACGCTAAGGAACATGAAGTTATACGAGGTACGCAAGCCGCTTGCAATTCAGGCCAGCGGATAGCGCCCCGCCAGGACCGTCATTATCACCCTTCGCGTCCTTAGCGTCCTTCGCGGTTTCTTACAACCTTCGCGGTTTACTTACAACCTGACCTCGATACCGCGGCTGGCCATGTACTGCTTGGCCTCGGCGATGCTGTATTCGGCGAAGTGAAAAATACTCGCCGCCAGTACCGCATCCGCCTTGCCCTCCAGCACGCCCTCGGCCAGGTGCTCCAGGTTGCCGACACCGCCGGAGGCAATGACCGGGACATCCACCGCCTCACACACGGCGCGGGTCAACACCAGATCGAAACCGTTTTTGGTGCCATCCCGGTCCATGCTGGTCAGCAGGATTTCGCCGGCCCCGTAGTTGACCATTTTCCGTGCCCACGCGATGGCATCGAGTCCGGTGGGTTTCCGCCCGCCGTGGGTAAAGATCTCCCAGCGCGGCGGCCGTTCTGCCGAGCCGGCTTCGACCTGCTTGGCATCGATCGCCACCACGATGCACTGGGAACCGAACCGGTCTGCCGCCTGCCTGACGAAGTCCGGGTTGAATACCGCGGCGGTGTTGATCGCCACCTTGTCGGCGCCGGCATTGAGCATACGCCGGATGTCGGCCAGCTCGCGGATACCGCCGCCTACGGTCAGCGGGATGAACACCTCACCGGCCACCTCCTCCACCACGTGCACCATCGTTTCGCGCTGCTCGTGGCTGGCGGTGATATCGAGGAAGGTCAGTTCGTCGGCGCCTTCCTGATCATAGCGGCGCGCGATTTCGACCGGGTCGCCGGCATCGCGGATATCGACGAACTGCACGCCCTTGACGACACGACCAGCATCGACGTCCAGACAGGGAATAATGCGTTTGGCGAGCGCCATCGCTAGACCGGGCAGCGGGTCGATACAGGACAGACCCGGATACTGCAGGTCTGCCTGGCGGCGCCACAGCCGCGTCATGCGTGTTTCATTCGCCATTGACCAGCTTCTGCGCCTCGACAAGATCGATGCTGCCCTCGTACAAGCGCGCGCCCGATAATGGCGCCCATGATCCCTTCGTCCGCCACCGCCAGTAGCGCCTTGATGTCCTCCAGGCTGCTGATGCCACCGGAAGCGATAACGGGAATGCTGATTTCTGCGGCCAGTCTGGCCGTGGCTGCCACGTTGACGCCCTCCATCATGCCGTCGCGGCTGATGTCGGTATAGACGATCGCCTCGACACCGTCGCGCTCGAAGCGCTGGGCGAGATCGATGACATCGTGGTTGGACAGCTTGGACCAGCCGTCGATGGCGACCTTACCGTCCCTGGCGTCCAGACCCACGATAATATGCCCCGGGAATTCAAGGCACAGGTCATTGACAAAGTGCGGCGCGCTGACCGCCTTGGTCCCGATAATGACATATTGAACCCCGGCATCCAGGTACAGCTGCACGGTGTCCTCGTCGCGGATGCCACCGCCGACCTGGATCGGCACATCCGGAAACGCTTCGGCAATACGGCGGATGACGTCGGCATTGACCGGCCTGCCCGCAAAAGCGCCGTTAAGGTCGACCAGGTGCAGACGCCGGGCCCCGGCATCCACCCAGCGCTGCGCCATGTCCATAGGGTCGTCGGCGAAAATCGTTTCGTCCTCCATGCGGCCCTGCCGGAGCCGAACACATTTTCCGTCCTTGAGATCAATGGCAGGAATCAGCAGCATGCGTCATTCCTCGTCTGGTAGCTCTCTGGTGTATGGCTGTTTTAGTGTTGTGTTCAGGTCTGACCATCCCAGCGGCTGAAGTTGCGCAGCAGGGTGAGGCCGGCACGCTGGCTCTTTTCCGGATGGAACTGTACCGCAAACAGGTTTTCGCGGGCCAGCGCACAGCAGAAAGAATCGCCATAATCAGTGCTCGCAGCCCGGTCGGTATCGCGCACCGGCGCAACATAGTAGCTGTGCACAAAATAGAAGCGGCTGTCCTGAGCGATGCCATCCCACAGCGGGTGACGGTTGTGGTGCACCTGGTTCCACCCCATATGCGGCACCTTGAGCCTTGCGCCGCTGGCCGGATCGGTGAGCGGCTCGGCGAAGCGTCGCACCTCTCCTGGAACCAGCCCGAGACACACGGTGCCGCCGCTCTCTTCGCTGGTATCCAGCAGCGCCTGCATACCGAGGCAGATGCCCAGCAACGGCCGGCTGGCTGCCGCCTCGCGTACCACCTGGTCCAGACCGCTGCGCGTCAGCGCCTCCATGCAATGACCGATACCGCCGACGCCCGGGAAGATAACCCGGTCCGCCGCCAGGATCTCGCCCCGGTCGGACGTCACCCGCACGCGCGTCTGCGGCGCCACGTGCTCCACCGCCTTGGCGATGGAATGCAGGTTCCCCATTTCGTAATCGATGATGGCAACGGAAGGCATGGCGTTTCACGAAACCACCGGATCGCTCCGATCCGGAACTTGTCGGCTTACAGGCTCCCCTTGGTGGACGGCATCATACCCGTCATACGGGGATCCGCCTCGATCGCCATTCGCAGCGCCCGGCCGAACGCCTTGAAGGCGGTTTCGGCGATATGGTGAGCATTCACGCCGCGCAGGCAGTCGATATGCAGCGTAGCCTTGGCGTGATTCACAAACCCTTGAAAAAACTCGTGAAAAAGGTCCACATCGAAGTCGCCTATGCGGCTGCGCGGAAAACTGACCTGGTACTCCAGACCGGGACGGCCGGAGAAATCGATCACCACCCGTGACAGCGCCTCGTCGAGCGGCACATAGGCGTGGCCATAACGCCGGATACCTTTTCTATCGCCCAGCGCCCGGTCGAAGGCCTGGCCGAGAGTGATGCCGATGTCCTCGACGGTGTGGTGGGCATCGATGTGCAGGTCCCCTTTTGCCTGCACGGATAAGTCCACCAGGCCGTGCCTGGCAACCTGGTCGAGCATGTGATCGAGAAACGGCACGCCGGTATCCAGTTGCGCCGTGCCGCTTCCATCCAGATCGAGCGCGACGCTGATCTGTGTTTCCAGGGTATCGCGCCTCAACTGCGCTGCACGAGCGGCCATTGTTTATTTGATACAAATCAAATAGTCAGACATGCCCTGCATCCTAGCCGAAATTCGCCGCTTAGAGAACCACCCGTGCACACTTATTTATATGTTGATCGAGATCAATGAATTTGCTCCAATTGCACCAAGGCGGTTCATGACCAGTGTCCCAGCATGCCAACGCGCAAACTCGAAAAAGTCGTCTCGCTCAAGGAAATCAAGGTTGCCTGCCAGGAGTGCAGCCTGAATGAGATCTGTCTGCCAGTCGGCATCGGCCACGACGATCTGGGCCGGCTCGACTCCATTATCGACCGCAAGCGACCGCTGACGCGCGGCGACCACCTGTTCCGTATCGGCGCCCCGTTCCAGTCGCTGTTTGCGGTACGCTCCGGCTCCCTGAAAACCTACGCCACCTCCGAAGAGGGCCAGGAACAGGTCATGGGCTTTCACCTGCCCGGCGAACTGGTCGGACTGGATGCAATTGCAGACGGGTTTCACCCGCTGGCCGCCCGGGCGCTGGAAACCACCAGCGTGTGTGAGATTCCGTTCAGAGACCTGGAGACGCTGAGCGTGCAACTGCCGGGACTGCAGCGGCAGCTGCTCAGAGTGATGAGCCAGGAGATCCGTGATGATGAACAGAATATGGTCATTCTGGGGCAGAAATCCGCCGAGGAACGTCTCGCCTCCTTCCTGATCGGCCTGTCCGACCGTTTCCGGCGGCGTGGCTTTTCCGCCACGCAGTTCAATCTCAGCATGTCGCGCAGCGATATCGGCAACTACCTGGGCCTGGCACTGGAAACCGTCAGCCGCCTGTTCACCCGGTTTCAGAACGAGGGGCTGTTGCGGGTAGACCGCAAACACATCGAGCTGCTCGACCGGGATCGGCTGTGCATGTTTTCCGGCTCCAGATGCGGCGGCGACAGCACCCACCGCGTGCGGCCGACAGGCCGCTAATATCCCTATTTATTAGACTATTAGTCATTTGTGATGGACGTTTGACCTGAGTCAATGTCGGGCAGCCACTCATCGCGCAAAGTTACGCCCCGGTTTTAAACGCTAATCTGGGAGATAACGTGATGAGTATCCTGAAAAAGACCGCACTGGCCGCCGCAACGGCTGCTGTTTTTGCATCGACCTCCGCATTTGCATACGAGGCGGGAGACATGATGCTGAGAGTCGGTGCGGCAGGCGTATACCCGACTGGAGACTCGGAGGACATTGGCGGTGGACCGCGAACGCCAAGGTGGAAGCCGATGATGCCTGGAGCCTGGGCATCACCTTCAGCTATATGTTCACCGACAATATCGGTCTCGGCGTGCTGGGCGCCTATCCCTTCGAGCACGACATCGAAGGCAAGGGCGCCATTTCCGACCTGGGCAAGGTCGGATCGACCAAGCATCTGCCGCCCACGGTCACCCTGCAGTATTACTTCAACAACAGCACGCAGTTTACCCCCTTCGTTGGCGCCGGCGTGAACTACACTCACTTCTTTGACGAAGACACCAAGGGTGCCTTGAGCGCCGCCAATCTGGACATCGATGATTCCTGGGGTTATGCCTTCGAAGGCGGCGTTGACTACAGTATCAACGACCACTGGATGGTGAGTGGCCAGATCTACTACATCAACATCGAACCAGACGCCAACGTCGGCGCGATCCCCGGCAACTTTGATGTCGAAATCAACCCCTGGGTATACTTCCTCAGCGCTGGTTATAAGTTCTAGTTTTTGTCAAAGTTAGGGCAGTGGCGCACGCCACTGCCTTTTTCATCCAACCATAAAAGTAGGGAACCGCTATGGACTCACAGACCACGTACAACTACAAGGTCGTGCGCCAGTTCACCATCATGACCGTCGTGTGGGGCATCGTCGGCATGCTGGTCGGGGTGTTGATCGCCGCGCAGCTGGTATGGCCACAGTTGAACTTCGACCTCCCCTGGCTGACATTCAGCCGCCTGCGGCCGCTGCATACCAACGCGGTGATTTTTGCATTCGGGGGCTCGGCGCTGTTCGCGACCTCGTACTACGTGGTACAGCGCACCTGCCAGACCCGGCTGTTCAGCGACGGACTCGCCGCGTTCACCTTCTGGGGCTGGACCCTGATTATCGTGCTGGCCGCGGTAACGCTGCCGCTGGGTATCACCACCAGCAAGGAATACGCAGAGCTGGAGTGGCCGATTGATGTTCTGATCACCGTGGTGTGGGTCGCCTATGCCATCGTGTTCTTCGGCACCATCATGAAGCGGCGCGTCAAGCACATCTACGTGGCCAACTGGTTCTACGGCGCCTTTATCCTGACCGTCGCGGTGCTGCACCTGGGTAACAGCGCGGCGCTGCCGGTCAGTATGACCAAGTCCTATTCGGTGTATCCGGGTGCTATCGACGCCATGGTGCAGTGGTGGTACGGCCACAACGCGGTAGGCTTTTTCCTGACCGCCGGCTTCCTCGGCATGATGTACTACTTCGTGCCCAAGCAGGCGGGCCGGCCGGTGTACTCCTACCGCCTGTCGGTGGTGCACTTCTGGGCGCTGATTTCGACCTACATGTGGGCCGGGCCTCACCACCTGCACTACACGGCGCTGCCGGTGTGGGCACAATCGCTGGGCATGGTGTTCTCCCTGATCCTGCTGGCGCCGTCCTGGGGCGGCATGATCAACGGCATCATGACCCTGTCGGGCGCCTGGCACAAACTGCGCACCGACCCGATTCTCAAGTTCCTGATCGTATCCCTGTCCTTCTACGGCATGTCCACCTTCGAAGGGCCGATGATGTCGATCAAGACCGTCAACGCGCTCTCGCACTACACCGACTGGACCATCGGCCACGTGCATTCCGGCGCACTGGGCTGGGTGGCAATGGTATCGATCGGAGCGGTGTACTTCCTGGTGCCGAAACTGTTCGGCCGCGAGCAGATGTACTCCATCAGGCTGATCGACTGGCACTTCTGGATGTCCACCATCGGCGTGGTGCTGTACATCGTTGCCATGTGGATCGCCGGCATCATGCAGGGTCTGATGTGGCGCGCCGTGAACGACGACGGCACCCTGACCTACAGCTTCGTCGAGTCGCTGGAAGCCATGTATCCCTACTACTTCGTGCGCTTCCTGGGCGGCGCCCTGTTCCTCACCGGCATGTTTGTGATGGCCTACAACGTGATCAAGACCGTGTCCGGCGCCAAGCCGGCAGAAGCGGCCATCCCGCAAACGGCGTGAACAAGGAGAACTGTCATGAGTCATGAAGTCGTTGAAAAAAATGTCGGCCTGATGGCGCTGTTGATCCTGCTCGTCATCAGCATCGCCGGTCTGGTGGAGATCGTGCCGCTGTTCTTCCTGAAGAGCACCACCGAACCGGTGGAGGGGCTGAAACCCTACACCGCACTGCAGCTGGAAGGACGCGATATCTATGTCCGCGAAGGCTGCTACGTGTGCCACTCGCAGATGATCCGCCCGTTCCGCGCCGAAACCGAGCGCTACGGCCACTACTCGGTGGCCGGGGAGTTCGTCTACGACCACCCGTTCCAGTGGGGCTCCAAGCGCACCGGTCCGGATCTGGCCCGCGTGGGCGGGCGCTACAGTGATGACTGGCACCGCGTGCACCTGATCAATCCGCGCGACGTGGTACCGGAATCGAACATGCCCGGCTTCCCGTGGCTGGCGGAAAACACCCTGAGCGGTGAACTGACCCCGAAGAAGATGGAGGTCATGCGCACTCTGGGCGTGCCGTACAGTGACGAGGATATCGCCGGTGCGGCGGCGGCGGTGCAAGGCAAGACCGAGATGGAGGCGCTGATCGCCTACCTGCAGAATCTCGGCACTGCCCTGTCGTCGCGGAGGTAACCGATATGGATATCAATACACTGCGCGGAATCTTTACCGCCCTGGCACTAATCGCCTTCATCGCTGTCTGGATCTGGGCCTGGAGCGGTAAGCGTAAGCGCGCCTTTGATGAAGCCGCGAATCTGCCGTTCGCGGACGAGGATATTGACCAACAAAGCAAAGGTGGTCGTCATGAGTGAATTCGCCGTCAGCAGTAATTTCTGGAACCTCTGGATCGTTGTCCTCACGCTGGCGAACGTGTTCGCCTGCTGGTGGCTGATCGCATGGTCGTCGAAGAAGCGGCCAGGTGAAGCTGCCACCGGCGACGTGACCGGCCACACCTGGGACCAGGACCTCGCCGAGTACAACAACCCGCTGCCGCGCTGGTGGCTGTGGCTGTTCCACATTACCCTGGTTTTCGCGCTGGTCTATTTCGTCCTCTACCCGGCCCTCGGGACCTGGTGGAAGGGCGCACTCGGATGGACGCAGCAGAACCAGTACGAACAGGAGATGGCGACAGCCGAGGAGAAGTACGGACCGTTGTTTGCGCAATTCGCCTCGCAGCCCATCGAGGCTCTGGCAGCTAACGAGGACGCGCTGAAAATCGGTCAGCGCCTGTTCGTGAACTACTGCGCCAGCTGCCACGGATCGGATGCCGGCGGTGGCCCGGGCTTCCCGAATCTGCGCGATGGTGACTGGCTCTACGGCAGCGATCCCGCCGCCATCGAGACCAGTATCCTGGAGGGCCGCAGCGGTGTCATGCCGGCCTGGGGCGCGGTGCTGCAGGATCAGGGGGTGGATGAAGTCACCGCTTATGTCCTGACCCTGAGTGGACGGGATGCCGATGCGACCAAAGCAGCAGCGGGTCAGAAACACTTCGCGACCTACTGCGCGGCGTGCCACGGCGCCGACGGCACCGGCAACACGGCGCTGGGCGCACCCAATCTGACCGACGACACCTGGCTGTACGGGGGCTCCCCGGGCGTGATTCGCCAGACCATCGTCGCAGGCCGTAACGGTCGCATGCCGGCACACCGCGACTTCCTCGGCGAAGACAAGGTGCACCTGCTCGCAACCTACGTTTACAGCCTGTCGAAGTAGCCGCAGCTAGCCATGGCAGGTGATCGCACACCGCGCATGCAGCCGTCTACCGCGGAGTCGCCGGTCGACTCCGTGGAGGCGGAAATCTATGCCAAGCGGGAGAAAATCTATCCGCGTGAAGTGCATGGCATTTTCCGCCGGCTGCGGACACTGGGTGTGCTGGTCCTGCTGGGCTTGTTCTACGGTCTCGCCTGGTTGCCCTGGAACGGGCACCAGGCGGTGCTGTTTGATCTTCCGGACCGTAAATTCTACGTTTTCGGGCTCACCTTCTGGCCGCAGGATTTCTTCTATTTCGCCTGGCTGCTGGTCATTGCGGCCCTGTCACTGTTCTTCTTCACCGCCCTGGCCGGCCGGCTGTGGTGCGGCTACGCCTGCCCCCAGACCGTCTGGACCGACGTGTTCCTGTGGATCGAACGCAAGGTCGAGGGCAGCCGCAACCAGCAGATGAAACGCGACAAAGGCGGCATGACGGCGGAAAAATTCCGTCTCAAGGCGACCACGCATTTCATCTGGATCGTATTCTCGCTGTACACCGGGTTTACCTTCGTCGGTTACTTCACGCCGATCAGGGAGCTCAGCAGCTCGATGGTGAATTTCTCGCTGGGGCCCTGGGAAACCTTCTGGGTGTTTTTCTATGGTTTTGCCACCTATGGCAATGCCGGCTGGATGCGCGAGCAGGTGTGCATCTACATGTGCCCGTATGCCCGCTTCCAGAGCGCGATGTTCGACAAGGACACCCTGATCATTTCCTATGATGAGGAGCGCGGCGAGCCGCGCGGCTCACGCAAACGCGGCACCGACCTCAGCCAGGCCGGCCTGGGCGACTGCATCGACTGCACGCTGTGCGTACAGGTATGCCCGACCGGAATCGATATCCGGGAGGGCCTTCAGTACCAGTGTATCGGCTGCGCAGCCTGCGTCGACGTCTGTGACCAGGTCATGGACAAGATGGGCTACCCCAGGGGCCTGGTGCGTTACACCACTGAGAATGCCATGCAGGGCGTGTCCACCCACGTGGTACGGCCGCGCACCATCATGTACACGGTTCTGCTGGGCTTGCTGAGCTTTGGCCTGGTGTATGCCATTACCCAGCGCACGCCGCTGGAGCTGGACATTATCCGCGACCGCAACAGCCTGTATCGCGAGACGGCTGACGGGCTGGTGGAAAATGTCTATACCCTGAAGATCATCAACATGGACAAACAGGATCACCGCTACCGGCTGACGGTGAGCGGCGTCGAAGGTCTGCAGCTGGTCACGAAGGATCCTGTTATCGCCGTGGCGGCCGGTGAAGTGCTGGGCCTGCCCGTCTCTGTCCGGGTTGATCCGGTGGTACTGGAACGGGCCGCCAGCGAGATCAAGTTCAGCCTTGCCGCCGAAGACAATCCCGATTTATCGCGCACCGAGAAAGCCCGTTTTCTCGGTCCCGTCCTGAGGTAACCGGATGCACCAACCTACGCGGACCACTCACGATATCGAGCCCTGGTACAAGCAGGGCTGGCCCTGGCTGCTGATTTCGCTGCCCGCGAGCGCAGTGGTGGGCGGCATTATCACCATCTTTCTCGCCGTCAACAGTCCCAATGCCCTGGTGGTAGACGACTACTACAAAGAAGGACTGGCGATTAATCAGCAGAAGCAGCGCCAGGCGTACGCCGCCCGCATCGGGCTGCAAGGTCTGCTGCGACACGACGGTTCGCTGTTGACGTTAAGCCTGAACAGCTCCACGCCGGTGACCCAGGAGACCCTGAGCCTGCACATCGTGCATTCGACACGCCCTGAACTCGATCGGCAGCTCACCCTGCAGCGCACCGGTGAGGGTAGTTATGCGGGTGAAACCGCCTTGCTTTCGCCCGGAACCTGGTATCTGCGCCTGGAGCCGGCTGACAAGACATGGGAACTGCGCGCCCGCATCACCAGCGACGGCGCCTTCCAGGCCAATCTGACGCCGGACGCCTGAGGCGCGGCAGTCCAGCTGGACTTGCCCGCCGGGAACTCGCTAGTATTGCAGCTGGGCGTGGCCCCGACGACGCAATGTCACGCGGCAACCGCCCTGATAGATGAAAAAGACCAGCTGACGGGGGCCACCAGAATGAAAGTCAGCAGCAATACGCTAATGGAGGAGAAGATGGCAGAGATACCGGTTATCCAGCGCGTCATCGCAGTGCTGTGGCCATCTTTCATTACATCCGGTATCGCCACCGCTGCGTTTTTCACCGTGTTCGACCCGGTTGAGCTGGTGACGCTGACTGGATACCTGGAGGTCAGCCGCACTGGCGCCTACAGCATCGGGTTTTTTCTGTTCTGGCTGCTGACCTCGAGCACCTGCGCACTGACCTGCTACTTCCAGAAACCCTGCGAGCGCATCAAGGGCCACAAATAGCCCCACTCAGCCCGGTGAGCAACGCGGGTTAAGCCACTTGCAGCCAAAAGGTTACCGGTCCGTCGTTGACCAGTGCGACCTTCATGTGAGCACCGAATACGCCGCTGGCGACCGGTGTATGGTAGTCGCGCGCGGCACTGACCAGATAGTCGAACCAGCGTCTGCCCTCGGCGGGCTGCGCCGCGGGCGTGAAGCTGGGACGCGTGCCCTTGCGGGTATCGGCCGCCAGGGTAAACTGAGGCACCAGCAACAACCCCCCCCGCACGTCCACCAGGGCGCGGTTCATGCGCCCCTGGTCGTCCTCGAAGACACGGTAGCTTAAAACGCGCTCGAGCAAGCGCTCGGTCTGCGCCGCGCCGTCGCCTCTTTCAATGCCTACGAATACCAGCAAGCCGCCGGCGATCGCGCCGACACAACGCTGGTCCACCTCGACCGAAGCCTGACATACGCGCTGCAACAGGGCGATCATGCCAGTTCGGCGGCAAAGGCGTCGGTGGCACGCATCAGCGCGTCGGCAATACCCGGTTCAGCGGCGGAGTGGCCGGCCGCGTCAATGATTTCCATGCGGGCTTGCGGCCAGGCCTGGTGCAGGGCATAGGCCTGATCCATGGGGCAGACCACATCATAGCGGCCCTGCACGATAACGCCCGGAATATGCTGGAGCCGTGCCGCCTGGTCGAGAATCTGGTTGGGCTGGATGAAACAGTGATTGACGAAGTAATGGCATTCAAGTCGCGCCATGCCGAGCGCGAAATGGGGGGCACCGAACTGCTTGACCAGGGCTGGATTGCTGCGCAGCGTAGACGTGCGCGCTTCCCAGACCGACCAGGCACGTGCGGCGGCGAGGCGATTCACCTCGTCGTCACCCGTCAGCAGCTCATAGTAGGCACCGAGCATGTCGTCGCGCCGGGTCGGCGCGATGGGAGCGATAAAGTCGCGCCAGTAGTCCGGGAACAGCTTCGAGGCGCCATCCTGATAGAACCAGTGAATATCCTCGTGCCGGCACAGGAAGATGCCCCGCAATATCAGGCCAAGCACGCGATCGGGGAAGGTTTCGCTGTAAATCAGGCTGAGGGTAGAACCCCAGGACCCGCCGAACAGGAGCCATCGCTCGATACCGAAATTCTCGCGAATCCGTTCCATGTCCGCGAGCAGGGCCGCCGTGGTGTTCGCTTCCAGTTCGGCGTGGGGAACCGAGCGCCCGCAGCCCCGCTGATCGAACAGAATGATGCGATAACGTTGCGGGTCGAAATATTGCCGGTGGTAAGGTGCGCAGCCGCCGCCCGGGCCACCATGTACGAACAGCACCGGGATACCGTGGGGATTGCCGCATTCCTGGACATGGATCTGGTGCGGCGCATCGACCGCAAGCGTATGCCGTACATAGGGCTCGATGGCAGGGTACAGAGTTCGCATGCTGCGCATTCTGGCATAAAAAAAGGCGTGCCTGGCACGCCTTTTTCGCAGTCAAGGACCGGTTATCATATGAACAGACAGACGTCCGCTTCCTTGCCCATGGGCAGGAAGTAAGTCGCACCCACGTAGTCCACGCCATCGATGAATTCGCTGTGGCTGAAACCGAACACGTCCACCGTCATCTGGCAGGCGAACATTTTCACCTCGGCCTCGATACACAGCTCGCGCAGTTCCTCGACCGTGGCAACACCCTTGTTCTTGAAAGTCTTCTTCATCAGGCCGGTGGCGACTTTCTCAAAACCCGGCACACCCGCCATCAGCAGGTTCGGCATCGGCCAGCTGAAGTCCTGGAACCACTTGGGGCCGAACGGCATCTTCATCGGCATGGCCGGATTACCCAGCGGGCTGACCTCGCAGGGTATTTCCTTCTTCAGCAGCAGCAGGCCGTAAAAGGTGAAGAAAATCGAGGCGTCCCAGCCCAGCGCGGCCGCAGTCGACGCCAGGATGAAGGGCGGGTAGGCCCAGTCGAGCGTACCCTTGGTAGCGATTATCGCCATGGACGGAGTTCTGGCCTCTTCGATTTCCTTGATCTTGCCGGGCAGTACCTCGTCCAGCTTCTTGTTCAGCCACTCGTCCATCTGCGCTGCATTCATACCTTCGGCGGTAGTCGACATACTTTAACTCCTTCCGACCGTTCACGTACGGTCAGTTGTGTGAAACCCAAGATGTGCCCGAGATTCAGGGACACACCCATACCCCGCGGTATGATGGCACCAGCGTCCGGATCATGACACAGTTCGGTGGGACGAGCTGGTATCCTGGACAGAGCGGCAGGGGGTGATACCTAGCGCACCATTATATGAACGGATTTTTTCAGGGTCAAACTATTGGCAGCAAATGCCTGCCACGGTGATCCACCGATCAACACTGCTCCCAGGGCAAGCCCTGGAATCGCCAGCCGCCCCGGGTACTTCTGTGATGCTTCTCGTCCAGTTCGCCCTCGAACCCCTCGGCCACGTTGTAGACGTCACAAAACCCTTCTTTTATAAGTAGATTGCCCGCTTCCAGGGAGCGTTTGCCACTGCGACAAATCAATAGAATCGGCACGCCGGAATTGGGCTTTTCATAGCAAACCCCGCCCAGCACCAGCTTGCGCACCTCGGTGACAAAATCCGGATTCAGCCTCCAGTCCGGATAATCGATCCAGGGTATATGAATAGCGCCGACGGGATGTCCGACAAACAGGAATTCCATGTCCGAGCGCACGTCGATCATGACGGTGCGCGGCTCTTTCTGCATGATCTCCCAGGCTTCCTGCGGCGAAATCGTTTTCACTTCCTGCAATGTCGAGGCCTCCATTCCAGAGCCGGAACCAGTATAGTTCCCGGCGGTACCAGTAAAGACTAGCAAGGAACGGGCCGTATGGCGAAGCTACCCAAACGACTCATGCGCCCGGTAGGGCGGGCGATCGCAGACTATGCCATGATCCGCGACCGGGACCGGGTGCTGCTCGGCTTGTCTGGCGGCAAGGACTCGCTATCGCTGCTGCACATCCTGCACCAGCTGCAAACGCATGCGCCGATCAGGTTCGAACTCGGCGCGATCACGGTAGATCCTCTCGTTGCCGGCTTCAATCCCGCGACGCTGAAGCCGCTGCTGCGGCAGCTCGACGTTCCCTATTTCTACCGGGAGGAACCGATTCTGGAACGCGCCAGAGAACACATCTCGGGCGACTCCTACTGCAGCTGGTGCGCGCGCATGAAGCGCGGGGTGATGTACTCCACCGCGCGCCAGGAAGGTTACAACGTGCTGGCGCTTGCCCAGCACCTCGATGATCTCGCTGAAAGCTTCCTCATGTCGGCATTTCACGGCGGGCGGCTCAAGACCATGAAAGCGCACTACACCGTCGGCGAAGGCGATCTGCGGGTGATTCGCCCGCTGGTTTATGTGCGGGAGAGGCAGAC
Organism: uncultured Gammaproteobacteria bacterium; assembly: GCA_963695455.1. Classification (GTDB taxonomy): domain Bacteria; phylum Pseudomonadota; class Gammaproteobacteria; order DSM-19610; family DSM-19610; genus Thiogranum. Next base: position 1,174,170 of record CAVOGN010000002.1, on the reverse strand, counting down.
CCGCGATTTCGCGCAGGCTGCGGGCCTGCCGGTCGTCCCTGACAGTTGCCCTGCCTGCTTCTCCATGCCGACCCAGCGCCAGCACATGAAAGACCTGTTGGAGAGAGAGGAGAAACAGAATTCAGGTCTATTCAAGTCAATATTGTCCGCAATAAGGCCCCTGATGAGCATAGATCGAGCAGAGCACAGCGCTTTCCAGCCGTCTTTTCCCACTGATTCCGAAAAATCCGCATAACGCCAATATATCCGGGCTTTGTCATAAAAAATAGGGGCAATGTGGGGTTAAATAGCTATAAAGTCATCATTTTTCTGATAATTGTGCTTTCTCGACCCGCCTGAGAAACACCCGCATTTCCTTGGCGGCCTGTATATCACCGTTTTTCTCCGCCACTGCTATGCCCTGCCGGTAGGCGTGCGCGGCCTCGTCGAGGCGTGCGGCGTCCGCCAGCGCTTTGCCGTAGGCCTTCCAGGCCGCCGAGTAACCGGGATCCAGCTCCACCGCGCTGGCCAGGTGTTCGACGGCCGCAGCCAGCTGACCTTCCTTGTAGTAAGCACTGCCCAGACTGTACCTGAGCAGCGCGCTGTCCTGGCCAGCGGCCAGCATCTTTTCGAAATTCTCTATCACGCTCACCGTATGCGCCTCAGCGTGCCTGCCCAGTCGGCGTTCGGCTCACCGGCGCCGATCCGCAAGCGCCGCCCGACCTCATTTTCGTACCAGCCCCGATGGAACTGCAACGGCTCGGCTTCGTAGACCCACCAGGTTCCGTCACCGTCCTGCGCAAGCCATTGCGCCCACCCGGGCAAGCCCATGGTGTCCGGTGGACATCCCATCAGCGCCGCCAGAACGCCGGCGACAACAGCACCAGCAAGGTGAAAATCTCCAGACGCCCGAGTACCATGGCCAGGCTCAACACCCATTTGGCCGTGACATTGATGTCGGCATAATGGAATCCCACCTCACCGAGACCGGGGCCCAGGTTATTGAGGCAGGCGGCGACTGCGGAAAATGCGGTGACCTGGTCCAGGCCGGTGGCCAGCAACACCAGCATCATGACAGTGAAACAGACCACGTAGATGGCAAAAAAGCCCCACACCGCTTCGATGACCCGCTCCGGCATCGGCTTGCCGCCAACCTTAACCGGGATCTGGGCATTGGGATGCACCAGGCGCGTAATTTCCCGCATACCCTGCTTGAACAGCAGCAGGAAGCGGATCACTTTCATGCCGCCCCCGGTGGAACCGGCGCAGCCGCCGATAAAGCTGGTAAACAACAGCATCACGGGGAGAAACCCGGGCCAGTGAAAATACGCGGCAGTGGTAAACCCGGTCGTGGTGCCGATCGACACGGCCTGGAACACGCCGTGGTGCAATGCGTCACCGAACTGGTCAAAGGTGTCGCTGAGATAGAGGTATGCCACGGTAACAGCGGCGGCAAATGCCAGCACCGTGATATAGGCCTTGAACTCGGAATCCCGGAAATAGGTGAGCGGATTGACCGAGCGCCAGGCGACAAAGTGCAGCGAGAAATTAACCCCGGCCAGCAGCATGAACACCACGGCAACCATTTCGACGGCTTCACTCTGAAAGTACCCGATACTCAGATCGTGGGTCGAAAAGCCGCCTATCGCCACGGTCGAGAAACTGTGTGCGATGGCATCGAACACATCCATCCCCACGAACCAGTAGGCCACCGCACAGCTCACCGTCAGGCCAAGATAGATATACCACAGCGCTTTTGCAGTCTCGGTGATGCGCGGGGTCAGCTTGTTGTCCTTCATCGGTCCGGGGGTTTCGGCCCGGTACAACTGCATACCACCGATCCCCAGCATCGGCAGCACGGCGACTGCCAGCACGATAATCCCCATGCCACCCAGCCACTGCAGTTCCTGGCGATAGAACTGTATGGATTTCGGCAGATGATCGATGCCGGTAATTACGGTGGCACCGGTGGTCGTAAGGCCCGACATGGATTCGAAGATGGCGTCGGTGAAACTCATGTGCGGCTGCTCAGCGAGCGCAAACGGCAACGCCCCCACGACTGCGAGCACAGTCCAGAACAGCGCCACGACAACGAACCCGTCCCGCACCCGCAACTCGCGGTGCTGGCCTCGCACCGGCAGCCAGAACAGGGCGCCAGCGACCAGAACGCTGAGCAGCGCGGTGGAAAAGGCTCCCTCACTGCCGTCACCGAACCACAACGCCAGCAGCAGCGGCGGCAGCATGGTCGCGCTCGACACCATCAGCAACAGACCCAGAATGCGTTGAATAGACCGAAAACGCATAACGGCTTAGAAGAAGGTAACGCCGACCTGAAATAAATGCTCGACGTCCGGAATGTGACGCTTGTCGGCCAGGAACAGGATGACATGGTCCTCGCTCTCGATCACCGTGTCGTGGTGGGCGATAATAACGTCCTCGCCGCGCACAATCGCGCCGATGGTCGTACCAGGCGGAAGTCGCAGATCCTCGACAGCTCTGCCGACCACTTTCGAGGTCTTGTTGTCCCCGTGCGCCACCGCTTCAATGGCCTCGGCCGCTCCGCGACGCAGCGAATGGACCGCCGCCACGTCGCCGCGCCGCACATGGGTAAGCAGGCTGCCGATGGTCGCCTGCTGCGGCGACACCGCGATATCGATGGCTTCGCTTTGCACCAGGTCCACATAGGCCGGGCGGTTTATCAGCGACATCACCTTGCGCGCTCCCAGTCGCTTGGCCAGCATGGCCGACAGGATGTTGGCCTCCTCGTCGTTGGTGAGCGCGCAGAACACATCGGTGTTCTCGATGTTCTCCTCCAGCAGCAGCTCTTCGTCCGCGGCATCGCCGAGCAGCACGATGCTCTTGCTGAGCAGCTCGGACAAACGCCGCGTGGTTTCCGGGTTACAGTCGATCAGCTTGACCTGGTATTTCCCCTCGATGGATTCGGCCAGTCGCAGCCCGATATTGCCGCCGCCGGCAATAATGACCCGTTTCACGGGTTTGTCGAGGTTACGCAGCTCGCTGGTCACCGCGCGGATGTTTTTGCGTGCCGCGATGAAAAATACTTCGTCGTTCGCTTCGATGACCGTGCTGCCTTCCGGCAGGATTGCACTGCCGCGCCGGAATATAGCCGCCACGCGCGCTTCGACCCCAGGCATATGCTGGCGCAGCTCAGACAGTTCCTGGCCGACCAGCGGACTGCCGCGCACCGCCCTGACCGCGACCAGCTGCACGCGACCGTCGGCGAAATCCAGCACCTGGAGCGCCTCGGGTTGTTCGATAAGGCGCTGTATGTAATCGGTCACCAGCTGCTCCGGGCTGATGAGAACATCCACGGGCAGGGCGTCCTGGGTGAACAGCTTCGGATAGCGCAGGTACTCCTGGGAACGCACGCGTGCCACTTTAATGGGGGTATGGAACAGCGTGTAGGCGACCTGGCAGGCGATCATGTTGGTTTCATCGCTGTTGGTGACCGCCAGAATCATGTCGGCATCCTCGGCGCCGGCGCGGGTCAGTACCTCGGGATGCGACGCCGGGCCCAGCACCGTGCGGATGTCAATGCGGTCCTGCAAGTCACGCAACACCTCGGCGCGACTGTCGACCACGGTTATGTCATTGGCTTCGCGGGCGAGATTCTGCGCGACTGAAGATCCCACCTGCCCTGCACCGAGGATAATGATTTTCATGGCAGCGCCGGACTAGTGTGCCCCGTCACTGATATCGACCCATTCAGCGCGCCAGGAAGCGTTTAGCCGCGAGGCTTGCCTCGCCGGAAATGGCAACTCCCTTTCCAAGAGGCGCAACGCAGCGGATGAGCGCTTCCCGGTCCGCCCGCAGGGCGCGCCCCCACACGCCCGTTGCGCTGTTGCGATCCATGGAAAGCGGCGCCAGAGTCGGCCCCGCGAAGTGTCTTGGGTCCCCGCGGACCGCGCCGCGCCTAAAGCGCCTACGGTTGGTGTCTGACCTCGCGGGGGCGCTCTGAATGGGTCGATATCAGTGATGAAGTACACTAGTCGCCGCCTTTCTTGAAATCAATGCCCAGGGCGCGCAGTTTACGGTACAGGTGGGTGCGCTCCATGCCCACCCGCTTGGCCAGCTTGCCGACGCTGCCTCCGACGTCCTGCAGCTGATGCTCGAGATACACCTTCTCAAACTGCTCGCGGGCTTCCCGTAGAGGCAGGTCGAGCGGCAGGCTGGCGCTGGCCCCCTCCACGGCGCTGGGCGGTTCCGGATGGCGCAGCGCAACCTCCACTTCGTCGACCTCGATTACCGGTCCCTGCCCGAGTATGAGCAGTCGCTGAACCAGATTTTTCAGCTCGCGTATGTTGCCGGGCCAGCTGTAATTGCGCAGCCGGTTCTGGGCCGCAATGGAAAATTCACGGTACGGCAGATTCTCCTGCATTACGAACCGGTCGACATAATAGTTGAGCAGTTCGGGCACATCGGAGCTGTGCTCCCGCAACGGCGGTACGCTGAGCGGCACGACATTCAAGTGGTAATAGAGATCCTCGCGGAAGCGGCCTTCCTGGACCTCCTGTTCGAGATCTTCCGCCGTCGTTGCAATAACCCTGATGTCAATCGGAACCGGCTCGGTCCCGCCCATGCGCAGGAACGAATGCGACTGGAATACGCTCAGCAAGCGCGACTGGGTCTGCAGGTCCATGTCGGAAATATTACCCAGCAACAGAGTCCCGCCGTTGGCCTGTTCGAGGCGCCCGTATACGATGCGCTCGCCTTCCTCGGTGCCGAACAGCTCGGCTGCGGAATGCTCCGGCGACATGGACCCGACCGCAACTTCCACAAACGGCCGGTCGCGCAGCGGGCTGTGCGCATGTATGTAACGGGCAATCACCTCCTTGCCACTCCCCGGTTCGCCGCTGATCAGCACCCAGGTATTGTGCTGCGCGATGCGCTGCGCCTGTTCGCGCACACTCTGCATCACCTTGCTCTTGCCGGCGGGATCGGATACCGGTTGCACCTGCCGCTTCAGGCCCAGATTCTCCTGCTGCAGCCTTTCGGTTTCCAGCGCACGGTTGACCACCAGCAACAGTTTCGCCAGGGAGATCGGCTTCTCGATGAAGTCGTAGGCACCGAGACGGGTTGCCTCGACCGCCGTTTCCACGGTTCCGTGCCCGGACATTATGATCACCGGGCACGGCAAACCACCGCCTTCCGCCCATTCGCGCAGCAAGGTGATGCCATCGACATCATCCATCCAGATGTCGAGCAGTATCAGGTCCGGACGGCGCACGCGCCGCGCGTGACGGGCCGCTTCCCCGCTCTCCGCAATACTGACTTCAAACCCCTCGTCTTCCAGGATTTCCTTGACCAGATTGCGAATATCCGGTTCGTCGTCTACCACCAGGATGTGGCCGGAGGACATTATGCTTCCTGTTTCTATATTCTCGGAAAGGTCTTTATACGCCATAGATTATAGAACTGTCGACATCACGTTAAGCCGGTCTGCGTCTCGGCGTGGAATCGAAGCTCGATACAGGCATGATGTTGCTCGGTGTTCTGCGCACGAATCTGTCCGTTATGTTCCTCGACAATTTTCTTCACAATCGCCAGGCCGAGGCCCGTTCCCCGGGTCTTGGTGGTGACATAGGGCTCGAACAGGCGTTCCAGAACGTCGTCCGAAAAGCCGCTGCCATTGTCCTCGAACGACAGGTCGATGAATCGATCGCCCGCCTCGAGCACCCAGCGTGAGCGGATCACCAGTTGCCCGTCCTCGCGCTCACGCACTGCTTCCAGAGCGTTCTTGAACAGATTGTGCAACAACTGGCGCAGCCGTCCCGCATCACCGTTGAGCAACGGCGGGGGCTCCACCAGATTCAGGTTAATTGACAGCGTGGAGCCCTCATACAGGGTCGCCGTATCGCGCAGCAGCTCGTACAGATCGACCCGCTCCAGCTGCAGTTTCGGGGCTCGCGCATACTCCCCGAAGGCATTCACCATCTCCTTCAGCGTTTCGACCTGCTGCACGATGGTTCGGGTGGCACGATCCATGACCTCGGCTTCCTGGTCGGGCATGGTGTTGAGGTACTTGCGACGCAGCCGTTCCGCGGAAAGCTGGATCGGTGTCAGAGGGTTTTTGATTTCATGCGCCAGGCGCCGTGCCACCTCCCCCCAGGCGGCGTCCCGCTGGGCGCGTATCAAGTCGGTTACATCATCGAATACCACTACCTGGCCACCGGACGACTCTTCGCTGACAGGCAGTGCGGCGCTGCGGCACATCAACACCCGGCGACCGGAACTGTCAAACAGAAGCACCTGTTCCTGCCAGTCCAGAATGTGCTCGGCGCGGCGCGCCTCGACCAGCGACAGCAGCGGCTCGAGAAATTCGTGGCGTGCCGATAGTTCCTCCAGCCTGCAGCCAAGCTGCCCGCTGAGATCGATACCGACGACCTGGCAAGCCGCCTCGTTCACGGTGCGCAATTCACCCGAATCGCTGATGCTCAACACGCCGGACGACAAACTGCCGAGCACGGTTTCCAGATACGCGCGCTGCCCTTCGACACGCTGCTGACTGCGGCGCGCCTGGTCGCGCGCCTTGGACAGGCGGCGCGTCATATCATTGAACGAGCGCACCAGAAAACCCAGCTCATCCTCGCTGGTTACCGGTAGACGTGTGCTGTAGTCGCCCTCCGCCACTGAGCGAGTGCCTTCGGCCAGCACAGCGATGGGTGCTACCATGCGCCGCGCCGAGAAAAACGCTGCCCACACCGCTGACAAAAGGCTCAACACCAGCACCATGGACAGAGTCAGCATGTAGCTGTACTTGAGAAAGGTGCGCAGGTAGGCGAGTTTCTTGTAGCGCACGATCTGGTTCTCGACGTTCTCCGCCAGTGTGCTCAGGCGCTCCGGCACCTCGAAAAGCGCCTGCAGGGTCAGGGGTTCAGCCCCGGGCTTGGAGCTGGTAACCGGCACCACGGCACGCACGTGCAGACCCGCGTCGCTGATCGGATCCAGGGCAACGTAGGACCGCCCCTGCTCCAGGGGCAACAGGGCCTGGTCAGGTGGCCGATGGGGAATGATGTTGGTGCCCTCCACACTGCTGGACGCAACGATGCGGCCATCCATGCCAAACACCGCCAGCTCCACAGCGGTACTGCGCACGCGCAGGTCATACAGGCCGATGGGCACCAGCGCCGGAGTCATCTCGGCGAGTTCGCCAGCGAGCTTCTCGGTCAGTTTCAGCAGGTCCGAGAGTCGCACGTCCAGCGACCCGCGGCTCAACTCCAGCGCATCATCCAGCGCCTGCTCTATCTGCACATCAAACCAGGAATCGATCCCCCGCTGAAGAAACTGCAGGGAGAAGTAATACACCACGGCCACCGGAACCACCGCCAAAATGACAAAGGTGATAACCAGCCGTGAAGTCAGCTTGGCGCCAGGCGCGCGGGCACGATACTGCGAAACCAGCCAGTAGAGATTGCTGCCAATCAATCCGACCAGAACAACCAGGCCGATGGCATTGATCAGCAGTAACCACGAATAAAGCTGACCAAACCTTTCCGAATTGTGGGTCGCGTCGCTCATCAACGACAGCGATACCAGCAGGATGCAGAACAGCACCAGCATGGGCAGGATGCCCAGCCTGGATCGGCCTACGGCTGCAGCGGCCATTGATGCCAGTCGCTCTGCAGGCTCCAGTCCGAGCCCAGGTAGGCCCATAAGCGCACCGGGGTAGGCAGTGACTCGATGTCCAGATCGGCGCGCATTCTGACCCAATAGGTGTACTGGGGTTTGAGCAGGTTAGCGTCAATCAGAGGCAGGTCGTAGATGTTGCCGATGTAATCCAGCGCCTCTTCCAGCTCCAGGAAACTGTACTGAACGTCGGTACTGTAGTTGTCGACCAGATAACGCCGGGTCAGGGCGTGATATTGCAGGCCGAAACGCTGGCGCAATTCAGCAGCCCGCTCAGCCCAGAGCCAGTCGCGCTCACGGATCACTTCAATGCGCAGCTCCAGCACCAGCGGCACACCGTTTTGCAACGCCTGTTGCAGGGTGTCGTTGAGGCTGAAATCGATACGCGCTCCCAGACGATAGACTCCATCTGACAGCAAGGTGCGCACATCACGAATTTGCGCATCACTTGCCAGGGTCGGCAGCGTAAGGAAACACAACGAGACCAGTGCCAGTAGCAAATAGCGGCGGCGGGTGCTGGGGCCACGGATACGGTGAGCGTCTTGGGTCAAATACGCCATCACTGGTGTGTCGCTGGTATCTTGGTCAAGCGCGCAAAGTAAAATCCATCCATTCCCTGGTCACCGGGAAGAATCTGCCGGCCTGCCGCCTGCGCTATGCCCCACTGCGTTACCAGGGGCACCTCCTGGACATCCGCATGCCGCGACTTAAAGGCCTGCACCACTTCAGTATTTTCCGCTCGGAACACCGAGCAGGTGACATACAACAGGATACCGCCTGGAGCCAGCAAGGGCCATAAAGCATCCAGCAGCCGCCCTTGTTGCCGCGCCAGGTTTTTCACATCTTCGCAGCGACGCAGCAACTTGATATCCGGATGCCGCCTCACAACGCCGCTCGCCGAACAGGGCGCATCCAGCAATATGCGGTCAAAGGGCCTGCCGTCCCACCAGTGCCGGGTATCGCCGGCATCGGCCGCGATGAGCTGCGCTTCAAGCTGCAGCCGTGCAAGGTTATCACGGATTTTCTCGAGGCGCCGGGTGTCGCTGTCAATGGCAACCAGCGCCTCGAGTTCGGGCGCCAGCTCAAGGATATGCCCGGTCTTGCCGCCGGGCGCAGCGCACGCGTCCAGCACCCGCTGCCCGGCCGCCAGCCGCATTTGCGCGGCCGCCAGCTGCGCGGCGCCGTCCTGAACCGATATCAGCCCAGCGCGGAAACCCGGGAGCCGATCCACGCCGACCGGCTCGTCAAGCGCCACAGCCATATCCGCGTGCGGAAGCGCGTGCGCGCCGATCCCGGCGCTTTGCAGTTCTTCCAGATAGAGGGTGCGATCTGAGCGCAGCCGGTTCACCCTTAGGACCATGGGCGGGCGCTGGTTGTTGGCTTCCAGAATCTGTTGCCAGTGCCGCGGCCATTCCCGCTGCAGCTGCGCAATCCACCAGTCGGGATGCGACCAGCGGGCGCCGGGTTCGAGCTCGACTGAGGCGAGCAGCTCCGCCGCCCGGCGCTGTGCGCTGCGCAGTACGCCATTCACCAGACCTACTGCCCAGCGTTTGCCTGAGCAGCGCACTGCCTCAACGGTTTCGTTCACTGCAGCATGCGCGGTCATCCGGAGGACCAGAAGCTGGTACAGTCCGACCAGAAGCAGGGCATGGATATCCCGATCTTTGTTTCGCAACGCCTGCTTGAGCAACCTTCCGAGCACCGCTTCGAGCAGGAAATACCAGCGCAAGGTGCCATAGCTGAGCTCCTGGGCTAAGGCGCGCTGGCGCGGGTCCTCGATGGCCTCCAGCTTCTGGGTCAGCAGCCCGCTGAGCGACTCACCGCTGTCCGCAACGCGACGCACCACGGACGCCGCGATGCGACGTGGCTGCGCCGCAGAGCTGGTAGATGCCTTCACGCGGAAATCTGGGCAGGCCGATGAGACGCGGTCGGCTCACACACTCAGCCGAGCACCACGTCGTCGACCTGGCGCGCGTTCAGGAAGTCGGCAGCAACGAGTGGTCTGCCGCCCGGAAGCTGAATCTTCAGGAGGCGCAGACACCCTTGTCCGCAACTCACGTCGATGCCCTGTCTTGCCGCGGCAATCACCGCCCCGGGCGGCTTGGACACCGACTCATCGGGGATGGCCTCGGCTTCCCAGACGCGCAGCACCTCGCCACGGAATACAGTCTGTGCCACCGGCCAGGGGTTGAAAGCCCGCACCTGGCGCTCGAGCTGGACCGCGTCCTTGCGCCAGTCGATTACCGCTTCACCTTTCGCCAGTTTGGCGGCGTAACTGGCCATCGAGTCGTTCTGGAGGACTGGTGTCAAACGCTGCATTTCGAGATCCTCCAGATGCTTCGCCAGCAGCGCCGCCGCCAGTTGACTGAGGCGATCGTGCAGAGATCCCCCGGTTTCGTCATCCCTGATAGGTGTGCGTACCTCTGCAAGCACCGGGCCGGTGTCGAGGCCCGCTTCCATTTGCATGAGACAGACACCCGTTTCGGTGTCGCCAGCCAGAATGGCGCGCTGAATCGGTGCCGCACCGCGCCAGCGCGGCAAAATCGATGCGTGCAGATTCACGCAGCCGAGGCGCGGGATTTCCAGCACCGCGGTCGGCAGAATGAGGCCGTAGGCGACCACGACCATCAGATCCGGATGCAGGCTTGCGAGCGCACGCCGGGCATCGGACGGCCGGAGACTCACGGGCTGGTATACTGAAAGCCCGTGCTCGAGGGCAAGTTTCTTGACCGGACTCAGGGTCAGCCGCCGCCCCCTTCCAGCCGGCCGATCGGGCTGGGTGAAGACGCCGACAACAGTGTGCCGACTGCCCAAGAGCGCTTCGAGCACTGGGACCGAAAAGTCGGGAGTTCCCGCGAATACCACGCGCATGGGTCAGTCGCGTCGTTATCAGATAACGGTTTCGCCGTGGCGCTCTGGCGGCGTCTCGACGTCGCCGTGGCGACGCTGCTTTTCGAGCCTTTTGCGGATCCGCTGCCGTTTGAGCTGGGACAGGTAGTCCACAAACAGTCTGCCGTCGAGGTGATCGATCTCGTGTTGGATGCAGACTGCCAGCAATCCCTCGGCCTCCAGGTCAAACGCCTGCCCGTCACGACCCAGGGCGCGCACCTTTACTCGGTCGGCACGCTCCACGCGCTCATAGATCCCGGGGACCGAAAGGCAACCCTCCTCCATTTCCTCGACACCTCTTTTCTCGATAACTTCGGGATTGATCAGCACCAAAGGCTGATTCTGCTCCTTGGAAAGGTCGATGACTATAACCCGTTTATGCACATTCACCTGGGTGGCCGCCAGTCCGATGCCCGGGGCTGCATACATGGTCTCCAGCATGTCGTCCACAAGGCGGCGCAGCTGGTCGTCGACCGCTGCGACGGACTTGGCCCTGGTTCTCAGGCGAGGATCGGGAAAATGAAGTATCTCGAGCATTGCCATGTGATGTCGTTCACGATTTGCGTACTGGTACCGGCTATATACTCTAACATAATGATCACACGGCCGTTTGCCGATTTCCTGCCAGTTTGTGGTGATTAAAAATTTCGCTACACTCCACCATCGGACTGCCGTTATATATCATCGGATTATAGCGTCGGCGTCGTGCCGAGGCGCGAAACATACAAGCACGGAACGTAGAAAAGGGAAGCCTATATGCCGATATTCAAATCGCTGGCCCTGACTCTGGCCCTTCTCGCCACCGCGGTATTCGCCGATCAGGTGGTGCTCAAGGAAGGACATCCCGACCGCCATGTGGTGGTCAAAGGAGACACCCTCTGGGACATATCGGAGCAATTCCTGGACAGCCCGTGGCTGTGGCCGGAGATCTGGTACGTAAATCCCCAGATCGAAAACCCACATTTGATCTACCCGGGAGACGTTATCACCCTGGTCTACGTGGATGGCAAACCGCAATTGAGAGTCCAGCGCGGTAAAGGCGTATTCAAACTATCACCCCAGGCACGTTCGGAGCGCCTCGACAAGGCGATACCGACGATTCCGGTCGACGCCATCCAGCAGTTCCTGACCCAGCCTCTGGTGGTCGACAAGGACACATTGAACGACGCCGCATACGTTGTCTCGAGTGCCGACGAACACCTCATCGTGGGCGCCGGAGACCGAGCCTATGTGCGGGGCATCGATGCCGGCCAGGGTTCACGTTACCATGTGTTTCGACCGGGTGATGCGTATATCGATCCCGACAGCGGTGAGATACTCGGCTATGAGGCGCTCTACCTGGGAGACGGTGATGCGCAAAAGTTCGGCGACCCGTCTACCCTGAAGCTCATCCGCACCACCCGCGAGATCAACATCGGCGACCGCGTCATGCCGATGACCCACGAGGACGTGCACGCCTATTTCACTCCGCATGCGCCGGACAGCGACATCGAAGGCCGGATTATTTCGGTGCTGGACGGTGTCAGTCAGATAGGACAATACCAGATCGTGGTTATCAACCGCGGCCAGCGCGAGGGCGTTGATGTAGGCACGGTATTCGCGGTCAGCCAGGCCGGGGCCTTGATCCCGGATCAGGTCAGCGACGAGCGCAACGCCACGGTGCAGCTGCCCGACGAACGCGCTGGCGTGCTGATGGTATTCCGGACCTTCGAGAAGGTCAGTTTCGGGCTGATCATGAAGGCGACCAGCGCTCTGCACGTTGGTGACAAAATCAGCAAACCTTAGTCTGCGGGAACCTCACTGGTAAAAGCCGGTGGCTTAGTGCATGGTATGCGCCATGCACCAAAGCCACCGGCTTATGACGTGAGGCTCTCAAGGATGAGGCCAGAAACAGAAAAGTCATCACACCCCGCTGCCGACCTGCAGGACTTGCGTTACTGGCTCGCGTTACACCGCGCCCCACAGATCGGTACCCAGCGCTTCCACAAGCTGCTTGCCTGCTACGGTAGCCCAGCAGAGGTGTTCCACGCCCGGCCGGAAGAGTTACGGGCGGCCGGCGTCGGCCCCGCCAGCATCGACTACCTGCGCCAACCCGACTGGACGGCCGTTGATCGGGACATGGAGTGGCTGTCGCAGCCCGGTAACCATGTTGTGCATTTCCAGGATGCCGCTTATCCGCCCCTTCTGAAGCAGATTGCCGATCCACCGGCACTGTTGTTCGTGCGCGGCGACACGGATTATCTGGCGCAAGCGCAGCTTGCGATCGTAGGCAGCCGCAATCCCACTCATACCGGCCAGGCACTGGCCCGTGAATTCGCCGCGCATCTGGCATCCTTCGGCCTGACCATAACCAGCGGGCTGGCTACCGGGATCGACGGCGCGGCTCATCGGGGCGCAATCGAGGCAGGGGGCGCAACGCTGGCAGTAACCGGCACCGGCCTCGATCGGGTCTATCCCGCCCGCCACCGGGATCTCGCCCACCAGATCGCGGACAACGGTGCCCTGGTAACTGAATTTCCACCCGGAACCGCACCGCTGGCGGCGAACTTTCCGCGTCGCAACCGGCTAATCAGCGGCCTCAGCCTGGGCACCCTGGTTGTGGAGGCCGCGCTGCGATCCGGTTCGCTTATCACCGCCCGCACGGCCCTCGAGCAGGGCCGAGAAGTCTTTGCCATCCCGGGCTCCATCCACAATCCCCTGGCCCGCGGCTGCCACGCCCTTATCAGGGAAGGAGCCAAGCTGGTGGAAACAGGCGACCACATCCTGGAAGAACTGGCCAGCCAGATTACCGCCCCGCTGGTACCGGATGACCGCCCAGCCGCTGCAGGGATGCCTTCCGAGCAACCGCAGCAAGCCGGTAATCTTTCTGCTGAATACCGACAACTGCTTGAATTTATAGAGCATGACGCAGTTTCGGTGGACCAGCTGGTAGAACGCAGCGGATTGACGCCGGAGGAGGTTTCCTCCATGCTCCTGGTGCTCGAGTTGGACGGTCACCTGGTGTCCGGTGCGGGCGGACGCTACAGCCGTGCTAGATTAGGGGCTTGATATGAAAGAAAACATGTTTGACGTTCTCATGTATCTGTTTGAAAACTATTACATGGACGAAGAGCTGGAAATGAGCCCCGACCGTGAATCGCTGCACACTGAGCTGGTTGAAGCGGGTTTTCCCTCATCGGAAATCAGCCAGGCGTTCGAGTGGCTCGAAGGCCTGGCAGTACAGCCGCATCCCGTACAGGCGCCGCAGACGGAAAACGCTATCAGGATATTCTCAGAACGCGAGTGCGAACGTCTTGACGCTGAAAGTCGCGGGTTTCTGCTGTTTCTGGAGCAAATGGGCATCCTGCAACCCGATGCCCGGGAACGTGTCATAGAGCGCGCCATGGCGCTTGAAACCGAAGATTTCGACATCAGCCAGCTGAAATGGGTGGTCCTGATGGTATTGTTTAACCAGCCCGGGGCCGAAGCAGCCTATGCATGGATGGAAGACCTCGTTTTTGAAAGCCTGCCAGGCGGCTATCTGCATTAGCTCTGGCTGCGAAATTATACGGACAAGGCCGCACACCCGTGCGGCTTTTTAGCTATTGGTGCTATGAGCAAGAATCTCGTTATCGTCGAATCGCCGGCCAAGGCGAAAACCATAAAGAAGTATCTCGGCAAGGACTTCGAAGTGCTTGCTTCATACGGACATGTGCGCGATCTGATCCCCAAGGAGGGGGCGGTCGACACCGAACATGACTTTGCGATGCGTTACCAGGTCATTGAACGTAACGCCAAGCACGTTGATGCCATCGCCAAGGCGATGAAAAAGGCAGAAAATCTGTTCCTGGCGACGGACCCGGACCGAGAGGGCGAGGCGATCTCCTGGCACCTGCACGAACTGCTCAAGGAGCGCGGGATTCTCAAAGACAAGGGCACGTACCGGGTCGTGTTTCACGAGATTACCAAGCGTGCGATAAACGACGCCGTTGCGCACCCGCGCCAGCTGTCTACCGATCTTGTCAACGCCCAGCAGGCGCGACGTGCGCTGGATTATCTGGTCGGCTTCAACCTGTCACCGCTGTTGTGGAAAAAGATTCGTCGGGGGCTCTCCGCCGGGCGCGTGCAGAGCCCCGCGTTGCGCATGATTGTGGAACGGGAAGAGGAAATCGAAAAGTTCAAACCGCGCGAGTACTGGACCATAGAGGCGGATCTGGAGAAAGACCAGCAGCCCTTTGCAGCCAGGCTGACGCAGCTGCATGGTAAGAAACTGACCCAGTTCAGCATCACCAAAGAGACTCAGGCGCGCGCCGCCGAGCAGGAATTGCGCGAAGCCGCTGCAGGAACCCTCACCGTCAGCGCGATTGAAAGAAAGCAGCGCAAGCGCAACCCGGCGGCTCCCTTCACCACATCGACCCTGCAGCAGGAAGCCTCACGCAAGCTCGGCTTCACCACCAAACGGACCATGAGTGTCGCACAGCAGTTGTATGAAGGCATCGACATCGGCGAGGGTGCGGTCGGCCTGATCACCTACATGCGTACCGATTCGGTTAACCTCGCGAACGAGGCACTGGATGAGTTGCGCGGTCTGATTGCCGAACGCTTTGGGAATGATAAGCTGCCGTCCCATGCCAGGCATTTCAAGACCAAGGCCAAGAACGCGCAGGAAGCCCACGAAGCAATCCGGCCGACTTCTGTGCATAACTTCCCGGATGCCATTAAAGCGCACCTGTCGTCCGACCAGTACAAGCTGTACAACCTGATCTGGAAGCGCACCGTTGCGTGTCAAATGATTCACGCGACCATCCATACCGTAGGTGTCGATTTTGCGGTAGGAAACGGCAATATTCTGCGCTCGACAGGCTCTACAGTTGCGGATCCCGGCTTCATGGCGGTGTATGAAGAGGGCGTCGATGATGCCAAGAAATCGGCCCGCGAAGAAGATCGCCTGCCACCGCTGGAAAAAGGTGATAAAGTCAAACTTCTACAGGTTCGCCCGGAACAGCACTTTACGGAACCGCCGCCGCGCTACAGCGAGGCCAGCCTGGTCAAGACGCTGGAAGAATATGGCATCGGCAGGCCATCAACCTACGCCACCATCATTTCGACTTTGCAGCAACGCGAATATGTGACGCTTGAGAACAAGCGCTTCCGGCCCACCGACGTCGGGCGCATCGTAAGCAAATTCCTCACCGGTCATTTCACGCGCTATGTCGACTATGATTTCACGGCGCGTCTCGAAGACGAGCTGGACGAGGTGTCACGGGGCGAGAGAGGCTGGGTTCCTCTGATGAAGGAATTCTGGTACCCGTTCAGGGAACTGGTCAAGGACAAGGAAGAAAGCGTTTCGCGCAGCGAGGTTACTACCGAGGCGATCGAAGAAGACTGCCCAAAGTGCGGCAAGCAACTGAATATCCGCCTGGGAAGACGTGGACGCTTCATCGGTTGCAGCGGTTTTCCGGAGTGCGATTACACGCGCAATATCGACGAGGACGAAAGCAGCGAACCGGAGATAGTGGAAGGTCGGACGTGTCCCGAATGCCAGTCGCCGCTGATTATACGCAGCGGCCGTTACGGCAAGTTCATCGGCTGCTCCGGCTACCCGAATTGCAAGTACATTGAACCGCTGGAAAAACCACAAGACACCGGCATTGCATGTCCGAAATGCGCCAAAGGCACCATGCTCAAACGCAAATCACGCCGCGGCAAAATCTTCTACTCCTGCTCCACCTACCCGGACTGTGACTATGCGGTGTGGAATGAACCGGTCGAAGGCCCCTGCCCTGCGTGTAACTGGCCGATCCTCACCGTCAAGACGACCAAGAAGCGCGGCCCGGAACGCGTATGCCCGCAGCCGGACTGCAAATTCTCGGAGCCTTGCGAACTGGAAACGGCAGAAGAAAGCCAAGAAGATTGACGGGATATCCCTCTCACTGGCAGGTGCATGCCGCAGCACGCTGGGTAACAGTGGGGGGGGTCATCGCTTATCCCACGGAAGCCGTTTTCGGTCTCGGCTGTGACCCGGGCGATCGCTGCGCAGTGGAACGTCTGCTCGCCTTGAAGCGTCGGCCCGTTGCCAAAGGTTTGATTCTGATCGCTTCCGACTGGAACCAGCTCCAGCCCTGGCTGGACAGAATACCGCCTGCATGGCACGAGAAACTGCACCGCAGCTGGCCGGGGCCCACCACCTGGTTGATCCCGGCCTCGAGATATTGCCCGCAGTGGCTGACCGGACGGCATAACACCCTCGCGGTGCGCATTACCGCACACCCGCCGGTCCGCCGACTGTGTCAGGCGCTCGACAGCGCCATCGTCTCGACCAGCGCCAACCGCTCCGGTCAGCGGCCCGCCCGCTCGGTGCTCGAGGTACGGCTGCGTTTCGGCCGTCAGATTGACTTTGTTTTGCCCGGCCAGGTTGGCACACTTACCAGACCCACCGAAATCCGTGATCTGGCATCCGGGACGGTGGTGCGCAACTGAACCGATGAACGGGCCCGCCATGACCACACCTAACGTAGCTGCAGTTTCGGGATATCTCATCGGCCTGCAGGATCGGATCTGCCAGGCACTGCAAAAGATCGATACACAGACTGAATTCCGCGAAGATACCTGGCAACGCGAAGAAGGCGGCGGTGGACGCTCGCGGGTCCTCGAGGAAGGAGGTGTTTTCGAAAAGGCCGGTATCAATTTTTCTCACGTGCGAGGCAAGCAGTTGCCCGCCTCGGCAACAGCGCACAGGCCGGAACTCGCAGGGCGAGGCTTCGAAGCGCTGGGGGTATCTCTGGTGATTCACCCGCGCAATCCGTATGTTCCGACTTCACACGCCAATGTGCGGTTTTTTGTTGCCGAGAAACAGGACTCAGACCCGGTATGGTGGTTTGGGGGCGGCTTCGATCTCACTCCTTACTATGGCTTCGAGGAGGATGCCGTGCACTGGCACCTGACCGCCAAGCAGGCCTGTCAGCCATTCGGGGAAACCATCTATCCACGCTTCAAGCAATGGTGCGACGACTATTTCTTCCTTAAACACCGCAACGAACCGCGTGGAATCGGCGGCCTGTTTTTTGATGATTTCAACGAGCTGGGTTTCGAACGCAGCTTTGCACTCATGCAAAGCATCGGCGATCACTATATCCCAGCGTATGTGCCCATAGTGGAGCGGCGCAAAGATCTGCCGTTCGGAGCACGTGAGCGTGATTTCCAGCTGTATCGACGCGGACGCTACGTCGAGTTCAATCTGGTCTATGACCGCGGCACACTGTTCGGACTGCAGACCGGCGGCCGAACCGAATCGATTCTTATGTCCTTACCGCCCGCTGTAACATGGCGTTACGACTGGCATCCGCAGCCCGGCAGCGAGGAAGCCCGGCTTTACGAACAGTTTCTGCGCCCGAAAGAGTGGCTCTGATCGGTCTCGAGCCAGCGCCACTCCCAGCGCGGCGTTTCCCGCAGCTGATATACTCGGCAGTCAGAATTCAGAGCGACCATCAAGCAAACTGGAGCCATGACTATGAAGAGATGGGAATGCATCGTGTGCGGCTTCATTTATGACGAGGCCGCAGGACTCCCGGATGATGGGATCAAACCTGGCACGCCCTGGGGGGAGATTCCCGAAGATTGGGCGTGTCCGGAATGCGGCGTGTCCAAAGCCGATTTTGACATGATCGAAATTGGGCCAGCCTGAGGCCCGGTGTTCAGCGCAAACCGCTCTCCTGGCGGGCTTGGCGCGATTCATCGAGTTTGTTCTTCATCAGGTTAAGAGCCTACAGGTACGGAACGGTACCGTTGTGGCGGATGACGTCTCTGCCCTCTGCGCTATCCGCAAACTGGCTGAAGTCCCTGATTTGCTCCGCATTCGGACTTGACTCGTTGTAGACGAGATACAGCGGTCGATATAACGGGTAGTTGCCACTCTGCACATTCTCGTAGCTGGGACACTTGCCATCCAGCTCGAGTATCTCGACATCACGTTTCTTTGCGCTGCTCATCCCGCTTATGGCAATCGCAGTCGGCTCCCCGGTTACGGCCTGTTCCAGCGGCCCGGAGGAGTCGAAAATCTTGCTGGCTACGAATTCCGCGCCGCGCACCACCGCCCTCCAGTTTAGTCTTTGTTCCGGTCTTGTTTTCACAGGCTTCGGCCAGAGCAACCCTATAAGCCTTCTTCGAGATGCCGCACAGGCGTATTTTATTACGCAGTCTAATTTGAGGCCGCCAGCATGGCACGATTCCGGGTACTTCTGAGCGTCTGCTGGCTGTGGCTTGGCACCACAAGTCCAACACCCGCCGACCAGCCCCCGAGCGCATCAGTCACGTCTGCCGAAAGGTGTTCCGCGACAGATCAGCTGGTGGTGCTATCGGGAAACGACCTCATGCCACTGGTTGGAACTCCGGTGCGCGAGCTGTCACTGCTGAGCGCGTCACCGGCCGGGCTCAGGCCAATTGTGTTTCAGGTCGACCGCAGAGACGCACTGGGCCGGTACATCATCGAGGATGCGGCCGCAACCGAATCAGGTGACCCGCTACTCGGCTTGCAGGACGAACTGGTTTTTCTTGCCTCGGATGCCGGAACTCACCTGAGCAATATCGCCGGGCACAGCAAAACGGCGAAGCTGGCGGAGATCAGGCTCGCCGAAACGCCCGGCATGCCACCCACGTGGGTATACGTCAGCAACTCCGGCGACCCGAAACCGGTTCGCGGCAAGCAGTACATTCAATACGACGCGCAGGGCGACCTGATAACCAGCACCGCTTACCAACTGGGATTTGATATGCGGCAGCCTTTTCTGGTCGATGTCTTGCGCTGGAAGAACGACACCGGCGACACCTGGAGCCCAAATGTCGTCGACACCATGAAGATCCACCACCGGGGTGCGTTTCTGGGCTTCATTCCGTTTACGCGAACGCACGGCGATTACAGTTCCAGGTTGACTGGCGTGAAAGCCGGACCGCTGCGAGTCATCCGCCGCACAGAAAACCGTATACGCGTACTGTGGCATTTGAAGACGCCCGCTGTTCATATCGATTACGTGGTGATGCCTGGTGGCTTTGTCATGGACACAGTCATCGATATTCCCTTTAACGTCGGGCTGTTCTTCGACGGCATTGAAACCCTCACCACCGTCGATTGGAATCAGAATCCTGAATTGCCCGGTTTGATGATCGGCATGCCGGGGCATCACAACACTGCAGCCATTGACGGTCACATGTCGGCCGAAAAACATGCGCTTAACCTGTTACAAGCGGATCAATTTACCGTGACGAGCTCTCTCGGCGAGATCCTGGTCAGTCTGGAGATTCCGCCAGGCGTCCCGATTACACCCTGGATTTATCTGCGTGATGCGCTGAACGAGGCAGATCCACCGGAGAATCGCATCGGCCAGTTCGGCAACATCGGGTTCAGGACAACCGGATGGGAGCAGATCGATACGCAGGTCCAGCACGTCAAATTCGCAGTATGCCTGAAGCCCGAACAGTAACTTCGCGATGGCCGGGGGCTTCCCTTCCGTTGCGGCCTGGACCCAGAGTCCAAACATGGGCGCCTGCCTTGCCGGTACACCGCGACCACCATCCCAGCGCTTGCCGGCCCTGCCCGGCGTTCGGCAATCGACGATCGGACAGCCGGTTCTGACAGGACTCAGGGCGCACGGTTTCGAGAACACAAAAAAAAGACCCCACCGTAAAGGTGGGGTT
Organism: uncultured Gammaproteobacteria bacterium; assembly: GCA_963695455.1. Taxonomy (GTDB): domain Bacteria; phylum Pseudomonadota; class Gammaproteobacteria; order DSM-19610; family DSM-19610; genus Thiogranum. Next base: position 1,153,986 of record CAVOGN010000002.1, on the reverse strand, counting down.
AAAAACGCTTTTCAGCGTCGGAGGAGTCAGTCACACAACAAAGCTGCTACAAGCTCTCTTGGGATTGCGCCTTCAGCGAAAGACGCAGTCCGAAGATGTCCATCCCTGGATCGGGACTGCCGACCTTGTCCCTGATATCGGTCGGCGCGGTGTTTTCTTTAGCCATCCAGTTGCCACCGCTTCCCTTTCCCTGGTTTTGTTTAATGCATACTTGATGCCAACTTCGACTAAATCCCTTTAACGCTCTGTAACTAATACGATTTATGTATTGTGCGCCATTGCCAGCGGAACCGCTGGCGGTCAAATCGACAACCGCATTAAGAAACGAACGCCAGAACACCGTCACAAAGTGACAGGATGTCGGCGCAACACTGCAAAAAAACTCCGAGGCAGTGCCGTGGCGGATTGAAGGGCTGCAACGCAAGCGCAACACCGAGACCGGCGTCTGGCAGCCCGGTTCCGACTGCGAGCAGACCGGGCTACGCGTGACTGAATTACGCCAATGGGGCTCATGGTTTCCTTGTCGGGCATTGCCGCGCCTGCAGACTCCGTATGTGCTCAGCGGTATCGGCTGTCATCGATGCCTGATTCTGCCTCTTTAGCGAGGCGATCAGACCGGAAACCCCCTTGTCCTTTATTTCGTCGGCGAAGGTTGTACGGTAGTTGGTAACCAGACTTATTCCCTCGACACGGACATCGTAGACCAGCCAGCGTTCCTGTTTTCGATACATCGGATAATCAATTGCGATGACAGCTTCACCGGGCTGCCTGATTTCGGTTCGCACCAGGGCGCGATCGGAGCGGCCCATATCACGGATCGGAAGATAATGGATGTTTTCCGGTGCCACCGTCTGGATCGCAGTGGCGTAGGTACGAACCAGGAGCTGCCAGAACTGGTGTTCGAACTCCCGGCGCTGTTCAGCGTCGGCTTCGCGCCAGTATCTACCCAGCACCCATTGTGACATTTTCTGCAGGTCGGCATGAGGCAGCAGCAGGCCGTCGACCACGGTATAGAGGCGCTCGGGCTGTTCCTGAATCGCCTCGCACTGCTCCAGCAAGACACTGTAAATGCGGTTGGTGAGCTGTCGTACAACCGTTTCCGCATCGGTCGACACAGGCTGACCGACCACCCCTGACGGGACGAACACGTACAACATGATAGCAAAGAGAGCCGCGAGTCTGTGTTTCAATGCCTTGATCTTCCTCGAGCGTGTTGGCCAGCGAGGCGCTGCTAGTCGACGGTATCCTGGTGCGCAGTGCCGGCCAGCCTGCGGCCCCGGTCCGGGCCAGCCAGGCGACTGATTACACCGGCTTCGCGCAGCAAGCCGCCAAGCTCAGCGGGGTCGGCGCCCACGTCGGACAGTGGCAGATGACGCAGCCAGTCATGACGCCGCAGAACGATAAAATATTCTTCCGGCTCAAGAACATTGGCAGCCAGCTCAAAACCCTCGTTGAGATGAGGCCATGCGCTGCGCAGTTTACACGCAACCAGGAGTTGCCCGTAACATAACTCCAGCTGAGCCCTGTCGCGATCTGACTCAAGAACTGCACGCAGGTTCTCATAGTGCATCGCGACGTTTGCGCCACACCAGTACCGCGCGATGAGTTCGGCAAGACGGACATGGAAACAGGGCTGCGCGCGCGCATAGCAAGTCCGCAGCTGCGCCCGGATTTCCGCCATCCAGCGACCCGCGTCACGCTCCGGCAGCGGATCGGCCAGCCATGCGGCCAGAGACAAGTTCCGGCCAGCCAACAAATGTTGCAACATTTCTTGCGCTTTCATAAGGTTCTGTTCTGTGCCCAACTATAGGCTGAGAGTACACTGTGAACCAGTGACTTCCCACCATCAACAAGGAGTATTCGCTTGCCCGCTTTAAAACCTGTCCGGGGCCGGTATCCCGGGGTGCGCATGCGGCGCATGCGCCGTGACGACTTTTCCCGCCGCTTGATGCGGGAATCGCAACTTGTTGCGGATGATCTGATCTACCCTGTGTTTGTGCTGGAGGGTGACAAGCAGCGCGAGGCGGTCGGGTCCATGCCGGGCATCGAACGCCTCAGCATCGACTTGCTGCTGGCCGAGGCGGAAGCCTTGCTGGAACTCGGTGTACCCGCAGTTGCTTTGTTCCCCGTCACTCCTGCCGACAGGAAGAGCGATGATGCGCGCGAAGCCTACAACTCTGACGGGCTCGCCCAGCGTGCGGTGCGCGAACTTAAACGGGAATTTCCGGACCTGGGCGTGATTACGGACGTGGCGCTGGACCCGTTTACCAGCCACGGTCAGGACGGACTCATCGACGACACAGGTTACGTGCTCAACGATGAAACCGTGCAGGTGTTGGTCAGACAGGCCTTGTCACATGCCGAAGCCGGCGCCGACGTAGTAGCCCCTTCCGACATGATGGATGGTCGAATCGGTGCCATACGCGCCGCACTGGAGCAGGAGGGATTTCGTCATACCCGTATCCTGGCCTATGCGGCGAAGTACGCTTCCAGCTTTTATGGCCCTTTCCGCGACGCCGTGGGTTCCGCCGCCAACCTGGCTGGCGGCAACAAGTACAGTTATCAGATGGACCCGGCGAATAGTGACGAGGCACTCCGCGAGGTCGCCCTGGACCTGGACGAAGGCGCGGACATGGTAATGGTCAAGCCCGGTATGCCTTATCTCGACATCGTGCGCCGCGTGAAGCACGAATTCGGTGTGCCTACCTTCGTGTACCAGGTGAGCGGCGAATACGCCATGCTGATGGCTGCGGCCCGCAACGGCTGGCTGGATGAAAGAGCAGTGGTCATGGAATCGCTGCTGTGCATCAAGAGGGCGGGCGCCGACGGCATACTCACCTATTTTGCCAAACGCGCGGCGCAATGGTTGCGCTCCGGTTGAAGCCGGTGCACCGCACATGACGCAGGTTGATCGCTATGCAGTAATGGGCAACCCTATCGCCCACAGCAAGTCACCGCAGATTCATCAACTGTTCGCGCAGCAGACCGGACAGTCGATCAGTTACCAGGCAATTCTGGTCGAAAAACATCGGTTTGCAGAAGCTGTAGCGGAATTCCTGACAGCGGGCGGCAAGGGTCTGAACGTCACGGTTCCATTCAAGCAGGAGGCCTGGCAGATAGCGGATCAGCTCAGCGCTCGGGCGCAACGCGCCGGCGCCGTCAATACTTTGATGCTGCGAGAGCCTGGAGCCCTGTTGGGTGACAACACCGACGGTGTGGGGCTGGTGCGCGATCTGACTGCGAATCTCGCTGTCGAGCTGGCTGGCAAACGGCTCCTGATGCTCGGTGCCGGCGGCGCCGCGCGCGGCGTGCTGGCGCCCTTGCTGGAGCAGAAACCGACGCACCTGGTTATCGCCAACCGAACGGCGGAACGCGCCGAACAGCTCTCGGGTCTGTTTGCAGATCTCGGAAAACTGACAGGTTGCGGCTTCGATGCGCTGGGCGGGCAAGCGTTCGACGTTGTCATCAACGCCACGGCGGCGGGCCTGCGGGGCGAAGTTCCGGATCTACCCGAAGGTATCATCGGGCCGCAAACCTGCTGTTACGACATGATGTATGGTTCCGCACCCACTGCGTTCATGCGCTACGCGCAGCGACGCGGCGCGCGGTGCACCTTCGACGGGCTGGGAATGCTGGTGGAACAGGCAGCCGAGTCGTTCCGGCTCTGGCGCGGCGTGAGCCCTGAAACCGGCCCAGTTATCGATTTTCTGCGCCACCAGTGACTAGAACCTATCTCATAATCCCGCGCGAGCCGCGTTGCTGTCCGAAATACCGTCCTGCAAGGCGCAGTGCGCCGCACAGTAGTGACCCTACGGGCAAGCGCTGCAACACCGCAGGGCGGTATTTCAGACGCAACCCCCTGGGGACCGGGCGCTTTTGCCCCATGGCTTTGTTGCGGTTCGCTCATGTAGCATGGGCTACACCGCGCTCGCCGCGCCGCGCCATGGGGCAAAATCACCACGCTCGCGGCCGCGGGGGATTATGAGATAGGTTCTAACCAGACGGCACGGTTACAGCGCTCGTTCCCACGCTGCCTGACACCCGCCCCGGCGCGTCTTTAACGCATGGTGACCAGCTCTTCGGCACTGGTCGGGTGGATCGCCACAGTATCATCCAGGTCCCTTTTGGTCGCCCCCATTCGGATCGCCACCGCAAACCCCTGCAGCATCTCATCCGCGCCCGGCCCGATTACATGGCAGCCGACCACGCGCTCCTGGGCTCCCACCGTGACCAGTTTCATGGCCGTCTTCTGCTTGCGCTCCGTCAATGCATTATACATTGCCGTAAAGCGAGTCTGGTAAACCTTCACCGCCTCGCCGTGAATATCACGGGCCTCGCTTTCGGTCAGACCCACCGTTGCGAGCGGCGGGTGGCTGAAGACTACTGTTGGGATATTCTCGTACGGCAGGTGACGATCCTGCATGCCGCCGAACAGGCGGTCCGCGAGACGCCGACCGGCGGCGATGGCGACCGGCGTCAATTGCGCGCGCCCCGTCACATCACCGATGGCATAAATACCCGGCACCGCGGTTTGCTGGAATTTGTCGGTTGGAATATAGCCTTTGCCATCGACACCGACCCCGGCAGCCTCGAGACCCAGATCCTGCGTCAGGGGATAGCGGCCGATCGCCCAGATGAGTTCGTCGAAACCCTCCAGACGCTGGCCGTTTTCACACAGAATACACAACGAACCGTCCACTTCCCGGACCACTTCCTTGACCTGGGTACGGGCGAGTATATCGATGCCGTCACCAAGCATTTCCTCGGTCAGGTTTTCGCGCAAGGTGGCATCGAAGGCGCGCAGCAGATGTTCGCGGCGTAGCAGCATGGTCACATCGGAACCCAGAGCGCTGAGCATGCCCGCCAGCTCCACTGCGATGTAACCGGAACCCACCACCGCGACCCGCCGCGGCAACTGTTGCAGGGCAAAAAAGCCGTCCGAGGTGATCCCCAGCTCGGCGCCGGGGGTATCGGGCACCATCGGGGCCCCACCGGGGGCAATCACAATGTGATCCGCGCTGTACCTGTCTTCTCCCACGGCAATGGTTCGGCTGTCGACAAAACGCGCTGTACCGGCAATTTCCGCGATATTGGAATCAGCCAGATAGGTGTGATACCAGTCATTGATGCCGTGCACATATCGGTCTCGTGCGGCTTTCAAAGCGGACCAGTCGAACTGACTTGCGCCGATATCGAACCCATAGCCGGCCGCTTCCTGGAGCGTGTGGGCGATACTGGCACCAAACCACATCACTTTCTTGGGCACGCAACCCGCATTGACGCAGGTTCCCCCCAGCGGACCCTTTTCGACCACCGCACAGCGGGCACCGTAGCGTGCCGCACGCTCCGCCACCGACAACCCGCCGCTTCCACCTCCGATTGCAATCAGGTCATAATGCTGTGTCATTGATGGTTTCGCCCCTGGTCCCGGATACGCCGGATTCTACCTGAAACGCCTTGAGTCGCCATGAAATAACCGGCGGCGTGATTTCCAGTTCGGCGGCTTCAATCGCGACGGCGAGCCCGCCAGCATTTTAAGCTGAATCACTGACCCCATTCCGAGCTGCGCGCCGGGTTTCAGGACAAGCTGCTGGATGGCACTAATGGGCGGCGCAAGCAAGTGACCGATCAGGCATCACTATCCGGACTGCCAGAAACGGCCCTCGCGCTGGCCCGCCGCGGGCGTGGGCGAGAACCCCGCAGGCTGGCGGCTGACATTGGAATTTCCGTGCTATCACGCGCTACCGAGCCACGACGAGGTCATCACCCTGTATCAGGAATTCGGTCACGGGCTGCACCATTTGCTGAGCCGTATCGATTAGCCCGGCATCTTCGGAATCAATGGCGTTGCCTGGGATGCCGTGGAACCGCCCCGCCGAATCATGGAAAACTGGTGCTGGCAACGTGAGTCACTGAAGTTCATCTCAGGCCACAACCAGACCGGAAAAGCCATTGTCAACACAATGTTCGAGCAACTGCGCGCGACGCGAAACTCCCAGTGCACCGTGAAATGGTTCGCCAGCTCGGGTTGGCTCTGTTCGATATGCGGCTGCATGTCGATCACTGTCCCCGGGGTGGCAACCACATTTAGGCAACGCAGGACCGGGACCGCGAACAAGACGCAGTGATCCCGGCACTGCTCTTCAACCGCTTTGCACATGGCTGGTCGCAGATCTTTGCCGGAGGATACCGTGCCGGGTACTACAACCATGCATCGGCCGACGTCCTGTCCTGCGACGCTTACCTGCTGTTCGAGGTGAAGGGATATTCGATCGTGAGAGAGACCTGAAATCCTGCGTCGGGTTCTCGAGTAGGGCGGCTCCAGAGACGCTATGGACCTGTCTGTCGCCTACCAGGGGCGCGAACCCAGCATGGATACGCTGCTGCGGCGAACAGCTGGTTGAGCGCGGCAGCGGAAACGACCTGCGGCCAACAACAGAATTGAAGCCAGTCCGCGACCACCGAGGGGATAAACGGCTACCGCGGAACTTTGGGGTACAATCGGCGCATCTGCTCAAGCGACTGCCTGACATACCATGCATTACCGTGATCTGAGAGACTTCATTGACCAGCTGGAACGCGCAGGCGAGCTGATACGCGTCCGCCACCCGGTGGATCCAAAGCTGGAGATGACCGAAATCTGCGATCGCACCCTGCGCGCGGCCGGGCCGGCGCTGTTGTTCGAGCAGCCGACGGGATTCGAGATACCCGTGCTCGGCAACCTGTTCGGCACACCGCAGCGCGTTGCGGCCGGCATGGGCGCCGAATCGGTCGAGGCTCTGCGGGAAATCGGGAAGCTGCTCGCTTTTCTCAAAGAGCCGGATCCCCCCAGAGGGATGAAGGACGCATGGCAGAAGTTACCTCTGTTCCGCAAGGTGCTCGATATGGCGCCGAAGGTCCTGAAAACCGCACCCTGCCAGCAAAACATACTGACTGGTCAGGACGTGGACCTGAGCCGCTTGCCCATACAGACCTGCTGGCCCGGGGATGCCGGCCCCCTTATCACCTGGGCGCTGGTGGTAACGCGCGGTCCCAACCAGGAGCGACAGAATCTCGGCATCTATCGCCAACAGGTGCTGTCGCGCAACAAAGTGATCATGCGCTGGCTGGCGCACCGCGGCGGCGCCCTGGACTATCGCGACTGGCTGCGCAATCACCCGACCGAGCCCTTCCCGATCGCGGTGGCACTGGGGGCCGATCCGGCTACAATTCTGGGCGCCGTTACCCCGGTACCGGACACCCTCTCCGAATATGCCTTCGCCGGCCTGCTGCGCGGCCACAAAACGGAGCTGGTGCGCTGCAGGACCAGTGATCTGCAGGTGCCAGCCAGTGCCGAGATTGTCCTGGAGGGGTTCATCTATCCCGGCGAGGACGCCGTGGAGGGCCCGTTCGGCGATCACACCGGGTATTACAACGAACAGGAGCGTTTCCCGGTGTTCACCATAGAGTGCATGACCCACCGCGACGCTCCCATCTATCACAGCACCTACACCGGCCGCCCACCGGACGAACCGGCGGTGCTGGGCCTCGCACTCAATGAGGTTTTCATCCCGATTCTGCAAAAACAGTTTCCGGAAATCACCGATTTCTACCTGCCGCCGGAAGGCTGTTCCTACCGGATGGCCTGTGTAAGCATGAACAAGCAGTACCCCGGCCACGCCAAGCGGGTCATGTTCGGAGTGTGGAGTTTTCTGCGCCAGTTCATGTATACCAAGTTCGTCATCGTAACGGACGATGACGTGGATGTGCGTGACTGGAAAGACGTCGTCTGGGCGATGACTACGCGCATGGATCCGGCCCGGGACATCACCATTGTCGAGAACACTCCGATCGACTACCTCGACTTCGCCTCTCCCGTTTCCGGCCTGGGCAGCAAGCTAGGGTTCGACGCCACAAACAAGTGGCGCGGCGAAACCAGTCGCGAGTGGGGACGTCCCATACGCATGGATGCCGCGGTGAAGGCGCGAGTTGACGGCATCTGGGATCAACTGGGCATCAAGCTCGATTGACGTGCGAGGCGCAACCGCGACTGCTTGTTTTTGGCGCCTGCTGGCGGCGACTCGAAGGCGTTCTTGCGTGGCAACAATGAAACTACCCGCCCACATGTGGTAGAGTGCGCGCCAAAATTCAGGAGGCTCAAGGAATGCGCACTGTAATGACACTGAATCCCAAGGGTGGCTGCGGCAAAAGCACTCTGGCAACCAATCTAGCGAGTTTCTTTGCGTCGGCCGGCAACAACGTCGCACTGGCCGATCTCGATAGCCAGCGTTCCAGCCTGGAGTGGCTCGAGGCGCGCGCCGAGGAGTACCCGGAGTATCCAACGGTAACTGGTGTGGATGGCTGCAATGGCGCGCTGCGCGTGCCGCGGTCTTGCGACATGCTGGTCCTGGACGCTCCTGCTGCCGTACACGGCAGGGATCTGACCGCCCTGGTGAAAAGAGCCGAAACCATCGTTATCCCGGTGCTACCCTCTCCCATGGACATGCGCGCCTGTGCCCGCTTCATCACCGAACTGCTTACCGTCGGCAAGGTGTCACGCCAGCAGACCAAGCTGGCGGTGGTCGCAAACCGGGTGCGCGAGACCACCGTGATCTATCAGTCCCTGGAAGCGTTCCTCCGGCAGCTGAGCATTCCTTTCATCGCTACACTGCGTGACAGCCAGAACTACATACGCGCCGCCGAACGCGGGCTGGGTATTTTCGAGCTCGCCCCTTCGCTGGCGGCGGATGATCTCGAGCACTGGAAACCACTGCTGCGCTGGCTGAAAAGCAAGCGCTCGCGACCGGACGGCAGCGACTGACGGTCGCAGCGGCCGGGCGTGCCATCCCGATGGGTGCGCCGGTTCTCACCAGGTCGGCTCCACTCGATCGGGGCCTGCGGGCCTGCCAACAGGCTGTTTTCCCGGGGCGCAGCTAAACTCTGCCACCGGGCAGTCGTAATCCTGGGAGCGGGCGCGCCAGACGCCCCTCTGATCGGCGGGTTGCAACCGGGATAACTATGAGCAATCGTATTTACAGGCTGCTTTTTGGCGCCATACTGGTGTTTGCACTCTACTTCGATGTCACCGTCCTGCTCTATCCCCTGATTGCCCTGGCCACCTTCGAAGCTGTCACCAATCTGCGTATTCCGAAGCTGGTGTCCAGGAACCTCCATGGGAGCGACGGCGATCCCGGAGAAGGCTGCCTTAGCATCCAGTTCACCCAGCGCACCGGTTTCGAAGCAGAACGCGCCTGGCGGCTGACGGTCGCTGCGCTGCTGGCTATCAGCCTGATTGCCTACCCCGATCGCCTGTGGTTCTTGCCCTGGTTCATGGGGTTTGCCATCCTGGGCGCCGGTATCAGCGGCGTCTGCCCGATGTTTCTGCTACTCAAGTGGGCCGGCCTGAGATAGGCCTGCGAGCCCCTGCTCGAGATCGGCATACTGGAGTCTCGCGCCGAGCTCATTAAGCATCTTGGTGTTCAGGATTCTTTTCGATTCGCTGAGAAAGGACAGCATAGAGGCGGTCAGCTCACGTTCGGCCGTCGCCCGGTCGACAACCGGCGGGCGCGGCAGGGACAGGCTATCGGCAACCCGATTGAAGTAATCGGACATGCTGGTCGGATGCCCATCGGAGACGTTGTATGCCTCCCCGGCGCGGCCGCGCTGCATGGCCAGCAGACAGACCCGGGCCAGATCGTCGGCATGAATGCGGTTGGTAAACGGTGAGTCCTGCTCGGCAAGTACCGGGAGTCCCTTGCGCAGCCGCTCGAGCGGCAGTCTTCCGGGGCCGTAGATGCCCGGCACACGCAATATGACCACCGGGACCCCTTGGCTATTGCCCCATCTCAACCAGCGACGCTCCGCGTCCAGGCGCCTGAGCCCACGTGTGGTCCCGGGCTGCAGTGGCGCGGTTTCGTCGATCCAGCGGCCGCCGCAATCACCGTAGACCGCGGTGGTGCTGAGATACACCACTTTGCTTGGTCGCTGTTGCCCACGTAGGGCCGTGCAAACAGCTTCGACCCGCGGGTCGGTATCCCCGTGCGGTGGTGGCGGGGCCAGGTAGTACAGCTGCCTGTTGGCCGCCATCAGGTCATCGGCGGCAAAAGGTACATCCAGATCCAGCAGCTTTGGCAGCACCTGCCGGGCCCGCAACCGCGCTAAGCTGTGCTGGCTGCGTACCAGGCCCGTTACCGGAGTACCGCTGCACAGGTCGGCAAGCCTCAATCCAATGTCGCCGCAACCGATGATTAGCACAGAATCCATACGTTTACCCGCAAGCTTCAATCAACGAGAATACAGGAGTTTATTCAGTGGAAACCCGTATGGCGTTTCAGGTTACTATTCAGTCCAGCGGGCACCAGTTTAGCGTACAGCCGGGCGAGACCATTCTCGATGCCGCGTTGCGGGAGGGCATTGCTCTCCCCTACGGCTGCCGCAACGGTGCGTGCGGTTCCTGTGTCGCCGGCCTCATCTCCGGCAACATCAGTTACCCTGACGGCAGGCCGGAGGCCAGTAAAGCCGCCGACGAGGTTGTGATATGCCAGGCGCGTGCGGACAGCGATCTGGTCATACGGGCGCGCGAAGTCGCCGCTAACCAGGATATCATTGTGAAAATTCTGCCCTGCCGCGCGCAACATCTGGAACGGCTGTCCCACGACGTCATGCTGGTGCAACTCAAGCTGCCAGCCACCGAACGCCTGCAGTTTCTCGCCGGTCAATATATCGAGTTCCTGCTCAAGGACGGTCGCAGACGAGCGTTTTCGATTGCCAATCCGCCGCATCGGGACACTAATCTCGAGCTGCATATTCGCCACGTCCCCGGGGGCTCGTTCACCGGCCACGTGTTTGACCAGATGAAGGATCGAGCTCTGCTGCGTATTGAAGGCCCGTTCGGCACCTTCTATCTGCGTGAAGATTCACCGCGGCCCATTCTTCTGATCGGTGGCGGAACCGGGATGGCACCGCTCAAAAGCATGCTTGAGCATGCCTTTTACATTGGCCTTGACCGACCCATACACCTGTTCTGGGGCGTGCGCGCCAAACGCGATCTCTACCTGGGCGATCTGCCACGGGAATGGGAGAAGCGCTATCCCAATTTCAGCTACACGCCGGTGCTGTCAGAACCCGCACCGGAGGACGGATGGCAAGGCAACAGCGGCCAGGTTACCGAAGCAGTGATGGAGCAATACCCGGACCTCGCGCCGTTTGACATCTACATGAGTGGACCACCCGCCATGATTGAAGCGGCGACACCGGCATTTGTTGCCCACGGCGCTGTGCCGGATCACATGTACTCAGATGCGTTCGAATTCGCCCAGGACGTGCTCGACAAGCTGAAAACAGCTTCGGAACGCTAGCGTCAGGACTCAGGCTGGGCCATCAAGCAACGCAGCGCTTCCTGCCTTCCCGGAATGCTCGGCCAATGCGGGAGCAGGCTGTCCCTGTGCTACCAGCTCGATACCCTGACGATAGCACGCGGCGGCCTGGTCAGGCTCTTGCAGCTGCTCCAGCAGAGAACCAAGCAATCGGTACGCCTCCGGCGTTGGCTGATGAGCAATGCTGGACTCCAGGTAGCTTCGCGCTTTTCCCCATAGCGCGTTACGCAGACTTATTTTACCCAGTGTCAGTAACAGAATCGGATCCTCGGGGTGCTGAGCAAGCCAGCCCTCGGCGACGCTAAGCTGAGCAGCGGCGTCCCCGGTTGCAACATCGCCGTAGCTATAGACGAAACGCGGATTCCAGGCCTGCCTGATGTGATCACGCAGCACGTGCTCTGCATGCTCATTTTCCCCCTGGCGCAGAAGCTCCTGGACGTATACCGATTGCAAGCCCTCATCCTGTTGCAGAAGCGGCGGCAGCTGTTTCCAACCTGATTTCATCGCATCCAGATCCCCGGACGTGCAAGTTTCGAGGATCTGCTCCCGGTAAACCTGAACTGCAAGGCGCTGCCACTGCTCGCTGGTCAGGATCCGGCTGCGCTGCAACTCCGGCAGCAAAATGCGCAGCTGCCGCCAGTCGTTCTGCTGCAGATACAGCTGCATCAACAGGCGCATCACCTGCCCGTTGCGCGGCGCCAACGCGCGCAAACGCGTAAGTGTGGTCTGAGCCTGGTCAAACTGTGCCTGCGCAAGCTGCAGTTCAGCCTGTACCAGGGCAATCGCAATTTCAGCCTTGGGATTGCGCTCCAGAGCGAGCTTCAGATAATAATCGCGGCGGTCCTGCGCTCCGATTCGATTCGCCACCCGCGCCGCAGACAGGTAGACATCGAGTGGCGTTTCGCTGGAGTAAGCGAGGCGCGCAAGCGTGCGTTCCGCGCGCTCCGGCCGCCCTTCAACAAGTTCTATGACCGCGCCGTCAAACAGCTTGCGCTGGCGCCGGCTCTCGCGACGGTAATTCCAACGCCTGACCCGCACCGGCACATGCCACAGGCCGGCGAGCATCCGCAGCGAAACATAGACCAGCGCCAGCACCACAACAAACACGAGCAGCGTCGTTTCCAGACTGTATTTTCCGAACCCGATCAGCACATAGCCGGGATCGGGCAACGCGAACAACGCCACGCCGACCGAAGCTACCAGCGCCACCAGGCCGGCGAACAGCCACCTCATGGAGTAGATGCCTCGGTGGATTTCCGATCAGCCTCCGAGGCAGAAGGGTTCTCTGCCGGTGCCTGTGGCACCGCCGGCAGCGCGGCTTGCTGCTCGCTGAGCTGCATTTGCTGGCGCAGTATCCGCAAAGACGCAGAAATATCGGGTAACTCCGGCCTGATGTTGCGCGCCGCAAGTTCCTCGAGTTGCGCTACCAGCGCAGCGGCCTCCGCGCTGTCGCTGGTAAAGTGCGCGGTGATCCAGCTGCGTGCAGTATCCAGTGCCCCCCGATACGGCCCCGGCTCATCACGGAGCAGGGCCAGCTGTGCCGATACCAGCTGCAAGCGCACGTTTTCACGCAGGAAATAGCTACGCTCCGGTGGCAACATCGGCTCTATCGGCTGCTCATGCTCGCGCAAGCGGAACAGCTCGGATAGCGATGCCCAAATCAGCGCCGGCACCTCGGTCCAGTCAGCCACCGCGCGCGTTTGTGGCCGCGCCGCGCCAGACACGTCTGACGGCCGATAAGCGCTTCCCGCTATCTGCAGCTCATTGATGCGCTTGTTGTGACGCCTGCAGGCTGGCGTAAATACCGTCGGTGTCGACCGTCGGCACGGCCTCCAGCGCCTCGAGTTCCGCGGCAATCTGCTCGCGCACGCCGAAATAATGCGGATCGGCAAGCTCCCGTAACCGCGCGTCGGCGCTGATCAGTGCCAGTTTGGCAGTCTTCACATCACGTTGCAGCAACAAGCGTTGATTCGCGATACGCAGCAGGTACTCCACCTCCGACAGGCCCCAGCCCTGTTCGCTGCGCCCCAGCAGGGCGGCCAAAAGGCTCACGCGATGACCAAGACTCTGTTGCTCTTCGGTCAGTTGCTGCATGCGAGTCTCAGCCCGCTGGCGTTGCAGTTGCGCCTGGTGAGAAACCTCCTGCACGGACGCGCGCAGCGGTCCAATCGTGTCATCCAGCCGCGCCCCGAATCCCGCCTGCTGGCCGAGCAGCTGCTGCAGCTGACTCCAGGTCAGATACGCCGCAACCGCCAAACCGATGCAGCAGGCCAGTGCGACCAGCGCCACGACTATCGCTGACCTGGCCGATGCAGCACCTGCCTGCGGTGGTGGGGTGTGCGGGTCAGGTACGTGCTCCGCAGTGAGTTCGTGTTGGGTAGTCGCGGGTTTAAGGTCACTCATGACACTGGTTCGTCGTTATTCACTGATGAAATCTGACTGTGGTGCTTTTTCCAGCTCAGCAGTGCGTCAAGCACCGCCTCGTCAGTGGCGTTATCAGCCACCACCGGTTCCCGATTGAAGCCAAGCTTTGCGGCCAGTGGCAGGATGCGTTCGCTGGATACCAGAAGCTGGGTGCCAGTCAGCAGTTCCCTGCCCTGCCGTCCAAGCATAGCAAACAGGTTTTCCAGGCTTTCCGCGCTGTTCACCAGCACGATATCGATTTCCCCGGCCCGCCAGCGCTGCAGCAGCGCGCTGCTGTCGCAGCTTGGCTGTAAGCGCCGGTAGGCCTGTACGTATTCAACCTCGGCACCCCTTTCGCGCAAGCTGTCGGCGAGAAATTCACGCCCACCGTCACCACGGAAAATCACGAAGCGCTTGCCGCGCACCTGATGCATTTCGTCCAGCTCCAGCAACGCCTCACTGTTGAACTTCAGCTGCGGAGAGACATCGGCGCGCAAACCGAACTGCTGCAGCTCTTCGGCGGAGCGCTTGCCTATCACCACAATTGCAAGCGCAGCCGGCCAGTCACGCAGGGTCAGGATCAGGTCGAGCGCCCGGCGCACCGCATTGGCGCTGACGAAAACAGCGTAATCGAATTCATCCAGCCTGTGCGCCGCCTGCACGAGCGGCTCGGGATCGAGCGGCGCGGCGATTTCAAGGACCGGGAATGCGATCGCCGTGCCACCCTGCTCCTCAACAAGTGCACACAGCTTTTCGGCCTGGTGTGCCGGGCGTGTAACCAGCACCCCTACGCCATCCAGCGGACCGGTGTCTGCCCGCATCATCATCGATCACTGTTACCGTACACGGCGTCGAGAACCTCGCGTGCACCACGCGACAACAGATCGTCGGCCAGCACCCGGCCAAGCTCTTCCGCGTCCTCGGTTCGACCACTGATAACCCCTTGTATCAGTCTGCTGCCATCCGGCCGACCGACCAGAGCACGCAATACGATGACGCCATGGCTGATTTCAGCGTAGCCGGCGATGGGCACCTGACAGCCGCCTTGCAGGGCCTCGTTGAGAGCCCGCTCCGCCGACACACGAACGGCCGTCTGATCGTCGTTCAGTTCCGCGACCAGTTCCGCCACCCGGTCGTCATTGCGCCGAATCTCAATGCCGATAGCGCCCTGGCCGATGGCGGGCAAAAATTGTTCGGGCGCCAGTGCCTGAGTGATCCTTCCCTGCCAGCCCATGCGTTTCACACCAGCGGCCGCGAGCATGATCGCATCATAATCTCCGTTATCGAGTTTCTGCAGTCGCGTGTTGACGTTGCCGCGCAGGTCCAGCACCTGCAGGTCGGGCCGTTGTGCGCGTAACTGGCACTGACGCCGCAAGCTCGAGGTTCCGACCCGCGCGCCGGCGGGTAGCTCGTCGATAGCGGCGAACGTATTGGAGATCAGCACATCGCGCGGATCCTCACGCGGCAATATTGCGCCCAGCCCGAGACCGGCGGGGAAGTCGACCGGCACGTCTTTCATGGAATGCACGGCCAGGTCGGCCCGTCTTTCCAGTATGCCGGTCTCCAGCTCCTTGACAAACAGCCCCTTTCCACCGACCTTGGCCAGCGGCGTATCGAGGATCTTGTCCCCCTGGGTGGTCATGGTGACCAGTTCGACATCAAGCTGCGGATGTCGGGCCAGCAACGCCTCCCGCACGTGGTTTGCCTGCCACAATGCCAGCGGACTTTTGCGGGTAGCGATACGAAGCTTGGGATCTGCCATGGGAATAATGTTCCGGATGTCAGCGTGTTGTCGGAGCTGGCTGGAAAAGGACCCGGTTGCCGAAACCCGGCCAACCCGAGGCCTGGCGCCGGAGTTCAGAAATTCTGCCCAGCAGTTGAGCCGGGAGCATAACGAGTGAAGTACAGCAGGTGCAAGTGGGTGTTGCCGGTGCTCGCGGCAGCGCTGGCCACTAGCAGCAGCGCCGGCGTCCAGAACGGCGTGCCGCTGGCAAGCGATCTGCGCAGCGCAGCCGATCAGGCTGAGGCTGCCTGTATGCCCTTGCTGCTGGAGTTTGCCACCGACTACTGCGAATACTGCGTGTTGTTGGAAGAGGAAGTCCTGGAGCCGATGCTGCTTGATCGCGACTATGACCAACGCGTGCTGGTTCGCAAGCTGATTATCGATCAGCCCGCGAGATTGCGCGATTTTGCAGGCCACAGAGTCAGTGCGGCGGGACTTGCGGAGCGTTACCGGATCAGCGTCACGCCGACATTGATATTCGTCGATCGTGATGGCCACGAGCTGACCGAACGCATGGTTGGCGTGACTACGCTGGAATTTTACGCTGGCTACCTGGATCGGTCTCTGGATTTGGCCAGCGAAAAACTGCGTGAGCGGCAGCGCTGCAGGTAACGCCTATTAGAACCTATCGCATAATCTCGAACGGCCGCAAGCGCGGCGAATTTGGTACAGGGCACGACGCGGGGAGCGCGTTGTAGCTGTCGCCACCTGAGCGAGCCGCAACAATGCCGCGGGTCATAATCGGCCGAGCCGCAAGGTGTTGCGTCCGCAATGCGCCCCTGCGGTGTGGCAGTGCTTGGCCGTACGCGCAGTACTGTGTTTCTCGCTGCGCTTTGCCGGCACGCATTGCGAACAGCAACGCGGCTTGCGGGAAATTATACGGTACCTTCTGGGAGCCTGGTCCAAGTCGCCCAGGCTCCGGAGATATGTTGGGGTTGTTAGCGCAGCTGTTTGTAAGGCCAGGGCATCACACCGATCGGGTGGCGACCATTAGCTAACTGACTTAATACGACGCTTGACCTCCGGCAACAGACGACGGCTGACTTCCAGTCGATCTTCTACGCCCTCGAGCAGCACGCGGAAATGGCCAGCGGGATCTTTGTCCAGCCCGCGCACGGCGTGCACCGCAACAAGGGCGTTACGGTGCACGCGCATGAAAGTCCCGCCCAGCTCCTGCTGCAGCGATTTGAGCGACTCCTCGACCAGAATCTGCTGATCCGGCGAGCGCACCGTCACATACTTGTTATCCGCCTGCAGAAACACCACTTCATCGACTGGAACCAGCTCCAGATTGCCGCGCACCCGGGCACAGAAATGCGTGCGCCTGGACGGGTGCGCGGCTCCGCCCAGAGATCCGGGCGACATCGTGCCCTGACGCGCAACCTTGTCAAGCGCCTGGCGCAAGCGATCAGGATGGATTGGCTTGAGGAGATAGTCGATGGCGTGCGCATCGAACGCCTCCAGAGCATGGTCACCGTAGGCGGTGGTGAACACCACCGCCGGCGGCCTGTCGAAGCCTGCCAGATAGCGCGCCGCCTCCAGACCGTCCATACCCGGCATGCGTATATCCAGTAGCACCAGATCTGGCTGCAGACGTTCCGCCTGGCGTAACGCCTCGGCACCACTGCCGGCCTCGCCGCACAGCTCCCAACCGGGCAGCTCTGTCAGCAGCCGCGCCAGGCGCTCTCTGGCCAGCGACTCGTCATCGACCACCAGGCACCTCATTGCAGCTTCTCCCTTGGGAAGTACAACGTCGTCTCGAATTGATCGCCGATTTCGCTAAGCGCGACACCGGCCTGCTCTCCGAATGCGAGCTGCAAGCGCAGGCGAATGTTTTCGAGTGCAATCTGGTTGCCTTTGCGGTGTGCATCTGCCCGGGCGGCGCGTGGATTGCTGATCTTTATGGTGATTCGCTTGCCCTCGGCCCAACCGCTAATGCGTATTCGCCCCCCCTGCGGTGACGGTTCAATTCCGTGATAAATGGCATTCTCGAGCAACGGTTGAACAATCAGCGACGGCACCAGGCGCTTTCTGGGCAGGCGTTCGATGTCCCAATCGACGCTCAGACGTTCGCCCAGGCGCAGCGCCTCCATGCGCAGGTAGCGCTCGGCTACGCTGATTTCGTCGTCGAGCGTCACGCGCTCCGATGCCTCCTGCATAGTGACGCGAAACAGGTCGGAGAGATCCTGTACAGCCTGCTCCGCTCGAACCGGATCGCTGCGTGTCAAGGCCGCGATGCTGTTCATGCTGTTAAACAGGAAATGGGGCCGAATCCGGGCCTGCAACGCCTGCACCCGCGCCTGCGCCTCGGCCTGAATTTGCTGACGCCACTGGTGCTGAACATACAGATAACGCAACACCAAGGCGCTCATGATGGCGCTAATACCGAGATTGCGGAACAGAAAGCTCGGATGGTCTGTATCTACCCCATAGGGTTGTCCTAGGCCACCCGTTTGGAATGCCAGTTCACTGATCAGGGCAGTCGTGAGCAGTAATAACAAATAACTGCTGATGGCGGCTGCAGTATTTCCTATCCTGAGCAGCACCGGCCGCACCGCGCACAGGACCGCCGCGCTGGTCAGCGCCACCAGCTGGACAAACAGGGAGACCAGTCCCAGATGGCTCCAAACCTCTGTGCGGTAACCTGCCAGAACCAGTACCAGGGCAAGCAGCTCCCCGATGACCACAACCGCAAAAACCATGCGGATGTCGCAAAAGCTGGGCAAGAACAATGCTTCCTGCCGGGTTGCTGCACGCGCCGTTCTGCTGTCCCTGCCCATGACCAAAGTGTGTTTTGTCGCCAAGTCGATTACAAGTGTAGCGGCACCGGATCTGCGAAACTTTCAGGTATACTTGGCATCTGTTGACACTCTGGCAAACCGTTATGGAACACAAATCGGCGGGCGGCAAACCCTGGGCAGGTCGATTCACCGAATCGACGGACGCCTTCGTGGAATCATTTACCGCGTCAGTGGAATTCGATCGGCGCCTGTATCGCCACGACATTCAGGGCTCGCGGGCCCACGCGCGCATGCTCTGCAAAGTGGGCGTTATCAGCACGGCAGAACGTGACGCTATCCTGGGAGGACTGGACCAGATCGAACAGGCCATTGAGCAGGGCGAGTTCGACTGGTCGGTGAGCCTGGAAGACGTGCATATGAACATCGAGGCGCGCCTTACCGCGTTGATCGGCGATGCCGGGAAAAAGCTGCACACCGGAAGATCGCGCAACGACCAGGTTGCGACTGACCTGAGATTGTACTTGCGCGATCAGATCGATGCCGTCTGCCGTGAGCTGGTGCGTCTGCAGGAGGGACTGCTCGCTGTTGCAGAGCGCGAATTCGATACATTGATGCCGGGTTTCACCCACTTGCAGGTCGCTATGCCCGTAACGTTCGGCCATCACCTGCTGGCATGGTTCGAAAATCTGCAACGCGACCGCGAGCGGATGCTGGAGTGCCGGACACGGGTGAACGTAATGCCACTGGGTGCCGCTGCGCTGGCCGGTACCAGTTTTCCGATAGATCGCCACTACACCGCCGAGCTGCTCGGATTCGACCGGCCGGCGGAAAACTCCCTGGACGCTGTCAGTGACCGCGATTTTGTCATCGAATTTTGCGCGTGCGCGGCACTGCTGCTGACCCATCTTTCGCGCTTTTCAGAAGAACTGGTCTTGTGGGCTTCTACCCAGTTTGATTTTGTTGATCTGCCCGACCGGTTTTGCACCGGCTCCAGCATCATGCCGCAGAAAAAGAACCCGGATGTTCCGGAGCTGGTGCGCGGTAAATCAGGGCGGGTTATCGGTAACCTGGTGGGACTGCTGACGCTGATGAAAGGACAGCCGCTGGCATACAACAAGGACAATCAGGAAGACAAGGAGCCACTGTTCGATACAGTTGATACTGTGCTGGGATGTCTGCGCGCCTTTGCGGACATGATACCCGCGATCCGGGTAAAGGCGGACAATATGCGCCTGGCCGCCGCTGGCGGTTACTCTACTGCGACTGATCTGGCTGACTACCTGGTACGCAGGGGTGTACCGTTCCGTGATGCCCACGAAATTGTCGGCGCTGCTGTGCGTGTGGGTATCGATAGCAACCGGCAGCTTTCCGAACTCAGCCTGGCGGAATTAAAAGCGTTGTCCGACAAGATTGAGAACGACGTGTTCCAGGTGCTTACTCCGGAAGGTTCGGTAGCGTCACGCAACCATTTTGGCGGCACCGCACCGCAGCAGGTCACGGCGGCACTTGAGCGTGCGCGGAAACGCCTTATGAAGTGATCAAGCTACCGAAGCGTTCAAAGCCGCGCGTTTGCCGGCACTAACCGCACCCAGGGTCGGCTGCGGCTTGCCAAGGTAGAACCCCTGGACATAGTCGACTCCCAGGCTGCGGACCCGATCAAACACCTGTTCGTTCTCGACGAACTCCGCAATGGTACGCATTCCCATTCCGCGCGCCACGTCGACCAGCGCTTTCACGAACAGCTGGTCCGCATTATTAGTGTGAATATCCCGGATGAAGCTGCCATCTATTTTCAGTATATCGGCGCGCAGGTGTTTCAGGTAGGAAAACGACGAAAAACCGACACCAAAATCATCGAGAGAAACGTTGCAGCCCAGCTGGCGTATTCGCTGAATGAATGCAATGGCGCTGTCCAGTTGCTCGCAGGCGGCGGTTTCGGTGATTTCGAAGGTGATTCGGGACGGCTCGACACCGGCCTCGCGCACTTCGCGCTCGATGCACTGGTACATTTGCGGGTTGCCGACCGACAGTCCGGACAGGTTAATCGAAAGCCCGATCGAATCCAGCTCGCGGGGCAAATCAGCGAGGCAACGTACAGCCTTGCTGACAATCTGCTGATCGAGCCGCTGCACCAGCCCGAACTGTTCCGCAGCCGGAATAAACTTACCGGGCGCTATCAGTGTGCCGTCCCTATCACGCATGCGAACCAACACTTCATAGTGGGAAACGCGTCCACCGGCAACGGCGACAATCGGCTGAAACACCAGCTGCAGCAGATCTTTTTCCAGAGCCTCCAGCAGTCGATCCTTCCACACCAGCTGGTTGTCCATCCGTTCGCGCATCATGTCTGTTTCATTGTACAGGTGGACGCGGTTGCGACCGGCGCCCTTTGCCGAGCTCATGGCTGCATCCGCTTTGGCCAGAAGCTCGACCGGAATTCTACCCTGGCGCGGGAAGTTAACCACGCCGATACTGGCTGAAATATTCAGGGTTCTACCACCATACCTCGGTTTGAGGCTGTTGATGCGTTCCAGTAACACCTGCGCTTTCGCGATGCCCTGAGGCTCATCCATCGCCGAGTATGCGACGGCGAACTCGTCACCGCTGATCCTGGCCAGCAGGTCCTGCTCACGCGAAGCGCGCTTGAGAAGTCCGGCCACTTGTACAATTATTTGATCCCCAGCCGCATGGCCGGCCGTGTCGTTGACGAGTTTCAGGTGATCGAGGTCAATTAACAGAAGCACGCCAAGCTCGCCGTGCTGTTCGATGCGTCGTATTTCATGATTGAGATCCTGGATAAAGCGGCTCCGGTTGGACAGGCCGGTGAGATGATCCTGGTTCGCCAGCACCACCATGCGCTTTTCGTCCTGTTTCAGCTTGGTAATGTCGCGTGCAGTACCGCGGTAGCCATGGAACTGAGTGTCGATGACAAGCGGTACGCCATTGAGACGCAGGCAGTGCTGCTCTCCGTTGCGCGCTCGCACCCAGATCTCGACGTCTTTGAACCCGTCCTTGCGTTGCTGCACAGAACGCAGCAACTCCATCAACTCGGTCAGATTACTGCGCGGAAAAACTTCTGTCGGAGTGCGTCCGAGCCAGGTGTCCGCCGACATACCCAGGGTATCGGAAACACTACTGGATACGAATGTGAAGTGGCCGTTGCGGTCAGTCTCCCACAACCAGTCGGATGAACTCGAAGCGAAGTCGCGAAAACGTTTTCGACTCTGTTTGAGTTCGTTTTGCGAAGCGCTGAGCGCTGCAAGCATGGCGTTGAACGAAACAGCCAGCTGACCGAGTTCGTCATTGCGCTGCAGAGAGACGTTTTGACTCAGGTCACCCTTGGCAATGGACTGAGTAGCGCAGGCCAGGAGCTGGATAGGTCGGGTCAGCGAACGCCTACTGATGGCAATCCCGAACAGCCCGGCCAATAGGAGTATCAACAATGAAAAGTAGAAAGCGTTTTCGCCCAGCACCTGATAAGGTTTCCAGTACGCTGCATGGGGAACCGCCAGCAGGACCTTGGCCACCTGTTCGTTGCTGCCCTCGTGGGCAAGCACTGGCAGGGTGCGGATGCTGTAACGTTCGCTATCCGTGTCGAGCGTCCTGCCCGCTTGTGGAGTGGAAAGTCCGTCCAGTAGATGCAGACGAGGCTGCAGATTATCAATGCTGCTTGCCAGTATCACGTTCCCGGTGAATATCGCTATGTCGGCATATACGAGCTGCCGCAGCCTCTGCAAGTCGGCTTGCGCAAAGACCTTCCCGACCACCAGAGCGCCGATGCGCCCGCCGAACGGATTTTCTATAGCTATCGCGACCAACTGCAGCCAGCTGTCATACAGAAGGGCGTTACCGAATGCCACCGTCTTGCCCTGTGCGAGACTGCGTACCAGACCGATGAGCGCAGCTGAGCCTAACACCTGCGGGGATGTGTAGTGAGGTTTGTTTCCGGCGCCCGCAAAACCTCCCGGACCGGCATCGAGGTATACTGCCATGAAGTCTGCACCCGGTCGAGGGTACAGATCGTCCAGCATTCCACGCACCGTGGTGATGTCGCCCGTCAGGCTGGCAGCGATCAGACTCGGCTCAGCGCGTGCACTGCGTGCGACGGTCAGGAGATTATCGAAGTGATTTTTCTGCGCCTCGATGAAGACGCTGTAGGCGCGCTCGAGATCACCCTCAATGGTGGTCGCGACATGGTCACGGACCAGCGAAAAGGTGGCAGCCGAAACCGCCATCAGTACAGCAAGCACCAGTGAGATGACGAACAAGGTGTTTTTTTGCTCTATGTTCACGTCCGCCTTGACCCGCTCAGTGCTGGTACAGGTTCTCCACCGCGGTCTGCCCTGCAAGCCTGGCTGACCCCGTGCCGCCGCCCCGCGAAACAAGTGTAAAACGCCGAGCCGGGGGCGTTGTCAGCGCCATAACATCGACCCACTGCGTTTCCGCGCCCGGTGACGCCAGGCGCAAACTCCAGCGCCCGGGACCGAGTCCCGCAAAATGGAACTCTTCGCCGGGCTGAAGGGTTTGCAGATACGGTGTCTCTACGGCGTCGATGCGTGCGTAGCTCTTATTATGGATACGACAGAAAACGTGGGTAGTCCCGGGCTGATCAAACTCCATTGTGGCCGTGGCAACCCCCGGTCCGCCGGCCTTCGCCAGCTGGGTCGAGAGCGGCTTTGAGGGCGACAGAGAGAACAGTTGATGAAAAACCGGGTCGTGGTTGACGAACTGTACCCGGTCGCCTTTCTGAATGGTAAGGAACGCCGGCCGCATGCGATTTTCAGCGATCTCGATTCGCTGCACCTGCGGTGCCCGCAACTTGGCACGCTGTCCGTCACGCGGGAAAAGAGCGACCGAAACCGCGTAACTCCGAACACTGGTGTCAACCTTGAAAAGCCCTTGGTACTCGACGCTCACGGTACCCGTAACTTCAGCGGCCTGCGCCGAAGATAACATTGCGACGCACGCCGCCACGACAAGCAGGCATTGCAGCGAACACATCAAATTTATCGGGCCCGCCATGTTTCCAGCCTCGAGTTTCCCGCAGTCAAGTCCTGCTGCTATCGGCACCGATTGTGATTAGATTAGTGCCCCGCGGGCCGGCGCCTGCAGCGCGCAGGCCGGTCTCAGTCTTACGACAGCGCAGTGCTGAGCAAGGGTTGAAGACGCAACACAGCCGGGCATTGGCAGGATTTCAAGAGAACGATGCAAATATTATTGTTTTCCGTGAGTTAGGCGTGCCACGGCAAGCCTGCGTGGACGGCTACCCGGTGCGCTTCAGAGTGAGGCGCGCACCGGTCTGCCGGTTTGCTGGGGCGGGACTTCCGGCAGCACCTCTGCATGGCCAGCGGAAGACTGCAAACAGCTGACATACGGTGCCGGGGCGACGACAGCCCGCCGACTACGCAGCTCTGTGAACAAGCACCCACTGCGCATAAAGATTCCATCACATTTTCCGCTATCAAACACGAGGTTCCGCAGCTCTTGGGTCGGCTAGCGGGACGGCCTGTCTGGAGTAGCCGTGTGATGATGCAGTCCCTGTCAGCAAACCAAGCGGCGGCCATTGTCGCTCACTGCCCGTTTCCTGTTGTTGTCATCGACAGCAGCGGCGCTGCGAGCGGCTACAATGGCGCTTGCGAACGCCTGCTCATCTGCTTACGGCAATGCGGCGAACACACCGCTGCAGCGCCGCCGCTTGGCGACGATCCGTTACAGTGGCTTACCCAAGCCAGCGGAACGGTGTCCTGGACCGAACCTGGTGGCGAGCGGCGCCATTTTGCGGTCACCAGCTTCGCGCTGCCGGGGCCGGACAACTCGCAGGCGCGGATCTTCGTGGAAATCTCCGAGCAGGTCCGACTTCAGCAGGCCCACGCGGCGCTCGACGAGAAACTCAGGCGCGACACCTTGACCGATGCAGTGACCGGACTATTGAACGAACGCGGGCTGATACTCGCACTCGAGCCTCAGGTGGCCAGATCGAGGCGCTATGACCGTCCTATGGCGGTCATTATGCTTGCGTTTGACCACCATAGTGGTCGGCAGGCGATGCTCACGGATGTTGCGCGACTTCTCAAGGACCAGCTGCGCTGGGCAGATCTTATTGGCTGCACCGAGCGGCGAGAATTTATCCTGGTGCTGCCTGAAACCAGCGCCGAGGCCGCCCTCGGCCTGACGGACAAGCTTGCGCAGCAGCTCGCTGAACTGGCGCCCGGTGCAGGCAACGACGGAGTCTGTTTTGGCGTAGCCGGCTGGCGCAAGAGCGACAGTGCCAGCACACTGCTGAAACGCGCGGCACAAGCGCTGACCGGGACGCGGGCAGGGCGAAAACTCGATTGCACTGCCTGCTAGAGTGGCCGCCCGCGTGTCCCGGCCACCGAAGCTGCTGAGCGCACCCCTCGAGGGTGGGCCAGAACCGGTAAGCGAAGCAGGACCGGGCAGTGCGCAAGCGCTACAGGCGGAGATCCCGATCGAGATCGATGCGCTGCAACTACGCGCAGTTAAACGCCGCTTTCTTGCGCTGAACAAAGACCGTTTGCGGCTGGTCCAAGAGTCCCTGGAGCTGCGCCAGCGCGTGTTCGTCGAGCTGGTACCGCTGCTGTTCCATATTAATCACCCTATGCTGCCGGGTTATCTGTCCAACAAGACACCCTGCGGCATTTCGGATTACGCGCCGGGTAAACGCTGTATTCAGGCAGCAAGAAGACTGGCCAGAAGCTTCAGCTATCAGAGACGCGCCCAGCGTGTCTACTCCATCAAGGCCCTGTATCTCATGGGCAGCACCGGAACCATTGCCTATTCCAGTGCCAGCGACTTCGATATCTGGGTCTGTCACCAGCCAGGTCTCAGCGCAGAGGAACTCGCGGCGCTTGGCGAAAAGGCCGAGGGCATCAAGAGCTGGGCCGAATCACTCGGCCTGGAAGTGCATTTCTTTCTCATGGACGATGTTTCGTTTCGCCGGCAGCAGCATCAGCAGCTATCCAACGAGAATGCAGGAAGCTCGCAGCACCATCTGTTATTGGACGAGTTCTACCGCACCGGACTGCTGGTCGCAGGGCGATTCCCCGTGTGGTGGCTGGTGCCGCCCGAATACGAACACGTCTACGAGGACTATGTTAACCGGCTTGTTGCTAATCGCTTTGTCAAAGGCAGCGACATTGTAGACTTCGGCGGGCTCGCCCACCTGCCAAGCGAAGAGTTCTTTGGCGCCACACTCTGGCAGCTATACAAGGCCGTGGACTCGCCCTATAAGTCGATTCTCAAGATTCTTCTGATGGAGGCCTACGCCAACCAGCACCCGGAGACAGAGCTTCTATCGCTGCGGTTTAAGAAGGCAGTGCACCAAGCAGACGTACACCTCTCACGTATTGATCCCTATGTGATGATATGCAACCGGGTGGAGGAGTACCTGCTGTCCCGCAAGGAACTTGATCGCGTCGATCTGGCGCGGCGTTGTTTCTATTTCAAGGTAGGCGAATCGATGAGCAGAGCTGACCCTCGCTACGAGGATTCGTGGCGTCGCGCGGCGATGCGCGAACTGCTCAAGGAGTGGGGCTGGGGACAAGCCAAGCTGGAAACGCTGGATCAGCGCAGACAATGGAAAATAAAGCGTGTTCTGGAAGAACGCACTATGCTGGTGGCAGAGCTGACCCGCAGTTACCGGGCGCTGTCGCAATTCGCGCGTGAGCAGGACAGCCAGCTTGCGATCCGCTCTTCAGACTTGAATCTGCTGGGCCGGAAACTCTACGTGGCGTTCGAACGCAAGGCCGGTAAAGTGGACATCATCAATCCCGGTATTTCGCGCGACCTGTCAGAAGAACGGCTCTCGTTACACTATGTCGAGGAGCAGGGACAAGCAGGCTGGGCACTTTACCGCGGAAGCGTAATGTACAGACAGACCGGCGAGCATGCGCCGCTGAAACGCAGCGCCAGTCTGTTGCAGTTACTTGCCTGGTGCCATTTCAACGGGCTGGTCAACCGAAATCCGTCTTCGCTCAGTATACAGCCGCCGGAGTGCGGACTAAGCCACTGGGAGCTGCGCTGTGTGCTGGAGTGTCTGCAACAGCTGTTTCCAAACGGGGGGCGACCGCAGACCGACATCCAGTCCCTGGCGGGGCCGGCGACCATCCGCCGGGCCGGGCTGTTCGTCAACCTGGCGCGGGACCCGATGGCTAAATTGACGCGCAGCGGCATGCAGCTCGTGAGCGAACGCATCGATCCGCTCAGCTACGGCGGCCAGTGGGAAAACCTGGCGATCAGCTTCGAGGCGATTTGCGCAACGTCCTGGGGAGAAATCCTGACCTCCCGGCATAGCGGTCGCACGGCACTGCTCGACTGGCTGTGCGACTACTTCGCCTGGCTTCCGGTGAATTCGGGCAGATCACCGCCACCGGTGGCATGTTTCAGTTTCTCCTCATCCCGCGGACCAATCATTGCACGTCGCCTGGAGCAACTGTTCAACCACATCTGCGACTTCTTCTACCGCAATTACTGGCGCAGACATGGGCGCTATGCGCTCAGAGTCGGCCAGCGCTATTACGTGCTTCAGTGCGAACATGATGTCCCGCGTTATCAGGAATTTGCATCCTGGGAGGCACTGCTGCAACACCTGGGTCGACCGCAGGATGCTTTCAGCCCGATACAGTTCGACAGGCAGTCTTTGGACGACTCGCCCCTTGGGGTGGTTTTGGAGAGCAACACAGAAGGACAAATACAGTTCTTTTACCAGTTACAGGGTGGCCGCGCACTGGTCTACATTCTTGATGAACGCGGTTCGCTCTACCATCAAAGCGTGGCATTCCACGACCGGCACACGCTGCTCGGCCAGTTTCAGCGTTTTCTCGATTCGGTGCGTTTCCGCATGCGCAATCTGAACCTCGAACACAGCCTCGTGGACCGAGACGCACTGCAGTACTTCCAGATCAGCCGCGACAGCATGGGAGACTATGTACTGGAACCTGTCCAAGCCCCCGCCTACGCCACTGCCAGTCGCTACCTGGACGTGCAGGTAATCGGCAGCTTGCGCGACGCGCAGCACTGCTCACTGAGCATATTCTGCGGAGACCGCGAGTTCTCGGCACTGGAGTACGGTGACGGATTATTCGAGCAGGTCGCCGAACATATCGCCCAGCAGCGCCGCAGCGGCAGCAGCTACCCCATTTACATTACCGATATCGACCTCAACCCGGCAATGCTGGGCAGCGACGGCGGGCTCGGCGTGCAGTCGATTCATTTTCTCAACTACAAGAAGCGCGTCGAAGCCCAGCTCAATGAAGCACTGCGGAGAATACGCCGGCAGTAAGCGGTGTACGGGGCCTGCCTGGCAACGCCGCTCGCAGGTTGTTGATAAAGTCGCAGGTGAGTGCAAGACAAGGCACAAAGCGGCGAAAAAGCGCACTGTACAGGTCAGTACATGAGCATTCTGAGCCGACTTGTAACTTCGTATTGTGCCGCATGAGGCGTTTCAACGGCTCGCTAGTCCGCAACCCGTACATATTCCAGAATGGTCTGAACATCGGCTTCCCAGCGGTCAAAATAGCGCTGCAGTTCAGGGTCCGCGTAGGTGGAGCGCAAGTGTTCGAAGCTGGAGGCCAGCAATATGGTTTCCGTTCCTTCGGCAAAGATCGCTATTTTCAGAGGAATGTAAGGGACCAGGGACGTGTGCCTGGCGCTGAGTTCGCGGAGCTCGCCGAGCTTGCCGAAAAAGACCACGCGATACTTGTCGGTCTGGTAACCAAAGGTTGTAAGGCCGATATCGACCCGCTGCACCCTGGACACCTGATAACCATGCTGGACGATGGTTTCCTGCAGTACAGACATGGCCTCCGGAAACGACAGGGCCGAGCGCACCATGTACAGATCTTTGGCGTAGACCAGCGGTGAGAACAGCACGAGAACCGCGACGATCGTGCTTCTCACAGCGTTGCCTCCTCGATGATTTCGGCATACAGATCGTGCATTTTCTGGCAGGCCTGGTCCAGTTCGTTGTTGTTGAAAAGCCGGCTGAGGTTTTGCGGATTTATACTCATCACCTGCACACCCTGATCCGTCTCGACCACTGTCACACGGCAGGGCAGAAACAGGCCGACGCGCGGGTCAAGCGCCAGCGCTTCATTGAGGAACGCGAAATTACAGAAATACAGCATGACCTGGCGACGGTTCTCTTCGCCGGCAGGGGCAAGCCCCTCTTCAAGATATTGCTCGCGAATGACCCGGAAGTTACGCCCGACCACAGCTTGTTTGAGATTTTCCAGTGTCTGCTCCAGGTCATAGGCCGACTCGAACTGGATGATGGGATCGAGATCGGCCGGCTTGTCCGACCCGTGCGGGTCGAGTTGACGCAGGTAAGCAACCAGGTCATCCGCGTCCGCCGGGCCGAGTCCCAGCGCCTCAATAGAAGGCATGGGTGTCCCCTCGCGACCGCGTAGCAGCGTGGCTTTCAGCATTGCATCACTCACCGAGCGCTGAAAACCGGGATTGTCGAGTGCCGGCGCCATCACCGGCGCCTCGCGCGGACGGGAAAAAGTCACTCCTGTGCCGGCACCCCCCTGCCCCTTGTCCCCGTGGCAGGTGGCGCAGTGGGTCATGAACAGCTCAGCGCCGCGTTCCGGTCGCCCCGTTACCGGAGCAACATCGTAGTGCGGCGCCGGCTGCTCCGACCAGCTGCGCATATAGGCAATGATTGCATCGACCCTTTCCTGATCAAAGTAGCTGAAAGCTGGCATGATGCGACCCGGACGGCCCTCCCGCAAGGTAGCGCGCAGGTACTCGTCGCTCGCCACCGCCAGGAAGTCCGGCAAATTGAGCGGAACGCCAACCCCGCCACTTCCCTCGGCACCATGACATACCGCGCAGTGCCGCTGATAAAGCACGGCACCGTCGACCAGCGCTGCCACTCCAGGGCGCGACAGGAGCAAAACGGGAAGCAGATACATTAACGCCAGCTGAGCAGCTTTCATGACCGCATATTTTGAACATTTGGTGCGCTGGCGACTTTGACCTGCATCAAACGCTTTGCCCGGCCTGCGTTCCCAGACACCTGACCAGCCAGTCACGCAGACTGGCGATCTGGTCGGGACACAGACTGTGTTGCATGGCGTAGCGGTGAAATTCTACCTGATATCCCTGCGCCCGGATCAGCGCGCAGGATCGCTCCGCGAGCCGAAACGGCACCACCGGATCGCTGTCGCCATGGTCCATGCGGACGGTCAGGTCAACGGGAGCCGCGCAGCACTGTCCGGCCAGCTCGTCGGCCAGCGGCAGATAGCTGGACAATGCCAGCACGCCGGCCAGCGGTTGCGCATAGCGCAGCGCTGTATGCAGAGCAACCGCACCGCCCTGGGAGAAACCCGCGAGGACAATGTGCTTGCTGGCGATGCCCCGCGCCTGTTCGCGGGCGATGAGATCCAGCAAATGCTGGCGCGCCGATTCGATGCCCTCGCGGTCCTCCCCGCTGCGAAAGTTCAGATCGTATATGTCATACCAGGCGCGCATGACCATGCCGCCATTAAGGGTAACAGGACGCCTGGGTGCATGCGGCAACACAAAACGTGCCGCCAGCTGCTCAGTCAGCCCCCAATCACGCACCAGTGGTTCAAAGTCATAACCGTCGGCGCCCAGTCCGTGCAACCAGATCACCGCTCCCCGGGCCGCGCCCGCGGGCTCGATTTCCAGAGTTTCAAGCATCTGTCAGTTCCATGCCTGCCATTGTCGGGCACATGTTACCCGCTCATCGCCACCGCAACACCCGGTTTGGGCTTTTTCCCAACCCTTGTATACTTGGGCGAATCTGTCGAATCAGGTGCCGGTCATGAAACCCTGTTGGGCACAGTACGTCCTGTGGTTATGCGTTGTGCTGGCAGGCGCCGGCGCAATGCTTGCCGCCTGTGGGCAAAAGGGCGATCTCTACCTGCCCGAAGAGGTCGAGAGCCGGGAGCCGGAACAGCGCTAACCAGCATGGATTGTTTCACCTACCAGGAGGGATGCCTGCACGCCGAGCAGGTCGACCTGCAGCAGCTCGCGCACCAGCATGGCACACCGCTGTACGTATACTCGCGCGCCACCCTCGAACGCCACTGGCACGCTTTCGATCAGGCGCTCGGCGAACACCCGCACCTGGTTTGCTACGCCGTCAAAGCCAATTCCAATCTTGCCGTGCTGGCGCTGCTGGCGCGACTCGGATCCGGCTTCGACATCGTCTCCGGCGGTGAGCTGGCGCGTGTCATCAGGGCTGGCGGTGATCCATCCAGGGTGGTGTTTTCCGGGGTCGGGAAGAGTCGCCCGGAGATGGAACAGGCGTTGCAAGCAGGCATTCGCTGTTTCAACATCGAATCCACCGCTGAACTGGAGCGTCTGAATGAAGTGGCAGCTGCGCACGGTGTCAAGGCGCCGGTATCCGTGCGTGTCAACCCGGATGTCGACGCCCGAACCCACCCGTACATCTCCACCGGGCTGAAGGAAAACAAATTCGGCATCGACACTCGCTCTGCGCTGGAGGTTTATCAACGGGCGGCGGACGCAGCACACCTGAAGGTAGCCGGGATCGATTGCCATATCGGCTCGCAACTGACCGAAATCGCGCCCTTCGTGGACGCGCTCGACCGGGTGCTCGAGCTGGTAGGGCGCATAGAAGCGCAAGGTATCGTTGTGCATCACCTGGACCTGGGCGGCGGGCTGGGGGTGCGCTACCGGGACGAACACCCGCCAACACCCGAGCAGTACGTGCGTCCCGTCATGGCGCGGCTGGCGCGTAACGACAAGGAAATACTGATAGAACCCGGACGTGCGATCGCTGCCAATGCCGGCGTGCTGTTGACACGGGTTGAGTATCTAAAGGAATCGGCACACCGGAATTTCGCCATTGTGGATGCCGCCATGAACGACCTGATACGGCCGGCGCTGTACGGCGCCTGGCAGGACATCGTGCCGCTGCGGGAACCGGCCGACGCCGGGAAGGTCTACGACATTGTCGGGCCGGTGTGCGAGACCGGCGACTTTCTTGGCAAGGACCGGCGCTTGCATCTCGCTCCCGGCGACCTGCTGGCAATACGCTCGGCCGGCGCCTACGGGTTCACCATGAGCTCCAATTATAACAGCCGACCCAGAGCCGCCGAGATTCTGGTGGATCGCGACACGGCCCACGTAGTGCGCCGGCGCGAAACCGTCGACAGCCTGTTCGCCAATGAGGCGGTGCCGGACTTCTGAGCCGGGCCACGATGCAGCGCATCCCCGAACCCGAACTCATGGACGATCCCGCGCAGGCGCTGGCCTACGCGCGCGCCGATTTCAGCGAGCCGCACGATCTTTTTGTCACGCTCTTCGTAGAGCGGTTCGGGGCCGCGCTGGATGGCACGGTGCTGGATCTTGGCTGTGGCCCGGGTGACATTTGTCGGCGTCTGGCCAGGGCGCTGCCCGGCGCCCGGATTCATGGTGTCGACGCGTCCGGCGCGATGCTGGAGCTGGCGCGAGCGGATACCGAGCAGCACGGCCTGTCGGGGCGCATTCACTATCACCTGGGCTACCTGCCCTATACCCAGCTGCCGCAGCACCGCTACGACGCGGTGACTTCGAACAGCCTCTTGCACCACCTGAAACAGCCCGCGGCGCTCTGGCAGAGTGTTAAGACGTTTGCCCGCCCCGGAGCACCGGTGTTGGTGATGGACCTGATGCGGCCAACCAGTCATACAGCGGCTTCACAGCTGGTCGAGGAATACGCCGGCGGCGAGCCGCAACTGCTGCAGCGGGATTTCTTCAACTCGCTGTTGGCCGCCTACCGGCCCGGGGAAGTCAGGCTCCAACTCGAGCAAAGCGGCCTCGCCGAGCTGCAGATCGAGACTGTCAGCGATCGGCACTTCATCGTGTTCGGTTCCGTGGGAACCTGACCGGGTGATCTGCGCGCACGCGGCGAACGGAAAAACGCAAACAGCGTTTCGATCGTTCGAGGGAAGCGGCGTGCGCTGGGCCACGAAGGAGATCGAAACAAGAGACCGACTTGCCGCCGTTGCAGTAACGGCATTATGACTTCGACAAGCGCCGGTGCTGATCAGCCGCTACGCAGGGCCCAGGTAGGGAATCTGTCGGCGTCGATCAGGCCGTGCGCCAGTAACCATTCGCGCGCGTCCTCGGCATCGCGTTCGAACCACGCCCTGGCAGACCCGAGACGGAAACTGTAGCCCCAGGTATCCATATCGCACATCAGACGCTGCCTGCCTACGCCCGGCAGGTAGTCGGCGAGCAGGATCTGCAGGTAACACACCGCGTTTTCCTCCGCATAATCGCCGCCCGCGTCGGTGTGCAACCCGGAACGTCGTGCGGCCGTCATGCACACGTAGTGACCGGCTTCGTGGAGCGCCGAATGCACCGGGGTGTCGCCGCGCACCAGCAGGCAGTTGCCCACCAGACCTGCCTCAGAGTCGCCCCAGAAGCTGCCCGGAATGGATTCCGTATCACCGACCAGCCTGCACTGCATGCCATAGGCCGCCAATAAACCGCAGAGCGGGCCGAACCCCAGCTGGCTCACGCTCAGAACAGCCGGCCTGGACTCCTCAGCCCCGCCGCTCACCGGGGCGCAACCCGCGCGTCGAGGATACTCATGGGCAACCCCCTTACTTTTTCCCGCTCATGCGGGCCGATCCGGGCTGTAACCACCTCCCCACGGTGCGCGACGGAGACGGGGTAGCGATCAGCCCAGACCGGCAAACCCGCCACGCCGGAATTTTCGCTGGAGCCTTCGCCGCTTGCAAATCTCCAGGCGCGCCGTACTCTGACAGCATGGAACTTGTATTCAGCAAAATGCACGGCCTCGGCAACGA
The DNA here is from genome assembly GCA_963695455.1 of uncultured Gammaproteobacteria bacterium. Lineage (GTDB taxonomy): Bacteria > Pseudomonadota > Gammaproteobacteria > DSM-19610 > DSM-19610 > Thiogranum. Next base: position 1,120,898 of record CAVOGN010000002.1, on the reverse strand, counting down.
CTTCGTCGTCATCGACGCCATTAACCAGCAGGTCGATCTGAGCGCGGCGCAGGTGCGCCATCTGGCCGACCGGCGCCATGGTATTGGCTGTGACCAGGTGCTGCTGGTGGAGCGATCCGAACGCTCAGATTGCGCGTTCCGCTACCGAATTTTCAACTCCGACGGTGGCGAGGTCGAGCAATGTGGCAACGGCGCGCGCTGCTTTGCATACTTCGTCCGGACGCATGGACTTAGCGATGCAGACTGCATTGCGGTTGAGACCAGGGGCGGGCGCATTGAGCTGCTCGTGCAGGAGGACGGCCAGGTGACGGTCGACATGGGCGCACCGAGACTGCAGCCCGATCAGATTCCATTCGAGGCCCTGGTGAGGGCGCCCCGCTATGCTCTGGCGGTCGGCGGCGAAACCATCGAGATAGGCGCCGTGTCGATGGGCAATCCGCACGCAGTAATCGAAGTGCCGCACGTGGACTCAGCGCCGGTCGCCCGACTAGGGCCTGCGATTGAGGCGCATGCGCGCTTTCCCATGCACGTCAATGTCGGCTTTATGGAGGTTGTGGACCGCGGCCGGATTCGGCTGCGCGTGTTCGAGCGGGGCGCAGGTGAAACGCTGGCGTGCGGCACCGGCGCCTGCGCGGCGGTCGTAGTCGGTCGGGTGCAGGATCTCCTGGACGAGAGGGTCACCGTTGAGCTCCGTGGCGGTGATCTTGTGGTAAGCTGGGCCGGTGGACACGAACCGGTCCTGATGACCGGACCAGCGACGTTTGTTTTTGAAGGCAGAATAGCAATATGACAACGCAAGCCAGTATCGAAACCCGCATCGACGGGCCGACTGCGGAACAAATTGCAGCATACCTTGACAAGCACCCGGATTTTTTCGACCAACACCCGGATCTGCTGGCCGGCCTCCGGCTGTCACACACCAGCGGCAAAGCGGTGTCGCTAATCGAACGCCAGGTTCAGGTGCTGCGGGAGCAAAACGAGACGCTCAAGAGCAGGCTCGTGGAACTGGTCAACGTCGCGCGCGATAACGACCGGCTGAGCAGCCGCATGCACCAGATGACAGTGGATCTGTTGCAGGCCGGTTCGCTGGTGGCACTGCTGGACACCCTTGAAGACCACCTGCGCAACGAATTCAAAGCGGATGCATTTGCACTGCGACTGGTGAGGCTGGGCGAAACCCTGCAGCGTGAAACCGGTGTCGAAGCGCTGCTCATCGATGCCGGCAGCAAGGCGCTGTTCCCGACCTCGCTTTGCGATGGCAAGCCGCAGTGCGGACGCCTCAAACAGCAGCAGCTGGAGTTTCTGTTCGGTAACCAGGCGCCGGATATCCAGTCAGCGGCCGTGATACCGCTTGGCGATCACGGAAGGGACGGATTACTGGCCATTGGCAGCCGCGAGCTAAACCGTTTCAATCCCTGTATGGGCACGCTGTTTCTCAGTTACCTGGGTGAACTGCTGGTGGTCCTGCTGCGCAATCAGGCCACAGACTAGCGCGGTGGACACGAGCGCGTGTAACTGGCTGGTTGATTTCAAACGTTACCTGAGTGAGCAGCGGCGCCTTTCACCGCACACGCTCAGCAACTATAGCCGCGATCTCGATGCCATAGTACGTTTCTGTGACAGCGCAGGTATACGCCAGTGGAACGAATTGAGCGTACCCGCGGTGCGCGCCTACGTCGCGCAGAGTCACCGCCGCGGCCTGAGCGGGCGCAGCATACAAAGGAGCCTCTCATCGCTGCGCAGCTTTTGTCGTTTCCTGATCAGAAGCGGACAACTCGCCAGCAACCCGGCTCAGGATATTCGGGCCCCGAAAACGCCACGCAGGCTCCCGCACAGCCTGGATGTCGACCGTGTTCACAGGCTGCTGGACGGCAACACCGATGACTGGCTGAGTCAGCGCGATCTCGCCATGATGGAACTGATGTATTCGTCGGCGCTGCGCCTCGCCGAGCTGGTCGCCCTCGACCTGCAGCAGCTCGATCTCGGCAGCGGCCAGGCGCGGGTGATCGGCAAGGGAAACAAGACCCGGATCGTGCCGGTTGGTCAAAAGGCCGCCGAGGTGCTGGGTGCCTGGCTGGATACCAGAGCCGAGCACTGCGCGGACGGGGAGGCGGCGCTGTTCATCAACCGCAGCGGAACCCGCATCAGTGCCCGCAATGTGCAGCAGCGCATGCGGCTCTGGGCAGTTAAACACGGGCTGCACAGCCGCCTGCACCCGCACGCCCTGCGCCACTCCTGCGCTACCCATGTACTGGAATCCAGCGGGGATCTGCGCGCGGTGCAGGAACTGCTTGGCCATGCCAATCTGGCTACCACCCAGGTGTACACGCACCTGGATTTCCAGCACCTCGCCCAGGTTTACGACCAGGCCCATCCGCGCGCCCGCAAATCCGGAAAAGGCTCCTAACCGGCCAAAGCGCGGGGTATTGGCCTGCTTCCGACGGCCCGGTTGGTGTACAATTTCCGCCCCTTCAACCGGAATCCAGGGATCTGCTTTGGAACAGTATCGCGGTACAACTATCCTGTCCGTGCGCCGCAATGGCCGGGTGGTGGTCGGCGGGGATGGCCAGGTGTCCATGGGCAATACGGTGATGAAGGGCAATGCACGCAAGGTGCGCAGGCTTTACCAGGGCAAGGTGCTGGCCGGGTTTGCGGGCGGCACGGCTGATGCTTTTACCCTGTTCGAGCGTTTCGAGGCCAAGCTGGAAAAACACCAGGGACATCTGCTGCGCTCGGCGGTGGAGCTGGCCAAGGACTGGCGTACCGACCGCATGCTGCGCCGCCTTGAAGCCCTGCTGGCGGTCGCCGACAAGGAGAGCTCGCTGATCATTACCGGCAACGGCGATGTGATAGAACCGGAGGAGTCCCTGATGGCGATCGGTTCCGGCGGGCCCTACGCCCAGGCCGCCGCTCGCGCCATGCTGGACACTACCGAGCTGGATGCGCGCAGTATTGTACAAAAGGGGCTGGAAATAGCTGCCAGCATCTGTGTATACACCAACCAGAACCTGACCCTGGAAGAGCTCGAGTACTGATTTCAGCCATGTCCGAAATGACCCCCCGCGAGATCGTCCAGGAGCTGGACAAACACATCATCGGCCAGGATGACGCCAAGCGTGCTGTCGCCATCGCGCTGCGCAACCGCTGGCGTCGCCAACAGGTCGGCGAGCCGCTGCGCAGTGAAATTACGCCCAAGAACATTCTCATGATCGGCCCGACGGGGGTCGGCAAAACGGAGATCGCGCGGCGCCTGGCGAAGCTGGCCAATGCGCCGTTTATGAAGGTGGAAGCTACCAAGTTCACCGAGGTAGGCTACGTGGGGCGCGATGTCGAGTCGATCGTGCGCGACCTGGTGGACGTTGCCATCAAGATGACCCGCGAAGAGGAAATGGCCAAAGTCCGCCACCGTGCCCAGGATGCCGCCGAGGACCGCATTCTCGACGCGTTGCTGCCGCGCCCGCGTCGCGTCGGACTGGCCGGCGAGGGCGAGGAAACCGACAGCAGCGAAACCCGCCAGAAATTCCGCAAGATGCTGCGCGAAGGCAAGCTGGACGACAGGGAAATCGAGGTGGAAGTCTCGGCCGCACCGATCGGCGTGGAAATCATGGCGCCCCCCGGCATGGAGGAGATGACCAGCCAGCTGCAGGGCCTGTTCCAGAATTTCGGCAGTGGCCGCACCAAGACCCGCAAGATGAAAGTCACCGATGCGTTCAAGGTGCTTACCGATGAAGAGTCCGCCAAGATGATCAACGAGGAAGACCTCAAATCGAGGGCGCTGCGCGCGGCAGAGCAGAATGGCATTGTGTTCATCGACGAAATCGACAAAGTCACCCAGCGCAGCGACCAGGGTTCCGGCCCGAGCGTATCGCGCGAGGGCGTGCAGCGCGACCTGTTGCCGCTGGTCGAAGGCAGCACCGTCACCACCAAACACGGCATGGTAAAGACCGACCACATCCTGTTCATCGCCTCGGGGGCGTTTCACCTCGCCAAACCCTCCGACCTGATACCGGAACTGCAGGGTCGGCTGCCGATTCGCGTCGAGCTGCAGGCGCTGGGGGTCACTGAGTTCGTGCGCATTCTCACCGAGCCGGACGCTTCGCTCACCGAACAGTACTCGGCGCTGATGGAAACCGAGGGCATGCAGCTGGCCTTCACAGCCGACGGCATCGAGCGCATTGCGGGCGTCGCCTGGCAAATCAACGAACGTACCGAAAATATCGGTGCGCGCCGTCTGCACACCGTCATGGAGCGCCTGCTCGAGCAGGTTTCCTTTGCCGCTTCGGACCGCTCCGGCGGCAGCCTGACGGTTGACGCCGACTACGTGGACTCACAGTTGGGCGACCTGGTCGAGGACGAGGACCTGAGTCGCTATATCTTATAGACCGTTACCCGAGGTTTGACATGGCCCAGCAACACCCGCACCCGACGGAAATCAAATATCACCAGAAATCGCGACAGCTCGAAATCGGTTTCGATGACGGTGCGCACTTCGAGATGAGCGCCGAGTACCTGCGCGTGCATTCCCCCTCTGCCGAAGTCCAGGGACACGGTCCGGGCGAGGGTGTTCTGCAGGTCGACAAGGAGGACGTCAATATCGAGCGCATCGAACCGGTCGGCAACTATGCCGTCCAGATCTATTTCGACGACGAGCACAACACGGGCATCTATGCCTGGGAAACCCTGTATCGACTGGGCGCCAACAAGGAAAAATACTGGCAGGAATACCTGGAGCGGCTGAAAGCAGCCGGCGCTCCTCATTCCCAGCTCGGCACCCGGGAAAAGGCATAAGCGGGCAGCAATGAGCGACAAGACCACAGATTTCGGTTTCGCGCAGGTTCCCTGGGAGGAAAAGCGGCGCCGTGTCGCCAGCGTATTCGATTCGGTGGCGGGCAACTATGACCTCATGAACGATGCCATGTCGCTGGGCGTTCACCGCCTGTGGAAACGCTTCGCCGTAGAACAGACCGGAGCCCGGCCCGGGCAGCGGATCCTCGATCTCGCCGGCGGCACCGGCGATCTCGCGGCACGCCTGGCACGGCTGGTTGGGCCTGGCGGTGAGGTGGTGATTGGCGATATCAACGCATCCATGTTGCGGGTGGGCCGCGAACGGCTGCTGGACCGCGGCATCGCGGCTAATGTGCGTTTCGTACAGGCCGATGCCGAAAACCTTCCGTTCCCGGAGCACAGTTTCGACTGCATCACCATTGCCTTTGGGCTGCGAAATGTCACCGACAAGCAAAAGGCGCTGGAGTCCATGTTTCGCACCCTGAAGCCCGGTGGCCGACTGCTGGTGCTGGAGTTTTCGAAACCGCGCCTGCCCGGCCTGGCACCGCTGTACGACCTGTACTCGTTTAGGGTCCTGCCCCTGATGGGGCGGCTCATCGCCAGGGATGCTGACAGCTACCGTTACCTGGCCGAATCGATCCGTATGCACCCGGATCAGGACACCCTCAAGGGTATGATGGAACAGGCGGGGTTCGAAGACTGTGACTACCTCAACCTGAGTGGCGGCATTGTCGCCGTGCACCGCGGATTCCGCTTCTGATCCGGCAGCACGCCACCGGGGCGAAAGGCACGCCCCACGCGGCGGCTGCCCAAGGGTTGCAAAGCGCCCGTCGTTGAATTTGTTGCGAGCAGCAGGCAAGAGCGGATTTGAGACGATAAAATGGCAGCATACGATGCGCTGAAGAACGCCCAGCCGACAGCCCGCAACCAATGGATGCAGGAACTCAAATGACACCCGCCTCGGCTCTGGCCGCGGCCCTCGAGTCAGCGCTGGACCTGTATCTGAAACAGGATCCCGAGGCGCTGCGGCGCTGTGGCGGCATGGAGGGCAAGGTTATCGCGCTGGACATAGCCGGCCTCGGGGTGTCGCTGTATTTTCTTCCCGGGCCCGACGGCATCCAGGTTCTCGGCCACTATGAGGGCCAAGCCGACACCCGCTTGCGCGGCTCGCCGATGGGGATCGGGCGCATGGTACTCGGGTCCCGGGACGACACCCTGTTCGAAGGCGCCGTGGATATCGAGGGCGATACCGAAACAGGTCAGCAACTTCAGGATATTCTCCTCAGCACCGAGTGGGACTGGGAAGAGCAACTGTCGCGGCTCACCGGAGACGTGGTGGCGCACCAGATCGGTACAGTCGCGCGCCGGGCGCGGCAGTTCCTTGCTGCCAGCCGCAGCACACTGGAACGCGATATGTCCGAGTACCTCCAGGAAGAGTCGCTTCTGTTGCCCTGCCGTATCGAGATCGAGCGCTTTCTGAACGAGGTGGACTGTCTGCGGGCGGACCTTGACCGGCTCTCGGCACGCGTCGAGCGCCTGCTGCAGGCGACAGCGGCGGAGCAATGATTCGACCCGGACAACTGCTGAGGCTGGTGCATATCAACTGGGTGCTGGTCCGCAACGGGCTGGACGAAGTGGTACTGGCGACCCATCTGTTTCGTCCTGTCCGGTTCCTGCGCTATCTGGCACCCTGGCACCGCCTCACCCGCAACACACCCCGGGCGGTGCGCATTCGCCGCGCGCTGGAGGATCTGGGCCCTATTTTTGTCAAGTTCGGTCAGATTCTCTCGACGCGCCAGGACCTGCTGCCCGACGATATAGCCACGGAGCTGGCCAAGCTGCAGGATCGGGTCGCGCCCTTCCCGGGTCAGCGCGCCCGCCAGACTATCGAAGCCGCATTTCAGAAACCCATCGCCGAGATTTTTCACAGCTGCGAGGAACAACCACTGGCGTCCGCGTCGGTCGCGCAGGTACACGCAGCCACCCTGAAAAGCGGCGAGGATGTGGTGGTAAAGATACTGCGTCCCGGCATCGAGAAAGTGATCCGCCGCGACGTCAGCCTGCTGTATTACATCGCCGGGCTGGCGGAGAAATACTGGCGCGAGGCGCGCCGCCTGCGCCCGCGGGAGGTGGTGGGCGAATTCGAGAAGACCCTGCACGACGAACTCGATCTGCTGCGAGAAGCGGCTAACGCGTCGCAATTGCGCAGGAATTTCGCCAACTCTGACCTGTTGCACGTTCCCGAGGTTTACTGGCCCTATTGCCGGCGCAATGTGATGGTGATGGAGCGCATCTATGGTTGCCCGGTCAATGACCTGGCCGCGTTACGGGAAGTCGGTGTCGATCTCAAGACCCTGTCGGAACGCGGCGTGGAAATCTTCTTCACCCAGGTGTTCAGACACAATTTTTTTCACGCCGACATGCATCCGGGCAATATCTTCGTGGCCGCGAACGGACAGTACATGGCGGTCGATTTCGGCATCATGGGAACACTCAGCCCGGAAGATCAGCGCTATCTGGCAGAGAATTTTCTCGCCTTTTTCCGCCGCGACTACCGCCGCGTCGCCGAGCTGCATGTGGAATCAGAGTGGGTCCCCGAGGGTACCCGGGTAGATGAATTCGAGGCCGCCATTCGCTCAGTCTGCGAGCCGATCTTCGAACGCCCCCTGAAAGACATTTCGTTCGGGCAACTGTTACTGCGCCTGTTTCAGACGGCAAGTCGTTTCAATATGGTGATACAACCCCAGCTGGTGTTGCTGCAAAAGACGCTGCTCAACATCGAAGGCCTGGGCCGGCAACTCTACCCCGATCTGGACCTGTGGCAGACCGCCAAACCGTTTCTGGAACGCTGGATGAGCGAGCAGGTGGGCGCGCGCGCCTTCGCCGGCCGCCTGCGCCGCAGCCTGCCCGAGTGGAGCGAGCGCCTGCCGGAGATACCGGAGTTGCTGCATCGCACTTTGCAGCAGGGGGTCCGGGGCCGTTTACGCGTACAGTGGGAATCGCGGGAGCTGGAGAAACTGCGCAAACAGCTGCGCCAGTCGAACCAGCGCACTCTGGCGGCGATCCTCGGCAGCGCCTTCCTGATCAGCGCTGCGTTGATATACGGTCTGGACGGTTATACGCCTCCGATGGTGGGGGGCGCGCCATTGCTCAGCTGGATTCTGGCCGCCCTGGCAGCTTTCTTTTTCGTAGCTGCCTGGCCCGATGACAATTAGCCGCAATTCTCTCGGGGCGGTAGCCAAGGGACAAATGTGGGCTGACGAACCAGACATACCGGCAATAAAAAACCCGCCGAATAGGCGGGTCAAGTGGGGCTCTTCCATATTTATTGCTGTTCTTAATCCCTCGAGCCTTATTATTGTCTGGTTGCGCAGCGGCACCCCTCAAACCTGCCGCACGCTATTATCGTCGTCTCCTCCAACACCGTTTTCGAAATGCTCTCGAGCCTCTTGGACCGTATCGGCGGGTCAAGGTTGGCGTCGACAATCTGCATTAGAGCAACAACCGTGCCGATTCTATTTGTTGATTTAAAACAGACATTTATGAGCCCTAATAAATTTCCTCAGAAGAACCTGTAAACATAGCCGACACGCCAAAGCTATTAGAATCGGCTTATATTACAATGAAAACAAACAGATAATGGACAGGTTAAATTCGGATCGATTGCTGCACGTGACGTAAAGCGCACCGACATCAGCCCTGGAGATGTTACGATCTGTAAGGTATAGTTTACAGAGGCACAACCAGGCGTCAGAAACGCAAGCGCTTGTAACTACAAGCACTCCTTGCCGGTTTCGCTTCACATCAGTGAGAAGAAGAACAAGCTTGCGCGGGTGATGCTGGCGAGAGCAACAGAACGGCGGCGGCATCATTCCCGGCGGGACGGCGAAATCAGTACACTGGCAACGCCTGAACTCAGGGACGGCACCGGCACCCCCCGGCAGGCGCCTGGGGATCAGGCCAGCAAAGCCATCGGTAACCGGGGCGTGAGGCCCAGACGATCCGCCCGCCGCACCGGCTAATACGGTCTTTGCAGTGCCGCTTCGACCTGGTCGCGTTTTTCCTTACCAACCAGAATTTCGACCAGTTCCAGGGCGAAATCCATGGCGGTTCCCGGACCACGAGAGGTAATCACCTTGCCATCCCTCACCACCGGATCCGAACGGTAATCCAGTCCCTCGCACGCATCCAGAACACCCGGAAAACTCGTCGCCTTGCGGCCTTTCAGCAGACCGGCGCTCGCCAGCACCTTGGGTGCCGCACAGATCGCCGCGGTAAAACGGTCACTCGCCGCCATGCGGACCAGCAAGGCGTGAATACGGGGGTCGTTGTTGAGGTTATCGGCGCCGGGCAGCCCGCCGGGCAGAACCACCATGTCGTATTCCTGCTTCAGAGCCTGGTCGAGCGTGGTGTCCGGCACCAGCACCATTCCCCTGGAGGCGCGTACCGGTTTGTTGTCGAGCCCGGCGGTCACCACGCCAATTTCGGCACGACGCAACAAATCCACGATGGTGGTGGCTTCTAGTTCTTCGCATCCTTGTGCGAGGGGGACCAGGACGCTTGCCATGTGTTTTCACCCTGTTGCTGCAAATCGATTAACTCGCGAACCGAGAGCAATTGTACACCTTGCCGGGCCAGCGCCGGTATCAGGCGCTCCAGCAGCGTCAGGGTCTCGGGATGGGGATGACCGATCGCGAGCGCGCTACCCTCTTTGCGGGCCAGCTTCAGCAGGCGCCTGAACTGGAGCGCAATTTTGGCCTCGTCCAGTTCATTGTCGAGAAACACATTGCGGTCGATGCTCGGAACGCCATTCTCGAGCGCCACTTGACGCGCCACGGTTGCCACGGTCGTGCGGCTATCGACAAAAAACATCGGCTGACGACGCAGGATTTCGCGCATCAACCAGGACATGTGGCCGGGGTGGCGCGTCAGCAGACTCCCCATGTGATTGTTGATACCCACGGCATGAGGAAGCAAGGCCAGATTGGCCTGCACGGTCCTGCGGAACTCGCCTTCACTCATGTCCAGGGTCACTGCACCCTGATCCAGCGGTCTGCCGTCCACGCTATCCATAGGCAGGTGCAGCATGACCTCCTTGCCGCTGTGGTGCGCTGCGTCGGCCAACGCAACCGTGTAGGGCTCACGAGGCAGAAACGCACACGCCACGGGGCCCGGCAAAGCCACCACGCGTCGCCCGGGTTCCAGCTGCTTGCCGAGATCGTCGATCACGATCGCGATCGCCGGCGCGGCGCCACCGGGTCTTACGCCTTCCGCGACAGCCGGTCCCCAGGACAACGCGGCACAAAAAAAAGAACCGGCCAGCGGCCGGTTCGATGGGACATCACCGCATCTGCTCCCGTTGCAGAGACAGCCCCTTGAGGAGATTCAACGCTTCGTAGAGCTGGTAATCAGTCTGCGCCAGGGATTCCTCCTCGTCGTTCGCCTCGCTGTCCGATTTCTTTTTGCCATCGCCGTTTCCATTCGACAGGTGACCGGACAGGTCGGCTTCCTTGATCGGCTCGAAAGCACCGTCAGCAGCAGAAACCCGCACCTGCTCCAGCTCGATATCCGGCTTTATACCCTCGGCCTGGATGGAGCGACCGGAAGGTGTGAAATAGCGCGCGGTGGTGAGCTTGACGGCGGTACCGTTGCTCAACGGCAAAATGGTCTGCACCGAGCCCTTGCCGAACGTCTGGTTGCCGACAATGATGGCGCGCCGGTGGTCCTGCAGAGCCCCCGATACGATTTCCGAGGCCGAGGCCGAACCCTGGTTGACCAGCACTACCAGGGGCGCGTTATCCAGGATATCGTCCGGGGTGGCGTTGAAACGCAGCTTGGAGTCGTTGACCCGTCCTTCCGTGTAGACGATCAGCCCTTTTTTCAGAAATGCATCGGATACCGCCACTGCACCGTTCAGCACCCCGCCCGGATTGTTACGCAGATCCAGTACCAGTCCCTTCAGGGGTCCGCCGGCTTCCTTTTTGAGTTCCGCGACGGCGTCGACCATGTTTTCCGCCGTCTTGGACTGGAACTGCGAAATGCGCACATAACCGAAGCCATCGTCGAGCATGCGCTGCTTCACGCTTTTCACCTTGATAACATCGCGCTTGATGTCGATCTTGAGCGGCTGCTCCACGCCTTCCCTGACAATGGTCAGACGCAGCGTGGTACCGGGCTTGCCGCGCATGATCTTGACCGCGTCGTTAAGCGACAGCCCCTTCACCGGCGTATCATCAAGACGAATGATTAAATCGCCCGCCTCGACGCCGGCTCGCTGGGCCGGCGTGTCATCGATCGGTGCGATAACCTTGACGAAGCCGTCCTCCATGCCAACCTCAATACCGAGACCGCCGAACTCACCGGAGGTACCCACCTGCAGTTCCTTGAACTGTTCCTGATCAAGGTACGCTGAGTGGGGATCAAGCCCGGAAAGCATGCCGCGAACGGCATTTTCCAGCAACACCTTGTCCTCGACGTCCTCCACGTAGTCATTCTTGATGCGCCCGAACACATCGCTGAAGGTACGCAGCTCCTCGACCGGCAGGCTGGTCGGTGTCTCTGCCTCGCGTTCAGCAAACACTCCGTGACCAATGGAAAGCGACAATCCCGTCAGCAAGCCGACCAGGACCAGTAGTGCATTTTGTCGTATAGCGCTCATTCAATTCCAACCTGGCAACCGCTACAGGTCACCTCAATTTCCCGATTAATGAAAGCCTTATGAAAATCCGGCTCAGCAAGTAAAGCTGACGATAGCATAGCTCGGCAGCAGATGGCAGGACGGCGACCATAGCTATCATCCTGCCGCCGGGGCAGGTGTGCCCGCGCACCAGCCAAGCGGGTTGATCGGGCGCCCCTTGTGCCTGAGTTCGAAATACAGGCCCGGTTTAGTCTGGCCACCGCTTGCGCCCAAGGCCGCCACCACTTCCCCGGTATCGACCCATTCACCGACTTCCTTATACAACGCCTGATTCTGGCCGTACAGGCTCATATAGCCATCCCCGTGATCGATAATCAGTAACAGTCCGAAACCGCGCATCCAGTCGGAAAAAGCGACCCGCCCCTGGGAAATCGCTCGAACCTTGCCGCCTTCGGGCGCAGCGATCAGCACACCCTGCCATTTCAGACCGGTGTTGCCGCGTTGACTGCCGAAACGGCGTGCCAGTTCGCCGCGAGCTGGCCAGCTGAGCTTGCCCTTCATGGTCTTGAACGGTCGCTGTTCGCCTGCTACCGCCGGCACGTCGGCCAGTACTTCTCGCAGCGACGCCACCAGCTCCTGGAGCTGCTGTTCGTCGTTGCGCAGCCGCTTGAGCTCACCACCCTGGCTGGCGAGCTCTCCGGTCACTTCGACCAGCAGCTGTTCGCGTGAGCGCTTCTGCTGCTGCAGACGTGCGGTTTCCTCTTCATGCCGCAAGCGCAGGTCGTTCAGCTGCCGCGTCTTGTCGCCAATGGACTGTTGCAGATCGCGGAGTTGCTCCAAGTTGCTGCGCATGGCATCAATCTGCTCGAGGCGCGCTCGCGACAGGTAGCCGAAATAGGTCATGACGCGACCGATCGCGGCAGGATGCTCCTGGTTGAGCAACAGCTTGACTTGCTGCTGACGCCCCATGACGTAAGCGGCACGCGCCTCACTGGCCAGCCCCTGTCGCTGGCTGACTAGCTCGGCTTCCAGGCGCTCCTGCCTGGCCTGCAACTCGTCGAGCTGATCGCGGTTGGCCCGCAACTCAGTATCGGTGTGCCGCAGGCTGCGGCTGACCTGGTTGATCTGGCGTTCAATGTCCGACAGGCGGCGTTCCGCGCGGCTTTTCTTCGCCTGGCTGGCTTCCAGGTTCTTCTGTAGCGTGTTGATCTGGGCGCGCAGGTTCTCCAGCTCGCGCTCGGTCTGGGCGGCGTTCTGCCCGGCAGCTCCGCTGAGGGGTAACAAGAGCGAAGCGGCTGAGACCAGAATCAGCCCTAAGCGAAATATTCGCCGCAGGGGAACCCGGGCCGAACACGCGCAGGCTGCCGGCTGTCGGTTCAGGCCTTTGCCTCCAGGCGCTGGTGTGGGGCCACACGGGCCGCGTCGCTATGCAGGTCCACCAGAGATCGGCCACTCATCTCGCCCGGTTGTTCGAGACCCATGAGGTGGATCAGCGTCGGCACCACATCCGCTAACACACCGTCTTCCAGCTTTGCCGGCCTGCCCACATAGAGCAGTGGCACCATGTTCGAGGTGTGCGCTGTATGCGGCTGGTCGGTTTCCCTGCCGCGCATCTGCTCCGCGTTGCCATGATCAGCCGTTATCAGCAATTCACCACCCGCCGCCTGGATAGCCGGAACGACCCGCCCGAGGCAGCTGTCGATGGCTTCAATGGCTTTTACCGCTGCATCGAACTTGCCGGTGTGCCCGACCATGTCGGGGTTGGCGTAGTTGCAGATAATCACATCGTACTTGCCGCTTTCGATTGCTTCCACCAGATGGTCGGTGACCTGCGGCGCACTCATTTCGGGCTGCAGGTCATAGGTGGCCACCAGCGGGGAGGGGACCAGGATGCGATCTTCGCCTTCGAACGGCTCTTCGACGCCGCCGTTGAAAAAAAATGTGACATGCGCATATTTTTCGGTCTCGGCCAGCCGCAGCTGGCGCAGACCCAGTTTGGCCGCAAACTCCCCGAAGACGTTGTGGAGCCGTTCGGCTGGAAACGCCACCGGAGCAGCGAACTCGGAGTTGTATTCGGTGAGGCTGACAAAGCGCCCCAGCCGCGGACGCGCCTTGCGCTCGAAGCCCGTGAACGCATCTTCAATGAAGGGACGGGTAATCTGCCGCGCCCGGTCGGAACGGTAATTCATGAAAATAACCACATCGCCGTCTTCAACACACACCGGCTTGGCGCCGGCTTCGACGATTCGAGTGGCCTTGACAAATTCATCGCCCTCACCGCGAGCATAGGCCATTTCCAGGGCGGTGATGGCGTCAGGCGCCTCGAACTCGGCCTTGCCGAGTGTAATCAGATCGTAGGCGGCCTGGATACGCGGCCAGCGGTGGTCCCGATCCATGGCATAATAGCGACCGATCAGGGACACAAAGCGGCCGCCGCCGAGTTCCCGAAACTTGTCCTCCATAGCCTGGATCGAAGCCGCAGCACTGCGCGGCGGCGTATCGCGGCCATCCAGAAAAGCGTGCAGGTAAACTTTCTTGGCACCACGCTCCACGGCCAGCTGCAGCATTGCGTGGATGTGCGTTTCATGGCTGTGCACGCCGCCCGGCGACAACAATCCGAGGATATGCACCGCCTTGTTGGTTTCTATTGCAAGGTCGACGGCATCCGTCAGCGTGGCGTTGGTGAAAAACGACCCCGTCTTAATGGAACGGCTGACGCGGGTAAATTCCTGGTAGACCACGCGTCCGGCCCCGAGGTTGAGGTGCCCGACTTCGGAATTACCCATCTGGTCCCCGGGCAATCCAACCGCCGCGCCCGAGGTGCGCAACAGGCTGTGCGGGTATTGCTGCCAGAGCCGGTCCCAGACTGGCTTGCTGGCAGCGGCTATGGCATTGGAATCGGGGTCTTCGCTGTATCCCCATCCGTCCAGGATGAGCAACGCTACAGGCTTGGGAGCTGCGGACATAATCTCAGATCTACTGCGGGCCTTGAACCAGGATTTAGACTTATTCTAACGTCAATGCGGCAGCGTTGCGATGGCGATCACTGTCTGCCGGGCAAAATTTCAGCTTTCTTGACAGGCGTATTATTGTATAATGTTTTGATAATAAAGGGCAGGGTTAAAGCAGCAGATGGTAACCGTGTCTCGTTGTTTCGACGGTTTCACGACACCGCAGGTGGAGCAAAACATGGTGGCGTCAGCAAGCGACCAGTTGATCACACGCGACGAAGACATCGATCGGGCCTCCCGGTCGCTGAAGGCGATGTCGCACCCGTTGCGGCTCAAAATCCTGTGCACGCTGGGCGACCAGGAGGTCAGCGTCCAGGATATTGTCGAACATGTCGGGACCTCACAGAGCAACATATCGCAGCACCTGGCAATTCTGCGCGACAAGGGCATTCTGATTTCGCGCAAAGACGCCAATCGGGTCTATTACCGCGTGGGGGACTCTCGGACGCTGCGCCTGATAGGGATGATGCGCGAAGTCTTCTGCACCATGAACACCAACTGACCGGGCCGCCGGTCGACCGCCCGCCGAGAGGGATTCCTCTGTGGACCTTGCCCGCGTCATCGAGTTTATCGGCAATCACCCGATCCTTTTTCTGGCATTTTTCGCCACCCTCGGCCTGTTGATCGGCACCGAGATCAGCCGCCGCCTCAGCGGTATGCGCTCGATCGGACCGCTCGAGGCTACCCAGCTCAGCAATCGCCAGGACGCCGTGTTCCTCGATATACGCGACGAAGGCGAATACCGCGCCGGGCACATACCCGCAGCAGTGCACATCCCTTTGAAACAACTCCCGCAGCGGGTCGCCGAACTCGAAAAGCTCAAGAGCCGGCCGGTGATCGCCTATTGCCGCTCCGGCAGCCGCTCGGGCGGTGCCGGCGGCATTCTGAAAAAAAATGGTTTCGAAACCGTGTACAATCTCGGCGGCGGCATCATGGCCTGGCAGAACGCCAACCTGCCATTGAGCAAAAAACAATAATCCGGCTCGCCAATGAAGTGCCGGGCAATTCCCTGAAACCACACTAACTGGATATCGAGATGACAGAACAAGCCAACCCGAATGCGACGGGCAGCGGTCCGCAGTTTGCACTCCATCGCATCTATCTGAAGGATGCTTCCTTCGAGATACCGAATGCGCCGGCCGTGTTTATGCACGACTGGAAGCCGGAAGTGAATTTGCAGCTGAACTCGGCCGTCAATGCGCTCGAGGCAGACATCTACGAAGTGGTACTGAACGTTACGGTTACCGCCAAACAGGGTGACCAGACGGGCTTTCTTGCCGAGATACAGCAAGCCGGCATCTTTACGGTCAAAGGGTTCGATGAGCAGCAAAAAGGATCCATGCTGGGTGCATTCTGTCCCAATACGCTGTTTCCGTTCGCCCGAGAGGCAATTTCAGACCTGGTGGTCAAGGGCGGATTTCCCCAGCTGTTGCTGGCGCCGATCAATTTTGACGCCCTGTACGCACAAAAACTGAAGCAGGAAACTTCCGCGCCTGCGTCGCAGAGCGCCCACTAAGCTCTACCGAATGACCGCAGGTCCCGCAGCCACTGTCGCCGTGCTGGGTGCCGGGTCCTGGGGTACGGCGCTGGCAATGTTGCTGGCTAGAAACGGCCTGGCAGTCAGACTGTGGGATCGCAATGCCGAACACATCGCGGCGATGGCCCGGCATCGAACCAATCAGCGCTACCTGCCTGGTATTCCGCTTCCCGACCCGGTAGCACCGGTCGCCGAGCTGAATCGCGCCCTCGCCGGGGCCGATTTCGTATTGATAGCGGTTCCCAGCGCTGGGTACCGCGCTGTGCTGAAGCAGACCCGCAATGAAATCGGTTCGTCCTTCAACCTGATCTGGGCGACCAAGGGTCTGGAGCCCGGTTCGGGACGCTTTCTTCACCAGGTGGTGGAGGAAGAATTGCCGGGCGCCACCTCGCTGGCGGCACTGTCGGGGCCCAGCTTCGCCACTGAGGTCGCCCGTGGCCTGCCCACGGCGGTGACCATCGCGTCGCAGGATTCCGCCTACGCGCAGCGGGTCGCAGAACTGTTTCACTGTGCGCAGTTTCGCACCTACACCAGTGATGACCTGATCGGCGTGGAACTGGGGGGCTCGGTAAAGAACGTCCTGGCGATCGCCGCGGGTATCTCGGATGGTCTCGGCTACGGCTCCAATGCGCGAGCGGCCTTGATCACACGCGGCCTGGCCGAAATCATGCGGCTCGGCACCCGGCTGGGCGGGCGCCGGGAAACCTTCATGGGCCTCGCTGGGGTCGGCGACCTGGTGCTGACCTGTACCGACGACCAGTCGCGTAACCGTCGCCTCGGGCTGGCCCTCGGACGCGGCGTGGCGCTCGCCGAAGCGGTCGAGCAGATTGGCCAGGCGGTGGAAGGATTACACACAGCCAGAGAACTGGACAAACTGGCCAGGCTCAACGAGGTCGACATGCCCATTACCGAGCAGGTCAAACGGGTGTTATATGACGGTGAAGCGCCCGCTGCTGCAGTCGAGGCGCTGCTGAGTCGCGACCCGAAACCTGAACTGGCGTAGCAGACTGTCGTCGAAGTCTCAGGCCAGCGCAAGATAAGGCACTACCCGGCAAAAAAGCGCGGTGCATACGTCAGGCGCATTAGCCGGATCCCCTCTGCAATCTCACCGCTAGGCACCGCCGCGGAAATGCTGCTGGCGCCACGCCTCGTAAACCAGGACCGCGACGGCATTGGAGAGGTTGAGGCTGCGGCTTTGCGCCACCATCGGCAGCCGGAGCACCTGTGCCCCACCCACTTGCTGCAGTAACGAATCCGGCAGGCCGCGGGTTTCGGGTCCGAACAGGAAGGCGTCATCCGCCTGGTAAGCAACGTCCGCATAGTGCCGCTGGCCGCGTGTCGACACGGCCCAGATACGGGGCGGCCGTACAGCGTCAGTAAACGCCTGCAGCGACTCGTGCACAGCCACGCTGGCCCACTCGTGGTAGTCGAGGCCGGCACGGCGCAGTTTCCGGTCCTCCAGCTCGAATCCGAGCGGTCGGATAAGGTGTAACCGGCTGCCGGTGTTGGCACACAGGCGAATCACGTTGCCGGTGTTCGGCGGTATCTCGGGCTGATAAAGCACAATGTGAAACATGGCTGCCGACCGGGTTGAATCAGGCGGACATTATCGCAGAAAACCTGGACCACACTTTTCTTTCGTTGACGCTTCAGGTCAAATACAGAGCCAATGACAACCACCAGTGATTCTTTGTCGATCGACTTCTGCGGCCTCAAGTTCAGCTCGCCATTGGTACTGTTGTCCGGCTGCGTGGGGTTTGGCGAGGAATATACCCGGGTCAAGGGCTTCTCCAACCGCGACGTCGGTGGTGTGTGTCTCAAGGGCACCACCCTGCAGCCACGTCTGGGCAACCGCCCGCACCGGGTTTACGAAACACCGATGGGCATGCTCAACGCCATCGGCCTGCAGAATCCGGGCGTCGACTACGTCGTGCAGCACATCCTTCCACAGCTCGATTTCACCGAAACCCGTTTCATTGCCAACGTTTCCGGGTCCACGGTGGACGAATACTACGAAGTCACCCGGCGTTTTGACGATTCGCCCATCGACGCGGTTGAAATCAATATCTCGTGCCCGAACGTCAAGGAAGGTGGCGTCGCCTTCGGCAACGATCCGGATATGTCGGCACGCGTGGTTGAGGCATGCCGTAAGGCCACCCGAAAACCACTCATTACCAAACTGTCCCCGAACCAGACCGACATCGCGGAAAATGCGCGGCGCTGTATCGACGCAGGCAGTGACGCATTCGCGGTTATCAACACCATGATGGGTATGGCCATAGACATCGAGAGTCGCCGACCGGTTATCGGCAACAACCAGGGCGGGTTGTCGGGCCCGGCCATAAAGCCGATGGCCCTGCTCAAGGTGCACCAGGTCTATCAGGTCTGCAAGGCACACCGGGTACCGATCATCGGACAGGGTGGCGTGACCAGCGTCGCGGATGCCATCGAATTCCTGCTTGCCGGTGCCAGCGCGGTAGGCGTTGGCACTGCGTTGTTCTACCACCCTCTCATCTGCCCGGAACTCAACGCGGGCATTCAGCGCTACCTCGAACGTCACGGATTCCCGGATGTGCCGTCACTGACGGGCAGCCTGCAACTCAACAACCAGCCCGGTTGTTGTTAAAACTAACCGAGATCGCCGCGCCGGCCTAGTCTCCGGGCCAGGCTTACAGCTGCCTGTGCGTCTCCGGGTTGCCGACCACCTCCCACCTGAGTTCCGCTTTTTCTTGCATAACAAAAGATTAGGGTCGGGCCTGAATCTTGCTTCCGAAGATTGAGCAGAACTTCAGGTGGCAACCCGTGGACTCGCGTCAGCCGCCTGGTGGACCGGTCAATCCGGTGAAGAAAAGGACTTTAATTCAACAATATCCGCTGGTTATGTATCGGCGACGGAACAGGATGAAACGCATTGAGGCAGACATGGCGGTCGGCAGGCGAGTGCCGGGAACCGGTGACTCACGCTGGAAAGTTGACGCCCGCGGCGGCGCCTGGCGTGCCAGCGAGCATGGATGATGCCCCGGAACAGCATTGACGTGACAGGAACATGCATCAACAGATAAATCTCTATCAACCGGTTTTCCGCAGACAGCACAAGGTGTTTTCCGCCGTTACGCTGGCGCAGATGGTCGCTGCGGTGCTCGTGCTGCTGCTCGCCATCCTGGGTCACACACGCTGGACTCTGGCTGGCATGCAGGATTCGGCTGCCGCACTGCAGCAGCAGCACGCGCATATGCAGGCGCAGATCGACAATCTGGAAGAGGCACAGCATACCCCGGATACCAAGGTTGTGGACGCGGAGATTGAACGCCTGGGCTCCAGTATCGAGCAACGCAAGGCGCTGCTGGCTCAGTTCGATCAGCTGGTGCTGCAGCACCAGCACGGGTTTTCCAGTCATTTCAGAATACTGGCTGAACAGCACCTGCCGGGCCTGTGGCTGGACGGCGTAACGATCAATGCCCAGGGCGAGATAGAGGTACGTGGCACCGCCCTGGAGGAGAAGCTGGTTCCGGTCTATTTGCAGGGCCTGGCAAAACGACGGGATCTGTCATCGACCGCCTTTGAGACGGTGGCGATGAACCGCGCCGAAGCCGGGCAACCCGAGATTCAGTTCGTACTACGCAACCACAAGGATGACAAAGCGTGGCAAGGGCAGCGCTGAAGATACAGCACTGGATCGATCGGATCGACGCGCTGGAACTGCGCGAGCGGGTGCTGCTGCTGGCTGCGACCGTCGCCGTCCTGTTTCTCAGCGTCGATTCGGCGGGATTCCAACCCACACTCAAGGCACAGCGAGTGACCGAGGAGCGTATTTCCGTACTGGAAATGAAACTGGGCGCCCTGCGCCAGCAGGCCATGCTGCTCAGCTACAAGACCGATGAGGATACGCTGGCCGCCCGGTACCGGAGCCGCGACACTCTGGCCGCCGAATTGGCGGCACTCGATGCACGTCTCGTTGATCAGCTCGGTGCCCTGGTCGAACCCGCCCAGGCGGCGGACCTGCTCGAGCAGGTGCTCACCCGCCATCGCGGCCTCAAAATCACCTCGCTGCGAGCCAGCGCGGAGCCTCTGGAAGAAGTGGCGGGCAACGCAGACCAGGCCGGCAAGCTCGGTCGCTACCAGCTCGATCTGGTGCTGGAGGGTGGCTACCTGGACCTGATGCGCTACCTCGAAGCCCTGGAATCCATGCCCTGGAAATTCTTCTGGCAGACGGTGGATTTCCGGGTCAACGAGTACCCGCGCGCCGTCTCCCGCCTGCAACTCTACACACTGGGAGCTCAGGATGGCTAAGGGGCCCGTCGTGCCACTGCTGATCTGCGGTCTGGCCGCGCTCGGTAACGCCTTTGGGCTCACCGACCCCACCCGGCCCACCGATCCGGCCGCCTATTTCGGCTCCGGGAGCAGCACCGACAGCAGCGCCTGGGCCCTGCAATCGATTCTTTTTGCGTCGGACCGCCGTATTGCGGTCATAAATGGCACCCGGGTCAAGGAAGGCGATCGCATCGGCTCTGCACGGGTCGTGCGCATCCGCGATTCGCAGGTGTTGTTGGACACGGGCGGGCGCAGGTTAACGCTGCACTTGCTGCCACAAACAGTGAAGGTAAGGCCGTGAACAGGATGTCTCGTTTCAAGATCGTACAAGGGTTCGCAGTAGCGCTGCTGTTGAGCGCGTGTCAGACACTGCCGGACAAGGAAACCTTGACCATGCCATCTATCCAGCAGGCGCTGGAAACTGCACAGCCGGGTGCCTACCCGGCGGCAGCGCAGCCGCCGCCCGAGGTTCAGCAGGCGCTGCTGCCGCCGGCGGCAGCGACGCTCAGCAGGCTCAAGCCACGCGTACCGACTTTTGACGTTTCTGTAAACGAGGCGCCGGCGCGGCAGTTTTTCATGAGCCTCGTGGACGGTACGCCGGACAACATGGTTGTCCACCCGGAAGTCTCCGGCACGTTGACACTGGACCTGAAGAACGTCAGCACCGAGGACGTGATGGCGACGGTGCGCGACGTGTACGGCTATGAATACCGCTACAGCCACGGCGTCTACCAGGTGTATCCGGCACGCATGCGCTCCCAGGTGTTCAAGGTGAATTATCTGGACATCCAACGCCAGGGCGGATCGCGTACCCGGGTCAGCTCCGGTCAGGTCAGCCAGACACCGAGTGCAGGAACCGGGGCGCAGAACACCGACGGCCGGAACTCGGGCGGATCAGACTCCGGGACAGGTGCTGGCGAGACCGGCAATGGCAGCAGCACCAGTTTTTCAGGCGCCCAGGTCACTACCCGCACCGATGCGGATTTCTGGGCCGATCTGGAGACTTCGCTGAAAATGATCATCGGCGAAGAAGAGGGGCGCAGGGTGGTTACCAACCCGCTGTCGGGGACAGTGCTGGTGCGCGCCATGCCGCGTGAACTGCTGGACATCGAACAGTATCTAGACACCCTGCAAAGCTCGGTCAGCCGTCAGGTCATTATTGAAGCCAAGATACTGGAGGTCGAACTCAACGATGGTTTCCAGACCGGGGTGAACTGGAACGCGTTGATCGAAAGCGGAAGCCGGCAGATCAAAGTAGGTCAGACCGGCGGCGGCACCATCTTCCAGGATGGCGTATCGGAACTGGCCGGCGCGCTGGTGCCGCTGCAAAACCTCAGCCTGACCAATGCAGCAACCGGCTTTGGCGGGGTATTTGCCTTACAGGCACACATTGGCGATTTCAACACTCTGATCGAGCTGCTCAAGACCCAGGGCAATGTGCAGGTGCTGTCCAGCCCCAGGGTGTCTACGGTCAATAACCAGAAAGCGATAATCAAAGTCGGAACCGACGAGTATTTCGTTACCGACATCGATGTCGAGACCGACACCACCTCAGGGGTGTCAAACCGCAGCACCGATGTCCAGCTCACGCCGTTCTTCTCCGGTGTGGCGCTGGATGTGACACCGCAGATCGACAGTGACGGCAGCATCACCCTGCACGTGCATCCCGCCATCAGCGAGGTGCGTCCCGACAACAAGGACATCGGGGTTCTGTCGGCTCAGGTGTCAAGCGACAGTGGCGATGACAGTGCCGATCGCCAGTTCAGGGTGCCGCTCGCCAAGAGCACCATCCGCGAATCGGACACCATCATCCGGGCCGATAACGCCCAGGTTGTGGTGATCGGCGGCCTGATGCAGGACCTGGTGCGCGACAGCGTCGCGTCCACGCCGTTCTTCGGCGACCTGCCGGTGGTCGGCCACATGTTCCGCCACACCCGCAAGGTATCGACCAAGACCGAGCTGGTGATTCTGTTACGCCCGGTCCTGGTGGACAACAACCGGGTCTGGGCACAGGAACTCGGCGGCGCCACACAACGCTTCAACTCGATTCAGCACCCGGACTGGCCCTGAAGGCGTAAGGAGCCGCGCCATGTACCTGCAACACTTCGGACTCAGGGAAGCGCCCTTCACGCTCACACCGGATACCGAGTTCTTTTTCAATAGTGGCACTCACCAGGAAGCGCTCAACGTGTTGCTGGTGGCGCTGCAGGGCGGCGAGGGGTTTATCAAGGTAACCGGCGAGGTCGGTACGGGGAAAACTCTGCTATGCAGAAAACTGCTCAACCTGCTCGATGATGACGTTGTGACCGCGTACCTGCCCAATCCGTTTCTAAATCCCACCGCGTTGCGCATGGCGCTGGCTGAGGAACTCGGCATCGCGTTTGCGCGCAACATCGGCCAGCACCGACTGCTGAAGCTGATTACTGAACGACTGGTCGATCTCAGTCGGGCCAACCAGCGGGTTGTGCTGCTGCTCGACGAGGCACAGGCCATGGCGGACGAGAGCCTCGAGGCGCTGCGGCTGCTGACCAATCTGGAGACGGAAAAGCGCAAGCTGATGCAGGTGGTGCTGTTCGGACAGCCGGAACTCGACGCGCGACTCGCCCGGCGCAACTTGCGCCAGCTGCGCCAACGGATAGCCTTTTCCTATCGGCTGCAGCCGCTAACCCGGCGTACGCTCGGGGAGTATATACAGCATCGGCTGCAGGTTGCCGGACACCAGAGTGCGACGCTGTTTT
Organism: uncultured Gammaproteobacteria bacterium; assembly: GCA_963695455.1. Lineage (GTDB taxonomy): Bacteria > Pseudomonadota > Gammaproteobacteria > DSM-19610 > DSM-19610 > Thiogranum. Next base: position 1,097,879 of record CAVOGN010000002.1, on the reverse strand, counting down.
CCCACGCGGCGATCATCCGCCTGCACCGCAGCAGCGGCGGCATTCCACGCCTGGTCAATCTGCTCTGCCACAAGGCAATGATGGCTGCTTACGGTGCCGGTGACAGCAGGGTCGGTGTTTGGCACGTTGGGCGCGCCGCAGCCGATACAGAGGATGCACGCCACCGCAAACCCGCCTGGCTGGCGCTGGCTTCGGGCCTCGCTGGAGTGATCGCGGTCACCAGCGCGGGACTGATATACGCCTACGGACCATGAGCCTGATCAATCAGATGCTGAGAGACCTGGACGCCAGGCCTGGCCGCGCCGCCAGCGGCCCGGTCATCGCAAGCCACGCTATCGGCCCGGTCAGGCCACGACCCGTAACGGGGGGACACCGGCTCGCTCTTACCGCCTCGGTGCTGCTGGCCGGAGCCCTGCTGACAGCGGTCAATATACAGAAAGGCCAGGACAGTCCGGAGCACTTGAGCGGCGACGAATGGACGTCCTTGGCGCTACCAGAGCCGACGCCTCGTTCACGCTCCTCCACTCGCCCCCCGCCCCGCTTCTCCGCCAACAGCGCCAAGGCCCAAACCGTCAAGGCAAGTGAACCCGCTCCGCCTGCCTCGCCGCTCAAGTCGCACAGCGGCTCGGCGGCGACGCTCAGCAGCGTAGACAAGCAGCAGGCGCCAGCTCCCGTGGTGGAATCAGCGGCCCTGGAACCGGCCGTCGTTCAGCCGCCACAGCCGGTGCGGAATCGGAGCCCCGAACAGAGCGCGGAACAGCAGTTCGCCCAGGCCCAGCGCGCGCTGGCCGAGCAGCACTGGCAACGCGCGGAACGCCTGCTCGAGCAGACCCTGAAGGCGTTGCCCGCACACATAGAGGCACGCACCCAGTTGGCGTCTCTGCTGGTGGCGCGGCAAGCCAAAGACGCCGCCGAACGCCTGCTCAGCGAAGGTCTGGCGATCGATTCGCAGGCAGGCGCCCTGGCGCAACCCTACGCACAGCTGCTGGCTGAACGAGGCGCCCTGCAGACTGCCCTGGACGTACTCGCCGACGTCCCTCCTGATGCAGAAACCGAAGCTCTGCGGGCAGCGCTGCTGCACCGCATGGGCAATCACGCCGAAGCGGCCGGAGCCTACGAAAACGCGCTGCGCAAGCAACCCGACCAGGCACTCTGGTGGACCGGCCTCGCCATTGCCCGCGAGCACAATCAGGAACCGCGCGAGGCTTTACAGGCCTACCAGCGTGCTGCCCGGCTGCAAGCGAGTGGGACACTCCGGCAGTACGTCGAACAACGCATGCGGGCACTGCAAACTGGTAAAGGTGGATAACCATGGCTGCAAACATGCAAAGGAAGCGGGTACGCATCGGTGACCTGCTGGTCGAGCAGAAAATCATTTCCGAGGCCCAGTTGCAGGCGGCGCTAGCCGAGCAGAAGAAAAGCGGCAGGAAACTCGGCCGGGTACTGATAGAAAACGGTTTTGTCGATGAGGACAAGCTGCTCAGACTACTCTCGGAGCAGCTCGATATTCCCTACGTTGACCTGTCGCGCTTCGAGCTGGATCCGGAACTGGTCGGACGTCTGCCGGAAACCCACGCCCGGCGCTACCGCGCACTTGTGCTCAAGGAGACCGCGCAGGGTCTGCTGGTCGGTATGGGCGACCCCACAGACATATTTGCCTTCGATGAACTGGTCCGCATCCTGAAGACAACGGTGCAGATCGCCTGTGTCAAGGAAAGCGATCTGCTGCACAACATCGATCGTCTCTACCAGCACGCCGACCAGTTGCGCAGTCTGGCCAACGAGGTCGGCCAGGACCTGGCGGAAAACGCCTTCGATCTGCGCAGCCTTTCGGTCAGCAGCAGTCAGAGCGACGCACCGGTGGTGCGGCTGATACAGACAGTATTCGAGGAAGCGGTAAGGGCCGATGCCTCGGATATTCACATCGAACCGGACGAAGATGTGCTGCGCATCCGCCGCCGCATCGACGGCGTACTGCATGAAACCATTATGGACGACCGACGCATTGCTCCGGCGGTTGTATCGCGCCTGAAGTTGATGGCGGAAGCCGATATCTCGGAAAAGCGCCTGCCGCAGGATGGGCGCTTTACTCTGCGGGTACTCGACAAGAGCATCGACGTGCGCCTGGCGACCATCCCCACGCAGACCGGCGAGGCGGTGGTCATGCGTTTGCTCGACCACGGCTCTGCCGTGCGCAAGCTGGACCAGTTGGGGATGTCGGACGACATCATCAGGCGTTTTCGCAGCATCATCCACCGGCCCCACGGCCTGGTCCTGGTAACCGGGCCGACCGGTAGCGGCAAGACCACCACCCTTTACGGTGCGTTGGCGGAACTGAACAAGCCGCAGAAGAAGATCATTACGGTTGAAGATCCGGTCGAGTACCAGCTGCCGCGGATCAACCAGGTACAGGTGAACCACCGCATCGAGCTCGGTTTCGCACGGGTGCTGCGGACTGCGCTGCGCCTCGACCCGGACATCATTCTGGTCGGTGAAATGCGCGACATGGAAACCGGTGAAATCGGCCTGCGCGCAGCATTGACCGGGCACCTGGTACTGTCGACGCTGCACACCAATGATGCTGTCAGCACCGCCATGCGTCTCATCGACATGGGCCTTGAGCCCTATCTCGTTGCCGCTTCGGTGCAGGCCATACTGGCACAACGGCTGGTGCGACGCATCTGCGAGACCTGCAGCAGCCCGAAGCAGCTCGATCCCAGCGAACAGGCGTGGGTCCGAAGCGTGCTGGGTGAAAACGCAACGCTGGACGGTTTCAGCGAGGGTACCGGCTGTAATCAGTGCAACCATACCGGTTATCGCGGTCGCCTCGGTGTCTACGAGTTGCTGGAGATCGACTATCCACTCGCAGACGCGCTGCGGCGCAACGACCCGTCCGCATTCGAAAACGCAGCGCGCGCCCAGCGCGGCTATCGCCCGCTGGTGCATAACGCTCTGGAATTTGCCCGCCAGGGCATTACCAGTCTCGCCGAGGCGATGCGACTGAGCGGTATGGTGGAGTAGTATGCCGTCGTTTCAATACCGGGCGCGCGGTCAGCGTGGGGATGCCATCGAAGGCGTGATCGAGGCCGGCAGCACCGATCTGGCGGCGACACGACTGATCGAGGGCGGGCTCACGCCAATCGACATCCAGCCACTCGAAGAACGGGTCGGGATGCGGACCGATCTCGCCGATCTGTTTCCACCCGAAGTGAAGCTCGTCGACCTGATTCAATTCAGTCGCCAGATGCACAGCCTGCTGAAAGCGGGCGTACCGATTCTGAGCGCCCTGCACGGACTGACCCGTAACACGCGTAACCGGACCCTGGCCAAAACGCTGGGCGGTGTCATCGAAAGTCTGGAAGCCGGGCGTGATCTTTCCAGCGCACTGTCGCTGTACCCGAAAGTGTTTTCCGTGTTTTATATCAGTCTGGTGCGCGTGGGCGAAACCAGCGGTCAACTGGAACAGGTATTCCGCCAGCTTTCCACCTATCTCGAACGGGAAAAGAAGACCCGCGACCAGATCAAATCCGCAATGCGCTACCCCCTGTTCGTCATCGCCGCAATCCTGGTGGCAGTGGTAGTGATCAATGTGTTCGTGGTACCCGCGTTTGCGGCCATCTTCGAGAAATTCGGCGCTAGTCTGCCGCTGCCTACGCGCATCCTGGTGGCGATGTCTGATATCACCGTGAATCACTGGCAGATCCTGCTGGTCGGGCTGGTGGGGCTGGTCATGGGGCTGCGCTTGTACCTGAACAGCGAGACCGGCCGCTATAAGTGGCACAAGCTGCAGTTGCGCCTGCCAGGGGTTGGCAGCGTGCTTTACCAGGCAACGCTGGCTCGTTTCAGTCGCCTGTTTGCACTGGTACAGCGATCCGGTATACCCATCGTAACCGGCCTCTCGGTGGTGGGGCGTGCCCTGGACAATGACTTCGTCGAAGAGCGCGTCCTGGCGATGCGTGACGGCATCGAGCGTGGTGAAGCGCTGAGTCACACGGCCGCGAGCAGCGGCATTTTCGATCCCCTGGTGCTGCAAATGATCCAGGTCGGTGAAGAGTCGGGCGCCACCGACGAGCTGTTGCAGGAAATCGCCGACTATTACGACGACGAAGTCGATTATGCCATCGGCAAACTCAGTGCATCGATCGAGCCGACCCTCACCATCGCCCTGGCCGGTCTGGTGTTCCTGCTGGCGACCGGCATCTTTCTGCCGATGTGGGACCTCTACAAAGTCGCGCTGCACTAGCCCGACCCGCGCTCAAACCGCCACTGCGGGCTCATTCTGTGACAGCGTTCAATGAAATTTTCCGGTTTTCGGCTCTCCAAGCGGGCGCTCGCTCCCCGAACCGGCCCGCCATCACACGGAAAAACGTTCTGACTCACAACGACTTAGAGAGGGATTGTGCGCGTCTGTCAGGTCGCTGTCGGCTCGCTTTGAAATGGATATTTTTCTAAAGATTCAATGACCTCGTGACGATAAGCAGAGCAGGTACGCGGGCCATCAGCCCAATTCTTGGAGAAAAGTCAGATGAAAAAGCAAGCCGGTTTTACGTTGATCGAACTCGTTGCGGTGCTGGTGATCCTCGCCCTGCTGGGCGCCATGGCCGTACCGCGTTTTTCAAACATGCAGGATGATGCCCTGACGGCAGCCAAACAGGGCTCCAGTATGGCGGTTAAATCCGCCCATTCCATCGCCATCGCCAAGCTGAAAGACCTGCCCGAAGTTGGCGAGCTGGTGACCTATGTGGGTGGCGAGTCTGCGGTCAGCGCGGTCGCCACGGGGGTTCAGGTGACCATAAACGGTACAGACTATGTCGTGCCCACCTTTACCGACTCCACCTGCAGTTCGGCGACGGGCAACACCACTGACCAGGTTGGCTGCGTGGGCTCCATTCCGTAGCCGCTGCGGGCATAGAACCACATGCCAAGGGTGGGCCTTACGCCCACCCTTTTTTGTTGCGGGGCTTGCCAGGATGAACAGGCGCTTGCAGGAACATGGTCCAGTGGCCAGGTCGACGGGTTTCACACTCGTCGAACTGGTCGCCGTGATGGTCGTCATGGCTACCCTCAGCGTACTGTTGTTACCCCGGTTTTCCCACCACGAGGCCACCGAACCCGCCCAGGCTGACCAGCTCGGACGGATGCTGCGTCACGCCCAGACCCTGGCCATGAGCCAGGGGCGCGCACTGACGCTGGATGTGATTTCACCGACGGCCTACGCCATCACCGACGGGGTGACCCCGATACGCGATCCCGCCGGCGAGCTGCTCAGCTATACCCTGCAAAACGGTGTCTTGTTTACGGCGGGTGGCGATATCAAGTTCGACAGCCTGGGACGCCCGGTCAGCGGCGGCAGCCTGACCACGACGCCGCAGACCTGGACGCTGAGCGGTGGCGCCAGTGTCAGCCTGCAGCCGGTCACCGGCTTCGTGACGGTGACGCCGTGAAGCGCCAAACCGGCTTCACACTCATCGAGCTGGTGGTGGTGATCGTCATCCTGGCCGTCGCTGCCGTACCGCTGTTCGGGCTGTTCACCCAGGCCAGCGCCAGCCTGCTCGACAACGAGCGCATTCAGACCGCAGTACAGCTGGCGCAGGAGCGCGCGGAAAGCCTGCTGGCGCAGCGGCGTGCAGCGGACTTCGCTGCCGTCGCCGTGGGCACCGCCACCGATGTGCTGGGCGCGAACTACAGTGCTTATACCCGCACCGTGACCGTCACCCAGCCGCCCGCCGGACCGGGCTGCCCGCTGCATCCGGTGACGGGCGTCAGTGCCGCCTGCAAGGAGGTGGTCGTCAATGTGGCGCAGGGTCCGGATACCCTTGCCGAAGTTACCTTTCTGCTGGTGGACTATTGATGACCCGCTCCGCGTCGCGAGGCTTTACCCTGCTGGAAATGGTCATCGTACTGGTGATGCTCGCCCTGATGGCGGCCATTGCGGGCCCCTACCTCAGCAACGGTGTGCAGGCCTTCAACGATTCCGCGGCTGCCGTGCATACGCTCGGCAAACTGCGCTTGGCCAGCGAGCGCCTGGTGCGGGAACTGCGCGAAGTGCGGCGTAATCCCGCAGCACCGGCAAACTATGACATCACTGTCGGCGCCATGCCGCTGGTGTTTACCAAGACCGACGGCGAGACGGTGCGTGTGAACAGCGCGGCGCCCATGCTCACCCTGGCCTACGACTCGGTCGGAGCCGGTACCCCCTACCCTCTGAGCGACGAACTCAACAGTATCACCTTCAGCTACCTGCAAAGCGACGGCAGTAGTGCCACCGGCAGCGACAACGTGGCGTTCGTCGAATTTGAGCTGGTGCTGACTCACGCCGGCAATGATTATCGGCAGCGCTCGCGTGTGGCGCTGAGGAATCAGCCATGATGCGGCCGTTACACAGACAGCGCGGGGCCGTTACGCTCATTGGCGCGCTGGTGATCATCATCACGGTGATGCTGATGATCGAAGTCCTGCACCGCATGGCCGCGAGCGATATCCTCGATACTTCGGTGCAGAACGACACTGTCGAAGCGCTGTTCATCGCCGAGACCGGTATCGAACACGCGAGCTACCTGTTTGCCAATGGCACCGCCTGCGCCGACCTGGCGCTGGTGGGACCGGTCAACGCCGGGCGCGGCAGCTTTGCTATCGGCCTCAGCGCCCTGGTGGGGAGCGAGTGCAATATCCGCGTCACCGCTACCGCCGGGGTACTGGGCGCACAGCGTGTGGTCGAGACCGTGCTGAAGAATGAGGGCAACCTGCTCGGCGTACGCCAATGCCAGCTTTGACGACCCACTGCCACCCTGTGTTGCTCCCGGATGTGTACCGACCGGCTGGACGTTTTCTTCAGGTGAGCTGGCAGGACTGGCGGGGGAGCCGAGCGGCGCGGCCGACGACCGCGCCGCCTATGTAATAAAACCGATACCCGGTCCCAGCACGGCCACCACCGCCGGCTCGTTCGGCCTGACCCCTTTTACGGTGACTGCGCCGACGACACTCACGCTTAGCTTCGATTACAAGGTCGTGACCAGCGGCGGCAGCAACAAAGAGGCGCAGCTTTTCTTCAGTGTCAGCGACGGTACCACCACCTATCAGGCCGATCCCTGGCCGTTCGAAGACGGCCACACGGGCAGTTATTCAGTGACGCGTCACCATTGACATCGGCGGGACGGGGTCGGTAACCATTACTGACTTCAGTTTTACCCTGTTTGCCAAGGCCGGTCAGCCGAAGCAGATCTGGCTGGACAACCTCGATCTGCGCGACCCGGCGGGCGGCGGCAGCGTGGCGCTGCGCCAGTGGCGTGAAGTCGTGAGCAATTGACATGCCCAACCATATCATCGACTCTTGCCAAAGCTGAATCAGAAAGGGATTTTGCGTGTTTTCATTCAAGCGAGCGTTCAAACGTGACAGCCTGTGCGCGCTGGTGCCGCAGGAAAGCGGTACGGCATTCGCCTGCGTGCGTGAACAGATTTCGGGAACACCGCTGCTCGAAAGTTGCGGCTTCTCCGCGCTGTTACCGGACCAGGATCCCGCGACTAACCTGCAACAGGTGGTGCAGAAACTGGGGCTGGGAAAGGGACCGTGCAGCACGATCCTGGGTATCAGCGACTACCAGCTGATGATGGTCGAGGCACCCGAGGTTCCCCAGACTGAGCTGAGAGCGGCGATACGCTGGCGCATCCGTGACCTGATCGATTTTCATATCGATGACGCAGTGCTGGACGTGTTCGACGCGCCACCCAGCGGCGCGCGCGGCACCCAGGATCATCTGTACGTCGTGGTGGCGCGCGCTGCAGTGGTAAAAGAGCGCGTCGACATGCTGCAGGACGCCGGTGCAACGCTGGAGGTCATCGACATACCCGAACTGGCGATGCGCAATATCGCTGCTCGGCTCGAGCAGGACAAGGCTGGTGTCGCGTTACTGTATTTCGAGGCCGAGCACGGTGTTATCACGCTGACCCGCGACGCCACATTATACCTGGCGCGCAGCCTGGACATCGGTTACCGTGATCTGATCGAGTCACCCGCACTGGTCGAACGGCTGGCACTGGAGCTGCAGCGTTCCATGGACTATTACGACCGCCACTTCCAGCAGGCGCCGATCAGTACCATTGTGCTGTGTCCGCTGCCGCAACCCGCCAGACCGCTCGCCGAGCAGCTGGAACAGCAGACCGGGATCTCGGTACAGAGCCTGGCGCTGCAGGATATCGTCGCGGCCAGCGATCCAGCGCTGGAAGAACATGCAGCGGAATGTTTCCTTGCCATAGGCGCTGCGCTGCGTTCGGAACCCACCGAGCTTTGAGCGGACGGTGGCACGTGCCCCGATGCGGGTGCACTGCGCGGCCGAGCGCTCGACAGCGGCAAATTATTTACCGACATCCATATCGAGTTCCTTGATTTTGCGCGTCAGGGTGTTTCTGCCCCAGCCCAGTAAGCGCGCCGCATCCTGACGGCGTCCACCGGTCCTCGCCAGTGCAGCCTCGATCATGATGCGTTCGAACGCCGGCAACGCCTCATCCAGCAAGCCCTGCTCTCCGGCGGCCAGCTGTCGATCCGCCCAGATCTTCAGGGCAGCCTCCCAGCCCTGGCCCGCTGCGCTCTCCACATGCTGCGGCTGGCGCAATTCCGGGGGCAGGTCATCGATGCGGATTTCCTGGCCAGAGGCCATCACCGTTAGCCAGCGGCACAGGTTTTCCATCTGCCGCACATTTCCCGGCCACTCCAGCTGCTCGAGATAGGCAGCGGTTCCGGCCAGCAGAACCTTTGGCTCGGTCTCGAGTTCCTTTGCGGCGCTCTGCAGAAAGTGCTGCATCAACAGCGCAATGTCCTCGCGGCGCTCGCGCAGCGAAGGCAAGTGGATGCGAATCACATTGAGGCGGTGGAACAGGTCCTCCCGGAAACGCCCCTCCTTGACACGCTGCTCCAGGTCCTGGTGGGTGGCAGCGATGATACGCACGTCGACCTTGACCGCGCTGTGTCCGCCGACACGATAAAACTCGCCGTCGGCCAGTACGCGCAACAGGCGCGTCTGCATTTCAGCGGGCATATCGCCGATTTCATCCAGGAACAGCGTGCCGCCGTCGGCCTGCTCGAAGCGCCCGACACGCTGGGTCTGGGCGCCGGTAAAGGCGCCGCGCTCGTGACCGAACAGTTCGGATTCGAGCAGGTCGCGCGGTATGGCCGCCATGTTCAAGGCTACAAACGGCTGATCGGCGCGTGGACTGTGACGATGCAGAGCGCGTGCCACCAGCTCCTTACCGGTGCCGGACTCGCCGTTGATCAGCACCGTGATGTTGGAGCGTGACAGACGACCAATGGCGCGAAACACTTCCTGCATGGCCGGTGCCTCGCCGATTATCTCGGGCACTGCGCTGCTCGTGCTCTCGGCTGCGCCGGTTTTGCTGCTGCGACTATGCTCCACTGCGCGGCGCGTCAACTCCACGGCCTCGTCGACATCGAAGGGCTTGGGGAGATATTCGAAGGCACCACCCTGGTAGGCGCTGACGGCGCTGTCGAGGTCCGAATGCGCGGTGATTACGATCACCGGCAGGTCGGGGTAGCGCGCCTGGATCTGTCCCAGCAGGGAAAAGCCGTCCATACCGGGCATGCGGACATCGGTGATCAGCACGTCGGGACGGCTGCGCTCCAGGGTGTTGAGTATGCCACTGGCGGACGGGAAGCTCTTCACATCCATGTTGGCTTTTTCCAGGGCCTTTTCCAACACCCAGCGAATCGACTGGTCATCGTCAATCACCCAGACGCGTTCCTGCTCAGTCATTCGTGACCTCCAGTGGTAAAAAGACAGTGAATACGGTATTCCCGGACGCACTGGTAAATTCGATGATGCCCTGATGCTGATTGATCAGGGTCTGAGCGATCGAAAGGCCGAGCCCGCTGCCTGTAGCACGACCCGTGACCATGGGGTAGAAAATCTTTTCCTGCAGCTCAGCGGGTATCCCGGTACCGTTGTCGATCACATCGATCCGCAGTACCAGCTTGTAGCGGTTGTGACCGATGGTGAAATGGCGCTCGGTACGGGTGCGCAACGCGATTCGGTCAGCACCCGCCTCTGCGGCGTTGCGCACCAGATTGAGAAACGCTTGAACGAGCAAGTCTGAATCGGCGTGCAACTCGGGAATACTGGGATCGTATTCCCGCGCGATGATCAGACCGGGATAATTCTCGGCATCGACCAGACTGCGTACATGCTCGAGTATCTGGTGGATGTTGACCGGCTGCTTGGATGGAACGTTGTTCGGTCCCAGCATGCGATTGACCAGGTTGCGCAGCCGATCCGCCTCGCCGATGATCACCCGCGTATATTCTTTCAAGTCGTCCTGTTCCAGTTCGCTCTCCAGCAACTGGGCCGCACCGCGCAAGCCCCCCAGCGGGTTCTTGATCTCGTGCGCCAGACCGCGCAGGAGTTCGCGCGCGGCCTGCTGCTGACTGAGCAGATTCTCCTCGAGGGCGATGCGCAGGTGGTGGTCGACCTGCATGGTCTCCAGCAACAGCTCGCGACGGCTCAGCGGCGTGACGACGCAGTCGACTGTCATGCGCTGGCCCGTGGTTGCCGTGTAGAGCGCCAGCTGCCGTTCAGTGAACGAGCGCTGGGCCAGCATTGCGTCCTGCAGACGGCTCACGGCAGAGGCGTCGGCGCGCACAATGTCCGGGAGATAGTGCCCGAGCGCCTGGCGCCGGCTGATCTCAAACAGATTCTCGGCGGCCGGATTAAGATAGACGAGCAGGAGAGACTCATCCAGTAACAGGACCGCTGTATTAAGCGCCTCCAGAAGCTGGTTTGAAGGAGGCGGTCTGGAATCGGGCGACAAGGGCATGAACAGCAGAGTGCAAAAAACAAACCAGTTTCGATCCACACGAGGGGTTCTCATGACGACCGGCTGCCGAGATCATAGTGCGTTGAAAACCAATGAGATGGCAGTGATTGCCCGGTATGTGGGAATATCCTCGGCCACGCCCTTTAGCCCAACTACGGTGCACCCGCACCATGGCCGCAGATCGCCGCACCATTATAGTGCACATAAGCTGGAATGGGAACGCGGCGCGCTGGCGCCTCACGCGGGCAGCGGGTATGCCCTGCCTACTGGCCGCTGAACGGAGTCGGTTTTCCGGGTCCGGTAGGGAAATTGACCGACTGGCGGTGAAGATAGAATCGTACGCTGTCACTGCGCTTAAGTTCGTTGCCGGAGGCGTCAACCACCGCTGCCTCGACCTGGTGGCTGCCACGGTCAATATTGGACAGGGTCGTGCTGGTCTGGGTGCCGGGATCGCCCATTGGCTGGCCATCCAGAAGAAACTGCAGGCGGTGGCCGGCGGCCTGATTCAGCTTGGGCTCAATGGCGACCGCGACCGGAACCGCACCGGTGTTATCCCGGATAGTGGCATCCGGTTCCGGCTGCTGGATGCGCAGGCTGGAATAGCCCGTTGCCCCAGGTTTGCCCGACGCGTCCTGCGCCGGTTCCGGGGTCCGATACTTCGGCGCCGAGTAGGTCGGCAAGGGAGGCAAGTCAACGGGTTTCGCGCCGCTGCTGGGTTCGTCGGAAAACACCACGTTACCCTGCTCATCGGTGGTCTGATAGATCGCCGCCGACGCCGGGCCGGCAACGCAGCCCCAGAACGCGGCGACCAGCACTAGGTTAGGGACATTCATAACACCGACCTCTGCGTTATTGAGCCTATCACCCGCTCTTAACGACCCGCCCACTTATCTGCTTTAACGCTGGCGGTGGACTCAGGGTGACAATGCTGTTAGCCACCATAGTCGGTGGGGTGTTGCGCTGCAAGCACAAAAAAAACGCCCCCGAAGGGGCGTTCTGTGGACCGGGCCCGATCCGGACTACAGGCTGTAGTACATGTCGAACTCGACCGGATGGGTGGTCATGCGCAGGCGTGTCACTTCGTCCATCTTGAGCCGGATGTAGGCATCGATGGTGTCATTGCTGAACACGCCCCCGGCGGTCAGGAACTTGCGATCCTTGTCCAGCGCTCTCAGAGCCTGGTCGAAGGCAAAACACACCTGCGGGATCTTGGCTTCTTCTTCCGGCGGCAGATCGTAGAGATCCTTGTCCATGGCATCGCCCGGGTGGATCTTGTTCTGGATACCATCAATGCCGGCCATCAGCATGGCGGAGAACGCCAGGTAGGGGTTGGCAGTGGAATCCGGGAAACGCACCTCGATGCGACGCCCTTTCGGATTGGCGACGTACGGAATGCGGATAGACGCGGAACGGTTACGGGCTGAGTAAGCCAGCATGACCGGCGCTTCGAAACCGGGGACCAGACGCTTGTAGGAATTCGTGGACGCGTTGGTGAAGGCATTCAGCGCGCGCGCGTGCTTGATGATGCCGCCGATGTAATACAGCGCAATGTCGGAAAGACCGCCGTATTTCTTGCCGGCAAACAGATTCTTGCCTGCCTTGCCCAGCGACTGGTGGACATGCATGCCGCTACCGTTGTCACCGACCAGCGGCTTGGGCATGAAGGTCGCGGTCTTGCCGTAGCTGTGGGCGACGTTCCACACCACGTACTTGAGGATCTGCACCTCATCCGACTTCTTGACCAGGGTGTCGAAACCGACGCCGATTTCACACTGACCCGCGGTAGCCACTTCATGGTGGTGCACTTCCACATTGAGGCCCATTTCTTCCAGCGCCAGGCACATCGCCGAACGCATATCGTGCAGGGAATCGACCGGAGGTACCGGGAAATAGCCGCCCTTGACGGTCGGGCGGTGCCCGATATTGCCATCCTGGTAGACGCGCTCGGCGTTCCAGGAGGCTTCCTCGGAATCGACCTTGTAGAAAGCGCCGCTCATATCGGCACCCCAGCGTACGTCATCCAGCACGAAGAATTCGTTCTCCGGTCCGAAGTAGGCGGTATCGGCGATACCCGTGGATTTCAGGTAGGCTTCGGCACGACGCGCCAGAGAACGCGGGTCCCGTTCATAGCCCTTCATGGTGGCCGGCTCAAGGATGTCGCAACGCATGTTCATGGAAGGCTCGTCCGCGAACGGATCTATCACGGCGGTTTCGGTGTCCGGCATCAGCACCATGTCGGACTCGTTAATGCCCTTCCATCCGGCAATACTGGAGCCGTCGAACATCTTGCCTTCCTTGAAGAACCCCGCATTGATTTCACTGACCGGCAGCGTGACGTGCTGCTCCTTGCCGCGGGTGTCAGTGAAACGCAGGTCAACGAACTTGACCCCGTTATCCTTTATCAATTTGTTGACCTTGGCTACGGACATGTACCTTCCTCCGACTTAGGAATTGGTTAGTGGGTGATATTTCCCGGTCGAGGCGCGGATGGTTCGGACAGGCTGATTCGCGAACAACCACCGGGTTGAAAAGTGTTCCTGAAAAGAGCAGGAATTATGCCATGGAGAAAAAAGCAATCAATACCATTGGTTAGACAAATTACCTCCGCAGGCAAGCCGGGCACCCGCACCACGACAGAGCGCGCGCACCGTCATGATGCTTCGATCTGGTGCACTCAGTGGTGAAAGCTCACGCGAACGTCCCCCACTTCCGGCAGCCGGGTTGCCGCTTTCTGAATCCGATCAATCAGCACCTTGGGGTCGGAATAGCGCTCCACGACCGAGTGCGGCAACAACAGATCGACCTGCAACTCGCCGCGCAGATAGTGTAACGTGACCCGGCTGGCATCCACGCCCTCCAGATCCGCCCACTGCCGGTTCAGGCGTTGCACCAGGTCGCTGCGCAGTGGGAGGTGATCGCAGGGCGATTCCAGCTCATCGTCCTCGGGGTCTATGTGCACTGTCACGTCGCTGACTTCCTCGATGCGCTCCAGCAAGCGCCGACGCACCGAGTCCCCGATCTGGTGTCCTTCCGACACACTGACACGCGGATCGACCTGGATGTGAACATCCACGAAGGCCTGGCCGCCGCTGCTGCGGGAACGCAGCATGTGCAGGGCCCGGACACCGTCCACGGCAAAGATTTCCCCGCGGATGGCTTCGAGAGTCTCCGGATCCAGCGCCGTGTCGATCAGCTCCCGGGTACTGGTGCGCACCAGGTCGAAGGCGATCTTGGTGATCATTACGGCCACGGCTATCGCCGCGACCGCGTCCAGATAGGGGTACCCCATCATGGCGCCGCCCACACCGATCACCACCACAATGGAGGAGATCGCATCGCTGCGACTGTGCCATGCGTTGGCCATCAGCATGTTGGAGCGCAGCCTGCGGGCCGCCCGCATGGTGTAGTGGTAGATAGCCTCCTTGGCGACAACCGATACGATGGCGACCGCCAGCGCGATCACACCGGGATGCATCAGAAGCTCAGGTGCGTTCATGCGCCGCACCGCATCGTAAGCGATGCCAAATGCGATGACTACCAGGGTAATCCCGAGCCCCACGGTTGCCAGTGTCTCGATACGCCCGTGGCCGTAAGGGTGATCCTCGTCGGCCTCGCGGTGTGAATGTTTGGCCGCGTAAAGCACGATGACATCGGTGGCGAGATCAGACAGCGAGTGAATGCCGTCGGCGACCAGCGCTTGCGAGTGCGCCAGCCACCCCACCAGGATCTTGGCTACGCCGAGCAGAAAATCCACCAGTGAGCCGATCAGCGTGACCTTGCGAACCTCGCGATAACGCGGCTTCAGTGCGTCCTGTGGCGCGGTGGTTTCCATAGCGTCATTGTACCCCGCCACTGATATTGACCCATTCAGCGGGCGAGGCAGTGCTTAGCCCCAAGGCTTGTCTCGCCGGGAAGGGCCATTCCCTTTCCAAGAGGCGTAACGCCGCGGATGAGCGCTTCCCGGCCCGCCCGCAGGGAGCGCCCCCATCCGGCCATTGCGGCGTTGCGATCCTTGCGAAGGGCCGGGCCAGAGCCTGCCCCGCGAAGCGTTTTGGCCATTGACTGCGGGATCGCGCCCGAAGGAAGTGCCCTTGGGGTGCGCCTCGCCTGAGGCGCCTACTGCTGGTGCACTGACCCGGTGGGGGCGCTCTGAACGGGTCAATATCAGTGGCGGGGTACACTATTGCTCGCCAACCCGAATGCTGATGGTGATTTCCTCGTCCCGTTCCTCTATAGCGAGGACTTCGTGGCCATTCACACGACACCAGGCGGGGATGTCGTATTTCACCCCCGGGTCGGTGCAGACGACCGATAAGGTATCACCCGAGCACAGTTCTTGCACTTTCGCCTGAGTGCGAATCACCGGCATCGGGCACAACATGCGCCGGGCATCCAGATCAAAGCGGCTCACAGATACCAGTCCTCGGGAACCTCGCCACTGCCGAGCGGTACCACCCGCAGGGTCTGGCTGGCCCCGTCTTTGCCGTGGACCTCGACTTCCACCAGCGCCGCGTCGCGCCCCTGGCCGAATCGCGCCGCCACCTGCGCGGCCAGCACCAGGTCATCCTGGTTCACCTCACCGTCGATCAGGACCAGCGGGCCATTGTGGCTGCTGCTGAACAGGTGCGTGAACTGCTTGCGGTAACCGTGTAGAAAACGGTTTTCGCCGTCTTCGCGACCAATGATCATCTTGAAGTGCGGTCGCGGTCGCAGGTGCCGGCCCACTTTCAGCAGCATGATATCGTCCAGCTCATAGCGCCGGCTGCCGCGTGCTTTCCAGAGATCCGCCAGCTTGTGCGAATACTGTTCATCGGTGAGGAAACAACAGCCACCGGCGGGTTGCGCGTAGTCGTGAAAACCGTACCTGGCGGCCAGCGCCATTTGCGGCTTGCGGCTGCGCCCCGTGAAGTCGTACAACCGATCGCGATCCACCCAGCCCTCGCGTTCGGGGCGGCTGGGCGGCAGGTTCTTGGCACACAGCGGTCTGAGCAGAACATCGTCGGCACCCGACTCGCGGGCAATCACCGGCATGGTGGCCTTGCGTTGGGACTTGGGTCGTTGCCCGATGACCTCCCCGGTAATAATGAAATCGAAGCCGTGCTCGCGGGCCCACTCGTGGGCCTTGCGCACCATGAAAATCTTGCAATCCAGGCAGGGATTCAGATGGGCGCCGTAGCCGTGCCGGGGATTGGCCACGATATCCTTGTACTCGTCGATGATGTCAATGATGTGCAGCCGGATGCCGAGCCGTTCGGCCACCCAGAGCGCGTTGTTACGTTTCGGTCTGGCGCGATCCTTCGCGCGGATGGCATGAGTATGGCCCTCGACACAGAACCCGGTGTAGAAGTTGACACCCTCGACGTGTATACCCTGGTCCTGGATGACCCTGGCAGCCAGCAGGGAGTCCAGGCCACCGGATATCAGGGCCACGGCTTTGCGGGGTTCGCTCATGGTGTTTGCTGCATGACGTAAGATCTGAAACGCCTATTGTAGCCCAAGCGACGCCGATGATTGCGCGGTGTTCGGGAACGGAATTGGTCGCGCAGGGCGCAAGCGGACCCTGCCCGGTTGGGGATCGTTCTGCGCTCCAGGTATGCCGCGGATATTGCCGATGAGAAACCGGCTAGTGCCGATGCCGGGGCCGGATTGCCATCGGCAGACTGTCGCCCGTGGCCAGAATTTCGCGGTAGGCGCCACGGCTGCCGGTGTCCGCCCACAGCTCGGCGGCGGCGAGAGGCTGCAACACCGGTTCCCCGGCCAGACCGCGCATGGCCTGCAGGACATCCATGACCACCACGAACGCGTCCGCCAGGCGACCGTAGAGTGCATCGCGCTCGCGGTCGAGCAGCAGGGCAAGCTGGTCGTAGGCACTCCGACCGATGTTCACAAAGTAGCTCACCCGTACCAGGCGGCGTTCCGCAATCTGAGGGAAAAGGCCGGAAAAAAGCAGGCATTGGTCTCCAACGTCCCGCAATTTGTCGACCTGTGTCAGGTGGCCATGCTGCGCCTCGAGAAACTCCAGGGCCATCGTCCGGCGCGCCAGATCGGCGCGCCCGACGAAGCGCATGAGCAGAAAAACCAGATAAGACTCAAGAGCTTCGTCGAGGCTGCGTTCAGCGACCACCTGGGCCTCCGCAACCAGGGCATGCCATTGAGCCAGGTCTGTGGGTTGCAGGACCAGCGGTTTCATCCTCCACCTCCATCGCCTCACATTCAACCTGCCTAGCGGCCGCGGCGCGCGCTTGCTGAAACATTAGGCCCTTATCGTTGCTCGCTTTTTTCTCCGCTGGCCTACATCCCTGGCGTGGCTCGGGCTATACTGCGCGACTCCGATCAAGCCCAACCAGTGACAGGTTTATTTTGAGTTCCAGCGCACCTACCCGAGTTTCCACCTTTCAGGGCCTGATTCTGGCCTTGCAGGACTACTGGGCACGCCACGGCTGCGTGCTGCTGCAGCCATACGACATGGAAGTGGGTGCGGGCACCTTCCACCCGGCAACCTTTCTGCGCGCCATTGGACCCGAACCCTGGCGCACCGCCTACGTGCAGCCGTCGCGGCGCCCCACCGACGGCCGCTATGGCGAGAATCCGAATCGTCTGCAGCACTACTACCAGTTCCAGGTTTTGTTGAAGCCCAGCCCGGACGATATTCAGGACCTGTATCTGGGTTCGCTCAGCGAGTTGGGCCTCGATCCGCTGATCCACGACATCCGTTTCGTCGAGGACAACTGGGAGTCGCCCACGCTCGGTGCCTGGGGACTCGGCTGGGAAGTGTGGCTGAACGGCATGGAAGTCACCCAGTTCACCTACTTCCAGCAGGTGGGCGGTCTGGACTGCAGACCGGTCAGTGGTGAGATCACCTACGGTCTGGAACGCATAGCCATGTATCTGCAGGGCGTGGCAAGCGTATTCGACCTGGTCTGGACCGACGGGCCACAAGGCAAGGTTCGCTACGGCGACGTGTTTCACCAGAACGAGGTGGAAATGTCGGCGTACAATTTCGAGCACGCCAATACGACCGAACTGTTCCACTGGTTCGACGTGTGCGAGAAAGACAGCCAGGCATTGATCGATCAGAATCTGCCGTTACCCGCCTACGAGCTGATGCTGAAAGCGTCACACAGTTTCAACCTGCTGGACGCACGCAGCGCGATTTCGGTAACCGAGCGCCAGCGCTACATTCTGCGCGTGCGGGCGCTGGCGCGCGCCGTGGCGCAGGCCTACTACGAGCGGCGCGAGTCACTGGACTTCCCGCTGTTGCAGCAGGGGGCGCGCTCATGAGCGAGACGCGTGACCTGCTGATCGAAATCGGCACCGAGGAGCTGCCGCCCAAGGCGTTGCGCCGCTTGTCGCTGGCGTTCGCCGACGGCATCAGCGCGGGGCTCGAAGCGGCTGCCCTGAAACCCTCCCGGGTCGTCCCCTATGCCACGCCGCGCCGCCTGGCGGTGCTGGTGTCTGATCTGCCCGCGGCGCAGCAGGACCAGGAAACCGTGCGCCGGGGTCCCGCACTGAGCGCCGCCTTCGATGACGAAGGCTGCGCGACCCAGGCAGCGGTCGGATTCGCCAGGTCCTGTGGCGTTACGGTCGAGCAGCTCGACCAGCTGGAGACCGACAAGGGCAGCTGGCTGGCATACCGTGCGCTTCAGCAGGGCCTGCCTGCCGTCGAACTGGTGCCCGATCTGCTGCGCAAGGCGCTCGCCGCCCTGCCGATCCCAAAGCGTATGCGCTGGGGCGACCGCACCGATGAGTTTGTGCGGCCCGTGCACTGGGTGGTGCTGTTGTTCGGCGATGAAGTCATCGCCGCCGACATTCTGGGCGTCCGGGCGGACCGCTATACCCGTGGTCACCGCTTCCACCACCCCGATCCCATCTATCTCGGCGAACCGCAGGCCTACCTGCCTCTGCTGGAGACCGAAGGTCAGGTGCTGGTCGATTATGCCGCACGCCGCGAGGCGATCCGTGCCCAGGTGATGGAACAGGCCAAGCTGCTGGACGGCCAGCCACTCATCGATGATGAATTACTCGACGAAGTGACTGCACTGGTGGAGTGGCCAGTGGCGCTGTCGGGCCGCTTCGACGAAACATTCCTGCAGGTGCCCTCGGAAGCCCTGATCTCCAGCATGCAGGATCACCAGAAATATTTTCCCGTGCTCGACGCGCAGGGTAACCTGCTGCCGCACTTCATTACCGTCGCCAACCTGGTGAGCAAGGACCCGGCCCAGATTCGCGCCGGCAACGAACGGGTGATTCGCCCGCGCCTCGCTGACGCGGCGTTTTTCTGGAACCAGGACCGCAAGCAGCGGCTCGAGCAGCGTACCGACGGACTGCGCAATATGGTGTTCGAGAAGCGCCTCGGCACTCTGTTCGACAAACAACAGCGGGTTGCGTCGCTGGCGGCCAGCATCGCCGCGGCGATCGGGGCCGAGACAACCCACGCGCAGCGGGCCGCACTGCTGTGCAAGTGTGACCTGCTGACCAGCATGGTATTTGAGTTCCCCGAGCTGCAGGGTGTCATGGGCCGCTATTACGCCCTCCACGATGCCGAACCACACGCGGTAGCCGACGCGATCCGCGAACATTACCTGCCGCGCTTCGCCGGCGATGAGTTGCCCGCCACGCCAACCGGGCAGGCGCTGGCGCTGGCCGACCGACTGGACAGTCTGGTGGGCATTTTCGCCATCGGCCAGCAACCCAGCGGCGACAAGGACCCGTTCGCGCTGCGGCGCGCAGCGCTCGGACTGATACGGATCTGCATCGAGCGCCAGCTGAATCTCGATATCGAGCAGTTACTGAACACGGCGGCGCAGACGTTCGAGGCAAGTGTGAATGCGGCGACGGCGGTGAACGCAGTGTTCGATTACGTTATGGATCGCCTGCGCGGCTACTACCAGGAGGCCGGCGTGGAGGCCGATCTCGTCGAAGCGGTGCTGGCCACCCGGCCCACCCGCCCACTGGATTTCGACCGTCGGGTACAGGCCTGCAACGTGTTCCGCGGCTTGCCCGAGGCGCAGAGCCTGGCCGCCGCCAACAAGCGCATCAGCAACATTCTCAAGAAATGGGATCAGCCAATTCCCGCTGCGGTCGACCGGCAACTTCTCATCGACGCGGCCGAGAAACAGCTGGCAGAGCGGCTGGCCGGCGCCAGCACGGCGGTGCTGCCGCTCATGGACAACGGTGATTACACGCCGGCGCTGAAACAGCTCGCGGCGCTGAAAGAACCCGTGGATGCGTTTTTCGACAGTGTTATGGTGATGACCGAGGACAGCGCGCTGCGCGACAATCGCCTTGCGCTGCTGCAGAGCCTGCGCAATCTGTTTCTGCGCGTCGCTGATCTGTCCCGACTGCAGAGTTGAGGTGCCGTATGCAAAACACTGATTCCTACCAGGCCATGCTGAACGCCGTACAGGCGTTTCACGACAAGCACGATTTCAAGCATACCGGCGGCGAAGAGATGACCTACCGGGTGGCGTTGATGGCCGAAGAGCTCGGTGAGATATCGTCCTGCGTCACCAAGGGTAAAGGCAAGCAGCAGCTGGCAGAAGAAGTCGCCGATCTGTTCATTCTGCTGATTGGCACCGCCATCGCTGCGGATTTCGATTTAGGCGACGCGTTCTGGAAAAAGATGGACGCGCTCATGCAGCGCGAATCGCGTATCGTCAACGGTCGCATCCGAGTGTCTGAATTTCGCGACGTCAAGTAATCACCCGGTGTATGAACGCAGCGGCTGTCGCGACCGACCCAGTAAACTCCTACAGTGAAGCCCTCTGACCCGCAACCAGGCCCGATCGAGCTGTACGCCAGGTCGTTTCTGTTCTGGATTGTGTTTGCGCTCGCGATACCGGTGTTTGCCCTTGCGCTGCTGCTGTCGTTCCCGTTCCCCTTGCGAAAGCGTTTTGTGATTACACGCTTGTGGTCACGACTCATTACCGACTGGCTGCGCATCACCTGCAATCTCACCCACGAAGTGCAGGGGCTCGAAAACATACCGGCGCAGGCGGGTATCGTGTTCGCCAAACATCAGTCCACCTGGGAGACGGTGACCCTCAATTTCTGGTTCACTCCCCAATCCTGGGTTATCAAGCGCGAGTTGATGTGGATACCGTTTTTTGGCTGGGGTGCCTACATGATGCAGCCAATCGCTCTGAACCGCGGCGCGGGGAGGAAAGCGGTCGACCAATTGGTTGAACAAGGCCGGGAGCGGCTGCAAAAGGGTTTCTGGATTATCATTTTTCCAGAGGGCACCCGTGTTGCCCCCGGCGAGCGCGGCCATTACCGTGTCGGCGGTGCCGCGCTCGCCGTGCGCACCGGCTGTTCCATAACACCGGTGGCCCATAACGCCGGTGAGTACTGGCCTCGGCGGTCCTTTATCAAGCGGCCCGGCGTGATCCAGGTGCGCATCGGCCCATCCATCGACGCCCGCAACAAGAACCCCCAGCAGATCCTCGCCGAAGCCGAGGACTGGATCGAAACGACGATGGCGACCATCACCACGCTCGAAAAGCACCAGCATGGGCCGCGATCAGGGCGGCAGAGCTAAGCAACCGAACCTTTCACAGGGCGTGTCGGTCGCCTCGGCATGCCGAAGCGGCGCGGCTCAGACGTCGAGATTGGCCACCGACAGCGCGTTGTGTTCGATAAAATCGCGGCGCGGTTCTACCTGGTCGCCCATCAGGGTGGTGAAAATCTCGTCGGCACCGACCGCGTCTTCGATCTTCACCTGCAGCATGCGGCGCGAGTCGGGATTCATGGTGGTTTCCCACAGCTGGTCCGGATTCATCTCACCCAGTCCCTTGTAGCGCTGAATGTGCTGACCCCGCTTGGCCTCCTCCATGAGCCACTCCATGACCTGCTTGAAGCTGCTCACCGCGAACTGCTTGTCACCGCGCTGCACATAGGCGTCGTCGCCGAGCAGCCCGTCCAACTGCGCACCCAGCGCCACCATGCGCCCATAGTCGGCGCTGGCAAAGAATTCACTCGCGATACTCTGCTCGCTGGACAGAATGCCGTGGGTGAGTTTGCGCAGCTGGATGCTGAACCCGGGCTGCGCCGGGTCGGTGACCAGGCGGATTTCGAGACGTTCACCCGCCTTCTGGTGACTGTTGACCCGCTGCTCCAGTTCGCCAACCCAGGCCGCGACCTTGTCGGTGTCGAGCAAGTCGGTTTCCTGCAGCGCAGGCATGTACAACATGCGTTCGAGTACCGACGGGTTATAGCGTCGGGCCATTCGCTGTAGCGCAGCCATCACCGCCAGGTACTGCCGCGCCAGGGTTTCCAGCCCGGGGCCGCTCAAGGCCGGCGCACCGGCGTTAACGAACAGACTGGCCTTGTCCAGGGCGGCCTGCAGAAGGAACTCCTGAAGTGCAGCATCGTCCTTAACATATTGTTCTTGCTTGCCTTTTTTTGCCTTATACAGGGGCGGCTGAGCGATATAGATGTAGCCGCGTTCGATCAGCTCGGGCATCTGACGGTAGAAAAAAGTCAACAACAAGGTACGGATGTGCGAACCGTCGACGTCCGCGTCCGTCATAATGATAATGCGGTGATAACGCAATTTATCGACGTTGAATTCATCCCGACCGATACCACAGCCCAGTGCGGTGATCAGGGTTCCCACTTCCGCCGAGGAAAGCATTTTGTCGAAGCGGGCCTTTTCCACATTGAGAATCTTACCCTTGAGCGGCAGTATGGCCTGATAGCGCCTGTCTCTGCCCTGCTTGGCCGAACCGCCAGCGGAGTCGCCCTCGACCAGGTACAGTTCGCTCTGCCCGGGGTCGCGTTCCTGGCAATCGGCGAGTTTGCCGGGCAGACCGGCAATATCCAGCGCACCTTTGCGACGGGTCATCTCACGCGCCCGGCGGGCCGCCTCGCGGGCGCTCGCGGCCTCCAGTATCTTGGCTGTGATACCTTTAGATTCTGCTGGATTTTCAAGTAGATAGCTCTCGAGTTTTTCAGCAACCGTGGATTCGACCACGGCCTTCACCTCGGATGAAACCAACTTGTCCTTGGTCTGCGACGAGAATTTCGGATCCGGTACCTTGACCGATAGAACAGCGGTGAGACCCTCGCGGGCATCATCGCCGGTGGTATTGATTTTGTTCTTCTTGTTGAGACCTTCGCGTTCCATGTACTGGTTCATGGTGCGCGTCAGGGCGCTGCGGAATCCGGCCAGGTGGGTGCCGCCATCGAGCTGCGGGATATTGTTCGTAAAACAGAAGATATTTTCCTGATAAGAGTCATTCCACTGCATCGCGAGTTCGACGCCGATTCCGTCTTTCTCGCCGGAAAAATAAAACACCGTGGGATGCAGGGGCGTCTTGTTGCGATTCAGGTGTTCGACGAACGCCTTGATACCGCCCTGATACTCGAATACATCCTGTTTGTCCGATCGCTCGTCAGTCAGCCGGATACGAACACCCGAGTTCAGAAACGAGAGTTCTCTTAGCCGTTTCGCAAGAATGTCGTAATGGAATTCAATGTCGGTGAAGATTCTTGAACTCGGCTTGAAGCGAATTTCCGTTCCGGTCTGTTCGGTTGTGCCAACCACTGCCAGCGGGGCTTGCGGTTCACCCTCTGCGTACTCCTGGTAGTGAACCTTGCCATCGCGGCGCACCGTCAATTTCAGATATTCGGACAGGGCATTCACCACCGACACGCCGACACCATGCAATCCGCCCGAAACCTTGTAGGAGTTGTCGTCGAACTTACCGCCGGCGTGCAGCACAGTCAGAATCACTTCCGCGGCCGAGCGCCCCTCTTCCGGGTGGATATCCACCGGGACGCCGCGCCCGTCGTCGGTAATGGTGACCGAGTTATCGCCGTGCAGGGTAACGCTGATCTCGGAGCAGTAATTGGCCAGCGCTTCGTCGATGGAATTATCGACAACCTCGAACACCATGTGATGCAGGCCGGTGCCGTCGTCTGTGTCACCGATGTACATGCCCGGGCGTTTGCGCACCGCGTCCAGGCCTTTCAGCACCTTGATATTGGAGGAATCGTAGCTAGACTTCTCGCTCATAGTTATCTGTCCGCAAAGTAACGCCGCATTATACCACTTCCGACACGCAACCGTGTTTCACGTGAAACCGTTTGACAGTGTCCATACTCCACCCGCTTACGTCCGGCAGATCAATGGCGGTGGCAAACACCTGGGCCTCGAGCCTCCCGAGGAGACTCATCACCCGC
Source organism: uncultured Gammaproteobacteria bacterium (assembly GCA_963695455.1). Taxonomy (GTDB): domain Bacteria; phylum Pseudomonadota; class Gammaproteobacteria; order DSM-19610; family DSM-19610; genus Thiogranum. The sequence goes on along the minus strand of CAVOGN010000002.1, from coordinate 1,073,876 downwards.
CCCTGATTTCCGCTATCCAGTTCCGACCCCAGATCGTCGATCAGAAAAAGGCTGGTTTTAGCCGAGCCCTCTTTGAGCAAACGCGCCTGCGCGACCTGCAGCGCCACCACCAGCAGCTTTTGTTGCCCTCGCGACAGTTGCTCGCTTATCGGCAGCCCGTTACACAGCAGCGATAAATCCGCGCGGTGCGGGCCGCAACGGGTAAAACCTTGCTCCCGGTCTGTCTCAAAGCCAGCCTGCAGTGCATCCAGAAAGCCGCTATCGGCGTGCCAGCCCGGCCGGTAGGCAATCTCCAGCTCTGTGCTCTCCCCCAGGAGTTCACGTGTCACAGGGTGGCTGGCAGCGTCGAGTTGAACGCTATAGGCGTAACGAAAGGCGTGCAGTTCTTCACCCGCGGTCGCGAGTTCGTGGTCCCATATTCGGACCTCCGGCGCGGAACGGTGGGCCCGTAAGGCGGCGTTACGCTGTTTGAGCAGTCTTTGATAACGCTGCCACACCGAAATGTAGCCTGGTTTCACGTGAAACAGTCCCCAGTCCAGGTACTGCCTGCGGTGCGCCGGCCCTTCTTCAATCAACCGGTGCAGATTCCCCCCAATCCACTGAACCGGGAACAAGGCCGCCAGGTCAGATAAGCGCTTGACGGCTTTTCCATCGATCCTGGCGAGAAGCTGTTTGTCCCGCTGGGAGATGCCGACCGGAACCTCTCGACCGGTATCAAGTTGAACCCTTGCCACCAACTGAAAGTGGTCGTTGCCTGTCTGGATCGCCTTTTCCAGCGACCGGGTGCGAAAGGACCGTGCTCTTCCCAGGATGTACAGGGATTCCAGAACACTGGTTTTGCCTGCCGCATTGGCGCCGGTAAACAGATTGAGTTGGGGAGAACATTGCAGGGTAACCGGCTTCAGGTTGCGAAACCGGTCTATTGAGATAGTCTGTACAGGCATCGAGGCTTGGCGAGCCGCTGCTCCGGGCGGCTGCAGCTTACAACCGCATGGGCATGACGACGTAGCGATACTGTTCTGTGCCCGGCTGACGTATCAGGCAACTGCTGTTCGAATCGCTCAAAGTGAGCTCTACCTCATCGCTGCGTATCGTCCCGAGTACATCGAGCAGATACGTCACATTGAAGCCGATTTCCAGGCCGGCGCCTTGATACTTGACCTCGAATTCCTCGTCCGCTTCTTCCTGCTCCGGGTTATGCGCCTGAATCTTGATGTTATTCTGTTCCAGATTGAGTCGAATCCCGCGGTATTTCTCATTCGAAAGAATGGAGGTACGCGAGAGGGCCTGCCGAAACAGCTCCCGGTTTGCAAGCACATGTTTGTCGCCGCCCTTGGGTAACACCCGTTCGTAGTCGGGGAAGCGTCCATCCACCAGCTTGGAGGTAAAGCAGACATCGTCGCTGCGCACACGAACATGGTTGCTGCCGATTTCGACCCGCACCGGCTGTTCACTGTCGTCGAGCAGGCGCTGCAGCTCCTGAATACCCTTGCGCGGCACAATCACCTGACGCGGACTAGCGGTGTCGATATCGACTTCCATGTCGCACAGCGCCAAGCGATGCCCGTCCGTCGCCACCGCGCGCAGCAAACCGCTGCCGATCTCCAGCATCAGGCCGTTGAGGTAATAACGGACGTCCTGTTGCGCCATGGAAAACTGTGTTCGGTCGATCAGCTCCTTGAGCTTGCTTTGAGCGATAGAGAATTCGCAGTCACTCTGGATCTTGTCGACGACCGGAAAATCGCCAGCCGGCAAGGTCGCCAGGCTGAAGCGACTGCGGCCGGAACGAATCTGTGCCTTCTGGTCCTTGATCGACAACTCGATCTTCGCTTCCTCGGGCAACGCTTTGCAGATATCGATCAATTTGCGCGCCGGCAGGGTGATCTCGCCGCCCTCTTTGACGTCGAGTGGCAAGCTGGACTGGATTTCCACTTCCAGGTCGGTCGCGGTCATTTGCAACTGATCCTTCCCGGCGACAATCAGCAAATTGCCTAGTACAGGCAGCGTTTGACGACGTTCCACAACACCAATGACTTGCTGGAGAGGTTTGAGCAGAGACTCCCGGTCAATAGTGAATTTCATTAATATTTTATCCTTGGTTACTGTATTTAGGGACGCGTCCGCCTGTTGATATATTAAAAAATATGTATTTATTTCAATAACTTATACAGTATTATTGCGCAGGGGAAAGCACCCCGCAAGCTGTGGATGCGCTGTGGATAATATCGGAAAACTTCTGACCGATAAATTTATTCACCACTTATCCACATCATGTGCTCAGCAATCTCCACAGGTTGCTATAGTCCTCGCCAATTCGTCCGTCCGATTCCTTCAGCTCGTTGATTTTACGGCAGGCGTGCAACACGGTGGTGTGATCGCGCCCGCCGAAGGCCTCACCGATTTCCGGCAGGCTGTGGCTGGTGAGTTCCTTCGCCAGCGCCATGGCGATCTGCCGCGGGCGGGTAATCGAACGGGTGCGCCGCGCCGACAGCAGGTCTGCAACCCGGATCTTGTAGTAACCGGCGACAGTTTTCTGGATGTTGTCGATGGACACCAGCTTGTCCTGTAACGCCAGTAGATCGCGCAACGCCTCTTTGGCAAATTTCAGATCGATACTGCGCCCGGTAAAGCGCGCGCTGGCGATTACTCGCCGCAGGGCGCCTTCCAGTTCGCGCACGTTGGAATGGATGCGCTTGGCGACGAAGAATGCCACGTCACTGGGCAACTCGACGTTGGCCTGGGCTGCCTTATTCACCAGGATTGCGACGCGTGTTTCCAGTTCCGGCGGCTCGATCGCCACCGTCAACCCCCAGCCGAAACGCGATTTCAGCCGTTCCTCGAGGCCGTGCACTTCCTTGGGGTAACGATCGCAGGTCAGTATGACCTGGCTCTGTCCCTCGAGCAGTGCGTTGAAGGTGTGGAAGAATTCTTCCTGCGAGCGTTCTTTGCCGGCAAAAAACTGGATGTCGTCGATCAACAAGGCGTCGACCGAACGGTAGTAGCGCTTGAATTCGTTGATGGCGTTGTGCTGCAGCGCCTTTACCATGTCCGCCACAAAGCGCTCAGAGTGCAGGTACGCAACCTGGGCGCCGGGCCGCGCGGCTACAATCAGGTTACCAATGGCCTGCATCAAATGTGTCTTGCCGAGGCCGACGCCGCCGTAAATGAACAGCGGGTTGTACGCTTCACCGGGGTTCTCGGCCACTTGCATGGACGCGGCGCGTGCCAGCTGGTTCGACTTACCCTCCACGAAACTGTCGAAGGTAAAACCGGTGTTGAGATTGCTGCGCGGTAACTCGCGCTGTTCGCGGCGGCGGTCACTTCGCCCCGCTGTACCGGGACGCGATGCCTGTGCGGTCTTCTCCACGACTGGCGGCGCGGTTGGCCGCAGCGAACCGATCTGCAGCTCGACGCGCAGTGGGTGGTCCTGGCTGAGGGCGTTGAGGGTCGTCTGAATATTGCTGATGTAGTGGTCCCTGACCCAGTCAAGCACAAACCGGTTGGGTGCCAGCAACCTGAGTTCCTGAGCGTTTTCCACTGCGTGGAGCGGCCGGATCCAGGTGTTGAACTGTTGCTCGGGCAACTCGTTTTCGAGATGCGCCAGACACTGTTGCCAGAGTGAACCTTGCAAAGGTGGTCCCCGTTCAGGTTGCCAACTAGGTGCGGGCAGAAAGACCCGCCAGTCTAACCCCGAAACTCATGCGTATCCACACCTCGCTGTGGTCCGTCGACCAAACCCACGGTTGACAGTGACCGGGTAAAACCAGTACCCTGCGCGACCTGTTTTCGCCCGCAACGTGCGGGTCTTCAACCTTTTTTGGGAACGAATTGCGCCATGAAGAGAACCTTCCAACCCAGCAACCTGAAGCGCAAGCGCAGCCACGGTTTCCGCGCCCGGATGCGTACCAAGAACGGTCGTCTAGTGATCAAGGCCCGGCGGGCCAAAGGGCGCGCGCGACTGACCGCCTGACAGCTGCGCTTTCTTGACGGGTGCTCCCGCGCGTTACCCCCGCACACATCGGCTCCTGGCAGCGGCCGAGTACCAGAGGGTTTTCCGGCAGTGCCAGTGCAAGGCGTCTGACCGCTTCGTGACCGTACTGGCACTGCCCAATTCACTGGGTTACGCGCGCCTCGGAACGACCGTTTCGATCAGAAATGCCGGCGGTGCCGTACCCAGGAACCGCATAAAGCGGCTGATACGGGAAAGCTTCCGCCAGCACCAGGAGCTGCTGAGTGGCTGGGATCTGGTCGTACTGGTGCGGCCTGGAGCGGCTGGCAGAAGCAACCAGCAACTGTTCAGCGCACTGGAAAATCACTGGCGTACAATTGCCCAACATGCGCACACTGATCCTGTTAGTCATTAAAGGCTATCGCCTGCTTGTCAGCCCCTGGCTGGGGAACCATTGCCGCTTTACGCCCAGCTGTTCCCAGTACGCCATCACCGCTATCGACCGGTTCGGCGTCTGGCGCGGCGGCTGGCTCAGCCTGCGCCGCCTGGCCAGCTGTCACCCCTGGCACGCCGGTGGTCTTGATCCGGTGCCCGACCGGCTCAGCCCACATTGTTCAGACCAGAGCACCAAACACACTCATGGATAACCCACGCGTCTTACTGGCAATCGCCCTGTCCTTCCTGGTGCTGCTGATCTGGCAGGCCTGGATGGAAGATTACGGTCCCGCACCCGAGCCAGCGCAGCAGGCTGTCGAAAGCGAATCACAGGCCACCGTGCCCCCCGTCGCCGACTTGCCGAGCGCCCCGACGGAGCAGCCGCTGCCGGCCGCTGGCGAGGATACCGCTGCCCAGCTGCCCCAGGGCGAGCAGGTCGAGGTCGTTACCGATGTGTTTCATGCCGTGATCGATACGCGCGGTGGGGACCTGCGCCAGGTTGATCTGCTGAAGTATCCGCAAAGTCGCGACAAGGACAGCGAGCCGTTCCGGCTTCTGGAAGTGAGCGCCCAGCAGTTGTTCGTGGCCCAGAGCGGACTGCGCGCCACGGCCGGGCCGGAACCTACTCACCACGCGCAGTTTTCCGTGCCGCAAACGCGCTTCGAAATGGGCGCGGCCAGCGAGGTGCTGGAAGTGCCGCTGCAGTGGAGCAACGGCAGCGGTGTGGAAGTCACCAAGTTGTACCGCTTCCGACGTGGCAGCTATGTAGTCGAGGTGGAGTTCCAGGTCCACAACCGGAGCGGCACCGACTGGTCCGCCCGACCCTACTATCAACTCCAGCGCACGCCGCTGCAGCAGACATCCCGCTTCCTGTACACCTACACCGGTGGGGTCCTCTACAGCCCGGAAGAAAAATACGAAAAGATCAGCTTCGATGATATGAGCGATGAGAATCTCAGCCGCGATGTCAGCGGCGGCTGGGCCGCGATGATCCAGCACTATTTTCTTGCCGCCTGGGTGCCGCCTGCCGATCAGACCGAGCGCTATTATACCCGCGCGCTGAAAGGCGAACGTTACGTGATCGGTATGATCGGAGCGCCCCTCAGCGTGGCCGCAGGCGCTGAACAGAGCGGCCAGACCCGCCTCTATGTCGGACCGAAACTGCAGCACGTCCTGGAGGACGTGGCGCCGGGTCTGGAGTTGACGGTGGACTACGGCAAGCTGACGTTCCTCGCCAAGCCCATCTTCTGGCTGCTGGAAAAGATCCACGCCCTGGTCGGTAACTGGGGCTGGTCGATCATTTTCCTCACCATGCTGATCAAGCTGGCCTTCTTCAAGCTGTCCGAGACCAGCTACAAATCCATGGCCAATATGCGCAAGCTGGCACCGCGCCTGCAGGCCCTGAAAGAGCGCTACGGCGACGACAAGCAGAAGCTCAATCAGGCCATGATGGAGATGTACAAGACCGAGAAGATCAATCCGCTCGGCGGCTGCCTGCCGATACTGGTGCAGATCCCGGTGTTCATCGCTCTGTACTGGGTGTTGCTGGAGAGTGTCGAACTGCGCCAGGCGCCGTTCATGCTGTGGATCAAGGATCTCTCGGTGGCCGATCCCTACTTCGTACTGCCGCTGATCATGGGTGTCACCATGCTGATCCAGCAGAAACTCAATCCGGCGCCCATGGATCCCATCCAGGCCAAGGTGATGATGGTCCTGCCGGTGGTGTTCACGGTGTTCTTCGCCTTCTTCCCGGCCGGGCTGGTGTTGTACTGGGTGGTCAACAATACCCTGTCCATCGCTCAGCAGTACGTGATTACCAAGCGCGTCGAAAAAGGCGCAACCTGATACCGGCGGCGGGCCCGGCTTCGCCATGACCGATTGCACCGATACCATCGCAGCTGTGGCAACACCGCCCGGCCGCGGCGGGGTCGGCATTGTCCGCCTGTCGGGTCCCGGCGTACCGGCCATTGCCGAGCGACTGCTGGGCAGCCTTCCGCAGCCGCGCTACGCCGGTCTGCACCGATTCCGCAACGCCGACGGCGATGTTATCGACGCGGGTCTGGCGCTCGTATTTTCCGGCGCCCCGTTCCTTTACCGGCGAGCACGTGCTGGAACTGCACGGCCACGGCGGTCCCGTGGTCCTCGACCTGTTGCTGGGCCGCGTGCTCAGCCTCGGCGCGAGGCAGGCGCGCCCCGGGGAATTCTCGCGAACGCGCCTTTCTCAATGACAAACTGGATCTCGCCCAGGCCGAAGCCATTGCCGATCTTATCGACAGCAGCACCGTACAGGCGGCGCGCGCCGCCAGCCGCTCGCTGCAGGGTGAGTTTTCCCGCCGCGTCCAGCAACTGGTCGATGCGCTGATCGCCTTGCGCAGTTATGTCGAAGCGTGCCTGGACTTTCCGGAAGAGGAAATCGATTTTCTCAGCGACGGACAAGTGCAGGCCCGCCTGGCCGCCATCGCCGAGCAGCTGCACGCGATCGAGCAGCAGGCGCACCAGGGACAGTTGCTGTGCGAAGGTATGACGCTGGTGATCGCAGGGCAGCCCAATGCGGGTAAATCCAGCCTGCTCAATGTCCTGGCGGGCCGCGATGCAGCGATCGTCACGCCGATCGCGGGCACCACGCGCGACGCCTTGAAAGAGCATATCCAGATCGACGGTATGCCGCTGCACATTATTGATACTGCCGGACTGCGCGACAGCAGTGATCCCGTGGAACAGGAAGGTGTGCGCCGCGCCTGGGCGCAGATCGAACAGGCGGACCGCGTGTTGCTCGTCATCGACGACCAGCGCGGACGCAGTCCGGCCGACCAGGCGATTCTGGATCGCCTGCCGCACGATCTGCCCCATACCCTGGTGTTCAACAAGATCGACCTCAGCGGACGTGCGCCTGGCATCCACAGCCCGGGCGCTCACGCAGAACTCGCGCTCAGCGCCCGTTCCGGGGTCGGCATCACCGAACTGCGCGCCCACCTGAAACAGGTTATGGGCTACAGTGAATCCGCGAGCGGGAGTTTCAGCGCCCGGCGGCGCCACCTGGACGCCCTGCACAGGGCGGAACTGAATATTGCCGGCGCGCGGCAGTGGCTGGGCAGCGCCGAACTCCTGGCGGAGGAGTTGCGCCTTGCCCAGCAGCATCTTTGCGAGATCACCGGCAGTTTCACCAGTGACGATCTGCTGGGCGAAATATTCGCCAGCTTCTGCATCGGAAAGTAGCGTGGGGTCCAGCTGCCTGCCGCCAGGCGGCCGGTGACCCTGGCGGCGGGGACCATGCTCTGCACATTTTGTTAGTGTTAACAGGCCCTAGGCTTTTACCACCAGCACGGGGCAATGCGTATGGCCGATGACCCGCTCAGAGACGCTGCCTACCAGCAGGCGCTCGATACCGCTCTTGCCGTGGCTGCCCATGACAATGAGGTCAGCGTCGTGCTGTTTGGCGGCGGCGATGATCTCCATGCCGGGCTGACCGACGCGCACATCAATGGATGCCTCGACATCGCTGTGGCTGAGCAGTGTCTGGATGCGGGTGGCGTTGGTGTCGGCATCTTCACGCAGGCGCGCGTCGATCGCCACGGCAACCACTGTGACCGGCACCTTGCACTGTTTGACCAGGCTGGCGGCCGTGGCGGCAGCGGCATCGCTGAAACGTGAGCAGTCGACAGCCAGCAGGATACCCTTGCCTTCCAGCGTCGCACCCCGCGGTACCACCATGACATTGCTGTTGGTGTAGCCGATCACCTTCTCGACGGTACTCCCCACCATCATCCGCATCAGATCACTATGATCACGGCGTCCCATGATGATGACATCCATGTTGCTGTATTCAGCCTCTTCGACGATCTCTTCGAACGGCTCGCTGCCGTGGCCGAGCAGGATCTCGCAATCGACCCCTTCGGCGATGGCGCGCTTTCTGACCTCAGTCAGGCGAATGACGGCGGCAGATTTTTCCTGCTTGAACACCGGCTGTGCCAGCGGTGTCTCGAAATCCGGTACCGGCAGCACGGTGAACACGTGCAGCTTGCTCTGGCAGCGTCGGGCCAGGCGGATCGCCTCGCTGATTGCGCTGTCACTGAACTCCGAATTGTCGATCACCAGCATGATGCGTTCCAGACGACCGACGGGAGAAAGCTGTGCGGTCGCTGCCGTGGCGGCTGCCGTCGGCGTCGAGAAGTGGGTCGCCTCGGTCGCAACTTCACGGCGATGCTGGCGCATGCCCTTAATGAGTGCCGACAGGACGATCAGCGCGCCGGTAGCCAGGGCGAGAATCAGCAGAGCGAAGCTGGCGTTCTTGAGCAGCGTATTGCTGGCCGCCTCCAGGGTGGCGATCATGTCCAGTTCGGACAGATAGACCGGGATCACGACGGCGCGGCTGGCGAGCGCCATCAGCATGATCACGCCCATGACGACCTTCACCATATACGGCTTGACGTAAGTGGTACCGATGGCGCCGAGCTGGATGCCGAACAGCGAACCGGCCAGAATGATCATCGCCAGGCGCACGTCGACGAAGCCGCTCCAGGCGAACTTGATAGTGCCGCCCATACCCATGATGAAGGCGATGACCAGTTCGGTTGCCGAGGCCATCAGACCAGGCACGCCGAGCACATACATCAATGCCGGAACGCCGATGAAGCCGCCCACCGCTATAGTGGCGGCGAGCATGCCGGTGGCAAACCCGATGGGCAGCGTGAACAGTACCGACACCTCGGTGCCGATACTCTTGAAATACATCATGGTGCCCGGGATGCGCACCGACTGCACCCAGCGGGCAAGCTTGCCGACCTTTTCCTGGTCGGGATTTTCCGAGTGGTAGATTTTCCACGCATCGCGCAGCACATAGCCGCCGACGATGGCGAGCACCACCACAAACACCGCGGAGACATACAGGTTAGAGCCGGCCTTGCCGAACACCTCGCGGATGTACTCCTGGACGTGGGCACCATAGAGTACCCCCGCCTCTGCCGAGACCCCCATCACGATACCGAGTTTGACGTCGACCTGGCCGTACTTGGCGCGTTTCATCGAGCCAACCAGCGCTTTGGGGAACTTGTGACACATATTGCTGGCGACCGCCATGATGGCGGTTACGCCCATGTTCATCATCGCCGGGGTGAGCACGAAGGCGCCGCCGGACCCGATGAAGCCGCTCACCAGCCCGCCGACAAAGCCGACCGCGAACAGGAAGGCTACGCTGGCCAGATTCAGGTCAATAAATGTGATATCCATGTGCCGTGCCTCCTATTTCTTCACCGTCTTGGCCTTGACACCGAACAGATCCCAGAAATGGCTGGTGAAATTGCCGTGCATAATGGAGAACAGAAAGGCAATGCCTACCGGTATGACGAAGAACCAGCGACCCTGCTGGGAATATTCGAGTATTACATCGGCGCTCAGGTAAAGCAGGAAGTAGAGGGCGATGCTTATTGCGCCGAAAACGAGAGTCCGCTTCAGCGCCCGCCGGTGTTCTTGTGGCATAAGTAACTCCTGATTATGTTTAATTAGTAATTCGTCGCCTCGCCCGTCAGGCGGTCGAACGCGCCCGCTCGGGCGGGATTAGCGTTGGCTGGCGAAGCGCTTAAGTTGCGACCGCGGGGCTCTCATCCACCACGACCAGGGGCACCGGGAAGTTGTGGCGCTTGCGTGGGCGCCGCTGTGCCAGCAGGGCGTTGCCATTGGCATCCCGCGCGTTCAGGATGACGAAAATGATCTCGTGATGAGCCCGCACATAGCGAGTCAGCGCCTGGTCCCATTCACCGGTCAGGCTGACGACCCGTGTATGGATGCCCGCCGCCCGGATCCGGTGAGTGGCGCTTGCGACGGCATCTTCCTGAAACCCGTCGGGTCCGTGTGTGAGCAACACCAGCTCCGCCCGCAGGCGGTCACAGGTTTCAATGGCGTAATCGAGCACCCGCCTGGTCAGCGTATCGCCGACCTGAACGGCGACCGCCCGGGTCCGCACGCGCTCAGCGGTGTGGCTATGGCTCTGATCGAACAGCTCGGCTTTGCCGAGCAGACGATGCTTTTCCTTTTGGGTGAGCATTTCCCCGGCATCGGCATAAGAAAGCGAATTCCAGGCCATCTGGATGTGTCTACGGAGTGACATGATTTGAACCTCTCAGAATCAGCTGGTCAAACGCACGGGACGGTGTGGTTGCTACCACGGGGTCTGGCCAACAGCTGGGCTCTATAGCAAGTCCCGCGCCAATCGCGGCTTCAATGTGTTCTGATTCAAAAACAGCAAGTTATCGCAATGTCTGCGAACCTTTAGCGCTCCTGCGCAGGGCCGAATGTTGCAAACTGCAACGCGCGGATCGTAATGAGGCCCCGGAGCCAGGCTACATTATATGGAAATATTCGAATAATCTGAATGTTGTGGTCGTAGTTCGGGCCTATGCTGCGTTTTGCAACAGCGCGCTTCAGGCTGTAACAAGCCGCGCAGTCGGGCAGCGATGGCTATACGCTCCTCTGCGGCCACCGCTTTGGCCACCAAGGCTTCAAGTATGCGGCTTCGACCCGCCATGTTTCCCCCCGGGTGTGAACCCATGGGAGCGACCATCCGGGCGTCGCGAAGACCGATCTGCATAATCGAGCACCACACGGAACCCTCACGGTTGTGACTGGTCCGGGTGGACCACAATGCGATTTGTCCCGTCCCGGACAGTGCCGGCAAACACGCCCCGGTGACGGGCCCGGGCTACGGTGGTTGCGGTGCCGTCGGAAAAACCGGCCCGCGTCCAGTCTTTGGTCATGCGCAACTCGCCGACCCGTTCGCGTATCCGGGCGTCACCTTGCATGGCATTAAGCACCGCCTGCTGCAGCTGCGGGTCCAGCTGCCGGTCCACGTAGGCATGCAGTATCGTCTCATCGATGTCGTCGTTGCTCACCATAACATCTTGTCTCTGACGCGCTGCGAAGGCTGGCGGCTGTGATGTCGCGCACGGGCAAAGTGTTCCGCACTGCGTAGTGCGGTCAGCCGAACTCCGCGTTACGCCGTGTAGATCCCGGTCCGGCCGACATTATTTCCGCTACCGACCGGTGATCCGTGCGGGAATAAAAGCGGTGCGCAATATCTCTAGTGAACAACGCCGGTCAGTTCAGCGATCGGTGTGAACGATTGTGATCCCCGCATAGGAGATAAAGAATGGGAAACCTCACCAAACCGCTGCACGCTTTGCTGCTGACGGGAATGCTGCTGCTATCTGCTGTTGCTTCTGCCGAAGTCGCGGATGCCAAGCCGTTCGCCGAGAAGAAGGTGGTACTGCAGATCAGCGACGACGACGCTTCCAAACAGACGCTGGTTCTGAATGTGGCCAGCAATCTGATCAAGTACTACGGGCCCGATAAAGTCGATGTAGAACTGGTCGCTTTCGGTCCGGGATTGCGTTTGCTGTTTGCGGAAAATGCCAACGGGCCGCGCATAGACAGCCTTGCCACCGGCAGCGGGGTGCGTTTCAGCGCCTGTGCAAACACCACCGCGAAGGTTACCGAGGCACTCGGTCATCGCCCCGAATTCAACGCCCATGCGGGCCAGGTCGATGCCGGTGTAGTACGTATTCTCGAGCTGGTTAATCAAGGCTACGTTCTCATCAAACCCTAAAAAAACCATTTCCGATTTACGTTACCACTGTGTGGGAGGACCAACATGAGAATTACCAAACGCGCTGTTGCCATGACGCTCGCTGCGGGACTGACGGCGCCAGCAGCACAGGCAGCCAACTGGCTGCAGTTACAGGGCACCGAGGCGCCTGGTGCTACCGACCGTCTGAAAATATGGGGTTTCATTCAGCCGCAGTACACCGAGACCGGCGGATCAGACCTGGACGCCGGTCCGTGGAACGGTCAGAAAGCCGTGTTCAACCAGATCGGACCGGATCTGGACAGCGACAGCAGCTTCCAGATCCGACGCGCGCGTATCGGCGCGCGCGGCACCAACTTTCCGCTGGACGGCAAGACCAACTACTTCCTGCTCCTCGAGGCAGGCAACAACGGTATCACCAAATACGGTAATGGCAGCGTTGCGCTTACCGACGCCAGTGTTACCTTCAACCAGATCCCATACGCGCGGGTGCGGGTCGGTCAGTTCAAGTACCCGGGTGCCGAAGAGGGGCTGCAGGCCATCCACGTGTTCGATTACATCGAGTTCACCAACGTGACCAACAACCTGCTGCTGGAACGATTCTTCGATGGAGACGGGTCCAACACCCAGGATTCCAACAGTCCCAACGGCTCGGTGGGCGCCTTTCGTGACATCGGCGTGCAGGTGTTCGACTGGTTCAACACCGGTAGCTGGCAGCATACTTACGCGGCCATGGTGGGCGACGGCAATGGTCTGAACCGTACGGACGACAACGGCAACAAGGACGTCTACCTGTACTGGTCATCCGAGCAGATCTACGGCGGGCAGGGGCCGCGCCGCGAAGGCTGGAAAATGTTTGCCTGGGGCCAGACCGGACAGCGTACCCTGGAGTTCGTCAACGGCGTTCAGGACACCAGATCGTACGATCGCGATCGTTGGGGACTGGGCACCACCTTCCGCAAGGGTAAATACCGCGCCGCTGCGGAGTACATCTATGCGGACGGCATGATCTTCAACGGGACCGACGGCGGCGCAGTCCCCGGAGCGCGCAACAATGCCGACACGGCCACTGCGTCGTGGAATATAGAGCCCAACGGTGAGGCGGATGGCTGGTACATCGATCTCGGCTACCGTGTACTGCCGAAGTGGGAACTGGATGTGCGCTACGACTATCTGGACCGCATGAAGAACGTCGGTGCGAATGAGCGCGAATTCACCACCTGGACGCTCGGTGCGCAGTATTTCATCAACAAGAAGACCCGTGCCCTGGTGAACTACCAGTTCCGGGATGCCGACGCTCCCGACTTCTCGAGTTCCGCCGCACCGAACCAGATACTGGATAATCTGGACAATCGTGTCGGTGTCCAGGTTCTGGCAATCTTCTGACTCCTCCACAGGCAGGGCCGATCTTGGCCCTGCCTGTCTTTTTCAACTGTTCCTGCAAAGAGGAATGACGCGATGCGATTCATACCGATGGCGCTCGCCGGCGCTGTAGTGGCGGCGTCTGCAGTTGCTGCGGATCAGGGGCTGGTCAGCGTGCAAAGTGCCTATACTGTGGACGAAACACTGGACCGTTTTGAGGGCGCCGCCCGTGACAAGGGCATGACCGTGTTTGCCCGCATTGACCACAGCGCGGGCGCTGCCAAAGTCGGCAAGGAGTTGCGGCCGACCGTGTTGCTGATTTTCGGAAACCCGAAGGCAGGTACGCCGCTGATGCAGAGCCGGCAGACGGTTGCCATCGATCTGCCCATGAAAGCGCTGGCGTGGGTCGACCGCGACGGGCAGGTATGGCTGAGCTATAACGACCCCGGCTACCTGGTGCAGCGCCACGCCATTACCGATCACGACCTGCTGGTGGAAAAGATGCGTCGCGTGCTGGACGAACTGAGCGCTGCGGCCACCGGCACTCCCCCACGCGCACCCGCCAAGCTTCACTAGAACCTAACGCACCTTGCGCCTCGACCCCAGGCGCTGTTGCGGGGCCCTGCTGCAAGTGCGCATTGCAGGGTCCGCGCCTCGCCGGGACGTCCGATTCACTATTTGCGCCAGGTCCGACCCATTGTGTTGGTGCGCCGGCCGCTAAACGCGGGCTGGCTAGATTTCCGGCAACGCATCGACGCGCACATACGACCATCCTTCCTGCAGCCGCGCAACGATGTGATCGATGGCTTTCTTTTCGGTATCGACATTGTCTATCAGGTGGGGTTCGATACCCTGCTTGCGGAGATTGGCAATCGCGTTGGCGCAGGCCAGGAAGCGCACGTTGGGGTGTGCTTGCAGCAGTGCACCGATCTGCTCTTCATATGGAGACAGCCCGCTGCGCATCATGTCCAGACCGCCCGCGTTGGCGATAACTTCGACGCGACTATGCGCCGCCGGGTGCCGTCGCAGGAAGTTGTCGGCATAGCTCAGCGCTGCCGCAAACTGGATCGGGTTCGCCTCGCTGATATGCAGCACAATGCGGTCGCTATCGCGCTGCTGCGAGCTCGCCAGGCTTGCGAGCTCGCTACGGTCCAGGTGCCGGCCGTAGTGGTATCCCAGCGAACCGGCAGCGAGCCCCAGCGCCAGCGCGGCGACCGAGGCGGCCAGCGCGCGGGAGAGTCTGCTCGTCATCGGGGCCCCCGGCAGCGGCTCACGGCGCGATGGCGCCTGCGCCGACGCGAAACCTAAACGCATCAGGTCCTTGGCGCGGCGTAGCCGCTCTACCCGCTCGCGTACCGCAGGGTCGCGTGCCATCGCCGTTATGATCGCCTCGCAGCCGGCGCTATCGAGCTGTCCGTCAACGAACGCGTCGAGAGTGTTCTCATCAATAGAATCAGCGTCTTGCATAGTATCACTTGACCACGCGCATATGCCCTTTGGCGACGACCGCCGCTTGCGGTGTGGGCGCTTCCAGACGTGCCAGCAGGTTCTTACGGGCCCGGTGCAGCCGGCTCATCACCGTACCAATCGGTATGTTCAGCACCTGGGCGACGTCACAGTAGGAAAATTCCTCCAGATCGACCAGCGCAATGACTTGCCGCTGTTCCACAGGCAGGCTGGCGACCGCCCGCCGCACCCGGCACACGATCTCCAGCTCACGGCAGTTACCCAAGGGTCCAGCCGCATCGGTGGCCAGCTGTTCATCCAGCTCTTCGTGGACTTTGCGCGAACGCAAATGGCGTCGCCAGTTATTATTAAGGATACTGTACAGCCATGCGAACAGCCGTTTTTCATCGCGCAACTGGCGCCGGTTCACAATGCCGCTGGCCATGGTTTCCTGGACCAGATCATCTGCCAGCATCTCGTCGCCACACCAGGCCAGGGCCACCCGATACAGGCGGTCGCGGGATTCGGCAATCCGGCGTTTCAGTGGCACTGTGGCTCCCGTCTGGTTTTTGTCCATGTTAGAGCCTAGATGCATCGAGTCACGAATTTATTTCCTGTCCTGGCAATTATTCGTTCGGGTCGCCGAAAACAATCCCCACGCGGGCGTCGCTGAGTTGCTGAATCCGGTAGTATGCGCATCGTAAACAGCGTGCTGGGCGACGCCAGCGGCGGCCGCTGGCAGGTGGTGTGCCAGTACAGCCGTCTCCTGCAGCGCCACGGCCACCAGGTGTTGATGCTGCTGGGCGCCAGGCAAAGTGATTTGCGCAACGTTCCGGACGGCGTGCAGGTGGAAGTCATCCGCAATCACGGGCACTACGATTATCTTGCCGGCGCGGTTGCCGGCCGGCGTCTGCGCGCGTTTCGGCCGCAGATTGCCATTGCCCATTGCAGCCGGTCGGTCGCGCTCCTGAGACGGGCTCTGGCGGGAGCTGCCCCGCTGGTGGCGGTCACTCACAGTAACAAAGTCAAGCGCCTGCTGCCCGCCGACGCCTATCTGGCGCTCAGCGGTCCTATCCGCGACCGCCTCGCCGGGGCGAGCACTACGCAGCCGGCGAAACCCTGCTTTGTCGTACCCAATATGATCGCATTCGATGCCGGCATGCCGCTCCCGGTGCGGGCGCGCGACGACCCGCCCCGCATCGCAGCGCTAGGCCGTTTTGATACGGTCAAGGGGCTGGACGTATTCATCCGGGCCCTGGCTCAGCTGCAGGAGCAGGGTTGCGAGTTTCGGGCCACCCTGGGGGGTGCGGGCGTCGAGGAACGCAGGCTGAGACACTTGTTGACCGAGCTGGATCTCCAGCGACGGGTGGCCATGCCGGGCTGGGTGGAGGACGTTGAAACTTTTCTATCGGGAGCGGACCTGCTGTGTGTGCCAGCGCGTTCGGATGCCTTCGGATTGACGCCACTGCAGGGAGCCATCGCCGGTGTCCCGCTGGTGCTGTCGCGGACCACAGGGCACCTGGAAATGTTCGCCGCAGACCGAGAAGCCTTGTTCTGCGACATCGACGATCCCGCTTCCACCGCCCGCCAGATGCTGCGCATCTTAGCCGATACCGCGCTCGCCGAGCGCCTTCGCAGCGCGGCGTTCGAGCGTGCCTCAACCCGCTACAGCGTTCCGGTTGTAACGGCGCAGATTTTAGACGCGCTTGAAACTATTCATGAAAAATGGCAAAAAGATAGTAAACTATAATTCTAAACATAGGTATGATTTTATAGTTAACGTTAAAAGCGGCTGTAGAAGGCCGACAATCCCGTCCGATGGTCATTGCTGGCCCGGCCTCCGTGACCCAGTCCATAGCTAGAGCGAGAGTTATTTTTGTTGCTGTTGATAAGTTTTGAGCCATGTCTAATTTTACCTGTCCGGGCATTGTGCGACTGGTCGCGCGCTGACGGCCGGCTCCAATGGCGCAAGCGCCGCGGTATTGAGCTATAATTCCGGACCTTTTTAGTCGGGTAAAGCGGATGGATTTGCCGAGCAATTTTGCAGTCATCGTGGTGGGTGGAGGCCACGCCGGTACCGAGGCCGCTCTGGCCGCGGCGCGCAGCGGTGCTCGCACCCTGCTGCTGACCCAGAACATCGAGACCCTGGGTCAGATGAGCTGCAACCCGGCGATCGGCGGAATCGGCAAGGGACACCTGGTGAAGGAAATCGACGCACTGGGCGGTATCATGGGGCGGGCCGCGGACCGCGCCGGCATCCAGTTCCGTCGCCTGAACGCCAGCAAGGGGCCCGCGGTGCGGGCCACCCGTTGCCAGGCCGACCGCCAGCTGTACCGGCAGGCGATCCGTACCGCGCTGGAAAACCAGCCCAACCTGTCCCTGTTCCAGCAGAGTGTCGAGGATCTGTTGGTGGAGGGCGACCGGGTCACCGGTGTGGTGACCCAGATGGGGCTGCGCTTTTACGCCGACACCGTGGTGCTGACGGTGGGCACCTTTCTCGCCGGGCGCATTCACATCGGTCTGGCCAATTACGCCGGCGGTCGCGCCGGCGATCCGCCGGCCAGCGCCCTCGCCCGCCGGCTGCGTGAACTGCCGCTGCGGGTCGAGCGCCTGAAAACCGGCACACCGCCGCGCATCGACGGGCGCAGCATCGACTACAGTCGACTGCGCGAGCAGCCCGGCGACGCGCCGATTCCGAGCTTCTCTTTCCTGGCCACGGGCAGCGAGCATCCGCGCCAGGTCAGCTGTTACATCACCGCCACCAGCGAGCAGACCCACGATATCATCCGTGCCGGCCTGGACCGTTCACCCATGTACTCGGGAGTTATCGAGGGCGTCGGCCCCCGCTACTGCCCTTCCATCGAGGACAAGGTGGTGCGCTTTGCCGACAAGAGCTCGCACCAGATCTTTGTCGAGCCGGAAGGCCTGACTACCCGGGAGATCTATCCGAACGGGATTTCCACCAGCCTGCCGTTCGATGTTCAGGAAGCGCTGGTGCGTTCCATCCCCGGTTTCGAGCGCGCCCACATTACCCGGCCCGGCTATGCCATCGAGTACGACTTTTTCGATCCGCGCGATCTGCGCGCCTCGCTGGAAACCAAGGTCATACAGGGGCTGTTTTTTGCCGGCCAGATCAATGGCACTACCGGTTATGAAGAGGCCGCTGCCCAGGGGCTGCTGGCAGGCTTGAATGCCGCGCGCAAGGCCCGCGGTGAACAGGGCTGGAGCCCGCGCCGCGACCAGGCCTATCTGGGCGTCATGATTGACGACCTGATCACATGCGGCACCAGCGAGCCGTACCGCATGTTCACCAGCCGCGCCGAATACCGCCTGCTGCTGCGCGAGGACAATGCCGACCTGCGCCTCACTCCGGCGGGACGCGAGCTGGGGCTGGTGGACGACGCGCGCTGGCAGCTATTCTGCGCTAAGCAGGATGCGATCGCGCGCGAGCAGGCCCGCATCGCTGGCCTGAGGGTGCGGCCGGATACGCCGCTGGCGCAAGCGCTCGCCGAGCGCTGCGGTGAGTTCATCAACACCGAACAGCGCGTTGATGAACTGTTGCGCCGCCCTGCCCTGCGCTATGCCGAACTCATGCAGCTGGCGGGTATCGGTCCCGGTGTCGCTGACGCCAGAGTCGCCGAACAGGTGGAGATCCAGGCCAAGTACCATGGCTACATAGAGCGCCAGCGCGAGGAGATCGAGCGTCAGCAGCGTAATGAACACAAGGGCCTGCCTGCCGACCTCGATTACCGGGAGGTTAAAGGCCTGTCGGCCGAGGTGCGGGAAAAACTCATGGCGGTACGCCCGGAGACACTGGGCCAGGCGGCGCGCATCCCCGGTGTGACGCCGGCGGCGGTTTCCCTGTTGCTGGTGCATCTGAAGAAAACCGCGCCCGCGCGGCGCTCGGCCTGATCCGTTTGGGTTTGCCGCGCCGCACACGTATGCTAGGGCCTGTTAACACTAACCCAATGGGCTCTGTTGCGCCTGAAAAAGCGCCAATCAAGGCGCGAGGAGCGAGGTTTGGTGGTTCCAAATGAACGACGAGCAACGCGCAGTGGCGCTTTTTCAGGCGCAACCCGAAGGGCTGGGACTCATTTCCCGCCCAGCGGCGTTATCATTCGCTCATGTAGAGCGACTACACGTCGCTCACTCTGCCTTGCTGGACGAAAAATGAGCCCCAGCAGAGCCCATTGGGTTAGTGTTAACAGGCCCTAGTACTCCTTCACCATGATACTGACGGGTTCAGAGTCACACAGCAACGTCAGTGCGAGGCGCGGCCCGCCGGCAATGGCAGGCCCCTTGCCTAGCGGCGCAACGCGGCAACGGCGTTGCTGTGCGGCTCCCGCAGGGCAGGACGGGCAGCGGCCATCTGCGGCGTTGCTTACCCTTGAGGTAGAATGGCTATCCCGGCGGGTAAGCGCCTTGCAGCTGACCGCTTCTCGTCCTGCTGAACCCGTCAATATCATGGTGAAGGAGTACTAGTGCCACTCGCAGAGGACATCCGGCGCGGCTGTGAGCGCCTGGGACTGGCCCCGGACCCTGCTGTGACGCAACGACTCGAGGCGTTTGTCGAACTGCTGGCTAAATGGAACCGGGTCTACAACCTGACCGCCGTGCGCGAGCCGCACGCCATGGTGGTGCGCCATATCCTGGACAGCCTGGCGGCGCTGCCGTTCCTGACCCGCGGGCGGCTGCTGGACGCCGGCACTGGTGCGGGACTGCCCGGACTGCCGATCGCCATAGTACGGCCGGATCTGTTTGTGACACTATTGGATTCCAACGCCAAGAAACTGCGTTTTGTGCGCCAGGCCGGCACCGAGCTGGACCTCGACAACCTGGACATTGTCCAGCAGCGCATAGAACAGTACCGGCCCGCGCAGGCATTTGATATGGTCATCAGCCGGGCGGTGGCGAGCATCGGCGACATTTATCGGGACACCGCCCACCTGGTGCGGCCGGGCGGGCGCTTCCTGTTCATGAAAGGGGCCAGGCCGGACGCCGAAATCGCGGCATTCGGGCTACCCGGGCAACTGCACGTCGAAGCCCTCCAGGTGCCGGGCCTGGATGCGCAGCGCCATCTGGTGTGGTTTGAGAAACAGCAGGAAAGCGGAACGATGCAGCTATGAGTCGGATTATTGCCATTACCAACCAGAAGGGCGGCGTCGGGAAAACCACGACCTGCGTGAACCTGGCCGCATCCCTGTCCGCCACCCGGCGCGCCGTGCTGCTGGTCGATCTCGACCCGCAGGGTAATGCCACCATGGGCAGCGGCGTCGACAAGCGCGAGCTCGAGTTGAGCGGTTACAACCTGCTGCTGGATGACACGCCGATCGAGCAGATCATTGTCGACGCCGAAGCGGCCGGCTATCACCTGCTGCCCGCCAACAGCGACCTTACCGCGGCCGAGGTGCAGCTGATTCAGGTGGAGGACCGCGAAGCGCGCCTGCACCGGCGACTGGCGGCGATTGCCGAGCGCTACGATTACATCCTGATCGATTGTCCGCCCTCGCTCAACATGTTGACGCTCAACGCGCTCACGGCGGCGGATGCGGTGTTCATCCCTATTCAGTGCGAGTACTACGCCCTGGAAGGACTGAGCGCGCTGCTGGAAACCGTGGAGCAGATTCGCGAGGCCGTCAACCCGGGGCTGGAAATCGAAGGTCTGCTGCGCACCATGTTCGATGCCCGCAACAACCTGGCCAACCAGGTATCCGAACAACTGCTGGCGCATTTCGGCGACAAGGTCTACCGGACCATTATCCCGCGCAATATCCGTCTTGCGGAAGCGCCCAGCTACGGTACGCCGGTGCTGAAATACGATCAGGCCTCGCGCGGCGCTATCGCCTACCTGGCGCTGGCCGGCGAGCTGGTCAGGCGTGAGCAGGAGCGCCAGGCGGAACTCGAGCAGGACGCCGACACCGGGCACGAACCGCCGCGACCGGATGCGGCTGCTGCAGAACACGCCGAGCCGCACCTGTCGGAAAATGCGGACTAGGACGCCGCTGCCCGGTGCGGTGTGTTGATCGCGCACCCGGCGTGGCGGGTGGTTATACTTGGGCGACTTTTGCGGGTGCTGTCATTTTTCTTTAACGTGCGATCCTGAACGGGGACTCCATCATTACCACTATGGTTGCGAAAAAACGAGGACTGGGGCGCGGGCTCGACGCCCTGCTGGGGCCGACCCGTGCCGAAACAGCCAGGCCGGCTGCCAGGCCGGGTGGCACGCCAAGCGTCGCGCCGAGCGCCCCGCCGGAGGGCGGCGACGAGTTGCGCACGGTGGGCGTGGAGCTGTTGCAGCGCGGCAAGTACCAGCCGCGCGTCGACATGCATAACGAAAGCCTGGAAGATCTGGCCGATTCCATTCGCGCCCAGGGGGTCGTGCAGCCGATCCTGGTGCGCCGTGCCGGCGCCGGCAGTTACGAGATCATTGCCGGCGAGCGCCGTTGGCGCGCCGCGCAGCTCGCCGGGCTGCAGGAAGTACCCGTTGTGGTGCGCGACATGGACGACCGGGCCGCGGTCGCGGTGGCGTTGATCGAGAACATTCAGCGCGAGAATCTCAATCCGCTGGAGGAGGCGCGCGCCCTGGAGCGACTGATCGGCGAATTCGACATGACCCACCAGCAGGCCGCCGAGGCGGTGGGCCGCTCGCGCACCGCGGTGTCGAACCTGCTGCGCCTGCTGGAACTGGGCGAGGTCGCCACCGCCATGGTGCAGCGCGGCGAGCTGGAAATGGGCCACGCCCGTGCGCTGCTGGCGCTGGAGGGGCGTCGGCAGGCGGACGCGGCGCACCAGGTGGTCAACCACGGCCTGTCGGTGCGTGCCACCGAACGGCTGGTGAAGAAACTGCTGGCTGAGGCCAGTGCGCCGCCGGCAGAGGCCGCAACCACTCGGCGTGATCCGGATCTGGTGCACCTGGAGCAAGGCCTGTCGGACCGCATTGGCGCGCCGGTGCAGGTGCAGCACAACCACAAGGGCAAGGGCAGGCTGATCATCAATTACAATAGTCTGGACGAGCTGGACGGAATACTCGAACATATCCAGTGATGCCGGCAGGAATACCGGCAAAGGCCGCATGGCTTGTTGACCCCGCCTAGGGACGGTCCTTATAATCGCCGCCGCTCTTCATCGGCAAAGCCGGTGGTCTTGGACAGCGCCCCCGGCCTTGGGCGCAAGATCGGGCCGTAACACCGTTGGATACCAGGATCCGCAGGCTGTTCCTGCTCCAGATTGGACTGGTAGCAGTCACATCAGCCGTGTTTCTTGCCGTATTTGAGGTTTTCTCTGCCGTTTGCGTCTGGTACGGCGGTGGTATCGCGGCCATGAATGGACTGCTACAGGCCAGGTGCCTGTATCGAGATGCACAGGCGCCGCAACGTTCACCGCAGCAGAGTCTGGTGGCCGTTTACGTTTGTGTGGTGCAGCGTTTTCTGCTGGTCGCGTTGCTGTTCGGCCTCGGCCTCGGCGCGCTCAAGCTGGATCCGCTGGCCGTTTTGACCGGGTTCGTTGCCGGTCAGATAGCACTGGTAATTTCGGGAACCAACGCATTGACCAAGAAGTGATTCCATGGCGGCAGCATCAGAAAGCTCAGCAGAGTACATCAAGCATCACCTGACCAATCTGACCTTCGGCCAGCACCCGGACGGCCATTGGGGCTTTGCGCACAGTATGCAGGAGGCGGCGGAAATGGGCTTCTGGGCCATCAATGTCGACAGCATGCTGTTCTCGGTCGGCCTCGGTGCCTTGTTCCTGTGGGGGTTCCGCAAGGCGGCCAGGACCGCGACCGCCGGTGTGCCGGGCGGCTGGCAGAACTTCGTCGAATGGGTGGTCGAATTCATCGACGAGAGTGTGCGCGGCTCCTTCAGCGGCAAGAACCCCCTGGTCGGTCCGCTGGCGCTCACCCTCTTCGTCTGGATCTTCCTGATGAACCTGATGGACCTGATTCCCGTCGACCATATCCCCTGGCTGGCCAGCCTGGCGGGCGTCGGGCACCTGAAGATCGTTCCGTCCACCGATCCCAATGTCACCTTCGGCCTGTCTTTGTCGGTGTTTGTGCTGGTGCTGTACTACAGCTTCAAAATGAAGGGCGCCGGAGGTTTCTTCGGCGAGCTGGCGTTCCAGCCATTTCCCAAGTTTCTGGCACCCGTCAACCTGGTGCTGGAGGGCGTGACTCTGATCGCCAAGCCAGTGTCACTGTCGCTGCGACTTTTCGGCAACATGTACGCCGGCGAAATGATTTTCATTCTGATCGCGCTGATGTACGGCGGCGGCCTGGCGCTCGGCGCCTTCGGTGGCCTGCTGCAGCTCGGCTGGGCGATTTTCCATATCCTGATCATTACACTGCAGGCCTTCATCTTTATGACCCTGACCATCGTGTACCTGGATATGGCCTGCCAGGAACATCATTAATCCCACAGCTTTTACCTATTGAACTTGCATATTTTAGGAGACAAAGATGGAAAACGCTCTGCTCTATATTGCCGGCGGTCTGATGATGGGCCTGGGTGCGCTCGGTGCCGCTGTCGGCATCGGTATCCTCGGTGGTCGCTTTCTCGAAGGCGCGGCGCGCCAGCCTGAACTGATCCCCATGCTGCGCACCCAGTTCTTTATCGTCATGGGCCTGGTCGACGCGGTGCCGATGATCGCCGTCGGCCTTGCCATGTACGTCATGTTTGCGGTCGTGGGCGGATAAGAGCGCTCTCAACACCGTTTTGTCGACTTACCTGCACGGGGTGCAAACATGAATTTCAACGCCACACTGATCGGACAGACTCTCGCTTTTATCGTGTTCGTCTGGTTCTGCATGAAGTTCGTATGGCCACCGATCATGACTGCGCTGGCCCAGCGTAAAGAGAGAATCGCTGAAGGCCTGGCGGCGGCCGATCGGGGCAAGCACGAGCAGGAACTGGCGCAGAAAAAGGCGACCCAGAGACTGCAGGAAGCCAAGCAGCAGGCGGCGGAGATCATCAGCCGCGCTGACAAACGCGCTGCCGAAATCGTCGAAGAGGCCAAAGGCGAGGCCCGCGCAGAGGCGGAGCGTATCAAAGTCGCCGCCAAGGCCGAGCTGGAGCAGGAAATCAATCGTGCCAAGGAAGTGTTGCGCGGCCAGGTGGTGGAAATCGCCACGGCTGGTGCGGGACGCATCCTGAAACGCGAACTGGACAAGACCGCCAACGACGAGCTCATCAAAGACCTGGTCGCACAGATCTAGGTAGCCGCCATGCCAGAGACCAAAGCTCAAGACCTGGAAAACCTGCAAGGCGATGCGGCGCTGGCGCGGCCCTACGCGCGGGCGGTGTTCGAGCTGGCCAAGGAGCAGGGCCAGTTTAAGGACTGGTCCGACAAGCTGATGCTGATGGCCGCGGTGGTGGGCAGCCCCACCATGCAGGCGCTGCTCGACAATCCGCGCCTGACCCGGGCCGACACCGGTGAACTGGTTATCCGCGCCTGCGGCGAGGATCTCGGCGATCACGCTGTCAATCTGCTGCGGATACTGGCCGAAAACAGCCGGCTCTCCCAGCTGCCCATGATCGCGGCCCTGTATAGCGAGCTACGTGATGAAGCCGAGGGCACCATCGAAGCGGACGTCATTTCCGCGTCACCGCTCAGCGAAGAGCAGAAGACGGCGATCGCCAGAGCGCTGAAAAAACGCCTCGGCCGCGACGTGCAACTGAATTGTTCTGTGAACGAAGACCTGGTGGGTGGAGCAGTCATCCGGGCCGGCGACCTGGTAATCGACGGGTCGGCTCTGGAGCATCTGCGCCAGCTTTCCAGCGCCTTGGTTCACTAAGAGAGGACGCAAGCAATGCAACTGAACCCATCCGAGATCAGCGATCTGATCAAGAAGCGTATCGAAGGTTTTGAAGCCACTTCCGAGGCGCGCAGCGAAGGCACCATCGTCAGCCTGATGGACGGTATCGTCCGCATTCACGGCCTGGCCGACGTCATGCAGGGCGAAATGATCGACTTCGGCAACAACCTGTACGGAATGGCCCTCAACCTGGAGCGCGACTCGGTCGGTGCCGTGGTGCTGGGTGATTACAAGAGCATTTCCGAGGGCGACAAGGCCAAGTGTACCGGCCGTATCCTGGAAGTGCCGGTGGGTGAAGCGCTGCTCGGTCGGGTGGTGGATTCGCTGGGCAGCCCCATCGACGGCAAGGGCCCGATCGATGCCCAGAGCAGCTCACCGATCGAAAAGATCGCGCCCGGCGTTATCCATCGCCAATCGGTCGACGAGCCGGTGCAGACTGGCCTGAAAGCCATCGACTCCATGGTGCCGATCGGCCGCGGCCAGCGCGAACTGATCATCGGTGACCGCCAGACCGGTAAGACCGCGGTCGCCATCGATGCCATCATCAACCAGAAGGGTACCGGCGTTAAATGTATCTACGTCGCGATCGGTCAGAAGAACTCGTCGGTTGCCGGCGTGGTGCGCAAGCTCGAAGAGCACGGTGCCATGGCGCACACCATCGTGGTATCGGCCGGCGCCTCGGACGCCGCGCCGATGCAGTACATCGCGCCTTACGCGGGATGCGCCATGGGCGAATATTTCCGCGATCGCGGTGAAGATGCCTTGATCATTTACGACGACCTGACCAAGCAGGCCTGGGCCTATCGCCAGGTATCGCTGCTGCTGCGTCGTCCGCCGGGCCGCGAAGCCTACCCCGGTGACGTGTTCTACCTGCATTCCCGGCTGCTCGAGCGCGCCGCGCGTGTCAATGCGCACTACGTGGAAGAAGTGACCAACGGTGAGATCAAGGGCAAGACCGGTTCCCTGACTGCACTGCCGATAATCGAAACCCAGGCCGGTGACGTATCGGCCTTCGTGCCGACCAACGTGATTTCGATTACCGACGGCCAGATCTTCCTGGAATCGGACCTGTTCAACGCCGGTATCCGGCCCGCCATTAACGCCGGTCTCTCGGTGTCGCGCGTGGGCGGTGCCGCGCAGACCAAGATCATCAAGAAACTGGGCGGTGGTGTGCGTCTGGCGCTGGCACAGTATCGTGAGCTGGCTGCATTCGCACAGTTTGCCTCCGATCTCGATGAAGCGACCCGTAAACAGCTGGAGCGCGGCCAGCGCGTCACCGAGTTGATGAAGCAGCTGCAGTATGCGCCGCTGTCGGTGGCCGAAATGGGGCTGTCGCTGTTTGCGGCCAATGAAGGTTATCTGGACGATGTTCCGGTCAATAAGGTGGTCGATTTCGAAGCCGCACTGCTGTCGCATTTCCGCGCCAACTATGCCAGCGAGCTCGAGGGGCTCAACGCCAACCCCGACTACAACGAGGGCGTCGAGGCAATGCTGCGCAAGGTTGTCGATGACTTCGCGGCTACCGGAGCGTACTAGCGAAGCGTCTGCAGGGCCGGCCGCGAGGCCGCTCCTGCTGGTGGTACAACACAGGATCAGGACGAGTTAAATGGCCGGCGCGAAAGAAATCCGCACTCAGATCAAGAGCATCAAGGGCACGCAGAAGATCACCAAAGCCATGGAAATGGTGGCGGCGAGCAAGATGCGCAGGGCGCAGGAGCGCATGCGTGCATCACGCCCCTATGCGGAAAAGATGCGCAACGTGGTTGCGCACCTGGGCAGATCGCACCCGGAATACAAACACCCGTTCCTCATGGAGCGCGAGGCGCGACGGGTGGGACTGATCGTGATTTCAACGGATCGCGGCCTGTGCGGCGGCCTCAACATCAACCTGTTCAAAGCGGCGATAAAATCCATGCGCGAGTGGCAGGGACAGAACCTGGAAATTGATGTCGCCGTCATCGGCGCCAAGGCGATGGGTTTTTTCAAACGCCTGGGTGGCAACATCGTATCGCAGAACTCCCAACTCGGCGACGCGCCGCGCGTCGAGGAGCTGATCGGTTCGGTCAAGGTCATGCTGGATGCCTTTGACGAAGGGCAGATCGACCGTCTGTATCTGGCCAATAACCAGTTCGTCAATACCATGACCCAGACGCCGGTGATCGATCAGCTGTTGCCGATCGTCGGTGACGAGACGGACGAACAACTCAAACACCACTGGGATTATATCTACGAGCCCGATGCCAAGGAGATCATGGACGCCCTGCTGATGCGCTATATCGAATCGCTCGTCTACCAGGGGCTGGTCGAGAACATCGCCTGTGAACAGGCGGCGCGCATGGTCGCCATGAAGGCGGCATCGGACAACGCGGGCACCCTGATCGACGAATTGCAGCTGGTCTACAACAAGGCCCGCCAGGCGGCTATTACCCAGGAGTTGTCGGAAATCGTCTCGGGTGCAGCCGCAGTATAGTTACTTGGGGTCGCCACTGGGTCTGATCTGTTTGCTGCCAGACGTTCAAGACTTCACACGCGGCAGGCCAGCGAGGCCGACCCTTTGAAAACAATTCAGGTAAAGAGGACTTGCTCATGAGTTCCGGAAACATTGTTGAAATCATCGGCGCCGTCGTCGACGTGGAATTTCCGCGCGACGCGGTGCCCAAGGTGTACGACGCATTGCTGGTGGGCGATGCCGGCCTGACGCTGGAAGTGCAGCAGCAGCTGGGTGACGGTATCGTACGTACCATTGCCATGGGTTCCAGCGACGGACTGAAACGCGGTGTCACGGTATCCAACACCGGCGCGCCGATCTCGGTGCCGGTCGGTCAGGGGACCCTGGGACGCATTATGGACGTGCTGGGCAATCCGGTCGACGAGGCCGGTCCGGTGACTGCCGACAAGCTGATGCCGATTCACCGCACCCCGCCGACCTATGAAGAGCAGGCGGCGAGCCTCGAGATTCTCGAGACCGGCATCAAGGTCATCGACCTGATCATGCCGATCGCCAAGGGTGGCAAGATCGGCCTGTTCGGCGGCGCCGGGGTGGGCAAGACCGTCACCCTGATGGAGCTGATCCGCAACATCGCCGTCGAGCACTCCGGTTACTCGGTGTTCGCGGGCGTCGGAGAGCGGACCCGCGAAGGCAACGACTTCTATCACGAAATGCGCGAAGGCGGGGTTCTGGACAAGGTGGCGCTGGTATACGGCCAGATGAACGAACCCCCGGGCAACCGCCTGCGTGTGGCACTGACCGGGCTGACGATCGCGGAAAATTTCCGCGACGAAGGCCGTGACGTGCTGATGTTCATCGACAACATCTACCGTTACACCCTGGCCGGCACCGAGGTATCCGCGCTGCTCGGCCGCATGCCCTCGGCGGTCGGTTACCAGCCGACGCTCGCCCAGGAGATGGGCGCGCTGCAGGAGCGCATCACGTCCACCAAGACCGGTTCGATCACCTCCTTCCAGGCAGTGTACGTGCCCGCCGACGACCTCACCGACCCGTCCCCGGCCACCACCTTTGCGCACCTGGATGCAACGCTGGTGCTGTCGCGTCAGGTCGCCGAGCTGGGTATCTACCCGGCGGTGGATCCGCTCGATTCCACCTCCCGCCAGCTCGATCCGCTGGTGGTCGGTACCGAGCACTATGAAATTGCCCGCGCAGTGCAGGGAACGTTGCAGCGCTACAAGGAGCTGCGCGACATTATCGCCATCCTGGGTATGGACGAGTTGTCCGAGGACGACAAGCTGGTGGTGGCCCGGGCGCGCAAGATGCAGCGCTTCCTGTCACAGCCGTTCTTCGTGGCGGAGACCTTCACCGGCACGCCGGGCAAGTACGTGTCACTGAAGGACACCATCACGGCGTTCAAGGGCATCATTAACGGTGACTACGACAGCCTGCCGGAACAGGCCTTCTACATGGTCGGCACGATCGACGAAGCGGTCGAGAAAGCCAAGAAGCTTTAACCGGCAGCAGGCAGAGTGAGATCTATACTATGGCAATGACCCTTCACGTTGATATCGTCAGCGCCGAGGCGGAGATTTTCTCCGGCACCGCCAATATGGTGTTCGCGCCGGCGGAAATGGGCGAGGTGGGTATTGCGCCCCGCCACACGCCACTGCTGACGCGCCTGAGGCCGGGTGAAGTCCGGGTACAGGTGGAAGGTCAGCCAGAGCAGTTCTTCTATGTCTCCGGCGGGATGCTGGAAGTCCAGCCACACGTGGTTACCGTGCTGGCCGACGTCGCCCTGCGCGCCCGGGATATCGACGAGGCAGCCGCGCTGAAAGCCAAGGAGCGTGCCGAGAAAGCCATGGCCGACAGGAAAACCGATTTCGACTTCGCCCGCGCCGAGGCCGAACTGGCCGAAGCCGTGGCGCAGCTGCGCGCGCTCAAGAAAATACGCGAAAAAACCCAGCGCAGCGGCTGAGACGGGTGCCGGTGCGACCTGCCGGGGGCCGGGCGCCAGCTCCTGCGCGCGGGTGGCGCCGTAACGGCAGGCGCCCAGCTCTGCAACCCGGTGAGTCACCGCCCCGCCCTTTGCACCGCCAACAGGCAACCAGAGGCACATCGAAATCATGACGGATGAACTGGTGAGCAAGAACAAAGTGGTCGGCATCACCTATGCGATCATCGACCAATCCGGCGCGATTCTCGAACAGTCCGATCTGCCGCTGTATTATGTGCATGGCGGTCCCAACGACATGTTCGAGGAAGTGGAGACGGCACTCGCTGGCTGCCGCCCCGGCGACTCGGTGGAAGTGGTGATTCCACCGGAAAAAGCCTTTGGTTATCACGATCCGGGTCTGACGTTCACCGACGATATCGACAATGTACCGCCCCAGTTCCGCCGCGTCGGCGCCGAGGTGCAGATGCAGAACGATCGCGGAGAGATGCGGTCATTTTTTGTCTCCAGGATTGAAGACGGCAAGTTGACCCTCGACGGCAACCACCCGTTCGCCGGTAAGACGCTCACCTATGCGGTGACCGTCGTTGACATCAGAGACGCGTCAGAACAGGAACAGCGCAACGGCGTTTCCATGCCGGTCATGCATTGAGGCTCCCGGGCGGTCGACCGCCGCGTCGGGCTGCCAGCTGGCCACTGCCTCGTACCCAAGCGTGCAAGCTGTGCATCGAGCGCCGGCACCGCCTACCTGCCGGCGACGGCGCTGTCCCGATGACGATGATTTCGTTTTTTCGCTGCAGCTGCATTATGATGGTGCCATCAGGCTGAAGACTGAATTCCATTGACTTTATTGCGCCATCTCATCCTATGAGTATCAGTGTGGTTATCCTCGCCGCCGGCCAGGGCACGCGTATGTGCTCTGCCCGGCCCAAGGTTTTGCACCCGCTGGGTGGGGTGCCCATGCTGTTGCACGTCATCCGTACCGCACGGCAACTCGATCCGGCCGGCATTCATGTCGTGTACGGCCACGGTGGCGACCAGGTGCGCGAAGTTCTCGCCGGTGAAAACGTCGACTGGGTATTGCAGGATCGTCAGCTCGGTACCGGGCACGCTGTCGAGCTCGCCATGGCCAGGGTCTCCGACGCGGACACGGTGCTGGTCCTGTACGGCGATGTGCCGCTGATTCGTGTCGCCACGCTGTCCAAGCTGGTCGAAAAAAGCGCACACCGCGCCGTGGCGGTACTAACCGCGGTGGTGGACGAACCGCGCGGCTACGGGCGCATTCTGCGCGACAGCAGCGGCAATCTGGTGGGTATCGTCGAGCAAAAAGAGGCCAACTCCGCAGAACTGGAAATCAGGGAAATCAACACCGGCTTCCTCGCCGCACCGGCGGCCGGGCTGCGCACCTGGCTGGGTCAGCTGGACAACGCCAACACCCAGGGCGAGTACTACCTGACCGATGTGGTCGCGTTCGCCGCTGCCGCGGGCGTGACGGTAGAAACCGTGACTGCGACCAATACTGTTGAGATCCTCGGCGTCAATGATCGGGCGCAGCTAGCGGTTCTGGAACGTGCTTACCAGCGCGACCAGGCACAGCGCCTGATGCGCGATGGCGTCACCGTTGCCGACCCGGCGCGCCTGGACGTACGCGGCGCGCTGCAGGCCGGGCGGGACTGCGAGCTGGATGTCAACGTCGTGTTCGAGGGCGACGTGCGGCTCGGCGAACGGGTACGCGTGGGACCCAATTGCGTGATCCGCAACGCCATGATCAGTGACGATGTCGAGATTCTGGCCAACTGTGTCATTGAGGACTGCGCGATTGGCAGCGGTTCGCGCATCGGACCCTTTGCGCGCATCCGCCCGGAGAGCGAGCTTGCCGAGCAGGTCCACATCGGAAACTTCGTGGAAATCAAAAAATCGCATATTGCCGCTGGCTCCAAGGTCAATCATCTCAGCTATATCGGCGATACGCGTATGGGTTCGGGGGTGAATGTCGGTGCCGGCACCATTGTGTGCAATTATGATGGTGCCAACAAGCATCTTACCGAGATTGGAAACGATGTCTTTATCGGCTCCGATACGCAGCTGGTCGCGCCGGTGAGAGTGGGCGACGGCGCCACTATCGGCGCCGGCTCGACCATTACGCGCGAAGTCCCGCCGGGTGAGCTGACGCTGAGCCGCTGTCCCCAGCAGACCCTCCCAGGCTGGAAGCGACCGCGCAAGAAGAACCGGTAGAAACGGCTCAGACCGGCATTGCAGCGGCCGTTAACAGGGCGTGATTCGGATAGGATAAGACGGTCTTTATGTGCGGAATTGTAGGCGCCATCGCCCAGCGTGAAGTTGCCCCCATTCTTCTGGAAGGTCTCAGACGACTGGAATACCGCGGATATGACTCCGCCGGCATGGCCCTGCTCGACAGCCATGGCGAACTGAAACGGCTCAGAACCACCGGCAAGGTTGCCGAACTCGCCCGCGCGGTGGATCAGCGGCCGTTGCATGGGCAGGTCGGCGTCGCGCATACGCGCTGGGCCACTCACGGACGGCCGAGCGAGTCGAACGCCCATCCGCACATCTGCCGCAACAAGGTCGCGGTGGTGCATAACGGCATCATCGAGAACCATGCCAGGCTGCGTGACCGACAGAAGGAACTCGGCTTCCCGTTCACCTCCGAGACCGATACCGAGGTGATCGTGCACCAGGTCTATCACCACCTGGATCAGGACGACAATCTGCTCGAGGCTGTGCAGCACGCCTGCCGCGATCTGGAGGGCGCCTACGCGCTCGGCGTGGTGAGTACCAGCGAACCGGACCGGCTCATTGCCGCCCGGCGTGGCAGCCCGCTGGTGATCGGCATCGGTATCGGAGAATATTTCATCGCTTCGGATGTGGCCGCCCTGCTGCCGGTCACCCAGCGCTTCGTGTTTCTGCACGACGGCGACATCGCCGACCTGACCAGCCGCGGCATGGTCATCTATGACGAGCGGGGCGAAGCGGTCGAGCGAGCCGAGACCCGGTCGGAGCTGTCTGCAGACGCGGTCGAGCGCGGCGAATACCGCCACTACATGCTCAAGGAAATCTATGAGCAGCCGCGCGCCATCGCCGACACCCTGGAAGGCCGTATTTACCAGGGCCGGGTGCTGGAGGCGGCGTTCGGCGTCGGCGCCAGCGAGGTGTTCGACAAAGTGCAGGGCGTTCACATCATCGCCTGCGGCACCAGCTTCCACGCCGGGCTGATCGGGCGTTACTGGATGGAGGCCCTGGCGGGCATTCCCTGCAGCGTCGAGGTGGCCAGCGAATTCCGCTATCGCCGCCCGGTGGTGCGTAACAGCTCACTGATCGTGACCATCTCTCAGTCGGGCGAAACCGCCGACACGCTGGCCGGTCTGCAGGAAGCCAGGCGGCTGGGTTTTGGCCAGTCGCTGGCGATCTGCAATGTGCCGGAGAGTTCGCTGACCCGCGAATCCGATCTGGTGCTGATGACCCGTGCCGGCCCGGAAATCGGCGTGGCCTCGACCAAAGCCTTTACCACTCAGCTGGTCGCTCTGATGTTGCTGACTATTGTGCTGGGCCGGCGCTTCTCCTTGAACGACGAGACCGAGCAGCAGCTGGTGCAGCAGCTGCTGCACCTGCCGCGCGAAATCGAGGATGTGCTGCAGCTCGATGACAAGATCCAGCAGCTGTCAGAACGCTTCGCCGACAAGCAGCACGCCCTGTTCCTGGGCCGTGGCGCCCAGTACCCGGTGGCCATGGAAGGCGCGTTGAAGCTGAAGGAAATTTCCTATATCCACGCCGAGGCCTACCCGGCCGGTGAACTCAAACACGGGCCCCTGGCGCTGGTGGATGCCGCCATGCCGGTGGTCGCGGTGGCCCCCAACAATGCGCTGCTCGAGAAGCTCAAGTCGAATCTGCAGGAAGTGAGTGCGCGGGGCGGGGAAATGCTGGTGTTCGCCGACCAGCACGCCGGTATGACGCCTCGGACGCTACCAGCACCGTACTGCCGGTGGCGCCCACCGATGACTGTGTCGCACCCATCGTGTTTACGGTTCCGCTGCAGCTGCTGGCCTACCACGTCGCGGTTCTCAAGGGCACCGATGTGGATCAACCGCGCAATCTGGCCAAATCGGTCACCGTCGAATAGGGTCCAACCGCATTGCTCGCCGGGCGCCCCCCGGGGGGCCCGTCACCGATTGCGCTGGAACTGCTCTACCAGTTGCTGCTGGCGGCGGGCCGCATGGATCAGTCGCTGGCTGATTTCGCCGTTCCGGTACGCGTCCCCGGCCGTGCTCTGACCCAGTTCGCTGATCCGCGCCACGTTACTGTTTATCTCCTCTGCGACCGCGCTCTGTTGCTCCGCGGCGGTGGCGATCTGGGTGCTCATGTCGCTGATCCGGCCGATCTGTTTGGCGATATCTTCCAGCGCTCTGCCGGCTGCAGTGGCCTTCTGCACACTGGCTTCGGTTCTTCCCCTGCCCTGCTCCATCGCCTCGACAGCCTGGCTGGCACCTGATTGCAGCCTCTCTACCATGCCCTGGATTTCCTGGGTGGACTGCTGGGTGCGTTGCGCCAGGGTGCGCACCTCGTCGGCCACCACGGCAAAGCCGCGGCCCTGTTCGCCGGCGCGCGCCGCCTCAATGGCGGCGTTCAGTGCCAGCAGGTTGGTCTGCTCGGCGATGCCGCGGATGACGTCCACCACTGTGCCGATGTCGGCGGCGTTGCTGTTGAGCTGATTGATCACCTGCGCCGCTTCCTGCACGCCCGTGGCGACTTGCCGGATCGATGCGATGGTGTCACGGACGACCTGGCGCCCTTCGCTGGTGGACTGCTGAGCCTGCGCTGTGCCGTCCGCTGCATAGGCGGCGTTGCGCGCCACCTCCTGCACGGTGGCCGACATTTCGTGCATGGCGGTCGCCACCTGGTCGGTCTGCGATTGCTGTTCGTGCACCCGGATATTGGTCTGTTCGATGGTGCCTGCCAGCGATTCGGCCGAACTCTTCAGCTGCAGGCCTGAGTCGCTGACGCGGCCGACCACGGCGCGCAGCTCGGACGCCTGCATTTTGATGGCCAGGGCCATGGCGCCGACTTCATCCGTGGAACCGGTGTAGATCAGCTGCATCAACGGGTCGTCCACGACCTGGCGTGCGATACGCGCACCCGCGGCTACCCGGCGCGACACCATCCAGGTGGTCAGGGTGGCGGCAACGAAACTCAGACCTGCGATCGCGCCGCTGGCGGCGCTGCCGGGTGCGATGCCGGCGAACAGTGTCCCGAGCGGTGGCAGGGTCGCTCCAGCGAAGCCGGCAATCAGCTTGCTGCGGATGCTTAGGCGCGGCAGGCGCAGGGCGCGCGGTTTGCGGTTCTGCATCAGGTCACGGTAAATCGCTTCGGCGCGCCGCACGATGCTGCGCTCGGGCTTGGTGCGCACCGACTGATACTCAGTGGATTTGCCATTCTCCCGGATGGGAGTGACGTAAGCATCCACCCAGTAATAGCTGCCGTCCTTGCAGCGGTTCTTGACGATTCCCATCCAGGGCGTGCCATGTTTCAGGTTGCGCCACAGGTCGGCAAAGGCGGCCGGCGGCATATCCGGATGGCGCACCAGATTGTGATTGTGCCCGATCAGTTCATCGCGCGTGAATCCGCTCACTTCGACGAAGTCATCGTTGCAGTAGGTGATCGCGCCCTTGAGGTTGGTGGTGGAGAGGATATTGTAATGTTCAGGGAAATTGATTTCGGTATCGGTTACCGGGGTGTTGATCTTCATTAGTCCTTTAACTCCAGTCTAATTCCTGCTCGTGCCGAAGCTGTATGCCGGTCAGTGAACCTCAACTCTGTTTTGATATCGTGGCGCTCCTCCTGATCGGCCGGCAGGTGCCACACTTTAACCCGCTGGGAGATCGCAGGTGCCTGAAAAGTCGATGACTTTGCGATTCATACCGGGCGTGGCCGGAGCATTTGCACCGCTGCACCGAGCGCTTCGCGTCGCCTCTGCCACAGCGGCATAACCACTTGAAAACAGGGAAATATGGAAGCAGTGTCGCGAAAATGGTACACTCCCCCGCTTTCCATTCCGTGCGAAACCAGCCAAAGGAGCCATCGGTGAGTAAGGATCTGATGTTCTATTGCATTCCCCAGCAGGCCTACATGCGTACCGAAAACTGCACCAACCTGCGCAAGCGGCCGGCGGGAAAGGCGCCCGCGGGGGCTCAGCCGATGTTGCGCGCATGCGAAAAATGCACTATGTACGCCCTTGTCGACAAAGATAAAGTTCCCACCGTCAGCCTGGTCGACTATCTCGGTGGCAGCAAACCCAAGATTGCCAACCTGCAGGCGGCGGCCAACAAAAAAATCATTCAGGCGGCCGGCGTCGCCAAATAAGGCACGCGCTGCTGATGCGAAGGCGGTGCCGCGTCCGCTCCCGCCGCCGGCTTGAATCCGGGACGCCCGCGACCGGTGCTTGTCGGGGCGGTTTTCACCCGGTTCCCGCGCGCGGCAGAATGCCGGTATACTGAGTCGACATCAGGATCGCGGTGGGCTCAGCATGTCAATGAATCCCTGGATTTACGACATCATCAAGAACATCGATACTGCCAGCGAGGCCGAGTTGCACGAGGCCCTCGATGAACTGGAGTTTCTCTACGATGCACTCAACGACATCGACCGCGATATTGCCGAAGGCCTGATCGCGCGGCTGAACCACCAGCTGGAGAGGCTGCGCAGCGCGACATGAGTCCCTATTACGGCGTCAGGCGGCTCGGCCCCTACCTGGGCGTTATCCAGGTGATCGACGTCGGTGATGCCTGCGCTTATTCGAGTAATGGTCAGACCTGGCGGGTTCGCCAGCAAACTGCCTCCGGGCATTTTCGCTGGGGCGTGACCCAGGTCAGCGACGCCGACGTTGACCAGGTGCGCATCGTCAACGCGGATAAGCTGGTCGAGGCGCTGCAGAACCGCCCGCCGGTACCCTTTCCGATTCGCGACCGCTACGAATTGTGGCTGCTCGACAAGAACAGCCGCAGGCCGCTCGCCTTACTGAGAACCCGTTACAAGGCACGCGAGATGGAAGAAGTCAGCGACCCGCACTGGCGCCCGTTCCTGATGACCGACACCGAATTCGTGTCGCCGACGCTGCAGCAGCGGGAGCAGCGCCAGCCGCAGCGCGGCTGGCCGACACCGCACCGCGACCAGCTGGAACGGCAGGTCAACGTGGCCTCGCGGCCGCTGCCCGCGGCGCAGTGGTTCGAGCGCAATGCAGACGGCAGTGGCATTGGCCGCCAGGGTCTGCGCGTCGAAGCTGACGAGGTCGGGCGAACCCTGTCGAGCGATGACTTCCCCGAGCTGCTGATCAGCACCGAATGGGATGATGAGGTGCAGCGCGGACTGGTGGAGGACTACCACAACTGGTATGCGGCGCTGCTGCTTGCGCACCAGAACCTCACTCGCCAGACCCGGGAGCGCCTCGAGAAGGCGGCCTGCCGGCGCCCGCAAAGCCTGCTCGCCGCCTATGCCCTGATTCCGGAGATCATCGACCAGGAGGCCGTGGAAGTCGCGCTGGTCAGCGCCAAGCTGATGAATGCATCCTGACTGGCTGCCGACGTTGTTTTTACCCGGCGCCGCGGCCGGTCCGGGCGCGCGGTCGATAACCGTCCTGAACCACTATCCGTCTCGCGTTGAGGCATAGAGGAGCAGCCATGATTCACTCCACCACTCCGACACTGGAGGGAAAAACCATCACCCGTTACTATGGTGTGGTTACCGGTGAAGCCATCCTCGGAGCCAACATTTTCAAGGATTTCTTTGCCGGCATTCGCGATATCGTCGGCGGTCGCTCGGCGGCCTATGAGCGGGAGCTGCAGAAGGCGCGCGAAATCGCTTTCCAGGAAATGTCCCAGAAAGCAACGGATCTGGGTGCCAATGCTATAGTGGGAATTGATATTGATTATGAGACGGTCGGCAGCCAGGGGGGTATGCTGATGGTCAGTGTCAGCGGGACCGCGGTGGCCGTCAAATAGGCGCGAGCTTACAGCGCCCGCGGCCGGTTGCGGGCGCGCCGCCGCCTGGTCAGGGAGGCGCAGTACGGAGTCAGGCTTATGCAGGCCACAGAATACACGGGCGGTTGTTCGTGCGGGGCGGTGCGCTACCGGGCCAGCGCAGCCCCGCGGTTTTCGTTTCACTGTCAGTGCCGCCAGTGTCAACAGGCGACCGGCACCGGGCACGCGTCGCTGTTTGTGGTTCCGGTCGACAGCGTAGCGCTCAGCGGCGAGTTGCGCTTCTTCGAGCAGACTGCCGACGATGGAAATACGGTCAGCCGCGGTTTCTGTCCGCTGTGCGGCAGTCCGGTGGTGGGAAAGAGTTCGGGCCATCCCGATATCATGCTGTTTACCGCCGCCAGCCTGGACGATCCGGCGCTGTTCAAACCCGAGAAGGTGGTATGGAGTGCCAGCCGCCAACCTTGGGATTACACCGATCCTGATCTGCCTGTGTCCTGAACCACAGGCGGCAAACAGGCGTAACACGCGGGTATCATGCCCCCGGGCGAGCACACCATGAAACGCGGATTATCACTTCTGCTGCCAGTGTTGCTTATTCCCGCTGTTGCGCCTGGCGAGCAGCAGCCGGCTGATGCGGATATCGTGTTTCCCCAGCGACTCAGCGCACGTGAGCTGCTGTACGCGTGTAACTCCAGCGCCATAACCCAGGTCGGCCGCGAGCGGCGGCGTTACTGTGCGGGTTTTATCAGCGGCGCGGAAGAGGCGGCGCGTCTGCTGCAGGCCGGACGCAGGGATGCAGGTCGCGCCGGCATCTGTCTGCCGGTCGACACGAGCTCGCGGCGCCTGGCGGACATTTATACCCGCTACGCGGCCCAGCACGAATCGATGCTGGAAAAACCCGCTGCGGAGCTGGTGCTGGATGCGCTGACCAGCGCCTTTCCCTGCCCGGGCGACCGCCAGCCGTGACATCCCTGTATTGTCGGTCACCGCGCGAAGATCGTTGCCGGCACCGTCGCAGCGCTGGTTTTACGGCGCCG
This sequence comes from uncultured Gammaproteobacteria bacterium, assembly GCA_963695455.1. GTDB lineage: Bacteria > Pseudomonadota > Gammaproteobacteria > DSM-19610 > DSM-19610 > Thiogranum. The sequence continues at coordinate 1,035,875 of CAVOGN010000002.1, read as the reverse complement.
GCGCGCGATGGCTGCTTCTTCTCACTGGGGCCGCTGTTGTCGTGACGGTCGCCATCGCGCCAGACAATGCATCAGCAACTGGTCGGATTTTCTGCATTGGCAGGAACTATGTCGAACACGCCGCCGAGCTCGCCAACCCGCTGCCCGCGGCACCGGTCGTATTCATGAAGCCGCCCTCCTCCCTGGTCAGGGCGGGTGACCCCATCCGTTTCCCGCACCACGGACAGGACTTGCAGCACGAAGTCGAAGTGGTCGTGAAGATCGGCCGCACCGGCCGGGTTGGAGCCCTGGATCAGGCCCTCTCCTACGTGGCAGGCGTTTCGCTGGGGCTGGACCTGACGCTCCGGGACCTGCAGCAGCAGCTCAAGCAGAAGGGCCTGCCATGGGAGGCCGCCAAGGCATTTGACCAGAGCGCACCGATCGGCGAGTTCGTGGCCTATGACGCCTGCATCGATCTCGGCGCTATCGATTTCCGCTGCAGCGTAAACGGGGTGCAGCGACAGGCGGGCAACAGCCGCGACATGCTGTTTCCCGTGCCCCGCCTGCTGGTCGAGCTGAGCCGCATCTGGGTGCTGCAACCCGGTGACCTGGTGTTCACCGGCACGCCCGCGGGGGTCGGCCCGCTGCGCATCGGCGACCGGGTCGAAGTCGCCAGCGACCTGACCGGGACCTTTGCCTGGAGTATCGTCGCATGATCGCCCTTCCCTGCCCTGGAGCGGACTGCGTTCATTGATACGCCCATGTCGGATATTACCCTGTTCTCGGTTATCGAATCGTCCGCTCACCCGAATTTCGCTGCCCTGTACCGGCGCCTCGACATCCACGAGCTGAGGCTGAATTCCATCCGCAAGGCGATCGCGCAACTGAAGAAGCAGGCGCCGGATTTCGTGGTAGCGGAGTTCTTTTACGGTTACGGGAACAACTACGCCGGCGTGAATATCTCCAACCTGGACGTGTTGCTGTCCAGCCTGCAGAAATATGCCCCGCGGGCGCGGGTGATTGTCATGGTGGATAAAGCGGAATTTCCCTATGTCGCAGCGCTCAATCGGCTGTTTCCGCTGCACGCCGTGCTGACTTTCCCGGTGCAGGAGGACCGCATGGAGGCGGCCCTGACCGCGGGCATGAGTGCAGCCGGGGGCGCGGATTCGTGACCCCGGCGGCGGACAGGCCGGTGCAGATCTGGGTCGATGCGGATGCCTGCCCGAAAGTGATCAAGGAGATCCTGTACCGGGCCGCGCAACGCTGCGCTGTGCAGCTCACGCTGGTGGCCAATCACCCGCTGACAACACCGCCATCACGCCATATCCGCTCGGTGCAGGTCCCGGGGGGCTTCGATGTCGCGGATAACCACATCGTCAATCAGGCACAGGCCGGCGACCTGGTGATCACCGCGGACATTCCGCTCGCCGCGGCCGTCATCGCCAACGGTTGCCAGGCGCTTGACCCGCGCGGTGAACTGTACAGCGAAGACAATATCCGGCAGCGCTTGACGCTGCGCAATTTCATGGACGAACTGCGCAGCAGCGGCGTCGACACCGGCGGACCGTCGTCACTGAGTCAGAGGGACCGCCAGGCATTCGCCAACCAGCTGGACCGTTTTCTGCTCAGCCGGCGTGACTAGAACCTATCTCATTATCCCTCGCGGCCGCCGGCCAGTGTCGGCGTCGCCGCGAACGTTTGTCGCCCCACCCCGTCCTGTTGTGCGGCGGATTTGCTGCGGCTTTGGCGGCCGCTGCCGACTCCGCTAAGGCGCACTGCGCAGCCCGGTGAGATAGTTGTCAACCAGGGCGTCTGCCACCTCGGGCAAGGATTCGATGGCTTCGATAGCCAGTTTATCGCTCAGCGCCAGCACGCAGACGCCCTGGATGCCGCCCCACAGGGCCCGCGCCGCCCGTGCCAGGTCTGCGGGTGATCGCTGCGGTGCCAACATCTTGAGCAGACCTTCGAGCCGCCCGTACATGGCGCCAATCTGCTGCCTGTAATCGTCCGGCAAACGGATGTCCGCTTCGATGCCGTGCTCGTACAGCGCGCTCCAACGCGGGGTATGGCGGATGGCGAAGCCGATATAGGTGTGGGTGATGGCCCGCACGCAGCCTTCGGCATCCGGGCATTCGACGGCAGCGCGGTCCAGCGTTGCGTTGAGTTCGGCCAGGGTGCGCGTGTTGACCTGCATGATCAGGTCATCGAGGTTCGCGAACACACGGTAGAGGGTTCCTACCGTATAGCCTATGCGGCCGGCGACCTTACGCGCGGACAGTGCCCCCAGACCCTGTGCTTCAATGATGAATTGCGCGGCGTCCAGCGCCAGCTCTCGAAGCTCTTCTCTGGAGTGATCGCTGCGCCGTGCCATGTGACTGATTCGAATCCCGTGATCAGGTGCTTGGTATTATTCTGAACGCTGTTCAGATAAATGCCAAGCTCAGGTCGTCCCAAACTCTCGGCCCCTGACCGTGTTTGCGGCACGATGATCATCAGCAACTCGAAAGACCCGATCCAGCTATTTATGAACAGCGTTTAGAATCTTTTTTAAAGATAATCTAATAACGAACAATCAACCAGATAGACAGGCTTATCCGTAGTGTCGACAGCGAGGTCGCAGTAAAATAAACATTGTTTATAATTAATAATCGGCGTTCTGCCGGCATCACGCCCAGGGTTGATCTCCCCGGGTCAGGCGCCGCATGTCAGGGCGCTGTCAAGCGTGGGCCCACCAGGGCATGCCCTACGATCGATCTGATGCCTGCTGCAACAGGCCTCAATCGAACCAGTGAACCAGGTGTTCGGGGAGTTCTTCCGGATGCACAAAGCGCTCGGAAATCACCCGCCCGCGTACCGAAATTCGGGCCCGGTGAACGCTGTCGGGATCGCCGCTGATCAGTGGGTGCCAGTCGTGCAGGGGTTTGCCTTCGGCCAGCAAGCGGTAGGCGCAGGTATCCGGCAGCCATTTCTCCTCGCGCGCGACCCTGGGTGTGACCTTGATGCAATCCGGCACCAGCGTTGAGCGCTCGCCGTAACGGCTGCAGCGGCAGCGTTGGCTGTCGTGTAAGCGGCACACCACGTTGGTATAGAAAAGCTCTGCGCTGTCCTGGTCCTCGATTTTGACCAGGCAGCAGCGGCCACAGCCGTCACACAGGGCTTCCCACTCTACGCTGTTCAGTTCGTCCAGCGGTTTGTTCTCCCAGAAGCGCTCGTCTGGCATGTGGCTAACCTTTCAGGGTGACGTAAATATCGTAACGCGTGGTTTTGCTTTCGACACAGGCGGCGGGCTGCTCGCCAGCCAGCCAGCCGGCGCGGCGGGGGCGTTTGACCACCACCCGGCGTGTTGCCTTCGTGAGTGCGACCTCAAGGAGCGCGCCGGAGTCGTGGTCGTCCCCCAGCAGCAGCTGCAGAGCGCGCATCTCCTTCTTGACCAGCACGCTGGATTTGCCGGGCGGGTACATGGGGTCGAGATACACCACGTCGGGTCGTTCGCGGTCAGCCAGTCCCCCCAGCGCCGCGACGGTGTCCGCGTGCAGCAGCTGCAGGCGCGCCTGGATCCAGCCGCCCGTGTCGGCATCCTGCGCCGCGCGCAGCAGCGCATCGTCGAGCAGTGCCGCAAGTACCGGCGCACGTTCACACAGCGTGACGCGGCTGCCGAGGCTTGCCAGTATCAGGGCGTCGCGCCCCAGACCGGCAGTGCCGTCCCAGATGCTCGGGCTGACGCCGGCTTTCATGCCGACGGCACGCGCCAGTGGCTGACCCCGACCACCCCCGTAGCGCAGCCGGTGGGCGAGGGCACCGGCCAGAAAGTCGATCCGAATCGGTCCCGGGGCGCGCGGACCCACCTGCTCGAGCTGCAGACCCCTGGTCGTCAGCCGCAGGTAGAACCCGGAGCGGGGTGGGGTGGTCAACGGCTGAAAGTCGAAGCGCTGGCGCAGTGCGGCAAGTCTTGTCCGCGGCGCGTCGGTATCCACCAACAGGCCAACCGGGTTGCTCGCCGTAAGCTGTGCAGTCTGGTGCATCGCGCCAGTTTACACCCTGGCGGCGCGCCACCGGGCCCACCGTGAGGCAAAAATACGAAATCCGGCCGGGCAATTTTTCCGGATCGTCGGCCCGGCTTTGTTAAACTGCGGCCGATGGACGTGTCATTCATTATCGAGCCGCTCAACGACGCGCAGCGCGAGGCGGTCACCGCCGACCAGAAGCCGCTGCTGGTGCTGGCCGGTGCGGGCAGCGGTAAGACCCGCGTGCTGGTGCACCGCGTCGCCTGGCTGATCCAGGTCGACGGGGTATCTCCCTACGGCATCCTGGCGGTGACGTTCACCAACAAGGCCGCGGGCGAAATGCGCACGCGCATTGAGCAGCTGACCGGCGTGCCCACGCGCGGCATGTGGGTCGGGACGTTCCACGGCCTGGCGCACCGGCTGCTGCGCGCCCACTGGCAGGAGGCCGGGCTGGCGCAGACTTTCCAGGTGCTGGATTCGGACGATCAGTACCGCATCATCCGCCGCGTGCTGAAGTCGCTGGAACTGGACGAGAGCCGCTGGCCGCCGCGCCAGGTACAGTGGTTTATCAATGCCCGCAAGGACGAAGGCCTGCGCCCGCAGCATATCGAGCCCAAGGGCGATCCCTACCAGCGCCAGCAGATCGCCATTTATCAGGCCTATGAAGAGTTGTGCCAGCGCTCCGGCCTGGTCGATTTCGCCGAGCTGTTGTTACGTGCTCACGAGCTGTGGCTCAAGCACCCGGAATTGCTGGCGCACTACCAGCAGCGTTTCCAGCATATTCTGGTCGACGAGTTTCAGGATACCAACACCATTCAGTATGCCTGGCTGCGGGTGCTGGCCGGGAACAGCGGGCGCATCACCATTGTCGGTGACGATGACCAGTCGATCTATGGCTGGCGCGGGGCCAGGATCGAAAACCTGCAGCGCTTCGAGCGCGATTTCCCGGGTGCGCGCACCCTGCGTCTGGAGCAGAACTACCGTTCCACCGGCGCCATCCTGAAGGCGGCCAATGCGCTGATCGCGCACAACGACGGACGGCTCGGCAAGAACCTGTGGACCGCCGGTGAGGAAGGCGAGTCGATCCAGCTTTATTCCGCTGTCAACGAACAGGACGAGGCCCGGTTTGTCGTGGAGCGCATCCAGGGACAGATCGACCGGGGGCAGGCGCGCAGCGACATCGCCATCCTGTACCGCTCCAATGCCCAGTCACGGGTGTTCGAGGAACGCCTGTTGCAGGCGGGGATTGCGTACCGCGTCTACGGCGGTCTGCGCTTTTTCGAGCGCCAGGAAATCAAGGATGCGCTGGCCTATCTGCGGCTGTGCGAAAATCGCGCCGACGATGCCTCTTTCGATCGCATCGTCAATCAGCCGCCGCGGGGTATCGGCGAGCGCACCCTGGGCGTGGTGCGCGACCGCGCCCGACGCGACAGGATTTCCCTGTGGGCGGCCGCGCACCGGGTGCTGGAGAACGGTGAGCTGAGCGCTCGTGCGCGCAATGCGCTGGCCGCCTTTGTCGAGCTGATCGAAGTCCATGCGGCTGGCCTGGCGGGGCTGCCGCTCGGCGAGCAGGTCGAACATATCGTGCAGGTCAGCGGTCTCAAGGAACATTACCTCAAGGAGAAGGGCGAGAAAGGTCAGGCGCGCACCGAGAACCTGGACGAACTGGTGAATGCCGCCCGCGAGTACCAGTACGATGATCCGGAACAGGACAACCTCGAGCCGCTGGCCGCGTTTCTGTCGCACGCGGCGCTGGAGGCCGGGGAAGGGCAGGGCCAGGGCTGGGAAGACTGCGTGCAGCTGATGACGCTGCATTCCGCCAAGGGGCTGGAGTTCGATACCGTGTATCTGTGCGGCCTGGAGGAGGGTCTGTTTCCCCATCAGCTGTCGGTGGAGGAACCGGGACGCCTCGAGGAGGAGCGGCGCCTGTGCTACGTCGGCATTACCCGGGCCTGCAAGCAGCTGTACCTGTCCTACGCCGAGCACCGGCGCCTGCACGGCAGCGAATCCTACTGCCTGCCGTCGCGCTTCATTCATGAAATCCCGGCCGAGCTGGTCCAGGAGCTGCGCCCGCGCGTCCAGGTCAGCCGCCCGTTTGCCGCTCATGCGGGCACCGCGGTCCATGCCCCGGAGCCGGAGGGCCTGAGACTGGGGCAGCGGGTCCAGCACGCCAAATTCGGCGAGGGCGTGGTGCTCAATTACGAAGGGCAGGGTGCCCATGCCCGGGTACAGGTGAACTTTGAATCCGCCGGCGCCAAATGGCTGGTCGTGGCGTACGCCAACCTGCAGCCGGCCTGAGTGCGATTTCTCACCACCAGGGCGACAACGCGCTCGACATCACGACACTGCTCCGGTTTACTGCTGCCGACGCGTAAGCCTTCTTGGGGGTGCGGGATGCAATTTCACCGAAGGGCGTTTGCCGGTAACTGCGTTGACAAAACCCTGTGTCTGTCAGCGTAATGCCGTGCAACTATCCCTCCGGCAGACACCCGCCGACGGACAAGAGGCTGCGTCAACGTACAGCTTGGCAACGGCCGCCCGGTTGTGAGCTGCGCGCCCTCTAACCCTCAAGGGGTTTGTGCTCAGGATTCTGGGAGCCAGGCGCCAGCGTCCAGCGCAGCCAGAAATAACCGAACAGCGCGGAAAGCAGCGAGCCGCTCAGGATTCCCAGCCGGTCCTGGTAGAGATACGGCGAGTCGGCATCCTCGAAGGCCAGCGAGCCGATGAACAGGCTCATGGTGAAACCGACGCCGCACAGAATGGCAACGCCGTACAGCTGGCTCCATTTGACGCGCTGTGGAAGTTTGGCGATGCCGAGCTTGATGCCGAGCCAGCACAGGCCGAATACCCCGAGCTGTTTGCCGACAAACAGACCCGCGGCGATGCCCAGCGGCACTGGCGCGGTGAGTGAGGATAGCGTCAGGCCATGCAGCGAGACCCCGGCGTTGGCAAAGGCGAACAACGGCAAAATAACAAAGGCGACACTGCCATGCAGGTCGTGCTCCAATTCACGCAGCGGTGAACGGCCGGTGTCCGGATCCTCTCGAATCGGGATGAAGAACGCCAGTATCACCCCGGCCAGGGTGGCGTGTACACCGGATTTCAATACCGATGCCCACATCACCATGCCGACAATCAGGTACAGACTGAGACGCATACTGCCACGCCGGTTGAGCAGCGCCAGCAACGCGATGCAGCCACCTGCGACCCCCAGCGCGGTCAGGGACAGGCCGCTGCTGTAGAACAGGGCAATGATGATGATGGCGCCCATGTCGTCAAAAATGGCCAGCGACACGAGAAAAATCTTCAGCTGGGTGGGCACACGGTTGCCCAGCAGCGCCAGAACGCCGAGCGCAAAGGCGATGTCGGTTGCGGCCGGGATCGCCCAGCCACTGATGGCCTGCGCGTCTCCCGCGTTGAACAGCAGGTAGATGCCCGATGGTACTGCCATGCCGCCGATCGCGCCCAGCGCCGGCAGGCTGATCTTCTGCAGGTCCGACAGCTCGCCTTCGACAAACTCGCGTTTCAGCTCCAGTCCGACCAGGAAAAAAAAGATGGCCATCAGGCCATCGTTAATCCACAACAGCAGGGGTTTGGCGATTTCAAACGCGCCGAAACGAATCTCGACAGGAATGTTGAGCAGGTTCGTGTACAGGCTGGACAGGGGCGAATTGGCGAACACCAGGGCAAACAGCGACGCGATGACCAGCAGGATGCCGCCGGCGCTCTCCTGCCTGAGGAAGTCGCGTATGGAGTTGATCATTCATGCATGATACTACGCCTGTCCGGCGGGTTCACAGCGTGTCCGCTATTCGGCGCGACGCAGCGGCTGCAGACGTGACACCGCTGGGCGTGTGATGCTCATAAGCGCTTCGCGCGGCTTGCCGATGTAGTTGCCCTGGGCATAGTCGACGCCATACTCGCGCAGCAGCTCCAGGGTTGCGGCGTCCTGCACGTATTCTGCGATGGTCAGCTTGCCCAGCGCGTGGGCGACCTGGTTCATCGACTGCACCATGGCCTGATCGATCTGGCTGCTGGCCATACCCTGCACGAACGCGCCGTCGATCTTGAGTTTGTCCACCGGCAGATGCTTGAGATAGGCGAACGATGAAAAGCCGGCGCCGAAATCGTCGAGTGCGAACTGGCAGCCCATGCCCTTGAGTGCACCGATGAACTTCTCGGCTTCGGAGAGCTTGGCAATGGCCGCGGTTTCGGTGATTTCGAAACATACCCGCGACGGGTCAATGGCGGAGTGTTCCAGCAGTTCCTCTATCATTGGCAGCAGCGCCTTGTCCTCGAACGCCTTGCCGGACAGGTTGATGGAGAAGCGTACCCCTTCACCCTGCTGGTGCAGGCGTGCCAGATGGGTGAGGGCGCGCCGCACAATCCAGCGGTCCACGCTGTGGATCAACCCGAAACGCTCGGCAGCCGGCATGAAGCCACCGGGCAGAATGATCTGGCCGTCATCGCAGATCATGCGCACCAGCACTTCGTAATCCTGCACCTGGTCATCGTCGAGCGACATGATCGGCTGGTAAACCAGCTGGAAGCGGTCGTGTTCCAGCATTTCGCGCACCCGCGAGGCCCACCCCATGTCTTCCGCCATGCCAGCCTTGTTGCGGTCGCTGGGGTCGTACAGGTTGGCCCGGTTGCGGCCCTGTGCCTTGGCCATGTTGCAGGCCAGGTCGGCGTGCGACAGTGCTTCTTCGGCCGACTGCACCAGGTTGTCGATGACCGAGGCGCCGATGCTGGAGCTGATGTTGAAGCTCTTGCCGTCCTGCAGAAAGGTGTAATTCTCGAACAGCGCGCGGAAGTGCTCGGCTGCCAGCATGATGTCGGCCGGGCGGATATCGTACAGCAGCAGGGTGAACTCGTCGCCGCCGAAGCGCGCCAGCAGGTCACCGTCGCGCACGTGTTTCAGCAGCAGCTGGGTGATTTCCACCAGCAGGCGATCGCCGGCCGCGTGCCCCAGCGTGTCGTTGATGTACTTGAACTGATCCAGGTCGATGTAGAACAGCGCGCAGGTGGCTTCCGGGTTGCGCGCTACGCGCGCCACGGTGCGCTCCAGCTCTTCCTGGAAGTAGTGGCGGTTGAACAGCTTGGTCAGCGAATCGTGTTCCGCCTGGTAGGTGAGCTGCTGATGGAACGCCTTCTGCTCGGTGATGTCACGCGCGGTGCCGCTGATCTGTACCACAGTGCCCTGGGCGTCCACGTGCGCCTTGGCGTTGAAGCTCAGATGGCGTTGGCTGCCGTTGTTGTGCAGGTGCACGGTTTCGTACTGGTACAGGTCGTGTCCGGCCAGCAATTCCTGGAAAGCACGCTGGTCGGCGGCGCTGTTGGCGGCCAGGCAGAACTCGGCGATGGGGCGTCCGATCATGTCTTCCGGTTCCAGGCCGTAGACCATGCGCGATGCCGAGTTCAGATAGCTCCAGCGACCGTCCGGGTCGACACTCCATACCAGGTCGTGAGCGGTTTCCACCAGTGCCCGGTAGCGGGCTTCGGCCGCCAGCAGCTCGCACTCGGCGGCCTTGCGCTGGCTGATGTCGGCGACCAGGCAGGTGAACATGCGCGTGCCACTGATTTCCATCGCCGAGACGCGCAGCGAAATCGGTATGCGGGAGCCGTTGCGGTGCATGCCCTCGACTTCGCGTTCCTCGCTGTGGGCGTCGACACAGGTGCGGACTTCGAACACCTCGGGCAGCAGCGAGGCCAGGTGATGGCCGCGGATCTCCAGCGCCAGGTAACCGAACAGGCGTTCCGCTGCCGGGTTGAAGGTGTCGATGAGGCTTTTTTCGTCGACCACGATAATGCCTTCGGCGGCGGTGTCGACGATGGCGCGCATGTGGGTTTCCTGGTCGCCGAGACGCTGGAACACTTTACCCAGGGTCTGGGTGAGATGGCCGATTTCATCGGTGGACGCGGCGCGCAGATTGGCCAGCTCATGGTGGGTGGAAGCGCCGCTGCGGCTGAACAGCTGCTCGAAAGGACGCAGGGCCTGCTGCATGCTGCGGATGGACAGCAGACTGATGACCGTGGTGATCGAGGCCAGCCCCAGCCAGGTGGCCAGATAGCCGACATCGAGCGCTCCGGTATGCAGCCAGTGGTATTCCACCAGCACCGAGTAGGACAGCAGGGGTACCAGCCCGGCCAGCAGCAGGATGCGTGATTTCAGGCTGACGTGGACGCGGTCCAGGCTCAGGTGCCCGGCCAGCTTGCCGAGCTGGTGCAGCCCGAACAGGTAGGCCGGTGTGCCGATCAGCGCCGATGCCAGGGTCTGCAGCAGCAGCAGGTGCAGGAAGGCGGTGACGTTGCTCTGGTCAATGCCGCCGTCCAGACTCCAGAACACCAGCACCGGGCTGACCAGGGCGTGGACGGCCATCAGGCTCCAGAAATCGCGGCTGAAGCGGTGCAGCTGGCGGTGCAGATGGGTCGGCGCATTGCCGCCGGCCGGATTCTGCAGCGCCCAGGTGATCAGCGGGGTGATGAGGCGCTGCAGCTGAAACAGAGCGAAGAAGATCAGCGAAACCGAGAATGCCGGTACCAGGCCCCCGGCCAGCAGCTGCTGGATCTGCCAGGGTTCCATGACCCCGAACAGCAACGCTGTACCGAAACCCGCCAGCGGTGCCAGCAGGAAACCGAGAAACAGCAGAATCGAGAATCTGGCGCCTACGCGCTCGGGTGCGTCCAGCATATCGTGTCCTCCGGAGGTGCAGTTATCAGTCTGCTATTGTTCCGAACTTGTTATGCCCGATCCTCAATATCTTTATATATTACAGGGCACTAGGAATACTTCTGCAGATTTTAAATAGCATAATGGCATAACATCCGAAAAATGCAACAGTAATTTTTTGGCGCACCGCCAGGAAGGCAAAGCCGTACAATAGCGCGCTTCGATACCAGCAGCGTTGCAGAGGACACGATGGACAGGAGAAGGTTTTTAGGCCGCCTCGGCGGCGGCGCGGTGCTGGCCGGTGCCACCCTTGGCGCCGGCTGCAAGGCAGACAGGAACGCAGCCACACCAGCGTCGCAGGGGGCCGGCACAGCGGCTTTCACGCCGGTCAAATGGAAAATGGTCACAACCTGGCCGAAGAATTTTCCAGGTCTGGGCACCGGAGCCAACTATCTGGCCGAGCTGATCACGACCATGAGTGGCGGCCGCATCGAGGTCAAGGTGTACGGAGCCAACGAGCTGGTACCGGCGTTTGAGGTGTTCGGCGCCGTATCGGCGGGAACCGCCGAACTCGGGCATGGCGCGTCCTACTACTGGAAGGGCAAGAGTGAGGCGGCGCAGTTTTTTTCTGCGGTGCCGTTCGGTCTGACCGCCGAGGAAATGAATGCCTGGCTGTACCACGGTGGCGGCATGGAGCTGTGGGCGGAGACTTACCGGCCGTTCGGCCTGGTGCCGATGGCGGCCGGCAACACCGGCGTGCAGATGGCGGGCTGGTTCAACCGTGAAATCAACTCGCTGGAGGACCTGCAGGGCCTGAAGATGCGCATTCCGGGGTTGGGCGGAGAAGTGCTGGCGCGCGCCGGGGGGACGCCGGTCAGCCTGCCCGGCGGCGAGCTGTTCACGTCGCTGCAGTCCGGTGCCATCGACGCGACCGAATGGGTGGGGCCTTACAACGATCTGGCCTTCGGCCTGTACAAGGCGGCCAGGTATTACTACTACCCGGGCTGGCAGGAACCCGGCACCACCCTGGAGTGCATGGTCAACAAGCAGGCCTTCGACGCGCTGCCCGAGGAATTGCAGACTATTGTGAGCAATGCGGCGCGGGTGGCCAACCAGGACATGTACGCCGAATACATCGCCCGCAACAACGAGGCGCTGCAGACCCTGGTCGAGGAGCACCAGGTCGAGGTGCGCAAACTCCCGGACCCGGTGCTGGCGCGGCTGCGCGAACTGTCGGCCCAGGTGGTGGAGGAAATCGCTGCCAAGGATGCGCTGTCGAAGCGGGTCTATGAGTCGTTCCAGCGCTTCCGTCGACAGGCCACCCAGTGGAGCGATATCTCGCAGCGCGCCTACCTGAACGCCCGTTCGGCATGATGCGATCCGGGCCGCGTTTCCGGTTCGCAGCGTCGTCCGGCTACTGATAAATGAGGCCGGGCAGCCAGGTGGCCAGCGCCGGCCACAGCGCCAGCAGACCCAGCATGCCGAGCTGGATGGCGATGAACGGTATGACGCCGCGATAGATGTCGGCAGTACGGATACTTTCCGGCGCCACGCCCCGGAGATAGAACAGTGCAAAGCCGAACGGCGGCGTCAGGAAGGAGGTCTGCAGGTTGATGGCAATCATGATGCCGAGCCACACCGGATCCAGTCCCATGGCGAGCAGGATAGGTCCGACGATGGGTACGACCACGAAGGTGATCTCGATGAAATCCAGCACGAAGCCGAGCAGGAACATCACCAGCATCACCACCAGCATCGCCGCAAATACGCCGCCAGGCAGCTGACCGAGCAGGTCCTCCACCAGCTCATCGCCGCCGAAACCGCGGAATACCAGCGAGAACAGCGACGCCCCGATCAGGATCAGGAACACCATGCTGGACACTTCCATGGTGCTGCGCACCACGTCGCGCAGCACCGCCAGCTTGAGCTGACGCCGGGTCCAGGCCAGCAGCAGGGCACCCACCGCGCCCACCGATGCGGCTTCGGTGGGCGTGGCGAAACCGCCCAGGATGGAGCCGAGCACGGCGATAATCAGCGCCAGCGGCGGCAGCAGGGCGCGTGCCACGTGCAGGCTGCCGCGGGCGGTCTGATCGCCGGGGTCGTGAGCCGGCATGGTATGCGGCCGCAGCAGCGCGACGGCGAGCAGGTAGACTATGTACAGTGCCACCAGCAGCAGGCCCGGGATCAGTGCACCCGCGAACAGGTCGCCCACCGAGACGGTCTTGGGCGAGAAAATACCCTGGTCGAGCTGCGCCTGCTGATAGGCCGCAGACAGTACATCGCCGAGCAGCACCAGAACGATGGACGGTGGAATGATCTGTCCCAGCGTGCCGGAGGCGCAGATGGTGCCGGTCGCCACCCGCGGGTCGTAGCCGCGCCGCAGCATGGTCGGCAGCGACAGCAGCCCCATGGTAACCACGGTGGCGCCGACAATACCGGTGCTCGCGGCCAGCAGCATGCCGACCAGCGTGACCGACAGCCCCAGCCCGCCACGCAGCCGCCCAAACAGGCCGCTCATGGTTTCCAGGAGGTTTTCGGCTACCCGCGAGCGCTCCAGGGTCACGCCCATGAACACGAACAGCGGCACTGCGACCAGGGTCTCATTGGTCATGATGCCGTACAGCCGGTTGGGCAGTGCCTGCAGGAAGGCGGCATCGAATACGCCGATCCATTCCCCGACAAAGGCGAAGCCGAGCGCCGTACCCGCCAGGGTGAAGGCGACCGGATAGCCTGCCAGCAGCAGCGCGAACACGGCCGCGAACAGCAGCAGGGCCATTTCGCCGTTCACTCGTCGTCCTGCTCGCCGCCGGTCAGGGTGCCCAGGCTGGCCAGTGCCTGGCTGAGGCCCTGCAGGATCAGCAGCGCCGCGGCGAGCGGAATCAGGGTCTTCAGCAGGTACACGAACGGCAGGCCGCCGGCCTCGGGGGAGCCTTCGCGCAGCGCCCAGGCGCTGGCGACATAATCCCAGCTCACCCATAGCAGGAAGCTGCACACCGGCAGCAACAGCAGCAGGGAGCCGAGCAGGTCGACCAGCGCTTTGCCTCGGGAAGAGAAGCCACGGTAAAAGATGTCGACGCGCACGTGCCCGTCCCGGTTCAGGGTATAGGCCGCGCCCAGCAGGAACAGGCTGGCATGCAGGTAGAGGACGGACTCCTGCATGGCGATCCAGCCGAGCTCGAACAGATAGCGCAGCACCACCACGGCGAAGGTCACCAGCACCAGCGCCAGTGCCAGCCAGGCCGCCGTGTTGCCGACCGCTTCCGCGACACGCCCCAGTGCGGTGGACAGCCGGTGCAGGGTGGATTCAGACATGGGCGCCGATTATAACCGGCTTTGCAGGCCAGTCAGCCGCGCGTGCAAGGACGCGGAACGGAGCGGGGCGCGGCCGCAGCAGCCGCCGGCCGCCTGCGTCGGGGGTATTACCAGCGGAACAGGACCCAGCGCGGGATCATGAGCTGAGGCTCGATCTCGGTGCGCTGCGCCTCCATGGTGCCGTCGCCATCGGTATCGATCAGGTAGTAGGACGGCGCGTTTTTCGGCGTCACCTTGATCATGTACAGCCGGCCGTTGATGCGGTATTCCTCGATGGTCTTGTCCTCGCGCTTGATGATCTGGACCTCGGGTTCGATCTCTTCCTCGTCGCTCATCGCGGGGGGCGGCAGTTCCGCCGGCGCCTCGGCCAGGGCGGCGCTGCACCACAGGGCCAGCGGGACTAACGGGTACACAGGTTTCATGGAGATCTCTCTAAATTTACAGGTCCAGCAAAATTTCCTGTTCGCTCGGCGAAGGCTCGAATCCGCGCTTGTCGTAGTGTGCAAAAATAGCATCGACCACTTCCTGCGGCTTGTCCAGTATCTGCAACAGATCCAGGTCTTCGGGGGCGATGGTCCGCTCCCGGGTCAAGGTATTGCGGAACCAGTCCACCAGCCCGTCCCAGAACGGGCGGTGCACCAGAATGATGGGAATGCGGCGCGTCTTGCCGGTCTGCACCAGGGTGAGTATTTCGGCCAGTTCGTCCAGGGTGCCGAAGCCCCCGGGCAGCACCACGTACGCCGAGGCGTATTTGACGAACATCACCTTGCGGGAGAAGAAGTGGCGGAAGTTGAGGCTGATATCCTGATACTCGTTGCCGGCCTGTTCGTGCGGCAGAATAATGTTCAGCCCGATGCTGGGTGAGGGGCCGGCAAAAGCTCCCTTGTTAACGGCCTCCATGATGCCGGGGCCGCCGCCGCTGACCACCGAAAAGCCCGATTCCGACAGGGCGCGCGCGATGTCTTCGGCCAGCTGGTAATAGGGGTGATCGGGCGCGGTACGCGCCGAGCCGAAGATGCTGACGGAAGGCTTGATCTGTGCCAGGCGCTCGAATCCCTCGACGAACTCCGCCATGATCTGGAAAATCTTCCAGGACTCGCGGCTCAGCTGGCTATCGCTGAGCGGCGCCAGGCCGGGGTGGCGGCGTCTAGACTGTTGATCCATTGCAGCTGTCCTGTGTGCGGGGGCGCGAGCGCGGGTGCGGCCGCGCCCTGATCGTCGGGATGATACCATCGCACTTTGGTTAAACCGAGATAAGCACTATGACGGCCGAGGCCAAGCCACCTTTTATCCTGGTTGACGGGTCCTCCTACCTGTACCGCGCCTTTCATGCGCTGCCGCCCCTGACCAATTCACGCGGCGACCAGACGGGTGCCGTTTACGGGGTGCTTAACATGCTGCGCAAGCTGATCGACAGCTACCGTCCCGAGTACATGGCGGTGGTATTCGACGCGCGCGGCAAGACCTTCCGCGACGACCTGTATGCCGAGTACAAGGCGCATCGACCTCCCATGCCGGAGGAGCTCGCCGCCCAGGTCGAGCCGCTGCTGGAGGTGGTCCGCGCCATGGGACTGCCGCTGCTGCAGGTGCCCGGCGTGGAGGCGGACGACGTGATCGGCACGCTTGCCGCCCAGGCCAGTCAGGCTGGCTGGAATACCGTAATATCGACCGGAGACAAGGATCTCGCCCAGCTGGTCGACGCACAGGTCTCGCTGATCAACACCATGAATGACAGTGCGCTGGATGTGCAGGGCGTGCAGGATAAGTTCGGCGTGTCGCCGGCCCAGATCGTCGACTTTCTGGCGCTGGTGGGTGACAGCTCCGACAACATCCCCGGGGTGCCGAAGGTGGGACCCAAAACTGCAGCCAAATGGCTCGGCCAGTACGGGACTCTGGACGCGCTGGTGGCACACGCCGCAGACATCAAGGGCAAGATCGGGGAAAACCTGCGCGCGCATCTCGACCAGCTGGAACTGTCGCGGGCGCTCGCCACCATCCGCTGTGACCTGGAGCTGGACGTGCAGCCCGAACAGCTGGGGTTGCAGGCACCGGATACCCGGGCACTGCGCGGATGGCTCGAGCGCCTGGAGTTCAGGAGCTGGCTGCAACAGCTGGATAGCGGCGGGGATGACAGCACGGCAACGGCTGCCGCGGCGACGCCCACAGCGGACTACCAGGCGATCCTCAGCGAGCCGCAGCTGGCGGACTGGCTGGCGCGACTCGAGCAGGCCGAGCTGTTCGCCTTGGACACCGAAACCACCAGCCTCGACTACATGCAGGCGGAGATCGTCGGCCTGTCCTTCGCTATCGAGCCCGGACAGGCCGCCTATCTGCCGCTGGCGCACGACTACCCGGGCGCGCCCGAGCAGCTGGACCGCGAGCGGGTACTGGAGCGTCTGCGCCCGCTGCTGGAGAACACCCGCAAAGCGAAGCTCGGTCATCACCTCAAGTACGACCGCAGCGTGCTGGCCAACCACGGCATTCAGCTGCGCGGTATCGGCTACGATTCGATGCTGGAGTCTTATCTGCTCGACAGCACCGCCAGCCGCCACGATCTCGATTCGCTGTGTCAGAAGTATTTGTCGCACACCAATATCAAGTTCGAAGACGTGGCCGGCAAGGGTGCCAAGCAGCTGACGTTCAACCAGGTGGCGCTGGAGCAGGCGACCCCCTATGCGGCCGAGGACGCCGACATGACGCTGCGCCTGCACCAGGTCCTGTGGCCGCGGCTGGCCGCCGAACCGCGCCTGAAAAACCTTTTCGAGGAACTGGAACTGCCGCTGCTTGTGGTCCTGGGCGATATGGAACGCGCCGGCGTCAAGGTGGACGTGGCCATGCTGGCGCGCCAGAGCGGCGAGCTGGCCGAGCGCATGCAGGCCGTCGAGCGGGAGGCGCACGCACTGGCGGGCGCGCCCTTCAACCTGGGTTCACCGAAGCAGATACAGGCGATCCTCTACGACCAGCAGCAGCTGCCGGTGCTGGCCAAGACGCCCAAAGGGGCGCCGTCCACTGCGGAGTCGGTGCTGCAGGAACTGGCCCTGGACTATCCCCTGCCGCGCCTGATTCTGGAGCACCGCTCGCTGAGCAAGCTCAAGTCGACTTACACCGACAAGCTGCCGCAGCAGGTGAATCCCGCGACCGGGCGGGTGCATACCTCTTATCACCAGGCGGTGGCGGCGACCGGACGGCTGTCGTCATCCGATCCCAATCTGCAGAACATCCCGATTCGCACCGAGGAAGGGCGGCGCATTCGTCAGGCTTTTATCCCCGAGCCCGGTTGCCGCATGGTGGCGGCCGACTACTCGCAGATCGAGTTGCGCATCATGGCGCATCTGTCCGGCGATGCGGGCCTGGTGCAGGCGTTTGCGCGCGGTGAGGACATCCATCGTGCCACGGCCGCCGAGGTGTTCATGACCGCTCCCGAGCAGGTGACCGGGGAGCAGCGGCGTTCCGCCAAAGCGATCAACTTCGGGCTCATTTACGGCATGTCCGCGTTCGGGCTGGCGCGCCAGCTGGGCATCGACCGAACCCAGGCACAGCAGTATGTCGATCTGTATTTTCACCGCTACCCGGGTGTCAAGGCCTACATGGATGCGACGCGGGCTTTGGCCCGCGAGCAGGGCTATGTGGAAACCCTGTTCGGCAGGCGCCTCTATCTGCCCGATATCAAGGCCAGCAACATGCAGCGCCGCCAGGGCGCAGAGCGCACCGCGATCAATGCGCCCATGCAGGGCACGGCCGCCGACATTATCAAGCAGGCCATGCTGTCGGTGGACGAGTGGATTAAAGGCGCCGGCCGCGGCGTCAAGATGATTATGCAGGTGCACGACGAGCTGGTGTTCGAGGTTCCGGCGGCGCAGCTCGAGGTAGCCGTGCCGGAGATCCGCGACCGCATGGAGCGGGCCGCCGAACTCGCGGTTCCGCTGCTGGTGGATGTCGGCATCGGCGACAACTGGGATCAGGCGCATTAAACGTTTGTATATGCCTGATGGCCCTTAAACCAATAAGGGATAACAGCTTAGCGACGATTTTTTTGCACGAATCGCCATTGGTTTACTATCCAAAGTTGGACAAGGTGTTCTATAGTAATAACCAGTGAGCGGCACAGTCAGGGTACCCGAACGAGGTGGCGGTAACGGAAGCGAACCAAAAACGGAAGAATCTGTCTATACGTAGTGTTGTTGGCTGATGCTCCCCGTTCGTGGTGCAATTGAACGGGTATTCCTCCAACCCGGTTTCCCCAAGCCGGGTATTTTTAACCCCGGTGCTTCCCCCCCTTGCACTCCGGGGTTTTTTTTTGCCCGCGCAGCCAGGGCCGGGATAAGCCTGCCCTGAGCCTGGTTCGCGCTTACCCAGAGCCTGTCGCATGATTCCCCGCGGGCCGCATTTCGGACCCAACCTCTTGAGGACCGCGGGCGTGGCGAATCTTGGGGCAGGTTCTGCAATGTTCTCAATAAGTTCAACAGGTCCTGTCACTCGCCTCCGCGTCCTGAGAGAGGCGGGTTAGCCAGCCGGTGATCACCTCACGCGCCTGCTCCACACCGGTTTTGTTCAGCGCCGAGAACAGCTGCACCGTTGCCTGCGGGTGGAACTGGGCCAGCTGGGACCGCACCGACAGAAGACTGGCGTTGGCCGGTCCCCGTTTGAGCTTGTCAGCCTTGGTCAGCAGGACATGCACCGGCAATCTCGCAACGGCGCACCAGCCCAGCATCTGCCGGTCAAACTCGGTCAGCGGATGGCGGCAATCCATCAGCAGCATGAGTCCGCGCAGCGAAACACGCGTCTCGAGATACTCCGCGAGCTGCTGTTGCCACTGTTCTTTCAAGGCCTGAGGGACTTTGGCGTAGCCGTATCCCGGCAGATCCACCAGCCGCACGCGGTCATCCAGGGCGAAGAAATTGATCTGCCGGGTGCGTCCAGGTGTCTTGCTGGTACGCGCCAGGGCGCGTTGCCGGGTAATCACGTTCAGTGCGCTCGACTTGCCGGCGTTGGAACGGCCGGCAAATGCGACCTCGGTGCCGGCATCCGGTGGGGCAAGGCTGGCTTTGGGCACGCTGGTCAGAAATCGGGCGTGGGCGAAATTCAGGCTCATCGGCGTATTTTCACACAGTTGGCGGGGCGCGCCAGTTCAGGTGCTGTGCGGCGACCGCCGCGCGAACCTGCTAAAGCTCCACCGCTAGCGGACTAAGTGTATCTGAATTAATCTCTTGCGCAGCTTCTTCTGGTGTCGGTCCAGCGCACCGCGACACACCCCTCGGTTGACCCGCTGCAGGCCCGCTGGTATACAGGGGGGCTATTTTTCCGGGTGGCGGTCCGCACAGCGGTATCATGCCTCTTCTGCAGCGTGTTTGGAGATCGATGCGAGATGAAAAACTGGCTTGTTTTTGCGGCAACTCTTTCACTGGCCGGCGGTGTTTCCCAGGTCATGGCGGCAGGTGATGTCGCGGCGGGCAAGGCGAAGTCTGCGACCTGTGCCGGCTGTCATGGTGCGGACGGTAACAGCGCCAACCCGGAATGGCCGAAACTGGCGGGCCAGCATGCCAATTACCTTGATAAGCAGCTGCAGGATTTCAAGGCCGGCAAGGAGCGTAACAACGCCATGATGGCACCTATGGTCGCCACCCTGAGTGAGCAGGACATGGCAGATCTGGCGGCCTATTTTTCGGCCCAGACTATTCAGATGGGTGCTGCCGACAAGGCACTGGTGGAGCTGGGAGAGAAGATCTACCGTGGCGGCAATCCATCCAGCGGGGTCGCGGCCTGCATCGGCTGCCACGGGCCGACCGGCAGTGGCAACCCCGCCGCCAATTTTCCGTCCCTCAGCGGGCAGCACGCCAAATACGTGGAAAACCAGCTTTACGCGTTCAAGAAAGGCGAGCGCGCCAATGACGCGGGCAAAATGATGCGCAACACCGCGGCCAAGATGACCGACGAGGAGATCAAAGCGGTCGCATCCTATGTGCAGGGTTTGCACTGATTCCCGGCCGGAAGGCGGCGCAAGGCGGCCTCAGGGCCGCCTTTTTGTTTGCGCAGCGTTGCGCCCGACCTTGCGGGGGCGGTGCCGGCGGCGAGAACTGCCTTGCCAGCACCGCCAGGGTGCGGTGAAAATGGGACGCTGTAGCCTGGCCCGAGGCAGCATTCGGCGCGGAACCGCCGGGAGTGGAATGCGCCAGGCTGACGACCAGGTGCCTGGTCGCCGCGTCATCCTTTCTGCGGTTGCGGCCGTTAGACTGTGACTGTCGGGCGGATACCCTGCCGCCTGGCCTTGTTTGCGATGGAGATGATAATGAAGACATGGTTCACGCTGATTGCCTTACTCCTGGTGGCCCCGTTGGTGCGCGCGGGTTTCGATGAAGGCACCGATTACAAGCGCCTCGCCAACCCGCAGCCCACCGCGAACCCGGACCAGATCGAGGTGCTGGAGCTGTTCTGGTATGGCTGCCCGCACTGCTACCACCTGGAGCCGCAGCTGAACGCCTGGCTGGAAAACAAACCTGAAGACGTCGCCTTCGTGCGCATGCCCGCGGTGCTGGGTGCGGACTGGGAACTGCTGGCGCGCGCCTATTACACGATGGAGCTGCTGGGGGTGGAGGAGCAGGTGCACCGCGCGCTGTTCGAACGCATTCACAAGGAACGCAAACGCATCCGCACTGTCGATGACGTGAAAGCGGTGTTTGTCGAACAAGGCGTCTCGGAAGAGGATTTCGACCGCACTTTTCAGTCCTTCGCGGTGATCACCAAGACCAGCCGCGCGCGTCAGGCGCGCAGCTTGTATGGCATTACCGGCGTACCGGTGCTGGTGGTCAACGGAAAATACCTCGCGTCGGCGCAGATGGCCGGTGGTAACAAGGAAATGCTGCAGGTCGTCGACTTTCTGATCGAGCAGGAGCGCGCCGCTTCGCGCGCTGCGGCGCCCGCCGCGCCCTAGGGTAATCAATACCGTTGCGGCGGCGCAGGGGGCGGGGCCTTATAGAGGTGAAACTGAGTGTGCACTGCGCGCGTTGTGCTGGCAACCGGTCCGGGTGCCGGCAGGCACTAAGCCCCGCGCTGCTGGTCGGCGCTGCCGATGGCGGGGTCTGATGATGGGATTTCGAACGCTTCCATGAATGCAGCGCAACTGTTCGTCAAGTGCCTCGAGAACGAGGGCGTCGAATTTATCTTCGGTGTACCTGGGGAGGAAAATCTGGACTTCATGGATGCGCTGCTCGACTCGCGTATCCGTTTCGTCACCACCCGTCATGAACAGGGCGCTGCATTCATGGCGGATGTGTATGGGCGTCTTACGGGGCGCGCCGGTGTGTGCCTGTCGACCCTGGGACCGGGCGCGACCAACCTGCTCACCGGCGTGGCCGATGCCAACATGGACCATGCGCCGGTGGTGGCAATTGCCGGGCAGGCCGGCACCAATCGCTTGCACAAGGAATCGCACCAGGTGCTGGACCTGGAGGAGATTTTTCGGCCTATCAGCAAGTACGCGTCGCGGGTGTTGACTCCGGACGTTATCCCGGAGGTGGTGCGCAAGGCCTTTAAGGTCGCCCAGTCGGAGAAGACCGGCGCCAGCTTCATCGAATTTCCTGAAGACGTGGCGAAACTGCCGGCGCGGGCCGAGCCGCTGCCGGTCAATCATCCGTTTCCGCCCGAGCCTGCTCAGCTGCAGGTGGAAAAGGCCGCCGAACTGATTTCCTCGGCACGCAACCCGATGATCCTGGCGGGCAACGGCGTAGTACGCGCGGGAGCCTGGAAACACCTCGCGGACTTTGCCGAAAAGCTCAACATCCCGGTTGCCAATACCTTTATGGCCAAGGGAGTGGTGCCGTTCCGTAATCGCACCTCGCTTGCCAGCGCCGGACTGCAGGCCAACGACTACATCAGCTGCGGGTTCAGCCGTGCGGACGTGATTCTCTGCATCGGCTATGACCTGGTCGAATACCACCCCTACCTGTGGCACCCGACCCGCGATCGCACCATTATCCACATCGACCGCACCCAGGCGGAGGTCGATCAGCACTACAATGTCACGGTCGGCGTGCTGGGCGACATAAAGCACAGCCTGCTGCGCATCGCGGAACTGGCCACGCCGCACCAGGGCCATCTGATGCGACCGCTGCGCAAGGCGCTGATCGAGGAGATGAACCAGCACCGCGAAGACAGCGGTTTTCCGATCAAGCCGCAGAAGATCATCTGGGATCTGCGCACCGTCCTGGAGCTCGACGATATCGTGATCTGCGACGTGGGCGCCCACAAGATGTGGATGGCGCGCATGTTCCGCTGCGAACAGCCCAACACCTGCATTATTTCCAACGGCTTTGCCAGTATGGGCATAGCCGTGCCAGGTGCCATTGCTGCTAAAATGGTGTCACCCGACCGCGCTGTGGTTGCGGTTACCGGTGACGCGGGTTTTCTGATGAACTCCCAGGAAATCGAGACTGCTATGCGACTCGGCATCCCGATCGTCATTCTGATCTGGAACGACGGCGGCTACGGACTGATCGAGTGGAAGCAGCTGAACCAGTTCAAGCGGGTGTCGCACGTGGATTTCACCAACCCCGATTTCGTGACCTACGCGCAGGCGTTCGGCGCCAGGGGCTACCGGGTCGACGGCCCCGGCCAGCTGCAGGATATCCTTAAGGATGCGCTGGCGCAGCCGACCGTAACGATTATCGACTGCCCGGTCGATTACAGCGAGAACCTGAAATTGACGGAACAACTGGGTAATCTGGTTTGTCCCATCTGAATTGACATGTCAGAACCAGCCAATGCAAGCACGGTGGAGCAGGTAGCGGAACGAAAGCTGCGCCTGCTCAGCTACAACATCCAGATCGGTATCACTACCCGGCGCTACCGCCAGTACCTGACCCACAGCTGGAAACACGTCCTGCACCACCCGCAGCGATTCAACAACCTGGACCGTATCGCCCAGCTGATGAGCGAATATGACCTGGTGGGTGTGCAGGAAGCCGATGCCGGCAGTGCGCGCAGCGGGTTCGTCAACATCACTGAGTATCTCGCCAATGCCGCGGGGTTTCCGTACTGGGACGACCAGACCAATCGGCGTATCGGCCAGTTTGCCAGGCACAGCCTCGGCGTATTGAGCCGCTACCGCCCGAGCGGTATCACCGAACACAAGCTGCCGGGGCGGCTGCCCGGGCGTGGTGCCATGGCGGTGCGCTTTGGCGACGGCGAGGAATCGCTGGTGGTGCTGATCGTGCACCTGGCCTTGAGCCGGCGGGGTCGCCTCAGCCAGCTCGACTACCTCGGCGACCTCATCAATGACTACCGTCACGTTGTCATGATGGGGGATATGAATTGCCGCTCCGACAGCGAGGAAATGGAACTGCTGGTCAACAAGACGTTGATGAGCGAACCGCTGCACGGCCTGCACACCTTCCCGAGCTGGCGTCCCAAGCGCAATATCGACCACATCCTGGTCACCCCCACGGTAGCGGTGGGGCGTGCCGAGGTGTTGAACTACCCGCTCTCGGACCATCTGCCTATTTCGATGGAAGTGGTTCTGCCCGAGAGCGTCGAGTTGCACATCTGACCGGGGCGCGCCACGTGGACAGCGAAAAAGACGCGCAGGAAGCGCTGCAGTGGAAGCAGAAGTATTTTGTCCAGCTGGAGGAGTCCGAGCGCCGGGAAAAGCAGTGGCAGGAGGCCGAGGAACTGCTGCGCAGGACCATCTCCCGCCTGACGCTCGCTGCCGACGGTCTCGATGCCGCTCTGGACCGGCAGCTGCGCGATCTGCGCAACGCCATTCGCGACCGCGCCAGCACCGCCCAGCTCGAGATGGCGCTGGAGGATTTGTCCCAGAGCCTGGTAAAACTGGACGGCCGGCGCAAGCGGGCCCGCCGCCAGGATGCCGGCGATGGGCCGCTGCTGGCGTTGCTCGATGCCTTGTCGCTGCCAAAGGGCAGTGCGCACCAGAGCAAGGCACTGCGCAAGCAGCTGCAGTCGGCGGCTGCCACCGGCGATGCGGCGGCCGTACAGGCGTTTGCCGAATTGATCCATACCGGGTTCAAACTCTCCGCACATGCCGCTGCAGCGGGCACGGAAGCTCCTGCCAGGCCAGGTCTGTTGCAACGCCTGTTTCGGACCGGGCCGGAGCCATCGCCGGACAGGCCGGAGACTACCGTGCCGGACAGCGCCAGCGCTGCCGCATCCCGCGAGGTGCTGCACCAGGCCACCGACAGTGTCCGCGAAATACTCATTCGGCTCCTGGAACGGCTGTCGCTGCCGGAAGAGTTTGTCGCCGAAGTGGAGGCCATCCGTGACCAGATAGAGAAGACCGCTGACGGCGAGACCTGGGACCGGGTGCTGGAGCGTATCGCTGACCTGATTCAGGCCATTCGCTCGCAGACGCAGAAAGAAAAACTGGGCATCGAGAACTTCCTCAAACAGCTCACCGAGCGACTCCAGGAAGTGGGCTTCCAGCTGCAGAGCAGTGGCCAGATTCACGATGAATCGCACCAGGCCGGCGAGCAACTGGACAGCGCGGTGAAGCGGGAAATCAACGGTATCGGTACCCGGCTGCGCGATGCAACCGACCTCGATCAGCTGAAGCATGCGCTGCAGACGCATATCGATACGGTGATTGCGCACCTGGACCGACACCGTGAAGATGAGCAGCGCAGGCACGAGCGGGCCGGCCAGCAGCTTGCCGAGATGAGTGCGCGTCTGCACGAGATGGAGGGCGAAGCCGAGACCCTGCGTTCACGCGTCAACGAGGCGCGCAACCAGGCGATGACCGACGCACTCACCGGGATTCCCAATCGCCTCGCCTACGAACAGCGTCTGGCGCAGGAAGTAGCGCGCTGGAAGCGCTTCGGTACGCCGCTGGTGCTGTTGGTGTGGGACATCGATCACTTCAAGCGGGTGAATGACCGCTTCGGCCACAAGGCCGGCGACAAGGTGCTCAGGACCATTGCCCGGGTGCTGGCCGACCGTGTCCGCGAGACCGATTTTGTGGCGCGGTATGGTGGTGAGGAGTTTGCCATGCTGATGACCGGCTCGGCCCTGGACGTCTGTCTGCACGTCGCCGAGACGTTGCGTGCCGCGGTTGAAGCCACCGGTTTTCACTTCCGTGACGAAGCCGTGACCATTACCGCGTCCTGCGGCCTGGCTGAAATGCGCGATGGCGACAGTACCGAACAATGGTTCGAGCGTGCCGACCGGGCGCTCTATCGCGCCAAGCAGGAAGGCCGCAACCGCTGCGAGCTGGCCAGTTGATATTCCCGGCGCGGCTTCCCGGCCGCGCGCGACGCGGCGGCCGGGCTTACCGCGTCGAAGCGCGGCGTTTGCGCCTTTACGCCCGTTGCGTGCTGCAGGGGAGCTGCAACACTATCCTCAGTCGTCCAGGCTGGCCTCGTCTACAATCCCGTCGCCGGGCACATTGTCATCCTTGAGTTTCACTAGCGTGCCGATGCTCAGGGCGCCATAGAAGGTGCTGCTGGTGACGGACTGACCGAGGAGATCTTCAAATTGGGTGGTGCCGATCTGGGTGCTGAAGGTTACTCCCAGGATCGTGATCGAGGTATCGGTGACAGAACTGCTCACCGGCCCCTGCAGGACCACGTCCTCGCCGCTCTCGTCGTCACGGTTTATCGCGGAAGCCATGACCGCCCCGGTATCATCGAGGAAGCCGCGCACCTCGAGATAATCGCCGCTGCCGATATCAGCGAGGCGCAGTGAATCGACGGCATCGGTCTCGTCCTCGAACCGGGTGCGGCTGTCGGTCTGCACGGTCAGCTGCTGGGTGTTGGCCACCAGTAGCAAGGTGACACTACCCTCGTTCAGTGAGGTATTGGTGACGGTCTTGGAGGTAACCACGGCCTGCACTTCGATGTCGCCACCGCGCGACTCGATCTTCTCGGCGACCAGAACACCGCTGCTGTTGATGACGCCTTCGACTTCCACCCTCAGATCGTTGACCAGCTGCAGGCTGGTCGGCTCGAAGGTCGCCGTAGTGGCATCCACCGGTCGTCCGCTGACCAGGAACGCGCTGAGGTCACCGGTGAAGCCGGACACCAGCCCCTCCAGACTGACGTCGTCGCCGTCATCGCCCAGCCTGGGGGCTTCTTCCTGGATGCTCGAGGCATTGACCGTGTTGGCGTTGACCCACAGGCCTTTGACCTCCACGAACATGCCATCGGTCACCACGCCGCCCGGCACATCGGACAGGTCAGTGGTGTTTGCGTCGCCGATGTTGACACTGATTCCGTTCACCGTGAACGTTTCGCCAAAGGTTGCTGTGCCGCCAGGGCCGCTGGCACCAGTGACCGTGCCCTTGAATTCGACTTCGGTGGTGCCCGGATTCAGGGCGCCGATCTTCGCGATGTAGGTCGCCTGCAGCACGCCGAGTCCGTCCAGGAAGCCGCTCACTTCGACCACGTCGCCGTTGGCGAGGGTGTCGAACGAAAAACCGGCCGTGCCGTTGTCGAATATGGTGCCGGTGGCATCGACCACAACATCGGTACCCAGCACCGTGAAACGCCTGGTAGTGGCCCCGGGAGTCGGGCCCGCGAGCCCGCTCACCGGGCCCTCGACCTGGCTGTCGTAGATGACACTGGCGGCGTCACCCGTGCTATCGCTCACCGTGCCGGTGACCGTGACCACCATGCCGACCCGCAGGTCACTCTCGGAGCCGCCGCTTTCGTCCACTACGATGCTGGCCGAGTCCGTGTTGTATTCGATGCCGTTGACGAAGATGCTGCCGAAACCGGTGATGGTGCCACTGGCAACCTTGCCGGTGCCGCCGATGCCTGCCAGTGAATCGCTGCCACCGCCCCCGCCGCAGCCCGGCAGCGCCACCAGCGCGGCGCTCAGCGCGACCATAATGAGTTTCCAGACCGTGTTCATGACGGGTCCTCCTCGTCGTTCGGGTTTTCGTAGTAATAAATGCCGAGGCTGACGTAGCAGCCCTCGTCATCGTCCTGTTCGCCGCCGGCGACCTCGTGTTTTGCCAGCCAGGCATCGAATTCCTCCAGCAGCGCCTGAGCCTTGCGGGTCGACAGGGCACGGAATTCCGTGACTGCATCGGGATGCACACGGTGATTGGAGACTTTGCGCTGAAAGCGCAGATCGTCGGGACCGCTGACCAGATTGTGATCTATGGTGGCGATCAACTGCGCCGTGTCGGTGCCCAGAATATGCAACTTGTCGGCTGGATCCTTGCCGGGCACATAGGCGTGCCGTAACAGGTGCACCCGGTCGTCTTCCCTGGCCACAGTGGAGGCCGCGCTGAGCACTGCCAGCATCGACTGGGTGGTCATGTCGCCGCTGTACTTCTTCACCAGCGCTGCGAACGAGCCATGCTGGCCATCCACCGGCAATGCCAGCGGCTGGCCGGCGGGATCGTGAAATTCGGCATCATTCAGCCAACCCGAAATCACCCGGATGGCGCGGTTGTAACGCTGCTGGCCGAGGTCGGGTTGCTCCCGGCCCATTTCATGCAGCCGCTTGGCTTCCTTGCGGGTCAGGCCGGTCAGCGCCGAGACCCGCGACACGGTCTGTTTCTTGCGTTCGGGCGCGAAATCCTCGAATGCCACCTCAACATAGGTCTTCTTGGCCAATTCGGCGAAACTGCCATAAGCAATGCCGTTACGCAGCAGGATTCTCACCAGTGGCCTGAGCAGGGCGTGAATAGCCCGGGTCAGGGTTTTCTGAATTGGTTCAGCCATGTTTGGGAATGTAGTCCCACTGTATTGAATGTCAAGTTTTTGTCGCCTGGCCTTTGGCTGGCAGCCTGGTTGTCAGCGGGCGCTTACCAGCGCACGACGCCCTGAACAGCGCGGCCACAGCCGTTCGGATGCATGCCGAAGCTTAACACTAACTGCTTGTTATAAGTTATTAATAAGGGCTGGACCAGAATTGGGGTTCACTATAATCTATGGTCCGGTCCCGAGCTTACACTCCAATAGTAGCCTCGCGCGCAAGCAGACGGAAATTCTTTTCACCCCAGTTTTAAAGCAGACACCAAAATTTATGAGCGCACTCAGAACCCGCAAGTTTGCCCGTACCCGGCTCACATTGGCGCGCGCCCTGGCACAGGCGCTGGCGACTCAGTCTCTCTCGGAGGTCCCGGTCAAGGCTCTCTGCCAGCAGGCCGAGGTGTCGGAAGCGACATTTTTCAATTACTTTCCCCGTAAACAGGATCTGATGAAGTATCTGGCGCATCTGTGGCTGCTGGAGCTGAGTTGGCATGCGCAGAGCGCGGCGGTCGCCAGCCAGGGGCTGATTGTGATCGACCGCCTGTTCGCCCAGACGGCGAAAACCTGCGAGGCAACCCCGGGTCTGTTTCGGGAGCTGCTGGTGTGGATGGTGCGCGGCGGGAATCTGGAAGAGTCCATGCAGCTCAGTGCGGTGGAGAAGCAGCTGGCGTTCCCGCAGTTGGCGGGCATCGAACAGACGCCCATTAAGGGGATCGACAGCTGGCTCGCCGCCCACCTGGAGTCGGCCATTGCACACGGCGACCTGCCCGCCAATTCAATGGTTCCCAGTCTGCTGGCCGCGTTGCTGGCGATCCTCCTCGGGGTTCCGCTGCTGCTGTTGTCGAGCGATCCGAGGAAAGTCGCGGGCATGTACCGTCAGCAGCTCGCGATACTGTGGGCCGGGGTACGGGCCGCAGCGCAGCGAGCATGACCCGCGGGGCCCCGGACGGAGAGAACGCGTGATGGAGCTGATCGATACTCACTGCCACCTGGACGTCGCGGAGTTCGATGCGGACCGCAGCGACGTCCTGGCAAGAACCCGTGCCAGCGGCGTGCGGCGCCTGGTCATTCCGGCCGTGGATGCCGCTCACTGGGGGTCGCTGCTGGCGCTGTGCCGCCAGGAACCCGGTCTATACCCGGCCCTCGGTCTGCACCCCGTGTATCTCGAGCAGCACCAACGGGAGGACGTCGACGCGCTGGAAGCCGCGCTCGCGCAACACCGGCCGGTTGCCGTGGGGGAGATCGGCCTCGATTATTTTGTCGCCGGGCTGGACCGCGACCGCCAGCAACGGCTGTTCGAGGCCCAGCTGGCCGTGGCCCGTAATGCCGACCTGCCGGTGCTCCTGCACGTGCGCAAATCGCACGACCAGGTGTTGGCGACCTTGCGCCGCCTGCGGGTGCGCGGCGGTATTGCGCACGCGTTCAACGGCAGCCTGCAACAGGCCCGGGAATATCTGGAACTCGGCTTCAAGCTCGGGTTCGGCGGTACGCTGACCTACGAGCGCTCGAGCAGGATTCGCGGCCTGGCTAAGGCGCTGCCTGTGGAGGCGATTGTGCTGGAGACCGACGCCCCGGACATACCGGTGGCGGCGCACCGCGGCGAGCGCAACAGCCCCGAGTACCTGCCCGACTGCCTGCAGGCCCTGGCCGAGGTGCGCGACGCCGATCCCGCGCTGCTGGCCCGGCACACCACGCGCAACGCCTGCGCCGTGCTGCGTCTCGCCGATACCCCGGGTACGCCGTGAACGCTTCCGATTACGAGACGCGCTTCGGTGGTGTGGCGCGCCTGTATGGCCGGCAGCCGGCCGCGCGCATCCGTGCCATACGGGTGTGCGTGATCGGCATGGGCGGTGTCGGCTCCTGGGCGGTGGAAGCGCTGGCCCGCACCGGAGTCGAGGCCCTGACGCTGATCGATTACGACACAATCTGCCTGACCAATATCAACCGCCAGGTGCACGCCCTGGATGGCAGCGTCGGGCAGAAGAAGATCGCCGCCATGGCGCAACGGGTGCAGCAGATCAACCCAGCATGTCGCTGCACGCTGGTGGACGATTTCATCTCGGACCGGAATCTGTTCGACTATCTGCCCCCCGATCAGCCCTTCGACTATGTCATCGACGCCATCGACAGCATCAAGTTCAAGGCGGCGCTCATCTACCACTGCAAGCGCAACAGGATTCCCGTCATTACCACCGGCGCGGCGGGTGGCCTGACCGATCCCGCCCGCATTATGGTCAAAGATCTGAGCCGCACCTTCAACGATCCGTTGGCGGCGCGGGTGCGCGCCAAGCTGCGCGATGACTACGGGTACACGCGCAACACGAAGCGCTACTTCGGTATCGAGTGCGTGTTCTCCAGCCAGCATCAGGTCTATCCCAAGGCCGATGGCAGTGTCGGCTGCGAAAAACCGGGCATTCACGGAGTGCACCTCGATTGCGGCATGGGGTACGGCTCGGCGAGCTTTGTCACGGCCACCATGGGCTTCGTTGCCGTGGCGCGGGTGATAGAAAAGACCTTGCAGCGGCAGAGTGCCGGCGTCGACGCGCACGCCGGCAGCCGCGCTTAATCTGTCGGGTGTTTAAGCCTGGATTCATGTCCGCATCCTATGCTCTGGTGCACAAATCCAAACCGGAGTGGCGAACATGATGCAGAACCAAATCAAAGT
Organism: uncultured Gammaproteobacteria bacterium; assembly: GCA_963695455.1. Lineage (GTDB taxonomy): Bacteria > Pseudomonadota > Gammaproteobacteria > DSM-19610 > DSM-19610 > Thiogranum. The sequence goes on along the minus strand of CAVOGN010000002.1, from coordinate 1,005,539 downwards.
GTGGGACATTTTCGTGCGAGTGTTCCACTGGAGCCTGGCGGCCGCCTTCTTCGTTGCGTACGTGACGGAAGAGGAGCTGCTGTCCCTGCACCTGGTGGCGGGCTACGCGGTTGCCGGACTGATCGCGCTGCGCCTGCTGTGGGGTTTTGTCGGTACGCGCCATGCGCGCTTCAGCGATTTCGTCTACCGGCCGGCCGAAGTCAAGGCGTTCGTCAAGGACACGGTGCAGCTGCGTGCCAAGCGCTACCTGGGCCACAACCCGGCCGGTGGCGCCATGATCCTGATGATGCTCGCCAGCCTGCTGCTCACCAGTTTCACCGGCATGGCACTTTACGGTATCGAGGAGTCCGCCGGGCCGCTGGCGATGTTGGGACAGTCCTACGCTCTGCCGGAAGGACCGCTGGAAGGGCTGCACGAATTCTTTGCCAACCTGACGCTGCTGATGGTGGCGATACACGTGGCCGGTGTACTGGTGGAAAGCCTGATTCACCATGAAAACCTCGCCAAATCGATGCTGACCGGCATGAAGCGCGCTCCACGCGACTGGGGAAGCACCCAGTCATGAACGGTACGGCGCTGACCTTTGCTCTGGGCGCACTGCTGGTTGTTGCCACTGTTCCCGGTGCCGGCTACGGTCACGAGGAAGCAGGCGAATTACGCGAACCTGGGGGCGGCGCCTACAGTTCCCGGGAATACGACGAGGTTCGTCAGCCTGCAGCAGCGCGGTGCTATCCTGCCGCTGCAGCAGCCATCCTCGAGCGGGCGCGCCGCTTCACGACGGCCGGGTGCTGGATACAGAACTGGAGCGGAAGGGCGAGCGCTACGTCTATGAGCTCGAGCTGGTCGACGACCAGGGTCAGGTCTGGGAAATGAAATTCGACGCCCGCCAGCGGTGAGTTGCTGAAGGACAAACAGGAGAACTGACTTGCGACTGCTGCTCGCAGAAGACGACGCGGAACTCGGTGCACGACTCAAGCGCTATCTCGATCGCCACGGCTTCGCCGTCGACCATCTCGATAACGGCGTCGATGCCGAGTTCTACGGCAGCGAAACGCCCTACGATGTCATTGTGCTGGACCTCGGTCTGCCGCAGCGTTCGGGCCTGGAAGTGCTGCGACGACTGGCGCCGGGCCGGTCTCAAGACGCCGGTACTGATTCTCACCGCCCGCGATACCTGGCAGGAGAAAGTCCAGGGCCTGCAGGCAGGCGCCGACGACTATCTGACCAAACCGTTTCATGAACAGGAGCTGCTGGCGCGCGTGCAGGCGCTGATACGCCGCAACACCGGCAGTGTCGGGCGGCGCTGTCGGTCGCGGCTGGGTGCTGGACGAGGAAACCCAATCGGTCAGCCGTGGTCGACAGCGCTGGCAGCTCACCGGTACCGAGTTCCGTCTGCTGCGCTACTTCATGCTGCACCCGGGGCACATCCTCTCCAAGTCGCGGCTCACCGAACACGTCTACGAGCAGGACGCCGACAAGGACAGCAACGTCATCGAGGTCTACGTCAATCGGTTGCGCCAGAAACTGGGCAGCGACGTGATCGTAACCCGGCGCGGCCAGGGCTATGTGTTCGGGGGCGATGCGTGACTTCACTGCGTTCCCGCCTCGGTCTGGGGCTGTTGCTGAGTCTGGTGCTGATGATCGGGTTGTTGTGGCTGATCACCGGCGCCTCGGTGCGCAGCCTCATGGAGCAGCAGCTCGCCTCGCGCCTCGCTCACGACGGCGAGAGCCTCCTCGGCGGCCTGAACATCAAGCGCGGACGGGCGGGCCGCGCTGGACGCACAGCGCATCCAGGGCATCTACAATCAGCCGTTCTCCGGACACTATTTTCTGGTGGCTGTGGATGACCGCGTCATCCGCTCCCGTTCCCTGTGGGATGAAACCCTGCAGCTGCCGCAAATGGGCGTCGGCGAGACCCGTCTCAGCTATGTTACTGGTCCACAGCAGCGGCCGCTGCTGCTGTGGAGCAGCGCGTTCCGCAAGCAGGGGCGGGTGGTGCGCTTGGCGGTAGCCGAAGACCTGCTCACCTTGCGCGACGGGACACGGCGAATGCAGCTGCGCCTGCTGGGCTGGTCGCTCGCAGTGGTGTTGCTGCTGTTGCTGATGCAGCGCTATATCGTCGTGCGCACGCTGCGGCCGGTGGCGGCGTGTGCCGACGATGTCGCCCGCCTGGAGCAGGGCGAGATCCGGGAGCTGGGCGAGCAGGTGCCGGATGAAGTGCTGCCGCTGGTGCATGCCATCAACCTGCTGCTGCAGCGCCAGCACCAGCGGCTGCAGCGCTCCCGCGAAGCGCTCGGAAATCTGGCCCATGCCGTCAAGGCTCCGCTGACGCTGCTGCTGCAGCTGGCCCGTGACAAGGTGCCCGCCGCTGACCAGGCCGCCTGCCGGCAGCTGGAGAGCTACAGTCAGCAGATCTCGGGGTTGATCGATCAGTCGCTGCGCCGCGCACGGCTGGCCGGCGACAGTCTGGGTGCAAGCCATTTTCAGCTGCAACGGGACATGCCGGTGCTGGTGGATACCCTTAAGCGGCTGCACCGGGACAAGGCTGTGCACTTCCAGCAGCAGCTGAACAACGTGACTACGCTGCCACTGGATCAGCAGGATGGGATGGAGCTGCTGGGTAACCTGCTCGACAACGCCTGGAAGTGGGCGCGTAGCCGGGTGCAGCTGACCATCCGCGCCGGTGTCGGTCTCGAGATCGTGGTCGAGGATGACGGTCCCGGGGTGGACGACAGCATGTTGCAGTCGCTCGTGCAGCGTGGCGTACGGCAGGACGAAGCGGCGCCCGGGCACGGTATCGGCCTGTCGATCGTGAAAAGCCTGGTACAGGAACTGAACGGGAGCATCGTCTTCTCGCGTTCCCCGGCACTGGGCGGCTTGCAGGTGGGAGTCCGTCTCGGTTCGCTCGCTGCAGCGGCCCAAGACCACTGTGGCTGACCAGCGTCCCGCGCGCATGGGTACGCGCGGGACCTCCGCTGTGCGCTTACCGGTTCGAATCCGGCGCATTGCCCCAGCGCATCTGCTGGCGCTGCTGCTGGTGCGCCTGGTGTTCCTGCCGGCTCACCCGGCCGTCGCCATCGCTGTCGATATCGGTGAACGCGGGTGCATTGCTCATGTTGCGCATCATGCGACCCTCTGTGGCGCGCTGCTGTAAGCGCGCGCTGTGCACGCGATCGAACTCCTGCTCATCGATATACCCGTCACCGTTGCTGTCGAAAACCTCGAAGGGCACCGGACCCCGGGAGGTTACGTCACCGTCGGCGGCAAGTGCCGCGCCGGCAGCCAGACTGATAAGGACGGTCGCTGCCGCCAGCGAGCTGTTGCGGTTTGTCATGGAAATCATCTCCTTGTCCAGGAGGTCCTGGTACAGTTTGGAACCTGCAGGAGTTACTCTAGTCGCTGAAGCTGAATCGAATCTGAATCGCCGCGACTCATTTGAATCGGACGCTGTTGACCGTGCCGGCTTGGCTCTTGTAAACGGCTGGCCGGCGCTAAGTAAAGTGGCAACAGGGACAAGAGCCGCGCAAGCTGCGATACTCTGCGACCATCGCAACGGGTGCAGAGATGGCGTTTGGGGGTCTTGTACAGCGCAAGGAAACCTGGGTTCTGACCCGGCGCGGCGCGCTTGCGCTGCTGGCAGTGTGCACCGCAGGCGTGTTGTTCGCGGCCAGGCAGATCCATCCGTTTCTGGCCATAACTGAACCTCTGGGCGGTGACGTCCTGGTGGTGGAAGGCTGGATGCCGGATGTCGCACTGCAGGAAGCGTTGGGTTGGTTCGAGCAGCACCCCTACCGTCTGCTGGTGACCACCGGCGGGCCCCTGGAAAAGGGTTCTTATCTGTCGGCTTATTCGACCACTGCCGAACTCGCTGCCGCCACCTTGCGGCGACTTGGGGCCGACCCGGATCGCATTGTGGCTGTGCCAGCGCCGGCGGTACGTGCCGACAGGACCTTCGAATCGGCACTCGCTCTCGGGCGGTGGCTGTCCGGTTCCGGCCTGGCAGCGGGTTCCCTGGACGTTGTCTCGCTGGGTGCGCATGCGCGCAGAACACGACTGTTATTCCAGAAGGCGCTGGGGGACCGGGTACGGGTCGGTGTGATTGCGGCTGCCAATCCCGGTTATGACGAGGAACACTGGTGGGCATGGAGCGGCGGGGTACGCGCGGTTGTCGGTGAGACCACCGCCTACCTGTACGCGCGGTTCCTGTTTCGCGAACCTGCTCCGCAGCCCGTCCCCCAGGGCCGGTGCCAAGCTCCGGCAGCGCCACCCCTCACGGGACCTGATCGGACTGCAGCTGGCACCGGCATGCCGGGCCCCGACCCGCTATTCCCGCTCAGTCGCCGTCGCGGGCGTGCGGCAGTTCAGCCAGTTTTTTCTCGTACTCGTCCTGGTTGATGTCGCCGGCTTCCAGCCGTTTCTGCAGCGATTTGATCAGCTGTTTCCGATTGACCGGGTTTCTGCCCTTCATGCGCGCCCAGCTGATGGCCGTGGCAATGCCGCCGATGGCGGTGCCCCAGAAAATGATCATGGCCCAGAATCCGAAATCCGCCGTGTCCATAGGTTCGACCTGGTGTTATGCAACGACGCACGGCTTGCGGCGTGGGTCGCGCGGGTGATGGCGCGTTGCCTGAAGTGTAGCGCGGTGGGGGACGACTGCGAAGGGCGGTGTCTAGCCCTACAGCCCCCGCGCCCCGCCCGTCAAGCAATCTGGACCCGCGCCGATATCCCGGTCGGTGGAAACGGCCAGGCGAAGGCTGTGACGAGGTCAGGGCTCCTGACCCGTACCGCCATTGTTGCGCAACAGGGAAGATACCCGATGCACTATTCACGCGCCGAGTGGCTATTGATTGCCCTGATATTCGGGCTCAGTGTCGCGGCCAATCTGCCGGCTGGGCTCCAGACGGTCGGGCAGGTAGCGCCGATTGTTCTGCAGATCCTGTTGCTGGTGCTCCTGACCTTTGCGCTGGTCCGTTATGCACCGCTGTCGCTTGTCATTGGCATCAGTATTCTCATCATCGGGTCCGGAACCAGCGGGCTGCTGGCGGACTATTTCCAGGTCGAACACTGGGGTTTCCTGGCCATTACGGGACTGATGCTGTTGCTGTCCCTCGCCATCCACCTGTTCGATCTAAGCATCCAGGACGGCGTCGCGGACGCTGTTGGAACCCAGAGCGTGCAGACGCTGTTTCGCGCTGTCGAGCAGGGAAACCTCGCCTGGACCTACCGGCTGCTGGCGATGGGCGCGGATATCAACGTGCGCGATGACGCCGGCCAGACCCCGTTGATGCGCGCGGCGGCCAAAGGCTATGCCGATATGGTGCAGGTGCTCATTCAGAATGGCGCCAACCCGCGACTCGAGAACAATCGCGGCGAGTCGGCAATGACCATCGCCCTGATGAAGGGTTACACGCGCATAGCGGAATCGCTGAAGATGGCGGATACCTCGCACCGGGCCGAGCGGCGCGAGGCAACGCATGACTGAGGGGGCCGCGGTGCTATGAACGAAACTCTGTGGTTGCTGTTGATCCTGTTCGGGTTTGCGGTGGTGGCGCAGACGCTGGCGCATCTCTTTACCTTGCGGCGTTCGCTGCGCGAGCTGGAAGAGGAAGTCGCCGAATCGACGCAGACCATATTCGAGTCGCGCCGCAAGAACGAATGGCTGGAAGCGCGCGTTCAGGACCTGCTCGACGCCGCGCAGCTGAAATCCGGCGACCCACAGGACGCCTGGCGGCGCCTGGAAAGCGTGATTCGCCGCACCAAAGCTGACGCCATGGCCAAGGGATACAACGTCGGGCTCGGAGATATCGACCAGCCAGACTGACCGGCGTACTCGCGCGGAGATCGCACGGGCTGCCGTTCGCAAGCCGCTGGGTGGATCCTGATGAAGCGGTTAGCGGCTGATGCAGTCCAGCGTCTGCCGGGCGATTTCGATCTCTTCATTGGTCGCTACCACCAGCACCCTGACGGCGGTGCCGGCGCGCTCGATGGCGGCGGTAGTGCCGCGAGGCGCGTGGTTCTTGTCCGGGTCGAGCGCAATGCCGAGTATGTCCAGCCCGTTGCACGTCGTCTCCCGGATTAACGCCGAGTTTTCGCCGATCCCGGCGGTGAACACCAGCGCGTCGACGTGGCCCAGTACCGCGCAGTAGGCACCGATATATTTCCTGATGCGATAGCAGTACATGTCGATAGCGAGCTGGGCCCTGGTGTCACCCGCACCGGCGCGCCGCTGCACTTCGCGCATATCGTTGTCACCGCAGATACCCTTGATGCCGCTGTCCCTGTTCAACGCGGCTTCCAGCTCGGCGGGCGTGGCACCGGTCGCGGTGCCGATATAGAACGGGATCGCCGGGTCGATGTCACCGCAGCGCGTACCCATCATCAGCCCCTCCAGGGGCGTGAGACCCATGGAAGTGTCGACGCAGGCACCCCCGCGTATCGCGGCGGCGCTGGCGCCGTTACCGAGGTGCAGCGTGATCAGGTTCAGCGACGCCAGCGGCTGTTGCAGAAATTCCGCCGCCTGGCGGGCGACATACTGGTGCGAGGTGCCGTGAAAGCCGTAACGGCGCACCCGGTGGTCGCTGTACCAGGCCTCGGGCAGGGCATAGCGATAGGCGTGCCCTGGCATGGTCTGGTGAAAAGCGGTGTCGAATACCGCCACCTGGGGGAGCTCGGGGAACAGCCGCAGGCACACCTCGATACCGGTGAGGTTGGCCGGGTTGTGCAGCGGTGCCAGCGGACCCAGTGCGCGGATACCTTCCACCACCGCCGGATCGATCAGAGTCGGTTGCGTGAACGCCTCGCCGCCGTGCACCACTCGGTGTCCGATGCCATCCAGTCGGGCGCCGTCGGCGAGGCCGCCGCTGTCGCGCATGGCCGCGCCGATCGCCTCGAAGGCGTGCTCGTGGTCGGCGATGGCCGCGTTGCGCACCAGCTCCTGCATGTCACCGTCCTGCAGCCAGCGGTGCACCAGCCGGCTTTCGGCTTCGCCGATGCGTTCCACCAGCCCCGCGGTGAGCACCCTGCCGTCCTGCATGTCGAACAACTGGTACTTGACCGAGGAACTGCCGGAGTTGATGACCAGGATGTTCACGCCGGTTCCGGGCTGGTCTGCGCCTGTATGGCGGTGATGGCGACGGTGTTGACGATGTCGGTGACCGTGCAGCCGCGGCTCAGGTCGTTGACCGGTTTGTTGAGGCCCTGCAGCACCGGGCCGATCGCCACCGCGTCGGCCGAGCGCTGCACCGCCTTGTACGTATTGTTGCCGGTATTGAGGTCCGGGAACACGAACACGGTGGCCTGGCCGGCCACCTGACTGCCGGGCAGCTTGGTCTTCGCCACGCTGGCGTCCACCGCCGCATCGTACTGAATAGGCCCTTCCAGCTTCAGGTCGGGGCGCCGCCGGGTGGCGATGCGGGTTGCCTCGATCACCTTCTCGACCGCCTCGCCCTTGCCCGAGTCGCCGGTCGAATAGGACAGCATCGCCACCCGCGGTTCGATGCCGAACATGCGTGCCGTATCCGCCGAGGTGATGGCGATGTCGGCGAGCTGTTCGGCGTTAGGGTTCGGATTGATCGCGCAGTCCCCGTACACCAGCACCCGGTCCTCCAGGCACATGAAGAACACGCTGGACACCAGCGCCGAGTCCGGGCGGGTGCGGATGATCTCGAACGCCGGGCGCACCGTGTGCTGGGTGGTATGCACCGAACCGGACACCATGCCGTCGACCAGGCCGTGCTGGACCAGCATGGTGCCGAAGTAACTCACGTCCGCCAGGGTGTCGAAGGCCATCTGCCGGGAAATGCCCTTGTGCTTGCGCAGGGCGTAATAATGGTCGGCAAACTGCTCGCGCAGCGGCGAGTGCTGGGGATCGGTAATCGTAATGTCGTCGAGGTGCAGGCCCAGGGCGTCGATATTCGCGCGAATCTGTTGCGGATCACCGAGCAGGGTCAGATCGGCCACACCGCGCAGGCTGAGAATTTCTGCGGCGCGCAGAATGCGTTCTTCGCTGCCTTCGGGCAACACAATGTGCCGGCGGTCTGACCGGGCACGCTGCACCAGCTGCTGCTCGAACATCAGCGGCGTCACGCGGGTGGAGGGTGTGGCGCTGACCAGCCGCTGCACTTCGCCGAGATCCACGGCCTTTTCCACCACCCCCAGCGCGGCCGCGATCCTGCGCTCGTTGTCGGGCGTCAACACCGCCTGTACCCGGCTCGCCTCCATGGCCGTAACAAAGGTGTCGGTCGTTACGCTCAGCACCGGGACCGGCGTGTTGCCCAGCCCTTCGATCAGGGACTTGACCTGGGCGGCGGGCTGTACGCCGCCGCTCAGCAGCAGCCCGGCGATCTGCGGGTAGGCGCTGGAAGGATAAGACAGCATGCTGCCCAGAATGATGTCGGAGCGATCGCCGGGGGTGATGATCAGGCTGCCGGCCTCGATGTGGTCCAGGAAGCCCGGCAGCTCCATCGCCGCCACCTTGAAGCTGGATACCTCGCGGGTGAGGCTTTCGGCGTCGGCGTAAACCGCTGTGGCGTGCAGGGCGGCGGCGATGTCCGCGACCGTGGGTTGTGCCAGCGCCGGCTCCTCGGGCACCACATAAACCGGCGTACGCCCGGCAAGCTGCCGCTCGAGTTCCGCTTTGATGGCAGCCGACTGGTCGGCTGGTACGCGGTTGACGACCGCCGCCACCACGCTGCAGCCGCGCTCGTGCAGCGAGGTCAGGAAAGCGATCGCCGCATTGAGGGTCTGCGCGGTGCTCCGGTCCTTGCCGCGCACCACCGGGATCACCGGGCAGTCCAGATTGTTGGCCACATCGGCGTTGAAGTCGAATTCCAGGGTGTTGCCGGCGCCGGAATAATCCGTGCCGGCACAGAGCACGAAATCGCACCGCGCGCTCAGGGCGCTGTACTTGTCCAGAATCCGTTTCAGCAACTCATCGTAACGCTGTGCGGCAATCAGCTGGCGGGCGGTTTTCAGCGTGCAGCCGTACAGCGCTTCGAGCGGCAGCTCCAACGCGTAACGGCTGGTAATCAATCTCAGGAGCGCATCGGTTTCCGGGGTGTCGTTGATGACCGGACGGAAGAATCCCGCTCGCTCGGCGCAGCCGCTGAGCTGCTCCATGACGGCGAGCACAATGGCCGACTTGCCATTGCCCGGCTCGGCACCGCATACGTACAGATTCTGGGCCATGCGGACCCCGTGGCATCAGGTTGATTAAAGGATCATTCTGGATGCGCATGATAACCCATAATACGCGGTTGCCATCCGCCGGGCAGCGACCGCCGCTAATCGGTCAATATCAGTGGCGAGGTACATCAGCGCAATTGCGTACGCCCGGCCCGTGCGGGACCGGACGTATGCCTGGTGAGGACTACAATGCCACCCGCCTCAGGCGCTCTGCACCTCGATTTTGCGCGGCTGATGCTCGGCACGCTTGTGGATGCGCAGCGTCAGTACCCCGTCTTTCAGGTTGGCCTCGACATTGTCGGTGTCCAGCTCGCCGCTGAGCGAAAAACTGCGCTGGTAACGGGTGCTCTGGACTTCGGCGTGCAATGCCTCCATGTTCTCCGGGGTGCTGATCGAGGCCTGGGCCTCGACAGACAGCGTGTCCCGGTCGATGCGGATATCCAGGCTGTCCCTGGACACGCCGGGCATATCGGCCCTGAGCGTGATCCCGGACTGATCCTCGAAGATATCCACCGCCGGCCGTATCACCCGTTCGGTGTCGCCCGGTGCCTGCACCGGGCGGGGTTCCTGTTTAGAGACCTGTTGTGTTTCAGCCATGTTGCAACCTCCTGCCGGTTATTTCACTTCGATCTGTCGCGGCTGTGTCGATTCGCGCCGCGCGACGCTGATGTGCAGTACGCCGTCGCGATATTGCGCGCTGACCCGGTCCGGATCCACGTCCTCCGGCAGCGTAAGCGCCCGCCGAAACGCACCGTCGAACCGTTCCCGGCGATAGTATTGCGCGCCTTCTTCGCCGTCCGCATTGCGCTCACCGGCGACGGTCAGCAGATTCTGCTGGATGGAAATATCCAGGCTGGCCGGATCGATTCCGGCCGCAAACATATAGACGTCCACCTGCTCCGGAGTGGCGCCGATGTTGATCGGCGGGTACGTACCACGCGCCACCGCCCGGATGCCGCTGCGTGCCGGTCCGGTTCCGAACAGCTCGTCCATTTCCCGTTGTATGCGCCTGAAGTCATCGAACAGGCGGTCGTCAAAACTGCCGAAATTCCAGAACATGTCACTACCTCCCGTCACTGTTGCCGACCCCGACCAGGGGTGTCTGCCCAGTTTATATTGGGACCGGTTGCGGGTATTTCAACGCCGCCAATGCGCGGCTAGCGCAGCGTCCTGTTTCCGGTATCATGCGACAGCTTCAGCATGTTCATCACAGCACAGGTTGGTTCCGTTTTATGACGATTTCAGAGCGCATCGCACAGGAGCTGGGCGTCAACCCCAGGCAGGTTGAGGCAGCAGTCAAACTGCTGGACGAGGGTGCCACCGTGCCCTTTATTGCACGCTACCGCAAGGAAGCCACCGGGGGGCTGGACGATACCCAGCTGCGCAGCCTGGAGGAGCGCCTGGTCTATTTGCGCGAACTCGAAGAGCGGCGCGACACGGTGTTGAAGAGCATCGCCGAACAGGACAAGCTGACTGCGGATCTGGAGGCGGCCGTTCGTGCCGCGGACACCAAGACGCGCCTGGAAGACCTGTACGCGCCTTACCGGCCGAAGCGCCGCACCCGGGCGCAGATCGCACGTGAGGCGGGCCTGGAACCGGTGCTCGACAGTCTGCTCGCAAACCCGGGCCAGCAGCCCGAGAGCGTGGCGGCCGGTTACCTCAATGCCGATGCCGGGTTTGCCGATGCGGGCGCTGTACTGGACGGTGCACGGCAGATTTTTCTGGAGCGGACCGCCGAACAGGCCGACCTGGTCGGTGCGCTGCGCGACCACGCCTGGGAACAGGGACTACTGGTCTCGCAGCTCATCGACGGGCAGCAGCACAGCGGCGCCAAGTTTACCGATTATTTCGACTTCTCCGAGGCGCTGCACAAGGTACCCTCGCACCGCGCGCTGGCACTGTTCCGGGGCCGCAGCGAAGGCGTGCTGCGTCTCAAACTGGTGGTCCCCGGTCAGGACGATCTGGCCGCCAGCAACGACACCGGCAGCTGCGATCACCGTATCGCGGCGCATTTCGCCATCCGCGACCAGGGCCGTCCGGCCGACGCCTGGCTGTCGATGTCGGTGCGCCTGGCCTGGCGTGCCAAGCTGTCGCTGCAGATCGAGAGCGAACTGTTCCAGCGCCTGCGCGAACAGGCCGAGGAAGAAGCCATCCGGGTGTTCGGTGAAAACCTGCGCGACCTGCTGCTGGCCGCACCGGCCGGCACGCGTGTGACCCTGGCACTGGACCCGGGGCTGCGCACCGGCGTCAAGGTGGTGGTGGTCGACGCCACCGGCAAACTGCTGGAGCACACCACCATCTATCCGCACGCACCGAAAAAACAGTGGGATGCGTCCATTGCGGTGCTGGCCGCGCTGGCCAGCAGGCACGGCGTGCAGCTGGTCAGCATCGGCAACGGCACCGCTTCGCGCGAAACCGACCGCCTGGTGCGCGAGCTGATGCAGCGCCACCCCGAGCTCAAGCTGACCAGTATCGTCGTAAGCGAGGCGGGCGCCTCGGTGTACTCGGCGTCTGCACTGGCCGCCGATGAATTCCCGGATCTGGATGTGTCCCTGCGCGGCGCGGTCTCCATCGCCCGGCGTCTGCAGGACCCGCTGGCCGAACTGGTCAAGATCGAGCCCAAATCCATCGGCGTCGGCCAGTACCAGCACGACGTCAACCAGACACGCCTGGCGCGCAAACTGACCGCGGTGGTGGAAGACTGCGTCAACGCCGTGGGTGTCGAGGTGAACACCGCCTCCGCGCCGCTGCTGACCCGCGTCGCCGGCTTGTCCGAATCGCTGGCACGCAACATCGTCAGCTACCGCGAGCAACAGGGTGCATTCCGGAACCGGCGGCAGTTGCTCGAGGTGCCACGCCTGGGGCCCAAGGCCTTCGAGCAGGCGGCCGGCTTTCTGCGCATCGCCAACGGTGACAATCCGCTCGATGCCTCGGCGGTGCACCCGGAAGCCTATCCGGTGGTCGAGAAGATTCTCTCCGCTACGCGCTTGTCCATGCCGGAACTGATCGGCAATACCTCGGTGCTCAACACCCTGGCCGCCAATGACTATGTCGACGAGCGCTTCGGCGTACCGACGGTGCGCGACATCATCACCGAGCTGGACAAACCCGGTCGCGACCCGCGCCCGGAGTTCAGGACCGCGACTTTCCGGGACGGCGTCGAGAGCATCGCCGACCTGACGCCGGGCCTGATCCTGGAAGGGGTGGTGACCAACGTAACCAACTTCGGCGCGTTCGTGGACATCGGCGTCCACCAGGACGGCCTGGTGCACATCTCGGCGCTGGCGGACCGCTTCGTCAAGGACCCGCGCGATGTGGTCAAGGCCGGCGACATCGTCAAGGTGAAAGTGCGGGAGGTGGACGTGGACAGAAAGCGCATTGCGCTCAGCATGCGGCTCGGCGACGAGGCGACGCGCAAACCGCGCCGGGATGATAACAAACCGATATCAAAGCGCGGCAAGTCGCAGCAGGGCAAGACAGGCCAGCGGCAAAAGCCGGTCAAACCGGCGCCGGTCACCGCCATGTCGCAGGCGTTTGCGCGTCTGGCGGAAAAATAATAGCGGGCGGCGTTGCCTCGCGGCGCAGGCCGCTCGCTCCCTGTCGCGTTTTTTTTGACGGTTGCCCGGGGCAGGGCTGGTTAAACCGATGGGTTTCCCCTATTATTTGGGAAAACTGTAACGTAAAAGTTCGCCCGGGGCCCAATTTCGGGGCGGTCGGCGGAAGTCCGGCCAGAACTCAGCAACGTAACGGGTCGGACGTTTGATGGCGTCCGGGTGCCCTGGCAACAAGGCGCCGTGAGCAGAATTGGGTTAGGCGGGATGGATCCCTGTGCCAACGCCGTGGCGAACAGATGGGGGGTCCAGAATGGGAAGGTACGGCCGCAAGCGAATTTTGGTGACCGGGGGGGCTGGATTTCTAGGCTCGCACCTTTGTGAAAGACTGTTGAGAAACGGCGACGAAGTTGTCTGTGCCGATAATTTCTTCACCGGTAGCAAGGATAACGTCATCGGGCTGATCGACAACCCGCATTTCGAAGTCATCCGGCATGATGTGAATTTCCCCATCTATCTGGAAGTAGACGAAATTTACAACCTGGCGTGCCCGGCCTCCCCGATTCACTATCAATACGACCCTATCCAGACGACCAAGACCAGCGTGCTGGGGGCGATCAATATGCTCGGCCTGGCCAAGCGCACCCGGGCGAAAATCTTTCACGCTTCGACCAGCGAAGTCTATGGCGATCCGGATGTGCACCCACAGCCGGAGAGCTACTGGGGACACGTCAATCCCAAAGGACCGCGCGCCTGCTACGACGAGGGTAAGCGCTGTGCCGAGTCGCTGTTCTTTGATTACGCGCGGCAACACGATCTGCGTATCAAGGTTGCGCGTATATTCAACACTTACGGCCCGCGCATGCACCCGGAAGACGGGCGCGTGGTGTCCAATTTCGTCATTCAGGCGCTAAGGGACGATCCGATCACCATTTATGGCGACGGGTCCCAGACCCGTTCGTTCTGCTACGTGGACGATCTCATCGAAGCGTTCCTGCGCCTGATGCACAGCAGGGACGAACTGCAGGGTCCGGTGAACCTGGGCAACCCGGCTGAATTCAGCATTCTCGAGCTGGCACAGAAGATCATCGAGTTTACCGGGTCACGCTCACGCCTCGAGTTCAGACCGCTGCCGTCCGATGATCCGCGTCAACGCCAGCCGGACATCGGCCTGGCCAGGACGGAACTGGGATGGCAGCCGAAGGTGCAGCTGGAGGAAGGACTCAAGAAGACCATTGACTATTTCGACCGGCTGCTGCGGTCATCCGCGCGGGTGAGCAAGGTCGATTTCGCGCGCTTCGACAGGCGCCAGCACGCGGGCGACAGACGTCGTGCCCAACGGCAGGATTACCGGCTGATCGGTAACGGCAAAGACCGCCGCCGGGCGACCGGGGACAGGCGCAGTGCAGCAGATGGCGAAACCGTGACCGCCTTCGCCGCAGCCGAGTAGCGGCTGTGAAGTCGGTACTGGTCACAGGTGGCGCCGGCTACATCGGCAGTCACACCTGCAAGGCACTTGCCACGGCCGGGTTTACACCGGTTACCCTGGACAACCTGGTTTACGGTCATCGCGATGCAGTCAAGTGGGGGCCGTTCATCGAGGGTGACCTCGCCGACCGTGCGCTGCTGGACCGGATCATGCGCGAGCACTCCGTGCTGGCGGTCATTCATTTTGCCGCCTTTGCCTACGTGGGCGAGTCCATGCAGCAACCCGGCAAGTATTTCGCCAACAATGTGGTGAATACCCTCAACCTGCTCGAGGCCATGCACGGCGCCGGCGTGCAGCACATGGTGTTTTCCTCCACCTGTGCTACCTACGGATTGCCCGAGCGCGTGCCCATCGACGAGCAACATCCGCAGCAGCCGGTCAATCCCTACGGGGAATCCAAACTGTTCGTCGAGCGCGCCCTGAAGTGGTACGGCCTCGCGCACGGATTGAAGTGGGCGGCGCTGCGCTATTTCAATGCTGCCGGTGCCGACAGGAACGGGGAGATCGGCGAAGACCACAGCCCGGAAACGCACCTGATTCCGTTAATTATTCAGGCGGCGCTGGGAACGCGCCCGCATGTGGAGATATTCGGTACCGATTATCCCACCCCCGACGGCACGGCGATACGTGACTACATTCACGTGACGGATCTGGGCGATGCGCATGTGAAGGCGCTCGACCATCTGCTGGGCGGGGGTGCAAGTGTTGCCCTGAACCTGGGAACCGGTCGGGGCTATTCCGTGCGAGAGGTCATCTCGTCTGTGGAGCGCGTGAGCGGCAGGAGCGTGCCGACATGCAATGCGCCCCGGCGCCCCGGAGATCCGCCCGAGCTGGTGGCGAACGCGGCGCTGGCGGGGCGGCAGCTGGGCTGGCAGCCGCAACATTCGAGCCTGGAAAACATTACCAGGACTGCCTGGCTCTGGCACCGGGCTCAGCTGGAAGAGGCGCCGGACCGCGCCCTCGACAGCACCGCTTAAGCGTAACGAACTGATTGTATAACAAGTAGAAAACCGGCGTTCGCCAGGGCGTTCGCAGCAGCCACTAGAATTATAATGATGATAAATCAGGCTAGCCTTCAACTCGAATCCACCACCGTCGCAGAACTGCCCCAGCCGCCGGATGCCGCCCCTGGGCAGGTTGCAGTGCCGAGAGAACGACCGCGGGTAGCGGGTAAATTTCTGTTCGTCGGGACGCAAAAGCTTTGGATCAAGGGCGTCACCTACGGAACCTTCAGGCCCGATGCAGACGGGCTGCAGTTTCCCGAGCCACAGCAGGTCGCCCAGGATTTCGCGCAAATGGCCGCGCACGGGGTCAATACCGTGCGCACCTACACGGTGCCGCCACGCTGGTTGCTCGATACCGCCCTCGAGCACGGTCTGCACGTCATGGTCGGGATTCCCTGGGAACAGCACATCGCGTTTCTGGATGACAAGCGCCGCACGCGCTCGATCGAAGACCATACGCGGTTGGCCGCGCGCACCTGTGCGGACCACCCGGCACTGCTGTGCTATGCGGTGGGGAATGAAATTCCGGCGTCCATCGTCCGCTGGCACGGTCGGCGGCGTGTCGAACAATTCATCGAGCGCCTGTATCGAATCGTCAAACAACAAGACCCGCGCGCGCTGGTTACCTACGTCAACTTCCCGACCACGGAGTATCTGCAGCTGCCGTTTCTGGATCTTGTCTGTTTCAACGTATACCTGGAGTCGCAGCCGAGCCTGGAAGCCTACCTGGCCCGGCTGCAGAATCTGGCCGATGAGCGTCCTCTGTTGCTGGCCGAAATCGGTCTGGACAGCCGGAGTCACGGTGAACAGTCACAGGCCGACAGTCTTCTGTGGCAGATCCAGAGCGTTTTCAAGTCCGGCTGTGCGGGGACTTTTGTATTTGCCTGGACCGACGAATGGTATCGGGGCGGCTACGACATCGAAGACTGGGACTTCGGGCTGACGGACCGACAGCGACAGCCGAAGCCGGCGCTGGCCGCTGTAGCGAAGGCCTTTGCCGACGCGCCCTTTCCCCCCGACACGGACTGGCCCGCGCTATCGGTCGTGGTGTGCAGTTACAACGGCGCAAAAACGATCCGCGACACACTGGAGGGCCTGAAGCGGCTTGCGTATCCCGATTACGAAGTCATTGTGGTCAACGATGGATCGACCGACGAGACCCCGGCGATCGCTGCCGAGTACGATGTTGAACTGATAAGCACCGAAAATCGCGGCCTGTCGAATGCGCGCAACACGGGCTACCAGGCGGCGCGCGGCGAAATCGTCGCCTATATCGACGATGACGCCTACCCGGACCCCGACTGGGGGCACTATCTGGCGCTGACCTACCTGGATTCCGATCTTGCCGGTGTTGGAGGTCCCAATCTTGCGCCGCCCGGGGATGGTTCTATTGCCGACTGTGTGGCCAACGCACCCGGCGGCCCGGTGCACGTCCTGCTTTCGGATACTGTCGCCGAGCATATTCCGGGTTGCAACATGAGCTTCAGGAAGTCGGCGCTCGAAGCGGTGGGCGGATTCGATCCGCGTTATCGTGCCGCCGGGGACGACGTGGATCTCTGCTGGCGGATTCAGGATCAGGTCGGACCTATCGGGTTTCACGCCGCCGCCATGGTCTGGCACCACCGCCGCAATTCCATGTCCATGTACTGGAAACAGCAGCAGGGATACGGGAAGGCCGAAGCGCTGCTGGAAGAGAAATGGCCGGAACGCTACAACGTGTTCGGGCACACCAGCTGGAGTGGTCGGCTGTATGGCAAGGGCCTGACGCTGAACCTGGGGGCACTAGGCTCGCGTGTCTACCAGGGGGTGTGGGGCAGCGCACCGTTTCAATCTCTGTACCAGTCGGCACCCACGACGCTGTCATCTTTGCCGCTGATGCCCGAGTGGTATCTGATGTTGCCACCGCTGCTTGTGCTGTCGCTGCTCGGGCTTGCCTGGGAGCCGCTGCTGTACCTGGTACCGGTACTGCTGCTGGCCGTGGCACTGCCGGTCCTGCAGGCGGTGCTGAGCGCCCGGCGCGCCAGATTCACCAGCAAGCCGGAGACGCGCTGGCAGCGCTACAAGCTGTTCGGGATCACCGCGTTCATGCACCTGCAGCAGCCGCTGGCGCGGCTGATAGGGCGCCTGCGGCACGGACTGTCGCCGTGGCGTCGGCGCGGTGCCGATGCGAAGAGCAGTCCGTTTCCCAACAGCGTCTCGGTATGGCGGGAGCAATGGCTGGACCCGCATGAAATGTTGCGCCGCCTGCAGGAAGCGCTGGCAGACCGCGGGGCGACGATGGCGGTTGGATCGACTTTTGATGATTGGGACATACAGGTGCGCGGTGGGTTGCTCGCCAATATGAAAGTCCTGATGGCCGTGGAGGAACACGGGGGTGGAAAACAGCTGTACCGTTTTCGTATCTGGCCCAGTGTCTCCATTCCCGTACTGTCTGTGTTCGGCCTGTTCGTTGTCGTCTCGGCTTGGGCAGGCCTGGACGGCGCACTCGGTGTGAGCCTGATCGCGGGACTGTGCGCAATGGTAATTGCCGCGCGCGCTGTTTCCGATGCGGCGGCCGCTGCCGGCATCCTGACCACCGGGCTGCGGCGCATCGACGCCTGAGCATGGGCCTGCGCCACATGGAGCTGCAGCGTACAATCAGACAAAAATACGCCAGGCTTATTCCGTATATCCTGGTCAGGTGGCGCTCGCTCGTCCTGATTTTGCTGCTGACACTGTTGTCCGCTGCCATGGTGGCGCTGATGCCCTGGCCGCTGAAACTGCTGGTGGATTATGCTTTTGCGAAGCAGGGCGCACCGGGGCCGCTCCAGCAGGTAGCGTTGCTGACAACGCCCGAGTCTCTTGTGATCGCGGCCGCAACCGCCAGCCTGGCATTGTTCGCCGTCAGCAGCGCCCTCGACGTTGCGCTCACCTATCTCTGGTCAGGGTCTGGCCAGCGCATGGTATACGATCTTGCCGGCGACCTGTTCAGAAAGCTGCAGCGGCTGTCCCTGCTGTTTCACAGCAAGCGTACCGTGGGAGACTCATTGAGCCGCCTTTCCGGCGACACCTGGTGTGTGTTCAATGTCGCCCAGGGTGTTCTCATCGCACCGGCACAGCAGCTGATCACGATACTGACCGTCGGGCTTGTCGCCTGGCAGCTGGACCCTCAGCTGGCGCTGCTGCTGTTGCTCGCCGCCCCCGCACTGGCGTTGTCGGGCAGATATTTCGGCGAGAAAATCCGGCGTAACGCACGCAGCAACCGGCAGGCCCAGTCGCGCATCATGGCGTTTGTTCACCAGACGCTGTCGGCTGTTTCTCTGGTGCAGGCTTTCGACACCACGCGCTATAACCGGGTCTATCTGAGCAGGCTGACAGATGCCGCGGTGATGCATTCGCAGCGCAGCGTCCTGTTCAAGAATGCCTTCAAGTCCGTCAACGGTTTAACCCTGACTATCGGTGCTGCGCTGGTGTTGTACGCGGGCGGTACGCGGGTACTGTCCGGGGCGCTGTCGGTTGGCAGTCTGCTGGTATTCGTTGCCTATATGCGGTCGATACAGCGTGCGTCCGAGAACCTGATGTCGACCTACGGAAACCTAAAAGCGGTGGAAGCCAGTATCGATCGCGTCCTGGAGGTACTGGATTCGGAGGAGGGTGTACGGGAGCGCGCGGGTGCGGAGCCGTTACCGGCGTGTTCGCCGGGGCAGTGCGGGCATGTGCGTCTGGAGGGGGTGACATTCGGCTATGAGGCGGGCCGGCCGGTGTTGAGCGGGATAACGCTGGAAGGTCGCCCGGGCGAGACGATAGCGCTGGTGGGTGCGACGGGGGCGGGCAAGAGCACGCTGGTGTCGCTGATTCCGCGCTTTTTCGATCCCTGGGAGGGTCGGGTGCTGGTCGACGGCAGGGACGTGCGGGATGTTCAGCTGGCCAGTCTGCGTTCGCGGGTGGCGCTGGTGTTGCAGGAGCCGTTTCTGCTTCCGCTGACGGTGGCACAGAACATTGCCTACGGGCGGCCCGAGGCGGGCCGGGAAGCGGTTGTGGCGGCGGCCCGAACGGCGAATGCAGAGGAATTCATCGAGCGGCTGCCGGACGGTTACGAGACGGTGCTGGGGGAGCGGGGCGCGACGCTGTCCGGGGGTCAGAGACAGCGTCTGGCGATTGCGCGGGCGCTGCTGAAGGATGCGCCGATCCTGATTCTCGACGAGCCGACGTCGGCGCTGGATGCGCAGACCGAAGCGCTGTTGCTGGAGGCGCTGGAGCGGCTGATGGCGCAGCGGACCACGTTCATCATCGCGCACCGTCTGTCGACCATCCAGGCGGCCGACCGCATCGCGGTCCTGGAAGCGGGCAGGCTGGTCGAAACAGGAACCCATCAGCAGCTGTTATCAGCGCAGGGCGCTTTCAGCAGGTACCACCGTCTGCAGTTCCCCGATTGCCACCGCGAGGTGGCGGGATGACGCGCTGGTGGGCCCGACTGCTGCCGTATGCCTTGCCCTATCGGGTCGAGCTGTCCCTGATCATTATTTTGATGCTCGCCGGTGTCGGTCTCACGCTGCTGCTGCCCTGGCCGCTCAAGCTGATTGTCGATTATGTGCTGACTGGCGAACCGCTGCCGGCAACCCTGGGCTGGATCAGTCTGTTGCCCGGTTCAGCGGTGCCCGCCGCTTTGCTCGCCTGGCTGGTTGGCAGCACCATACTGTTGTTCGTTGCCACGCAGCTCGTCCAGGTTGGCCAGGCCTATTTGCGGAACCGCGTGGGCAACCGTATGAAGTATGCGCTGGGGGCAACCGTGTTCGAGCATCTCCAGGGCCTGTCACTGAGGTTTCATGCGCGCAGCCGCAGTGGCGATCTGGTGCGACGCGTGACGACTGACAGCAGCTGTGTGCAGGAGCTGCTGTTCAGTGTGGTCCTGCCGCTCCTGACCTCGTTGACCACCGTGGTGGCGATGTTCGCTGTCATGTGGAACATGGACTACTTCCTGTCGCTTGTTGCGCTGTTCAGCGTGCTGCCGCTCCCGGTTCTGATGCGGTATTTCACCGAGCGGATGACCAGTCGAAGCTACCGGCAGCAGGTGCTGGAGGGTGAAATGATGTCGCTGGCCGAGCAGTCGATGACCGCCTTGCCGGTAGTGCAGGCATTTGGCCGGGAGGAGCACGAGGAGCGGCGCTTCGAGGGGCACGCGCGGCGCACCATCAAAGCCTATCTGGGCGCAATCGTTTCGCAGCTCCAGTTCAAGGTCGGCGTCAGTGCGACCACCGCAGTCGGCACCGCTGTGATCATGCTGATTGGCGGTATGCACGTTTTGCACGGTGGCCTGACCGTCGGCAGCCTGCTGGTTTTCCTCACTTACCTGGCGTCTCTGTATACGCCGATGGAGGGCATCGCTTACCTGTCATCCGGGTTCGCAGCGGCGGCGGCACGCGCCCAGCGGATATTCGAGGTACTGGATTCGGAGGAGGGTGTACGGGAGCGCGCGGGTGCGGAGCCGTTACCGGCGTGTTCGCCGGGGCAGTGCGGGCATGTGCGTCTGGAGGGGGTGACATTCGGCTATGAGGCGGGCCGGCCGGTGTTGAGCGGGATAACGCTGGAAGGTCGCCCGGGCGAGACGATAGCGCTGGTGGGTGCGACGGGGGCGGGCAAGAGCACGCTGGTGTCGCTGATTCCGCGCTTTTTCGATCCCTGGGAGGGTCGGGTGCTGGTCGACGGCAGGGACGTGCGGGATGTTCAGCTGGCCAGTCTGCGTTCGCGGGTGGCGCTGGTGTTGCAGGAGCCGTTTCTGCTTCCGCTGACGGTGGCACAGAACATTGCCTACGGGCGGCCCGAGGCGGGCCGGGAAGCGGTTGTGGCGGCGGCCCGAACGGCGAATGCAGAGGAATTCATCGAGCGGCTGCCGGACGGTTACGAGACGGTGCTGGGGGAGCGGGGCGCGACGCTGTCCGGGGGTCAGAGACAGCGTCTGGCGATTGCGCGGGCGCTGCTGAAGGATGCGCCGATCCTGATTCTCGACGAGCCGACGTCGGCGCTGGATGCGCAGACCGAAGCGCTGTTGCTGGAGGCGCTGGAGCGGCTGATGGCGCAGCGGACCACGTTCATCATCGCGCACCGTCTGTCGACCATCCAGGCGGCCGACCGCATCGCGGTCCTGGAAGCGGGCAGGCTGGTCGAAACAGGAACCCATCAGGAGCTGGTGGCCAGGGGCGGGGTGTACGCAGGTCTTGTCAGCGCTGCAGCCAGGACGCTGCCCGCCACCGCAGTGGACAACCCCGGCGTGCCAGGCCGGCTTGAGGTTCCGCTGGCCGAGCAAGCGAGTAGTCATTGATGAACGTAGTCAGAACAAAAGGCAAGATCATCGTATTCGGGATTGTGTTCTGGTACCCGCTGGCCGGAGTGACCTACCAGTTCCTGCACTATCTGATCGGCCTGCGCCGCCTCGGTTACGACGTCTACTACATCGAGGATTCGGGGCGCTGGGTCTATGACCCGGTCAGCAACGAAATGTCGCCCGATGCTGCGCGCAATATCCAGCTTGTTGCGCCGATTTTCGAGAGATACGGTTTTGCGGGGCGCTGGGCATTTCGCGGCAACTATCCCGACGGCGAATGTTACGGGATGAGCGAAGCCGAAATTCTGCGCTTATACCGGGAAGCGGACGCGTTTCTGAACGTCACCGGCGCGCAGGAGATCCGCGACGAGCATCTCGCCTGCCCGCGCCGCATCTATGTCGAGTCCGATCCCTTCCCCTGCCAGGTCGGCGTCGCGCTGGGCAACGAAAAGACCATAGCGACCCTCGCCGCCCACGATACGCATTTCACTTTTGGCGAGAATCTGCACGCAGCGGACTGCGCGGTCCCCGTGGAGCGGTTTCACTGGCAGCCGACCCGCCAGCCGGTGGTCATGGATCTGTGGGATCCGGGCAGTGAGAGCAGTTCCAACCCGGCCTACACGACCATCACCACCTGGCACAACAAGGGCAAGGATATCGACTACCAGGGGCAGACCTATTACTGGACCAAGGATCGCGAGTTCATGAAAGTGATCGACCTCCCGCTGCGCTCGCCGGCGCCGCTGGAACTGGCCCTGGGCGTAAACGAAGAGGTTTCGCGCATGCTCAGCGAGCACGGCTGGCGGCAGGTC
This sequence comes from uncultured Gammaproteobacteria bacterium, assembly GCA_963695455.1. Lineage (GTDB taxonomy): Bacteria > Pseudomonadota > Gammaproteobacteria > DSM-19610 > DSM-19610 > Thiogranum. Next base: position 983,199 of record CAVOGN010000002.1, on the reverse strand, counting down.
AATTCGGTGGACATTTCCCGAGACTTCGACCGCTACCGGAAATACATACAGGGGTCGCGCGGCGAGTTCACGGTGGCCAGGGATCAGTATGTGCGTCCCAACACCGGCTGGTTCAGTGACCGCAGTGCCTGCTACCTGGCGGCCGGCCGGCCGGTCATCACCCAGGAGACCGGCTTCAGCAAATACCTGCCGACCGGCAATGGCCTGTTCGGTTTCAACACCATGGAAGACATCCTGGCCGCCATCGAAGCGATCGAAACGGACCACGCGGCGCACTGTCGCGCCGCCAGAGAAGTCGCGGCCGAGTATTTTGCGGCCGAGAAGGTCATTGGCAGCCTGATGGAACGCGCGGGGTTATGACATGGCGAGCATTGTCGTAACCGGCTACATGATCCGCCATCCCCTGGCCGGGAACATGTTCGCCTATTTTCATTATCTGCTCGGTCTCAAGCGCCTCGGCCACGAGGTGCTCTATCTGGAGGAGAGCGGCTGGCCGGGGGCCTGTTACGATCCGCTCGCGCAGCGCTACAGCGACGATCCGGGCCAGGGGATAGCGCGGCTTGCGCGGCTGTTCAGGCGTTATGATCTGGATATTCCGGTCTGCTACGTCAATCGGGACAGCGGTGCCAGCTTCGGCCTGGCACGCGGCACTCTGGAGACCGTGCTGTCGCAGGCGGATCTGTTACTGAACCTCGGCGGGGTCTGCGTCCTGCCCGAGTTCCAGCTGGTCGGGCGGCGTGCGTTTCTCGACATGGATCCCCTGTTCACGCAGGCGGGGCGTTTCGCCGGCGAGGATCTGCACGACTATCACGTCTACTTCAGCTACGGCACCAGTATCGGTCAGCCCGGCTGCTCGGTGCCCGGCTGCGGCATCGAGTGGCTGCCCGCCGTACCGCCTGTGGTCCCCGAAATCTGGGCAGGCCGGTCGCCGCGCCAGCCGGACGGCGACAGCGCCGCAAGCGCGCGCCGGCCGCTGACCACGATCGCCAACTGGAGTGCGTACGGAGGCATTTCCTGCGGTGGAGAACACTACGGCCAGAAGGACGAGGAGTTCCTGCGCTTTCTGGAGCTGCCGCGGCGCACCGGGCAGGCTCTGGAACTGGCGCTCGCGGGCGCCGGCGACGCAGTAAAGCAGCGCCTGCTGTCGGCGGGCTGGTCGATTCGCGATGCCGGGCAGGTGAGCCTGGAGCTTGACGGCTATCAGGACTACATCATCAGCTCGCGCGGTGAATTCAGTGCGGCTAAACACGCCTACGTCAAGACCCGCAGTGGCTGGTTCAGTGACCGCAGCGTCTGCTATCTGGCGGCGGCACGACCGGTTATTGTGCAGGACACCGGCATCGGATCCTGGTTGCCGCGCGGTCAGGGGGTACACCTGTTTGGCTTCGCTGGAAGAGGCGCTGGAGTGTATCGACGCGGTCAACGCGAACTACCCCGCGCAGCAGCGCGCAGCCGCTGAGCTGGCCCAGCGACATCTTCGCTTACCAGGTGGTCTTGCCGCGTCTGCTGGAACTGGCTCTCGCTGCGGTCCCGCAGGCACGCGCCGGCTTCAAAACGGGGGACAGCCGGATGAAGATAATATTTGCCGGCAGCATCGGCCGTTTCCCGGTCGGCGGTCACGCCTGGGTCGACCTGCAGTATCTGCACGGTCTGCAGGACCTCGGTCACCAGGTGACCTATCTGGAGGAGTGCGGCGCGGGCTCCTGGGTCTATCAATGGGAGACCGAGCAGCTCACCACGGAGCTCGATTATCCGACCAGTTATGTGCGCAACTGCCTGCGGGGCACCGGACTCGAGCAGCGCTGGATCTATCGGGCCGGCGACGCGTCGGTGGGTATGCCGCTGGAGGCGTTTCGTGCTGCCTGTGCCGATGCCGACCTGCTGATCGTGCGTGGCTCGCCCATTGAGTTGTGGCGGGAGGAGTATACCTGGCCGCGGCGCCGCGCCTACATCGATTCGGATCCCGTCTTCACGCAAATACGCATCGTCAATGGCGATCCCTACCTCATGGAGACCGTAGCACGCTGCGAAACCCTGTTCACCATCGGCCAGCGGCTCGGGGCGCCCGACTGCCTGATCCCGAGCTGCGACCGGCACTGGCACAAGATGGTGGCGCCGATTTCCATGCCGCACTGGAGCGTAGCCGATAACGACAGCCGGGCACTTTACCAGTGTCATGCAGTGGCAGAGCTACAAGGATGTGGTCTACCAGGGGCGCCACTTCGGCAACAAGAACCGGGAATTCGAGAAGTTCATCGAGCTGCCGGGTCTGACATCCCAGTCATTCGAGATTGCCATGAGCGGGGGGCATCATGAGGAATTGTCCCGCTTCGGCTGGAAGGTCAGACCCGGTTGGAAGGTCTCGCAAACGCCCGCGTCGTACCAGGCATTTGTGCAGCAGTCGCGCGTCGAGTTCGCGGTGGCCAAACACGGTTACGTAACCAGTCGCGGTGGCTGGTTCAGCGACAGAAGCATCTGCTATCTGGCGTCCGGTCGGCCCGTGCTGGTCCAGGACACCGGGCTCGGCGACTGGCTGCCACTGGGCGAAGGTCTGCTGGTCTTCACCGAACTGAAAGACGCCTTGCGCGGCATCGAGGTCATCAACAGCAATTACGCGGCGCACCGGCGGGCCGCTCGCGCCCTGGCAGAAGACTATTTTGCCGCGGACAAGGTGTTAACGCGGTTCCTGGAACAGGCGCTTGACTAGAACCTATCTCATAATCCCCCGCGGCCGCGACCGTGGCGCAAAAGCGCCCGGTCCCCAGGGGGTTGCGTCCGAAATACCGGCCTGCGGTGTTGCAGCGCTTGCCCGTAGGCCAGCTACTGTGCGGCGCGCTGCGCCTTGCAGGACGGTATATCGGACAGCAACGCGGCTCGCGGGGGATTATGAGATAAGTTCTAATAATATCCGAGGAGGTTTGAGAATATGTCAGACATAACCATTGGTTTCGTACCCCGCGAGCGTTTCTCGCTGGCCGCCGAGGCGCTGCAGGGCATTTTCGATCACACCGGGCTGCCGTTCGAGATGATCGTCGTGGACTGCAACATTCCCGCAGTCTACCGACGCGAGATGGATCAGGTGCTCGAGGGCAGGGATAACGTAAAAATCATTCGGAGGGATCATTATCTGCTTCCCAACCAGTCCAAGAATCTGGTGGTTGCCGAGGCCAAAGGGGAGTGGCTCTGCATGATCGAAAACGACGTGCTGGTGCAGGACGGCTGGCTGTCGACCCTGATCGCGGCCTGCGAGGAACACCCGGCCGACGTCGCTGTGCCCCTGATCATGGAAGGGCCGCTGGGCGCTGGAGAAGTGCATTTCGATGATCTGCTCGGCCAGGTCCGGGAGCTGAGCACCCCGCAAGGTAAACAGTTGCAGATCTTCTCGCGTACTGAAAAGAAAGAGCAAGACCGAGGAACTGCACGGCGCACAGTACAGTTCATGGAACAACACTGCCTGCTGTTTCGCAGGAGCGTGTTTGATCGCATCGGCCCCTACGACGAAGAGCTCAACACGCGCGATGAAATCGACCTGAGCCTGGCACTCTACAAAGCCGGCGTGCCGGTGGTCTATGAGCCGAAATGCGAAGTCCATTACCTGCCGCCCTATCCGCCACGGGACGATGAAGCCGATTACTTTTTCATGAAATGGGATCTCGATCGTGCCCAGAAGAGTCGCGACCGCATCCAGGAAAAATGGAATCTGGTCGAGGTCCCGGGCGATATGGCTTTTGTCAGAGACCGCAACCGGATCGGAACCCTCTCACGTGTCAAGGAGGAGCTTTCACAGCTGATTACGCCCGAGGAATCGCTGATTCTGGTCGATCAGAATCAGTGGCTAAGTAGCGACATCGTAGCGGGCCTGCGCGCCATCCCGTTTCTCGAGCACGAAGGCCAGTACTGGGGCTTGCCCGAAGACGATGCGACCGCGATCCGGGAATTCGAGCGCCTGAGGAAGGCGGGGGCCAGTCTGATTGTATTCAGCTGGGCAAGCACCTGGTGGTTCGATCACTACAAGGATTTTTATGCTCATCTCAGTTCCCATTTCGAGCGGGTGCTCGACAACGAGCGCATTACCGTGTTTGACCTGAGAAAAGCGGTGGGAAGCGGCCGTAAATCGCAGTCGGCAGCGTAGTGATCGGCTTGTGGCCAAGACGACAGACGGCGCGCCGGTCCGTACTGCGGCATTCGGCGTGCTCCTGTCGCCGAGGTCATGATAGTGGGGACAAGGTGACCAGAACATCGCAGACAAAGCGACTGCACTGGGGTTGCGGTGAGCTGCGGCCGGATGACTGGATCAACGCAGACAGTCAGCCCGGACCCGGAGTGGACATCGCCTGTGACATTATTGTCGATGGACTGCCGCTGGAATCCGACAGTATGGAGCTGGTTTACTGTTCGCCGGCGCTCCAGTCGTTTCCGGCACACGAGCTTGTTCCGGCATTGCGCGAGCTGCGCAGGGTACTGAAGCCCGGGGGCCTGTTGAGATTGTGTGTGCCTGATTTTGACCGGGCGCTGCACGCCTACGGCCCGGAGAGGCAATCCTGGCACTGGTGCTGGGACTGGGAAACGCAGGATGGCAATTTCCTCACCCAGCTGACGAATTACGGCTACGGACGCAGTCTGTTCACGTCCAATTTTGTCGATGAGCTCTTGCGCAAAGCAGGCTTCTGCGATATCCGCGCCGCAGCGTTTGGTCGGAGTTCGAGCCCCGTTACCGGGTGCGTGGACCTGGATCTGAGACCGGACGAGTGTCTTGTCATGGAGGCCAGCAAACCGGCCGCACCGCAGGGCGTTGTCGTGGATGATGGAAGCGCACCGCAGCAGATCCACCTGTCATGGGTAGAGGACCCCGGCACCAGCCTGACGGTGTCCTGGAAAATGCCGGTGCCCGGGAGCAACTGTGTGCTGGAATACCGGCGCCGCGGCACTGAAAGCTGGAGCCGGGTGCGGTCAGACAGAAGACCGTCCCTGACGACCAGAACGCTGTTCAGTGCGACCATGCGGGACTTATCGCCAGACACGGAATACGACTATCGCATTGCCACGGTGCCGGGCAACTCCATAGAGCGCAGCGACATCTTTCATACCCGCACGGGGCCGCCACCGGCAGCCGCGGATTTTCGCTTCGTGTTCTTCTGCGATACAGGAGTAGCTGGCCGGCCCGACGGTACGGCCTCTGGTACGCAGCAGATCATCGAAGAGATGGGTCGGGACAAGCCGCTGTTCATGCTTGGCGGCGGGGACTACGCTTATGCCAATCACGACGGCCGCTACCGGGAAGTGGACGAGGGCATAGACGCCTGGTTCGAGCAAATGCAGCCGCTGCTCTCGCGCTACCCCTTGATGGCACAGTACGGTAATCACGAAATCTACCTCACGGAAAGGTTTCGCGACTGGGCGCCGCGGTTCGCTCATCCAAGCGGTTTCGCGGAGGGCAGAAACTATTCGTTCAGCGTCGCTGATGCCCATTTCACATCGCTGTTCGTGACCGGAAACCGTTTGTCGCCCGAGCAGCTGGCCTGGCTGGAGGCCGATCTGGGCAGCGCCCGGGAGCGGGGCATCAGGTGGCTGATCGTGTATCAGCACGAACCCCTTTTCGCACACGGTCACAGTCATCCCGCCAAACCGGAATACCGGCAGTGGCTGGCGCCCGTGTTTGAACGCTATGGCGTCGACCTGCATCTGAGCGGTCACGATCAGAACTATGAACGCACCTATCCGCTGGTGATGGCGGCGAGCGACCCGATGCGCACCTCCAGTGCGCCGGATCGTTTCCGGACCGGCCAGGGCGTCGTCTATGCGAAGGTGAGCCCGGCGGGAAAGAAATCGGAGTCGAGTGGTGATTTCTCGCGATTTACGCTGCCCCCGCAGCCGTTCATGGCCAAACGCAATGACACCTTGCACCATTACGCGCTGGTTTCGATAAGCGGGAGCGGCGAACTGCAGGTGGAAGTTTTCGGGGTTGCCGGGGACGGAACGCCAAAGGTGATGGTTGACTCGTTCCATATCCTGGCGGCGAGCGAGGAAGAAACCGGTACTGACGGCTGCGAACTCCCGGGAGGTCAGGTTGAACGATAGAACGACTGATGGCGGGTCGGGTGCGATGGTCCGGGAAAAGGGGAATATGCGGATACGCCTAGAGCCAAAAACGTACCGTAGCCCTTCGATGGGCGGCACTCGTTTGCGAAACCATGGAAGCTGAATGAATGAGGCAGCTTAAGCTTGTTGTGGTCGGAACCCTGGCCTCCAATCCGTATGCCGGGATGGCCTGGATGCATATGCAGATTGCCGCCGGCCTGAAACGTCTGGGGCACGATGTCTATTATTTCGAAACGACGTCCGCATGGCCGTACGATCCGGTGCGGCGAACAACGGTCTGTGACTCCGATTACGCACTGCCCTATCTGCAGCGTGTGGCGGCCGGCTTCGGCTTTGCCGACTCCTGGGCATACCGGCGCAGTTACTCCGACAAGCAATGGTTCGGACTGGAGCGGGCCGAGGCTGAGGAATTACTCGAGCAGGCCGACGCGGTGCTCAACATAGCCGGCGCGACGCGCTTCGAGGAAGAGGGCTTGAAGGTTGGCAACCTGGTGTATTACGGAACCGATCCGGTACAGCACGAACTCGCTTTCGCCAACCAGGATGAGAATATCTGTACGCTGCTGCAAGAGCATGACAGTTTCGTGACCTATGGTGAAAACATCGGCAACGCGGATTGCCCGATACCACCCTTACCCCGTCTACGCGCAAAGACCCGTCAGCCGGTATTGCTGGATCTCTGGCGGGACGGGATGCCGACCAGGAACGCATTCACCACGGTCGGTAACTGGCGACAGGCGGGCTACGATATCACCTACCAGGGTGAAATCTACCACTGGAGTAAACATCACGAGTTCTTGAAGTTCATCGACCTGCCGCAACGGCTAAGCGAGCCTCTGGAACTGGCCATGGGGCTCGATAATCTGCGGCGTGAAGACCGTGAGCTGCTGGAGTCGAATGGCTGGCGGCTTGCGGACGCTTCTGCATTTACGACTGATCCATGGCCCTACCGGGACTATGTTCGCGCTTCGCGCGGCGAATTCACCGTCGCCAAGGACCAGAACGTGCGTCTGCGCAGCGGCTGGTTCAGCGAGCGCAGCGCCTGCTACCTTGCAGCGGGCCGACCGGTAATCACGCAAGATACAGGTTTTGGCTGCGTGCTGCCGATTGGCAGCGGGCTGTTCGCCTTCAACACCCTGGAGGATATTCTGGCGGCGTTTGATGCGATCCGTTCGGACTACGGGAAGCACAGTCGGGCAGCGTTGGCTATTGCGGAGCAATACTTTCGCGCCGAGACCGTGCTGGCGAAACTGCTCGACGATTTGGGGCTCTGAGCGGTGACCGCAGTGCGATACTTGATCGTCAATGCTGATGATTTCGGTTTAAGTCCGGGCGTAAACCGGGGCATTGTGCGGGCGCATGAGGAGGGCATTGTGACCAGCGCCAGTCTGATGGTTCGCTGGCCGGCGGCGAGCGAGGCGGCCAGCTACAGCGTCGCACATCCCGGTCTCAGTCTCGGTATTCATATCGACCTCGGTGAATGGGCCTGCCGTGACGGCGACTGGGTGCCGGTCTACGAGGTTGTACCACTGGAGGATGAGCGCCTGGTTGCGCAAGAGGTTGCCCACCAGCTGGCGAGATTCCGCCAGCTTGCCGGCACCGATCCGAGCCACATAGACTCGCATCAACACATTCATAGACGCGAACCAGCACGCTCCGTGCTTATCCAGTGGGCCAGTGAGCTCGGCGTTCCATTACGCCATCACAGCCCTGGGCCAAGGTATTGCGGGGATTTCTACGGGCAGACGACGGAAGGTGCGCCTCTACCAGTCAACATCAGTGTTGATCGCTTGCTGGAGATCCTGGCGGGACTTTCACCCGGTGTTACGGAGCTTGCCTGCCACCCCGGGGAGGTCGAGGAAAAGCTGGAAACGATGTACCGAAGCGAACGGTCACAGGAGGTCAACACGCTGTGCAGTAAGCGGGTTACAGCGGCTGTGAAGGAGCTGGGCATCGAACTTCGCTCATTTCGCGAGGCGCAACAGTTGCTGGCAACTGATTCCGCTTGGCGGCTACAGACAAAGTGAGTTCTGGTTCTTCGGCGGTGTTGAAGTGACGGAGAAAGTATCTTCTCAGCCGACTTCGCGAAATAGCCCCCCATCGAGCGGACGCCGTCGCCAGCCAAGCGACCGAGCGCTTTGTCGAGGGGTGTGCCGCTACCGGTAATGGTTATTGGCGAATCGTCCTGTGGGTATTGCAGTAGGGCATAAACGACGGGCATGAACAGCAACGTACGGAGTAATGTCGAATGTCGAGCTCACTGAGAATTGTAGTCCTGGGTTACATCGTGCGCGGCCCGATTGGCGGGCTGGTCTGGCATCACCTGCAGTACGTGATGGGCCTGGCCCGGCTTGGTCACGATGTCTATTTTCTCGAAGACAGCGATGACTATCCGTCCTGCTACGATCCCCAGCGTCAGACCACCGACCGCAATCCCGATTACGGCCTTCGGTTCGCCACGCAGGCGTTCGCGCGAGTCGGCCTGGGCGAGCGCTGGGCCTATTACGACGCGCACACCGCACGCTGGCTGGGGCCCTGCGCAGGAAGCGCCAAGGAAATCTGTCAGAGTGCTGAATTGCTGCTCAATCTCTCGGGCGTGAATCCTATGCGGCCCTGGTTCCTGCAGGTTCCACAGCGCGTGCTGGTCGATACCGACCCGGTTTTTACCCAGGTCCGTCATCTCACCGATCCCGCCAGTCGTGCGACGGCCCTGCAGCACACGGCATTTTTTTCCTTCGGCGAGAACATCCGCTCGGATGCGGGACGTATCCCCGATGATCAGCTGGACTGGCTGCCAACGCGTCAGCCGGTGGTGCTGGATGCCTGGCCCGTCACGCCGGGCCCTCGCAACGGAAAATTCACCACCGTGATGCAGTGGGACAGCTATCAGCCGAGAGCTTACGACGGCGTGGAATACGGGATGAAGTCCGTTTCGTTTCGGCCCTATATAAACCTGCCAGGGAGCACCGAACAGAGCCTCGAGCTGGCCCTGGGGAGTGATGCGGCACCGCGCCAGCAGCTGCTCGCAGCGGGCTGGTCGCTGCGCAATCCCTTGGAAGTCACACGAGACCCGTCGAGTTACCAGCACTACATCCAGCAGTCCAAAGCCGAATTCAGTGTGGCGAAACACGGCTACGTGGTCAGCCACAGCGGTTGGTTCAGCGAGCGCAGCGCCTGTTACATGGCCAGCGGACGCCCGGTGCTGGTCCAGGAAACCGGCTTCTCCGAATGGCTGGAATCGGGGGCCGGTGTGGTCGCGTTTTCGACTCCGGAGGAGGCGATAGCAGGCATCGACCTGATCAACAGCGACTATGAAAGCCATAGTCGGAGAGCGCGTGAACTGGTGCGCGCCAGTTTCGATGCGGGGGATGTGCTCGCGTCGCTGCTACGACGTGTCTTTTCCGGGCAGCCAGAAACATGACAGGCGAGCGGCGTCCGATTGACATAAGGTGGAGTGTTGTGGGTGCTGTCTGTGCTAGGGGCAACCGTTGGTGTGGCGCGCTAAGATATTGATAAGTTGATGAAAACTGATGCTGAGTCGCGTCCTCTCATTGGCGCACGGCGGGTCGCGAATGTTGGTTGGCACCAGCCGGTTGGCCAATTCCTTGCAAAATTCTCGGATACTGGATGCGGAGGTGAACTGCCAGGAATTGGCACTGATCTTGCCGGATCGTTGCGTGGATACTAGACTGGCTATGAAGCAGCGCCCCGGCCCCGGGTAAATCGGAGGAAAAAGATGAGAACAATAATTCTGGGCCTTTCGGCATGCCTGTCAGCGTGCGTGGCAAGCGTTCCGGTCGCTGAGCTGGATCGGAAACCCGATACTGGCCCCGTGATTCCGGCAAGCGAGCCTGTCGACAAACAGAAAGCACCCGGACGCCAGGACCCCAAACCCGCCGTAACCCGGGTCGCGCTGCCCTACGCGATCAATCTCGAGTCGGCGCTGGACAGCATCCGTCTCGATCAGGTGCCGGCTCTGCCAGGTCTGGACAGCCACTTGATTTACACCACAGATCACAGCATACGGGGCCGCATCTGGCAGCGCCTGCGTGTTGGCTTCTTTGCCAATTTTGAGGAAGCGGAAAACGCGCGTAAAAGCCTCAGCACACGTTATCCGCAAGCCTGGATAGCGAAGACCATTGAGTCGGAGAGAGTTTTTGCCCAGCAACACGGGTTCGTGGCTGGTACCCTGAACAATCAGCAGGCCTGGGTCGCGACAAGCAAGGAGTCGGAGAGACTTTTCGCGCAGCGGCACGGGCTTGTGGCGGCCACCTTGAACAGCTCGGGTTCAATGGCCGTCGCTGAACCACAGCGCTCCGCGTCGCCTGAGCGCCATACCGCGCCGGTCCAGGCGACGGCGGTGGCAACGCCGGGAACGGGTCTGAAAGGACTCGAAGGGGTGCCACTGAGAGCGACGCAGGAGGCAGAGTCGGATCGGCATTCAGATGCGGCGGATAAGCTTTGGCTTGGCAATTTCGGGATTGGCAGCATGGCACCCAAACCGCAGAAAGTATCCCGGGACGATGCGAATACCGAGATCAGCTACGGCCGGGAAGAAGATGAGTCCGTTTTCGTGCGCAGCACCCACAAGGGTGGTGACCTGTTCACCATGGGTACCGCGTTCACGCAGCGACACGAGATCAGCGATCTCGAAGCGCGCGCCGACGATGAGCAGGGTTACTGGAATATGAATATCAATTCAGCCGAGGGCGGTGCAGGTCCCGCGTTCGAAGCCGAATTCGCGCAGAGCGCATTCGATCCGGAGACCAGCGAAGGTTTTGGTTCATCACAGAATCGCATGCTGAGGCTCAAGACGTTCGGCTCCTGGCAGGGCTATCAGCTTGGCCTGGGCTATCAAGCGGTCGGCACCGAGTTCGACAAAGGGGGCAAGGCGGCGGACAAGCGGAAAACTAACGCTGGCAACCCCAAGACCGAACTGCGAAAAGGCAGGCAGGGCACTGAGGCCTGGGTATCCCGGCAATTCGGTAATTTAGGCATAAAAACCGTTGCCGCGCTGTACCAGGACCAGGCCGATGAGGATGGCGGTGCGTCGCAGTTCACCACTCAGCAGCTCGGTGCTTCGCTGAATTACACCATTCTGTCCTGGCCCCAGGTGGGCGTTACCCTGGATTATGCGAACGGGGTACGTTCAAGCTCAGGCGAGTCCGCCGGTGTGCAGTCCACCGAGGCCGATGTGGCAAGGGTCGCCAGCTCGCTTTACTACTCGGACAGTTCCTGGAACGGCACTCTGTATGTGGAAGACGCCACCGGGGCCGGTACCAGCGACGTCATGGATTTGCGCACGTATTACGTGGGGGGCTCCTATTATCCCGTCAGCACCTTCAGCCTTTCGCCGGGCCTGAGCTATGTGCAGGAGAACTATACCGACTTTGGAGCCAAGACTGACAGTTACACCGGCTCCCTGACTGCGAGCTACAAGCCTTCAGACAGGAGCAGATTCAGTTTCAACGGTTACAGCGAATACTCCACCCAGAAAAACGCGGACTGGGCGCTCGATACGGAATATTATTACAGCTCCCTGGGTGTAAACTGGGTCTCCGACAAGCCGAAGCCGCTCATCAAGCAGTGGTCATTCGAAGTCTTCCACGATCAGTATGTTGACAATGTCTATTCGGACAGTAGCACCGGCGGGCTCGGATTCTGGGTCACGTTGAAATCTTCGCCTTCGCCGATCAACCGATTTGTGGATGAAGTTCGCTAATCGTACCGTTGTACCGGACGGACCGAGCCGTACCTGACCGAACAGCCTGAATCAAGGTCCAGGGTCCGTCGCGCCTCCGTCCCGTGGCTCGAAATTTGCTTCAAACCCCGTTGCCAGCAGGCGTCAACGGGGTTTTGACATGTATAACAGGCATTTCGGTCTATCGACCGTTCCGTTCCGAATTACGCCGGATATCCGCCGGTTTTTTGGCGGCGGACAGCGCGCGGAAATTCTCGATACCGTCAAATATGCCATTACCCACGGCGAAGGCATGGTCAAGGTCACCGGCGAGGTCGGTACCGGCAAGACCATGCTGTGCCGCATGCTGCAGGAGTGCCTGCCGGATGCGGTCGAAGTCGTGTACCTCGCCAACCCCAGTCTCGATCGCAACGAGATCCTTGCCGCAATTGCCCTGGAACTGGGCTTGCCGCTGCCGGAGCAGGCCTCTCATCTGCAGCTGCAGCAGCTGTTGCAGCACCGGTTGCTGGAGGCTCATCAGGGCGGCCGCCAGGTGGTGGTGTTCATCGAAGAAGCGCAGCGCATGCCCCTCGAGACCCTGGAGGAGATCCGCCTGCTTTCCAATCTCGAGACCGGGCACGCCAAGCTGCTGCAGCTGGTCCTGTTCGGTCAGCCGGAGCTCGACCGTCTGCTCGGCGGCTACGACATTCGCCAGCTGCGCGACCGCATTGCGCACAGCTTCGAGCTGGCGCCGCTGAGCGGTGCGGAAGTGCGCGATTATGTGCGTTTCCGGCTCCACAGCGCCGGGTATGGCGGCAACGACCTGTTCACCGCTGCGGCCTACCGGCAGCTGGCATGCTCCTCGCGGGGCCTGATTCGGCGCATTCATGTGCTGGCGGAGAAATCCCTGTTGGCGGCGTTTGCGGCCGGCAGCGCCCGGGTGGGCTGGCTGCACGTGTGGCGGGCGCGGAGTGACGAGTCATTGCGTACGCGCGCATGGCGCGGCGCACCGGCGGGCTGGATCGCCGGTACCCTGGCAGGCGCGTTGTTGACCCTGACCGGCGTGCAGCTGGCGGCATTGCACCCGCCTGAATCTGCGCACAGCGGCCAGCCGTCGCGCGCTGCTGCTCCGCGAATCGATGAAAGCCTGCGCCAGGCGGCGCTAAGCGTGCGTCCCGCCGCCGGTATGCCGCTGGTGTCGCGGCGCCTCGCCGCGTCGCGCGAGTGGCTGGGCAAGGCGCCGCGCAAGCAGCTGACGGTGCAGCTGTTGCTGACCGATAACGACGACCTGCAGGTGCTGGAGAGACTGCTGTCGAGTCCGCCGTATGCCGCCATCAGGGACCAGATCTACCTGTATCGCAGCGAGGTCAGCGGACGTCAGCGCTGGAGCCTGCTGTATGGCGAATACCAGAACAAGACCGAAGCGCGGGCGGCACTGGCCGGGTTGCCGCTCAGCATTCAGCGTCACCAACCGTATCTGCGTTCGCTGGCATTGCTGCGCAGTGCCCACCAGTCGGTTGCCACGACGCGCAACGAGGAAACCCAGGGATGAATGTGGTTCGTTTGCTTGCATTGCTGCTGGCTATCACCCTGCTTGCCTGCGTGCCGACGCCACAGCGGCCGTCCCCGGGCCACCTGGAAGCCGGTGCTGTTACCGACGCTGCGCATCTGTCGCAGAGCATTCCGGCGCCGGTCACCCGCACCCCGGTGGTTCCGGAACCGACCCCGGTGGCCGCCGAGGAAACCTACAGCGTGGTCGTGACCCAGGCGCCGTTGACGGAACTGCTGTTTGCACTGGCGCGCGACGCAGGCATCAACATCGACGTGCACCCGGGCCTGAGCGGCCAGGTGACTCTGAACGCAATCGACCAGAATCTGCTGCAGATCCTGGACCGCATCGCCGCGCAGGTGCCGATACGCTATCGCTTCGAAGACAACCTGCTGATCGTGGAACCCGACGCGCCTTACCTGCGCAGTTACTACATCGACTATGTGAATCTGTCCCGCACCAGCAGCAGCAGCAACAGCGTTGCCACGGAAATTGCCACCACCGGTCAGTCGGCAGTCGAAGGTAACGGTGGCGGCGGGGGTGGCGGTGGTGGTTCCAACAGCTCCACGACCTCGGTGACCAGCGCCTCGGTGAACGAATTCTGGCAGCGCCTGCGGCTCAACATCGCCCACATGCTGGAGCTGGGCGAAGACGACGCGACCAGCAATGTGTCGGTGATCATGAATTCAGAGACCGGTCTGCTGAGCGTGCGCGCCACCCACACCCAGCACCTGGCGATTCAGGAGTATCTGGACCGGTTGATGAGCAGTGCCCGGCGCCAGGTGCTGATCGAGGCCACCGTGGTCGAGGTGGAGCTGAACAACAAGTATCAGTTCGGGGTCGACTGGTCGGTGCTGGCGGACAATGGCACGGGCCTGAGTCTGTCGCAAAACCTGTTGGGCAGCAATCTCACCTCGCCACCCACCTTTACCATCGATTACAACACCAGCAAGAGCTGGGTGATATCGCCTCGACGGTGCGCATGCTGCAGGAATTCGGCGATGTGAAAGTGTTGTCGAGTCCGAAAATCATGGCCATCAACAACCAGACGGCGCTGTTGAAAGTGGTCGACAACGTGGTCTATTTCACCATCGAAGCAGACACGGTAACCAGCGAAACGCTGGCCCAGACGACCTTCACCACCACCCCGCACACGGTACCGGTGGGTTTCGTGATGTCCGTGACGCCGCAGATCAGTCGCGAACAGGCGGTGATTCTGAACGTGCGGCCGACCATTTCCCGTATCACGGGGTTTGTCGCCGATCCCAACCCGGCGCTGGCCGCGGAAGACATCGAGAGCCTGGTGCCGCAGATCCAGGTGCGCGAGATGGAATCCGTGCTGCGGGTGCGCAGCGGCCAGATCGCCGTGCTGGGTGGACTCATTCAGGACAGCATCGATCTGCAGGACGCCGGCATTCCCGGGCTCACCGAGCTCGACGTGGTCGGCGATGCGTTCACCTACCGCAACAACCAGCTGAAGAAGTCAGAACTGGTGATATTCCTGCGCCCGCGCGTGGTGGCAAGCATAGATCAACCGCTGGACGTCTACCTTGACATGCTGCCCGACCCGGCGGCGCCGCTGGGACCGCAGCGCGCCGGGGCACGGAGGGGGTGGCCTTGAGCCTGCTGATGGATGCACTGCGCCGCGCCGAGGCACGGTCGCCCGGCGACCCGGCGGCGTCGGACGAAACGCCAGCCCCATCAGTTGAGGCGCCAGCGACGTTGCCCGAGGCGGGTACCGGGGCGCCGGCGCCGGACAGCGGGCCGGACCTGGAAGCGCTGAGCCTGGAACCGCTGCAGATCGATCCGGAAGCACTGCTGAGCGAAGCACCGCTCCCGGAAGAGGAGGCGCAACCGGTCCAGGAAACGCCCACGGACCAGCGCCAGCAGGCCAAGCCTGCGGCCTTGGCCGTGCCGCGGCGATCGGTATGGTCACGCAATGGCTTCATTTACCTGCTGAGCGGCCTGATTTCGGTGCTCGCCGTCGTCGGCGGCTACTATGCCTGGAGATCGCAGCAGGTGCTGACGCCCGAGGTCGCGCACAGCGCAACACTGATCGACGCGCCGGTCGACGCACCGCTGCCGGAATATGCTGCAGAGGCGGACGTGCCAGCCGCACCGGGCGCCGAGTCGGGCAGGGATAACGCGGTCGCAGCGGTGCCGGCGAACGCGCCTGTACGCCACCCGGACGCGACGCCTGGCCGCGCCGCCGAGAGCGTCGCGCCCGGCGTCGGCGGCACAGCTGAAAGCGACGCGCCCGCCCGCGCCGGCAGGCCCGACCCGGGCTATCGCATCGAAATCCACCGCAGCCGCGGTAGCGCCGGCGTCGACCCGCTGGTGCAACGTGCCTATCAGGCCTATCAGGAGCAGGACTATGCGCGCGCCGGGCAGCTGTACCGCCAGGCGCTGCAGCGTAAGCCGGGCAACCGGGATGCGCTGCTCGGCAGTGCCGCGGTCGCCCTGCACCAGGGACACGACGAGGTGGCCCGCTACTACTACCAGGTGCTGCTCAAGAAAAATCCCGCCGACACCAGCGCGCGGCTTGCGCTGCAGGCGCTGAGCGCGAACCAGGATGACCTGGCGCAGGGCAGCGCTATCAAGCACCTGTTGCCGGAGGATCAGGGTAACGCTCAGCTGCACTTCGCTCTGGGTAATCATTACGCCCAGTCGGCGCAGTGGAAAGAAGCGCAGCAGGCCTATTTCGAGGCGCTGCGCATCGAGCCGGGACAAGCCGACTACGCGTTCAATCTGGCCGTGAGCCTTGACCGCCTGGGGCTGTACGCACAGGCGCTGGACTACTACCGCCAGGCGCGTCAGCTGGGCGAGGGCGGGGCGGCGCTGTTCAGCCGGCCGCAGCTGGACCGCCGTGTGCAGCAGCTGGAAGCGCATCTGGGGAGCAGGTCATGAGTGCCGTCGTCAAGCCGAAACGCATCGGCGACCTGCTGATCGAAAAGGGTGTGCTGACCCAGGACCAGCTCAATATCGCCCTGACCGAGCAGAAGAAGCGCAACCAGCCGCTGGGCAAGATCATTGTCAGCCTGGGTTTCGCCACCGAATCCGTGGTGCGTGACACCCTGGGCGAGGCGCTCGGGCAGGAGAGCGTCGACCTCAACAAAGTCGTGGTCGACAGCGAAGTCCTGCAGCTGGTGGGAAAAGACATCGCGCGCCGCTTCCAGATACTGCCGTTGTCGGTCGACGTATCGAACAACAGGCTCACGGTGGCGATGGCCGATACCTTCAACGTCGTCGCCATGGACCAGCTGCGCGCTCTGCTGGGCGGTAATCTGGATATCGTTCCGGTGCTGGCGGGCGAATCGGAAATCGAAAACGCCATCGATCAGTTCTATGGCTTCGACCTGTCGGTGGACGGCATCCTGCGCGAAATCGAAACCGGGCAGGTCGACTACAGCACTGTCAAAAGCGAGTCGGACGAATACAGCCAGCCGCTGGTGCGCCTGGTCGACGCGCTGCTCTCGGATGCGGTCAAGAAAGGCGCTTCCGATATTCACTTCGAACCGGAACACGGCTTCCTGCGCATTCGTTACCGTATCGACGGGGTGCTGCGCCAGGTGCGCAGCCTGCACCAGAACTACTGGTCCGCGATCGCGGTGCGCCTGAAAGTCATGTCCGGCATGAACATTGCCGAGACCCGCGCGCCCCAGGATGGCCATATTTCCCTGACTCTGTTCGGGCGTCCCATCGATTTTCGTGTGTCGGCGCAACCGACCAGCTACGGCGAGAACATCGTGTTGCGCATACTGGACCGCAACAAGGGAATTGTGGCGCTCGAGGATCTCGGCCTGGCCGACAGCGCGCTGGCCACGCTGCGTCTGATGATGGCGCGCCCCGAGGGCCTCCTGCTGGTGACCGGACCGACCGGCAGCGGCAAGACCACCACGCTCTATTCGATGCTGAACTATGTCAACAGCGAGTCGGTCAACATCATGACGCTGGAAGACCCGGTCGAGTATCCCATGTCCATGATTCGCCAGACTTCGGTGAACACGGCCGCCAAACTGGATTTCGCCACCGGGATACGCTCCATGCTGCGCCAGGATCCTGACATTATTCTGGTCGGCGAAATACGCGACGAAGATACCGCGGACATGGCCCTGCGTGCCGCCATGACCGGGCATCAGGTCTATTCCACCCTGCACACCAACTCGGCGGTGGGCGCCATTCCGCGCCTGCTCGATCTCGGTATCGTGCCGGACATTCTGGCCGGCAACATCATCGGTATCGTCGCCCAGCGCCTGGTGCGCAAGCTCTGCCCGCACTGCCGCAGTGCCGACCATCCCAGTGACTTCGAGCGCCGCCTGTTGGGCCTCGCCGGACGGTGAGCGACCCACGGTATACCGCGCCACGGGCTGCGAGCACTGCAATCAGTTCGGGTACAAGGGCCGGTTCGGGATCACCGAACTGCTCAAGGTCGACAGTGACATGGACGACCTGATAGCGCGCCACGCGTCGCGCCGGGAAATCCACGAGCTCGCGCTCAGCAAAGGTTTTCAGCCCATCGCCGAAGACGGCCTGCGCCGGGTGCTGGACGGCACCACCACGCTGGAAGAGGTTTCCCGGGTCGTCGATCTTACCGACCGGATCTGATCATGGTTACCGCGTGAGCCAGCATGTCAGCATTTGAATACAAAGCGGTCGACGGTTTCGGCAAGACGGTCCTGGGGCGGATCGAGGCCAGTAACGACGACGATCTGGAACTGCGCCTCACGCGCATGGGGCTGGACCTTATCGACTACCGGACGGTGAGCAACAGCAAGGTCAGCTGGCGGCGCAGCCATGTCGGCAGGCCCGAGCTGGTCACCTTCTGTTTTCACCTGGAGCAGCTCTCCAGGGCCGGTGTTCCCATTCTCCAGTCCCTCACTGACCTGCGTGACAGCGTCGGCAACCAGCGCTTTCGCGAGGTCATCTCTTCGATCATCGAAGACATTGAGGGCGGTAAGACCCTGTCGCAGGCGCTGGCCCGTTTTCCCGCCATCTTCAGCCCCGTGTTCGTCAGCCTGGTTGCGGCGGGCGAGGAGAGCGGTATGCTCGCCGACGTGCTGGGCCGGCTCACCGAGTCGCTCAAGTGGCAGGACGAGCTGGCCGCGCACACGAAAAAGATCATCATGTACCCGGCGTTCGTCGGTGTCGTGGTCACGGGTGTGATCGTGTTTCTCATGGTGTACCTGGTGCCGCAGCTGGTCGGCTTCATCCGCAACATGGGCGAATCCGTTCCGGTGCATACCGAGATTCTCATCCGGGTATCCAGTTTTGTCACCCAGTACTGGTATATGCTGCTGATCACACCGGTCGCGGCCTTCCTCGCGGTGCGGTACTGGGCCCGGCACAGCAGTAAGGGGCGCTACCAGGTCGACCGCATCAAACTGCGGGTGCGGCCGGTGGGTCCGATCTACCAGCGCATCATCCTGGCACGTTTCACCAGCAATTTCGCTCTGCTGTACAAGGCCGGCGTCACCGTACTCGACTGCATACGCATGGGCGAGGATCTGGTCGGCAACAGCGTCATTGCCGAAGCGCTGCAACGGGTGCGCAAGCAGATCAGCGAGGGAGTGGGACTCACGGCGAGCTTCCAGAACACCGGCCTGTTCCCGCCGCTGGTGTTGCGCATGATCAAGGTCGGGGAAAGCAGCGGTGCGCTGGACACCGCGCTGGAGAACGTCAGCTATTTCTACAACCGCGACGTACGGGAATCCATCGAGCGAGTGCAGACCATGATCGAGCCGGTGCTCACGCTGATACTCGGCACCATGCTTGGCTGGGTGATGATGTCCGTTCTGGGCCCGGTATACGGCATGTTGTCGACGGTGACGAGGTGAGTCATGGCTGATGTCCTGTATGTGAACAGTCACAGCGTCACCCTGTACCGGCCCGGCCGGCATGGAGCAGCGCTGGTGTGGCGCCTGCCGAACCAGGAACAGAGCGCCGCCGAGCTGCACGCCGCACTCCAAGGTGCTGATTGTGTATCGGTCTCCATCCTGGTGGATCTCATCGAAGAGGAGTTCCGGCAGGAAACGCTTCCGCACGCACTGGGGCGTGACCGCGCCAGACTGCACCAGCGCCAGCTCGGCAAGCTGTTTCGCAGTACCCCGTTCCGGCATAGCCGTGTCATCGGGCGCAACCGCGACGGCCGGCGTGACGATCGCGTGCTGTTCAGCGCGTTGAGCAATCCAGCCAACCTGGATCCGCTGTTGACGGTGTTGCACCAGCTGCGCATACCGGTGACCGGGATATATTCCCTGCCGATCGTCAGCCTGCGCCTGCTCAAGCGGCTCGGTGCGCGTTCTGCCAATGTATTGATCATCACCGAACAGCCGGACGGTGGCTTGCGGGAGACGTTTGTACGCAACGGGCAGGTGCAGTTGAGCCGCCTGGCACCGTTCAGCGAAAGCCAGCCCGCCGACTACTGCCGCATTGTCACCGCCGAGATCGACAAGACCCAGCGCTATCTGGATACGCTCCGGCTGTTGCCGCGTGACGAATCGCTGGAGGTCGTTGTGCTGACCGATTCTGCGCGTGTGGAGGCGCTGAACGAGAGCGGTCTTGGCGCACAGCAGATGCGTTTCCAGGCGCTGCGCCTGGACCAGGTGGCGCAACTGTGCGGCTTCCGGCAGCACCCCGATATACCGTTCAGCGACGCCCTGTTCAGCTATCTGCTGCACCGCCACGCGATCAGGAATCACTATGCGCAGCCGGTGCACCTCAGGCACCTGCGCACCGCACAGCTGCACCAGGGCCTGCGCGCGGCTGTCTGGCTGGTCGCCGTAGCGGGCGCTGTGCTGAGCGGCATCAACCTGGTGGAGAGTGCTCTGGCCCAGCGGCAGGTCGCACAGCTGGAACGCCTGGTGGTGCAGATCAACGCAGACTACCAGCGCATTGCCGCGCGCCTGCCGATGCTTCCGGTCGACGCCCGCGCCATGCGTGAGGCGGTCGAGCTTGCCGCCGCCCTGCAGCGGCGCGGCATGGACCCGGATACGCTGTTTCGGGTACTGGGCTCGGGATTCGCGCGCGAGTCCGCGCTGGCGCTGCGCGGCTTGGCCTGGTTCGGAGCCGAGGACCGCACAGCCCGCGCCCCGGTGGACGCCGAGGCCAACGATCAGGGATCCGCGCAGGCCGGAGCGGGGCGCTTTGCCATAGCCTTGGTGAAGGGCGTCGTACGCCGCTTCGACGGCGACTATCGCCGTGCGCACCAGCAGATCGACGCACTGGTGGCGTGGCTCGGCGAACAGCCCGGCATCACGGCGGTGAACGTGGAGCGCAGGCCCCTGAACACCGCCATGGACGTGGAAGTGCAAGGCGAACTGGCTGCAAGCAGCGCCGCACAGGACGCGGAGTTCGAGCTGCGGATTGTCATGGAGCAGGGTCATGGCGCGGTTTGAGTTCGATGCATCGGTGCTGCGGCGCCCGGCAATTGCACTGCTGCTGGTGCTGACGGTGGCAGCCACGCTGGTATGGCTGAGCGGTGCCTATCGCGCCGATCGGGAAGCGGAACTGCAGCGTGCGCGGGCCGAGCTCGGCAGCGTGCGCACACAATACCGCCTCGCGGTGGAAGCGGGAGGCATAATTCGCGCAAGCCACCGGCAGCACGCTGCGCTCCAGCAACGTGGTTTCGTCGGCGCGGAGCAGCGCCTGCTGTGGATCGAGTCGTTGCGTAACAGCGGACTGCAAAGCCGGGTGCTGAATCTGAATTACAGCCTCAAACAGCAGCAGGCCGTGCAGCTCGCCGATGCCGAGTACAGCGCCAGCTACCAGCTGTACGCCAGTCCGATGCAGCTGAATGTGGAACTCACCCACGAAGTCGATCTGCTGCGCTTTTTCGCCGCGCTGGAACAGGAGCAGGTCGGTGTGTACCAGATCGACGCCTGTTACCTGAACCCGCTGTTCAGCGACAGCAAGGTGGACAGCGAGAAAGCCAATGTTGCCGCCAGTTGCCAGCTGCGCTGGTATACCGTCCGGCCGCTGGACGAAACGGAGGACGCGCTGTGAGCGTGGCGCGGCGCGCCGTCCTGGGCCTGTTGCTGCTGCTGCCGAGCGGCGCTGCGCTGTCGGCCGATGTCTACGGCAACCTGTTCACCACGCCGGAACAACGCGCCTGGCTGGACGCCAACCGCAACGGGCCGCGCCAGGGGGCTGCGCCGGTGCCGGGTGATGCGGTCGCGCAAAGCGTGCAGCCGGAACCGATCAAGTTGAACGGCACGCTGATCAGCAACGGCGGCGCACGCGAAGTATGGATCAACGGCCAGGCGCAGCTGAAAGGCAGCGCCGCCGCCGGCGGCCGGGTGCGGGTGCTGGGTCGCGACCGGGTGCAGGTCAGGCGCTCGCCCGCCGAGCAGCCGCACCTCATGAAACCAGGACAGGTACTGGACCCCGCCTCGGGTCGGGTAAGCGAGTCCTACCAGCAGGCCGCCGAGCGCGCGAGCGCGGCATTGTCGACGGATGCCGGTAATGAATAGAGCGACCGGTCCCCGCACCCGACAGCGTGGTGCCGCGCTGCTGGTTCTGCTCACGCTGCTGGTGCTGGCCGCCAGCTACGTATTGCTGAAGCGTCTCAATGCTGACACTTCGCTCATCGCACGCGGCGTGGACAGCGCCGAGGTGCTCGGTCAGGCGCGCGCAGCGCTGCTGGGTTACGCGCTGGGCTCGACCAGCCAGCCGGGTGCGCTGCCCTGTCCCGACTATTCGCTGGACGGCCGCAGCGATGCCTGCCTGGAAAGCGCCGGTCAGGTGACCATCGGACGTCTGCCCTGGCTGACCCTGGGGCTGCCCGATCTGCGCGATGCCGCCGGCGAGCAGCTCTGGTATGCACCGGCACTGGAACTGGACGGCAATCAGCCGATCAACAGCGAGTCCCCGGCAGCGCTGCGTATCAACTACGGCACCGATGCCATCGCCGCGGTCATCATCGCGCCCGGGGCGGTGGTCGCGACGCAATCGCGACCGCCGAATCCCGCCGCACAGATCGACCCGGCGCGCTATCTCGAAGACGCGAACCGGGTGGCGGATGTCAACTATGTCACCCGTCCGGCGGTGGCCGCCAATCCGTTCAACGATCAGCTGGCCAGCATCGGGCGCGATGAACTGATGCAGGCGGTGGAACGCCGTGTGCTGCGCGAGCTCGCCGCGCACTTGCAGGACTATTTCAATCTTAATGACTACTACCCCTATCCCGCGCCGCTGGGCGCCAGCGACTGCGACAACAGTCTGCTGCAGGGGCAGCTCCCGGTACAGATCAGCGCTCCCTGCCCGCCGCTGGCGGACTGGCCAGGCACCGGTCTGCCGGGCTGGTTCACGGCCCAGGGCTGGCAGGGTCTGATCTGGTATGCGCCGGCTCCGGCCTGCACCCAGACGGGGCCGGGCTGTTCGGCTGCGGGCGGCTTTATTACGGTGTTGCCGGACCCTGCGTCCGACAAGCGCGCGCTGCTGGCGGCGGCCGGGCCTGAACTGGCGACTCAGGACCGCTCTTTGCCCTCGGTTACACAGTATCTTGAGGGAGCGAACAATGACGGCGACGGGGTATTCCAGCTACTGCCGATCGATGCCTCCAGCAACGACCAGCTGCAGGTGGTCCTGCCATGAAGAGGTGTGCCACTCAGCGCGGCTTCACCCTGGTCGAAATGGCGATCGTGCTGGTGATCATGGCCCTGCTGCTGGGGGGCGTACTGGCGCCGCTGTCCACCCAGAAGGAACAGGAGAAGCGGGTCGATACCGGGCAGCTGATCGAAGCGGCGCTGCAGGCGCTAACAGGTTTCGCGATTATCAACGGCCGCCTGCCCTGCCCGGACAGCGACGTGCCGCCGGACGGTCGGGAAAACGCCTGCGCGGCCGGCACGGGCAACTTCACCCGCGGCGCGTTGCCCTGGGTGGACCTGGGCCTGGCCAGTGGCGCAGACCCCTGGGGCGCCCCCCTCGGTTATGCCGTCAACGGTGGGTTCGCCGCCGCGGCCGGCTTCGCGCTCACCACGGCCGGCACCGGCGGCGGTATTCTGCGCGTGTTCGCCGCCGCGCCGGGCAACTGTAACGCGGTCGGTGATGTAGCCGAAAACGTTCCGGCCGTGGTCTGGTCGGGCGCCAAGACCACCTATGCCAGCAACGACGAAAACGAAAACACCGATGCCGACCGCTGTTTCGTGAGCAAGGATTACAACACCGTCGCCACCCGGGAGTTCGATGACCTGATCAACTGGCTGTCGCCCAACATCCTGTTCAACCGCATGGTCAGTGCGGGGAGCCTGCCATGAGTGGCGTGCTGCGGCCGATTGCTGTAATTGCGCGCTATACCGCACTGGAGGCGCTGCGTACCCGGTTTGCCTGGCTGGTGCTGTTTCTGGTCGCGGGCGGTTTCGGTATCGGCGCGTTTGCCGGCGAGCTGGCCATCACCGAGACCAGTCAGACACAGGCTGCCATTGTCGCCGCGCTGCTGCGCTTTGCCGCCGTGTTGCTGCTGATCCTGTTTGTCACTACCAGCGTGAACCGTGACTTCAGTGACAAGTCGGTTGAGCTCATGCTGTCGCTGCCCCTGCCGCGCGCCGGGTATTACCTCGGCAAGCTCGGCGGCTATGCACTGGTCGCCGCATTCACGGCGGTTCCGCTGGTGTGCCTGATGCTGTTCTTTTCGCCCGCCGCATCCAGCCTTGGCTGGGGTGTATCGCTGCTGCTGGAGTTGCTGCTGGTGTGCAGCTTCAGCCTGCTGTTCGCTTTCGCGCTCAGCCAGGTGACCGCTGCGATCGCAGCCTCGCTGCTGATCTACCTGCTGGCGCGCAGCATTGCGGCGATTCAGCTGATGGCGCAGGCCCCGAGCGGCAATGCAGCCCTGCCATCCCAGCAGCTGCTGACCGGCCTGGTCGATATGCTCGCCTACCTGTTGCCGGATCTGGACCGCTTCACGCGCAGCGACTGGCTGCTGTACGGCGGCGGATCGCTGGACGCACTGGCCGCGCTGGCCGCGCAGACGGGGATCTACCTTGCGCTGCTATCCGCAGTGGCCCTCTTCGACCTGTATCGGAAAAATTTCTGAGGCGTTCGGGATAATGGCGTGGTTCGACAACGCGCAGGAACGGCCCCTGAATCAGGTGCCGGTGCCGGTGCTGCTGGTTCTGCTGCTGGCCCTGTGTCTGCAGCTGGCCTGGCACCACCAGGCGCCGCGGCCGCAAGCCAGTGCCGAGGCCTTGCCGCCGACCCCGGACCCCGGATTGCTGCGCATAACTGCACTGGGGGATCCCGTGGCGCTCTCCAAGGCGCTCAATCTCTGGCTGCAAGCTTTTGATAATCAACCAGGAATCAGCATTCCATTCCGGCGCCTGGACTATCTGCGTGTGCAGGGCTGGCTGCAGGCGAGCCTGGATCTGGATCCGCATGGACACTATCCGCTGCTGGCGGCGGCACGTCTGTATGGGGAGGTGCCGGAGCCCGCCCGCCAGCGACGCATGCTGGCATTCGTGTACGAAAAATTTCTCGAGGCTCCGAACCAGCGCTGGCAGTGGATGGCCCACGCCGTCCTGCTCGCCAAGCACCGGCTGAAAGATCTGCCTCTGGCGCTCAAGTACGCGCAGGCACTCGCCGCTAACGCGACAGGTTCCCAAGTCCCTCACTGGGCTCAGCAAATGGCCATATTCGTACTCGAGGACATGGGTGAAACAGAGGCTGCAAAAATACTGATCGGTGGCTTGCTGGAAAGCGGGCAGATCACGGATTCTCACGAGCTGAGGTTCCTGACCGGGAAGCTGGAACAACTCGGGGCGACAGCTGAGGCAGCGGACAAGTGAAGGTAAATAGGGAGTTCAACGATGAATAATAGACAGCGTGGTTTTACCCTGGTCGAAATCGCCATTGTGCTGGTGATTATCGGATTGCTGCTCGGCGGCGTCCTGAAGGGCCAGGAAATGATCAGCAACGCCAAGGTTCGCAATGTCGCGGATCAGGCCAGTGGCATAACCGGTGCGTTCTTCGCCTTTCAGGACCGTTATCGCGCCCTGCCCGGTGACTATGGTCAGGCGGACCAGAACATCTCCGGGGTAGCGGCTGGGCAAAACGGCAACGGCAACGGCCAGATAACCACCAACGCCGAGCGCGGACTGGTGTGGCTGCACCTGGCGACCGCAGGTTTCATTACCGGCAACTATGACGGTGGCGCCGTGGCCGCCGGTAACGGTGGCTGGACCTGCGCTTCCACGCGCTGTCCGCCGAACGCCTTCGGCGGCACCATGAACCTCGGTTTCGGCAGCGAAGCCGCCGGCACCACCGGTCAGAACCATGAGCTCTGGTCGGGCCGTAACATCCCGGTCGAGGCCATCGCCGAGCTGGATCGCAAAGTGGACGACGGCGTGCCCAACACCGGGCTGTTCCAGAACGGCGGCTCCAATAATGCCAATCCCGCGACCTGTGTGAACGGCGGCGGCGCGACCTGGGCGGTCAACGTGGCCAACCCCCAGGGCAGTTGCGGCGGCGTGTTCGTTCTCTGAGCTTTGCGCCGCAGCCAAGATCAAGCCCGCTTCGGCGGGCTTTTTCGTGTGCAGGCCAGGCGGCGTGCTTCTTGCTTGGTTCGAGGTGTTATGCACGATACTGCCATTCACATCAGCGGGCTGTACAAGGGATTCAGGGGCCGCGCGGTCCTGCATGGCATCGATCTGCAGGTCAGGAGAGGCGAGTGCTTCGGCCTGATCGGGGTCAACGGCGCCGGCAAGACGACGTTGATAAAGTCGCTGCTGGATTTCTGTCAGGTCGATGTCGGTGACATCCGGATTTTTGACGTCCCGCACCGGCGCACCGAGGCGCGGCGCCGGCTGGCGTTCCTGCCGGAGCGCTTTACGCCCCCCTATTATCTCAGTGGTCGTGAATTCCTGCGCTACATGGGGCAGCTGCACGGCGTGGCGTACCGGCGTGAGGATGTCGAAAGCGTATTCCGACACCTCGATCTGGACCTGGACGCACTGTCGCGGCCGGTGCGCACCTACTCCAAGGGGATGGCGCAGAAGCTGGGACTGGCGACCTGTTTTCTCAGCGCGCGTGAGCTGCTGGTTCTGGACGAGCCCATGAGCGGCCTGGACCCCAAGGCGCGGGCCCTGTTCAAGGACTATATGCTGCGTGTCAAGCAGGCCGGGCAGACCCTGTTCTTCACCACCCACCTGCTGAATGACGTGGAGTCGCTGTGCGACCGCCTGGCCATCCTGCACCAGGGCGAAGTGAAGTTTATCGGCAGCCCGGCGCAGTGCTGCGCGACCTATGCGGCGGACAACCTCGAGCGTGCCTACCTGAAGGCGATTGAAGCCGACCGCCCGGTCGGCAGTGCAGCCTGACTCAGAGGTTCCCGGCTGCGCACCCCGGCCAGGCGTTCGCCGTCGCGGCAGCCGCGGAGATCGACGCCACAGCCAGCGGTCGCGTAGCGGCCTGCCCGTAGCGACTCATTCCTCGAATCGAATGACCGCCCTGAGGCCCGGCTTGTCGTCTTCCAGTAACAATGTTGCGCCGTGCTGGCGGGCGATGGCATCCACCAGGCTGAGTCCGAGACCGTTGCCTTGCGCGGTGCCCGCCGGGTCGAGTCGCACAAAGCG
Organism: uncultured Gammaproteobacteria bacterium; assembly: GCA_963695455.1. Classification (GTDB taxonomy): domain Bacteria; phylum Pseudomonadota; class Gammaproteobacteria; order DSM-19610; family DSM-19610; genus Thiogranum. The sequence continues at coordinate 956,309 of CAVOGN010000002.1, read as the reverse complement.
CTCCGTTACCCGTTGTCGGTCCCGGGCGGGGATACCCGGACCGGTGTCGCTGACGCTGATTTCGACGCCGCCCGCCAGCGCGGCTACGCGCAGCCTGACGGTGCCGCCCCCAGGCGTGAACTTGATGGCGTTATCGAGCAGGTTGCCGATCGCCTGCGCCAGCAGGTTGCGGTTGCCGGTAACCGTTACGGGTCGTTCGGCATCGACCTGCAGGTCCAGTGCCGCATCTTCCAGGGCCGGGGCGTAAAGCTCTGCGACTTCGCGCACCAGCTGCGCCGCGTCGATGCGGGTCATCGCGGCGCGTACCGTGCCGGCCTCCGCCTGGGAAACCTGCAGCAGCGCGTTGAAGGTCTTCAGCAGCGACTCTGCGTCGCGGATCGCATCGTGCATGGCCGCGCGGTATTCGGTTTCATCGCGCGGCTGCAGCAGGGTGACTTCCAGGCGGTTGCGCAGGCGTGTCAGCGGACTGCGTAAGTCGTGCGCCACATTGTCGGTGATCTCGCGCATGCCTTTGAGCAGCTGTTCAATGCGCTCCAGCATCTGGTTGAGGCGCTGAGACAGCTTATCGAACTCATCGCCCCGGGCGCTCACCGGCATGCGCTGGTCCAGGTTTCCCGCCATGATGTGCCGCGCAGTGTCGCTGATGCCATCGATGCGTTTCAGGATGCTGCTGCCGATCAGCAGTCCCATGGTCAACGCCAGCAACACAATTGTGCCCAGCAGGGCGAGCAGCGCATACAGGCTGTACAGCTGCAGGGCCTCGGCGTTTTTTACACTGCGGGCCACCACCAGCCTGGAGCCATCCGGCAACAGGGTACCGATCACCGGCCAGTAGGCGTCGTCATCGTAGCTGTCCAGCGGGATAATGTCGTCTTCCACCCACACGACATGTACCTCGCCGTCGAGCGGCAGCGGATCTTCGGGGGGCAGGCCCAGCAGGTTGCCGGAAACGGTGCGGCCGTCCTTGTCCACCAGCACGTAGAAACGCCCCTCTGTGGCAGCCGCTTCGCTTCGGGATCGCATCAGACCGGCAAGTCCTTCGCTTCCGTCCCGATTGTAGCGATCGCGCAGCGAGCGAAAATCCTCTTCCATGCCGGCGTACAGCTGGGCATCGACATAGCGCCCGGTGGCCCAATAGAACACCGCCAGCGCGGCACCCACCAGCAGTACGTAGATCAGCACATAGCGCAGCGCGATTCTGACCGCGCTGGTGCGGGCCAGCCGCGTGAAGTCAGTCCTCTTCACCGAGCTTGTACCCTGCGCCGCGGATGGTGTGCAGCAGCGGTCGATCGAAACCGCGGTCGATCTTGGCGCGCAGCCGGCTGATGTGCACATCGATTACATTGGTCTGCGGATCGAAGTTGTAGTCCCACACCTGCTCCAGCAGCATGGTGCGTGTGACCACTTCGCCCTGGTGACGCATCAGCAACTCCAGCAGGCGGTACTCGCGGGGCTGCAGATGTATCCGCTCGCCGGCGCGGGTGACACTGTAGGCGTGCAGATCCAGGACCAGATCGGCCACCTGCAGCCGCGTGTGCTGCGCCTGCGGCTGAGCGCGTCTTGCCAGTGCCTCGAGGCGCGCCAGCAGTTCCCGGAAGGCATAGGGCTTGACCAGATAGTCGTCGCCGCCGGCTTTCAGGCCGGCGACACGATCATCCACTTCGCCCAGCGCGGACAACACCAGCGCCGGTGTCCGGTCGCCGCCGGCGCGTAACATCGAGATCACCGACAGGCCGTCGCGCCCCGGCAGCATGCGGTCCACCACCAGTACGTCGTATTGCGCGGTGAGGCCCATGTGCAGTCCGTCCTCGCCGTTGGCGGCGTGATCCACCTGGTGCCCGCTTTCGCACAGACCTTTGACAAGATAAGCCGCGGCGTCCCTGTCATCCTCGATCAGCAGGATATGCATATCCAGATAATAGGTCCGAATCGGCGTCGGGACATTACCGTTTGGTAATGTCCCGGCCACACCTGCTTAACCAGCCCGGGGTCAGACTGATCAGTAAAGCCACGGCTGGCGGACCATCCTGTCCGCTTTCGAATCAGGGACAGGCCTGCGCACACAAGCTGGCTGATTGCCTGTTTGCATCGCTAGTCCGTACACTGCAACCGGGCTCAGAAAACCTGCCGGGAAAACTGGTCTTGCCGCCGTTACCGTTTCGATCCGACACACTGCCGGTACACGGGGCGTTTTGCGCCCTCCTGGCCGCCGTGTGCCCGGCGCAGGCACAGGCTGAAGCGCCAGTCGACGAGCCACTGTCGGACCGGCCGGTTGAAGAGGCGCTGGCGGATACGCCGACCCGGCGGCTATACCGCACCCGCGAGGAGCAGCGCGAGGCGGGCCTGGAGCGCCGGATTACGCCCTGGCTGACCGCTTCCGGGCTGGTCGAATTCGAACTGCTGTACCAGGATTTCGACGCCAAAGGGGGAGCATCCGACGACACCGGGCGCGACGATTCCGCCGCGGTTCAGCTTGGGCTCGTGGCAACACCCTGGGAATTGAGCAAGGCGGAACTGATCCTCGAGTACGACACCGACGACGACAAGCTGAAAACCGAGGAAGCAGTGCTCGGCCTCGAGACCGGCCCCTGGGAGCTGTTGGTGGGCAAGCAGTATCTGCCCTTCGGCGTCTATTTCAGTAATTTCGTCAGCGGGCCCCTGGTGGAATTCGGCGAAACCCAGGCCGGGGAGGCCGCCGTCCTTGCCTACGGCCCGGGCGACGCTCTCGATCTGTCGTTGTTCGCCTACCGCGGCAGGGCGCGCGGTGCCGGCGACAACGCCGGGCGCTGGGACTGGGGTCTGGCGACGGAGTTCTGGTTCAACCGCGCATGGTCCTTGGGAGTGAGTTATCAGTCCGATCTGGCGGACGCTGACAGCCGGCCGCTGGAGGACGACGACGACCGCTACGACCGGCGGGTAGCCGGGGTGAGCGGCTATGTCCTGTGGGCGGGCGAGGAGTTCGAAGCGACGCTGGAAGGCCTCGCGGCAACCGGTTCGTTTCGGGAGCTGGACAATGATCGCAATCGGCCACGGGCCTGGAACGCCGAGCTGGCCTATGTTGGATACGCACGCTTCGACATCGCGTTGCGATTCGAGGGCAGCCGCGAGCTGGAAGACGAACCGCTGTATCAGTTCGGTGCCGCGGCGACCTGGCGCATGGGCAGGCGGGCCAGCCTGACGGTGGAATACCTGCACGGCGAGTTCTCGGGCAAGCTCGCCAGTAACAATGACGACGAACCCTACGACCACGTCGATCGGGTGGGCGCCATGTTGTCGGTGGCATTCTAGAGCGGCTGCGGCGGGCGGTGATCGGTGCGCGCTATCCGCCGCCCTGCTAGAGGTGCCTGGCCAGGCGCTGCACCACGCCCACAGCAGTGGCATGGCGGGGCCTGCCTGACGCCCGCTGAAGCGGGAGGTTGTCGACTGCCCGGGATTGGTCTCGGACGGGGCATGGTGGGCATACTATATGCGCTATGATTCGCCCTGATGACTGCTAATATCCTCGGCATTTCAGCGTACTACCACGACAGCGCGGCAGCACTGGTCGTGGACGGGGACATTGTTGCCGCGGCGCAGCAAGAGCGCTTTTCGCGCCGCAAACACGATGCGCGATTTCCGGCTGATGCCGCCCGCTATTGCCTGGATGAAGCCGGTCTCGGTGTGCAGGACCTGGATTACGTGGTGTTCTATGACAAGCCGCTCGTCAAGTTCGAGCGACTCCTGGAAACCTATCTTGCCTTCGTACCCTTCGGGTTCAAGTCTTTTCTTGCCTCCATGCCGATCTGGCTCAAGGACAAACTGTTTCTCAAGACGACCCTGAGGCACGAGTTGGCGGCCCTGGCGGGTGAACGTGCCGGCAGGGACGTGCAGTTGCCGCCGCTGCTTTTCACGGCTCACCACAAGTCCCACGCGGCGTCGGCGTTTTTTCCCAGTCCCTTCTCCAGGGCGGCGGTGCTGTGTCTCGATGGTGTCGGTGAATGGGCCACCAGTTCGGTGTGGCTGGGCGAGGGGAACTCGCTGGCAGCCCAGTGGGAAATCGATTTCCCCCACTCCCTGGGGCTGCTGTATTCGGCATTTACTTATTACACCGGCTTCAAGGTGAATTCAGGCGAATATAAGCTGATGGGGCTGGCGCCCTATGGCGAACCAAAATATGTTGACCTGATTCTCGACCGGCTGCTGGATGTGAAGGCGGATGGCAGCTTCCGGCTCGACATGCGCTACTTCAACTATGCCACCGGGCTGACCATGACCAACAGCCGGTTTGATGAGCTGTTCGGCGGTCCGCCGCGCAGACCCGAAGCGCGGATCACGCAGCGCGAAATGGATATTGCGCGTTCCATACAATCGGTAACCGAAGAGGTGGTCCTGAAAATCGCCCGTGACGTGCATCAGGAGCTTGGTGTCGACCACCTGTGTCTGGCCGGCGGCGTTGCGCTGAATTGCGTTGCCAACGGGCGGATATTGCGTGAGGGCCCCTTTAAGGACATCTGGATACAACCGGCGGCAGGCGACGCGGGCGGGGCACTGGGTGCCGCGCTGTCCGTGTGGCACGAGTATCTGGAAAAGCCGCGCCAGGTCAATGGCAGCGATACGATGCGAGGCGCCTACCTGGGACCGCGGTATGACGATTCGAGCATCCGGGCGTGGCTGGATTCGGTGCATGCCGCCTACGAGGTTCTGGATGACCAGGCCTTGATGCCGCGTCTGGCCGCGATCCTGGCGGCTGAAAACGTGGTCGGCTGGTTCCAGGGACGCATGGAGTTCGGGCCGCGCGCGCTCGGCGGCCGCAGTATTCTCGGCGATCCCAGAAGCCAGAAAATGCAGTCGGTCATGAATCTGAAAATCAAGTACCGGGAGTCATTCCGTCCCTTTGCCCCGGCCGTGCTGGCTGACCGGGTATCGGACTGGTTTGAGCTGGACCGCCGCAGCCCCTACATGTTGCTCGTGGCGCCGGTCAAGCGGGAGAAGTGCTTCTCCATGACGGCACAACAACAGCGGCTGTTCGGCATCGACAAGCTCAATATTCCGCGCTCCCAGATCCCGGCGATCACGCATGTGGATTATTCGGCGCGTGTTCAGACGGTGCACAGGGAGACCAATCCGCGTTTCTACGCGTTGCTGGAGGCGTTCCAGCGCCAGACCGGTTGCCCGGTGCTGGTCAACACCTCGTTCAACGTGCGCGGTGAGCCGATTGTGTGCACCCCGGAAGATGCCTACCGGTGTTTCATGCGTACCGAAATGGATTATCTTGTGATGGAGAATCTTCTGCTTGCCAAACGCAGCCAGCCCGAGTGGCAAGAGGATAGTGACTGGCGCACTGAGTACGAGTTGGACTAAATGAAGCACTCCATCGAGCGGCTGAGCGAGGCAGGATATCGCAAGTTCGGACTGACAACGGGCGGCATGGTTGCTGGATTGTTCGGTTTGCTGATTCCCTGGCTGTTCAGCCTCAACTACCCGCGCTGGCCCTGGCTGCTCGCAGCCGTGCTGGTAACAGCGGCGCTGCTGGCGCCGCGTGCATTGCAACCCATCCACGCTGGCTGGATGAAATTCGGTCACGTGATGAACTGGATCAACACCCGTTTGATCCTGGGCCTCCTGTTCTACGGAATATTCCTACCGTTCGGCCTGGTCATGCGACTGCTCGGCAAAGATCCCATGCAGCGCAAGCTGGATGACAGGGTGTCGACGTATCGGGTGAAAAGCGACGACGATCCGAAAGATAGCGTGGAGCGACCGTTCTGATGCTGGAGTTACTGAAAGACCTCTGGGCGTTTATGAAAGTCAGAAAGAAATTCTGGCTGGCTCCTATCATTATTATCATGCTGTTGCTGGGTGCCCTGATTGTTCTGACGCAAGGTTCGGCGGTCGCGCCATTCATCTATACCCTGTTCTGAACGGATACCGATAAGCGCCCCGATCTGCCAGTGCAGCGGGGTACCTGCAGCTGTTAGCTCCCGCCGATCAGGGTGCTGCAGCTCAGATACCCTGGCCCGCAGCACTGTCAAGCGCACGGCCGCGTGCCTCGGCGGGCTGTGGCTGTCTGTGAAGCCTGTCTGAAAAACTCTCAATAAACAACGCGATTGCTGCGAAGTCGGGCGCGGTGCAGTGCCACCTTACCATTTAGTAATGAACCGGACAGCGCCGGGTAACGCAGTCGAAGCTAGGATTGCGTGTTGCAGGGGCATTTTGAAACCGGGTTCGGGCGGTCAAAGGTTCTGCCAGTCCCTATCGAGGAATTCCGTCACGACACCCTAACCGCGTAATAGCAACTGCAATGGACGGTCCCTGAGCGGAATTCTTCTCATCCAGGAGGTAAGAAAAATGCGAACGTTTACAGACAATCTGCAAGTGACATGCCATGGATTCGGGCTGCCCGGCATCGGCGCGGCGCTAATGGCAGCCGGTGCGCTGGTATTGGCGCCGGGCCTGGTGCTGGCGCACGGAGACGCTGGTGACGACGGTGATCGGGACGGAAAACGCGGGGTCTGCTCGACAACCGCGAAGCTGGCCCTTAAAGCCTGCCGGGCCGAGGCGCAAGACGACCTGCTGATCGCCAACGCGATCTGCATCAACCTGAGTGATCGTGACGAGCGGCGCGACTGCGAGCAAACGGCCCGGGAAGAAGATTCAGAATTCCGGGAGCTTTGTAAAGAGCAGTTCGACGCCCGTCTGGAAGTCTGTGACCTGGTCGGAGAGGGACGCTATGATCCGGACTTCGATACCGACCAGTTTGAGCTGGGTGGCAATCGCTACTTCCCCTTGAACGTCGGCAATGAGTGGAAGTACATAAGCGAGTTCACCGATGATGAAGGCGAGGCTATCACCGAAACCATTACTGTGAGGGTTCTGGACAATGAAGATTATCCGGGTAATTACGCCACCAAAAATATCGGCCGCACCGAAGACAGCGAGGGCGTAGACTGCCTGGTCGTCAATGATGTGGTGGAGGAAAACGGTGAAGTTATCGAGGACACCGATGACTGGTACGCCCGCCATATACAAACGGGCGACGTCTGGTACTGCGGCGAACTGGCCCGTGATTTTGAGACCTTCGAAGAGGATAGCCCCGCGATCCCGGAGCTGGTGAGCATCGACGGTTCCTTCAAGCCGTACCGCGACGGTGACCAGCCCGGTATTCTGGTGCCTGAGAACCCTTATGTGAAGCAGGCCTATCGTCAGGAGGTTTCGCTCGGCAACGCCGAGGACGTCGCTCAGGTGCTCTCGGTCGACTATGTCTTTGCTGGTGAAACCGATGACCCCGACAGTCTTGACTACCTGGTGCCTGAAGCGCTGGCGAGCCGCTTCTGCCCCGACCCGGAAACCGGCTGTCTGGTCACCCGCGATTTCACGCCGCTCGAGCCGGGCGTGGAGGAGCGCAAGTACAGCGCGCCGGGCATCGGGGTGTTTCTGGAAGTGAATCTGACGGATGAAGTCACAGTTGAACTGGTCGAGTGCAATTTCGCCAGCAACTGTCCGGTCCCGGCGCCATAACGCCAGCCCGCGTTTGTCACGGGGCGGCCCCAGCCCCGGCAAGAAACGGCTTTTACTCGTAGCTTACGCCAGTGCGGCGACAATGCCTCACTGGCGTCTTTCTGTACTGCAGCCCACACCCGACGTGCAGGTGCCAGTGTGGCGAAGTCCTTATTCGACGCGCTTTCGCTCACGTTACAGAAGCCTTATCTCTCATCTATCCTCGCTCCAGGCGGTGTAACGTCGCTGCAACTTGTGCTGCGAAGCGCAGGCCCGGGTCGTGCCAGGCAACCCCGGCTCCACATGACGCCCTGCGACAATTTACCGCATCCACAGCCTCCGGGCGCGGTGCTAGACTGGCCGCGAAAATCAATCAAGAAAGATGCTGGTCTTTAGGAGGACTGCCTGATGAATGCATGGTCTGCCGTTCTGGCGCGGCACGGGGTTTCTTTTGGCTGCGTTTTTTGCCTGGGTTTCTCCCCGCCCGGCGTGGCCGAGCAGACGCAACAACTTCCCACCATGACGGTTGAAGACGAGGAAACCGCCGGTGCGTCGCTGTATCCAATCGAACTGGATCAGCAGCCGGTAACCACGCCGGATACGGCGGAACTGCTGCGCACAGCGCCCGGGGCGAACGTGAACCGCAACGGACCGCTTACCGGTCTCGCCCAGTATCGCGGCATGTACGGTGACCGGGTCAACGTGCTGGTCAACGGCATCTACATCAATAGCGGCGGTCCTAACGGCATGGACCCGGCGCTCTCCTATATTCCCCGCAGTCAGCTCGGCTCGCTGCAGGTCGTGCGCGGTATTGCGCCGGTCAGCTCCGGCATCGAGACGCTGGGCGGTACCATCATCGCCGAGGCGCGGCGCGGCGAGTTTGCCAGCGGCGATGAAGCTATCGCGAGCGCGGAGATCACGGGCGGCGGCGCGACGGTTGATAACTCTTACGACGTCGGTGGCCTGGGCTCGGTCGCGACCCGCAATCACAAGCTGGATCTGTACGGCAGTCGGGAGAACGGCGGCAACATCGAGTACTCGAGCGGCAAGATCCGTGCGTCGCGCCACGAGCGCAACAACTTCGGCGCCGGTTACGGTTTCCGAACCGGTTCTCAGGAGTTCCTGCTTGATGTGCGGCGCAACGAGACCGACCCCACCGGTACACCGGCGCTGCCCATGGACATCGTGCTCATCAACACATCGATCGTACAGGGTGAGTACAGCAGCCGCATCGGCCAGTACACCCTGCATGCGCAGGGGTTCTGGACCGACGTCAATCACAAGATGTCCAACTACGAGCTGCGCAACCCGCCGATGCCGATGATGACGCGGCTGAACAACACCAGCTCGGACGGTCTCGGCTACCGGGCCGATGTGTCGTTTCCCCTGGCGTCGGGTGCTCTGATGGTCGGCGTGGACGGACATCTTGACGGGCATGACGCGACTATCACCGACCCGGTGAACAATCCCGCCTTCCGCGTCGACAATTTCAATGATATCGAGCGGAACGTGTATGGCTTTTTCGCGGAGTGGAACGGCACGCTGACCCAAAGCTGGGACATGCAGCTGGGTGCGCGCTACAACCGGGTCAACTCCGACGCCGGCGATGTGTTCGCTTCCACGGCTGTGGCAAGTCCGCCCAATGGTGCGTTCATCCTGCAGAACCGCTTCAACAATGCGGACCGCAGCAAGAGCGACAACAATTTCGATCTGGTGGCCAAACTGAGCCACGCGCTTAATTCGCAGCTGACCCTGCTGGCCGAGGCCGGACACAAGACCCGTTCGCCTTCCTATCAGGAACGCTACCTGTGGCTGCCGCTGCAGGCCACCAACGGTCTCGCCGACGGCAACAACTACGTCGGCGATATCAACCTCGATGCCGAAAAAGCCTACGAAGTCGGCCTGGGGCTCAACTGGGCCACCGGCCGTTTCTATCTCGAGCCGCGCGCCTTCTACCGCTATGTCGACGATTACATCCAGGGCGTGCCCGCGACCGATCCGGTGGTGATCGCCGTCAGCACCATGGGCGGCGACCCCACGCCGCTGCAGTTCGCGAATGTCGACGCCAAACTGTACGGCGCGGACGCCGCCTGGGGCGTGACGCTGAACAACAACTGGAGGCTGGACGGCATTGTCAGCTATGTGCGCGGCGAGCGCGACGACATCAACGACAATCTGTACCGCATCGCACCGCTGAACGGCCGCGCCACGCTGACGTATCGGCGCAGCGCCTGGTGGACAGCGCTGGAGGGAGTGGCCTACGCCAAGCAGGATCAGGTATCGGAGACCAATAACGAACAGAAGACCGATGCCTACCAGTTGCTCAATCTGCGTGGCGGCATGGATATCGGTCGCGGACTGTCGCTGTCAGCCGGCGTGGAGAATATCCTGGACAGCACAGCCAGAGACCACCTCGCCGGACTCAACCGGGTGACGGAGTCCGATGTTGCCGTGGGCGAGCGCCTGCCCAGCCCGGGGCGCAGTTTGTTCGCCAGTTTGCAGTACCGTTTCGACTGATCACCGGGCGCTGGTGATCACAGCGAGTGAGGAGCCGACCGTGACGCTGCGCGGAGCCAGGCCGGCGCGGCCGCGGATTAACCGGATCGGATAGGATTATGCAAGCCCGGAAAGCGTTGAGCCTTATCGCAACCCTGCTGTATTGGCTGGGCACGGCTGCCACCGCGGCCGCGGACGTGCTGGACCAGTCCGTGACCCTGACCGAGAAGAACAACCGCGCCGAACAGGGCACGCAGCAGCGCATCGAAACCCTGAGCGATGCGACCCGACAGATGCTGGAGGAATACCACGCCCTGGGGCGCGAGTTCGACGCCCTGAGCGTTTACAACGACCAGGTCGAGCGTCTGGTGCAGTCCCAGGAACAGGAAAAGCTTTCTCTGCAGCGGCAGATGGCCGACATGGAGCTGACGCAGCGCGAGGTGGTGCCCCTGATGCTGCGCATGATCGACGCGCTAGCGCAGCTGGTGCGGTCCGATATTCCCTTTCTGCAGCAGGAGCGGTCCCAGCGTGTCGTCCTGTTGCGCGAGCTCATGGATCGCGCCGACGTCTCGGTGGCGGAAAAATACCGTCGCATCCTCGAGGCCTACCAGATCGAAATGGACTACGGCCGCACCCTCGAGGCTTATCGCGATGAGCTCGACGCAGACGGCGTGAATCGTACGGTGGACTTCGTGCGCGTCGGCCGGGTGGGCTTGTACTACCAGTCACTGGATGGCGCGCAGGCCGGCTACTGGGATCGCGATGCGCGCGGCTGGATCAACGTGGACGGGACGGATCGACTGGCGATCCGGCAGGCGCTGCGCATCGCCCGCAAACAGACCGCGCCGGAATTGTTGCGCGTACAGATCCCGGCGCCCGAGCAGGCCGGACCATGAAGGTGCTGCGGCCGCTGGTACTGATATTATCGTTGCTGGTGGCGGCCATGGCCGCAGCGGATCACCCCTCCACGCTCGACCACATGCTGCGTCAGGTCAAGGAGGCGAACAGTCGCGAGGCCGCAGTGCGGGCCGAACGCGAACGGCGTTTTCTGCACGCCAAAGCGGACCGTGAACAGCTGCTCGTCGAGCAGCGCGGGCGCGTGGCCGGCGAGCGGGCGCGCGGCGCGGCGCTCAAGCAGCAGTTCGAGGCCAATGAGCGGGAGCTGCAGACTCTGGAGGCGGACCTGCAGGCCAGCAGCGGCAACCTGGGAGAGCTGTTCGGTACCGTGCGCCAGGTGGCCAACGATCTGCAGGCGCTGATGCACGATTCGCTGGTGTCGGCGCAGTTCCCAGGCCGCGCCGACTGGTTCGATACCCTGGCGACCAGCAGGAAACTGCCGGACATCACCGAGCTGGAGCGCCTCTGGCTGCTGATGCAGCAGGAGATCAGCGAGTCCGGGCAGGTGGTGAGTTTTGCATCCGATGTGGTGGGCGCCGACGGGCTTACGACGAGCCGCCCGGTGACGCGGGTCGGTGTGTTCAACGCAGTGTCCGGCGGGCGTTTTCTGAGCTATCTGCCCGACAGCGGCCAGCTGGTGGAACTCTCCCGCCAGCCCGAGCGGCGTTATCGCGCCCTGGCCGACAACCTGACACAGCGCTCACAGGGATACGCGCCGATGATCATCGACCCTACCCGTGGTGCGCTGTTGGGCCTGCTGGTGCAGGCACCCACGCTCATGGAGCGCCTGCATCAGGGTGGCATTATCGGTTATATCATCGTCGCGCTGGCGGTGCTGGGCCTGCTGATCGTCGTGCAGCGTCTGGTGTATCTCAGCGTGGTGCAGCGGCGCGTACGCTGCCAGCTCGCCGACCCGGAGTCGTTGTGTGACGATAATCCGCTCGGGCGGGTACTGGCGGCCGGCAAGACCCTGCACGCCGATGACATCGAGACCCTGGAGATGCAGCTCGACGAAGCCATCCTCAGAGAACTGCCGCGCCTGACGCGCGGCCAGTCGCTGGTCAAGCTGCTCGCAGCAGTGGCCCCCTTGCTGGGCCTGCTGGGTACAGTTACCGGCATGATTCTGACCTTTCAGTCCATCAGCCTGTTCGGGACCGGTGACCCGAAACTGATGGCCAGCGGCATCTCCCAGGCACTGGTGACCACCGGGCTGGGCCTGTCGGTGGCGATTCCGCTGCTGTTTCTGCACAGCCTTATCGCCAGCCGCAGTCGGGTGTTGATTCAGATCCTCGACCAGCAGTCGGCGGCGCTGGTGGTGGGACGCAACGGGGCGGGCTGAGGCGATGCCGGATATCCATGCCGTGGTGGAATCGTTGCGCACGTTTATGGCCGCCGGTGGGCCGGTGCTGTGGGTGATCGGTGCGGTGGCCGCATGCATGGGCTTCATCATCATAGAGCGCTACTGGTACGTGTACCTGGTGTTCCCCGCCAACGGCAGGGCCACCCTGCGCCGCTGGCAGGACTGCGCGGGCATGACCCCCGCGCCGGCGCACCGGGTGCGCCAGGCGATGGTCTCCGAGGCCCGGCTGAGTCTGAGCCGAATGCTGCCGCTGCTGAAGGCGCTGGTCGCGCTGTGTCCCCTGCTGGGCCTGCTCGGTACCGTCACCGGTATGATCCAGGTGTTCGATGTGGTGGCGGCCCTGGGCACCGGCAACGCCCGTGCCATGGCGGCGGGGATTTCCCGCGCCACCATCCCCACCATGGCGGGTCTGCTGGTGGCTTTGCCCGGCCTGTATTTCAGCCTGCAGCTCGAGCAGCTCACCGGGCGCAAGGCCCAGGAGCTCGGCGACCGGCTGCGCACGGCGCGGGAGGTCCGCGTATGAGGCGCCGCGGCCACCTCGACCAGGAAGGCGACGAAGCCGACATCAACCTGGCCCCGATGCTCGACATCGTATTCATCATGCTGATCTTCTTCATTGTGACCACCTCGTTCGTGAGAGAGGCGGGGCTGGAGGTTAATCGCCCCAGCGCCAAGACGGCGCAGCCGCGTGAAAGCGCCAACATTCTCATTGCCATAGCACCGAACGGCGAAATCTGGATCGACAAGCGGCCGGTGGACATCCGTTCGGTGCGTGCCGTGGTGGAACGCCTGCGCGCCGAGAATCTGGAAGCGGCGGTGGTTATCCAGGGTGACCGCGAGGCGCAGATCGGTCTGCTGGTGCGGGTTATGGATCAGGTGCGCATGGCTGGTGTCAGCAACCTCTCGATTGCGGCGAGCCGGCAGGAATGAATGCGTTGCGCATTCCTGTGGCCGCGCTGTCCGGGCTGGTTGTGTGCCTGGGGCTGTTCTGGCTTATGCAGACCCTTATTTCGGCTGGCGACGGGGCGCTGTCGCAGGCCCCGTCCGAGACGCTGATCGAGTTCGTGCGACTCAAGCGCGACTCCCAGGCGCAACCCAGGGAACGCACGCTGCCGGAAAAACCCGAGCCACCCAAGGCATTGCCGCGCCCGCAGATCAACATCCCGCAGCAGCTGCGAGCCGCCGCTGCCCCGCGGCTGAGTTTCAAGGCCGATTTCGATCTGCCTCTGGCGCTCGGTGATGGCCCCTACCTCGGCGAGGTCGCGGCCTTTGAGGTGACCGCCAGCAGTTTCATGCCGGTGTCCCGCACGCCGCCACGCTACCCCTATCAAGCCAAGCGGCGCGGTATCGAGGGCTGGGTACGGGTATCCTTCACCGTGACCGAGGACGGAACGGTTGCGGATGCGGTGGTGGAGGATGCCGATCCGCCCGGCGTATTCGAGAAGGCCGCACTGGCTGCGGTGTACCAGTGGAAGTTCAAACCCCGCATAGTGGACGGCAAGGCCACTCGCGGCCGCGCCGAACAGCGGGTCGAGTTCGAATTGAAACGATGAGCCTGAAACCGCCAGCCGTCAATGCAGGCCGGACGCTGCATCTGGCTGGTGCCTTTATGCTGGTGCTGTCGCTGCTGATGGCCGCGCATGCGGCCGCTGCGCAACGGGGTCTGTCGCCCCAGGTCTACCACGAGCTCACCCGGGTTCACGACCTGATGGACCAGGGTCAGTATGTGCTGGCCGAAGACACCCTCAGCGAGCTGCTCGCACAGCGGGCGGCAAATGGCTACGACAAGGCGGTCACCCTGCAAACCCTGGCGCATGTGCAGGCGGCCCGTGACCGCTACGCCCAGGCCGCCCAATCCCTGCAGCAGAGCCTCGCTCTCGGTGTGTTGCCTGACGAAGTTCAGCAGCGGGGCCGCTATGATCTTGCGCAGCTGTACCTCGCATCCGGCGAACCCGGCCAGGCGGTTCAGGTATTGCAGCGCTGGTTTGAGCATGCCGGGCAACCCTCCGCTGACGCGCACTTTCTGCTCGGAGCCGCCCATGTGCAGCTGCAGCAATACCGCCAGGCGATCGCGCCCCTGGAGCGGGCAATCGAAACGGCAGGATCCGCCGACGAAAGCTGGTACCAGACACTGCTCGCCGCCCATTACGAACTTGGTGCCTACCGGGACTGTGCGCGGGTACTCGAGAAGATGGTGCGCCGGTTCCCGGACCAGGAGTACTGGCAGCAACTGGCGGGTATCTATCTGGCGCTGAATCGCGATGAGCGGGCGCTGGCGACTCTGGAGGTGGTCTATCGTCAGGGCAGGCTGAGCCGCGAACAGGATCTGCTGCAGCTGACACAGCTTTACCTGGGCCAGGGTATTCCCTACAAGGCGGCGCGGCTGCTGGAGACGGAAATGGAGCGCGGTCGAATCGGCACCGATGCGCGGAATCTGGAACTGCTGGCCGGCACCTGGGCCGCAGCGAGGGAGCGGGCCAAGGCCACTGACGTCTACCAGCGGGCCATGCGCGCCGGCGGCGACGCCGCCATCGGCCTGTATCTCGCCGACCTTTATATCCAGGACGAGCGCTGGCGGGACGCCGCCGATGTGCTCGAATCGACCCTGAAGCAGGACGGCCTCAGCGACCCCGGCGACGCCTGGCTGCTGCTGGGTGTGGCACGCTACGAGGAAGGTTCCCTGGATCTGGCGCGCCACGCCTTCGATGAGGCTGCGCGCTTTGAGCAGGCGCGCGCCGCCGCGCAGGACTGGCTCCAACACCTGCAGGGGCGTCCCTAGCCCGCATTTCCCAGCCGCAAGGCTCGCCTCGATTCAGGCCGGCATGGATCTAGAACCCCCAATACCCGTGCCTGATACGCGAGAACGCCTTAGCATACTGATTCGAAGCGCTGCCGAACGCTGGAACCCGCCGCGCGGAGCTATGTCATCGCCGCCGACCGGCAGCGATCCCGACAGCGGCACTCCCGCTATCGAGCTCAGGATACGAGACAATCCGCGGGAGAGAGTGACCGTTTGCCGTTCAAAAACCGCTCTGTGCAAACCCGTGAGTAAGTTGCTAGTACAACGTGCAACTAATCCTGTCCTCATGATAGGTGCAGGTCGTCAGTCTTGTCGTATCGCCCGGGCTGATCCGTTTCGCTTGTTGCGAAATAAGTTGCTGTTCATGGTTCCATTGCTGCAGCGCAGTGACCGCTTGCTGTCGATCGGTCATTCCTGATTGATGGGACGTTTCGAGATCCTGAGTAATTGTGGCGCCCATCGTTTGCGACTCAGAGCGTCGCGCAGAAAGTCGCATGTAGACGATCTTATTGGCGTGCCCAATAGTCAGTCTATCTCTCAGGAGCTCACCAAGTAGCGCATCATCTTGTGCATACCATTGGGCCAACAGGGACACAAAATTCGGGTGTATACGGCCGAAATTCTCGAGGTTGTTCTTCCTGCATACAGCAGCAAGGTTATTTAAGCGCAGCAGATCTACTTTCTCACCGTCGTAGGGGTATCTGTCTATGAGTATCTTGTCTGCTGCCTCACTGTCATCCCCATCCACAATGAAGTTTTTATTCAAACGCTGGTAAACATCGCTTGTCTTCAGCCAGGCCTGGCAGGTCGCGTTTTCGCTTGTTGCGTACTTCAGCTCGCTCTCGATGTGTTGTACCTCTTTCCGCGCGTGCAGCGTGCAGCCCATCAGTGCCAGCGCGCATGCAAATGTCCAGAAGCGAGCCACGCCTGAATGCCGTATTGCTCTGTTGCTGAGGGGCACTGTAGATTTCTGCATGGGCACAAATGCCAATCTGCCACGACAGAGGCTCCTTCCGCCTGGGGCGGTTATGCACTTGTTCTTCTCGCCATACCAGCCAAGCCGGCCGTAGCGATGCTCATCAGGTTTAATCGGGCGATTACAAATCGGCACTGAATTCCCTATCTGCTCTTCGTATCGATTGATCCAAGTCTCCAACAGGCCTTCTCGTTGCTGCCTTGCTGCGGCGAGGGCGCGTTGGATTCGCTCCCCCTGATCGTAATAGGGCCACGGTAACAAAGCGACCCCAGGGAGAGCATCAGGGCATCCCCGATGGCATAGACGCGCAGTGCAGGGGAAACACCACGCTGTGTGTCCCCGGGGGCCTGACACTTCTCCAGGCAGCGACAAGCCAGCCTCTTGCGTACCTGCGGCCGCTGGCTTTCTATATCTCGCCGCAGAGGCCTCCCGGCGATTATGCTCCCGCCACTGGCAGATGCCGCGAGAGACTCAGCGAAACTCAGTGCTTCTTGATTTGCTCAGAACGGTGCTTGGCCGCGTCTTTCCAGTCTTCATAGACGAGATAAGCGAGCACGGGGGCGATCACGAGATAGACAGTGTACTCCATGGCGGGTCTCCTCAGACGAGGTTTGAAGACGCGATCATCGGTCTTCCCGGATACAACCGTATCAAGGCGTGAGGGCGGAAAACGTGAGCCAGGCCGCAGATCGATTGCTACACCGAAGTTCGATTTTCCACCTGCTCCAGCAGATCCTCTCTCAGTGCCGGAATAATGTCCGGCACATCGGTCCCCATGCCGACCTGATCCTTTTCGACCCGGAGAACGGCGACCTCGATCAGCTCTCAGGCGGGCAATTCAATAACGCTGGATTCGTCAGGACGGTCGGTGACGACGAACATCCAGCCTCGTCGCCTGACACCACTGGGCCGCATTTCCATTGCGCCTGTATGTTAGACGTGGCGCTTACTTGCGACTCAGCCCCACTGTCTGTGTCTGTAAGTCATTGAAATTGGCGCGCCCGACAGGATTCGAACCTGTGACCTCTGCCTTCGGAGGGCAGCACTCTATCCAGCTGAGCTACGGGCGCGTGGTGTGAGGTCGGAATGATAAGGGCAGTGGCCATGGCAAGGCTAGTGCTGTGCGTCTTGGTCCGGTTTCGTCCTGGCGGAACGGAGCGTATTTCCTGCGCCGGACGCGGTTGCGCGGCCGGTCTGGCCCGGCTTGCGCCATGGCGTGCACTGTTGCAGGGCGAGTGAGCGCCATTGGTGCGGGCGAGAGGCTGTCACGAATTTGCCCGAATCACCAACAACCGGATTTAATTACAAAAAAACCGCTCATCGTACGATGGCACATGGCTTGCTCACGCGGTATTACTCGTGTTCAAAAACGTAATACCAGGAGATTCAGTCCATGCCTATTTATGTTCGTCGTGCGTTTACCGCCCTGTTTGGTCTGCTGCTGGGCGCCGCTTCCGCCCTGGCCAGCGCCGAGCCCCTCAAGATCGGTTACAGCGACTGGCCGGGCTGGGTGGCCTGGGAGGTCGGTATCGAAAAAGGCTGGTTCAAAGAGGCCGGTGTCGATGTGACCTTCGAATGGTTCGATTATGTCGCCTCCATGGACGCCTTTGCCGCCGGTCAGCTCGATGCGGTCACCATGACCAACGGTGACGCGCTGGTGACGGGCGCTACCGGCGCCAAGAGCGTGATGATCCTGATCAACGACTACTCGAACGGTAACGACATGGTGGTCGGTGCCCCGGGCATCGGTTCCATCAAGGACCTGCAAGGGCAAGAAAATCGGTGTCGAGGTCGGCTTCGTCAGCCACCTGCTGCTGCTGGACGGCCTGAAGCAGAATGGCATGAGCGAATCCGACGTGGAGCTGGTCAATGTACCGACGAACGAGACGCCGCAGGTGCTGGCCTCGGGCGACGTATCGGCCATCGTGGCCTGGCAGCCCAACTCGGGTATGGCCCTCAAACTGGTGCCGGGCTCGAAAAAGATCTTTTCCAGTGCCGACCAGCCCGGCCTGATCTATGACGTGCTGGCCGTATCCCCGGAGAGCCTCGCGGCGCGCAAGGATGACTGGACCAAGGTGGCCAAGGTCTGGTACCGCATTGTCGACTACATCAAGGATCCCAAGACCTACGATGACGCGGTGCAGATCATGGCTGCGCGGGTGGGCATCGAGCCGGCTGAATACAAGGGTTTCATCGACGGCACCAGGATTCTGACCCTGGACGAGGCCAAGGGGTTCTTCAAGAAAGGCGAGGGTTACACCTCACTGTACGGCTCTTCGAAAATTTCGGACGACTTCAATGTCGCCAACAAGGTCTATGAGGAAGGTCAGGACATAGACAGCTACATCGATCCCGCCATCACGGAGGCGCTGTAGAGCGCAGCAACGGGCAGCGGTCCGGCAGCGGGAGGCCTCCAGCATGGGCATGTCACGGTGGTTTGCGGTGCGCAAGCAGTTGCGCCCCAACGAGCGCCTGATGCTCGGCGTGGCGAGCTTCCTGCTGCCGCTGCTGGTCTGGTCGCTGGTGAGTTATGTCCCCTGGATCTGGCACCCGCAGGTGGAGGTCACCGACAGCGGCGCTGTCAGCTACTTCAAGCCGGGCATGCTGGTCGACCGCGAAGTGTTCGACAAGGAAATGCTGGCCGCACGCGAGGCCGGCGAAGCCGAGCCTGAGGGGCGGCCCGCCAACCCCATCTATCTGCCGGCGCCGCACCAGGTGGCGCAGGCCTTCTACACGGCCTTCATCACCGAACCGAAACGGCGTTCGGAACAGTGGTTGCACGAGAGTCTCTGGGAGAGCATCCAGGTGATTTTCTGGGGGTTCTTTCTATCCTCGCTGTTCGGTGTGCCGCTCGGTATCCTGGCGGGCACCTACGACCTGATGTCGCGCCTGAGCGAGCCGTTCATCGAATTCTTCCGCTACCTGCCGGCGCCGGCGTTCGGGGCGCTGGCGGTCGCCATACTGGGCATCCACCACGCGCCCAAGATCGCCATCATTTTCATCGGCACCTTTTTCCAGCAGGTGCTGGTGATCGCCAACACCACGCGCAAACTCGATCCCGCGCTGCTGGAAGCGGCGCAGACGCTGGGGGCCCGGCGCCTGTCGCTGCTGTTCCGGGTGGTGATTCCCGGGATTATCACCGACCTGTACAAGGACATGCGCATCCTGCTCGGCTGGGCCTGGACCTACCTGATTGTCGCCGAGCTGATCGGCACCAGTTCGGGCATTACCTGGTTCATCACCCAGCAGGCGCGCTACAAGAACTTCGACAATGTGTTCGCCGCCATCATGATGATCGGCATTATCGGTCTCACCACTGACCTGATCCTGGCCTGGCTCGGGCGGCGGCTGTTTCCCTGGCAGCAGGCGGCGGCCAGGGCCTGAGGCGGGAAGCGCAAGCGAATCGGACCAGCGACATGCATTCTCTCGAACTGCCCAGTTACCTCGAACAGTCCGACCCGGTGCGCGATCGTTTCACGCGCCTCAAACAGCGCCCGGTGGTGCTGGAGGTCAAGGGGCTGAGCAAGGAATTCGACAGCAGCCACGGGCCGGTGACGGCGCTGCGCGATATCAATTTCAAGACCCACCGACGCGAGTTCGTGTGCGTAATCGGCCCCTCCGGCTGCGGCAAATCGACCCTGATCCGCATCCTGGCCGGCCTGGAAACTCCGTCCAGCGGCCAGATGCTGCTGGACGGCAAAGCAGTGCACGGGCCGGGCCCCGACCGCGGCATGGTTTTCCAGGGCTATACGCTGTTTCCCTGGCTGACGGTCAAGAAGAACGTAATGTTCGGTCTGGAGATGGCCGGGCGCGGGCGTGGCCCGGCAGAAGAGGAAGCCATGCAGTGGATCGACCTGGTGGGCCTCGACCAAGTTCGCCAAGAGCTATCCCGCACCAGTTGTCCGGCGGCATGAAACAGCGGGTCGCCATTGCCCGGGCGCTGGCCAACCAGCCGCGCATCCTGCTGATGGACGAACCCTTCGGTGCGCTGGACGCCCAGACGCGGGCAAAGATGCAGTCGTACCTGATGGAGATCTGGCAGAACATCGATATCACTATCCTGTTCATCACCCACGATCTGGACGAAGCGATTTACCTGGCCGACCGCATCCTGGTGCTGAAGGCGCACCCCGGCGAAGTGCAGGAACTGATCGAGGTGCCGGTGCCGCAGCCGCGCTCGATCGAGCAGCTGTTGTCGGCGGAGTTTCTCGCCACCAAGAAACGTCTGGAGGAGCTGATTCACCCGCCGGCAGCCGAACAGGAGGACAATGGCGATCACCTCAACATGGTGCGCATGGTGCCGGTGCACGACGAAGTGGAGAGCGTGTTTTGACTGTGCTGCGCTGGCATCAACTGACCTGGGAAGAGATCGGCGCGTTGCCCGGGCGCGGCATGGACGCGGTGATGCTGCCGGTCGGCGCCACCGAGCAGCATGGCCCGCACCTCGGCTGCGGCGTCGATGCCGAGATCGCCCTGCAGCTGTGCCATGCTGCGGGCGAGCGCAGCGGCGTGCCGGTGCTCCCGACTCTGCCGTACGGTTGCTCCATCGGTCATTCACAGCGTTGGCCGGGAACACTGGCGCTGGCGCCCAAGACGCTCATCGACGTGGTCAAGCAGATCGGTGACTGGGTGTATGCCTCCGGGTTCCGCCGCCTGTTTCTGGTCAACAGTCATGTCACCAACCTGGCGCCGCTGCGCTGTGCGCTGGAAATGCTGCGCGCCGAGCGCGACGACCTGATGGTGGCGCTGATCAACACCGGCACGCTCAGCGAGCGGGTGCGCGCCCGCCACTTCGCCGACGCCGACGACTGGCACGCCAACGAGGCTGAGACCTCGCTGATGCTGGCGCTGGCACCCGACATGGCGCGTCCGGATCGCTTCGCGGATGCCGATGATCCGGATCGCACCGACGGCTGCGTGTTCGCCCACCCGGTGAACCGTACCAGCAGCAACGGTGTTACCGGTACGCCGAGTCTCGCCAGCCCGGACAAGGGCGAGCAGCTGTTCGGCTGGATGGTGGAAGACCTGAGCGCCCTGCTGCAACGCGGCCTGAACGAGACACCGCCGCTTGACCAGTCCTATTTCAATCGAGTCTGAAGGCGATGCAACTGTTATGAAGAGTGCTGAAGAGATAAGCCGGATCCAGCAGGAGCTGAAAAACAGGGGAGTCAAGTACTGTCTGGGCGCCTACGTGGATATCCACGGCATTCCCAAGGGCAAGTTCGTGCCCATCGATCACCTGGCGCACATGGCCGCAGGCTCGGAGCTGTACACCGGCTACGCGCTGGATGGGCTGGGCCAGGCGCCCCATGAGGACGAGATCGCCTCCGTTCCCGACCTGGACCACATCATCCAGCTGCCCTGGCAGCCGGAGGTGGCGTGGATGCCGGCTGACAACACCTTCCACGGCGAGCCTTACGAAATCAATACACGAGTGGCACTGAAAAAGCAGCTGGCGCAGGCCGCCGCGCTGGGCTACGGTTTCAATCTCGGCATCGAGGGCGAACTGTTCGTGCTGAAACAGCACGCCGACGGCAGCCTGTCGATTCCCAACCCTGACGACCGGCTGGTCAAGCCCTGTTATGATGTGCGTGGCTTCCTTGACCAGTTTACCTGGCTGGACAAGGTCGCCACCTGCATCAACGACCTGGGCTGGGACCTGTACTCCTTCGATCACGAGGATGCCAACGGTCAATACGAGTTCGACTTCAGGTACGCCGATGCGCTCACCAGCTGCGACCGCTTCATCTTTTTCCGCTACATGACCAAGCACTACGCCAAGGAAGAAGGGCTGCTGGCGACCTTCATGCCCAAGCCGTTCGCCAACCGCACCGGCAACGGCGCGCACTTCAACATGTCGCTGTACGACCTCGACACCGGCAGCAATCTGTTCGCCTGTGACCCCGCGGACGACCCCAAAGGGCTGGGTTTGACCGAGCTGGGCTATCAGTTCATCGGCGGCATCATCAAGCACGGGCGGGCGCTGTGCGCGGTGTTTTCGCCCACCGTGAACAGCTACAAGCGCCTGGTGCGCCAGGGCGACATGGCCTATTTCTCCTGGGCGCCGGTGTTCAATTCCTTCGGCTCCAACAACCGGACCAACTCGGTGCGTGTGCCCATGAATGGCGGGCGCTGCGAATCGCGCAACGCCGACGGTTCGGTGAATCCCTACCTGGCCGCGACGCTGGCGCTGGCGGCCGGGCTGGAGGGCATCCGGGAAGGCATCGACCCCGGCCAGCCCCAGGATGACAATCTGTATGAGCTGAGCGATGCGGAACGCGAGGCGCGCGGCATCGAGTTTCTGCCGCAGAACCTGATCGAGGCGGTCGGCGCCTTCGCCGGCGACCCCTTTGTCGAACAGGTGCTCGGCACGGAGCTGCGCGATGAGTTCATCCGTTACAAGGTCAAGGAGTGGGAGTCGTACCACCAGACGGTTTCCGACTGGGAAGTCGAGCGTTACAGTCATCTGTTCTGAGCATGAGCACGGTCGCCAGACAGGTCGTCAGCCGCATCAGCGTGTCGTTGCCCGAGCACCTGCTCAGGCAGCTGGACAGCATGGTGCTGGCGCGCGGTTTCGAAAGCCGCTCGCAGGCGATTGCCGAGATGGTCAATCAGCAGCTGGTGGAACACCGGCAGGAGCTGGGCGAGGATATCATGGCCGGCACCATTACCCTGGTGTACGACCACTCCACGCCCGGCTTGAAGCAGCAGCTGGCGGACCTGCAGCACCAGCACCTGAGCGAAGTGATCAGCTCGCTGCACGTGCATCTGATGCACGCGCATACCATGGAAGTGATTCTGGTGCAGGGACCGGCGCGGCAGCTGCAGTATATCGCCGACCGCATGCTGACCTGCCGGGGCGTGATTACCGGCAAGCTGCAGCTGACCACGGCAATCATTCCGCCGCTGCATCCGCTGCCGGTATGATCAGGGAACAGGAGGAAATACGACATGCCACAGAGTTCTGCCATCGAGCTTGACCCGCAGCTGGTGCTGTGGGAAGAGCGGGTGCCCGGCGGCGCCCACTGGTCCGGTGTGTTGCGTCGCGGTGTCACGCTGCGGGTCACCGACCTGCAAGGCGGCGCCAACGTGTCGATGTTGTTCTATAACCACGAGGACCGGCTGGAGCGCTACAACATGGCGGACACCCTGAAGGGTCAGCACACGGCGTTTCTGAGCGCCGGAAAGGTGTGCTATTCCGACATGGGGCGGGTGCTGTGTTCGGTGACCGCCGACAGCTGCGGCTGGCACGACACCATCGGCGGGTTGTCCAATGCCCGCATGGTGCAGCGCAAATACGGCGCGGCGCGCTACCAGGAACACCGTAACGACTATCACCGCAACGGCTACGACAGTCTGGTCAACGAGCTGGGCAAATACGGCCTGGGCCGGCGTGACCTGGTCGCCAATCTGAACCTGTTCAGCAAGGTCACGGTGGACGACAGCGGTACTTTGCAGTTTCACCCGGGCAATTCCAGCGCCGGTGACTGCGTCGATCTGCGCTTTGAGATGCCGGCGCTGGTGGTACTGTCCACCTGTCAGCACCCGCTCGATCCGGAGCCGCGTTACAACCCGCGCGATATAAGCCTGACGGCATGGCGTTCCGGTGTCGCCGGCGCGGATGATCCGTGCCGTAACGCCTGCCCGGAGAACCAGCGGGCCTTCATCAATACCGAGCGGCTTTATGCCTGAGCAGAAGCTTGTCAGCGAGGAGTATGCGTCATGAACAGTGGACTTGTTGAGAGCGCGCTCGATTCCGCCGGCGCGGCGTTTCGCCAGGTGGTGCCGGCGGGTGAGCCGTTCATGAAGGAAATCGGAAAAGGCCAGGTGTTGCGCATCCTCGACCTGGAAGGTAACCAGGCGGTGGATACGCTGTTCTACAGCGCCGCTGACCCGGAGGAACGTTATGACGCCAACAACACCATTCGCGAGCAGGGCAATATCTACCTGACGGCCGGGACGGTGCTGCTGTCCAACGAAGGCAATCCGATGCTGACCATCATCGCCGATACCTGCGGGCGCCATGACACCCTCGGCGGCGCCTGCTCGGCGGAGAGCAACACGGTGCGTTATGCGCTGGAGAAACGCCACATGCACAGCTGTCGCGACAGCTTCCTGCTGGCGCTGGCCGCAGTGGGACAGAGGCATGAGCAAACGTGACCTGTCCAGCAACATCAATTTTTTCATGAATGTGCCGGTGACTGCCGGACGGCAAGCTGACGTTCGAGGACGGCATTTCCGACGCGGGTCGCTACGTGGAGCTGCGCGCCGAAATGGACGTGCTGGTACTGATCTCCAACTGCCCGCAGCTGAACAACCCCTGCAATGCCTATAATCCCACCCCGGTGGAAGTGCTGGTGTGGGATCCGCAGTAGACACAGATTGGCCGACGGGACGACCCGTTGGGCCCGACTCGGAGCCGGGACGACCCGGGAGAGGGGGAAGTAACCGCGAAGGACGCTAAGGACGCGAAGTATAAATACATGTAATTCTGTGAACGTCCTGTGGCAGCCGTCTGTTGATCGCGATCAATTGCGCTGGACGGCGGGACTGCTACAAGAAGACCTTCGCGTCCTTAGCGCCCCTCGCGGTTCATCTGCAGTTCGCTATGTTCAGTAAAGTCCTGATAGCCAATCGCGGTGCCATTGCGTGCCGCATTATCCGTACCCTGAAGCGCATGGGTATCCAGTCGGTCGCGGTGTATTCGGAGGCCGACCGACACTCGCTGCACGTCAGCCAGGCGGATGAAGCCATCTGCATCGGACCGCCGCCGGCCGCGGCCAGTTACCTCGACCACGCGCGTATTCTGCGGGTTGCACAGGAGAGCGGCGCTGGTGCCATTCACCCCGGTTACGGGTTTTTGAGTGAAAACGCCGGTTTTGCCGCGGCCTGCGAAGCGGCCGGCATCGCTTTCATCGGTCCCACTGCGCAACAGATGCGCGACTTCGGTCTCAAGCACACGGCGCGGCAGCTGGCACAGGAAAATGGAGTTCCGCTGCTGCCGGGCAGCGGTCTGCTCGAGGATCTGGAGCACGCACAGCGCGAGGCGCTGCGCATCGGTTACCCGGTGATGTTGAAAAGCACCGCCGGCGGTGGCGGCATCGGCATGCAGCTGTGCTGGAGCGAACCGGAGCTGAACGAGGCCTACCACTCGGTCGAGCGCCTGGCGCGCAGCAATTTCAGCCAGGGTGGCATCTTCCTGGAGAAGTACGTCGAGATCGCGCGCCATATCGAGGTGCAGATTTTCGGTGATGGCGCGGGGCGGGTGGTAGCACTCGGGGAACGCGACTGCTCGGTGCAGCGCCGCAACCAGAAAGTGATCGAGGAAACGCCGGCACCCGGTATCTCCGACGAGGTGCGCCGGCGCCTGATGGATGCCGCGGTGCGCCTCGGACAGGCGGTTGCTTATCGCTCCGCCGGTACCGTGGAGTACGTCTACGACACGCGCACCGGGGAATTCTATTTCCTGGAGGTGAACACCCGCCTGCAGGTCGAGCACGGCGTTACCGAGGAAGTTACCGGCGTTGACCTGGTGGAGTGGATGGTGCGGCTGGCCGCCGGCGAAAGCGATTTCCTCGCGGCTTACCGGCACCTGCCATCGGGCCATGCCATCCAGGTGCGCCTGTACGCGGAGGATCCGGGCAAGCAGTTTCAGCCGGCTTCCGGGGTGCTCACCGAACTCGAGTTTCCGCACGATGTGCGCGTGGACACCTGGGTGGAGCGCGGCAGCGAAGTGCTGCCCTACTACGATCCCATGTTGGCCAAGATCATTGTGCGTGGAGAGGACCGCGCCACCGCCTGTGCCCGGATGACTCATGCTCTGGAGCGCACCTCTCTGTATGGCATCGAATCGAACCTGGCGTATCTGCGCCAGGTGCTGATCGACGGGGTGTTCGCCCGGGGTGAGCACTATACGCGCTACCTGGACCGCTTCGAGTTCCGACCCCTGAGCATCGACGTCCTGGCGCCGGGGACCCAGTCCATGCTGCAGGACTACCCGGGGCGAACCGGCTACTGGGACATCGGTGTGCCCCCGTCCGGCCCCATGGATCATCTGGCGTTGCGGCTCGCCAACCGGGCCGTGGGCAACCCCGAAGGGGCCCCAGCGCTGGAGCTCACCGTGACCGGTCCGACGCTGAAATTCAACACCGATGCCGTCATCGCGCTGACCGGCGCACGCATGAAAGCATTGCTGGACGGCGAAGCCGTGGACTACTGGAAACCGCTGGCGGTGCGCGCCGGCAGCACGCTCAAGCTGCGCGGCATCGAAGGCCCCGGCAATCGAACCTATCTGGCAGTGGCGGGCGGATTCGACGTGCCCGATTACATGGGCAGCAAATCGACTTTCACGCTGGGTCAGTTCGGTGGTCACGCCGGCCGCACTCTGCAGGTCGGTGATGTGCTGCGCCTGAAGAGGGCCGCGGCCCTGGATGCAGCCTGCCGTCCGGTGCCGCCGCAGCTGATTCCGGACTACGGCGAGCACTGGACTGTCCGGGTGATGTACGGCCCGCATGGAGCGCCGGATTTTTTCACCGCCGCCGATATCGAAACTTTCTTCAGCACCGACTGGGAGGTGCACTACAACTCCAGCCGCACCGGCGTCCGGCTGGTGGGCCCCAAGCCGCAGTGGGCGCGCAAGGACGGCGGTGAAGCCGGGCTGCACCCGTCCAACATCCACGACAATGCCTACGCCATCGGCAGCATCGATTTTACCGGCGACATGCCGGTGATACTGGGCCCCGATGGACCCAGCCTGGGCGGCTTCGTATGTCCGGCCACCATCGTACAGGCGGAGCTGTGGAAACTGGGGCAGCTGCGGCCCGGCGATACCATTCGCTTTCGGTGCATCGGTGCGGACGAGGCCGGGCGCCGCGAGCGCGCCCAGGATGCGGCCGTGGCGGCGCTGGCCGGCCGCTACGCCCAGCGATCCGCGCCGCTGGTGCCCGGTGAAACGGCGTCGCCGGTGCTGCACGTGGCGGAACCCGATGCTCGCGGCCCCGGCGTCTGTTACCGACAGGCCGGCGACCGTTATCTGCTGGTCGAATACGGGCCGCCGGTGCTGGACCTGAACCTGCGCTTTCGAGTGCACGCCCTGATGGAATGGATTCAGGGCCAGGCCATGGAGGGTGTTCTCGACCTCACCCCAGGTATCCGCTCGCTGCAGGTCCACTACGACAGCCGCATCATCAGCCAGGCCGAGCTGCTGGCGCGGTTGCGTGCCGGAGACAACGAGCTTCCTGCCATCGATGACATGGAGGTGCCGAGCCGCATCGTGCACCTGCCGCTGTCCTGGGATGATCCCTCCACCCGCCAGGCGATCGAGAAATATATGCAATCGGTGCGCTCTGACGCACCCTGGTGCCCCAGCAACATCGAGTTCATCCGTCGCATCAACGGACTGGAATCGATCGACGACGTGAAAGACATCCTGTTCAACGCCAGCTACCTGGTAATGGGGCTGGGCGACGTTTACCTGGGCGCGCCGGTGGCGACACCGATGGACCCGCGTCACCGGCTGGTGACGACGAAATACAACCCGGCCCGCACCTGGACCCCGGAAAACGCCGTAGGGATCGGCGGCGCCTACCTGTGCGTCTACGGCATGGAAGGTCCGGGCGGCTACCAGTTCGTGGGCCGCACCGTGCAGATGTGGAACCGCTACCGCCAGACGGCGGATTTCTCCGCCGGCAAGCAGTGGCTGCTGCGCTTTTTCGACCAGATCCGCTTCTACCCGGTCTCAACCGGGGAGCTGACGCAGATGCGCGAGGACTTCATCCAGGGTAAGTTTTCCCTGCGCATCGAGGACAGCGTGTTGAAGCTGCGCGACTACAACCGCTTCCTGGCGGACAACAGTGACACCATAGGCGCCTTCAAGCGCCGGCAGCAGGCCGCTTTCGACGCCGAGCGCGAGCGCTGGGAACAGGCCGGCCAGGCGCAATACAGCGCCGATTTGCCCGACGAGACCTCCACTTCCGATGCGCCTTTCGACGTTCCCCGCGGTTGCATCGCCGTTGCCTCCCCGGTGAGCGGGAGTGTATGGGCGGTTCCGGTAAAAGCGGGTGATCGGGTCGAGATTGGTCAGAGTCTGGTGGTGGTGGAGGCCATGAAAATGGAAATCACCGTCGAAGCGGATGAGGTCGGCGTGGTGCGCGAGGTGCTGTGTTCGCACGGCAGTCCGGTCAAGGCCGGCCAGGCGCTGGTCATTCTGGAGCTGGAGGACTGAGGCGCATGCTGAGCGATGATCAATGTCTGGCGGTCGAAACCCTGCTCAAGGGTTACCGCCAGGGGCGGTTCAGTCCCGGAGAGATAATCGAGCGGGTATTGGCGCGTATCGAGGCGCAGTCTGAGCGGCATATCTGGATCAGCCGCCTGTCGCGCCAGCAGCTGGAGCCTTATATAGAGGCACTGGCCGGTGGATCTCCCGACGATCTTCCCCTGTATGGCATTCCGTTTGCCATCAAGGACAACATCGATCTGGCCGGCCTGCCGACCACCGCGGCCTGTCCCGATTTTGCCTACGAGCCGCAACACCATGCTTTTGTGGTGCAGCGACTGATCGAGGCGGGCGCCATCCCCATCGGCAAGACCAACCTGGACCAGTTCGCGACCGGCCTGGTGGGCACGCGCTCTCCCTACGGTGCCTGTGAGAACAGTTTCGATCCGGACTACATATCCGGCGGCTCGAGTTCCGGTTCCGCCGTTTGTGTCGCCCTGGGCCAGGTCAGTTTTGCGCTCGGCACCGACACCGCCGGTTCCGGTCGGGTGCCGGCGGCGTTTAACAACCTGGTCGGCGTCAAACCCACCCGTGGCCGGCTGAGCAATCGCGGCGTGGTGCCGGCCTGCCGGTCGCTGGACTGTGTCTCGGTGTTTGCCCTCAACTGCGCCGATGCCCGGCGGGTGCTGGAGTGTTGCGGGGGTTTTGACGCACAGGATCCCTTCGCGCGCCCTGAGCCGATCGCCCTGCCGGGATTCAACCCGCAGCGGTTTCGCTTCGGTGTTCCGCGACCCGAGCAGCTGGAATTCTTCGGCAACAAGCAGACCGGGGCCCTGTTCGAACAGGCGCTGCAGCGCCTGCAGTCGCTGGGCGGTGAGCCGGTCAGCATCGACTTCGAGCCGTTTCTGTCCGCCGCCCGGCTGCTCTACGAAGGCCCCTGGCTGGCCGAGCGCTACGCCGCGGTGGGAGCATTTGTCGAGGCGCGGCCCGAGGCCGTGCACCCGGTGACCCGGGCGATTATCGCGCGCGGCAAACAAGGCAGTGCGGTTGACGCCTTCCTGGCCCAGTACCGCCTGATGGAGTGTCGTCGTGCCAGCGACAGCGCGTGGGACCAGGTTGATGCGATTGTGACGCCGACCGCCGGCACGATCTATCGTATCGATGCAGTGGAGCGCGATCCGGTCAGATTGAACAGCAACCTGGGTTACTACACCAACTTCATGAATCTGCTGGACCTGTGCGGGGTGGCGGTGCCAGCAGGCGTTCAGGATGACGGGCTGCCTTTCGGGGTGACGCTGGTCGGCAGGGCCTTTGCCGATGCAGCCCTGCTGGCGCTGGCCGAACGCCTGCAGAGCGCAGCCGGCATGCCCATGGGCGCCACGGGCCACCCTTTGCCGGTGACCGGTACCGCCATCGTTTCAGCAGCGGGCGTTGTTCCCATCGCCGTGTGCGGCGCGCACCTGTCGGGATTGCCTCTGAACCCGCAGTTGACCGAACGCGGCGCCTGGCTGCTGCAGAAGACGCGGACAGCCGCCACTTACCGGCTGTATGCCCTGGCCGGTGGCCCGCCGCAGCGCCCCGGACTGGTACGCGATGCCGGGGGTGCAGCGATCGACGTGGAAGTCTGGGCCATGCCCCGCGAGCAGGTGGGTGGTTTTCTGGAGTTGATACCCGCACCGCTGGGGCTGGGCAAGGTGGAGCTGGACGATGGCCGCTGGGTGAGCGGTTTTATCTGCGAACCCGGCGCCCTTGGCGGCGCCGAGGAGGTGACGCGCTGGGGTGGCTGGCGCGACTACCTCGCCAAGGGGTGATTCAGGCCTTGGCGTCGAACAGCGAACCGAGCATGTCGTCGGCCGCTTTCAGCACCTCGGCAGAGGCGGACACCTGCAGGCGGTCCTGGATGAGGCCGACCAGTGGCCCGGCCAGACTCTCAGGGCTGGTGGCGCCGAGCGAGCCGGCGCTGGCGATTTCGGCGGCATGCTGGCGCGCGCCGGCAAGGCCGCGCTGAATGCCGCTGATGGCGTGGGTAAGGGCACCGTCGATTTTCATGGCAAGCGCCTCACACAATGACATCGAGCAGCTCGCCGACCGGCGCCGGTTGGCTGCTGGCTAGCTGGAGGCTGCCGGGTTCTGCTCCTGCCGGCGCATTGCCGGCCTGCGGTTCAGCGCCCTGTTGTTCGCTCAGCTCCCGGTGCGCTTCGGCCTCCATGTGGGAGGCCCGGACTGCGACAGTTCGATCCTGGGCCGAGGGTTGCGCCGGTGCGTTGGCGGCGCGGCGAATGGTTTGCGCCTTGACCAGGGTGGCCTGGGGGTCGCCGGGGACCGGGGCTGCGTCGATGCTGACTTCTCCGCCGGCGGCGTAGCGACGTCCATCGGGTCCGGTCTGGAATTCATAGCGGGCGCCGCCCTGCGCCAGGCTGCCGGCCGCGGCCTTGTGTGCGGCTTCATGAGCCCGTACTTCGCGGTCGCGCGCCTGAAGCTCTTCCAGCTGGCGTTTTTCCTGGTCGGAAAGTTCTGCTTCCTGCCGGACGCGTCCCTGTTCGGTGGGCTGTCGGGGGTCGCGCTGCACGCCGGTCTCGCCGCCGCGTTTGCGTGGATCGTTGTCAGCAGCCTCATCGTGGTGGGGACGTTCCACGGGTCGTGCCGAGGCCTGGTCGGGTTGCTGGTGCACAGAGCGCGTGGGTATGACGGTGGCGAGCGCGGGCTGGAACTGGGTATCGACGTTCATAGTGCTTTACCTCGCGGGCGATCCCTGCGCGGTTGCTCGATTCCCTTACCTGACATGACGGCAGGCGTCCGTCAATGCTTTAGTTTGTTTGCGGGGGGTTTTCTTTCACGAACAGATGTTTGCCGTTATACTTGCCCGCCAGTCTCGGGTCCGGCGCGCGCCTCACGCCCAGGGCAAACTAATTAATCAGTGGAAATTCAGGGGGTTCAGGTGAGCCACGAAGACAAAGCATTTATGAGTACCTTTATCGGTGTTTTCGCCGGCCTGGTGGTGATTGCCGTTCTGTTTTATACCGTCGCGAATATTGTCACCAGTGAGATGGTCGACGAGGATCACGACGGTCGCATGCAGGCCAAGATCGAGGAAAATATCCGCCCGGTGGGCCAGGTCAATGTGGGCTCGGTACCCGCGAGCGCCCCTGCCGCTGCCGGTGCGGCCGCTGCGGCACCGCGCTCGGGTGAAGAGGTCTATAACAGCGCCTGCGCGGCCTGTCACGGCAGCGGCGTGGCCGGCGCGCCCAAGCTCGGCGACCAGGGCGCCTGGAGTGCGCGAGCTGCCAAGGGCGTCGATGGCCTGCTGTCCAGCGCGATCAACGGGCTCAATGCCATGCCGCCCAAGGGGACCTGTGCCAACTGCTCGGACGAAGAGCTGAAAGGCGCGATAGAATACATGCTGTCGCAGAGCGGCCTGTAGGGATTCTGCAGGCGAGCCACGCAAGACGCCGCCCGCGGGCGGCTTTTTTTGCGCCTGTTACTCAGGCCAGCAGGCCGCGCAGCTGGGCGAGGTGGGCCTGGCCACGCTGCTTCTGTTCGTCGGCGTTCCTGGCGCCGCCCGGTTTGTCCCAGCGGAGGTCTTCCTGCGGTAGTTCGGCGAGGAAACGGCTGGGTTCGCAGCTCTCCCACTCACCGCCACGGCGCCGTTTCCTGGCGTAGCTCAGGGTCAGGGTTTTCTGTGCCCGGGTGATGCCGACGTAGGCCAGCCGTCGCTCTTCGTCGAAGTCGTCCGCCTCGATGCTGCTGCGGTGCGGCAGCAGATTTTCCTCCATGCCGACCATGAATACGTGTGGGAACTCCAGGCCTTTGGCCGCGTGCAGGGTCATCAGGCGCACGCAGTTGTCATTGCCTTCATCACTGCGATCCAGGCGGTCGAGCAGGCTGATGCGGTTGACCATGTCGGCCAGCATGGGCGCCTGTTCGTCCGGTTTGCCCATACGCTCCAGCCAGCCGATCAGCTCCTCGACGTTCTGCAGGCGCCGCTCGGCCTCGTTCGGATCCTTGGCGTTGTCCTCCAGCCAGCCCCGGTAATCGATGTCCTTGACGACCTGATGCACCACCGTCATGGCGTCGCCACGCTGCGCCTCATCACTCAGCGCGACAGCCCATTCGGCGAACTCCTGCAGGCGTGTCAGGGCACGTTTGTTGAGGCTTTCCGCCAGCCCGGTTTCGAAGCAGGCCGCCAGCAGGCCGAGCCCCTGTTGCGCGGCGAAGGCGCCGAGCTTTTCCAGGGTGGCGGCACCCAGTTCGCGGCGTGGCGTGTTGACCACCCTGAGAAAGGCACGGTCGTCATCATTGTTCACCAGCAGGCGCAGGTAGGCCAGCAGGTCCTTGACTTCGGCGTATTCGAAGAAGGAAGTGCCGCCACTCAGGTGGTAGCTGATGCCGTGTTCGCGCAGCACCTTTTCGAAGCCGCGCGACTGGTGATTGCCGCGATACAGGATGGCGTACTCGCCGTGGCGGGTGCCGTGGGTGAACTGGTGGTGCAGGATTTCGGACACCACGCGTTCGGCTTCGTGGTCGCCGTCGCGGCAGCCGAGTATCTTGAGTGGGCTGCCGTAACCAAGCGCGCTCCACAGTCGCTTTTCAAATACATGCGGGTTGTTGGCAATCAGCTGGTTGGCGCACTTGAGAATACAGCCTGCGGAACGGTAGTTCTGCTCCAGCTTGATGACCCGAAGGCGTGGGAAGTCGTCGTTGAGGCGTCGCAGGTTTTCGGGATTGGCGCCGCGCCAGGCATAGATGGACTGGTCGTCATCGCCCACCGCAGTAAACGGTGTGGTCTTGCCCACCAGCAGCTGCACCAGACGGTATTGCGCAGTGTTGGTGTCCTGGTACTCGTCGACCAGCAGGTGGCGGATGCGGCTCTGCCAGTGATCGTGCACCTCGCTGTGTTCGCTCAGCGCCAGCACCGGCTGCAGGATCAGATCGTCGAAGTCCAGCGCGTTATAGGCCTTGAGGTTGCGCTGGTATTCGGCATACAGCAGTGCGGCTGCGAGTTCGAACTCGTTCTGGGCGACCTTTACGGCCGCGGGCGGCAGCAACAGCTCGTTCTTCCAGTCGGAGATCCGGTTGCGCAGGGCATCGGCCGCGAATGCGGCCGGCCGACTGCGCAACAGCTCGTCGATCAGGTGCAGGCTGTCCTGGCTGTCGAAAATCGAAAAACTCGGTTTGTAGCCGAGCGTGTTCGCTTCCCGGCGCAGGATACGCATGCCGAGGGTATGGAAGGTCGATACGATCAATCCCTTGCCGGCGTCCTTCGGTAGCAAGCGGCCGACCCTTTCGCGCATTTCGCGCGCCGCCTTGTTGGTGAAGGTTACCGCGACAATGTTGCGTGCCGGAATGGCGCAGGTCTCGATGAGGTAAGCGATCTTATGGGTGATGACGCGCGTCTTGCCGCTGCCGGCGCCCGCGAGCACCAATAGCGGATGCTGGGTCTCGCGCACGGCGGCCTGCTGCTGCGGATTCAGATCGGGCACGGGTCAGGAACGGCTGGGGAGCGGGCGCATGGCGCGCATTGTAGCGGGCGCCGCGGCAAAGCGGCAGCTTGAAAAGTT
Organism: uncultured Gammaproteobacteria bacterium; assembly: GCA_963695455.1. Taxonomy (GTDB): domain Bacteria; phylum Pseudomonadota; class Gammaproteobacteria; order DSM-19610; family DSM-19610; genus Thiogranum. The sequence continues at coordinate 922,532 of CAVOGN010000002.1, read as the reverse complement.
GCCGTGATTAGTGTCCGCGTTGCGCCTCTCGATCCAGGCAGCGGTAGCCGATGGCTTCCTGCAGGTGCCGTGCCCCGATCTGCGTCGCCTGGTCTAGATCGGCAATCGTGCGGGCCATACGCATGATGCGGTGAATGGAGCGCGGCGATAGCCGGAAGCGGGTGGCTGCCTTGTGCAGCAGCAGCTGCTGGGGTGCACCCAGTGCACAGACGCTTTCCAGACGGTTGAGGGGCAGCCGGGCGTTGAGGAACCCACGCAGCTGTTGATGGCGACGCGCCGCCATGACGCGTTGCCGCACTGTGGCGCTGTCCTCTGCGACGCCACTGTGCAGCTGCTCCCAGGGGATGCGTGGCATCTGGACTTGCAGGTCGATGCGATCCAGCAGTGGCCCGGAAATGCGCGCCCGGTAGCGCTGGATCTGTTCCGGCGTACAGCGGCAGTCGCCGTCGGGATCGCCGCAATAGCCGCATGGACAGGGGTTCATGGCGGCGACCAGCTGAAAGCGAGCCGGATACTCGGCCTGCCTGGCGGCACGCGACAGCGTGATGATGCCGGTTTCCAGGGGTTCGCGCAGCACCTCCAGGGCGTCGCGTCTGAATTCCGGCAATTCGTCCAGGAACAGCACGCCGTGGTGAGCCAGGGATATCTCACCAGGCCTGGGGTCGGAGCCGCCGCCGACCAGTGCGGCGGCTGACGCACTGTGGTGCGGGGCGCGGAACGGCCGTTGTCGCCAGCGGGCGGGTTTGAAGCCGCCCCGGCTGAGCGACGCTACGGCGGCCGTTTCCAGCGCCTCGTGGTGTTCCAGCGCCGGTAAGAGGCCCGGCAGGCGGCTGGCAAGCAGGGTTTTGCCGGTGCCGGGCGGGCCCACGAGCAGCAGGCTGTGGCCGCCGGCGGCGGCGACTTCCAGGGCGCGCCGGGCCTGGTGCTGGCCACGCACGTCGGCAAGGTCAGGTCCTGCTCCAGAATCCGTAGGGATTTCCCGTACCGGTTGCGGCAACGACTGGATATCGCGCAAGTGCTCGCACACTTCCAGCAGGTGACCGGCAACCAGCGCCGCTTCGGGTGCCACCAGAACAGCCTCGGCGCCGTTCTCGATGGCGCACACCAGCTGACGCCGGTCTGTGCTGGCGGCGAGAGTACTCGGTAGCACGCCGTGCACCGGGCGCAGCGCTCCGCCGAGGGCCAGCTCGGCAACAAATTCATATTGGCACAGCGGTTGGGTGGGAATCTGTCCCGATGCGGCGAGGATGCCCAGCGCAATGGCTAGATCGTAGCGACCGCCCTGCTTGGGCAGGTCGGCCGGCGCCAGGTTTACGGTAATGCGGCGTGCCGGGAACTCGAAGCCGCTATGCTGCAGGGCGCTGCGCACCCGCTCCCGGCTTTCTTTGACCGCGGTTTCCGGCAGCCCGACGATGGACAATGACGGAAGACCGTTGGCGAGGTGCACCTCCACGCTTACCAGCTGCGCGTGAAAACCCACCTGCGCACGGCTGTACGCAACGGCGAGAGACATAACATTCCTTCCCTGGAATATCGCCCGGTTGATTCTACGACAGTTACTTTGTCTTTGCCCTGGCCTTTGCCTTGGGCTTCTTGAGCAGCTGCTGTTCCAGTGCAGCCACCTGTTGCTCCAGCTGCTCGATCTTGGCGCGGGACCGCGCCAGCACCTTGGTCTGTACGTCGAATTCCTCGCGTGTCACCAGGTCCAGCCGAGCGAACACCGACTGCATTGCCGCGCGCAGGTTTTTCTCCAGGTCCTCCTGGAGGGTTTTCGCCGAGGCTGGCATGGCCCCTGTCAGGCGTCGCGCGAGGTCATCGATGAATTTTGGATCGAGCATCGGAGCACCATAGCTAAGGCGGGCGTTTTCGTCCAGCGTTGCGCCGGCGCAACGCTGCGCACCAATATAGAGCACAAGATCGGTGCATGCTGGATCTGGATCACCAGATTGGTGCATGGAATGTCGCCGATCACCAGCGATCACTGCATATATTATTGATTGATATAACCAAAATAAGCTGGCACAGGAACTGCTAATGCACTGCGTACGTCTTCGCAGGGCAGCAACCAATGCCCCGGACCGGCGATTATCAGCGATTTTTTGTCAGGATAAAGGAGTCCTCAACAATGAAATTTTCCAAAACGTTTCTTGCTTCAGCACTGTTGGCAGCCACCGGTGTCGCTCAGGCCGAAATAAGCGCAAACATTGCGGCAGTCAGTGATTACTACTTCCGTGGCGTGAACCAGACCAATGGCGCCGCTGTTCAGGGTGGCTTGGATTACGCGAATGATTCCGGGTTCTACCTGGGAACGTGGTTGTCCAATGTTGATTTTGATTCGAAGGCAACTGTCGAAACCGATATCTACGCGGGCTTCGCTGGTGAACTCGGCTCGTTCGGCTATGACCTCAGCGCGCTGTACTACTGGTACCCCGGCGCCGGCGGCGATGAACAGGGCGGGGATCTCGACTATGCCGAAGTCGCAGTCAGTGGCAGTTACGCCATGTTCACGGCGACCTTCGCTTACACGGTCTGGGGCGAGGTAAGCAATGCACCTTTCGACAGCGGCGATATGTACTATGCGCTGAGTGCCGATTTCCCCCTCGCCGATGGTTTCACTCTCAGTCCGGTTGTCGGTCGCTACGACTTTGACAATACCGTCGTGTCTCCCGGTCCCGAGACGGAGACTGCTTCCTACGTGCACTGGGGAGCCGCACTTGCAAAAGACGTCGGTGAGTTCGGATCGGTTAGTGTCAACTATGACCAGACGGACATCGATGGCAATGACGGCCCCAAGATGTGGCTCGGCTGGGCTAAGGAATTCTAGGTCGTCACTCATCGACAAACTCTCAACTCAGGCCCGCTGTTTGAAGCGGGTCTAACCCCAGCTAGGAGACCATCTGATGAAGCTCGTAATTGCCATCATCAAGCCCTTCAAGCTCGACGACGTGCGTGAAGCGTTGTCCGAGATTGGTGTGCAGGGCATCACGGTCACTGAAGTCAAAGGTTTTGGACGCCAGAAAGGTCACACGGAGTTGTACCGTGGTGCCGAATACGTGGTGGATTTTCTGCCCAAGGTCAAGCTCGAAATTGCGATCAATGACGACCTGGCCGAGCAGGTGATCGAGGCCATTTCCAAAGCCGCCAATACTGGCAAGATCGGTGACGGAAAAATCTTTATGTATCCCCTGGAGCAGGCGGTCCGCATCCGTACCGGTGAGACCGGGCCAGACGCTCTTTAATTCATCCAACAGGCAGTCTATCCAGCTGCGGAGGATCGAAAAGTGGAATCAGCGATTATAGAAACGAAATATGCTCTGGATACGTTTTATTTTCTCGTAACCGGTGCACTCGTCATGTGGATGGCGGCTGGCTTTGCCATGCTGGAAGCTGGGCTCGTCCGCGCCAAGAACACGGCAGAAATTCTTACCAAGAATATCGCCCTGTTCGCCATCGCCTGCATCATGTACATGCTGATGGGATACAACATCATGTACCCGTCCGACGGCAACGGGTATTTCCCCGCGCTGGACCTGAGTTTCATGTTCGGCGGCGATAACTCTGCAGAAGAGGTGCTGGCCAGCGGCGGCGAGACCTATTACTCGGGCATGTCCGACTTCTTCTTCCAGGTCGTGTTCGTGGCCACCGCCATGTCGATCGTATCCGGTGCGGTTGCCGAGCGCATGAAGCTCTGGTCGTTCCTGATCTTTGCCGTGGTCATGACGGGTGTTATTTACCCGATGCAGGGCTACTGGAAGTGGGGTGGCGGTTTCCTTGACGCCGACTTTGGCTTCCAGGACTTCGCGGGTTCCGGTGTCGTGCATCTGTGTGGCGCCACTGCTGCGTTGGCCGGCGTGCTGCTGCTTGGAGCGCGTAAAGGCAAATACGGTCCCGGTGGTCAGATCAACCCTATTCCCGGCGCCAACCTGCCGCTGGCCACCCTGGGCACCTTCATCTTGTGGCTGGGCTGGTTTGGTTTCAACGGTGGTTCGGAGCTTAAAGTGTCCGATATCGGTGAGGCCAACGCCGTGGCCGCGGTGTTCGTGAACACCAACGCAGCCGCTGCAGCCGGCGTGGTGGCGGCCGCTATCACCGCCCGCCTGCTGTTCGGTAAGACCGATCTTACCATGACGCTCAACGGCGCACTGGCGGGCCTGGTGGCCATTACAGCCGAGCCGCTGGCCCATTCGCCGCTGTCTGCGACGCTGATCGGCGCTGTGGGTGGCGTGCTGGTGGTGTTCGCCATCCTGGGGCTCGACAAGATGAAAATCGACGATCCGGTCGGCGCCATCTCCGTTCACGGTGTGGTCGGTATCTGGGGTCTGATCGCGGTGCTGTTCTCGCAAAACGAGAGCGTTACCGTCACCGGTCAGCTGGTCGGCATCGCGGTGATTTTCGGCTGGACGTTCATCGCCAGCTTCATCGTGTGGATGATCATCAAGGCGGTGATGGGTATCCGTGTCTCCGAGGAAGAGGAATACGAAGGTGTTGACCTCGGCGAATGCGGTCTGGAAGCCTATCCGGAATTTACCGGTAGCAAGGGTTCCGGCCTCTGAGTGCCTGTTTGCTGAAACAGGTTAGTCGTTTGACGGGCGCTTCGGCGCCCGTTTTTTTTGTACAACGAGTGCGCTATCTATTAACCACGAAGGACACGAAGGAACACAAAGGCGCCACCAAGGGGCCTAATGGTTTCTTGCTGCGCAAATCAGGCACTGCAATAACGACTTGCTGCACTATGCGGGTTGCTGCCCGACAGAAATCCTTCGTGTGCCTTTGTGTAACTTTGTGGTTAGATCAGGGGCGCCGGATGACTCACAGCCCCTTGTGGCTGCCGTCGCAGAATGGCTGATCGCCGCTATGTTTGCAGCCGCACATCCAAACCTTCGTGGCTTCGCTGATCTGGAACTTGACCGGTGTGAATTCGCTGCCCTTGTGCGAGCCGTCGCAGAACGGTTGGCTGGCGGACTTGCCACAGGCGCACCACCAGTAGGTGCCGGGTTCCAGGTCAACGGCGTAGGGCGCTTTCTGTGCGATTGTCGGTTCGGCCATCTGGGTATCCTCTTGGTAATTCATGGGGATCGTGACTACAATCCGGTGAGCATTGTGTTACCGATGGGAGCCGACCTTACCCTGGCGCCCGGTCCAGGTAAAGTGTCGCGCCGGGAGCCCCGTTTGTTCCAAGTCAGCAATCTGAAACGCAGCGCCATGCCGCCTGTTTCACTGTCTCTGTCGGCCGGCGAGCTGGTCTGCCTATCGGGTCCCAGCGGTGCGGGCAAGACCCTGATGCTGCGGGCATTGGCTGATCTCGACGTGAATGAGGGTCAGGTTTCTCTGGATGGCGTGAGCCGCGAGCAGCTGACACCGATGGCCTGGCGCAGGCAGGTTGGCTACCTGCCCGCTGAAAGCCGCTGGTGGGGCACCACGGTCGCCGAACATTTCGAACACGTCGACACCCAGCAACTGAGTCGGCTGGGCTTCGACGCGCCGGTGTCAGACTGGCGGGTGGAGCGTCTCTCGAGCGGTGAGCGTCAGCGACTGGCTTTGGCGCGCCTGCTCGCCAATCGGCCGCGCGTGCTGTTACTGGACGAGCCGACCGCCAATCTGGACCCCGTCAGCATCGGTAGAGTCGAGCAGCTGGTGAAGGACTATCTGGCCGCGCAGCAGGCCGCCTGCCTGTGGGTCACCCACACCCGGGAGCAGATTAGCCGCATCGCCGATCGGGAGCTGGATCTGGATGCCACCGGGCTACACGAAGGAAAGGCTGCATGATCCAATTGACGGCGTTTGACCTGTCGCTCGCGGCGGCGCTGGTCGTGGCGCTGGCCCTGACCTCGGCGCGCATCTACCCCGGGTTGGCGAAGCAGCTGGTGGTGGCCGCATTGCGTACGGCGATACAGCTGACACTCATCGGACTGGTGCTGAAAACCCTGTTTGCCAACAGCAGTTTGCTCTGGGTTGCGATGCTGTCCGGCGTGATGCTCGCGGTCGCCGGGCGCGAAGTGGTGGTGCGGCAGCAGCGGCGTTTCGCCGGCGGCTGGGGTTACGCCATCGGCATGGTGTCGATGTTCACATCGTCCTTCACGGTAGCGCTGTTTGCCCTGATCGTAGTGGTGGGCAATGAGCCCTGGTATCAGCCTCAGTACGCTATCCCGCTGCTGGGCATGCTGCTCGGCAACACCATGAACGGTATTGCCCTGGCGCTGGATCGCCTGACCCAGACCGCGTGGGATCAGCGCGACACGATCGAGGCGCGTCTGATGCTCGGTCACAGTACGGCGCAGGCGCTGTCTGATATTCGCCAGCAGGTGTTTCGCAGCGGCCTGATACCAATTATCAATGCCATGGCAGCGGCTGGCATTGTCAGCCTGCCCGGTATGATGACCGGCCAGATCCTCGCCGGTGCGCCTCCGGTCGAAGCTGTCAAGTACCAGATAATGATCATGTTTCTGATTGCGGGCGGGGCCGGTTTCGGCACCCTGGCCGCGGTGAGCCTTTCCGTGCGCCGCCTGTTTGACGAACGCGAACGTTTAAGGCTGGATCGCCTGCAACGATAACAGCTGCATGAAGCTCAGCTGTTCCCGCGCACTGTTCGCCGTTTTGTTACTGTTGGCATCGACGTGCCAGGCGGAGCTGTACCGCTGGGTGGATGAACAGGGGCACACCCATTTCGCCGACCGACCTGAGCACAGTCAGCCCCACGAGATCGCGGTACGGCCGGCCGCGGCGGCGCCGTCGGACCCGACTCAACGCATGGACAAGACCCGTCGGCTGCTGAACGCCTTCCAGGTCGAGCGGCAGCAGCAGCGCGAGGCGGAAAAGAAGCGACAGGAAGAAACGCAGAAGCGACGGCGCAACTGCATACGGGCCAGCGACAACCTGCGCCAGTCCAGCGAGGTGGGCAACATCTACCGGCTGGATGACAGCGGTAACCGGGTCTATCTGTCCGAGCCGGAGCGCGCCGCGGTGATCCGCAGATACCAGCAAGCAGTTGCCGACTGGTGCGACTAGTCGAGCAGCCGCTACTGCCCGAAGAACTCCGGCTGGGCCAGCGCGCCCTGGTGAATGCCGGCGTTGTAATAGCGGGTTGAAAAGCCCTTGTGCTGCGCGTCTGTGACTCTGAAGCTGCGCATATCAGCGCCTTTACCCGCCATGGTGGCGGACCACCAACCGGACGGGTAGCACGGCTGGGGAAAGGGCAGGGTGACCGTGTCTCTGAAGCCGGCTGCGCGCATCGCCTGGTGCAGCGGCTGTATGATGCTTGCGTAGTGCAACAGCGGCGATTCGCTTTGCTGCACGATCACGCCGCTGGCGCCGAGCGCGCGGTGGCAATCCCGGAAAAATGCCTCGGTGAACAAACCTTCGGCCGGCCCCACCGGGTCTGTGCTGTCGACGATAATGACATCCACGCTGCCGGGCTCGGCGTCTTTCATCCACTGGATGCCGTCGCCGAAATACAGCTCGGCGCGCGCATCACCGTTGGATTCGCACAGCTCGGGAAAATACTGTTCGGCGAGGCGGGTGACGCGCTCGTCAATATCTACCTGCAGGGCGTGCTCGACGCCCGGGTGTTTGAGCACTTCGCGCAGGGTACCGCAGTCGCCGCCGCCGATGATGACCACCCGCTTGGGGTCCGGGTGGGTGAACAGCGCCGGGTGCGACATCATTTCATGATAGAGAAAATTATCGCGCGTGGTCAGCATGTAGCAGCCATCGATCACCATCAGGTTGCCGAAATGCGTGGTCGCGTAGATTTCGATGTGCTGGTAAGCGGACTGCTCCTCGTGCAGTTTTTCGCGAATCTGCAGCGAATAGGCGCAACCGCCCTGCGCGTAGACTTCGGTAAACCAGTTGGAGTTGCTGTTGTCGATCATGGGTGGCAAAGATTCATTGGGGTCGGGGTCGATTTTCTCTAGAATGGCGAGTGACGACGCTGGCAAGTATATAGAAAACCGACCCCGACCCCAATAAATCGAAGCCAAGACACCCATGAACTGGTCCATCGACGCATCGCGTAAGCGCTACAACCTGTCTGGCTGGAGCGACGGGTATTTCGACATCAACGAGCGCGGTCATCTGATCGCGCGGCTGCAAAGCGGCGCCGGCAAAGTCGACGTCGATCTCTACGAACTGGCCGGTGAGCTGCGCCGCTCGGGGCTTAACTGGCCGGTACTGGTGCGTTGCAACAGCATTCTGCAGCACCGTGTCGACCGGCTGTGTGGTGCCTTCGAGCGCGCCCGCAGGCGCCATGACTACCAGGGCGGCTACACCGCTGCCTACCCGATCAAGGTCAACCAGCAGTTCAGCGTGGTGCAGCAGATCCTGGAACACGGCGGTGCGCGTGTCGGCCTGGAGGCGGGCAGCAAGCCTGAACTCATGGCGGTGCTGGGCCTGTCGCGTCCCGATGGTCTGGTGATCTGCAATGGCTACAAGGATCGCGAGTACATCCGCCTGGGGCTGATCGCGCGGCGTCTGGGTCAGCGCCTGTACCTGGTGATCGAGAAGCTCTCGGAGCTGGAGCTGGTAATCCAGCAGGCGCAGGAGCTGGATCTGCTGCCGCTGCTAGGGATCCGCGTGCGCCTGGCATCGATCGGCTCCGGCAACTGGCAGAATACCGGCGGCGCCAAGTCCAAGTTCGGGCTGCACGCCGCCCAGGTGCTGCAGCTGGTCGAGCGCCTGCGTGAGGTCGGCATGCTGGAGCAGCTGCAGCTGCTGCATTTTCATCTCGGTTCACAGCTTGCGAACCTGCGCGATATCAAGAACGGGGTGCAGGAGGCGGTGCGCTTTTTCGCCCAATTGCGGGCGCTCGGCGTGCCCATTCAGGTGCTCGATACCGGCGGCGGGCTGGGCGTCGATTACGAGGGTACCGGCTCGCGCAGTTTCTGTTCCATGAACTATGGCGTCGATCAGTACGCGGAAGCCATCGTCGAGACCGTGAGCCGGATCTGCGCCGAGAATGAACTGGAACATCCCGAGCTGATCACCGAGTCCGGGCGCGCCATGACCGCGCACCACGCTCTGCTGATCACCAATGTCATCGATACCGAGGCGGCCCCGGGTCTGGACGAGCCCGAGCCGCTGGACGAGGCGGCACCAGACACCTTGCGCAACCTCGAAAGCGTGTTTCACCAGCTCAGCGAGCGCTCGCCGCTGGAAATCTATCAAGACGCCGGGCAGTACCTGGAGGAAGTTCACCACGCCTACGGGATGGGCTACGTGGACCTTCGCGAGCGCGCCCACGCCGAGCAGTATTACTTTGCCATACTGCAGCGGCTGCGCGGTCTGTTGCAGCCGGAGCGCCGGCAGCACCGCGAAGTGATCGACGAGTTGAACGAAAAGCTGGCGGACAAGTATTTCTGCAACCTGTCTATATTCCAGTCGCTACCGGACGTGTGGGCGCTGGACCAGCTGTTTCCCATCGTGCCGCTGCAGCGGCTCGATGAGGAGCCCACACGCCGCACCACGCTCGAGGATCTGACCTGCGATTCGGACGGCCGCATCGACTACTACGTGGACGGCGAGGGCGTCGAGAGCAGCCTGCCGGTGCATGCCGTCAAGGCCGACGAACCCTACCTGCTGGGGATTTTCATGGTCGGCGCCTACCAGGAAATTCTTGGCGATATGCACAACCTGTTCGGTGATACCGACGCCGTGAATCTGGACATCCGACCGGATGGTTCCTATGCACTCAGCCAGCCCGAGCACGGCGACCGGGTCGACGAGCTGCTGCGCTATGTGCATTTCGAGCCGGACCGCCTGCGCGCGGCGTATCGCCAGCGCATCTACGCCGCCAATCTGCCGGCCGCCGACGCGGACCGGTTTCTCAAGGAACTGGAGGCCGGCCTGACCGGCTACACCTATCTTGAAGAGTAGCGTGACATTGCCGACCGGCTTCATCGGCCTGGGCGCCATGGGCGCGCCGATGGCGCACAACCTGTATCAGGCCGGCTACCTCGCCGCGGTCTGGAATCGCTCGCCCCAGCGGCTGGATGCATTCCTGGACGAACATCCGCTTACCCCCGCCGACAGCCCGGCGGCCGTGGGGCGGCGGGCGCGCGTGCTGTTCACCTGCGTGTCCGCCGACGCCGATCTGCTCGAGGTGGTGGACCAACTGCTTCCTGGCCTGCAGGACGGAGCGGTGCTGATCGACTGCTCGACCGTCAGTCGTGACGCCGCGGTTGCTGCAGCGGACAAGGTCGCCGCACACGGCGCCGGTTTTCTCGACGCGCCGGTGTCCGGCGGCGTGGAAGGTGCGCGTCAGGGTACCCTGGCCATGATGGTCGGCGGCGATGCGCAGGTGCTGGAACAGGCGCTGCCGGCGCTAGAGGTGCTCGCCGCTCGGGTCACCCACATGGGCCCGGTGGGCAGCGGTCAGGCGACCAAGGCCGTGAACCAGATTATGGCCGCTGGCATCAACCAGGCGGTAACCGAAGCGCTGGCGTTCGCTGAGGCGCAGGGCCTGCCGATGGACAGAGTGATCGACGTGGTCGGCTCCGGCGCCGCCGGCAACTGGTTTCTGGATCACCGCGGCGGCAGCATGGTGGCGCGGCGCTTCGCCCCCGGCTTCAAGGTGGCCCTGCACCACAAGGATCTGCAGATCTGCCAGCAGATGGCGCAAGAGTTCGGTGTGGCGCTGCCGGTGGTGGAAATGACCCTGATCCATTACCGCCGGCTGATGGAGGCCGGCTGCGGCGACGAGGATATTTCGGCGCTGTTTCGCCAGAAAAGCGCTCTGTTCAAGTAGAGCTCGACGCGCGCGTAGCTGGTTTCGCCTGACGGACCCGACTCGCACCGGCTCGAGCATGATCTGATCGACCGTGCCAGAAAGCAGGTTTCGAGACGGCGATGTCGTCCGCCCCGCGTCTGCAAAGAGTGCCAACTATGTTCCGCCCGATCCTGCTGAGAATTGATTTTGACTTCTGGTCCCGGTTTCGGACCATTCCGCCATGGCCTTGCGCCAAAATCGCCGTGCTCGCGGCCGTGGGCAATTATGAGACAGGTTCTAAGCATATTGAATTGCAGGTCGATAATGACAGTGAAAACGATGGTGTTCTGAGCGTTCGCCCAGCGAGTGGAACTTGGCCTTGCAGCGGTGTGCACCTGGTCCTGCACCAGAGCCGGACAGAGAAAGTTATTAGCGATGGAGTGCGTTATGGTACAGATGAGCAAACCCTTTAACCGCTGGCTGGTCGTGGTCGGCGCAGTTCTGATTCAGCTCGCGCTGGGTGCAATCTATGCCTGGTCGGTATTCACAGCGCGCCTGACTGACCCCAATGGCCCGTATGCCTTCACAGCCACCGAGACAGCGTGGGTGTTCTCGGCCGGGCTCGCGACGTTCGCCGTCGTCATGGTGCTCGCGGGGCGCTGGCTGCCGCGGGTCGGGCCGCGGGCGCTGGCAATGGCAGGCGGACTTCTGCTCGGCACAGGCTACCTGTTGGGCGGCTTACTCGGTAATACCTTCTGGGTGCAGTTTTTGACCATCGGCATTCTCGGCGGCGCCGGTATTGGTCTCGGCTATGTCGTACCCATCGCGGTGGGCGTCAAATGGTTTCCGGACAAGAAGGGCCTGATCACAGGCCTGGCGGTGGCCGGCTTCGGCTTTGGTGCCACGATCTGGGTCAAGCTGGCAGGCTCCTGGTTCGGCGGCCTGCTGAACACCACCAGTGTATTCGGTCTGCCCGGTGTGCAGAGCGTTTTCGTGATCTATGGACTGACATTTACCCTTCTGGTTCTGATCGGCAGCACCGTTATGGTTAATCCTCCCGAGGGCTACAGACCGACTGGCTGGACACCGCCGGACCCGGACAGCGGCACACACCAGGGGACAGTGGACTTTGCATGCGTCGGACATGCTGCGCACGCCACAGTTCTACATGCTCTGGTCGGTCTTCATCTTCTCTGCATTGGCGGGGCTGATGGTGATCTACTGCATCAAGCTGTTTGGCATCGATGCGCTGCAGCACCACGGGGTCGCCGATGCCGGCGCGATTACCGGTACAGCCATGGCCTGGTACGCTATTTTCAACGGCATCGGCCGCATCGCCTGGGGCAGCATCTCCGACAAGATCGGCCGTAAGCTTGCGATCACCCTCATGGCTGCCCTGCAGGGCGTCATTATGCTGATGACCTACCATGTGTTCATCACCTTCGGGATGGTCAGCGGCTTCATCGTCGTTGCCGCCCTGATAGGCTTCAATTTCGGAGGAAATTTCGCGCTGTTTCCCGCGGCCACCGCCGATTTCTTCGGTAACAGGAACGTCGGCAGCAACTATGGCTGGGTGTTCACCGCTTATGGCGTCGCCGGCATCGCCGGCCCGCTCCTGGCGGGCTATTTCAAGGACGCGGCACAGGGGACCGGGCAGCCCGTCGTCTGGATGATCCCTTTTATCATCGCCGGAGCCGCGTGCCTGTTGGGCGCGGCAATCATGGCCCTTACCGGCCAACCGCGCCACCCGTCTGAAACTGCTCCGACTGTGGCTGGCGCCGCACAGCGCGCTATGACTTGAATCCGCGTATCGCGACAGCTCCATGCTTGTCGCCTTCAGGCTGTTCGGCTCCACTAGTCGCCCCGGCGCCCTGGACTCATGCGAAGTGTGAATCCCGCGCTGCATAACAGGTTTGTTGACCTTTATTCAACAACTTCAAGTGCGCTTGGCCGATGGAGATTGCAGCTCCGCTGCCGATAGCCTGGGTTGAAACGCAGCAAAGGGAAGGCTATGGACATCAAGCAGGCAATCGAAGTGCTGGAAGCAGCGGGCTTTCATCTGTACCGCCGCCTCCGACAGGGCGACAAACTGTGCGGGGCGATGATGGTGCATACCAGGACGGATCTCTATGTCGGTATGCGACTGCTTGACAACGAGCTCTGGAGCCACCTCAGTGGCGACTGCCCCGCACAGGATAGTGGGCTGTTCGTCAGCTTCCATGAACTGCAAGAGAAAATCCCCGGCCTCTTGGCACAAGCGCAAAAACAGCGGGATACGCTGAGTGAGTACTATGGCAAACAGGACGCCGAGCTTGATATGCGGATACCCATTCAACTGCAGGAACTGAAGGCTCAGACGGGTCGGACGCTTGAACCCTGCTGGCTGGGTGAGAATGGATTATTCAAGGGCGTGTACCGCGGGGCTATCCTGGAGATAAACGAGTCCCTTGGTGTTATCGGATTTGATGATTACGTATTGCGCTCGGATGCTGCTGCTGTGGCTTCTGGACTTGCACTGGACGAGGTATTCGACCAGATTGATGCAGCTGGAGGATACGAGGAAGAGTGGATAGAAGGACCCTGGGACCTGGAGATGCCGCAATATCAGTCAGCGGTCCACTAGCCCGGATTTTTCTCGCCGGGCGGCCTTGCACAGCGTAATAGGCCGGCGCTACGAACGTGACGGGAGCCAGTCAATGGACCGTGCGTTAATGGGCTTGCCTATCGCGTTCAGAAATTCCGGGCCGGCCGGGGCAAGCGGGTCAAACCTCTTCCAGTTCCAGTCCAGCGAGCTGGTTGCGTTGTTCGCGCTTGATTAGCTGCCGCGCCAGCACCGACAATTGTTCGCTGTATTGCTGCTCTATCCCGAGCCGCCACTCGTCTTCGAGCTGCGGGTCGCATTTCAGGTGGTAGAGGCACATGAACAGTGAACAAATACGTTGCTCTATCTTGTCGCCCTCGCTCAAGATGTTTTTATCCGCCATGCGGCGTGTGATCGCAGCCGGCAACAGTTGGGGGTCCTGCATCAGCAGCGTCTCCAGCTGCTCCTCAAGAGGCTCTTCGTAAACTGATTTGGTTTTCAACATAGCGTTTGTCCAGGTTGCCGTCTCCTTTTAGCGGCAAGGACCTTTGGAGAGTTAATAGCCGCTTGGGGGATCCTGCTCTCGCAGAGAGTGCCATTCCATACATGCCCGTCTTACTCGGCCAGTCGTATCAGTATGGCGTCGATGCCGTTTTTCTTCAGCAGGCTGCGCGCCGTGTTCAAGTCCCTGAGGTTGTGGAATGGGCCGACCCGCACCCGGTGCCAGGTTTGTTTATTGTCGACAGTCACGGTCTGCACGTCGGTTTCCACCCCCAGCAGCGCCAGCCGGGCGCGCAGCTGGTCGGCCTGTTCACGGGTGCGGAACGAGCCGGCCTGCAACAGGTAGGTGCCGGGCTTTTCGACTTGCCTGACGCCCTCGGGGGTCGTTGCGCCCTGCACCTCCTGTTCGGGGACGATGACTTCCATCTCCGGCAGCAGGTTGTAGAAATCGAATCTCGGCTTGGGCGGTGGCGCCGGCTGTTCTTTGCTCTCTTTCCTTGGCTCGGCCGGAGCGGGGGCCGGCGCGGGTGGCTCTGCCGCCGGGCGGGTGGCAGGTTCAGGCGGCGTTTCAAGTTTCACCGTGCGCTCGACGGAAGGTGCCGGTCCCAGCTGCAGGAATACCAGAAGAGCGACAAACAGACCCACCAGCAAGCCCACCGCTGCCCAAGCCCAGGGGGGCGGGCCCTTGCGTCTGCGCCGGTCGTTGTACCTGCCGCGTCTGTCGCGGTACTTGTAGTCGCGGGACATTAGGGCCTGTTAACACTAACCCGATAGGCTCTGCTGGGGCTCATTTTTCGTCCAGCAAGGCAGAGTGAGCGATGTGTAGTCGCTCCACATGAGCGAAGGATAACGCCGCTGGGCGGGAAAAGAGTCCCAGCCCTTCGGGTTGCGCCTGAAACAGCGCCACTGCGCGTTGCTCGTCGTTCATTTGGAACCACCAAATCTTGCTCCTCGCGCCTCGATTGGCGCATTTTCAGGCGCAACAGAGCCTATTGGGTTAGTGTTAACAGGCCCTAACCTGCTCGAATCGTTGCCGGATTCACATCGAGTCCGGTGCCGAAACACCGAGCAGCCCCAGCCCGTTGGCCAGGACCTGGCGGGTCGCCGCGATCAGGTTCAGGCGTGCATTGCGCAGCGCCTCGTCCGCCACCAGAAACTGGTGGGCGTTGTAGTAGGTGTGCAAATCATTGGCCAGCTCGCGCAGATAATGCGCCAGCTGGTGCGGCTCGTGCTGCACAGCGGCCGACTCGATAATTTCCGGATAGCGCGACAGGTTCACCAGCAGCGCGTCCTCGTGGCTTTCGCTGAGTCGGCCCAGTTCGCGGTTGCCGGCTTCTGGGTCCCACTGCAGCCCCTTTTCCTGTAGCTGACGCAGCACGCTGGCGACGCGGGCGTGGGCATACTGGATGTAGTACACCGGGTTGTCGCTGGACTGGGATTTTGCCAGGTCGAGGTCGAAATCCATGTGCTGCTCACATTTGCGCAGCACATAAAAGAAGCGCGCGGCATCGTTACCGACTTCCTGACGCAGCTCGCGCAGGGTGACGAACTCGCCGGAGCGGGTCGACATCTGCACCTTTTCGCCGCCCCGGTACAGTATCGCGAACTGAACCAGCAAGACGTCCAGTTTCGCCACATCGTCGCACAGTGCCATCAGCGCCGCCTTGACGCGTGGTACATAACCATGGTGATCCGCGCCCCACACGTCGATGACCCGGTCATAGCCGCGCTCCAGCTTGTTCATGTGGTAGGCGATGTCGGAGGCGAAATAGGTGCTCTGACCATTTTCGCGCACGATTACCCGGTCCTTTTCGTCACCGAAGTCGGTGGAGCGGAACCACTGGGCTCCGCCCTTCTCATAGACATGGCCGGACAGCTTGAGACGGTCGATGGCGCGCTTGACCGAGCCGTTGCCGGTCAGGGAACGTTCCGAAAACCACGTGTCGTAGCGCACGCCGAACTCTTCCAGGTCGCGGCGGATGTTCTCCAGGATGGAATCCAGACCCAGGTCGAACACTTCCCGGTAAGTATCCGGGCCGAGCAGTTCCTTGCTGCGGCTGACCAGGGCATCGATGTGCAGTTCCTTGTCGCCGCCGTCCGGTTCGTCAGCGGGAACGCTGTCAAACAGTTCCTGTGTGGAGCGGCGTAGCGCGTCGCTGTGTTTCCGGTGCAGGCTGGCGCCGATGTCCCACACGTAATCGCCCTTGTAGCCGTTGCTCGGAAAGGGGATCTCCTCGCCGCACAACTCCAGGTAGCGCAGATATACACTCGCGGCGAGAATGTCCATCTGCCGCCCCGCGTCGTTGACGTAGTATTCGCGGTGTACCCGGTAGCCCACCGCTTCCAGCAGGTCGGCCACCGTGGCACCGTAGGCCGCGCCGCGGCCGTGGCCCACGTGCAGCGGGCCAGTCGGGTTGGCGGAGACGAATTCGACCTGTACCAGTTTGCCCTGGCCGAGCTCGCTGCGCCCATAGCGCTCGCCCTGCTGCAGGATCTGGGTAACGTTTTCGTGATAGGCGGCCGGGCCGAGGAAGAAATTGATGAAGCCGGGCCCCGCGATTTCGACGCGGGTGACCCGATCGGAGGCGGGCAGGGCCGCCACCAGCTTCTCTGCCAGCGCGCGTGGTTTACTGTGCGCGAGCTTGCACAGCACCATGGCCAGGTTGCTGGCGAAGTCCCCGTGACTGCGATCGCGGGTCCGCTCCAGGTTGGTGTCGATCGGCTGATCCGAGGGCAGTACACCCTGCGCTTGCAGGGACTCAACCGCGTGGTGCAGAAGCTGCGACAGGTGCTGTTTCATGGGGGTCAGGCCGGGTGCAAAGGCGCCTATTATCCGGGCTGCCTGCGCGGATTCAACCGTTTCGACGGCAAGCGGTGTGCGGGTGGAGCACTGCGGGGGGACCGGCACAGGCGACGCAGCTATAATCGCCTGGACCGGGAGGTGTTTGATGCAGTTCATGAAGGTAATAGTGGCGCTCCTGCTGAGCAGTCGTGTCGCCGCGGCGTGGGGCGAGGGCGGCTACCTCGGGGTGTCGCTGGGAGCCATGGATGCGGATCGGTCCGGCTTTGATGAAGCCGCCAACGCCGGTGTGCTGGCGGGTTACGACCTGTACACCCGCGAAATCTTCTCGGTAGCCCTGGAAGGAGAATTAACCACTACGGTGGCGGACGGTGACCTCAAGGCCGCGGGCAGCAAGGGCAGCTGGGACATTGACACCCGGGCGCTGTATGCGGCGTTCCGGCTCGGGGAACGTTTCTATATGAAGGTCCGCTTCGGCTTTGCCTGGACCGAGGTGTCGACCGATTTTCAGGGTGCCTCTTTCAAGGATTCGGATTCAGGCGTTTCATGGGGCGGGGCGGCCGGCTGGATGATCAGCGACCATTGGGGGGCGCAGCTGGACGGCTCCCTGGTCGACACCGATACCACCTATTGGAATGCCGGCATCCTGTACCGGTTCTGAACCCGTCAATATCCTGTTGCAGGAGTACTAGGTCAGATCGACCGGGTCGACATCGATTGACCAGCGTACCCGGCGGGCTTGTTTCTCAGTCTCGAACAACGGCACCAGCTTTCTCAGCAGCTGCTGCAGCGCCATGCGATCGGTGGCCTGAAACATCAGCTGTGCGCGGTAGCGGCCCGCACGCCGCTCCATGGGGGCGGCAACCGGTCCCCACAGCTGCAGCGAAGCCTGCAGCAGTGGCTCGGCCAGTTGCCGGGCGACGCGCAGGAAGTCTCGCGGGTAGTCCGCCCGGGTGGCTTCGGCCCGTAGCAGCGCCATGCTGGCGTAGGGCGGCAGCAGCGCTTCCTGGCGTTCCGCTAAAGCGGCCTCGGCAAACGCCGGGTAACCTTGCTCGACCAGCAGCTGCAGCAGGGGGTGTTCCGGGTGGTGGGTCTGGATCAGCACCTCACCCGGTTTGTCGGCGCGTCCCGCGCGCCCGGCTACCTGAATAATCAGCTGCGCCAGGCGTTCGCTGGCGCGAAAATCCACACTGAACAGGCCCTGGTCGGCATCCAGTACCGCCACCAGGGTCACGCTCGGGAAATGGTGTCCCTTGGCCAGCATCTGGGTGCCGAGCAGGATGCGTGCCTGGCCCGAGCTGGCCTCGGCCAGAGCGGCTTCCAGTTCGCCCTTGCGGCGGGTGGTATCGCGGTCGATACGCAGCACGGGGTAAGCCGGGAAGTGTTCCAGCAGCGCCTGCTCGACGCGCTCCGTACCTTCGCCAATGCCGACCAGTTCGCTGCTGCCGCAGGTGGGGCAGAAGTGGTCAACGGGGCGCTGGCTGCCACAGTGATGGCAGCGCAGCTCGGCGTAGCGCTGGTGCACAGTCATGCGCGCATCGCAGCGTTTGCATTCGGCCACCCAGCCGCAGGCGTGGCACAGCAGCACCGGTGAGAAGCCGCGCCGGTTCAGGAACAGCAGTACCTGCCCGTGGTTTTTCAGATGCCGCTGCATGGCGGCCAGCAGCGGTTCGCTGAGCAGGTCGCGCATCGGCTGACCGCGCAGATCCAGCAGTCGCAGTCGCGGTGCCAGTGCCTGGCCGGCCCGCTCGGGCAGTTGCAGATGCCGGTAGCGGCCCTGGTGCACGTTGTAGAGGCTCTCCAGTGATGGTGTCGCTGAACCCAGCAGCACCGGAATACCGAGGCGCTGCGCGCGCCACACGGCCAGATCGCGTGCCGAGTAGCGAAAGCCCTCCTGTTGTTTGAGCGAGGCGTCGTGTTCCTCGTCGACAATCATCAGCCCCGCACGGGGCAGCGGAGTGAAAATTGCCGAGCGGGTGCCCAGGATCAGCTGTGCCTCGCCGCGCGCGGCGGCATCCCAGGCTTGCAGCCGCTGTGAGTCGTTGAGACCGGAATGCAGCACCGCGATTCTCGGTGGCGAAGCGTTTGCGAAAGCGGCTCACCAGCTGCGGCGTGAGGCCGATCTCCGGCACCAGCACCAGCACCTGCCGCTGCCGAGCGAGCAGCGGTGCGATCAGGCGCAGGTAGACCTCGGTCTTACCGCTGCCGGTAACGCCTTCCAGCAGGAAGGCCTGGAAACTCCCGAAGCCGTCCGATACCGCCTCGACGGCCTGTTGCTGGGCGTCGTTCAAATCGAGCGCAGCCGCTGAGCGGTTCGAGCTGGTGCCGGACGATGCTGCGACAGACGACTCGGCGCAGTGCACCCAGCCTTTTTCCTGCAGGGCTCTGAGCACCGCCATCGGCACCGGCAAGGCGCTGCGTGGCAGGCCATCCGGGTGCGCAGCGAGTTGTGCCAGCACCTGGGCCTGGCGCGCGGCCCGGCCGGGGTGATCGGTTGAGCGGGCGCGGCCGGCGTCGGAGAGCTTCCACACGCGGCGATCCGTGCCAGTGCGCCTGCCTGGCTTGCGCAGCAGCACTGGCAGGGCCGCAGCAATCACTTCGCCGATCGGATGCTGGTAGTAGCGGGCGGCCCAGTTCAGGAGTTCCATAAGGTCAGCGTCAAGAACCGGTTCGCGATCGAGGACGTGGAGTGCGCTCTTGATCTTGTTGCCTGGCACGCTGGTATGGCGTCGCGTCGCCAGTATGACCCCGACCAGTTGACGGCGGCCGAATGGGACCAGCACCCGCATGCCGGCAGCGGACCGGATATCGGTCTGCCCAGGCGGCGCCCGGTAATCGAAGCTGCGATACAGCGGTGACGGTACCGCGACTTCCAGTATCAGCGGCTCGTCAGCTGGCACGGCGCCGGCTCTTGGTGACCTCTGTGCAGGCCCGACGAGATTGTGATTGATACAGGATCAAGGTCCTTTAAATATTCAAATACAACAAGTTAGCATGTCGGTGGCGGGCCTGCATGGAGACCGGAACGGCATCTTAACAGCATCGGTGCGCGAAATTACAGTTTCCCTGTCAACCGTAATCAGGATGGTGCGTTGAAGCAGGTGAATGCATTGAATTTCGATACTCAAGCGAGGAACGGGGATGAAAACCAAACTGCAACGCTCTTATCTGCTGGCGCTCGTCGCCCTGATGGGCACCGGTCTGGCGCAGGCGGGTCCGGGCGATCCCGGCCACTATCGGGATCGCTATCTGGACCACAAGGGTGACCGCATTGAACGCCATTTGGACCGCAAAGGCGAGCACGTCGACCAGTGGCTGGATCATCGTGGAGACGCGGTGGACGTGCGTCTCGATCGCGCTGCCGATTACGCCGCTGTCCAGGGTCGCGATACGCTGGCCGCAAGACTCGATCACCGCGGCGATCGGATCCGGGATCACGGCGGGATGCGTTAGCCGCTGTAGACGCCGAGCCATGGGAATGACAGGTATTCGGCGCTCAGCCGGCCGGGCCACGACACACAGCGCAAAGTGGAGGCGGGGCTCTGGAACAGAGACAGGCGCTTGATGGATTCCTGGCGAGTGTGGAGCGGCGCGCCTTCAGGATGGCGGAGTTTGCGACCCGAAACCGCGACGACGCCCTGGACGTGGTGCAGGATGCAATGCTATCGCTGGTCAGGTGGTATGCGGATCGGCCCGAACAGGACTGGCCGCCGTTGTTTCAGCGGATCCTGCCGAGCCGTATTCGCGACTGGTACCGGCGCAGCCGGGTGCGCAATCGCTTTCGCGTGTGGCTGCAGGGGAGGCAGGGCGAGGGAACTGAGGCGTTGCCGGACCCGATACAGCAGGCGCCCGACAGCCGCCGCTGCGCTGCTGGCGGTGCTGGTGCGGCAGCAGAACGCCGACGACCTGTCGGGCGTGCAGGAAGACTGGGACATAGCGGCCGGCGGCGAGGAACTCGAACTCATCGAAGAACTGGAATTCTATGACTGGCTGAAACAGAGCCAGGGCCGCAGCTAGCCTGCTGGGCCCGATACTGATGCTGGCCAGCGCGGTGAGCTTGGCAGCGGAGACCCCAGGCGAGCCGTTCGCAGGCGCCTTTCTCGAGTTTCTGGCGGACTGGGAAGACGAGCGGGGAGAGTGGCAGGACCCGCTGGAATATCAGAACCCTCAATGGCGAGCGCTGCGGGACAAATGGCAGGGCATGTCGCAACAGGAGAGAAGCGAGTTTCGCGAGCAACAGCGCAGGCGTCAGCCAGACGCGCGCGATTGACCGCTGCGACTGGGTATCTGGCAGCGGTCGGGCCCAGGGTGAGCACCGCGCGTCGCTCCGCTACCTGTTATAGCTGCTTCACTTCCGCGATCAGTTTCCCGGCCACGGCCTCGCCGCTGCCGTACAGCATCCGGGTGTTGTCGAGGAAGAACAGGGCATTTTCGATGCCCGAGAATCCCTTGCCTTTGCCGCGCTTCACGCAGATGACATTTTTCGCCTTGTCGGCATTGAGGATCGGCATGCCGTAAATCGGGCTTTGCGGGTCGCTGCGCGCCACCGGGTTGACCACGTCGTTGGCGCCGATGACCAGTGCCACGTCGGCCTTTTCGAACTCGCTGTTGATTTCTTCCAGGTCGAAAATCTTATCGTAGGGAACGCCGGCTTCGGCCAGCAGCACGTTCATGTGACCGGGCATGCGGCCGGCCACCGGATGGATGGCAAACTTCACTGTCACACCGCGAGTTTCCAGCAGCTGCACGAATTCCCAGATCTTGTGCTGGGCCTGAGCCACCGCCATACCGTAACCGGGCACTATAATCACAGTGTCCGCATAGGCCATCATAACCGCCGCGTCGGTGGCGTCGATTTCCTTCATTTCACCCTGTTCGGCGGTCTCGCCCCCGGTCGCTGCACCGGAGCCGAATCCGGAGAACAGCACGTTGCCCAGCGAGCGGTTCATAGCCTTGGCCATCAACTGGGTAAGCAGCGTGCCGGCGGAACCCACCACGGTACCGGCGATGATCATGGCGGCATTGCCGAGCACGAAGCCCTCGAACGCGACCGCCAGGCCGGTCAGGGCGTTGTACAGCGAAATAACCACCGGCATGTCCGCGCCGCCGATCGGCAGCGTCATCAGCACACCGAACAACAGCGCCAGCGAAAAGAACAGCAGGATATTGATGCCAGCCGGCAGGTCGGCAGTCATCAGCAGAAAGCCGAACACCAGTGCGGCGGCGAAAACGGTCAGGTTGATGAGCTGCTGACCGGAAAACACCAGCGAGCGATTTATCAGCCCCTGCAGCTTGGCGAAGGCGATCATGGAGCCGGAAAACGCCACCGAGCCGATCAGGGCGCCGGCCACCGCGAGCACCTGGAAGGTGGGGGCGTGGAAATCGCCGCGCAGCAGCTCCACGGCTGCAATCGCCGCCGCGGCGCCGCCGCCCATGCCGTTGTAAATGGCGATCATTTGCGGCATGTCGGTCATGGCGACCTTCTTGCCGGTGTACCAGGCCAGTCCGCCGCCGACCACCAGCGCCAGCGTCATCCAGGCGTAGTTGTGCATGTCCGGCCACAGGAAGGTGATCAGGGTGGCCACCACCATGCCCGCGCCGGCCCATAGGATGCCGCCGCGCGCCGTGACCGGTGAACTCATGCGCTTCAGGCCCAGGATGAACAGCACTGCTGCGGCGAAATAACTGAGCTGAATGAGAGAGTTCATTTATTCTTACCCTTGCTGGACTTGAACATTTCCAGCATCCGCTCGGTGACCACGTAGCCGCCGACGGCGTTACCGGCCGCCAGCATCACGCCGAGAAAGCCGATCGCTTTTTCCAGTCCCGTGTCAGCATGTCCCATGGCCACCATGGCGCCCACCAGCACGATGCCGTGCACGAAGTTGGAGCCGGACATCAGCGGCGTGTGCAGGATCACCGGCACCCGGGCAATGACTTCGTAGCCGGTAAAGGCGGCCAGCATGAATATATAAAGTGCGGTAAACCCTTCGATCATGACGCTTTTCCTTCGACTTTCTCGCGGGTGGGCGCGTGTTTGATTTCACCGTCGCGGGTCAGGGTGCTGTCGGCGACGACCTGGTCTTCCCAGTCGGGTCTGAATTCGCCTTCCTGGATCATGGGTGAGAGGAAGTTCAACAGGTTGCGGGAAAACATTTCCGAGGCGTGCACCGGCAGTTCGCTGGGTACATTGAGTGGGCCATAGACCACGACGTCGTGGTGGATGATCTGTTCGCCGGCCCGGGTGACTTCGCAGTTGCCGCCGCCCTCGGCGGCCAGGTCGATGATCACGGCACCGGGTTTCATCTGCTCCACCACCTCTTTGCGGATGATTTTCGGCGCCGCCCGGCCGGGGATGGCGGCGGTGGTGATCACGGCATCGGCCGCCATGATGTGCTGATCCAGCACGTCCTGTTGCTGCTTCTTCTCATCTTCGGTGAGTTCGCGGGCATAGCCGCCGCTGCCTTCGGCAGACACGCCGGTGTCGACGAACTTGGCGCCCAGTGACTGCACCTGTTCGCGGGTGGCGCTGCGCACGTCGTAACCCTCCACCATGGCGCCCAGGCGTTTGGCGGTGGCGATCGCCTGCAGGCCAGCGACGCCAGCGCCGATCACCAGCACCTTGGCGGGGCGGATGGTGCCTGCGGCGGTGGTCAGCATGGGGAAGAAGCCGCTGCAGCGGTCGGCGGCCATCAGGGCCGCCTTGTACCCCGCTATCGCCGCCTGCGACGACAGGATGTCCATGCTCTGGGCGCGCGAAATGCGCGGCACGAGTTCCATGGCAAAGCTGGTGATCTTGTGGTCACGCAGTTTGGCGACCCGCTCCGGGTAGCGGTGCGGCAGCATCATACCGATTACCACCGTGCCGGCTTTCATCTGTTCAATTTCGGACTCATTCGGCGGCTGGATTTTCAGAATCACGTCCGCCTGCTGGTACAGACTGGCGGCGTCGGGGACGATGGTGACACCCTTGAAGCTCGCGTCGGTCAGGTGGCTGCCGGCACCGGCACCGGTTTCCAGCAGCAGCTCGACACCCAGCTTGATGAAGCGGTCGGCTACTGCCGGCACCAGCGCAACGCGGCGTTCGCCTTGCTCGATTTCTTTGGGGACGCCCAGGCGTATCGACATCTGTATCACTCCAACGCAGTGCGGCCAGGCCGGTCGGTGGACCGTCGGCCCCGGCTACGACCTGAAAACCAAATCTGCCCTGAATCAGGGCGGAAGCCCGCAAAAGGCGGCATGATAGCGGATTCCGGCGGGTGATGAAATCTCCAGAGAATTTGACGAAAGCGTGAATCCGGTGCGCTGAGGATTTACAAATTACGGAATATCTGGGATAAAAGCGGTAACTCCGCTGTCGGGAGGTCAGTGTGTACGATTTGCACCATCAAGTGCTTCGCACCGATGCATCGGGTATGCCCCTGGAGTGGGTCAACTACCAGGAAGCGGTGCGGCTGTACCATCTGGGGCAGGTGGCTTACAGCTGCGGCGTGCGCCTGTATCGGGTGCACGGCGGGATCAGCGCCTTGACGGGTCGCCAGAGTCACATTGACGTCAACTCCATTATTGCCACTCATGGTAGCAATAAGGTCCTGCTGAGGACCCGCGACCGCTATGTTCCCCCGCTGAACAATCCCGCCCTGTTCAAGCGTGATGCACACCTGTGTATGTACTGCGGTGAGCGGTTTCCGGTCCGGGACCTGTCGCGCGACCACGTGACACCCATCAGCCAGAAGGGGCTCGACAGCTGGGCCAACGTGGTGACGGCGTGCCGGCGCTGCAACAACCACAAGGCGGGGCGCAGGCCCGAAGAAGCGGGCATGGAGCTGCTGGCGGTGCCGTTCATGCCAACCCACGCCGAGTACATTTACCTGCAGGGCAAGCGCGTGCTGACGGATCAGATGGAGTTTCTCAGGGCGCATTTTCCCCGCAGCAGCCTGATGCACGAGCGCCTGAAGCTGTAAGCCGTCGGGCTGCGGCTCTGCGTGCAGTTGCAGGCACGTGTTCATATATTGTGTATGTGTGGGCGCGGCGCGCGCGTTCCGTCGACCTGCTGGAGCCTCAGGTGGCGATCGAGCGGGGCGCAAACGGCCGCCACCGGGTGACCGGCAGCGGGAAACACCCATGGGTCTATGGGAAGACATTCAAGCCGACATCAGCCGCTGCACCGGGCGGGCCGTGCAACTCACGGCGCCGGATTCCGTGGGTGGCGGCTGTATTAACCAGACGTACCGGCTGCGCACCAGTGGCGGGAACTATTTTGTCAAACTCAATGATGCCAGCGGCCTGGACATGTTCGAGGCCGAAGCGGCGGGATTGAGGGAACTGGGACAAGCCGGGGGGCTGCGCGTCCCGCAGCCGGTCTGCTCGGGTCGCAGCGACAGCCAGGCCTACCTGGTGATGGAATGCCTGGAACTGGGCGGCCGGGGTGATGCGGCGGCACTGGGGGAGGGGCTCGCAACCCTGCACGGAACCACAGCGGCGCGGTTTGGCTGGCACCGCGACAACACCATTGGTTCGACTCCGCAGGTCAATCAGCAGGAACACGACTGGCAGCACTTCTGGCGCGAGCACCGGCTCGGATTCCAGCTGCGCCTGGCCGCCCGGAATGGCGCGGGCGGCCGGGCCATCGAGCTGGGGCAGCGGTTACAGGAGGCAGTGCCCGCGCTGCTGGGCGGGCATAAGCCTGCGCCGTCACTGCTGCACGGTGACCTGTGGGGAGGGAATTACAGTTTCACGCGCGCCGGGGAGCCGGTTATTTTCGATCCCGCTGTCTACTACGGCGACCGGGAGGCGGACCTGGCTATGACCGAGCTGTTCGGCGGTTTCGGGTCGGCGTTCTACTCGGCCTACCAGGCCGCGTGGCCGCTCGATGAGGGCTACGCAGTGCGCAAAGTGCTGTACAACCTCTACCACGTCCTGAATCACTTCAACTTGTTCGGCGGCGGTTACCTGTCGCAGGCGCAAGGCATGATGGAGCGTTTGCTGAGCGAAGTCGGCTGAGTGTTGCCGCGCAGCGATCACCACCCCGCGCCAGGACTGGCGTCACGTAACGGCACCAGGCGCG
The DNA here is from genome assembly GCA_963695455.1 of uncultured Gammaproteobacteria bacterium. Taxonomy (GTDB): domain Bacteria; phylum Pseudomonadota; class Gammaproteobacteria; order DSM-19610; family DSM-19610; genus Thiogranum. Next base: position 896,884 of record CAVOGN010000002.1, on the reverse strand, counting down.
GGCTGGGCGTGATAGGGGCGGCTCAATTCGTGTACCGCTTCAATCATCGCGCCCGCGTGCTCCGGTTTGATGCCGGGATGGATACCGTGGCCGAGGTTGAATACGTGTCCGCTGCCGGCGCCGAAACTCGCCAGCACCTTGGCCACCTGCTCGCGAATGTGCGCCGGCGACGCATAGAGGACCGAGGGGTCGAGATTACCCTGCAGCGCCACCTGATCGCCGACGCGGCGGCGCGCGTCGCTCAGGTCCGTGGTCCAGTCCAGGCCCAGGGCGTCGGCTCCCGTGTCGGTCATCGCCTCCAGCCATTGCCCCCCATTCTTGGTGAACAGGATCACCGGGATGCGTTGTCCCTCGTGCTCGCGTTGCAGGCTGTTGATAATGCGCTCCATGGGCTTCAGCGAGAAATGGCAGTAATCGCTGGGAGTCAGGGCGCCGCCCCAGGTGTCGAAAATCATCACGGTTTGGGCACCGGCCCGGATCTGGGCGTTGAGGTACAGGGTAACCGCGTCGGCCACTGTGTCGAGCAGTCGATCGAGCAGCTCGGGGCGCTCGTAGAGCATGGCCTTGATGGTGCGGAAGTCCTTGCTGGACCCGCCCTCCACCATGTAGGTGGCCAGTGTCCAGGGGCTGCCCGAGAAACCGATCAGGGGCACGCGCCCGTCCAGCTCCTTGCGGATCAGCCGCACCGCATCCATCACGTAGCGGAGTTCCTGCTCAGGGTCCGGCACCCCCAGGGCTGCTATCTGTTCCTCGGTCCGCACCGGGTGCTTGAAGCGCGGCCCTTCACCCTCGGAAAAGTACAGTCCCAGCCCCATGGCATCGGGGATGGTCAGGATGTCCGAAAACAGGATTGCCGCGTCGAGCGGAAAGCGTGCCAGCGGTTGCAGTGTTACTTCGCAGGCCAGCTCGGGCGATGTGCACAGCTGCATGAAGCTGCCCGCTTGCTTGCGGGTCGCACGATACTCGGGCAGGTAGCGGCCGGCCTGGCGCATCATCCACACTGGCGTGACGTCGACAGGCTGGCGGAGCAGGGCGCGTATCAGGCGATCGTTTTTCAGTTCAGTCATTTCGTTAAAACCGCTAAGTACGCGAAGGATGTCCGGGTTAGTTTTTCCTTAGCGTCCTTCGCGGTTAAGAAAACGGATTTTCGGCCGGGTCACTGCCTGTTGCGCAGTCAGCGCGGCAGTTCGGAGGAACCCATCAGGTATTCGTCGATGGCGCGCGCGCACTGGCGGCCTTCGCGGATCGCCCACACCACCAGCGACTGGCCACGTCGCATGTCGCCCGCGGCAAACACCTTGTCGATGCTGGTCTTGTAAGCGTCCCTACCCTCGGTATTACCCTTCACGTTACCGCGGTTGTCATACTCCACGCCGAGCTCATCGAGCATGCCCTGTTGCACGGGGTGCACGAAGCCCATGGCCAGCAGCACCAGGTCGGCGTCCAGCTCGAATTCGCTGCCTTCGATTTCGTTCATTTTCCAGGCGCCGGCGGCGTCTTTCTTCCACTCCAGTCGTACACAGCGGATCTTGCGGACCTTGCCGGCCTCGCCGATAAACTTTTTGGTGGCCACGCACCAGTCGCGTACCGCCCCTTCCTCCTGGGACGAGGAGGTGCGCATCTTGTTGGGCCACTCCGGCCAGGTGAGTTCCTTGTTCTCCTTTTCCGGTGGCCGCGGCAGGATCTCCAGCTGGGTGACCGATTTGCAGCCCTGCCGAATCGAGGTCCCAATGCAGTCGGAGCCGGTATCGCCGCCGCCAATCACGATGACGTGTTTGTCCCTGGCCGAGATGGCTTCGCCGTCCGCGATGCTGTCGCCGGCTACTCGTTTGTTCTGCTGCGGGAGGAACTGCATGGCGAAATACACGCCTTCCAGATCCCTGCCTGGCACCGGCAGGTCGCGCGGCTGTTCCGAGCCGCCGGTCAAGGCGATGGCGTCGAACTCCTCAAGCAGCTGCCTGGCCGCCAGGTCTGTACCAATGTGGGTGTTGGCTCTGAACACAACGCCTTCGGCCTGCATCTGCTCGACGCGCCGGTCAATCAGGTGTTTTTCCATTTTAAAATCGGGGATGCCGTAGCGCAGCAGACCCCCGATGCGGTCGCTCTTCTCGAACACGGTTACGGCGTGACCGGCGCGTGCCAGCTGCTGCGCGCAGGCCATGCCGGCAGGGCCGGAACCGACCACGGCAACGCGCCTGCCGGTCTTGTGTGCCGCCGGCTGGGGTTTCACCCAGCCGTTTTCCCAGGCCCGGTCGATGATGGCGCATTCGATGCTCTTAATGGTGACCGGTTGATCCTGCAGGTTCAGCGTGCAGGCCTCCTGGCACGGCGCTGGGCAGATGCGTCCGGTGAATTCGGGAAAGTTGTTGGTAGAGTGCAGCACGCCAATGGCGCGCTCCCACTCCCCTTTCCAGACCAGGTCGTTCCAGTCGGGGATGATGTTGTTGACCGGGCAGCCCTGGTGGCAGAACGGGATACCGCAATCCATGCAGCGCGCGCCCTGTAAGCCGAGTTCCTTGTCGTTGAGTGGAATGACGAATTCGCGGAAATCGCGGATGCGTTCTTCCACAGGTTTATAGGGGCGGTCTTTGCGCGCATATTCAATGAATCCGGTGGGCTTGCCCATCGATTACTTTCCTCCCGCGGCCGCAGTCAGCTGCGCGGCCTGGTTTTGGGACTGCTTGATCTCCTCCAGTGCCCGGCGGTAGTCGACCGGCATCACCTTGACGAAGCGCGGCAGATAGGCGTTCCAGTTGTCGAGGATCTTGGCTGCGACAGAGCTGCCTGTGTAGTGCAGATGTTTTTCGATCAGGCCGCGCAGACGCAGTGCATCGTAGCGGGTCATGTCGGACCTGATGTCGACCTTGCCGTGGGTCTCCAGGTCACCGCCCTGGTGGTCCAGGTCTTCCAGTGCCTGGTCCTCTTCCGGGATCGGCTCCAGATCGACCATGGCCAAGTTGCAGCGGTCCTTGAAGCTCGAGTTATTATCGAGCACGTAGGCGATACCGCCGCTCATGCCAGCTGCAAAGTTGCGTCCGGTTTCACCAAGCACCACCACGATGCCGCCGGTCATATACTCGCAGCCATGGTCGCCGACACCCTCGACCACGGCGCTGGCACCCGAGTTGCGCACCGCGAAACGCTCACCCGCCACGCCGCGGAAGAAGCACTCCCCCGAAATGGCTCCGTACAAGACGGTGTTGCCGACAATGATATTCTCTTCCGGAACAATGGGGCAGTCGGCGGGCGGATACACAACCAGGCGGCCGCCGGACAGGCCCTTGCCCACATAGTCATTGCCTTCGCCTTCCAGCTCCAGGGTGACGCCGTGTGCCACCCAGGTGCCGAAACTCTGTCCGGCAACGCCTTTCAGCTTGATGTGAATGGTGTCGTCGGGCAGTCCGTCATGCCCGTAACGTGCGGCAACGCGCCCGGATAGCATGGCACCGACCGAACGGTTCGTGTTCATGACCGGTGTTTCGATTCTGACCGACTCGGCGCGTTCCAGCGCCGGCGCGGCCTGCTCGATCAGCTTGTTGTCGAGCGCCTTGTCCAGGCCGTGGTCCTGTCGCTCGCAGTTGTATACCGCAGCGTCCGGGACGTTGGGCATGTGCAGTATGCGCGAGTAGTCCAGGCCTTTGGCTTTCCAGTGATCGATCGCCTTGCGCATGTCGAGTCTGTCGCTGCGGCCGATCATGTCGTCGAGTCGCCGGAAGCCCAGCCTGGCCATCAACTGGCGTACCTCCTCGGCGACGAAGAAGAAATAGTTCACCACGTGTTCGGGCTTGCCGGTGAACAGTTTGCGCAGTTTCTCATCCTGGGTCGCCACGCCGACCGGGCAGGTGTTCAGGTGGCACTTGCGCATCATGATGCAGCCTTCCGCGATCAGCGGGGCGGTGGCGAAGCCGAACTCGTCGGCGCCGAGCAGGGCGCCTATGACCACGTCGCGACCGGTACGCATGCCCCCGTCGACCTGCACGGCAATGCGGCCGCGCAGTTTGTTCAGCACCAGGGTCTGGTGGGTTTCCGCCAGGCCGATTTCCCAGGGACTGCCAGCGTGCTTTATGGAAGTCAGCGGCGAGGCGCCGGTGCCGCCGTCATAGCCGGCGATGGTGACGTGATCCGCGTGCGCCTTGGATACGCCGGCCGCGACCGTGCCGACGCCCACTTCCGACACCAGCTTGACGCTTATGCGGGCTTGCGGGTTGACGTTCTTGAGATCGTGGATCAGCTGTGCAAGATCCTCGATGGAGTAGATGTCGTGATGTGGGGGCGGCGAAATCAGCCCGACACCCGGCGTCGAATGGCGCACCCTGGCAATCCAGTCGTTTACCTTGTGTCCCGGCAGCTGGCCGCCTTCGCCAGGTTTGGCGCCTTGTGCCATCTTGATCTGAATGTCGTCGGCGTTGACCAGGTATTCTGTGGTGACGCCGAAGCGTCCTGATGCGACCTGTTTAATGGCCGATCGCATCGAGTCGCCGTTCTCCAGCGGCTTGAAACGGGTGCGCTCTTCCCCGCCTTCGCCGGTGTTGGATTTGCCGCCAAGACGGTTCATGGCGATGGCCAGGGTGGTGTGGGCCTCCCAGGAAATGGAGCCGAATGACATGGCCCCGGTGGCAAAACGCTTGACGATTTCCTTGGCCGGCTCCACCTCCTCCACCGGTATCGGCTGTTCCGCGAGTTTGAATTCGAACAGGCCACGCAAGGTCTTGAGGCGGTCATTCTGGTCATTGACCAGGCCGGAGTATTCCTCGTAACTGCGCGCGTCGTTGGCGCGCGAGGCATGCTGCAGCTTGGCAATGGTGTCCGGCGTCCACACGTGCTCTTCGCCCCGGATGCGAAACGCGTAATCGCCGCCTACGTCGAGGGCGTTCTGGTAGATCGGGTTATCGCCGTAGGCATCCCGGTGCCAGCGCACGGCCTCTTCCGCCACCTCGTCGATACCCACCCCTTCGATGGTCGTGGCCGTGCCGGTGAAATACTGCTGCACGAAATCGGATCGCAGACCAACAGCGTCGAAGATCTGGGCGCCACAGTAGGACTGGTAGGTCGAGATGCCCATTTTCGAGAATACTTTGAGCAGTCCTTTGCCGACTGCCTTGATATAGCGCTTGCTGATCTCGCTCTCGCTCAGTTCCTCCGGCAGGTCATCCTTGAGGGACGCCAGGGTCTCAAACGCCAGGTACGGGTTGATGGCCTCTGCACCGTAACCCGCCAGCACCGCGAAGTGGTGGACTTCGCGGGCGCTACCGGTCTCGACCACCAGGCCCGAATCCGTACGCAACCCGGCGCGCACCAGGTGATGGTGCACCGCCGAGGTGGCGAGCAGCGCCGGAATCGGGATGCGCTCGGCGGACACCGAGCGGTCGGAGAGGATCAGAATGTTATATCCCTCCTGAACCGCTTTCTCCGCGTCGCCGCACAGCGTTTCCAGTGCCGCTCCCATGCCGGCGGCGTCCTCCTCGGCCGGGTAACAGATATCCAGGGTCTTGGTGCGGAAGGCACCCTCGGTGGTCTTCTCGATGGTGCGTATACGTTCCAGATCCTTGTTTGTCAGGATGGGCTGGCTGACCTCGAGGCGCATGTGCTCGCCGCCCGAGTGCAGGCCAAGCAGGTTGGGGCGTGGCCCGATCAACGACACCAGCGACATAACCAGCTCCTCACGGATCGGGTCGATCGGAGGGTTGGTGACCTGGGCAAAATTCTGCTTGAAGTAGTTGAACAGGGGCTTGGGCTTGTTCGACAACACCGCGACCGGGTTGTCAGCGCCCATCGAGCCGATGGCTTCCTGACCGGCGACGGCCATTGGTGTCATGAGAAGCTTGATATCTTCCTGCGTGTACCCGAATGCCTGCTGACGGTCCAGTAGCGTGGCGCTATCGCCACCGTCACCGTTGACATTGGCCGGAAGGTTCTTGAGATGGATCTGGGTCTTGTCCAGCCATTCCCTGTAGGGGCGGCCGCTGGCCAGATCGGATTTCAGCTCGGCATCGTCGATTATGCGCCCCTGCTCCATGTCGATGAGGAACATCTTGCCGGGTTGCAGGCGCCATTTCTTGACGATGCTCTTGCTGGGGATGCTCAGTACGCCCATCTCGGAGGCCATTACGACGAGATCGTCGTCGGTGATAAGGTAGCGCGCGGGGCGCAGCCCGTTGCGGTCCAGCGTGGCGCCGATCTGGCGGCCGTCAGTGAAGGCGACAGCCGCAGGGCCATCCCAGGGTTCCATGAGCGCGGCGTGGTATTCATAAAAGGCGCGGCGCTGCTCGTCCATCAGCGGGTTGCCCGCCCAGGCCTCCGGAATCAGCATCATCATGGCGTGCGCCATGGAGTATCCCCCGGCCACCAGCAGTTCCAGCGCGTTGTCGAAAGACGCCGAATCGGAACGCCCTTCGGGGATCAGGGGCCATATCTTATCCAGGTCCGCGCCGAACAGCTCCGAGGCCATGGACTGGCGTCGCGCACTCATCCAGTTGACGTTGCCGCGCAGAGTGTTGATCTCACCGTTGTGGGCGATCATCCGGAACGGGTGCGCCAGGTCCCAGGAGGGGAAAGTGTTGGTCGAAAAGCGCTGGTGCACCAGTGCCAGCGCCGACACCATGCGCTCATCGCGGAGATCCTGGTAATAGCTGTCTACCTGATTCGCCAGCAGCATGCCCTTGTAGACGAGCGTGCGGCTTGACAGGGATGGGACATAGTAATTTTCCCGACCTTCCCAGTCGGAAGCGCGGACGCTGTTTTCGATCACCTTGCGGATGACGAACAGCTTGCGCTCGAAGTCGTCCTGTGTGGGGCAGGTCGGGCCGCAGCCGATAAACAGCTGGCGTACCACGGGTTCCACAGCCTTCACGCTCTCGCCCAGCCCGCTGTTGTCGGTGGGTACATCGCGCCACCCCAACAGGATCTGGCCTTCTTCCTCGACGATTCGCTCGATCAGCGCTTCGCACTCGGCGCGGGTCTGAGCCTGACGGGGCAGGAAGACCATGCCCACCGCATAGCGGCCGGCAGCCGGTAGTTCGATACCCAGGACGGCGCACTGCTCGCGCAGAAAGGTATCGGGGATCTGGATCAGGATGCCGGCGCCGTCACCGGCAAGCGGGTCGGCACCAACGGCGCCGCGGTGCGTGAGGTTTTCCAGGATCTGCAGGCCCTGACGGACGATGGCGTGACTTTGCTGTCCTTTGATGTGCGCGACGAAGCCAACGCCACAGGCGTCGTGCTCGTTCTGACGATCATACAGGCCCTGCTTTCTTGGAAAAGCCCCGTGACTCATATAAGACCTCTGTAACTCTTTGTGAGCTATTGGGTTTGTGCGCTGGGCGCGCACGAAACAACCTGCCGAACGTGGGGAGGCAGGCGAACCCGGAAGCTAAAATTTGGGCCGGTCAGAATAAAGGAGAAGCGTGTTGCGCGCCAGTGTTTTAGCGCCAAAACGGTGTTTTCGGTGGCAAATACAGATCAACTCTAAGGTTTTGTTGCAGCCCCCTGTTGCGGGCTGATTTCACGAATCGCACTGTGCACCGATTCCAGACTGCGCGGCCAGGGTTTGCCCTTGCGCAGGGCTGCCGGCAGCCGTTCTCTGGCCTCCAGCGCGGCATTGCGGGAAGGGTAAAGGCCGTACAAAAGGACAAACCATTCGCTGTCCTTGAAATTGCCGCGGTAGTAGGCGGTTTGCCGCAAATCGAGTCGGTTGTCTTCGATGAAACGGGCAACCGACTTCTCGCTGCGCGACCCGAGTAGTTGCAGGCTGTATGACTTGGGCGACTGCCGCAGTAGCCAGGCCTCGCGGTGCGGGCCAGTGCTGCTGTGATCCGCATCCGGGCCGGATTCTGCTGCCTGGCTGGCGAGCATTGTTGTTACCTGCTCTCGTGCGGCGGGCTGGTCAGGTTCAGCTGTCGCAAGGTCGGTCGCTGGCTGCTCCAGCGGCGGCTGTTCAGCGCGCTGGGGGCTTATCGTCTGCGGTTCGGTGGCTTCAGGGCTCTGGAGCGCCACGACTGTGCTTGCAGCGGATTCATCTCGGGTAATTTGCCCCGCCTGCGGCTCGCCAGCAGGTGAAGCGTCAGCAGGTGAAGCGTCAGCAGGTGACAGCGGTTCAGCAGGTGGGGCGGCAGCGGATGGGTGCGGATTGTCAGGCTCTGCGGTGCTGGCAGCCGGATGTTGCGTATTGAGTCCAGCCTCGCCATTCGAAGCAGTTAACGTACCGCCCTTGCCAGTGTGCACGAAAGCATTCGCAGGCGGTGGTTCCGGTAGGCTTAAGGGGACTTCCTGTTGCGGGGCGATTCTCGCCAGCTGCGGCAACTGCTGCTGGTTGTCGAGCGACAACGACAGGCGCTGCCAACCGACATAGGTGGCCACCACCAGGATACCAAGCGACGCGCTCAGCCACAGGGGGCCCCGGCCTCTGCTCGACGTTTTCGGCGCCATGGGGGGTCTGCCGCTGGCGCGGGTCTGGTGGTCTAGCAGTGCGTCATGGGCAAGCCGGTTGATCTCTGCCGGTCGACCGTCGGCGGCCTTGCAGATGGCGCGTACCTCGGTGGTTGTGAACGGGCTTTCGCCGCTGAATCCAGCCACTGCAAGCCGGTACATGAGATAAGATGACGTATCCTCAGCGGACAGGCGTGGAACTTCAAGCATCTGCGTGGTGCGTACGCAGGCGCGTTCTTCCAGTGCCTGTTTTACCCGCTGCTGGATATCCTGGGTGCCGAACAGGATGATTCTTACGCGCTCGCCCTGCGGTTGGCCCAGCAATCCGCACAGCAGGTTGCAGGCGGACTGATCAAGCTGTTCGGCGTTATCAACCAGAACTACCAGCAGTTGCGAGGCGTCTGTCCGGGCCGCCCAGCGGGATACCAGGTCGCTTTCGTTCGCCGCAGCATCAATGCGCAGTGCCTGCGACAAGCGCGCGGTCATTTGCTCTATCGCACTTCCATCGAGCAGGCACAGGTGCCATTGACTGTTGGCTTGGTCGACAAAACGGCTCATCAGCGTGCTCTTGCCGCTGCCCGGCGGGCCCGTCACCACGACCACCGATTCGCCAAACTGCGTCAGGTGGGTGAGCAGGTCCAGGCGCTGCATCAGAGCCGTGCTGGCATAAAAAAACTTCGGGTCGAGGCGATTCTCATAGGGAGCGCAATACAGTGAGAGTGCCTCCGTGTAATCGGGTGACGTGAACTGTCCTGTTTCACTGGTGGTCATGGTTATTGCGCCTGCATGAATACAACCTGATAGCCCTTCTTGATCTGCGCGTCACGCACCGAGAGCATAGCATCCTGAGCACTTTCGCGGTCAGGGTAATGATCCTTGACGACGCGCCCGCCCGCTCCCTGAAAACCCCATTCCCGTATCAGAGTCCAGCCCTCGAGCAGGTCCTCTTGGAGGTGCAGGTGATAGAACTTTGGCGGCCCAGCGTCGCTGGGAGGGATCTGCATGTAGATACGCATACCAGAGCGCTCCGACTGCCATGAGCAGCGTCAAGTCAGTTCCCGCGGGTTGTACACACGTTCATGCTCCGCGATCGCATAACGGTCGGTCATCCCCGCGATGTAGTCGGCCACCGCACGTGCCTGACCAGCCGGGCCCGCGCGCACCCTCAGGTTGACCACTTTCTCCTGCGCCTCGTCAGGCATCAAACGTGGGTCCTCATTGAATGCCTGAAACAACTCCTTGATTACGCGTGTCGCCTTTACCGTCATACGGTGGACCCGGTAGTGGCGATACAGGTGGTTGCGCAGGAAGCGCTTGAGTTGCAGATTGCGTTCCCTCATCCCCTCGCTGAAAGAGATAAGGGGCTCGCTTTGGCTGCGTACCTCCTCAAGCGATACTGGGTGTTGTTGCCGCAACATGCCTTCGCTGGTCTGGATCAGATCCACAACCTGGCAGTTGATCAGTCTTCGTACCACCTCATGAATAATCCGACGCTGGGAGAGTTTCGGGTAATGGCGCCTTACATCTTCGAACTGAGCGCTGAACAAGGGCACTTCGTTCAGCTGCTCGACGCTTATCAGGCCGGCGCGCAGGCCGTCGTCAACGTCGTGACTGTTATAGGCGATCTCATCTGCCAGGTTGGTGAGCTGCGCCTCCAGGCTTGGCTGACGCCTTTTAAGGAAGCGTTCGCCGACATCACCAAGATCGGCTGCTTTTTTCAGCGAGCAGTGCTTGAGTATGCCTTCCCGCGTCTCGAAAGTGAGGTTAAGACCTGGAAAATCGGCATATTTTTCCTCAAGTTCATCAACCACCCTTAACGACTGAAGATTGTGTTCGAATCCGCCATACGCCTTCATACATTCGTTCAGTGCGTCCTGCCCCGCATGTCCAAAAGGCGTGTGTCCGAGGTCGTGGGCCAGCGCGATGGCTTCAGTCAAATCCTCATTCAAATGCAACGCGCGGGCAATCGAACGTGCGATCTGTGCAACCTCGATCGAATGGGTCAAGCGCGTCCGGAACAGGTCCCCCTCGTGATTGACGAATACCTGGGTCTTGTATTCAAGGCGACGAAATGCCGCGGCATGGATTATTCTGTCGCGGTCGCGCTGGAATTCGCTGCGATAGTTCGGAGGCGGTTCAGCAAAGCGTCGACCGAGGGACAGCGAATCTGTGACTGCATATGGCACAGGACCGCCGCCGGCAATTGCCGCGAAACTTCCTATGCTCATGAACCTGTCAGTCCCAGATCGCGGTCCAGAGTCTGCTTCAGGAGGTTGCGGTCGAAATCGCCGCACACTTTTGCCGCGCCAATGGCCTCCATTAGAATCAGGCGCAAGCCGTGGTCATCGACCTTCTTGTCCACCGACATGAGTTCGAGAAAGCGCTTCCGGCTGATTTCGGCGGGCGGCGTGACCGGCAGGCGGGCGCGGATCAGCAAGGCGCGGATGCGCTCAACATCGGCCTCGCTCAACCAGCCATGGCGTGCCGACAATTCAGCGGCCATAGCCATGCCTACCGCGACCCCCTCGCCGTGCAGCCAGGTACCGTAGCCCGTCCCGGTCTCGATGGCGTGTCCAAAGGTGTGTCCCAGATTCAGTAAGGCCCGTTTGCCGCTCTCCCGCTCATCGGCGGCCACGATTTCTGCCTTGCACTTGCATGACCGCTCGATCGCGTGGATGAGCGCCTCTGTGTCGCGTGCCAGCAAGCGATCCATGTTCTGCTCGAGCCAGCCGAAAAACTCTGGGTCCTGAATCAAGCCATACTTGATGACCTCTGCAATCCCCGCCGAAAGCTGGCGATCATCCAGCGTGTCCAGAGTCGCGGTGTCCGCCAGCACACAACGCGGCTGGTGAAAAGCGCCGATCATATTTTTGCCCAAGGGGTGATTGACCCCGGTTTTCCCGCCCACCGAGGAGTCCACCTGCGCCAGAAGAGTGGTAGGCAGCTGGATGAAATCGACGCCGCGCTGGTAGCTGGCGGCGGCAAATCCAGCCATGTCACCGACCACGCCGCCACCCAGTGCAACCAGGCAGCAGTTTCGGTTGAAGCGGTTCGTCAGAAGCGCGTCGAATATGCGGTTGAGGATTTCCAGGTTCTTGAATTCTTCGCCGTCAGGCAGGATGACCTGCTCGACTTGATAGCCGGACAGTGTGTCCCGCACCTTGTCAAGGTACAGGGGCGCTACTGTCTCGTTGCTGACGATCATCACCTGACGACCACGAATATGCGGGTGATACAGTTCTGATTTCAGCAGCAGATCTGCCCCGATATATATCGGGTAGCTGCGTTCACCGAGTTCAACTTGAAGTGTTGTTATCATGTCTTTCAGGATAAAAGGCTAATTGAGTTTCCTCAATATGCCGGAGGATGTTTTGCACGACGTCGCGCACCCGGCGACCATCGGTCTCGATGGTCCAGTCGGCCACCTCGCGGTACAGGGGATCGCGAAAGCTCATCAGTTCTTCAAGCTTCTGCCTGGGGTTGCTGGTTTGCAGCAAAGGTCGATTCCTGTCGTGGGCAATGCGCCTTAGCTGCTGGTCAACCGAAGTCTGTAGGTAGATAACGTAACCCCGGGAAGACAGGTGGCGCCGATTGTCCGCGTCCAGCACCGCTCCGCCGCCCGTTGCGAGAACGATCCCGGTCCTGTCTGAGAGCTCTTCGATGATATCTTTCTCCCGTTTGCGGAATCCAGTTTCTCCCTCTAATTCAAATATTAAGGATATATCCACCCCTGTTCTTTGCTCGATTTCCCGGTCGCTGTCAGCAAATTCAAGGTGCAGCGAGCGGGCCAGCTGACGTCCGATCGTGGATTTGCCTGCCCCCATGGGACCGACCAAAAAAAAACTGCCCGGCTTTTTCATGCCGGGCAGGTATGCCAGAAAACGATCGGCTCTACAAGTCGAGCTTATTGCAGAGCTAGGCTTTGTTTGATGATTTTCGGGGTTACGAAAATCAACATTTCGCTTTTGTCGTTTCTGTTGCGCTCCGTCTTGAACAGCCAGCCTACGCCGGGCAGTTCGCCGAAGAAGGGGACACGCTCCACTTCCTTGCCCCGCTCCTGTTCGTAGATGCCGCCGAGCACCAAAGTCTCGCCGTTATCGACCAGGACCCGGGTCGATACGTTGCGGGTGTCGATGCTGGGTACGCCCGCGAAGATCTGACCCACGCTGTCCTTGCTGACATTGAGGTCCATGATAATCCGGTCATCCGGTGTGATTTGCGGAGTTACCTTCAGTTCGAGCACCGCTTCTTTGAAGCTGACCGAGGTGGCACCACTGGAGGAAGCTTCCTGGTAGGGGATCTCGACACCCTGCTGGATCGATGCTTCCTGCTGGTTGGACGTGATGACCCGGGGGCTGGATATGACTTCGCCCCGGTCCTCCAGCTGCATCGCGCTCAGTTCCAGAGCCAGCAGATTGCTGCCGAGCTTGCCCAGCGCTATACCCAGTGCTCCGGAAGGATTGGCAACCGGGAGGTCAACCAGCAGACCTTCGTTGCCGCTGCCGGCCGGGGCTTCATATGCGGTGATGGTGTCGTTATAGTTGACGTCGCCCGGCCGTTTGCCCCCCAACACGAAGTCTGCGGCATTGCTCTGGCTGTTGTGGCTGAAGCCGAACCTCACGCCGAGATCCTTGGCGAAGTCGTTGTTTGCCAGCACGATGCGGGATTCGATCAGCACCTGGCGTACCGGGATGTCCAGACGCGCAACCATGCGACGGATCTGTTCCAGCTTCTCTGCCGTGTCCTGTATCAGCAGCGTATTGGTGCGATCGTCCACGGTGACCTTGCCGCGGTCCGACATCAGAGAGCTGTCACCGCTTTGCAGCAGTGTGGCAAGGTCTGATGCCTTGGCGTAGTTCACCTGGATGAAATCAGAGTACAGCGGCGACAGCTCCTCGATCTGCTTCTGAGATTCAAGTTCGAGCTTCTCGCGTGCGGCGATTTCCTCGCTGGGCGCGATGAGCATGACGTTGCCGCTTTCGCGTTTGGCAAGACCCTTGGTCTTCAGAACGATGTCCAGGGCCTGATCCCACGGCACATTCTGCATGCGCAGGGTCAGGCTGCCGGATACGGTGTCACTGACCACAATGTTGGTCCCGGTAAAGTCGGCCAGCAGTTGCAGAACCGAGCGGACTTCAATGTCCTGAAAATTCAGCGACAGCCGTTCCCCGGTATAACCGAATTCCTGTTTCCTGCGTTGTTCCTGCTCTTCCTTGGTGGTCTCCCGGATTTCAACGGTAAACTGATTGTCTGCCTGATACGCGAGGTGTTCGTATTCACCAATGCGGGGTGATCGCCATGCGCACGCCGTCGCGCGTGGATTCTGTATCGACTAGTTTTACCGGTGTGGCGAAGTCCGTTACGTCCAGACGCCGCTCAAGTTCTTCAGGCAGGCTGGCGCCTTTGAAGTCCAGTATCACTTTGCCCGCCTCCTGGCGCATGTCTACTGGAATGGCGGGATCCGACAGTGTAATCACGACGCGCCCTTCGCCCTGATCGCCACGGCGGAAATCCACATCCGTGATTGCCGCTTGCCCGGCCATGCCCACGCCGCCGGCAACGGGCGCCGGAGACTTGGCTACCTCCGTTGCGGCTGAGCTACCAAGTACCACGACGATCTGGTTTCCTTCCGTGCGGGTCTCGTAGGGGACCATTTCGAATAGGTTGAGCACTACCCGGGTACGACCTTTTACCTCCACCGCTGTCACGCTCTTGGCGGGCCCAATGCCGATGGACTGCGAACGTGTCGCCAGTTCGCTTTTTGTCGCTGGCAAATCAAAGGCGATGCGCGCCGGGTTGTCGATGGTAAAACTGGCCGGGCTGGACACAGCCTGGCTCAATTTGAAAACGATCTGAACCTGGTTGCCCGGAAGTCCCGCATAACTGATTTCCTGCAGCGAGTTGAGGGGTGCGGCCTCGGCGCGAGCGTATTGTGAGCCGCCGAGCAGGCCGACGGCCAAAAGCACAAGCATTGCGTTTCCAACCAGCCGTTGCAAGAACCGTGTACCTTGTGCCTTAGCGTTGCAGGTCATCAGATTCGCATTCATCGTTTTTTTCTCCAAATTACTCACTGAGTGCCAGTGCAGCCTGGCGTTCCATCCATCCGCCGAGTCCATCCGGGACGATCTCGGTCAGCTCAACTTCTGACTCTGTGATGCTGACGATCTTTCCGTGGTTCTGGCCCAGGTAGTTGCCTGGTTTCACACGATGAATCGTGCTGTCGCTCATGCGCACCAGCGCCCATGAGTCTCCAGCCCTCTCCAGAGTTCCAACCATCCGCAGGCTGTCCAGCGGCTCCGCCTCCAGGGGTTCGCGGGCGCGGTTGAAGTCCGGCGAGATACCGTTGCCGGAAGCCTGCGCCACCTCTGATTTGGGTGCGGCGAGAACGGGCGGCGTGAATGGGTCGCGATCACTGAAGGCCTGGTATAGATGCGTTTCATAGGGCGCAAACTCCGGCAGCGGATCCACGCTCGGGTGTTGCTGTGATTTCACATCCTCTACATAGGCGCGCAGATCTTCGGTATTACTGCTACTGCATGCGGCCAAGCTGGTTGCCAGCAGGCAGGCTGTCACTGCCCGGGTTATATGAAGCAGGCGAATCATTGCGCACCTCCTTCTTCCTCGTCCAGGTAACGATAGGTCTTGGCGAGAATGTTCATCGTCAAACCTTGCTCCTTGCTCTGCTCAATGGCCACATCGTGTACAGTTACGATCCGCGGCAGTGCCGCCACGCCGCTGATAAAATTGCCAAACTCGTGATAGTCGCCTTTTACCCGGATGCTGATCGGCAGCTCGGCATAAAATTCCTTGGGGATTTCACTTTGAGGTTTGAAAAGTTCGAATTCCAGGCCGCTGGCCAGTCCGGTCTGCGAAATGTCTACCAGCAATTCTGCAACTTCGGTTTTATTGGGGAGCTGGCGCAGCATGGCACCAAAAGACTCTCGCATTTCCTCGAGTTGTTGCTCGTAGGCCTGCAAGTTCGCGGCTTTCTTAGCCTTGACCTCAAAAGCCTGGCGAAGCTCCTGTTCCTTCTGCTCGGCCTTTTCCAGCCGCATTCCCTGATCCTTGGTGTCCAGCCAGTATCCGAGGCCGAGCACGCCAGCAAAAATGATGGCTATAACCAGTACTCGAGCCGGCAGCGGCCAGCTGGCAATATTGCGGATATCCAGTTCGTTGAGCTGCGAAAGGTCCATTATCCTTGCTCCTCTGCGGATGTCCCCGATGGAGTCACCTGACCGGCTCGCAACACGAATTCAGCGTCGCGGCGCCGATCCGTATCCTTAGTCTCGATCACATCCAATTTCGGATTGCCCAGCCATTCCGAACTATCGATGTTACGCATGTAGGCGGAAACGCGGGCATTCGACTGCGCGACACCGCTAACCGTGAGTAAATCACCTTTCTGAATGATTTTTTCCAGATAAACACCATCGGGTAGCGTATAGACAAGCTCATCCATCAAGTGGACGCTCTGCGGACGGCTATGCTGCAGCTGCTGAATAATGTCCATCCGTGCCAGCAGCGCCGTTTTGGTCTTTTCGAGATCCTTGATCTTCGCAATCTTCTCGTCCAGTTCGGCGATTTCCTTGTCAAGAAAGCTGTTACGTGCATTCTGCTGTTCAATCAGACCTTCGACCTGCATGTGGACCAGCAGCACCAGCAGCGCAGCAACAATCGCCGTACCGGCAGAAACTACGGCGAACTGCTGCTGTTTCTGCTTGCGTAGCTCGTCGCGCCACGGTAGGAGGTTAATGTGAGCCATTAGTCGAAACTCCTCAAAGCCAGGCCGCAGGCAATTAACAGTGCGGGCGCGTCGTTGCTGAGCGATTGCGGTTTGACCCGCGACGACAGAGACATGGAAGCGAAAGGATTCGCGATCAGAGTTTCGATGCCGAGGCGATCCTGGATCAGGTCTGTGATGCCTGGAACCGAAGCGCTGCCGCCGGCAAGGATCACCTGATCCACACCATTGTACTGGCTCGAGCCGAAGAAGAACTGCAGGGAACGGCTGACCTGCTGGCACATGGCTTCCTTGAACGGCTCCAGGACTTCAGGTTCGTAATTTTCCGGCAGGCCGCCTTGCCGCTTGGCCATACCGGCTTCCTCGTAGGAAAGTCCGTAGCGCCTCATAATTTCCTCGGTCAGCTGCTTACCGCCAAAGACCTGGTCGCGGGTATATATCAGCTTGGTGTCATGCAACACATTCAGTGTGGTCATGGTCGACACCGATGTCGACGAGGGCGACAGTCTTTTCCATTCCCTGGTCAGGCACCTGGTCGAGCAACAGCTGAAAGGCGTTTTCGGTGGCGTAAGCTTCCACGTCAACCACCTTGGTATCGAGACCGCCGCTTTCGACCGCCGCGGTACGCATGTCTACAGTTTCCGTCCGGCAGGCGGCCAGCAACACATCAACGGTATCCGGGTTGTTGTCGCTGGGTCCGAGGACTTCGAAGTCCAAGCTGACTTCTTCCAGTGGATACGGCACGTACTGGTCGGCTTCCAGCTCGATCTGGCTGTGCAGTTCGTCCTCCGACAAGCTGTTCGGCATCGGGACGACCTTGGTGATGACCGAGGAGCCCGCCACCGCCACGGCGGCGTTCCTGGTACGCGCGCTGGCTCGCTTCACCGCGCGTCGCACCGCTTCACCTACGGCCTCGACGTCGGTAATATTCTTTCTCCACTACCGAGTTGGGGGGCAACGGCTCGACAGCGTAACTTTCAACGCGGTAACGGTTTCCATGGCGACTGAGTTCCAGTAGCTTGATCGCCGATGAGCTGATGTCGAGTCCGATGACCGGCGGCTTTTTCCGTGTAAACAGTTGCGCGATTTGCACCGTAATTTCCCTTTAATTCACTGCAATTGCAGTGCCTTGATACTGTGGCAGATTAGAGAGCAACAACAACAGGTTGTCAATGCAAGGCTCTTTTATCCTGTAAGGTTCGATTCCAATGTATCGGACGCTTTATACTGAAGTTTAGAAATCCTTTTGTTTTTTAATTTGAAGCTGGTCACACCCCGCCAAATTTATGACAATTCTTCTTAGACTCCTAAGATTCATTCTTGCGACCGGATTTCGCCGTGGCGACGGCGGGTCTGGTCTTGGTTGTCGCGGCGTATTTTTACATCGCACCACAATTGCCGCCGATCGAGCGGCTGAAGGACGTACAGCTACAGGTTCCGCTTCGGATATTTTCCCGCGACGGAGAGCTTGATTGCGGAGTTTGGTGAGCAACACCGGACGCCCGATCCGTTACGAAAATCTGCCGCCGTTGGTCGTCAACGCCATTCTGGCGACTGAAGATGACCGGTTTTTCGAGCATCCGGGCGTCGACTATCAGGGATTGCTACGTGCTGGAATGGAGCTGGTACGCACCGGCGAAAAGCGTCAAGGCGGCAGCACTATCACGATGCAGGTGGCTCGCAATTTCTTTCTCAGCAGCGAAAAGACGTATCTGAGAAAGCTCACCGAAATATTCCTGGCGTTGAAGATCGAACGGCACTTGAGCAAGCAAGAGATCCTGGAGCTTTACCTGAATAAGATTTATTTCGGGCACCGTGCCTACGGAATTGCGGCCGCCGCCCAGGTCTACTACGGTGTCAAGATCGACGAGCTGACGGTGCCGCAGATTGCCATGATTGCTGGCTTGCCGAAGGCGCCGTCTACCAATAACCCGGTCAGCAACCCGGAACGTGCCATGGAGCGTCGCAATTACGTGCTCGGGCGCATGTATGTACTCGGTTTTATCGACGCGGAGCAGTATCGCGGGGCGCTGGAGGAACCGGATTCGGCCAGCCTGCACAAAGCGGCAGTGAGTGTCGAAGCGCCTTATGTTGCTGAGATGGTCCGCGCTTTTATGGTAGAACGGTTCGGTGACGATGCGTATGTCGCTGGTTTTCGAGTGTTTACTACCTTGGTCAGCGACCGCCAGGCCGCGGCTAACGCCGCTCTTCGGTCGGGTTTGTTGGAGTACGATCGCCGGCACGGGTATCGCGGTGTCATCCGGCACGTCGAACTGGACCCCGACGCCAGCGAGGAAACGCTGCAAAGCCTCCTGGCAGATGTCGAGTCTGTCGGCGGACTGCTTCCTGGAGTGGTAACGAAAGTCGAGGAAAAGTCAGCCAGCGTTTATGTGGCCACGCAGGGTCAAGCCGAACTCGACTGGGATGCGTTGTCATGGGCCCGAGCCTATCGGTCGGTCAACAGCCGGGGCCCGCAGCTGAATGCAGCCGACGAGCTGCTGAAGGCCGGAGATCTGATCTATGTGGAGCGGCTTCCCGATGGGGATTGGCGGCTGGCGCAGCTGCCTGAGGTGTCCGGGGCGCTGGTGTCCGTTAACCCGCGCGACGGCGCGATTGTGGCACTGGTGGGCGGATTCGATTTTTACCGCAGCAAGTTCAACAGGGCGATCCAGGCGCAACGCCAGCCCGGCTCCAGTTTCAAGCCGTTCATCTATTCAGCCGCGTTGGCTAAGGGCTACACTGTAGCGAGCCTTTTCAATGATGCGCCCGTGGTGTTCAATGATCCATCCCTGGAAACCACCTGGCGACCGGAGAACTACAGTGGCAAGTTTTACGGTCCGACTCGCATGCGCGAGGCGCTCACTCACTCTCGCAATCTGGTGTCGATTCGATTACTGCAGGCCATCGGTCCTGCCTATGCCGCTGACTACGTGCGCCGCTTTGGTTTCACGCCTGATCAGATTCCCCGCGAGTTATCGCTGGCGCTCGGCAGCGGTTCGGCAACGCCCCTGGAAATGGCGCGCGCCTATAGCGTGTGGGCCAATGGGGGCTTCTACGTTGAACCATTTTTCATTCGCGAAATACGCGACGCCGAAGACAACGTTGTGTTTGAGGCCAATCCGCCCCTGGTCTGCCCGGATTGCGAACAGGCGCAAGCGCCCGAACCGCTGTTGGCGGAAACCGCTTCAGCCGCGTTCGAGTCCCTGGAACGAAGTGAGCAGGGTGCCGATCCCGGCGAGGCTGAGCAGGCGACGCCAGTGCTGGCGGAACGCGTGGTGGACGCTACCAACGTTTATCTGATGACGTCAATGATGCAGGATGTGGTCAAACGCGGAACCGCTCGGCGAGCCATGGAACTGGGGCGCAATGATCTGGCCGGCAAGACGGGCACCACGAATGATCAGCGTGATGCCTGGTTTTGTGGGTTCAATGGCGATCTGGTAACCACCGTATGGGTCGGTCTTGACCGTGTGCAGCCGCTCGGAAACGGTGAAACCGGTGGCCGTGCGGCCTTGCCGATCTGGATCGACTATATGCGTGACGCCCTCAAGGATGTTCCCGAGACTGTGCTGCCGCAACCGCCCGGTCTGGTGACGGTGCGTATTGATCCCAAGACCGGTTTGCGCCTTCCATCCGGCCAGGCGGGCGGCGTATTCGAGGCATTTGATCCGGAGCACGTTCCAGACCAATACAGTGAGCCTGCCAGCCCGCGGGGAGATTCGATATACGATTCAGCGGAGCCGTTGTTCTAGCGTCATGGGACGAGTTTTTGGCCGCGACCAACAGATGCGGGTGCGGATTGCCCAGGAAGCTGCGCGCCTGATTGCCGAAGAGGGCATCCAGGATTTCTACGTGGCCAAGCGCAAGGCCGCACAACATCTCGGCGCGCCGGATACCCGGAATATGCCCCGCAATAGTGAGGTTGAAGAGTCACTTGAAGAGTACCAGCGGCTGTTTCGCGCCGACGAGCAGGTCGATCATCTGCGATCGTTGCGGGAAAGCGCTGTTCAGGCCATGCGCTTTCTCGCCGCGTTCAGTCCGCGCCTGGTCGGATCCGTGTTGAGCGGAACAGCCGGTCGCCATGCCGATGTCAATTTGCACCTGTTTGCTGACACGCCGGAGGATATCAGTCTGTTTCTGATCGACTCGAAGATACCTTTTCAGGCTTCGCACCGGCGCTTGCGGTTCGCGCGTGACGAATGGCAGGAGTTTCCGTCGTTTGAATTTGTCGCGGGTGAGCACGCTGTTGAGCTCGTAGTATTTCCACGCGAAGGCTGCAGGGAGGCTCCGCGGAGCCCGGTAAACGGGCGTCCGATGCACCGTGCCCGGCTCGCGGAGGTCGAGGCGCTGCTCGGTTAAACGCGGGCGGGCGGCGGCTGCGATTGTGGTCTTCCGGCTCGGCTGGTTGGTACCCAAAGAAGGAGTGTTGCGTGAAAATTGGAACGCCTCTTTCGAGCTCTGCTACCCGTGTCATGCTGCTCGGCAGTGGCGAACTGGGTAAAGAGCTCGTGATTTCGCTGCAGCGTCTTGGCGTCGAGGTGATAGCGGTCGATCGCTATGCGAATGCGCCCGGTCACCAACTTGCCCACCGCGCGCACGTGATCGATATGACCGACGCGGGAGCGCTGCGGGCTCTGGTGGAGCAGGAGCGGCCGCACATCATAGTGCCGGAGATCGAGGCGATTGCCACAGATGCGCTGGCCGAAATCGAAAGCGATGGTCTGGCAAATGTGGTGCCTCAGGCGCGTGCTGTCATGCTCACCATGAATCGCGAAGGTATCAGGCGCCTGGCGGCCGAACAGCTGCAGCTGCCGACGTCTCGCTACGCTTTCGCGGACAGCCTGGAAGAGCTTCTTTCAGCGATCGATGCGGGTATCGGATACCCGTGTATCGTCAAGCCGGTGATGTCATCTTCGGGTAAAGGCCAGTCGCGAATCGAAGGGCGGCAGGACGTCGCGACGGCCTGGAACTATGCCAGGAGCACGGGGCGAGTCGACCGTGGTCGCGTGATCGTCGAGGAACTGGTGCAGTTCGATTTCGAAATAACCCTGTTGACGGTTCGATCTCTTAACCGATCGGGCGGGGTGAGCACTGACTTTTGTGCGCCTATTGGCCACATTCAGGAACAAGGCGACTACGTAGAAAGCTGGCAGCCGCAGGCGATGACAGACACTGCGCTGGCGCGTGCCCAGAACATGGCGCGCATGGTCACCGAGAATCTCGGTGGTTGTGGGCTGTTTGGCGTGGAGCTGTTTATAGCCGGCGACCGGGTGTTATTCAGTGAAGTCAGTCCGCGCCCCCACGATACGGGTATGGTCACCATGGTGACGCAGTGGCAGAACGAGTTTGACTTGCACGTGCGTGCCATCCTGGGTTTACCCGTTTCGACAGCGCTGCGGAACCCGGGGGCAAGCGCCGTCATCTATGGTGGTCTGGATGCTGACGGGGTCGCTTTCCAGGATGTTGACCTGGCTCTGTCGGTTCCGGGAACCGACTTGCGGCTGTTCGGAAAGCCGGAGGCCTTCGCCAAACGGCGCATGGGCGTTGCGCTCGCCTATGGTGATGATGTTCAGGCTGCGCGTGAGCGCGCCCGACTGGCGGCAAGCCGGGTGCGCCCCTGCGCCGGTATGAACCCGAGCTTTTAGCGTACCGGCGCCGGCTTGTAGTGTCGGGGAAAGCCACTGCGGGCGACACCCGAATTCACCGCGGCCTGAGCGACAGCTGGCGGTACGAAGTCCATAAGTCTCGGGTCAAACGGTTTGGGTATAAAATAGTCGGGGCCAAACTCCAGCCGATCGAGCCGGTAAGCCTGCAGAATCTCGGGTAACACGGGCTCATGAGCCAGGGCTCGCAAAGCCTCTACTGCAGCCACCTGCATCTCGCTGTTGATGGCGCGCGCCCTGACGTCCAGGGCGCCGCGGAATATGAACGGAAATCCCAGCACGTTGTTTACCTGGTTGGGGAAATCGCTGCGTCCGGTTGCCATGATGACATCGGACCGGACTTGGTGCGCGAGTATCGGGCTGATCTCCGGGTCCGGGTTAGACAAGGCGAAAACGACTGGCTTGGCCGACATACTGGACAGCATGGATTCACTGACCAGGTCGGGACCGGAAACGCCGATAAAGACATCTGCCCCGCGCATTGCGTCAGCCAGCGTGACGCGGTCTGTGGCAATGGCGAACTCCTGCTTGTATTTATTGAGGTCAGTGCGATCAGAGCGGATCACGCCGTTGCGATCGACCATGCAGATGTTTTCCCGGCTGGCGCCGAGTTTCATGAGCAGACGCATCGACGCAATACCCGCCGCCCCTGCGCCCAGGCACACAATGCGCGCCTCGTGCAGTGTCTTGCCATTGATTTCCAGCGCGTTAAGCAGGCCGGCGCAAATGATGATGGCGGTTCCGTGCTGGTCGTCATGGAACACCGGAATGTCGAGGCGTTCGATCAGCAGGCGTTCAATCTCGAAACAGCGGGGTGCAGCGATGTCTTCCAGGTTGATGCCGCCGAAGCCGCCGGCAATCCGGGATACCGTGTCCATGAAGTCACTGGCGTCATCGGCAGCCACTTCGATGTCGAAGACGTCGATATTCGCAAAGCGCTTGAACAATACGCCTTTACCCTCCATCACCGGTTTGCCGGCCAACGCGCCCACGTTTCCCAACCCTAGAACCGCGCTTCCGTCGGTGATGACCGCCACGAGATTGCCCTTGCTGGTGAAGCGGTACGCGGCTTCCGGGTCTTTATGAATTGCACGTACCGGTTCAGCGACGCCAGGCGTGTACGCCAGCGACAACTCCGCCTGCGTAGAACAGGGCTTCGTTACCTGGGTGGCGAGTTTCCCCGGCGAGGGGAACTCGTGGTAGTCAAGTGCTTCCTGTTTCAGATCTCTGGACATGTCGATTCCGTAACCGCTTCTGGCAACTCCCGGGCATCATACCAAGCTTATGGTGTATCTGCCGAGCCTGAGCCTTTGGCTTTGAGCTCTAATGCCGCCGGATGTCGGACGGTAACGCGCGATTCCCCTTTTTTCGCATACAGCCAGCCGCGCACCTCGACCTCCTTGCCTATCCAGGAGCTATCCGGGGGGGCTCCGAACCAGCGCAGGTCCTCATCCGGGATTCGCACCGCAAATCGGCCCTCCAGATTGACCCAGGTCGCCCCGCCGCCGTGATTCACCCGCACGACCCGGCCTGTCACCAGTTGGAAGCCACGGCTACGCAGGTCCAACTGCGTCGATGCTCGAGCGGCATGATCGCGATGCCCCCAGACACCGCTCGCGGTGCCGCGCGCCAGCCGCTCCGACTGGAGGTAGCAATCCAGGAAGCGCGTGTTGGGCGGAATCGCGACCGCCCAGCCAAGGCCGTCGCGGAGCAGCTCTGCCGCCACGTTCGTGTCATCCGGTAACCAGAGGTGAGCCAGATAGCGACCATGACGGTCCTTGTCCTCTAGCCCATGGACCGCCTGAGCCTTGTTGCCCTGTTCGAACAGCAAACGCCGCAAACGGTCGCGGGCTTCGATAGCCAGTGCCTGAGCGGGTTGGTCGTTCTGGCGTGTCTCCGGGGTGTTGATGCCAATGAGGCGAATCTTCTTATTGTTGGTCAGGATCACGGTATCGCCGTCGGGTACGTAGCGAACCTGCACCGGCTCCGCGGTGGCCGGCCGCGCGCAGCTGTCAGCAAGCGCTATCTGCTGCCAACCGAGCAGCACAAAAAAGGCGCCAACCCAGGGCGCCTTTTTTGATCCGCTTTGCCTTGGCGGCATCAGGATTTTTTCATTCCGTATTTCTTGCGGAAGCGATCCACGCGGCCCCCGGTATCAAGCATTTTCTGCTTGCCGGTGTAGAAAGGGTGGCACTGAGCGCAAACTTCGATGTGCAGCTCCCTGCCCGCGGTGGAGCGCGTCTCAAAACTGTTGCCACAGCTGCAGGTCACCTTGACCTCTTTGTATTCCGGATGGATGTCTGCTTTCATGGGTTGCGCCTCGAAAATTCGCCGTTCAGGCGCATCCCGATGTGCACCTGTCCGAAAGGCCGCGAATAATACGGCAAACCCGGGGTGTGAACAAGCCCGGGGGGCGTTGCCCGCCCTAGGGACGCGTCGCCGACGGAAATTTCACTACCCTGGCTTTAGGCAACGGAGCGGGGGAGTCTGTGCTGAGCCGCTCCAGGGCATCTTTCAGTCCGCCCGGGCCGACCAGAGAATCCCACATCATTTCGCTGAGTTTGACGCAGGCCGCCATCGGGGTCTTGCACTGCGCTCTGACCTGATCGATCTTCCACTGCAGGCAGCGCATGCGCTGCTGTTTGTGCTCCGGCATGCCCAGGATCAGGTCCTCAATCACTCGGGCGCGCTGAGCCTCGAATGCAACAGGATCAGATTGGGCAAGTTGCGCCCAGTCGTCGAATTCGATAAAGGGCCTGTGAGCATTGGCTGGTTGTTCTTTTGGTTTGGGCATAACGCAATCTCCGCCGACAGATGCGCTCAAAACGCAGTTATTTTTTTGTTTGATTAAGGAGAATAGCATAAGCGTTCACCACAACCCTACCGCGCCGGCCTAGTCATATAGTCAATTGATTTTAAATGTTTTCTGTGTTTAATCGTGGCCTGGAACGGTGGTGGTTCTGGGAAAACAGGGCGATTTTCTTACACATTGGGCGACAAAAATCAGCGCACTGTCAAAAACCCAGCACCAGGCGTTTCAATGAGTTGGCGATGGCGTCTTACGGCCAGTCGAATTATTGGCGCTCTCCCTTACCCAACCTGGATTCAGTTCGCGGTAACGGTGCGGTGTCTCGCCCATTCACGCAGCGCCGTGAGCTGTTCTGCCATGACCACGGACAAGGGGCGTGTCTGCTCCAGTTCCGTCAGCAGGTGACCAATATCCAGCGGACGACGCTGTTCCCGGGCCAGGTAGAGCGCTGCCACCACCGCCTGCTCGATTTCCGCGCCGGAGAATCCATCGCTGTGCCGGGCCAGTTCGTCCAGGTTGAACGCCTGGGCATTCTGCCCGCGTTTCCTGAGGTGGATGTGAAAAATCTGGCTACGCACGGCCGCGTCGGGTAAGTCGACGAAGAAGATCTCGTCCAGTCGGCCCTTGCGGATCAGTTCCGGCGGCAAGGCGTCGATGCGATTGGCGGTGGCGACCAGGAATACCGGCTGGTCACGTTCCGCCAGCCAGGTCAGCAAGCTCCCCAGCACGCGTTTTGACGTCCCGCTGTCGTAATCGCCGCTGGCAATGGCTTTCTCGATTTCATCGACCCAGAGCACACAGGGCGCCATTGCCTCGGCGGTACGCAGCGAATTGCGCAGGTTACGTTCGGTTTCGCCGAAAAACTTGTTATAGAGGATGCCGAAATCGAGCCTGAGCAAGGGGAGCTGCCAGAGTCCCGCTACCGCTTTGGCCGCCAGGCTCTTGCCACCCCCTTGCACACCCACCAGCAGAATGCCCTTGGGCGGATCCAGCGTGGTATCCGCCGCGATAAAGGCATCTTTGCGCTGATTCAGCCAGCGCTTGAGCCTTTCCAGCCCGCCTACCTCGGCAAAGCGCACAGTATCGAATTCGAATGACAGGATTCCGCTCTGGTCGAGCAGCTCGTATTTGAGCTTGGTCACTTGCGGCAGATCCGCTTCGGTAATGGCGCCGTCGTCATGAATTGCATTGCGAACCAGGCGTCGCGCATCGGTTTCGGTTAAGCCGCGAAGTTGCCGCACCAGACGGGCGAGCGTCACGCTGTCCGTTTTGACCCTCCTGCCGGGGTGGGCTTGCGACCACCTTTTTGCTTCTTCCTGGATCCAGGCCTCGAGCGCCTTGTGATCCGGCAGCGCCAGATCAAACCGGGCGCTGAATGCGCGCAGCTCTTCGGGCAGTTCGCAGGCGTGGCTGATGAACACCAGGGTGTGCTGCGCCTCTCCGTATCCGAGCGCGATTTCTTTGATCATGCGCACGTGTCCTGGATCCTCAAGATAGGGGTGAAAATCCAGCAGCACATATATGCCCGGCGTGCCGGTAGCCTTTATTTGCCCCAGCGCCTGCTGGGGGTCCTTGGCATGGGGCTGTGGTTGCAGGTCCAGGTCGAGGCGTTGCAGGCCGCTGGTGACCGACCAACGCATAACCGGTTTGCCGACAGCGACAGCCAGGCGGGTAAAGAGCTCCAGTGCGCGCGGTTCGTCAGCCGTTTCAATCAGGATGATTGGCACCCGCGAGCGGACCAGCAGCTCCAGATCGTGAATACCGGTTTCCATGCCGGCATGGTACCAGAGTGGCGGTTCCAGCTTACAGCGCTTCGGCTTTGATGATCTGGTCGAGGCGCAGCTCCAGTCTGTTGCGGTCCCGCATTTCGACGAGCAGGAACTCCTCCTGATGGCGGGTTTCGAGATCGATTGGCCTGACTACCTCGATGCGCAACTGTCCGCCCGGCTGGCGCCACGACAGGCGCAGGCGCAGGCGTTGCACAATTGCAGCTTCGTACTCGCTGTACACTGCACAGTCGATAGGGTTGTAATCAGTCATCATTGCGTAGTGCCGATATGCCGCGCAGATTTCCGTGCGGATCAACATCTGTCTTCATTTCGATCGGCTGGCAGCACACGGGGCAATCTTCGATATACTGCTGCCCGCCGGCCGAACAGTCCACGCCGGTTTCAAATGGCTCGCCACAGTAGGGACAGTCAATTCGCGCGGTATCGAGCATTCTGAACCTCCTCAGGCAGAAATCGCTCCAGCAGGTCATTCAAGAATAGCCAGCCGGAGTCGGTGTGCTGCACCAGGTCGCCGTCGCAGAGCATCAGTCCGTCAGCCTGGGCTTGCTGGATCAGCGGCATAATCCAGTCACGCTGCAGGCCGCAACAGCTTTCGAACTCACTCAGCCTGAACGGCTCTTTGAGTCGCAACCGATTCAGCGCGTACTCGAATACGATTTCGGACTCGCTGAGCGCTCGCTCGCCTTCCAGGTATGCCGTGGGGCCGGCCGCTTCCAGATAGCCGCGCGGATGGCGCTTTTTCCACCTCCTGAGTACGCTGCCGCTTGCGGCATCGGTAATCTTTCCATGCGCCCCGGCACCGATGCCGATATAGTCGCCGAATTCCCAGTAGTTCAGGTTGTGACGACAGCGCTGGCCGGCGCGCGCGAAGGCGGAGACTTCGTACTGAGTATAGCCGTGGCTGGCGAGCACGGTCTGTCCTAGCGTCTGCATCTCCCATTTTTCGTCGTCATCGGGCAGCACAGGCGGATCAGTATGGAAACGCGTGTTGGGTTCCAGGGTGAGCTGGTACCACGACAGATGCTCCGGCTGCAGCGCGAGTGCAGACTCCAGATCGGCATTGGCGGCCGCGGAGTCCTGGTCCGGCAGACCGAACATCAAATCCAGGTTGATATTGTCAAACCCCGCCACGCGGGCTGCCTGGACCGCCCGAAACGATTGTTCGGCATCGTGGATGCGGCCCAGGGCATGCAGGTGGCTATCGTTAAGGCTTTGAATGCCGATGGAAAGTCGATTGACGCCGGCGTCGCGATAGCCGGCAAAGCGTTCCTGTTCGGCGCTTCCCGGGTTCGCCTCCAGAGTGATTTCGGCGTCCGGACGCAGTGCCAGGCGCGCTCTGATGCCGCTCAACAGGCGCTCCAGGGCTGAGGCTGAAAACAGACTGGGTGTGCCGCCGCCCATGAAAATGGAATGGACCGTGCGGCCCCAGACCCCGGGTAGCTCCTGTTCCAGATCCTTCAGCAGAGCATCGACGTAGGCGTGTTCCGGTAGGATGTCCCGCAGGGCGTGTGAGTTGAAATCGCAGTACGGGCACTTGCGCACGCACCAGGGAAAATGGACGTACAGGGACAGCGGCGGTGGTGCCTGGAAGCGCAGCACTGGGATCAGTGACTGCGCAGGGAAGCCACAAGCTGGCGGATCGCCTGGCCGCGGTGGCTGAGGCGGTTCTTGTCGTCCGGCATCAGCTCTGCCGACGCGCGATCGATGTCCGGCACCAGGAATACGGGGTCATAACCGAAGCCGCCGCTGCCGCGCGGCTCGCGCAGAATGCGGCCTTCCCAGGTGCCCTGAAAGATACGCGGTGTCGGATCCTGCCCGTGACGCATGTAGACCATCAGGCACTGAAAGCGTGCGCTGCGCTGTTCATCATCGACCTCCCGCAGAGCGTCGAGCAGCTTTTCGAGATTATCCCGATCGCTTGCACCGGCCCCGGCATAGCGCGCGGAGTAAATACCGGGCGCTCCGCCCAGGGCGTCGACTTCCAGTCCCGAGTCGTCGGCGATGGCGGGCAGTCCGGTGTGTTGCGAGGCATTGCGCGCCTTCAGTATCGCGTTCTCGACAAAGGTGAGCCCCGTCTCTTCGATTTCCGGAACCGAAAACGTCGACTGCGGCACCACTTCCAGTTCGGTATCACTCAGCAGCTGGTTGAATTCCCGGACTTTGCCGGGGTTGTTGCTGGCCAGTACGATGCGGTGTGGCATGGAAGCCTAGCCGTCCAGGCTGGCTTTCTGGCGCTGACACAGCGCGCTGATGCCCTGTTTGGCGAGCGCCAGCATCTGATTCATTTCGTCCTCGCTGAACGGATGGCCCTCGGCGGTGCCCTGAACCTCGATGAATCTGCCATCTGCGGTCATAACCACATTCATATCGGTCTCAGCGTTGGAGTCCTCCGCATAATCCAGATCGAGCACTGGTGTGCCCTGATAGATTCCCACCGAAACCGATGCAACGGAACCGGTCAACGGAGTTTGCTTGATGATCTTGGTATCCATGAGTTTCTGCACCGCATCGGCGAGCGCGACAAAACCGCCGGTAATGCTCGCGGTACGCGTGCCTCCGTCCGCCTGCAGGACATCGCAGTCGATGGTGATAGTGCGCTCACCGAGTTTGGCCATATCCACGACGGCGCGCAGCGAGCGCCCGATGAGCCGCTGTATTTCCATGGTTCTCCCTCCCTGTCTTCCGCGCGTCGCCTCGCGGCCCATGCGCTCGGTGGTGGAGCGCGGCAACATGCCATACTCGGCCGTGACCCAGCCCTGATTCTTGCCGCGCAGAAAACCGGGCACCCGTTCTTCGATACTGGCATTGCACAGCACCTTGGTATTGCCGAATTCGACCAGCACTGACCCCTCGGCATGCATGGTGTAGTTGCGGGTAATAGTGATGGCGCGCATTTGATCCGCGGCACGTTTGCTGGGGCGCATGAATTTTCCTCGACAGATGCTGGATAAGCCCACCAGTATAACCGAGCAGCGGCGTGTTTGGCTGGGATACTGAGTGCGAGGCGGGCAGGGGTAGTTGTTACGACTTCTTCATCTCGGCCGCGTAGTCGAGCATGGCGCGGTGAATATCGTCGATGGCCTGTTGCAGTGGGTCTTTGGTATCCGCCTGTACCCCGTTGCCCGAGGGCCTCGTGACGTGTCTGGGTTTTTGCGGACTGACGGCGCTGAGCCAGCGCAATGCGACCACGCTGATATTGTCGCTGTGCGGATAACTGGCCAATTCTGCTTCGTTGCTGAGTGCGTCGACGCTGTGTTGCAGATTTCCATATCCCGGTATCGCAACGAGTTTTTGCTCCGGCAGGGCATTCCATAGACCGTCCGAGCATAGCAGCAGGGTATCGTCCGCTCTGAGTTCGGCCGCACCGAAACTGATGTCCGGAAGTGGACGCAGGCCGCCAAGGCAGCGGCTGACGCTGTTTCTGAGCGGATGGCTGTTCAGTTCGCTCGCGCTGATCGCCCCTCTCTGCAGCAGTTCCTCCACCGGCGTGTGGTCGCGGGTGCGTGCCACAAGGGTTCCGTTGCGGACTAGATACAGGCGGCTGTCGCCCAGATGCGCCCAGCAAGCCTGATTGCCCTGTACCACGCAGGCGACGCAGGTGGTTCGAGGGTTGATAGGCGGGGTGCAGCTGCGCCCCGCCTCGATGACCTGCAGATGCGCCGCTTCGAAGGCCTCTTGCAGAAATGTTCGTGGCTGCGCAATCGGCGCGCGTTGGCGGGCCAGGCTGCGTTGCAGGCTGTCGACCACGGCCTGCGCCGCAAGATCACCACCCGCGTGGCCGCCCATGCCATCGGCAACGGCCAGCACGACGCAGTCGGGCCGTTCGAGCACCAGGCAGCGGTCCTGGTTGCTGTTCCGGTTTCCGAGCCGGTTAGTGAAGGCCGTCAATACTTTCATGGCTAGCTTTTGCCCAGCAGCGTGCAGGCGAGTCGCTCGAACGCGGAGCGAGGCTGCTCGGGTTCCGGGATGGTGTCCGCCGTCAGCGCGGCGCGAAACTGCGGCACATTCTGAGGCCGCAGCAGCGGGTCTACCTCCATGGCCCAGTCAATGGCGCGCAGCAAATTGTCTGAATAACGTTTGCGGAATGCGAATTGCGCCGGTCGCATGGCGTCGCGGTCGTGACGTTTGCGCGCATTGTCCGGAGCTCGCCCCTCGATACAGGCGCGCATCGTGGCTCCGATGGCATACAGGTCGGTCCAGGGTCCGACATACCCCTTGCTGTCGTACTGTTCTATCGGCGAGAAGCCGGGGCTGATCACCTGTCCGGGCTGTTCTTGGCGGCTCTGCGGGAAACCGTGTACAGCCCCGAAATCGAGCAGCAGTGGCTGACCACCGCGTCGAATGTGAATGTTGCCGGGCTTAATGTCGAGGTGCAGCAGATCTCTGGCGTGGATGAGTTCCAGGCCGTCCAGCAGGCGTGGGAATACGGTGCGCAGAAAGGTTTCGCTCAATCCGCCGCGGCGGTTTTGCAGGTAGTATTGGAGGTTTTCCCCTTCCTGGTATTCCATCACCATATAGACGGTGCCGTTCGCCTGGAAAAAATTGAAAACATTGACAATATTTGGATGTTTCAGGGTTGCGAGAGTGCTCGCCTCCTGGAAAAACAGCTTGCGTCCGCGGCTGAACCGGTTCTCCGTCACCTCGCTGCGGGCGCGGACCTGGCCATCGCGGTCGCGCGTCGCGAGCTTGCTGGGAATGTATTCCTTTATAACCACGCGCCGATCGTCTTCGATTTGTCGGGCCAGATAAACCGCACTGAAGCCGCCGCCGCCCAGCAGCTTTTCCAGCCGGTAGCCATCCAGTTCGGTGCCCGGTTTAAGGCTGTCTGGCTTTTTGCGCATGATCCTCTAGACTGTGGCCTTGTTTCTGCTCCGGCAGATGAGCAAATTTTTATATAAAACAGGTTATTGCAATGTCCGTCTATCGGCCGGAAAAGAGGATGACTTGAGATGATCCGCAGCATGACCGCTTTTGCGCGGGTAGACGGCAAGAGCGCCGATGCCGAACTCACCTGGGAGCTGCGTTCCGTCAACCACCGCTACCTGGAGGCTTTCGTTCGATTGCCCGAGGAACTCCGCGTCTTGGAGTCGCTGGTCCGTGAGCGGGTCAGCGGACGATTGGCGCGCGGCAAAGTTGAATGTGTGCTGCGATGCAGCTGGACCACTGAACAGCGGGTCTCCATAGAGCTGGACCGGGACCGGCTTTCCGCGGTGCTGGCGGCCTGCCGGGAGGTCGAGACGCGCTGTTCTGAAGCCACTTCGCCAGGCGTCATCGAGCTGCTGCGCTGGCCCGGTGTTGTGCGTGAACCGGAACCCGACACGGGGGTGGTGCAGGCAGAGGCGTTGGCGCTGCTGGAACAGGCGCTGGATGAGCTGGTTGCGACCCGCGAGCGGGAGGGGCGGCAGATCCAAAATCACCTGCTGACACGCCTGGATGGTATCGAGCAGCAGGTGGAGAAAGTGAAATTGCGCTTGCCGGAGGTGCTGGAGCGTATTCGTAACAAGCTGGATGCTCGGCTCAGTGAGCTGCAGGCGCAGGTGGACAGGGATCGGTTGGAGCAGGAGCTGGCGTACCTGGCGCAGAAAATGGATGTGGACGAAGAGCTGGACCGACTGGCGAGTCACGTCAGTGAGGTCAGGCGGGTACTCGGGCGCAGCGAGCCGGTCGGCCGGCGGCTCGATTTCCTGATGCAGGAGTTCAACCGCGAGGCCAACACGCTGGCGTCGAAATCCGCCGACAGCGAAACCACTGCTGCTGCCGTTGAGCTTAAGGTTTTGATCGAACAGATGCGGGAGCAGGTGCAGAATGTTGAATAGACCTACGCAGCGATCAGGCGCGGACACACAATGTCGCTAGGAACACTTTTCATCGTTTCTGCGCCTTCCGGGGCGGGCAAGACCAGCTTGGTGAAGGCGTTGCTGGAGCGCACTTCCGACGTGGTGGTGTCGGTTTCGCATACTACCCGGAAGCCCCGCCCCGGCGAGCAGGACGGCGTGGACTACCATTTTGTTTCCAAACCGGACTTCGAAACCATGGTAAGCGCGGGAGAGTTTCTCGAACATGCGCGGGTGTTCGACAACTTTTATGGCACCGGTCGGGAGGCGGTGGCCGAGCAGCTCGACGCGGGCCGCGATGTGATACTGGAGATCGACTGGCAGGGTGCGCGCCAGGTGCGACAGGCCGCGCCCCACGCCCTCAGTGTGTTCATATTGCCACCCACCCGCGAGACCCTGCGCGAGCGCCTCCTGGGACGCGGCCAGGACAGTGAGGAGGTTATCGAGCGGCGCATGCGTGATGCGATCAACGAAATGTCCCACTATGGCGAGTACCATTTCCTTGTCTTCAATGATGACTTCGCGCGAGCGGTCGCAGAACTGCAGGCTTTGTTCGTCGCGCAGCGCCTGCGTCGTGAGGCGCAGGAGCAGCGGCACGCCGCCGCGCTGGGCGCGTTACTGGAACAGAAAGACTGATTCGAGTAAACTCACCTACCCCATCAGCGAACAGGCTTGGCAGATCGAGTATGGCACGTGTCACCGTAGAAGATTGTCTCGGCAAGGTCGATAACCGTTTCCAGCTGGTGCTGGTCGCAACCAAGCGGGCGCGCCAGCTTGCCAAAGGAGCTCAACCCTTCGTGGATTGGGAGAACGACAAACCCACCGTGGTAGCGCTGCGCGAAATTGCCGAAGATTTCGTTACGCCGAAGATTCTCGACGAGCGGCCCGAGGAGCCCGAGAGTGAGGCCCTGGCAGAGCTGGAACTGCCCAGCGCGACCGAGCTCGGTGCCCCGCTGCCGTCCAGTAACCCCGACATCTGAATTCGTGCGGCGCCCGGGCGCCGGACGCTGGCGAAGACCGTTTCAGGCACCACCTGGAACGGTTTTTTTCGTTAGTATGCAGGCTGTGCGTAATTCGCCTATGATTTGTACGCGGACGCAGAGCGAAAACACAGCGTGCAGATGGCTAGTCCCCTAACAGTCCCGGCTACGCAGGAATCACGATTTCTGATCAGTGATCTGTGTGATCTGCTGGAAACCTACCTCGACAAGCAGCAGGTCAGGGAAGTCTACCGTGCCTACCTGTTCGGCGCCGAGGCCCACGAGGGACAGCATCGCAAGTCCGGCGAGCCGTACATCTATCACCCCGTCGAGGTGGCGCGTGTCTTGGCCGACATGCATATGGATGCCCAGAGCATCATTGCTGCCATACTTCATGATGTTATTGAAGATACCGGTACCGCGAAAGAAACGGTAACGGCCGAATTTGGCGAGGAAGTCGCGGAACTGGTCGACGGCGTCAGCAAACTGACGCAAATTAAATTCGAGAGTCAGGCGGAGGCTCAGGCGGAGAATTTCCGCAAGATGATGCTGGCGATGGTGCGCGACATACGCGTCATCCTGGTCAAACTGGCCGATCGTCTGCACAACATGCGTACTCTGGGGGTGATGCGGGCTGAAAAGCGCCGACGCATCGCCCGCGAAACGCTGGATATTTACGCTCCCATCGCGAACCGCCTGGGCATGAATCAGATCCGGCTGGAACTCGAGGATCTGGGCTTTGCGGCGCTGTATCCGATGCGCTACCGCGTGTTGTCAGAAGCGGTCAGGAAAGCCCGCGGCAACCGCAAAGAGATTCTCAACAAGATAGAATCGGCGCTGCGGCAAAGACTGGACCAGGAGCAACTTGCCTACCGCCTGCTGAGCCGGGAAAAGCACCTGTACAGTCTGTACAAGAAGATCCGTGACCGGGTCGGTTCGTTTACCGAGGTGTTCGATGTCTATGCATTCCGGGTGATCGTTGACAGCGTCGATACCTGTTACCGGGTGCTCGGCATGATGCATAACCTGTACAAGCCGGTGCCGGGAAGATTCAAGGATTATATCGCCATTCCCAAGGCCAACGGCTATCAGTCCCTGCACACGGTTTTGTTCGGTCCCTACGGAGTGCCGATTGAGGTACAGATCCGCACTGAGGACATGGAGCGCGTGGCAGAAGCCGGTATTGCGGCACACTGGCTGTACAAGAGCGCCGACAAGGGCGGCAGGAACAACGCCCAAACGCGAGCGCGGGAGTGGTTGCGCGAGTTACTGGAGATGCAGCGCAACGCCGGCAACTCGCTGGAGTTCCTCGAGAACGTAAAAATAGACCTGTTCCCGGACGAAGTGTACGTTTTCACGCCGGCCGGAGATATTCTGAATCTGCCTCGCGGTGCCACGGCCGTCGACTTTGCGTATGCTGTGCATACCGATGTGGGCAACACCTGTATCGCCGCGAAAATCGATCGTCGCCTTTCACCCCTGCGCACCCCGCTACTTAACGGTCAGACCGTGGAAGTGATTACCGCCACTGGGGCTCACCCGAATCCGGCCTGGTTGAATTTCGTCGCAACCGCCAAAGCGCGCTCAAATATTCGCCATTATCTGAAGAACCTGCAGAACGACGAGGCCATCGAGTTGGGCCAGCGCATGCTCGACAAGGCACTGCACAATCTCAACAGTGCGTTGCAGGAGGTTGCGGACCCGGTATTCGATCAGATAACGCGCGAGTGTGGTTTCAAATCTCGGGAGGCCTTGTATGCCGATATCGGGCTCGGCAACCGTATGGCGATGCTGGTAGCGCGGCGCCTGGTGCCCATCGAGGGCGACGAGGCGGCTAGACCTCGGGAAACGGGACACAGTCAGCCATTGGCGATTCGTGGTACCGAGGGCATGGTGGTGCATTTCGCACGTTGTTGTCGGCCGATACCCGGTGACGCGATCGTGGGTTTCATCAGCGCCGGCCGCGGCCTGGTTATTCACAGCGAAACTTGCAAGAATCTGGCCGAATACCGCAGCCGCCCGGAGAAATGGATCGACGTTGAGTGGCAAAAAGGGATCGAGGGCGAGTTCTCCGCCGAGATACGGGTGGACGTGACCAATCAGAAAGGTGTGCTGGCCACGATTGCGGCAGAAATATCTGAAACCGGATCCAACATTGAGAACGTTTCCATTGAAGAACGGGATGGTCTCGATACCGGCTTGAACTTTACCATAACCGTTCACGACCGGGCGCATTTGGCCCGCGTGGTGCGCTGCATCCGCAAGCTGCCGGCGGTGATGCGGATCAGCAGAAGCAGACATTGAGGAACTCCTGATGCCACGCAGAGTAATTCAGACCGATCGGGCACCGCAGGCCATAGGCACCTATGCGCAGGCGGTGCAGGTGGGAGATACCGTCTATCTTTCCGGCCAGATTCCGCTCGATCCCGATACCATGGAATTAGTGCAGGGCGGCATGGAAGTACAGATTCGCCGTGTATTTGATAATCTGACCGCTGTTGCGCAGGCCGCCGGCGGCGGACTGGCTGATATCGCCAAGCTGAATATTTTTCTCACCGACCTCGGGCATTTTTCGTTGGTCAATCAGGTAATGGCGGAATATTTTGAGGCGCCCTATCCGGCGCGTGCCGCCGTGGGTGTTGCCGAACTACCCAAGGGTGCAAGCGTCGAAATGGACGCGGTTCTCATATTGACACAGTAAGCCGTTTGCGCGCCGCCGAAGCCAGTCTCGATACGCTACCCGTAGCCACATTGCGTGGCGTCGGACCCAAGTCCGTCGCCAGGCTGGCAGCGATTGGAATTGAAACTGTCCAGGATGTGTTGTTTCACTTACCTCGCCGCTATGAGGATCGTACCCGCATTGTACCAATCGGGGCATTGCGACCCGGCGACACAGCGGTCGTTGAAGCCGAGGTGGATCTCGCGGAAATCAAATACGGGCGGCGTCGCAGTCTGCTGGTGCGAGTCAGCGACGGTACCGGAGCACTGATTCTAAGGTTTTTTCATTTCAGCAAGGCCCAGCAACAGGGATTCGTGCGCGGCTGCCGTGTGAGGACTTTTGGCGAAGTCCGAAAGGGGCCGGCCATGCTGGAGATGGTACATCCCGAGTACCAGCACCTGAATGACAATGAAACACTGCCCACCGAAGATCGGCTGACGGCAATCTACCCCACTACCGAGGGGGTTCACCAGCTGACCCTGCGCAATCTGAGCGACCAGGCTCTGCAGCTGCTGGCGAGCGGGCACGTGCCCGAATGGTTGCCGGCTCCGCTTCTTGCGAGGCTCGGGTTACCTGATTTGTGTGCCGCGCTGCACTATGCTCATCGGCCATCGCCGCACGCCGATCTGGCCTCGCTCGAGAGCGGAAGACACCCCGCGCTGCGCCGTCTGGCCTTCGAGGAGATGCTTGCGCACCATCTGAGCTTACGGCGGATTCGCGAGCGCGCACGTCGTCTGCAGGCGCAGCCGCTGAAAGGGCCAAAAACGCTGTTACGGGAGTTTTTGGATGCGCTTCCGTTTGACTTAACGGAAGCGCAGCAGCGCGTCATCGATCAGCTCCTACAGGACATCACCAAGGCGCATCCCATGATGCGGCTGGTACAGGGCGACGTGGGATCCGGAAAAACTGTTGTCGCCGCCGCCGCCGCGACTCAGGCGGTGGCCAGCGGATCCCAGGTCGCCATCATGGCGCCGACGGAATTGCTCGCCGAGCAGCATTTCAGCAATTTTCAGGGCTGGTTCGAGCCACTCGGTATTCGGGTGGGGTGGCTTTCAGGGAGAATCAAGGGAAAGGCCCGAACCGAGCTCTTGGAGCAGCTCGCTGGTGCTGACCTGCCGGTGGTTATCGGTACCCATGCGCTGTTTCAGGAGGGCATCACGTTCAAGCGACTGGGGCTGATCATCATCGATGAGCAGCACCGTTTTGGTGTCCACCAGCGACTCGCTCTGCGCGACAAGGGTAAAGACGGCGACCGGTTACCGCACCAGCTGATCATGACCGCGACGCCGATACCGAGAACGCTGGCAATGGCGTTGTATGCAGATCTCGACGTTTCTGTGATCGACGAACTGCCGCCGGGTCGCACACCGGTGCAAACTGTCGCACTGCCGGACAGCCGTAGGGAGGAAGTAATGCAGCGCATACGCGAGGCCTGTCGGGCAGGGCGGCAAGCGTACTGGGTCTGTACCCTAATCGAGGAATCGGAGTCGCTGCAGTGCCAGGCTGCAGAACAGACTGCCGCGATGCTCGGCGAGCTGCTGCAGGATCTCTCGGTCGGCCTGGTGCACGGTCGATTGAAAGAAGAAGACAAGGCGCAGCGTATGGCTGCCTTCAAGCGTGGGGAGCTAGACCTGCTGGTTGCGACAACAGTTATAGAAGTCGGCGTCGATGTTGCGAACGCTTCCCTGATGGTCATCGAAAACGCCGAGCGCCTGGGGCTCGCCCAGCTGCATCAGCTACGTGGTCGTGTAGGTCGGGGCGCTGTGCAGAGCAGCTGCGTGTTGATGTATAAAGCGCCTCTGTCACAGTCTGCGCGCAAGCGGCTCGCCGTGTTGCGCGAAACAAACGATGGTTTTGAAATTGCGCGCCGGGACCTCGAGCTGCGCGGGCCGGGCGAGGTGCTGGGTATACGGCAAACCGGCATGATGCAGTTCCGGGTTGCCGACCTGTTGCGTGACCAGGATTTACTGGGCATGACCGCGGACGCAGCCGCATATTTGTCGCGCAATTATCCGCGGCATGTGCAGCCGCTTATACGCCGTTGGCTTGGCGGGGCGGTTCGCTACGGGGCGGTTTGAACTGGCGCCTCAGACGCCGTGCGCCTTTTTAACGCTGGTTTGCTGCGCGTAAAGCCACGCGTTTTGGTGCGCTTTGATAAGTGCCTTGGCGCGACCGCTCAGTTCGGGTTGCAGTTCACAGGCCCTCTGCAGGGCGGCATGGCCAGCCTCGAACTGATCGGCTGCCAGCAGTTCCTGTCCGCACAGCATGCAAAGCCCCGCGTTGTTGAAATTGCTTTGGTATACGGCCAGACAGGCACTGCCGACGCTTGCCTTGTCGAGGAAACGTTTTGCCAGCTTGACGTAGCGCGCCGCGGAATCCCCCTGCAGTGTTCCTGCGTTTGCTTCGTGGTGCAGGCGTTCGAAGCGTTTGCGGTCTTGCTGAAAACGTTTATAGCGCCGCTTCCAGTCGGTTGCGATATTTTGCTGCCAGTGTTTGTCCAGTCGCTTTAGCAGGTCCGGTGATTGGAGCGCGCTGTGAAAAGCGCTTTTCTCGGGCAGACCCGACCAGCTGAGCCGATCCAGGTTCAGGCTGGCAAGAATATCGCGCAGACCGGTCTCTCCGGACTCGCTGCTGGCCTGCGCCTGGAGCAGCCATCGTTTCGGCTGCTCTTTGTCCAATAGTCTTGTCAGCAACAGTGGCAAGTGGCTGAAGGGATGAACGACGGGCGAGGCAGATCGCTGAGCGGCCTTGTAGATCATCGGCCAGTAGAGTTTTTGCAGAAACGCGCTGGCTACAATCTGACTGGCCAGGAAATCCACGGCCGCCTGCTCATCAGCATGGTCCGATACCCAGCGTCCCTGGGCCT
This sequence comes from uncultured Gammaproteobacteria bacterium, assembly GCA_963695455.1. Taxonomy (GTDB): domain Bacteria; phylum Pseudomonadota; class Gammaproteobacteria; order DSM-19610; family DSM-19610; genus Thiogranum. The sequence continues at coordinate 858,058 of CAVOGN010000002.1, read as the reverse complement.
GTTGTGTATCGATACTCAACTCTTTGCCGAGCGACCGCGTTACGCTTGCGAGCCACTTGGCGGGATTCTCAAAAAGCCGTGAAGAGAACGAGCCCTGACACTCCAGAGCCTCGGCGATGCTCGCCCAGTCGTATGACGACCGAACAATCCATTCAGTTACCCTGTTGCAAAGCCCCGCGTTCTTCCCCACCGTGCCGGCGAGCGCGAGCCGGAACTGCCCGTCAGACAGGAAAAACAGCAATGGAGCCCCAACGCATAGCGAATAGGCATGAAAAAACGGCAGCGCGTACCGAGGGGTTGCCTCAATCTTCAGCTGCGCATCGGTGCATAACACCACGCGATTTATCGGGTCTGCCCGGAAATGTGAAACGCGTCGCTCTAGCATGGCGAATAACGCGGGTTCTTCCTGCCTTGTCAGTTCGATGCCGTCGGGCCTGGCAGGTCTGACGAGAGCCAGTTGCACGCATACGAACCCAGCCAGCAGGCTGACCGCAATGCTTGCTTCGACCATAAACCAGTCGAGCGGTCCTAAAATATGATTGAAAAAATATACTGCAGAACCGATCGCGCCGGTCAGGATGAGTGCTGGTGACAGCATCAGCAAAGCGCCGGAAAAGCTGATAATCCCGAGCAGGACCAGACGAAGGCCCGCGGAACGGTTGAGGGCGCGCCGGAAGCTGCGTCCGGCAGGCTCCAGCCAGAGTAACGTGTGTTCACCGATTGCCTGATGAGCCATTGTGACCTTCCGCTTCAGGGGTAATTGGGCTTACTTTGCTCTTGAGATGAGCAATGATCCGCGAACTGTTTCTCATTACTGCCGGCGGCTTTCTGCCGCAGTTCGCAGAAGCCGTGTTTGTCAGGGCGGGTACTCGGTACAGCAGATTTACGGGTGTCCTCACTAACGTGTATGACGCTGGCTTCCAAGACCCAGGCAGCTTCCGCGAGGCATCGGAGCTGGACCTGCGGGCCGCACCCGGGTCATAGCTCAAGTATGGTGCCGGGCAGGCACGCTGGCGTAAACTGCCGCAATGATCAGGAACCGACTGTTAGCGTACGCACACCTGATGCGTCTGCACAAGCCGATCGGCATCTATCTGTTGCTATGGCCGACCCTATGGGCGCTATGGATTGCCGGCGAAGGGCATCCGGATTTGATGGTCTTGCTGGTATTCGTTGCAGGCGTGGCGTTAATGCGCTCCGCCGGCTGCGTAATAAATGACTACGCCGATCGCGATTTCGATCAGCATGTTGCGCGTACCAGAGACCGACCCATCGCGGCCGGGCAGGTTTCACCCGGCGAGGCGCTGCTGCTGTTTGTCGGGCTTTGTGTTGCGGCATTCTTGCTGGTACTGCTCATGAACTCGCTGACTGTGTGGTTGTCGCTCGCGGGCGGCGTGCTCGCGGCGAGCTACCCGTTCATGAAGCGCTATACGCACTTTCCACAGGTCTATCTGGGCGCCGCATTCGGATGGGCAGTGCCGATGGCGTTTGCTGCGCAAACGGGCGACGTTCCGCGCCCCGCTTGGCTGTTGTTCACTGCAACCATACTGTGGGCAACTGCTTACGATACAATGTACGGCATGGTTGACCGTGAGGATGATCGTAAAATCGGGGTTAAGTCAACCGCGATACTTTTCGGGGACGCTGATCGTGCGATTATTGGGATTATTCAGTTCCTGGCGCTTTGTGCTCTGGCGCTGACCGGACAGGCGGCCGGCCTCGGTGCTTACTACTATTTTGGTTTGCTGCTCGCCGCCGGTCTGGCGCTTTATCAGCAGTTTTTGATTCGTGAGCGCAGGCCAGAGCAGTGTTTGAAGGCATTCCTGAACAATAACTGGTTCGGGGCAGTCGTTTTCGCCGGCATCATTCTCGATTTTCTTGCTAAGGCATGAACTGCGGTCATGAATGCTGGGCCGTGGTTTGTATCGCTGTCTGCGTCGAGTGCTGCTGGCAGTCCACTGACGCGGCAGGCCACCGGCAGCCGGGTTGTCATGCTGGGAGAAAGTCGATCGGATAAGTGATGGTAACGGCCTCGACCGACTTGGCACCGAAGTCGAACATCTTTATGCGTTGTATCAGCTTGTTCTCCAGCGTGGCATCGCTGAGGTCGCTGGAAACCATCTTGATCGCCGTGACTTTGCCCGACGGCGCTATTGTAAGGCTCAGCACTAGTTTTCCCTGTAATGTCGGATTCTGGCGCAAAGCGCGGTTGTAAAGGCTGTAGATCGAGCTCTTGTTGCGATCGAATACGATCTGAATTTCCTCGATGCTACGCGCGCTATTGCGGCTGTCCCGCTTTCCGCCGGTGGCGCTCTGCGCTTTGCTAATTGCGCTTTTGACTTCAGTCGCCGTGCGTGTCGCCAGGGTAGTGGAGCCGACGTCCCGGCTGAGTGCGGACGTATTGATACCCGAGCTTGCGTTCCCGACCTTGGAAGTGAGGATGGAACGCGTGGTCTGGCTGGCTTGCGATCCGCTATTGCTCAGGCGGTTCGCACCCCGCAGCTGGTCTACCGATTGATCACGCAGGTCGGCGAGCGAATCCTGCAAAGCGAGTAGCCCGGCGCTCGAGGCTTTCTTGCGCGCCTGCTCGATCGCATCAGCCGGTGGCTTTGGCGGCTCAGGTTTCTTCGCGACCTTGGGTGGCGTCTTCTTTTTGGGTTCAGGTTTCTTTTTCTCCACCGGTTTGGGTTCCGGTTTTTCGACAACCTTCGGCGCAGGTTTCGGTTTCGGTTCGGTACGCTTCTCGAAAATAAGCTTGGCGACTCGTGGTGGTAACGCCACTTGCTGCTCGATACTCTTCTCGAACACCGGTAACAGGGGTATGGCGACGCCCAACGCTAGGGTAAGCACCAGAACCGCTGTCAGTATTTTACGGTATCGGCGTTCTTCTTCGGCAGATACCGACCAGGGCAAGGATAGCGAATGCGAATACACCATCGTGAAATTCCTAGCTCTCCTGGGCCGCTTTTTGCATCACCGCGAGCGATATTTTTCCGTATCCCGCTTCGGTGCATGTTGCCATCACCTTCTTTAGCAGGGTATAGGGAATCTCCTTGCTGCCCATGATGGTTACTTCAGGAGCGGCGGCGGAATCATGATTACCCTGCAATATACGACGCTGATTTTGTGCCTCCAGTGCCACCCTGAGCGGATCGATTACCAGCAGGTCGCTGCTCGTAACGGTGCTGACGCGGGCGATAGGGCTGCCCTGCACGAGGATATCCCGCTGCGTGACCATGACCACGACGTTCTGACGGGGTTTCTGTTCGGCGATCGACTCCGGTAACTCGACACTCCTGGTGCTTGGTAGCACTTCGCCGTCCGAGGAATTGACCAGTAGGAAAAAGACCAGGATGGTGAAAATGTCCATCAGGGACACGAGATTGAACGCTGGTGCTCGTTTGTGGCGAATGTGGTTTCGCTGCATTCGGCGAGCGCGACGCGACTGTTTCATTTTGTATCCCTGGTCTGATTGTATGCCGCCATGACCGGTGCGTCTCCGACCGAAATCGTCGGGAACAGTTCCGCCATCACGACTTCGCCGGCTTCTTCGACCCGCGCGACCCGCAGGGTATCCATCATCTCAACCAGGCGCTGGTAGGCGATGTCCTGCTCCACCAACAGCGTTATGTCCTGTTTATCCGGATGGCGCGCTTTGATCTCCTGGAGCAATGCCGAAACCTCTTGCAGATGGCTGGCATCGCTCCTGACGGCGATTGTCTTCAACAGACCGCGTTTGCGGTCACCGACTTCGATAACGCTCTGGCGCACGATTACTTCGAGCTGGAGTTGCTCGGTTTCGTCTGGTTTCCGGTCCGCCTGAGGTGAACCCGGCACCGGCAGGTTCAGATCGAGAATCGTAATCCGGGAAAATACGGCAGTGATAAGGAGAAACGGCACCAGTATGACCATGAGGTTCATAAAGGCGGTAATGTTCACCTCTCCCGGTTCGCTGAGGTGGCTCTTGCGCCAGCGGCGTTTCATCAGGCAGCCGCTCCGTTGTCCCGTTCGGTCAAAATGTTGAGAAACTTCACCGAGGCCATTTCCAGGCTGTCTACCAGTTCGGTCGTCTTGGTCTGTAGCACCGTGTAGATCAGCAGCAATGGGATCGCGGCCATCAGGCCAAACGCGGTGGTATTCATGGCCACCGAGATACTGGCCGACAGCATGTCCGCTTTTTCGGCAGGATTGGCGTTCGCCACCGCCGTGAACGCCTGGATCAGCCCCATAATGGTACCGAGCAGTCCAAGCAAGGTGGCAATATTGGCAAAAGTCGCCAGGTAATGGGTGCGTTTCTCGAGGCGCGGGACCGTCTCCATGAGGCCTTCCTCCATAGCGACCTCGACGTCGTCACGGCGCCGGGCATGGTCCGCGCGGTCCAGACCGTAGCGCAGAATACGGCTCAGTGCTGCTTTGGACTTTTCGGTCACCGCCACGGCCTGAGTGTAGTTGCCATTCATCAACAGCGGCATGACCTGTTTCCAGACGCGCTGGTTGGTTGCGCGCGCCGCAGTGAGATAAACGTAGCGTTCCACTGCAATGGCCACTCCAAGCGCCAGTACCACTACGATCGGGTACATGAAGAGACCTCCCGCCTGGAAGAAGGTGACGAGTGACGAGTAGATTTCCATGGTGAACTCCTTAAAAGTAGGCCTGTTATTTGTCGGGGCTTGGGTGCGCCGACTTTAGTCCAGTCTGTGAACAGTTTCGAAATATTCCAACTTGCGGCGGAAAACGTCCGGGTCCACCGGTTGCAGGACGTCATTAATAAGGGTGTTTATGGGGCGCTCCGGTGCCATAGCCGCTTCCGGGCTTTTCCAGGGCACGATGAACAATGCTTTGGGAAGTTCGCGGTTGCCTACAACCGCCATGCCGTCGAGCTGCAGTTCTTCCTGCGCGCTGGCGCCAGCCGTGACTGCGGTCATCAGCACAGCGAATATGCGTGATTTTGCCTTCATGGTTCTGCCCTCGCCTGCGCACTGCTGACGCGCCGTTCCAGATCAACGACCCAATCACGGACCTGGTTGTCCGGTTGCTGGGTGAGTTCCAGGTAGGTCCGGTAGTGGCTCAAGGCTGCCGTGGGTTGCTGCAGATACAGGTCGTAGAGAATGCCGAGGTTGCGGTGTGCCAGCGCATAATCCGGTGCCAGGTTCAGCGCCAGGGTATACGCTTCCAAAGCCGCTTCGAAAGCACCCAGTTCGCGCTGCACGATCGCGATCTGGTGGTGCGCGACTGGATTTCCGGGGTTCAGCTCAATGGCTTTGTGAAGTGCTGCCAGCGCGGCATCCAATTGCCCGGTGTTCCGGTAGGCGATACCAAGATTAAGATAAGGCCCGGCAAGCCCCGGTTCCTTGTCAATAAATTTCTGCAGAACCGGGATGGCCTGCGGATAATCTCCGCTTCCCATCAATACCAGAGCTTGGTCGTAGGCGCGCGGTAACGCTGGCGGTTCTGAACTGGCCGCTCCCGGACTTTGCTGCCGCGGGGTGCCACTGCACGCGATCAGCAGCAGTAGTGACGCACCGTACAAGAGTGGACGTTTATCGGAGAACGGCAACATAGCTTTCGCCCTCTTCTCGCTTGGCATAACGTACCGGCATCAACTCCGCCAGGCTTGCCATACTGCGTCGCGTCCAGTGGTCGTACACTCCGGAAGCAATGCGCTGGGTATTGGTTTCATGTACCTCGATGGCTTTTTCCTCAAACGGATACGCCTGTTCTTCCAGCAGGATGTCGTACTGTTCCAGCTCCTCTGCATTGAGGTTCGAGGGTCGCTCTGATTGCATCAGCGCCTTACTGAAGTCGGCGTACAACTCGCCGGTCAGGAAAGTGGCCTGGGTGGTGACTTCGGCGACCTTGTAGCCAGCTGCGTCAGTAAAGCCGGCTATTGTGACTTTCATTAGATCTTTCTTCGTCGCCAGATTCTGTTTGAGCGGCTCGATCAGCTTAACCCTTTGGTATTTCTCAAGATCAGCTGTGGCCAGGGCGAGTCTTGCGTGTGCGGCAAGATACCGGGTGCGATCGGAGCGCTGTGACCCGGCTGAACGGTCAGCAGCGACAATCTGTTGCTGCCAGTAGCGCTGTTTGGCGACATCACCGGCTTTCTCGTGTAGCGAGACCAGTTGCAGACGCGCCTCCATGGCCTGTTCGACCGGGCTCGGGAACTTCTCGACAAAATGTGCGTAGGCTGTGATGGCGTTTCTGTCCTGTCCCGCCCGCTGATAGAGGCTTGCCGCAGTCCAGGCGGCTTCCCGTTGTAGCAAGGGATCGGTCTCGCTGTCCGCAATTCGCCCAAACTCGTTGGCGGCCAGCAAGGGCTGGTTGTTTTCTTTGTACAGCACGGCCAGTTTGCGTGTGACATCGGGTTCCAGGCTATGTCCGGAGTTGCTGCGCCGCCAAGTCTCCAGAATCTCAATCGCATCGGGCCAGCGGCGCAAGGCAATGTACGCGGCTGCTGCATCATATTGGGCGGTAACATTGATGGCCGACGTCGGCACAGCGTCGCGGACACGGAGAAAATGGCTGGCAGCGGAGGCAAGGTCGCCTGCGGCGCGCGCCTGCTCACCCTGCTTGTAGATGCTCGCTGCGAGTTTCTCCTCGTGTTTGCCGCGTTGCGGATCGCTGTTGCCGGTGCGGGTCAATACCTGCTGATATGCGGCTTCCGCGCGTTGGTAGTCGGCAAGTTCGAATTGGGCGTGGGCAATTACTGTCCAGGCGGCAAGCTGTAACTCTGCGGGCGCATCGTGCCGCTCCGTTACGACTTCCGCGGTCTCGCTGGCAGCTGCGTACTCTTTCAAAGCATAAAGATCCTGAGCTGCGCGAGTGCGCACCGGCATCGCCTGCTTATGATCCGGGAACCGATCGGTGAAGCGCAGAGCGCTTTTGAGTCCTGCCGTGCGCCACTGTGCGGCAGCCTGACCGCTGAGTGCCGTTTCGTGTTTCTGGTATGCGAGCAGCGCCGCGTAGCCAGCCTCGGCTGCCTTTTCGTGTCTGCCGTAGTCGTAGGCCGTGCGTTCATACTGGCCAGCGGCATCGCCATGGTTGCCGGCGCTGGTTAACAGTTCCGCGTATAGGAAGTTCATGTATGGTGCCTGATCGCTCTCTGCGAACGCACGGAGGTACAATTGGTACCATTGGCCGGCACGTGCGTAAGCGCCGGGCGCTGGCTCCTGCTGAGCCAGAGCATGGTAATGTTGCGCGATATCACGCAGGTGACGCTGTACCTGGGTAAGAACCTCGGTCGCCTGCGCCGGGTCGTGCTGCTTCCAGTAGTCGCTTCCGGGCTGATACAGCTGGACGAAAGCCTCTTTCTGCTTTAGGACCTGGTCGCCAAAGCCGGCCTGCTTGTAGACGTCGATGACCCGCGACTGGAAGAGCGGCGCATCCCGGTGGTGCGGGTGCACATCGGCAAACAGCCGGTAGCTTTCCGCGGCGTCCGTGAATCGCTCCTTGGTCAGGTAGAGCGTCGCAAGCTTTGCATACAGCAAGGGCTCATAGGTTCTGTTGCCATTGGACCGAAAATAGTTGCCGACTTGTTGTGCGCCGCCGAGGGACGAAAAACTGAGGCTTACGGCACGCAGTGTGTCATCGAGGCGTTCCTGCTCGGCCCTGCTGAGCCCGGAGGGGAAGGCCGCGCTGTCGTGGTCTCCGATTGTCTCGTCGAGCAGCCGGGTATAGGCGTGCAGGGCCGCCTCGTAGCGATTCTGTTTGAAACGGGTCCAGCCCAGCTTATACAAGGCGTGCTGGTGGAAAGGCGATTCCGCCCCCTGGTCAAGTACCGCCTGGTAGGCGACCTCCGCCTGCCCGTATTCTCGGCGGACAAACAAGTACTCTCCGCGTCGGAACTGGGCTTCATCATACTTGGCGCCGGTGGGGTATTGCTTCGTATAGGTGGTTAATGCCTGCATGGCGGGTTCGAGATCGCCATGTTGTTCGTGTGCCCGTGCCAGCTGATAGAGGGCGCTGTCGTTGCGACTGTGATCCGGGAAGCGCTCCAGCAGTTCAGCATAGAGCTGTGCCGCGCGCGATTTTTGGCTCGTTTGCGGGTCGTCGGTCTGCAGCAGCTGTTCCTGTTCTTGCTCGAGGTGCAGATCCGCAAGGCGGCGCACCGCCTCCGGCACCAGGTCGTCGTCGCGGGTTTCTTCCAGGAACGCCTGGTAGTGGCGCATGGCCGCAGCCCGAGCCGGAACGCTGCCGGTGTCGGCGTGACGGGGTAGTTCGGGTTGCTGTAGCTGACCTATGGTTGTGTAATCGCCGTTCTGAGATAATGGCGACCAAGAGCAGGCGCTGATCAGCCCGGCGATTACAGGGTAAACAAAGCCCGGTGCCGCCCTCACGGTTGCGCCTCCGCATGGCGCGCAAGCTCATCGTAACTTCGTGCCAGCGCATAGCGGGCTTGGCTACGGTAGCTGGCGAGCCGCTCTTTGCGGGTTTGCAGCTCTCCCAATGCAAGCCTCTGCAGAGCGCTTGTGGTGTTGATGCGCTCAAGCTGAATGCGGGACATCAGAGCGAGTATCCGCTTGCGCTGGGTCTCGATGCGCTGGTCGTATCCCGAGAAACTCGCGGGGACCGTCTCAAGTGCCTGCCGCAACGCGAGTTGTCTATTGTTTGTTTCGACGACCGCTGACTCAAGGCCAGCAAGTTGTTTCTTTGCCTCCCAGAGGCGTACCCTGTAATCGCTTTGTATGTTCCAGTAAAGCACGCCTTGCAACCACTTGCTGCGCTGCAGAATCCGCTGGTGACGTTGAGTGTCCGGGAGCATGGCGACCGTATCCTGAATCCGAAGCAGGCGTTGCCACTGCTGAATTTCGGCTGTACTCGCCAGCCCGATCGGATCATCGCTGGCTTCAACGGTCTCCAGTCGCTGGCCCAGCTGCTGCCAGGCTGCGTTGACAGACCGGGCTTCCTGTTTTTCAAGCCGGCTGCGAATCGCCGGCGCTCGCCGTTCGTAGGCCTGGCGGCGCGCTTCGACCATATCGCGGTAGACGTTGATGTTCTGCAGCCACTGACTGAGTAGTTCTTCGAGATAGCTGAGGTCGCGGTAGTCCTTAAGCTTTTCCTGAAAGTTGTGTCCCGACAGCACATCGACCAGGTAGCGGCCCGCGGGGATATTTTCAAGCGTCGGATTGTCCTTCAACCATCCCCCAGACACACCGGTGCGGGTCTGATTCAGCAAGGAAAGCAGCACCCCTGACTCGACAGATGTGATTGCTGTTTCGATTTCAGTCTGTTCCTGGTCGTAGAAGCCTATTGCCTGATTGCCGAACTGCACGGCGCGTTCATGGTCGCCGAGGCTGGCAAAGGCGTAAGGAACCGCCAAATGAGCTTCCTGGACCGGTGGGTCGTAGCTGGCAAGCTTGATGAGTGAAAGCCAGGGTGTCAGTGCCTCCTGGTATAGTCCGCGCTCGGCGTCTGACCAGCCGGCCCCCAGCAAGGCAGCCTGAGTAAACGGACCACTCAAGCGGACCCGGTTGAGATAGTGCCTAGCCTGGTCGGGTTCGCCGGTACGCAAAAGCTGGTAACCGAGCCCCAGATTGGCGCGGTCACGCAAAGACCACAGTTCTTCGCTGTCGGCATCCTGATTCCCGAGGCTGTCCAGCACTGCTCGTCCGCCCGCTACATCGCCCGCACGCAACAGGGCGATGCCGCGGTTGATACGCAGATATTCCTCCCAGCCATTGGGGGCGCTCGACTCGCTCAGCGCCTCGGCGGCTTCACTGTCTTTTCCCAGCGCCATTCGAATATTGGCGCCGAGAATGGCCGTTTCCGCGCGAATGGCCTCATCTCTGGGATTGTCGATTTCCTGCAGGGTGGAATAGGCTTTTTCGTACAGGCCCCTCTGATAAGCAATTTTTGTAAGGTAGTACCAGATGCGATTACGGATCTGCTGGTCAGATTGCCGGTCCAGAAGCCGCCTGAACCGGCCCTCGGCTTCATCCAGCATGCCGTAGGATAGCTGCATGCCCCCAAGGAGCAGCTCAGAATCCTTCTTGTGATGTTCCAGCTGCTCCTGTTGCTGCGCAGCCATGAGGTGAGTGATAGCGGTGAAGTAATCCTGCTGATAAAAATGGAAGAGAACTTCCCCGTAGTGCAGATCAAGCACCTGCTGCGGCATTTTTGCACCGGCAGACGCACTGCTAGTCAGCGCCAACAAAACGCATGACGCGAGGAATTGCAGCGGGAACCCGCGCATCACCACTCCTTGATTTCGAACTCAGGCTGGAAGTTTTGTGTCTGGTCGACGATCTTCAGTTCGACGTATTTAGGCCCGAGCCCTTTGTTGATCACAGTGGTTGCGCCGCGCCGGTAATCGCGATCGTGCGGGCCCTTCCCGGTGAAGAAGGCAACCAGTTCATGCTCGCCGCTACGCAGGTTATCTATATGGAGGCGTTGCACGCCTCCTCGCACCAGTGCTTCCAACTCGCGTTCCGTATAAAGGTAATTTGCCACTTCTTTGCCGTCGATCTTCAGGGTCACGGAATCGAGCTGGAAAAACTCGCCTACATCCATCGACACAAAGATCGAAACCTGTGTGTTGGACGGGAATAACAACTCCTCTTCGAGGAGGAACAGGTCCCGATTCAGCTCAAGCACCTGCTTTTTCAGGTTTTGGACTTCATCGGTGATTCCGTTTGGTTGGGTTTCTGCTGAAACCAGCAAGGGCCATAGAAGCAGGCAGGCCCATAATCCCTTCAACCAGATTTTCATACTTTCTCCCGCGACGCGTCAGCTGCGCACAGTCGTCCTTGTACATTATCTCCTTGGGACGAGGGCGGCTTCCGCGACTTCATGCACAGAATGAATGTGAAACGGCTCACGTGCTGGTCGGCAATCACGATGGATTCGCGCTGGCCGCCGCACAGTGATGTCAAAGGCAGCAAACTTTGTGCCAATGCCCTTTTGCCCCTGCCGGCATGCGGTGAAGGACGAGCAGAGGAGGAGGTTCTGTATGCGTCTGGCGACATTATGGCGGTGGCGACCGCGACTGTGGCGGCCGCGGGTGAGTTATGGGTTTTCCGCGGGCGGGGCTCCTGTCGGAGTTTTGACATCATGGTTCATATTTCCGGCAACCTCGAGGCCCTCGGAGTAATGCAGGCGTCCTTTACTGTCCACCAGAATCGCGTCTATATCCCGTAACTGGTTTACCAGTTGCATACCGCGTTCACGGCCCAGCACGAAGACGCTGGTGGACAGGGCGTCGGTGGTGGTGGCATCGGGCCCTATGATAGTGGCGCTCCGCAGCTCGCGCGCAGAGTCTCCCGATTGGGGGTCTATGATGTGGTGATAACGGACCCCCTGGTCGTCGAAGTATCGTTCATAGTCACCGGAGGTGGACACTGCAACGTCCTTGAGCGGCAGCAGCGCCACAACTGCATCTTTCCTGCGCGGGTCCCGTATGCCAATGGTCCAAGGGCGACCCCATCGATCGCCTATCATGCGACTGTCTCCACCAGCCGTTACCAGCGCGTTACGAATGCCCTGTGCCTGCAACAGCTGTATGCAGCGATCGACGGCGTAGCCCTTTGCTATTCCGCCCAGATCAATGCGAACCCCGGGACGGGTGAACCGGATCGTATGCGCCTCGGCGTTCATAACCAGATTCTCGTAATTGATCAGTCCGGCAGCGGCCCGAAGTTGCGCTTGGTCAGGGCGCTTACCACGGCGATAATCGTAGAGGAAGCCAACGCTTGCGAACGTTATATCGAATGCGCCCTGGGTAAGCTCTGAAAACCCGATCGAGCGGTCGATCAGCCCATAGAGTTCATCGCTGGTCTTCACCGGTTGGCGGTGTGCTTCCCGGTTTATTTCCGCCAGTTCGCTCGACTCCAGGTAGGGACTCATCTTGGCATCAATCCGGCGCATCTCCTGCATCACGGCTTCTATGCCCTGTTCGGCTATCAGCGGATCGGTGTGGAACAGCTCCACGGTAATCCGGGTCCCCATGATGTCCGCTTCCCGGCGTTGCCAGTCGGCGAAGCCCGCTCTTGACAACGCAATGAGCGCTGCCAGCAACAGCATGAGCAGGCGAGGATGCAGAATCTTGTAGGTGCCGTGTCTCAATGGATATCAGAATTACCTAGTACCAGGCGGATAAGAACAACTGCATGACTCCGGCATCGAACTCGTATTCCGGGAAATCCGATTTCGTGACGTCGCTGAAATTGTCGTACTTAAACCAGATGTGATCATATTTGAAATTCAGCGTGGCCCGGTCAATATAGCCCCAGTTGCCTTCCAGCAGGTTATAGCTTATTCCAAAACCCAGGGTATGATCGCTGAACTCGCTGAGTTCCTTGTCGCGGGCCATGAAGTTCTGTTGATTGGGATATTGGAAAACGTTGCTGTAGAAATCAGCGTCGCTCTGCGTATAGTAGCGATACCGCAGTTCCACAATCCACCTGTCCCTGAGCGGATGAATATAGCCAATTTCTGCGGTATGCGCGTCGATATCCCAGTCGTCAGTGTAATAACGGTAGTTGGCCCTTACAGAGGCACGGTAGGGCAGGTAATACAGCAGGTTTGCGGATAGCGCATTGCTGGTTCGTGTGTTCGGGTAGGTTTCCGGTGTATTGAAGTTGAAGCCCGCTTGCGGGTCATTCGGGTCGTTGAGAACCAGTACGTTGCGGTAGGGATTCTGCAAGTAGCCTTCGTCCGTGACTGCGTCATAGTTAAGGCTCAACAGCATTGTTTTCGTGAGCACCTGGGAAACAGAGATATGGTAATTCTGATGGTCGGCAGTTTCCTTGAAATCGGGCTGTGTGTTATCAAAGATGTCGTCGAAGCCGCGCGAGTAGCCCAAAGTCACGGTTGTCAGTGCGCCGAACATGGTCTGGCTGAGACTTACATTGTATGTATCGGCTTTATAATCGCTTTCATCGCTGTTGGTGTAGCCTAGGCTCATGGTAGTGTCCGCATGCAGATAGTCCACGCTACCGGACCACTGATTCCGTTGCTCGCTGTAGGGGCTACCTTGAGTTACGACGTCTATTGAGGCACTGCTGATGCTGTCGGCGTAGTAGTTCGCGGACAACGAAAAGTTCTTGGCATTACCTTTTCGTACCAGGATGGAAGGCCCGGTGACCTCGACGCCGCCGCCGTCATAAGAGTGGTACAAGGCGTCGGCACGGTCCTCCGGCAACACGGCAGACCACACGGGATAAAAAGAGCTCGCCAGTAGCGAGGCTGCGCATAGGCGTGCAGTCTTCCTAATTACAGCCACAGCCACCCCCATGCCCGCCTTCCGCGCCGCGGGCACCTTCCCTGACCTGGTAGATGTGGCTTATGTATGAGCTCGATACCGGGTCGCGGCTGAAGCTCATGATGGGATCTGCAAGATTACTCCGTTCATAGGGCTTGACCCAGGGCTCTATGTTGCTGCACCCACCGAGTAACAGCGCCAGAATTAGTGTAGGAGTTCCTTTCCAGTTCACGGTCATTCCCTGATCAGCGCGCGCACCTGCTCCTGGTAGGTCTGCTCATAGCCAGGTTTGTAGCCATGATGCAGGTAACGTACGTTGCCGTCGCGATCGACGAGAACAGTACTCGGCATGGCGACCACGTCATAAAGCTTACTGACCTGGCTGCGGGTGTCGAACAGCACCGGAAAGCTCACTGGGATTTCACTGAGCATAGCCTTGGCTTTGCTGGAATCCTCCTCGACGTTGACGCCCAGGATGGTGAACCCCAATGGTTGGTATTCGGAGTAAAGCTCTTCAAGCAGAGGCATTTCCTGGCGGCAGGGGCCACACCAGGACGCCCAGAAGTTGATCATCACAACCTCTCCGCGAAGCTCGCTCAGGCGCAGGTTCTCGCCATTGTGACTTTTTAGTGCGAAATCAGGCGCGATGCCCTGACTAATATCTGCATGGGCGGTCGCCGCAAGGAACAGGGAACCCGACACCACGGCTCTCGTTACGTGCGCTAAGAGATTCAACAACAGTTTCATCCGGGAACCCCCTTGAAATTCGTCGTAGCAGGTAGCGGCCACTCGTGGTCGCGGTTGAGTGAGATTGCGTCGGCCATCGGCTTGACTCCTGCGAAGTTTCTCCGAGTTGCTGGCACCAAGATGGGAGCTTTGTCACATATTCAGAAGAATATCGATACGCCACCGGTGAACTCGAAATTGTGAGTCGTGTTTGACTCGCCCAGCAGGTCGACGTCGAAAACATGATCCCTGGCGTCGGCGCGTAACGCCAGCCAGTCGTTGACCAGCACCCTGTATCCGAAGCCGATATTCCAGGTAAACAGATCGTCACCGGCAAAACTTGTGCTGCCCACTCCGCCTATAAGGTAAAAGTCAGACGTGAAGGCCCAACGACTTCCCACGAATGACTCGCCCGGTAAAATATTGAAACCGAACGAAAGGTTGTAATAGTCGAGCGTTCTGTCGCTGTCCTGCAGTATTTGGAAGCCGCCGAAGCGCTCGGCGCTGGTTTCGTCAGTGTCGGTGCGGCCGTAGCTCGCTTCGACAAAAACGTATTCGGTAACGTGGTAGCCCAGCCGGGCTCCGTACACAAAATTAGTGCCAAAATCCTCGACACTCATTGCACCGGCGAAGGCACCGATTTCAAAATCTTCCGTATCAATGTCTGCCTCCTTGACTTCACGGCGCTCCAGTTCCGGCCGGACAATCTGTTCAGGTTCCTGCGCGTAGGCACAACGAACCCCAAGCCCCATCGTAATCAGCCAGGGTGCGGCCATACCTGTCAGAAAAAAACGGAAAATCCTGCTTTCCATTCGTCGATCTCCTGGTTGTTATCCGTGCTCTGAAAGATGATGTAGTTCTTGTACTGGGCCCTGAAAACGAAGCGTCTCGCGAGGTATATGCGCACACCCGCGCCCACGTGTGCCAGCTGGTCTGTGCGGTCCGGTTCCTGTACCAGCGTGGTTTTCGAATCGGTGCGGATGACCCCCGTACCAAGTGCGAAGAACGGGGAGATGCGCCACACCGGAAACGGATGGATCGAGATGCTGACGTTGGCCATATCAGCGTCCGAAAAATCGGCAAACACTTTGGAAAGCGATGCTTCCACCGACAGGTTCGGCGTGAGCGCAAATCCGCCATAAATGGTCATCACATCGGCACTTTCGAAGTCGCCGCCCATTGCGCCCATCTCCCAGCGGCGAAACGAGAATTCTTTAATGGTGGCGTCGCGGATTTCCGTCCGTTCGCCAGACGGCGTGAGGGTGCGTTGCAGCTGATCCCGAGCCACCCAGCCCTCCTTGCCGGAATCGGTTCGAACTTTGAACCAGTCGGTTTTCCTTTTAAGGATTTCTATCCAGCGACCCCGGTCCTCGACGTGAAATACCGGGTAGCCGCGGCCTGCACCCGAATGCAGTTCGATATAGGGGTCGGCGATTTCAACGCGCATTGGGGGCGGGTCAGAAAACCAACCGGCCGACGCTTCGTTAAGATTCACAAAGAGCGTGAAAAGTAGCAGCAGCAGGGAGAGTTGCACGCGGTATCGGGCAAGCTGAAAGGTGCTTTTCCGTGCGTCCTTGGATGATCCTGTTAAGTCCATTTAGCTACGCCTGCAACCGTTTACGGCGGCACGTCAAAGGGATTGTTGTAGTACTGACCCCCAATATCGAGCCATTCCGCAATCACCTTTAACTCGGCAGGGGAGAGTGTTCCGAAGTGATCAGTGTCAGCGGGATCAGAGAAGCGGCTGAAAAACCGGTTGCTGAATGCAGCGCCGGCGACCCGCATGGAGGGAGCAATCGGAAAAGTCTGCGTCTGCTGTATTGGATTGCCCAAACCGTCAAGAACCAGATCGCCGTTGGCATCGGTCACGAAAACGGGTTGACCGTTCTGGTCAAAAACCGGTTCTTCGCGAATAACGAGATTTCCGGTTACCGGATCGAGGATTTCCTCCAGATCCTGGGATACCAGCTCGCGATAGGCTTTGAAGTGATTCGCGTTCAGGTCTGAGGCGCCATCGGTCAAGTCCAGTTGGCCGGCCGGTTCCATATCCTGACCGCCGGCATCCTTGTTGCTGTGACATGCTGTGCAGGTGCTCGGGCCGCGATCCAGATTCCAAAGCGGATGGATATGCTGCTCATAATTGATGGCGATGCGGCACAGGTTATCCCAGTTCGTTTGACAGCTGCCGCTGGTCGGTGCTGTTAGGGCGGGATCCAGGTCTGCGTAGGCGTAGTCGAAGGGGATGTCCTTTAGGCGGGCCGCGGCCGCTTCGTCGGTCCAGACGTCCTGGTAGCGGATGTCTACGCTGAGCTCCAGCGCTGTGGGGTCGAGACGGGTTCGGGACTCAGCCATGGTTTCACCCGCGTCGCCAAAAAATGTTTCGGTGTTGGGGAATATGTAACCGTCGAATGGTGCGCCGCTATATAGCCCGTCGAACGCATCCATGCGACCGTGGGAGGCTCCGCTTGCGGGGTCGTGACAGCCATTACAGGTCAGCAGCTCTCCGGGACGCAACTGAAGCCAGTTCTGATGACGGCCGGTGATGCGTTTTCCGTTCTTGTCCAGTACGCTGATCGCAAAAGGGATGTTCGCAGGGACTTTGACACGCACCGAACCGTCGGGTTCGATCGGCGCGTAGCCGATGATTTCTCGCATTAATTGCTGCGTGCTCACGCCGAAGTCGGATCCGTTTAGATCAACCAGATCACGGTCCGGAATGGCGACGGCCTTGACGATGCGGAGGAAGCGGGCCGGCCGCTGGTCCGCACTGGTCTGTTGAGGGTCTGCAAGTGTCTCAATGTCGGGGGCGGCTGCGCCAAGCGCATTGAATGCGCCGTCAAAGTCATAGACGCTGCGAATATTCAGAATGCCGACGTTCTGGTCCACCAGGCTTGCGTCGAAGTCGAAGCCGGCTGTCGGCAGGCCAGCCTGATCAAAATGAATTGCCGGCAGCTGCCGTGGCTGAGCGGCGACCACGTCCCGATACATGACGCCTTGCTGGGGCGTAAATACTGGGATCTGGGTCTGGTTAGCCATGTCGTATATGTAAATGCCGTACAGGGGCGGGGCTTCCAACACGTTCGGGTCATTTAGCAGTGCATCGGTGCAGGGTACAATCAGGCCGTTTACTAGCAGGCGGCATTGACTCCAGCTGACCAGGGCGCGCTGGGTGCCGTCCCAGAGCGGGAAAAAGGAATTGAAGCGGCCGCCAGGGGAGGGAACGGGATCCGTGAATACGGTGTTGAAGGCGGCAGAGGTCTGCGCCGGACCGCTCAAAATGCCAGCATTCACAGCGGTTGCCTGAGTGTTTTCGATATAGTTGCTGACGTCGATTGTGACGATGTCGCCACCCTGAAAAGTTCCTGTGGCTGGTCTCAAGAGGACGGCAATGCCTCCGTTCGGCATCTCCCGCGGTTGCAGGAACTGCACGGGGACGGCTTGGCCGCCGCTGCCCGTATCGTGGCTGTTGGCACCATAGAGCAGTCGTAGGTTGGTGCCATCCGGATACATCTTGTACAGGTGGATGCCATCCCGGTTACCCATGTTGTCCCATCGGGAGAAGACTACTTCGCCGTTCTCCAGCACGACCGGATCGAGGTCGTGGCTTTGATTAAACGATACCTGGTGAATATCCGAACCATCGTCGTTCATCACGTGCAGGACCATCGCGTGCTCATTGCGATCTTCGTCGAGCGCAGCAAACTGGGGTTTGCTCTCGTCCAGCAGCATGGCCTTGGATGTGCGCTGCCGTGTCGAGGAAAAGATTATCCTGCCGTCAGGCAGGTAGTGCGGAGCGACATCCTGCCCTTCCTCGGCAACGATGTCTGAGGCAATAACCCGACTAAGCGTGTCCGTGGCAATCTCGTATTCCCAGATGTTCCAGGTTGGCTGGTCTTCGGGCGCGGCGCCTTCTATCTCAGGCATACGCAGGGCAAACACCAGCTTGCTGCCATCGAACGAAGCCTCGACGTCCTTGACGTCCCCCAATCCGCCGGTGATCTGCGCGGTAAGGTTGCGTTCGCTGGCGCCTGGAGAAGCCAGATCGCGAAACAGCAGGTCAGCGCCCGGGTTGAAGGCGGCGGGCTCGGTGACATCTGAGTCGTCCATGTCCGGAACCGGCTGCCGCACATAGGCGATGCCAAAATCCTCCACCAAGGGATCCAAGTCTGCGCCACTGCCGGAGCCGCTTCCACCCCCGCACGCCACCAGTGCCGCGCAGGACAACAGCAGCACACCGGTCTTCAAACTGGTCGCTCCGGTCGGTTGGCGCGTTCCGTCATGGCCTACAGCTGAGATTCCCCTGGGAGTCCAAGTCACTAATGCCGGGGAGCTGTTGCTGAATTTCATTGAGAACCATTTCCTCACTGGGCCTTCTGCTATCTGGCTTCGCTTGAAGCAAATATCGGGCCTGACTCGGTATTTGCCGCTCCCTTCTGGTCTGGCTCCGGTGTCAGCCTCCCGGAGAGGCGGTCGGCTGTAGTCGAATGCAGACAGTGTCGGCATCGGATCACGGCGATCGTGCCGCCACCCGAGGCCGAATATATTGCGAAATCCGGCTGTTGATCCGCGAACTGCGTCACACATTGATGCAACGTTGTTTTGACCGAAAACCATTTTTGGACATGTGCTTAAGCGGGCCAGCGGGGTTGCCGCTAAATTGCGGACTGGTTCACAGCACGGCTGACAGTCGTGCTCTAAATTCACCGTCGACACTCAGTCCAATGCGCCTGGACCGGATATTGCTGCCCGGTCTGGTCGACGTAATAAATGTGCAACGGGGCGTCCAATGCAAAACAGCGATAACTGCCATAAACGGGGTTGGTGGAGTAAGAGTGACAGAAAAATGCCGACCCGCTTCCTTGTCGGGCTTGTCTGTTCGGTGCTTGCGTCGCCGGCGCTGACCGGTCCACGCGAGCAGGCCAAGCGCATCCACGACAGGCTGACGGGAGTCCCGCCAACGGAAGCTGTGTTGGACCGGATGGAGGCCGAGATCACAACCGACCCCGTCGCCGCAGCTATGATTGCGATCGATGGTCCGAACAATCCGAACTCAAAATATTTCTATAACGTGACGCTGAAGAACTTTGCAACGCCTTGGACCAATCGCGATCGGTCCGTATTTGAGCCTTTAAACGATTACACGGCGATGGTCATCGGAATGATCCGTGACGACGTGCCGTTCAATCAACTGCTGTCGGCAGAGTTCATGTATGTCGGCAACGGCCCTGTTTCTGACATAAGTAACCAGCATTTTGAGGACCTGGAGGCTAACGGGGTCGACCTCAGCGACCCCGCTAACCTCTTTCAGGTACCACAAGCCACTGTTATGACCGGTTTGCCGGATTCGACTGCTGCCGCGGGCGTTATGACAACCCGGGCCGCGGCACGGGCTTTCTTCATCGACGGCACCAACCGCGCCATGTTTCGCTTCACTTTGCTGAATCACCTGTGCAATGACCTGGAACAAGTGAAGGATATTACGGGTACCCCAGACCGTATCCGGCAGGATGTGAGTCGCAGTCCGGGAGGGGACAGTCGTATTTTCATGAACTCCTGCATCGGGTGTCACGCCGGCATGGACCCCATGGCTCAGGCCTTCGCCTACTACAACTATGAATACCCGGAAGGAAACGAAGACGGCGGACGCCTGGTTTATACGCCGGGACAGGTCCAGCCGAAATACCTGATCAACGCGGATAACTTCAGGTACGGGTACGTTACGCCAGATGACCACTGGGACAATTATTGGCGTACCGGTCCCAACGCGATTCTGGGCTGGGGCGCAGGTGGCGGAAGCGGCGTCGGTGCCAAATCGTTGGGTCAGGAACTTGCCAATAGCGATGCCTTCGCGCGATGCCAGGTAACCAAGGCGTATCGGACCGTGTGTCTGGGCGAGCCGCGTCAAGACCAGCTCGACACGCTGAAGACCACCTACTTGGCAGGTTTCAATATGAAAAATGTCTTTGCCGAAGCAGCTACGCTGTGCACGGGCGACTGACCTACGAAGCTGAGGGGAAAGGCACATGAATCTAGTTAGTCGAATTCTGTCCGGCAGCAATGCCAAGATGCGGTCTAAGTTGCTGCAAGCAATTCTGGTGCTCGGCGTGATGTTGTTGAGCGGGTGCGGCGGCGGTGCATCCACGGAGACTAACCCGCTTACCACGAACAACACCACAGTGAACAGCTCGAGCTACAGTGGACCAAACGCCCAGACCGAGGACATTCGCGCATTCCAGGTAAACGTATGGGAGCCGCTAAGGGATTCAAATCGTTGCGGTGCCTGCCACATTGAAGGGGGTCAGTCCCCCATGTTCGTGCGTCAGGATGACGTGAACCTCGCCTATTCTGAGGCCAATCCGCTGATCAATCTCGACTCCCCGGCCGCTTCTCGTCTGGTTACCAAGGTGGGCGAGGGGCCCAGCGGCCACAACTGCTGGTTGCCCAGTGTCGCCGCCTGTCAAACAGCGATCACAGGTTATATTGAGAACTGGGCCGCGGGTACGTCCTCCTCGGGTCGCGAGATTCAACTGGTCGCGCCGACAGCCAGGGCTCCGGGTTCAACCAAGAGTTTTCCGGCTGACTATAGCCAGACGACATTCGAGACAACGGTATACCCGTTGCTGAGGGCGAACTGCATCGGTTGTCACATCAATACTTCGGCGACACCGCAGACACCGTTTTTTGCCAGCGACGACGTCGCGGAAGCCTACGATGCAGTCAAATCCAAGATCAACCTAAATGACCCCGAGCCGGTTGACCAGGCATCCAGAGACGCCGCGACATCGCGTCTTGTGGTGCGGCTGCGGGATGAATTTCACAACTGCTGGACAGGCTCCAATGCGACGGCCTGCGGCCAGGATGCCGAAACCATGCAGAACGCGATTTTTGCGCTGTCCGGTTCCATCAGCGTAAATACGGTCGCTGCCCCGACAGTATTCAGTAATGCGCTGACACTGCCTGAGGGCATCGTCGCATCGGGTGGCAGCCGCCACGAAGCGGACGTCATCGCCCTGTACGAGTTCAAAACCGGGAGCGGCAATATCGCACTGGATAGCAGTGGTGTGACTCCGGAACTTAACCTGACCCTCAGCGGGGACGTGAACTGGGTCGGCGGCTGGGGTATCCAGATCGTCAACGGCAAGGCTCAGGGTTCTACTGCTAACAGTAAGAAGCTTCACGATCTGATCAAGGCGACCGGCGAATATTCCATAGAAGCCTGGGTTGCTCCCGCAAACGTCGTCCAGGAAGGCCCGGCCCGGATCATTAGTTACTCTGCGGGCACCAGTGCACGTAACTTCACTCTGGGCCAGACTCAGTACAACTACGATTTTCTGCAGCGATCCAGCACAACTGACGCGAACGGCGAGGCGGCGCTGTCGACTGCCGACGCAGATGAGGACCTGCAGGCGACGCTGCAACATGTCGTCGTTACTTTCGACCCGATCAACGGGAGAAGAATATATGTGAACGGAGTGTTCACCGATGACGTAGATCCAGTGCCTCCCGGTAACCTGAACGACTGGGATGACAGTTTCGCATTCGTGCTCGGCAATGAGGTGTCGAACGACCGTTTGTGGCAAGGCACTATCCGCATGGCCGCGATTCACAACCGTGCCCTGACCCCGGAACAGGTTGTCCAGAATTTCGAGGTCGGCGTTGGTGAGAAGTTCTTCCTGCTATTCGGTATCGGTGACGTCGCTGGTGTGCCGGCTGACAGCTACATCATGTTCGAAGTGGCTCAGTATGACAGCTATAGCTACCTGTTCAACACGCCGACGTTCATCAACCTGGATCCGAGCGTCGCGCCCGGTGGTATACCGATCAAGCGCATCAGTATCGGTATCAACGGAACGGAGGCCGATGTGGGCCAGGCGTTCCGCAATCTGGATGTCACGGTCAGTGCCGCTGACGGCTACGATCCGGCGACAGGGCAGGTTCTTTCCAATCTTGGCACGATAGTGCCGCTGCAGAACGGTCCAAGCGGCACACCGCCGGATGAATTTTTCCTGACCTTCGAAATTCTCGGCAACGCGTCGAACATATTAGTTGATAATCCGAACACTGTGCCGCCGGATCTGCCAACGCCACCTTTAGTATCGGATATTGGTGTGCGCACTTTCGATGAGATCAATGCCGCGATGGCGGCGATAACCAACGTCGATCCGCAGGCTGTCAAAGCAACGACTTTCGATGTCCTGCGGCAACAGTTGCCGACAGTCGAAACCATTGAAGGGTTTTTGTCGGCGCACCAGATGGCGATTTCTCAGCTGGCGTTGGCCTACTGCAATGAATTGGTAGACGACCCCGCCAACCGCGCATCATTTTTTGATTTCCCAGACGCGGATAGCAGCGATAGCTTCTTCACGTCTTCGGTAGCGGCGGCCTTCGGTCCTGGAGATTCGCTAGCAAAAAATCAAATTGTCGATGCGCTGTATGACAAGATGATCGGCCTACCGGGAAGCGGCGTAGAGCTGGCCAATGCGCCGACCCGTCTGGAGGTCAAGAGCGAGTTGATCGGTCCGGCAGCGGTTGAACCAGACAACCTCTTCGACCTGTTCGAGGCGAACTGCGCTGCCAACCCACTTGTTTGTACGCCCGACGAGACTCGCACCCGCGCAGTTGTTAAAGCCATGTGCGCCTCGACCCTGGGCAGTGCAGCGATGCTCCTGCAATGAGACAGCTGGTGATGAAGAAAACGAGCGCGAGGAATACCGACCATGGCTAAACGTAAATACCCTCTACACCCGGATGCGCCGCTGCTGCACCTGAACCACCCCCGACCGGTTACGCGCCGCGACTTCCTGCGCCAGGGTTTCCTGTCCGGCATGGGCATGACTATCGGTGGGTCGGTCCTGAGTCTGTTCGCCCATCCTCGCCATGCACTGGCGGATAACCCAGATCTTTCACAGGACATCAATGATATGGCCAACGCCATTGCCTGTGCCCTGGGTGGTGGGACTCTCAACCCGCTGCCGGTGATCTGTTTCGATCTCGCCGGTGGAGCCAATATCGCTGGGTCTAACGTTCTGGTCGGGCGCAGCACCCAAATGGATTTCCTGAGCACCGCGGGGTACAGTAAACTGGGGTTGCCGGGTGATATGATCCCGGGTTTGCCAGAGACCAATCCGACGACGACCGGCAACGGTGACCATACCGATACAACTTACGGCCTGGCATTCCATTCAGACAGCGCATTCCTGCGCGGTATGCTGGAGAAGGCGCCAACGCGTGGCGCGTTGACAAACGGTATTGTGATACCGGCACGATCTGATAATGATACCGGCAATAACCCCCACAATCCGATGTATGGTCTTGCCGCGGCCGGTGCCGATGGCGGTGTTGTTACTCTGATCGGTTCGCGCAACTCGGAGTCTGGCGGCAACTCTATGCCGGCTCTGCCGATCAATCCGGAAATACGTCCTACCAAGGTGGACCGTCCCAGCGACGTCACCGGTATGGTGGATACCGGGGACCTGACTGCCGTTCTAAAAACCAAGGAAGATGTGGTGGCCGTGATGGAGTCCATCGCCCGTCTGAGCGACAAGAAGCTGAATCGTGTCGACACGAAGCTCGGTATTACAGCCGATGCTGTGGTGAAAGATCTGGTGCGTTGTGGCTATCTCAAGTCGGCTGATCTTGCCGCACGCTTTGCGGACAGAGACATCAACCCTGCAACAGATTCACTCATCGTCGACGACGCCACCGGTATCTTTACCACCGACGAATTCAACAACGACAGCGAATTCCAGAAGACGGCGTCGGTTATGAAAATGGTTATCGACGGCCATGCCGGCTGCGGTACCATCGCTATGGGGGGCTACGATTATCACACCGGCGACCGCTCCACCGGGGAGGTTCGCGATCTGCGCGTCGGACGCTGTATCGGTGCATGTCTGGAATACGCTGCACGAATGGTTACACCTGTGATGATCTACGTCTTTAGTGACGGCTCGGTGGCCAGCAATGGCACCATTGACAATTCCCAGGATGGGCGCGGTAAAGGTGTTTGGACCGGCGATAACTCTTCCACAGCCGCGTCGTTCATCCTGGTATACAGCCCGAATGGCCGTACGCCTATATTGCGCGATCAAATCGGGTATTTCCGGGCCGACGGCTCGGTCGAAACTGCGTCCAGCCCGGCCGCCAACAATGTCAATCTTCTGGCTGAAACTGTGGTCCTTAACTACAAGCTGTTAACGGGCCAGATTGCGCCCGATCCCGGCAACGTCTTGCACGCGTTCGGTCCGCTCGCCTGAGCTTGAGAAATTAAGGGGCGCCGTAAAAGGGGCATGCCTGCGTGCTGCCCTCTTCTTTTATACTGCTCTGGCAATGACCCAGGCCTTTACCGACTGGGCGCCGCTTCTTTTCAGAGTGAGTGCCAGTTCGTTGAGCGTGCTGCCGGTGGTGAGTACGTCGTCGATCAGGACGAAGCGTCGGCCGTGCAGCGGCTGGGTCGCCAAGAACGCACCTCGAACATTTCCTTTGCGGCTGGCAGCAGATAACCCGGATTGCGCGCCGGTGTTCCGGGTGCGTCTGCAGCAGCGTGTTTCGATCCGATAACCGCGTCGGACCAAAGGACGCGCGATTTCCATTGCCTGGTTGTAGCCTCGTTCGCTGAGACGTTTCCTGTGCAGCGGCACAGGTAAGATAGACAAAGAGGGTGCGTCAGCATCAGACGACAGGGAATCCGCCAGCAGGGTGCCGAGCAGACGCCCAGCCGCGAGATCCTGGTCAAATTTGAGTCTCTGAATCCAGCTGTCTACCGGTGGGTGATAGGTGAAAAGCGCCTGACACCCCTCGAGGGGCGAAACCGTGTTTTGGCAACGTGCACAGACAGTTGCGTCTGCATCAGGAGGTAACGGCATGGCGCAGCCGCGGCAGCCGTGATCGAGCCAGGGTAACTCCTCTCGGCAGGCGGAACACAGTTCCAGGCCCGGCTCGCCTGCTGCTCGACACAACCGACAGCTGGTCGGAAAGGCCCTTTGCTGTAGCGTTAGTAGCCAGTTGTATACCATAGGTCATCATCCCTGGTTGACAATAGTAACGTTGTAGACGCATAGTTCCCTATCCTCGCAAGTGTATCCCACTGAACCTTATGACCGAATCCGAATTTTCAGAGGCGGTTGGTACCGGTACCCGTATGGTCTCGGGACGCAAGGCGCGGGCTGCCGCAACGGTATTCAACATTGGAAATATCGTGGCCATCATTGTCCCGATCCCGTTGGGCATGCTGTGGCTGGGCATGTCGATGCTGGTTTACGCCATGAACCGGCATCATCCGAATCATAAAGTCGGGTATTACACCCAGCAGGCCGCCTATCGTTTCTATGGTATCACTGGGTTTTTTGTTGCGGCCGCCACCTTCATCCCGGGTGGTGGTTGGGACTATTACCTTCTGGCATGGGCGCTCGCGGCCCTGGTGCTGGTTCCGTGGTCGATTATCGATCTCGTGCGTATTCGCCATGATCAATGGGAAGATATTGAAGCTAGTGGAACGGAATCATGAAAACAGCAGTCACCGATAATCCCGACCAGCGCAACACCGGCGTGCTGCGTTGCGACTGGGAAAAATCCGAGATAGAAGAGTTATTCGAGCTTCCTTTTAACGATCTGCTTTACCAGGCACAACAGGCCCACCGTGCCTATTTTGATCCCAACCAGTTACAGGTCAGTACCTTGCTGAGTATCAAAACGGGGGGCTGCCCGGAAGACTGCGGCTACTGCCCTCAGAGCGTGCACCACCAGACCGCTGTTGAACCGGAAAGTCTGCTGGAAGTGGACGCGGTGGTTGAAGCCGCAAAAAATGCCCGTCAGGCCGGCGCCAGTCGTTTCTGTATGGGAGCGGCCTGGCGTAATCCGCGTGGACGTAATTTCGCGCGGGTGCTGGAGATGGTCGAGCGGGTGAGGGCGGAAGGCCTCGAGACTTGCATGACACTGGGCATGCTCGACGCGCAGCAAGCCCTTCGTCTGAAGCAGGCTGGCCTGGATTATTACAATCATAATCTGGACACGTCGCCGGAGTTTTATGGTGACATCATCAGCACCCGTACTTATGAGGATCGCCTGGAAACGATTCAGCATGTACGTTCCGCGGGTATCAACGTCTGCTGTGGCGGTATTATCGGCATGGGTGAGGGGCGGGCTGATCGTGTGTCCTTGATGCAGCAACTCGCGCAGCAACAGCCGCACCCCGAGAGCGTGCCGATCAATATGCTGGTGCGGGTGCAAGGGACCCCGCTGGCTGTGGGTGATGATATAGACCCATTCGAATTCGTGCGCACTATTGCGGTGGCGCGCATTCTTATGCCGGGCTCTCACGTTCGCTTGTCAGCAGGACGGGAACAAATGACAGATGAGATGCAGGCACTGTGCTTCCTGGCGGGTGCGAACTCGATCTTCTACGGCGAAAAGCTGCTGACCACGCCAAATCCGGAGGCCGATCGGGACCGGCGGTTGTTCGAACGCCTGGGGTTAAGACCCGCGTGACGGTCGATGCAAGACCTTGTTTCCGCGCTCGATGAGCGCAAACGGCAGCAACTCTACCGGACCCGTCTGACGCTGGATAGTCCGCAGGATGTTACAGTCAGGATCCAGGGCCGGGAGTATCTGTCATTCTGCAGCAACGACTACCTCGGGCTGGCCAGAGACCCGCGTCTGATCGATGCCTTAAAGCAAGGTGCGGAGCGTTTCGGGGTCGGCAGTGGTGCAGCTCACCTTGTCAGCGGCCACAGCTACGCGCACCAGGCGTTGGAAGAGGATCTGGCTGATTTTACCGGCCGTCCCCGTGCGCTGTTGTTTTCCACTGGCTATATGGCCAATCTCGGTGTCGTCGCAGCGCTCACGGGCCGCGGAGACACGGTGCTCGAGGATCGCCTCAATCACGCCTCGTTGATTGATGCGGCATTACTGGCAGGGGCGCGCCTGGTCCGCTACAAGCACAGCGATATATGCAGCCTGACGGCCAAACTCGCGCAGCTCGACAGCGGAACACGACTGGTAGCGAGTGACGGTGTTTTCAGTATGGACGGTGACTGCGCTCCGTTGTCGGGACTCAGCGCTGCCGCCGTAGATCACGATGCCTGGCTGTTGATCGATGACGCGCACGGCTTTGGCGTATTGGGAAATCAGGGGCGTGGCTGGTTCGCCGACCAGCTGCCGGAACCGTCTCCGAATACCATATTGATGGCTACACTCGGTAAGGCTTTAGGTACGTTCGGGGCTTTCGTCGCTGGGTCCGATGCGCTGATTGAAACATTGATACAGCAATCCCGCACTTTCATCTACACGACCGCGTCGCCGCCAGCCGTTGCCTGGGCGGCCCGCGCCGCGCTGCAGCTGGTTCGCGACGGGCAGCACTTGCGTGACAGGCTCGATGCACTGATACGCCGTTTCAGAGCGGGTGGCGCCCAGCTGGGGCTGCCGCTGATGGACTCGGGAACGCCGATTCAGCCGTTGTTGCTGGGCGAGGCGGGAACTGCTTTGGCCTTCAGCGAAGCTTTGCGCAGGCGTGGAATTCTGGTTACAGCTATTCGTCCGCCCACGGTGCCCAAGGGTTCGGCCCGCTTGCGGGTGACGTTTTCGGCGCGCCATGCGCCGGAGCATGTGGACCGGCTCTTAGAAGCGCTCGCCGCCTGTGCCCTGGAAATACCCGATGTTGCATTTTGACGTAGCGGGTGACGGACCGGACCTGGTGTTACTGCATGGTTGGGGCATGCACAGCGGCGTATGGGGCGAATGGCTCGTGCATCTGCAGCGTTACTTTCGTGTCACAGCGGTCGACCTGCCCGGGCATGGCAACAGCCGCTTTCAGGGCCAGCGTGAACTTGAGGAATGGGTCGCCGCGGTGCTGGAGGTGGCGCCCGCGCGCGGCTGGTGGGTGGGCTGGTCGCTGGGCGGGCTGGTGGCTTTGGCTGCGGCTAATCAGGCCCGCAACAGGTTCAGTGGACTATTGCTGCTGGCCTCGACACCCAAGTTTGTAGCGGATAAGGACTGGATGCACGCGGTCCCTGCAGAGGTGTTCAGCCAGTTCGCTCGACAGCTGGAGACAGATGCGGGGCGGACGCTGGCACGCTTTCTGTCGCTGCAAGTCAGGTGTGCCCAGCGCGGCAATGAGACACTGCGTCAGTTGCGTGGTGATTTGCGCAGCAGGCCAGCGGCGGATCCGGGCGCTCTGCGCGCTGGTCTTCGCTTCCTGCAGGAATGCGATTTGCGCAGCGCAATCCGCGGTCTCGACATGCCGTTGTTCTGGCTGCTTGGGGAGCGGGATACGCTGATACCGGCCCGCCTTGCCCGCGAGTTTCCTGGCATCGCTTCGACAGTAATTCCGGGGGCAGGTCATGCACCTTTCTTGTCACACCCGCAGCAGTGCGCGAATTATGTGAGGAAGAATTTCTTGAGACAACGCGAGTATCAAGCGGATGCGGCCGGCTGACTGGCATCCCGACAAGAGCATGGCTCGACGCAGCTTCGAGGCGGCCGCCGCGAGCTATGATCAGGCGGCTGTATTACAGCGCGAGGTCGGCAGCCGCCTTCTGGAACGACTCGACTTTATGAAGATAGAGCCGACCCGAATACTGGATCTTGGCACAGGCACCGGACAGTGTCTCGCGGGGCTTTTCGCCCGCTTCAGGAGCGCCGAGGTTGTAGCACTGGACATCGCCCGGACCATGTTGCTGCAGGCACGCAAGCGTGGTCGCTGGTTGCGTCGACCGCGTTGTGTGTGTGGTGACGCTGAGCGGCTGCCGTTCGCCGATAGCCGGTTTGATCTGGTGTTCTCCAATCTTACCCTGCAGTGGTGCACTGATCTGGAGGCGACTTTCCGTGAACTGCAGCGCGTGCTGCGCCCGGGCGGCTTGTTGCTGTTTACCACACTTGGACCGGATACCCTGCGCGAACTGCGTGACAGTTGGCGTAGTGTGGACGAGTATCCACATGTAAATGTGTTCCTCGATATGCATGATGTCGGCGATGAATTGTTGAGGGCGCGCTTTTCCGACCCGGTTATGGATGTTGAGCGACTTTTACTGACTTATCCCGATGTATGGAAGCTGATGCGGGAACTGAAACAGCTCGGTGCGCACAATGTCGCTGCCGGCCGGGCTCGCGGTCTGACCGGCAAGGCGCACATGCAGCGCCTTGTCGAAGCCTATGAACAGTTCCGCAGGGAGGGGTTGTTACCAGCCAGCTACGAGGTGGTTCACGGACACGCATGGGCCACCAGTAACGAAATCAGCGTCCCGCTGGACAGGATTACGCGCCGATGACGCGGGGCTTGTTCGTCACCGGTACGGACACCGGTGTTGGTAAAACGACGATCACTCTGGGTCTGATGCAGGCACTTCAAGCTCGTGGCCAGGCTGTCACAGCGATGAAGCCGGTTGCCAGTGGTTGCGTAAGGACGCCATCGGGACTGATCAGCGACGATGCGCGGCGGTTGCAGGCGCGCAGTTCTATCGATGTCTGTTATGACTGGGTGAATCCCTATGCATTTGAGCCGCCCGTAGCGCCGCACCTCGCCGCCGACGCTGTCGGGGTGCGTATCGATACTGATGTGATCGAACGAGCCTTGCGGTGCCTCGCCACCGATGCCGACCAGGTGCTGGTGGAAGGTGTTGGTGGCTGGCTGGTACCGATCAACAGGCGGCAGACCATGGCCGATGTGGCGCTGGTACTGGGGCTGCCGGTGATCATGGTGGTGGGCGTGACACTGGGCTGTATCAACCATGCCTTGTTGACAGCTGGCGCTGTGCAGTCCGCCGGGCTGCGGCTCGCGGGCTGGATCGCGAATCGGGTCGACCCGGAGTGCCAGAAACCGGACGCGGTTGTTACGGCGCTAGGCGGTTGGCTGGCAGCGCCGTTGCTGGCGGACATTCCGTACCAGTCTGAAAGGGCCTTGCGCGCAAGTCTGGCGCAGCAGATCGACATCACGCCCCTTCTAGGCTAGTCAATTCGCCTTCTGAGTTTGATGAGTTCGCTGGTGGCCGGTTCGTAGCCGTTGTCCTGGGCTTTCTGCAGCCAATCCAAGGCACGTTTATAGTCGCGGTCGCCCGCCGCGCTCGCGTAAAGCTTGCCGAGCTGGTATTGGGCAGGCGAATAGCCTTGCTCGGCCGACTTCTCCAGCCAAGTCAGGGCTATGGCTGCGTCCTTGTCCGTACCGGTTCCGCTCAAATAAAACATCCCGATTTTATACTGGGCTTTGTCCAGGCCGTTTTCGGCGGCCTTTAGGAACCACTCGAAGGCAAGTTCTTCGTCCTCCGCTACGCCGCGACCCTTTTCATATCGGTACGCGACGTCATATTGGGCTTCCATATCTCCCTCTTCGGCGCCCGCCAAGTCGCGCTCGAACATGGCTTCTGCGCCGGCATGGCTTACTCCAGAGAACAGAAAAGTAATGACAGCAACCAGGTATGTGAGTGAACGATTCATTTTCGGTTTCCCCGCATCGGTTCTGGTCATGCAGGCTAGGTCAAATGTTTCTTATCCCCATATAATAGAAATTTGCGGCGATTTTGTTCCGAACTTGAACCGGCTCACGTTTTCACAAACGAACGCGACTCTCGTGGGTGTGCGACACGCCTGATACCGCCAAGTCAGCTCCGGTGTGTCACGTCTCCATGGTAGGGATGCCGGCAAGCAGAGCTATATATCAGAGATTAATTAAATAACGATATGCTGTTTTATAAACAACTGATATAGTTAATATTTATGGCCGCAATTTTTAATTTATTTTGCACCGCTTTCGGGCGCTGGGGTAGCATCCGCCAAAGCGCGCCGGCTTGGGGGTTTTCCCCGGAGGGCCCCTTACGTTACGAGGTCACACGGTGGTTGCGACCTATTTTGACGATGACGACTGTTCCCGCC
This sequence comes from uncultured Gammaproteobacteria bacterium, assembly GCA_963695455.1. GTDB lineage: Bacteria > Pseudomonadota > Gammaproteobacteria > DSM-19610 > DSM-19610 > Thiogranum. The sequence continues at coordinate 827,274 of CAVOGN010000002.1, read as the reverse complement.
GGTTTTTGATTCGGCCGAATTGCTCGCTTCAGTGGCGTGAAGTGGTCAGGTTCTACCTCGGTGTGGCGGCGGTTTCGTTTGGAATAGCGGGGGCGTTCGCCCTGCAGGGTGCTTGGCTCGTATTGCCGTTCGCCGGTCTCGAAATGGCGGTCCTGGGTGGCGCCCTGTATATCGTTGCGCGGCGGGGATATCGCTGGCAGGTGATTTCGGTCCACACTGACCGGATCGAAATTGCCGAGCATGGCACGGGGCAGCAGCGGCTGGAGACATTTCAGCGTGCCTGGGCGCGGGTGCAACTGCAGCCAGCGGCGATTCATGGCCATCCGTCCAGATTGACTATAGGCTCGCACGGACGCCGCGTCGAAATCGGCGGTTGCCTGAACGAAGACGATAAGAAATACCTGGCGCACGAGCTCAGCCTTGCCGTGCGATCGAACTATTGAAAAATTTTTTGCACGCACGAGCCGCGCACTGCTATGGTCGCGGACACGCGTAGCATGTGGAATTGAGGCGTTGGAAGGAGAGAGGTTGGCATGTTGGTGATAAAAGCGAAACGGATGCTGGCAACGCTCGCTGGATGGGCGGCGTCGGTTTACGCGGGGGGGGCTTCGGCAGACTTTGCCCTAAACCTGCGGCCTGGGGTGACCCCGATCAGCCGCGAGGCCTACGATCTGCACATGCTCATCATGTGGATCTGTGTTGCGATCGGCGTAGTGGTTTTCGGTGCGATCTTCATATCCATAGTCAAGCACCGCAAATCGAAAGGCGCTCAGCCCGCGCAATTCCACGAAAGCACGACGGTCGAAATCATCTGGACCATCATTCCTTTCCTGATCCTCATTGGTATGGCGATACCCGCCACAAAAGCCCTGGTTGCCATGGAAGATACCAGCAATTCCGATCTCACCATTAAGGTGACCGGGTATCAGTGGAAATGGGGTTACGACTATATCGATGACGGAGTGAGCTTCATCAGTTCGCTCGCGACGCCCAAAGAGCAGATCCTGGATTTGCAGGACAAAGGCGAACATTACCTTTTGGAGGTCGATAAGCCGCTGGTTGTGCCCACAAACAAGAAGGTTCGCCTCCTGATCACAGCGAGCGACGTTATTCACGCCTGGTGGGTGCCGGACCTCGGCATGAAGAAAGACGCCATTCCCGGCTTCGTGAACGAGATGTGGTTTAAGATCGATACCGAGGGCACCTACCGTGGCCAGTGTGCCGAGTTGTGTGGAAAGGATCACGGCTACATGCCCATAGTGGTCATCGCGAAGAACGAGGCCGATTACGGCAAGTGGTTGACTGCGCAGAAGACCGCGTCGGACGCAGTAGCCGCCGCTGCCGACCGGGAATGGGCTATGGGCGAGTTGCTGGAGCGCGGTGAAAAGGTCTACAACGGCACTTGCGCGGCCTGCCATCAGGCCAACGGCGAAGGGATCCCTGGCGCTTTCCCTTCCATCAAGGGCAGTGCGGTGGCCACCGGCCCCTCCGGCGACCATCTGGCGCTGGTCATGAATGGCAAGGCGGGCACTGCCATGGCGGCGTTTGCCGGTCAGCTCAGCGACGTCGACCTCGCGGCAGTGGTGACCTATCAGCGCAATTCCTGGGGTAATAATGCTGGTGATCTGATTCAACCTGCAGAAGTGAAAGCTGCCCGTTAAGGGTCGTGGAGGAGAAGTAATGAGTACTGCAACAGCACACGACACACATCACGAACACCACCCGAGCGGTCTGCTGCGCTGGGTTTTCACAACCAACCATAAGGACATCGGGACGCTGTACCTGATTTTCGCGCTTGTCATGTTGTTCATCGGCGGTGCGATGGCCATGGTAATCCGCGCCGAGCTCTTCCAGCCCGGACTTCAGTTCGTCAATCCGCAGTTCTTCAATTCGATGACCACCATGCACGCTTTGATCATGGTGTTCGGCGCCATCATGCCGGCATTTGTCGGATTGGCGAACTGGCTGATCCCGATGATGATCGGGGCGCCTGACATGGCGTTGCCCCGTATGAACAACTGGAGTTTCTGGATTCTGCCCTTCGCCGGGCTGATGCTGGTCGGTACTCTGTTCATGGAGGGTGGGGCGCCGGCCGGTGGCTGGACGATGTATCCGCCGCTGGTGCTCCAGACCGGTGACGCGTTTCCGTTCCTGATCTTTTCGGTGCACCTGCTCGGTATCTCGTCGATTATGGGCGCCATCAATATCATCGTAACCATCGTGAACATGCGTGCGCCGGGCATGACGCTGATGAAAATGCCGCTGTTCGTCTGGACCTGGCTGATCACCGCCTACCTGCTGATCGCGGTCATGCCCGTGCTCGCTGGTGCGGTGACCATGTTGTTGACGGACCGCTTCTTCGGCACCTCGTTCTTCAGTGCGGCCGGCGGCGGCGACCCGGTAATGTTCCAGCACATCTTCTGGTTCTTCGGACACCCGGAGGTGTACATCATGATACTGCCGGCGTTCGGCGTGGTTTCGCAGATTATCCCGACCTTCGCTCGCAAGCGGCTGTTCGGCTACAGTTCGATGGTTTATGCGACTGCCTCGATCGCTTTCCTTTCCTTCATCGTTTGGGCTCACCACATGTTCACCGTCGGAATGCCGCTGACCGGTGAGCTGTTCTTCATGTACGCGACCATGCTGATTGCGGTGCCCACCGGTGTGAAAGTTTTCAACTGGGTGTCTACCATGTGGAAGGGCTCGATGACGTTCGAAACACCGATGCTGTTTGCGCTCGGCTTCGTGGTTATGTTCACGATCGGTGGCTTCTCGGGCCTGATGCTGGCAATCACTCCGATTGACTTCCAGTACCACGACACCTATTTCGTCGTGGCCCATTTCCACTACGTACTGGTGACCGGATCCTTGTTCTCCCTGTTCGCTGCGGCATACTACTGGCTGCCCAAATGGACCGGAAACATGTATGACGAAAAGCTCGGCAAGCTGCATTTCTGGTTGTCGACGATATTCGTCAATATTCTCTTCTTCCCGCAGCATTTCCTGGGGCTTGCCGGGATGCCGCGGCGTATTCCGGACTACTCGGTCCAGTTCGCGGAGTTCAACATGATATCCAGTCTCGGCGGTTTCGCATTCGGCCTGACCCAGTTGTTGTTTGTGTACATCGTATGGAAGACGGTACGCGGTGGCGCCAAGGCGACTGACAAAGTATGGGAAGGTGCAGAAGGTCTGGAGTGGACCCTGTCCTCGCCGCCTCCCTACCACAGCTTTGAGACCGCGCCGGAGGTCAAGTAGCACCCCGCTCGGGTACGGGAGGGTGCGGCTCGGTGCCGCCCCTCCCCTGGGCTCCTTGCACAGGTCTGATCAGATAAGTTATGGAACAGGGCTCAAAACAGAAACAGGCCAACATAAGGCTGGCGCTGCTTCTCGCCGCAGTGGCGCTGGGAGTCTTGGTGGCCTTCATGTGGGTTACCGCGACTGGCGGTGGTGAGGGATGACCGCGGCACCTAGTTCCAACGCGAGGCTGGTAAAGCGTCTGCTGCTTGCCGTGACCGCTATGTTCGGCTTCGGTTTTGCAATGGTGCCGCTTTACAATGTGTTCTGCGATCTGACCGGCCTCAACGGCAAAGTTGGCGGGCGTGTGGAAGCCGTGGAGGTCGAGGTGGACCTGAACAGAACGGTCATGGTCGAGTTCGTCGCCAACGTCAATCAGACTATGCCATGGGAATTCAGACCCGAGGTGTCGCGCATGGAGGTGCATCCGGGCAAGGTCTATCGCACCAGCTTTTACGCGCAGAATCGCACCGACCGACTGATGGTCGGGCAGGCCATACCCAGTGTAACCCCGGGAGCTGCTGCGCAGCACTTCAAGAAGACTGAGTGTTTCTGTTTCACGGAACAGCAGTTCGCGGCCGGCGAAGGGCGGGATATGCCGGTAATGTTCATGGTGGATACTGAATTGCCGGACGATGTGGAAGTCGTGACGCTTTCATACACTTTTTTTGACAAACAAAAAACGCTCAACTGAGAAAATTCAGCCAACATGAGGATTGAAGCATGACTAGTACAAGCGGCGGCTACTATATCCCCCACGGCAGCCACTGGCCCATAATCGGCTCAATCGGCCTGTTCGTGATGCTGCACGGCTTCGGTGACTACCTGAACGGCCATGGTGTCGGTGGCACTATCATGGTAGCCGGTTTCCTGATACTGCTGGTGATGGTGTTCGGGTGGTTCCGGGTCGTGATCAACGAAAGCGAGGCCGGCACCTACAACACCCAGGTGGACAGGTCGTTTCGCTGGGGTATGAGCTGGTTCATCTTCTCCGAAGTAATGTTTTTTGCCGCCTTTTTCGGCGCGCTGTATTACGCGCGTGTCTTTTCGGTGCCGTGGCTCGGTGGCGGCGATCCCGGAACGAATGAAGTGCTCTGGAGCGGTTTTGAAGCGACTTGGCCGACCAACGGTCCGGGAGACGTGGGTGGCGAGTTCAATTTGCTGGATCCGTGGAAAATTCCTGCCCTCAACACCCTGTTACTGCTATCCAGCGGTGTCACCATTACACTCGCCCATTGGGCACTCAAGAAGGGCAACCGTGGCGCGCTCATAGGCTGGATGTTCGCAACCATCGCGTTGGGTATCACCTTCCTGGGCTTCCAGGCCCATGAATACCAAGAGGCCTATAGCAGCCATTACAATCTGACCCTGGAATCGGGAATCTACGGGTCAACGTTCTTTATGCTGACCGGGTTTCACGGCATGCATGTAACCCTGGGGACCATCATGCTGATCGTCATCACGCTGCGCTGCATGAAGGGGCATTTCACGGCGGATAACCATTTTGGCTTTGAGGCTGTCGCCTGGTACTGGCACTTTGTGGACGTGGTGTGGCTGGGGCTGTTTATCTTCGTATATCTTTTGTGAAGCGGGCACGAGAAACTGAAACGAGCGCCGCCGATGCGGCGCTTTTTTGGTTGGAGGTTTATTCCGTTGCCGGAGCGCGCTGCGTGACCGGGTGCCCGGCCGGATAAATGCCGTGCGGTTTGATGTGACCCGTAAATATGCCCAGCATTAACAGAGCGAACAGCGCCACCGAGAGCGTAATGCGCACCGTCAGAGCTTTGGCGGTTCGCTGGCTCTGCCCCTTGTCCTTCACCAGAAACACCATGCCACTGGCCAAGCTTGCCAGAATAGCAATGAGTGTGGCGAGGATGAGGATCTTGATCAACATAGTCAGGTCGGGGAGCAAATCAGAGTTTGTCAGTATAGGGTAAGCAGATTCCGCTTGCGAGCGCAAAAGGTGGTGCGTACCCTTCCTCGCATGCGTTTCGGCAAGCTCGAATTTCGGCCTGGTTTGTGGGCGAGCCTAGTCACTCTGCTGCTGCTTGGGCTACTGATGTCACTGGGATTCTGGCAACTGGATCGGGCCGCACAAAAGCGCGCTCTGCTTGCCGACTACAACACGGACCGGGATTCAACCGTAATTCAGCTTGAACCGGGCCTGCAATCGTACCGCGATTTCAACTACCAGAGTGCCTCGGCAGCCGGGCATTACGACGCAGTCCGCCAGTTTCTGCTGGATAACCGTACCCACAACGGACGGGTTGGCTATCATGTACTTACACCGTTCATGCTGCGGGACAGCGGTGCGGCAGTGCTGGTGAATCGCGGCTGGATTGATCTGGGGGGTAGTCGTGATCGACTTCCCGATCCGGCGGTGGATTCCGGCGCGCGAACCGTACTCGGGCGCATCAAGCTGCCGCCCAGCGACAGTTTCACGCTCGGTCAAGAGGAGCCTCGAACCGGCTGGCCCTATCGCATTCAGCGGGTGGACACGCAAAAACTGGCGCAGGAGCTGGGCTATCCCCTGTTGCCGGTAGTGTTGTTGCTGGCTCCCGATCAGGAGGCTGGGTTTGTCCGCGACTGGGAGCCGCTGCGCTTCGGGCCGGAACGCAATGTCGGGTACGCTGTGCAATGGTTTGGACTTGCCGCGGCGCTGCTGGTGATCTACCTGGTCGTCAATACACGCAAGCTTACGTGAGGTTATGGAAACTGTGAAACATGCTCCCGCGCCACGCACTCGCTCGCGCCTGTCGTTGTTGCTGTTACTGGCGTTTTTCGGTGCTCCCGTGGTCCTCGCCTGGCTCGCTTTCTATGTCTTCCCCGAATGGCGGCCCGCCGGTACGTCGAATCACGGCCAGCTGATCACTCCGATACGGCCGCTGCCTGCGTTCGAGATCGAAACCCTCTCCGGTGACAGGATCGATGAGACCTTTCTGCGCGGCAAATGGACGCTGGTCTATCTGGCGCAGGGTGTCTGCGCCGAGCCGTGCGTCAGACAATTGTACAACTTGCGCCAGGTGCGCCTGGCACAGGGCAAGAACATCGATCGGGTGCAGCGCCTGATGCTCTGGGACCGGGCGGACCTCAGGCCGGCACAGCGGGCCGAACTGACCGAGCATTTCCCGGGACAGGTGATGGCAGTGCTGCAAGATCCGGTGCCGGCAGAGTTGCTGGAGACATTCGTACTGGACGAGCAGGATCCGATGCGGGCCGGCCGGGTATATCTGGTCGATCCTCTGGGTAATCTGATGATGAGCTACCAGCCCGAGGACGAGCCCGGCGGCATGATCAAGGATCTGGAAAGGCTCTTAAAGTATTCGGGATTGGGTTAGAATAGCAGCCGATCGAAGACCGGCTGTTGATCCGGGCAACGCGTTGGGGGCGAACATGAGTTATTCGATTACGGCCAGTGCGGCTGGCAGCTGGCGCGATTACCTGGGGGTGTGCAAGCTCAAGGTGGTTGCCTTGATCGTCTTCACGGCGATGGTCGGCATGTTTCTGGCTGTTCCGGGCATGGTGCCGTTGCAGGCGTTTGTATTCGGAACGCTAGGTATCGGCATGGCAGCTGCGTCCGCGGCGGCCATCAATCATGTCGTGGACCAGCACGCCGATGCGCGCATGGCGCGCACCCGCAACCGGCCCGTCGCCAGTGGCCATCTCAGCGCGCGCAACTGCGTCGCTTTTGCGCTCGGGCTTGGCGGGTTGGCCATGTGGATCCTGGTCAAGTTCGTCAATCCTCTCACCGCCGTGCTTACCTTTGCGTCCCTGATCGGCTACGCGGTGGTGTACACGCTGTACCTGAAGCGCGCGACTCCGCAGAACATTGTTATCGGCGGCGCCGCCGGCGCGGCCCCTCCGGTGCTGGGCTGGACCGCGGTAACAGGCACTGTTGACCCCAATGCACTGCTGCTGTTTCTGATCATCTTCGTCTGGACGCCGCCGCATTTCTGGGCGCTGGCGATACACCGGCGTAACGAATACGCCAAGGTGAACATCCCGATGTTGCCGGTCACCCACGGTGTGCAATTCACCCGCCTGCAGGTCCTGCTCTACACCATTCTGCTGGTGGTCGTGTCAATCATGCCGTTCGCCACGCGCATGAGCGGGCCCCTGTATCTGCTGGGCGCGCTCGGACTCGGCGCCGGTTTCCTGTATCACGCCTGGATGTTGATGCGTGATGACAGCGGGAAGCAGGCAATGAAGACCTTCGGCTATTCGATTGTATATCTGATGGCGCTGTTCGCCTTTCTGCTGGTGGATCACTACGTGCCGTACGTGCTGAGCTACTTCGGTTGAACCCCCGGGCTCGACCGAGGGTCTAACCCACCACGTCGAGTACCCGGCGCCGAAACTGCACGCCACGCTCCATTGCCAGCCTCCGGCAGGCATCAATATCCACTCCCTCCAGGCCGTCGATCGCCGTTGCGGTGACTTCACCCACATAGCGCGGCGCCTGCTCGAGAAACGACAGCATAGCCTGATAGGAACCGCGCAGGGCGGGTCGGCAGTGTCGGTTATACAGCGTCTCGTTTTGGGCATTCATCGAAACCGAGAGGGCATCGACCCGCCCGGTGAACTCGGGCAGGACGTTGCGTTTGTGCACCAGGTTGGCGAGCCCATCAGTGTTGATCCTGACCCGGCCGTGTCGGGACTGAACGTAGTCACTGACCTCCAGTACGAGTTTCAAGCGCAACGTCGGTTCGCCGAAGCCGCAAAACACGATTTCGCTGTAGCGGGCAGGATCACCGAGTGCAGCGATGATGTCGCTCAACCTGGGGCGGGCTCTAAGCGACAGGTCATAGCCGCGCACCCATGGTTGGGCGGCGTGTTTGGGGCAGAACGCCGCAGCGCAGGGTGCAACGATCGGTGATATTGAGGTAAAGGTTGTCACCGATCGGGTAGGCAAGGGTCGGGTTATCCATGCGGCTGCTGTCAGTGTCCGGGTGCAATAGCTATCTACCTATTAATTAATTTTATTTCGATGTGCCGGATGACGTCATGACGCAGGTCAATGAATCCACACAATTGCACGCGCAGTGATTTTTTCCGGCCATTCCGACACAGCACGGCACGTGCTGCAGGCTGTGGCTTCGACTGGCTGCGCACAGCCGACTTGGGCAGAGTCGCGGGCTCTCCGTCCTGCGGGATATTGGGCGCATTTATCCGCGTTGAGCCGGTGGGCTTCGAACCTCGGCTTTACCAGTAGTAGTTCCGTATATTAGAATGTAGTGATTTGCACATCGGCATTCCGGCAACCAACAGCCAGCTCGCGCAAAACGAGGCACCACATATGGCACAGGCAGCTATAGCTAGTACCGAACAGTACAACTACGACATCGTTCGCAAGTTCACCATCATGGCGCTGGTGTGGGGCCTGCTGGGAATGAGTGTCGGTGTGTACATTGCGTCTGAACTGGCCTGGCCGTTCCTGAATTTCGACATCCCGGAGATCACCTTCGGTCGTCTGCGGCCTGTGCATACCACGCTGGTCATCTTCGGTTTTGGCGGCAGCGCATTGTTTGCCACGTCCTACTATGTTGTCCAGCGTACCTGTCAGGTGCGCCTGTACAGCGACTGGCTGGCCACATTCACCTTCTGGGGCTGGCAGGCGGCGGTGGCTCTCGGGGCGCTGAGCTATATGTCCGGTATTACCCAGGGTCGCGAGTACGCCGAGTTCGAGTGGCCGATCGACCTGTTGATCACCGTCACCTGGGTGGCCTACTTCTGGGTCTATGTGCAGACCCTGCGGCGCCGTTCGCAGCCGCACATCTACGTGGCTAACTGGTTCTATATCGCGTTCATACTGGCCACCGCGATCCTGCATATTTTCAATAACCTGGCAGTCCCGGTCGGCCTGTTCTCGCTGAAGTCCTACAGCCTGTTCTCGGGTGTTCAGGACGCCATGACGCAGTGGTGGTATGGCCACAATGCAGTCGGTTTCTTCCTGACCGCCGCGTTCCTCGGCATGATGTACTACTTCGTGCCCAAGCAGGCCGGCCGACCGGTGTATTCCTATCGCCTTTCCATTGTGCACTTCTGGGCGTTGTCGTTCCTCTACATGTGGGTGGGTGGACACCATCTGCACTGGACCGCCCTGCCGGACTGGACCTCGACGCTGGCGGCAACCTTCTCCATCATGCTGCTGCTGCCGTCCTGGGGCGGCATGATCAACGGCATCATGACGCTGTCAGGCGCCTGGGAAAAGCTGCGCACCGATCCTGTCATGCTGTTTCTGATCACTGCGCTGTCGTTCTACGGGATGTCGACCTTCGAGGGTCCGCTGATGTCGCTGAAGAGCGTGAATGCGCTTTCGCATTACACCGACTGGACCATAGGCCATGTCCACTCGGGTGCGCTGGGCTGGGTGGCGATGGTGTCCATGGGTTCTTTCTATCACCTGATTCCGCGTCTGTATGACACCAGGATGTACAGCACACGCCTGATCTATCTGCATTTCTGGTTGGCGACCATCGGCATCCTGCTGTACATCACCGCCATGTGGGTGGCAGGTATTTTTCAGGGGCTGATGCTGCGCAGCTTCGATGACTACGGCAACCTCGCCTACACCTTCGTTGAAACTGTCGCCTTCCTGCACGAACCCTATGTCGTGCGGGCATTGGGTGGGGCCTTCTTTGTTGGCGGCATGGTGGTGATGGCTTACAACGTGCTGATGACCGTGCGCAGGTCGCGTATCGAGGCTGCCGAACTGGAAGCCAAGCTTGCCGCCAAGATGGCGCGTGCCTGAATGAGTGACCGCGCGGGGAGACGACAGTGATTAAGCACGAAAGTATCGAAACCAATGCCGGGTTGTTGATCATACTGACGCTGATCGTGATCAGTATCGGGGGCCTGGTGGAAATCGTTCCACTGTTCTTCATCAACGATACAGTAGAAGAAGTCGAGGGTGTGCGGCCCTATTCCGCACTGGAGCTGCGTGGCCGCGATATCTATCAGCGCGAGGGCTGCTATCTGTGTCATTCGCAGATGATCCGCCCGTTCCGCGACGAATGGCTGCGTTATGGACATTACTCGCTGGCAGCCGAATCCAAGTATGATCATCCGTTCCAGTGGGGTTCGAAGCGCACCGGACCGGATCTCGCGCGCGTGGGTGGCAAGTACTCCAACGAGTGGCACGTGGCGCACCTGCTTAATCCGCGCGACGTGGTGCCACAGTCCATCATGCCCAATTACCCCTGGTTGCTGGAAACAGAGCTGGATTTTTCCGACGTGCAGGATCGCATGCGGGCCCTGAAGAAGACCGGGGTGCCCTATTCGGAAACCGAGCGAGAGCTGCAACGCAATGTCGAGGAGTTTGGGGCTGAAGTTGCGGCGCGACTGGACATTCTGCACGCCGAGGAAAACCTCATGCAGCAGGCGCTGGCCAACAATTATGACGGGCAGCGCGCGCGCATTACCGAAATGGATGCGCTGGTCGCCTATCTTCAGGTGCTGGGGACCATGGTGGATTTCAGTCAATACGACGAAGGTTACTTCACGGAGTTTCGCTAGTCGCGCGCGACGGGAGACAACCGCCATGCCGGAATGGTTATTGTGGATCACACGCCTGGAAAACAGCAAGATCGTTGCGCTATTGCTGTTTTTCTTCACCTTCTGCGGAATCCTGATCTACGTCTACACGGGGAAGCAGCGCTCCAGACGTCTGGAGTCTTACAAATACATTCCCCTACAGGATGACGATACGCGTTTGGACGTCGGCAACGGCGAGGTAGAGAGCAATGAACGAAGCAAAAAAAGCTAAGACCCAGGGTGCGGTTCAGACTACCGGTCACGCCTGGGACGGTGATCTGCAGGAATTCAACAACCCGCTGCCGAACTGGTGGCTGTGGGCATTCTACGCTACCGTGCTGTTCGCGCTGATCTACTGGATCCTGTATCCGGCCTGGCCGGTCGCCGGCACCTTTACCAAGGGCGTGCTAAATACCATCACCTTTGTCGACAGCGACGGAACCGAGAAGACCACGCACTGGAACACGCGTTCGCTGCTGCTGAAAGAGCTGCAGGAAGGCAGCGATGCGGTGCGCAGCCAGGAATACCTGGATCGCATCACCGCGGCGAGCTATGCGGAGATTCTCGCCGACGCGGACATGATGGCGTTCGCCCGTTCCATGGCGAACGGCATCTTTGGGGACAATTGCGCCCCTTGCCACGGGGCCGGCGGCGCCGGCGTCATGGGGCTGTTCCCCGCTCTCGGTGACGACGACTGGCTGTGGGGCGGTACGGTGGAAGAAATCGAGGCCACTATCAGCAACGGCCACTATGGTTTCATGCCGGGGTTCAAGGAAACCTTCACCGGGCAGCAGCTCGACGACGTGGCCGACTACGTCCTGAGCCTGTCCGGTCAAGAAACGGATGCGGACGCGGTGGCGCGCGGCGAGGCAATCTTCCAGACCAACGTGGGCGGCTGCTATTACTGCCACACGGCCGCCGGCACCGGCTTGAAGTCCCAGGGTGCCGCGAACCTGACCGACCAGATATGGACCGTTGCCGATGTCAACGGCGCCGCCTCGATGCTCGACAAGCAGGCCGCGGTCAAACGGGTCATTGCCAACGGCGTGGAGCGTAACATGCCGCGCTGGTCGGGGCGCCTGACTCCCACGCAGATCAAGCTGCTGACCGTGTACGTCCACGAACTGGGTGGTGGCCAGTAGGTCCGCTCAACAGACTCCGTGCGCGCACACGTCGGGTATGACGGAGCCAGGCACACAGGCGCTGTACCAGTCGCGGATACGCATTTATCCGCGTTCCGTCAAGGGTCGCTTCCGCACGATCAAGTGGGCCGTTCTGGGTCTTGCCTACGGGGTCTACTTTCTTCTCCCCTGGCTGCGCTGGGAGCGCAACGTCGGACCCGACCAAGCGGTTCTGTTCGATATAGTGCAGCGCAAGTTCTACCTGTTCGGTCTGGTGGCCCATGCCCAGGACCTGTTCTGGCTGGCCGGTCTCCTGATGATCGCCGCGCTGCTGCTGTTTTTCGTCACCGGTATTGCCGGCCGCGTGTTCTGCGGCTACTTCTGTTTCCAGACCCTGTGGACTGATCTCTACCTGCTCATCGAGCGTATGGTGCAGGGCGATCGTGTGGCACGCATTCGCCTGGACAAGTCGCCGCTCGGCGTCAACAAGTTGCTGCGCAAGGCTGGTACCCACCTGTTGTGGTTGCTGGTGGCGTTCGGCACCGGTCTGACCTTTACCCTCTACTGGGGTAACGCACCCACGCTTGTTGTGCAGTGGTTTACCGGATCCGCGCCTTTTCCGGCCTACGCGACCACCCTGTTTCTCACCGCCACCACCTATGTGATGGCCGGGCTGGCACGTGAACAGGTGTGCACCTACATGTGCCCCTACGCACGCTTTCAGTCGGTCATGTTTGATGCTGATACCCGCATCGTCGCCTACGACGTGGCGCGCGGTGAGGGCGCCACCGGCCGCCACAAGGTAACCCGCAGCCTGAAATCCCACCGCCAGCGCGAGCAGCAGGGTGTCGGTGACTGTATCGACTGCGGCTATTGCGTGCAGGTGTGTCCAACCGGTATCGACATTCGTGACGGCCTGCAGGTGCAGTGCATTTCGTGTGCGCTGTGTATTGACGCCTGTGACACCATCATGGATTCGCTCGGCTGGCCGCGCGGCCTGATCAGCTATACTTCGGAGCGCCAGGCCCAGGGTGGCATCAGCCGGATCTGGAAACCCAGGACCCTCGCCTATGGCGCCGTGCTGGTCGCAGCCATCGGCGCGCTGGTGTGGAGCGTAAGCCACCAGGCGCCGCTGGAAATGTCGGTGGTGCAGGTTCGCCAGCCCCTGTTCGTACGTCTGTCCGACGGGCGTATCCAGAACAGTTACGAGTTGCATCTGGCGAACAAGACCGACCAGCCGTTGCAGCTTGCCGTCATGATGCGGGGTCTGGCGGGGGGAGAGCTCGATATCGGTCAACTCGCCTCGCTGCAGCTGGCGCCGCAGCACAGTGTCCGGGTGATGGCGCGAGTGCGCTGGGGGTCCGGCCACCGGATCAAGGGATCGCGCAGTTTTCACTTTGACATCGTTCCGCAGCAGCGCCAGGAGATCGGTATGATCAGCGCGCCGGCCACGTTCTTCATTCCGGGCAGTGACCACTGATGCTCGAATCGATGCTGGCATTGCCCCTCGGGAGCGCGGCAGCAGTGATTGTCTTTCTGCTGCTGTATCGCGTCACGCCGCTGAACGGTAAACAGACGGCGCTGGTGGTTGCACTGCTGGCGCTTACCGTCCTGTTGATCTACAGCCTTATCGACTGGCCGGGCGCCGACGTGCTGGCCATGTACGTGGCGGTGCTGGCGGTGACCGCGTATGTGCTGGGTATCGTCAGTCATGCCCGCGAGCAGCGCCGCAAGGACACCCGGACCGCACAGCGCTGGTTTCACTGGGGGCCGGCGCTGATCGTAATCTTCTTTATGGTGTTGTTCGCCCTGGATGGGGTGCTGGTGGTGATTTCGCGGGAAGGGCTGCCGGAGCCGGTGGCCGACTGGTTGTTGCCCAGGCACGGTGAGCAGGATAACGTGCGCTCGGTGTTTCCGGGTGTGGTGGCGCGCGACTACCAGGAGAAGGAGGGTCTGTACAACGAGTATCTGGAACAGGTCGAACGTCAGCAGCAGCGCGGCTGGCAGATCAACAAGGGCTGGCTGCAGCAACCTGAAGCGGGCCGGTCCAGCGTATTCCAGGTGCAGGTAAGCGAGCGGGACGGCGCCCCGCTCGAGCACGCACAGGTATCGGGCGTGTTTCAGCGGCCTTCCGACAGTCGCCTGGACCAGACCTTCGCGATGCAGGAGATCGAGCCCGGCCTGTACCGTGCCGCAGTCGAATTGCCGCAGCCTGGCCTCTGGACCCTGGTCCTGCAGGTGCGACGCGGCGGGCAGCTGCATGAGCTTCACGCCAGCACCTCCGTGGCCGACCCTCTGCGCGGGCCGGAAAACTAGGAATAGTAGCCACGGAAAACACGGAACTCGAAGCGCAGGCCCGCGACGTCGCGGTGCCCCCGGCCCGAGCGGAATCTCTCACGGCTAACAGGCTTCAACAACAGGTTTGTCTGAGCTTGGCTGAAGCCGCCGAATCGGATGGGCCGATGCACTGGATGTAAGTTCCATATTTCCGTGTTTTCCGTGCCTTCCGTGGCAATAATACAGCTTCACCCCACTTGAGCTCCGTAACGCTTTTGATCAAAACCACTCAGCAACAGGAATGTTTCCACTGCGGACTCCCGGTTCCGCCGGGCGCAGACTATGGCGTGGAGATCGATGGTGTCCGTCAGCCGATGTGTTGTCACGGCTGCCAGGCGGTGGCGAAGGCCATTCTTGACGGGGGATTGGGTGATTTTTACCGCTTTCGCACCGAGAAATCCCCGCAGGCGCGCGAGCTGGTCCCGGAGCAGCTGCGCGAGCTGGAGCTCTATGACCGCGAGGATTTGCAGAAGAACTTTGTCCAGCAGGATGTGGGCGAGCAGCGCGAGGCGGCGCTGATTCTGGAGGGTATCGTCTGCGCGGCCTGTGTGTGGTTGAACGAGCGGCACGTGAAAGCGCTGCCCGGTGTGCTGGATTTCGCGGTCAACTACGCGACCCACCGTGCCCGGGTGCGTTGGGACAATCAGCGTATCCGGCTGAGCCAGATCCTCGAGGCGATAAGTGCCATCGGCTACCATGCTCACCCCTTTGACCCGGGGCGTCAGGAACAGATCTACAAGGACGAGAAGACCCGCGCCCTGCGGCGCCTGGCGGTCGCCGGACTGGCGATGGTGCAGGTGATGATGCTGGCGGTGGCCCTGTATGCCGGTGATTATGAGGGCATGAGTGACAGCCTGCGCAACTTCCTGCGCTGGGTTAGTCTGCTGCTCACCACCCCGGTCATTCTGTACGCGGCACGGCCCTTCTTCACCAGTGCCTGGCGCGATCTGAGGCGGCGCCAGCTGGGCATGGATGTGCCGGTGTCGCTGGCGATCGGCGCGGCTTTTGTGGCCAGTGCCTGGGCGACGGTCACGGGGCGCGGCGAGATCTATTTCGACTCGGTCACCATGTTCACCTTCTTCCTGCTGGCCGGGCGCTTTCTGGAAATGGGCGCCAGGCACCGTGCCGGGGAGGCGGCCGAGGAACTGGTGAAACTGTTGCCGGCCACGGCGGCGCGTCTGACGGAGGCGGGTGAGGAACGGGTGCCGGTCGCCGACCTGGCGCCGGGTGATCGTGTCCTGGTGCGTCCCGGGGAGGGCGTTCCGGCCGACGGACGCGTTCTGGAAGGCAGCAGTTCACTCGACGAGTCGCTGCTCACCGGGGAAAGTCTGCCGCAAGTACGCGGTGTCGGTGATCTGCTGGTCGGCGGTACGGTAAACAACGAGAGTCCGCTGGTGATGCAGGTCGAGCAGGTAGGCGAAGCGACGGTACTCTCGGCGATTGTTCGCCTGCTGGACCGCGCGCAGACTGAAAAGCCCGCCGTGGCACGGCTCGCCGATCGGGTGGCCGGCTGGTTTGTCGCCGCCTTGCTGCTGATCGCGGCCGGTGTCGCCTGGTGGTGGTGGCAGCATGACCCCGCGCACGCGTTTTCGGTCACCCTATCGGTGCTGGTGGTGACTTGCCCCTGCGCCCTGTCGCTGGCGACCCCGGCGGCGCTGACGGCCGCCACCGGTGCGCTGACGCGGCTTGGCGTGCTCACCACCCGCGGTCACGCGCTGGAAACGCTGGCGCGTGCCAGCCACGTTATTTTTGATAAAACCGGGACTCTCACCGAAGGGCGTCTGCGCCTGGAGCGGGTCGAATTGCTGGGTGGTCTGGACCGCCGGCGCTGCCTGGAGATCGCCGCGGCGCTCGAGCAGGCGTCGGAGCATCCTATTGCCCACGCGCTGGTCGCGGAGGCACCCGCGCGCTTGCAGGTCGAAGCGATTTCCGCCACTCCGGGTTGTGGTATGGAAGGCCTGGTGGCGGGCGTGCGTTATCGCATAGGCACACCCGACTTTGTGCGCGGCCTGCAGAGCAGTCCGACCGTTGGCGCGCCGCAGGATGCCCTCGCCGGGGTAGTGCTGGGCGACGCGCAGGGCTTTCTGGCGCACTTCGAGCTCGGCGACCGATTGCGGGACCAAGCGGCCGCCACAGTCGCACGGCTCAAAGCCTTGGGCATCGAAGTCGAGCTGCTGAGCGGTGACCAGGCCGCGATCGTGCAGCGGGTTGCCGACGAGCTCGGCATTCAACGCTATCAGGCGCGTTGCCTGCCGCAAGACAAGCTGCGCCACATCCAGGCGTTGCAGGCGTCCGGTGCCGTGGTGGCCATGGTCGGCGATGGGGTGAACGACGCGCCGGTGCTGGCTGCGGCGCAGGTGTCCCTGGCCATGGGGGGCGGCACCCAGCTGGCCCATGCCAGCGCCGACATGGTGTTGCTATCCGAGCAACTGCCGCACCTGGCAGACGCCATTCGGACCAGTCGACGCACCCTCGCCATTATTCGCCAGAATCTGCTCTGGGCGCTGGTGTATAATCTCGTTGCATTGCCGCTGGCCGCCGCGGGCTGGATCGCGCCCTGGATGGCGGCTATAGGCATGTCGACCAGCTCGCTGGTGGTGGTGGTCAATGCGCTGCGCCTGCGTGGCCGGCCGGACGAATGACATGGATATTCTGTTTCTACTGATTCCTATCAGCCTGATCATCATGGGAATTGCCGTGTGGGTATTCCTGTGGGCGATTCGTTCGGGTCAGTTCGAGGACCTGGAAGGACCGGCGCATCGTATTCTGATGGACGATGACGATCCGCGTATTCCCCGCCGGCCGAAATTGAAGGGCGATAACGAGTAAGATAAGATATTGCTAATATGCTTATGATTATCAGGTGAAGTGATGTTTACGTTCCAAGGTTTTCCGATGGTTATCGTGGTGGCCCTGGTGGTGCTGGCATGGCTGAGTTTCCTGTCGGTGGTGTTATTGGGGTGATCTGCGGACCGCGCAGGCAGAAAAAAACGGCCCCGCACAGGGCCGTTTTTTTTATGCCTGCGCGCTGCCAAACGCGCCGTCGCTAGGCCATGAGCGTCTTCAGCTTCCTGATGGCGTTGTTCTCCAGCTGGCGTATGCGCTCCGCGGAGACCCCGAAACGGTCCGCCAGTTGGTGGAGCGTTACCTTCTGGTCGCTAAGCCAGCGCTGCTCGACAATGGTGCGGGCCCGCTCATCGAGTTCTCCGAGCGCCGCCTGCAGCTGACCGGCGTTTTGCTGCTCCCAGTCGGATTGTTCCAGCAGTCGGGCGGGATCCGCCGCTTCGGGAGCGGCCAGGTATGCCGCCGGTGCCCAGGCGCCGTCCTCATCATCCTCGCCGGCTCCCGCCGGGTCGAAGGAAATATCCTGGCCGCTGAGGCGGGACTCCATTTCCAGAACCGTTTCCGGGCTGACGCCCAGGTCCTTTGCCACCGATTCGACTTCGTCGCGGCTGAACCAGCCCAGCCGCTTCTTGGAACTGCGCAGGTTGAAGAACAGCTTGCGCTGCGCCTTGGTGGTGGCGACCTTGACGATACGCCAGTTGCGCAGAATGAATTCGTGGATTTCCGCGCGTACCCAGTGCACGGCGAACGAAACCAGCCGCACCCCGACATCGGGATCAAAGCGTCGCACGGCTTTCATAAGACCGATACCGCCCTCCTGGATGAGATCGGCCAGTGGCAGTCCGTATCCGGTGTAGCCGCGCGCAATCTTCACCACGAAGCGCAGGTGCGACAAGACCAGTTCGCGCGCAGCCTCCAGATCGTTGTGATCGCGCAGGCGCAGCGCCAGCTCGCGCTCCCGTTCTGCACTGAGCAGCGGAAACCGGTTTACCTGCTGCAAATACAGATCAAGCCGCTCGCTGGGGACCGGCAGATTCATCGGTTTTGCGGTGACCAGAGCATGGCTCATTCGCTGGCTTCCTCCCTCTTGAGCATGTTTAATTTTAGCACTCGCGTCGTAAGAGTGCTAATAGCCGATAAAGTTCCATCCGGGCACGTTGCACCGGCCGACTGAAATTAATAATTTATATAAATCATATAGATACAGATATTCTCCCCTGCGCCTCGATGGCAAAAAGTACCTTGTCTGCGGTACGGATCAGCTGGGTGTGAGGTACATGCCGGCACTCGGCTGCTTGGACGCCGGATCGAAGCGGCTATGCCTCAGTCAGTCGCAGGCTTCCCGAGCGGTGCCGCAAGCAGTCGTGTCAGTTTTCGGCCTATCCGTAGATGGATGCGCCGCCGGCAAAACTCCAGTGCGCTGCAGGCGTGCGGTTCTATCACGTCAGCGCCGCGCTTGCGGTTACCGCCGTCTGGCTAGTTGTCAGCGGAATCACAATACCATGAGCCCGTTGCAAGCCGTCCGAGGCCGCGGGCTGCGCTGGCAGGCTCATGCTATGGTTAACTGTACAGGCAAGCCGTCAGCGGGCGGTGACGAAGGAGCAAGCAATGGGCGCAACGGCAGCGGTACGACTGAACTGGCGGGGCGCAAAAACCGTGCAATCGTTGGCTTCCTTTCTCGAGCGCCAGGGAAGCGTGGCCCTGAATCTGGCTCCGGAGTTGCATCACAGCCTGTTCGTTCACCTGCATCCGCAGGCATCGCCCGGCCAGCCCGAACAGATTGATGAGCAAGGCGGCGCGGAACTGCTCGCCCGCATCGCGGAGATCCCCGGCCTGGAGGCGCTCGCTACCCTGGTGGGGGCGCTGCGGGCGGCGCGCGCCCAGATCCAGGTGCAGAGTCCGGCGCCGATTCTCCGTATCCGGATACCCGAAGCGGAACGTTTCAAGCCGCATTCGGGGTGAGCCCAGCGATGCGCACCTGGCGAGAACGCCCCGCGCGGCTTCGCCCGCCGCCCGTGGAGAGTGGCAACGGCGCCGCGGCCAGGCGCGCCCACTCAGCCGAGCTGGTCGGGCTCTATGGCGGCCAGGTGGCGACCGACGGCCAGACCTGCACCGAGCAGCCCCAGGCTCGCCCCGGTCCCCAGCAGTGCCAGCGTCGCGCCGAATGACAGGGTTTGCAGGCTGAAACCGCTCTGGTACAGACCGGCAAGCTGGCGCACCGGTCCGTGCAACTGGAAAAACGCGAGTTCCACCAGTACTACGGCCAGCAGCGCGCCGCTCAGACCGTACCAGAATCCGCTGTAAAGGAATGGCCGGCGGATAAAACCGTCGGTTGCGCCGATCAGTTTGGTGATTTCGATTTCTGCATGGCGGCCCTGGATTTCCAGGCGGATGGTATTGCCCACAATGAGCAATACCGCCAGTCCCAGCAAGGCAGCCATGACCCAGATGGAGCGGCGCACAATGTCGACAATGGCGTGAAAGCGCTTCACCCATTGCAGGTCCAGTTGCGCAATATCCACCTCCGGAAGCGCCCGCAGTTTGTCCATCAGTGCGGCTGCCGCCTCGGCGTCGGCGTGCGACTCGGCGGGTTTGATGGCGATGACCGCCGGCAGCGGGTTGTCTTGCAGGGTGCCGAGTACGTCCCCGAATCCGGACAATTCGCGGAACTCGGCCAATGCCTGATCCGGGGTAATGAGCTGCACGCTGTCCACTTGCGGCCACTGCTGCAGCTTGCGTTGTAGCTGTTGCGCCTGTCCGGTGGTGATGCTGTCGCGCAGAAACAGGGAAATATTGGCACCGCCATCCCACTGGGTGCTGAGCCGTTGCAGGTTGTCAGTCAACACATACAGACCGGTCGGCAGTGCCAGTGCGATGCCCAATACAGCTGCGGTCATCAGGGATGCCAGCGGCGCGCGGTAAAGCCTTCCCAGACTGCTCAGCGCGACTTGGGCGTGGCGCGCCAGATAGTTTTCCAGGAAGCGCGGAAATTTCATGGCTTGCTCAGTATCTCCCCATTCAGCAACCGCCCGTTTTCCAGTTGCAGGCGCGGGTAAGGCATGCGCGAGATCAATTCCAGGTCGTGACTGGCGATGAGCACCGTGACGCCGACCTGGTTGAACTGCTCGAACAGGTGCATGATGTCGCGCGACAGATCGGGGTCGAGATTGCCGGTGGGTTCATCCGCCAGCAGCACAAGGGGCTTGTTGACAACGGCGCGGGCGATGCCGACGCGCTGCTGTTCGCCCCCCGATAGCGTGATGGGTAATGACTTTTCCTTGCCCAGCAGGCCGACCTTGTCCAACGCTGCGCGCACCCGGCGACCGATTTCCTGGTGCCGGTAGCCGGCAATCACCAGGGGCAGAGCGACATTGTCGAACACGGTGCGGTCGAACAGGAGGTGGTGGTTCTGGAAAATCATGCCGACTTTGCGGCGTACCATCGGGATGCGCCGCCGCGGCGCGCGCGACAGGTTTTCGCCATCCACAAACAGTTGTCCGCGGGTGGCTCGTTCCAGCAATGCAATCAGCTTCAGCAGGGTGCTCTTGCCGGCACCCGAATGGCCGGTGAGAAACGCCATGGCGCCGGCCGGCAAGTGAAAACTGACGCCCTGCAAAGCGTCGCCGCGCTGCGGATAACGCTTGCAGACGTTGGCAAAACGAATCATCTATTCGGTTTCGAACAGGGCGTCGACGAAATCGGCGGCGTCGAAGGGGCGCAGGTCCTCAATGCTTTCGCCGACGCCGATGAAGCGTATGGGGATGGCGAGCTGTTTGGCGATCGCGAAAATAATGCCGCCTTTGGCCGTGCCGTCCAGCTTGGTAAGAGTGATGCCGGTCAGATTGACGGCGGCGTGAAACTGACGCGCCTGATTGAGCGCGTTCTGTCCGGTGCCGGCGTCCACTACCAGCATGACCTCGTGCGGTGCCGTTGCGTCGAGTTTGCCCACTACGCGCTTGATCTTTTTCAGCTCTTCCATAAGGTTGGTCTGGGTATGCAGGCGCCCGGCGGTATCGGCGATCAGGACATCGATGTGGCGTGATTGTGCCGCCTGCACGGCGTCGAAAATCACCGAGGCTGAATCCGAGCCCTGTTGCTGGGCGATGACCGGCACCTGATTGCGCTCTCCCCAGGCTTTCAGCTGCTCCACGGCCGCGGCACGAAAGGTATCACCGGCGGCCAGCATCACTGAACAACCCTGGTTTTTCAACAATCGGGCGATTTTGCCGATGGTGGTGGTCTTGCCCGCGCCGTTGATCCCGACCATCAGCAGCACGAAGGGCTTATTCGAAGCGGGGATCTGCAAGGGTTGGCTGACCGGCTCCAGCATCGCCCGCATGTCATCGTGCAGGGCGCCCATCAAGGCGTCGGCGTCACCGAGCTGCTTGTGCGCCACGCGTCGCGTCAGGTCTGCAATAATCGACTGGGTGGCTTCCACGCCGACATCTGCCGTGAGCAGCTGGGTTTCCAGCTCTTCGAGCAGTTCATCGTCAATCTGCTTGCGACTGCGCAGCAGCTTGGCGATACCGCCGGTAAGCCCGTTGCGCGTCTTCGACAAGCCGGCCTTGAGTCGCCCAAAAAGGCCTGTTCGCGGTTGCGCATCGGCCTCATCCAGGGCTGGCGGCACCGAATCGCGCGATTTTTTCTTACCGAAACCAAACATCGTTTTTGCTGTCCAGATACATCAGCGTATCCTATCATTCCCGCGATAGCCGACCAACACGGGATCTGGCAGCGCTATAGCACAAAACCACAAAATCAGGCCGCGTGTCCCAACCGATACGCCGCACAAGCATTTAATCAGGCAATTAAGGAGTACACAATGCGAGGAATGCTCGCGCTCGTCCTGAGTCTGTCCAGCGTGGCTGCACTGGCCGCGGGGGCAGTGCACGAATACCAACTCGATAACGGTTTGAAACTGATTGTCAAAGAGGATCACCGGGCGCCCGTGATGGTATCCCAGGTCTGGTACAAGGTGGGTTCCAGCTACGAGCACGACGGCATTACGGGTGTGTCCCACGTGCTGGAGCACATGATGTTCAAGGGTACCAGCGCGCACCCGGCCGGTGAGTTTTCACGCATCATCGCCGAAAACGGCGGCAGCGAAAACGCCTTCACCAGCCGTGATTACACCGCCTATTTCCAAACCATGGAGAAGAGTCGTCTGCCGGTCAGCTTCGAACTGGAGGCCGATCGCATGCGTAACCTGGTCATCCCTGAACAAGAGTTTCTCAAGGAGGTCCAAGTGGTTATGGAAGAGCGCCGAATGCGCACCGAAGACAACCCACAGTCGCTAACCTACGAACAGTTCAATGCCACCGCCTATCTCAACAGTCCGTACCGGATTCCGGTGATCGGCTGGATGGATGATCTGGAAAGCATGCACGTCGAAGATCTGAAATCCTGGTACCGCAAGTGGTATGCACCCAACAACGCAACCGTGGTGGTGGTCGGCGACGTGGATCCGGATCAGGTCCACGCGCTGGCGAAGAAATATTTCGGCCCCCTCAAGCCGAGCGAAATCGAGCCGGCCAAGCCGCGGCGCGAGGTCGAGCAGCGTGGCAGCAAGCGCATCGAGGTGAAAGCGCCCGCCGAACTCCCTTATCTCATGATGGGTTACAAGGTGCCGGTGGTGCTGACCGCGGGGCCCGATGAGCTGTGGGAGCCCTATGCACTGGATGTGCTGGCCGGTGTGCTGGACGGTGGCACCGGCGCGCGTCTTGCCAGCGAACTGGTGCGCGGTCAGTCGGTGGCGGCGAGTGCCGGGGCTGCCTACGATGGCTACGATCGACTGCAAGGCCTGTTTCTGTTATCCGGAACGCCGGCCAACGGTCACACTACGGAGCAGCTCGAACAGGCGTTGCGTGCCCAGATCGAGCGCCTGCACGAGGAGCAGGTGGGCAGCGAGGAACTGGAGCGGGTCAAGGCCCAGATTCGTGCCAGTAAGGTGTATGAGCAGGACTCGATTTTCTATCAGGCGATGCAGATCGGCATACTGGAAACGGTGGGGCTCGATTGGAGCGAGATGGATCGTTACCACGAACGTATCGCCGCGGTAACACCGCAACAGGTGCAGGCGGTGGCGCGCAAATACCTGGTCGACGATGGGCTCACGATAGCGGAGCTGGTGCCCCAGCCCATCGATGCGCGCCGCCCGCCACGGACCGGAGGCGTCGCTCATGCTCACTAGTCATCACGGAGAACAACAACCCGCCATGTCAAAGCCGTTTCGAGTGCTTGTACTGTTCATGTTCGCCGGCGTCGCAGCTGCGGTTGATGCGGCGCCGGAAATTCACAACTGGACCACCGAGAAAGGGGCCAAGGTCCTGTTCGTACAGGCGTCGGAGCTGCCCATGGTGGATATCCGCCTGGTCTTCAGGGCCGGTGCCGCCCGCGACCGCACCCAGGGTGGTGTCGCCAGCCTCACCAATGCGTTGCTCGATCAGGGGGCAGGGGGCCTCGATGCGGACCAGATCGCCCGCGGCCTGGAGCAGTACGGCGCGGAGCTGGGCAACGGTGCGGAGCGCGATATGGCGTGGCTTTCTCTGCGCAGCCTGACCGATCCCAAGCTGCTCGATCCCTCCCTGGAGCTGTTTCGCAAGGTGCTGAGCAAGCCGGATTTTCCCGAAGCTGATTTCGAGCGCGAACGGCAGCGTACCCTGGTGGGCCTCCAGTACGAGAAACAGAAACCTGATGCGATTGTCAAGAAAGCGTTTTACCGGAGTCTGTACCAGTCACACCCCTATGCCAACCATCCTTCCGGGACGGAGGAGAGCGTGCAGGCGTTGAGCGTGGACGCCCTGCGAGCGTTCTACCAGCGTTACTATGTGGCACAGAACGCCACCATGGTGATAGTGGGTGACCTGTCCGAAAAGCGGGCGCGCAGTATCGCCGCGCTGCTGGCAGACAGCCTGGAGAAAGGCCGTCGTGCTGAACCCCTGCCGGAAGTGGCAGACCTCGATGCCGCCGAGGAAATCATTTTGGAACATCCTTCCCAGCAGAGCCATGTGCTGCTCGGCGCGCCCGGGATGCGGCGCGGCGATGCGGATTATTTTCCCCTCTATGTCGGCAACCACATTCTCGGTGGCAGCGGCCTGGTGTCGCGCATTAGCGAGGAGATTCGCGAGAAGCGCGGTCTGGCTTACAGCGCGTACAGCTACTTCATCCCCATGGAGCGCAAGGGGCCTTACCTGCTGGGTTTCCAGACCCGCAACGACCAGCGCCAGGAAGCCTTGTCAGTATTGCGCGAAACACTGCAGAACTTCATCGACAAGGGCCCCAGCGCGGATGAGCTGGAGGCGGCCCGCAGCAACATCGTCGCCGGATTCCCCATGCAGGTATCCAGCAATGGGAAGATCGCCGAGTATCTCGCCGTGATCGGCTTCTATGACCTGCCGCTGGATTACCTGCAACGCTTCACCGACAGAGTGGAGGCGGTCACAGTGGAACAGATTCAGGATGCTTATCGCCGCCGCGTCGACCCCGAGCGTCTGCTGACCGTGGTCGTGGGCGGGGGGCCGGAAAGCGATTCCTGAGATACGACCCGATCAAGCGCCAGGCGGTTGCCCTTAGGCAGCCGTTTCGTGCTGCGGAACCGGGTTTCGCGACGTTCAGGTCTGAGCCGTCCGGTGGCGATTCGGGGGCACCCCGTGCAGCGCTTCTGGCGACAGCAGATTCCCACAACGCCTTCCGAATATCCCTACAAGGTTTTCAGATGAATGAGCATGTTCATCCCTCCCCACGCTCGCTAGTCTGGTGACCCTGCTTTCCGCACAATCGCGGGCAGGGTCGGCAAGGATGCCGAAAACACAACACGGAGGGAGTGATGAAAAAGTGGAATCAAAGGCGTATTGCGCTGCTGCTGACTGGCAGCCTGGGGTTGATCGGTTCGACGGCGGTGGCCAGCCCGGTTATTTCGGAGTTGTTCTACGATGCACCTGGCAGCGACGCGGGTCTGGTGTTCGTCGAGCTGTTGGGGACGCCCGGCGACAGCCTCGAGGGACTGCTGCTGGAGGGCGTCAACGGCAGCGGCGGGACGGTGTACAAGACCATCAGCCTGAGCGGCCTCTTCCCGCTCGACGGGGTGTTCGTGATAGGAGATGAGAACGGCGGTTCTACCCAGGTCGCCGGTGCCGATTTCATCGCCGACGTGGACTTCCAGAACGGGCCCGACTCGGTGGTCCTGCGAGACGCGGTGGGGGTGCTGGATGCAGTTGCGTACGGCAGTTTTGGCGGCGGGGACGTGTTTGCCGGCGAGGGCACTGCGGCGCCGGCCGCAGCGGCGGGCGCCAGCATTGCCAGGTTCAATCCGTGGGTCGACACGGGTGACAACGGTGCCGACTTTATTCTGCTCGACACGCCGACGCCCGGCGTGGTACCGGAGCTCAGTGCTGTACCGTTGCCGGCCAGCGCTGTGTTGTTCGTGTCGGGACTCGTGTCGTTGCTGGTCTCGCGCCGAAGACTGGTGCCTGCCTAACCCGGTTGACCTGCCTCCATGGGCCCAGCACCATGGGCCCATGGGCTCGATATCTGCAACTTGCGCTGTTGTTGCGGCGTGGCTGAGGTTGTGTCGCAGCTGTGGCGCACGCCTCGTGGCAGTCCCCGTGTCCGCGGTCCGGGCACCCGAGTCTGGCCTGCTGACCGCGACTGGGCGTACTCGGCGCGGCTTTGGCTACCTGTGGTTCGCCCCGCTGTGATGCCCGGCCGCTGCAACCAGGTACGCATCATCGCCGGCCAGTGGCGGGGTCGAAAGGTGACCTTTCCGGATGTCGACGGACTGCGCCCCACACCGGATCGGATACGCGAGACTCTGTTCAACTGGCTGGCACCCTGGCTCACGGGTGCCCGCTGTCTCGACTTGTTTGCTGGCAGCGGGGCGCTGGGTTTTGAAGCGGCCTCGCGAGGCGCTGCGCGCGTGGTTCTGGTCGAACACAACGCCGAGGTGGTCGCGTCACTGCGGGCTAACCGGGAACGCCTGGCAGCCAGCGCGATCGACATCATCCACCAGGATGCGGCCAGCTACTTGCGTGGGGCGCCCGAATCGTTTGATGTCGTGTTCCTGGATCCTCCGTTCGGCGACTTCGGTGCGCTGCAGGCATCGGCGCAACGGCTGACTGATGCGGGTTGGCTGGGGGCGGGGGCAAAAATCTACCTCGAGATGCCGGTCAACAAGCCGCTGATCGGGGTTCCGGGCGGCTGGGTGCTGCTCAAAGACAAGCGGGCCGGCGGTGTGTTGTTCCGGCTCTACAGCCACCGGGCGCAGCGTTGAGGCGTGCCGCGACACACGGAACACGGACCTGGCGCAGGCCATGAACAGTCCCGTCACCTTGAAGCGCAGTCTGTCGCTGCCGATGCTGGTCTTGTACGGCCTGGGCACCACCATCGGAGCCGGTATCTATGCCCTGATCGGCGAGATTGCCGGTGTTGCGGGTTACCTTGCGCCGTTTTCATTTCTCCTTGCCGCGCTGCTGGCCGGTGTGACGGCCCTGGGCTTCGCAGAGCTGGCGGCGCGTTTCCCACGCGCCGCTGGTGAAGCGCTCTACGTACGCGAAGGCCTTGGCTCGATAACTCTGTCCACTTTCACTGGCCTGCTGGTGGTGCTTGCAGGCCTGGTTTCCGCGGCCGCGCTGATCAATGGTTTCGTGGGCTACCTGCACCAGTTCGTGCAGGCGGATCGTGCTGTGGTGATTGTCGTGGTCACCCTGACGCTCGGCGCTGCAGCGGCCTGGGGTATCGCCGAGTCGGTGTTGATTGCCAGCCTGCTTACGCTGGTCGAGGTCGGCGGGCTCATCTGGATCGTGGTGGTCAGCGGCCCCGCTGCGGCTGATGCCGCCCGCGCATGGACCACTGAAGTGTCGCTGGACATCGCTGCCTGGCAAGGCGCGCTCGGTGCTGCTCTGCTGGCGTTCTATGCCTTCATCGGCTTCGAGGATATGGTCAATGTCGCCGAGGAGGTCAGGGACGTGAGGCGCAACCTGCCGCTCGCGATCCTGCTCACGCTGCTTATTTCCACCCTGTTGTATGTCCTGCTGATGCTGGTCGCAGTGTTGGCGGTGCCACCCGGCGAACTGGCTGCCAGCCAGGCGCCGCTCGCTTATCTGTACCAAAAGGTCACCGGTCAGCCGGCCACTGCGATCAGCCTGATCGGTATGTTTGCGATCATCAACGGTGCACTCATACAGATTGTCATGGCCGCGCGAGTGCTTTACGGGCTGAGTGTAATGGCGCAACTCCCGAGGGTGCTGGGGAGGGTGTCGGCGCGCACCCGGACGCCCTTACTGGCGACAGTTCTGGTCACCGCGCTGGTGCTTGCGCTGGCAGTGACGGGGCGGCTGGCGCCGCTGGCCGAAACGACCTCTGCCACCATGCTGCTGGTGTTTGCGCTGGTCAATCTGGCGTTGTGGCGCATCAAGAAGCGTCGGGAGCCGGCCCAGCCGGGCGTGCCGGCACTGCCGTTGTGGGTACCGGTTGCGGGCTTCCTGGTCAGCGTGGGATTTGTGTTGGGCGAGGCAGTGCAGCTGTTCAGATCGTGATCCTGGACAACACAACCGCGGCAGCCCCGCACCGGGACCCATAATAGCTATCTATACTTGGACTAAGCGGTGCCGGGGTTTTGCGCCGGTTTGCTGACCTGGATCAATCGCCGGCGGCGACTGCGGGTAGAAAATTCAACCAAAGGCAGCAGAAAGGAGATGTATTTATGTCACGTACCTGGATTCTGGTAGCGGAGAGCAGTCGTGCCAAGCTGTACGCGGCAGACGGTAATCTTGCGCCGCTCTCCGAACTCGAAGATCTTGTCCACCCGGCGGGCAGAATGCACGAGGGTGATCTGGTGTCGGACCGGGCGGGCAATGATGGTGGCAGTATCGGCCAAGGCAGGCATGTCATTGACGACAAGACCAGCGCCCGAGACCAGGAGAAGCTGGAATTTGCGCGCCAGCTGGCCGAGCGCCTGGACGCGGGCTGCAGTGACGGATCCTTTGATCGACTGGTGTTGGTTGCGCCACCGGCCTTTCTGGGCCTGTTGCGCGACAAGCTCAGCAAGAAGGTCATGGATCGCGTTTATAAGCAGATCGACAAGAACCTGGTGCAAAAACCTGCTGAAGTGGTGCGTGAACACGTATCGGTGGCAGTGTAAACCGCTTGCGGCGAGCGCCTGTCGCCGCTGACGCCAGCGCAGACAGGGGAGCCCCACGCAGGGGGGGCTTCCGGTGAGCGCGCATCGGGCGGCCTCCGAGTTGGCTCCCGGCCCCGGTGCTTCAGCCCGGTCCGGGCGCGCCGCTCGCAGCGGTCGGTGGATGCTTGTGTCCCCGGGTCTTTGTGCGTAGATTTCCCGGTACACCAATGCACCGCTGAGCGACGCTGAACCTTCATGCAGACTGCTGTCTATCCCGGCACCTTCGATCCTATCACCAACGGGCACACCGACCTGGTGGCGCGGGCCACAAAACGATTCGACAGTGTCATTGTGGCGGTTCACAAGAGTGTCCCCAAACAGCCGGCGTTTGACTGGCAGGATCGGGTGGCGCTGGCCAAGACTGTGCTCCAGGGCCTGCCGAATGTCACAGTGGAGGGCTTCGAAGGTTTGCTGGTCGAGTTCGCGCGGACGCGCGGCGCCCAGGTCATCCTGCGTGGCCTGCGTGCGGTGTCTGATTTCGAGCATGAATTCCAGCTGGCCAGCATGAACCGTCAGCTGGCGCCTGAAATCGAAACCCTGTTCATGACCCCGGACGAGCACTTCGCCTATGTGTCATCGAGCCTGGTGCGAGAAATCGCGCTGCTCGGCGGGGATGTCACGCCCTTCGTCCATGAAAAAGTTGTGGCTGCATTGAAACGGCGCCTGAGATAGTATTAGGCCATGCTTATATTGCTCTGATTATATTCGGAAATATGCCATGGCTCTGATGATCACCGACGAGTGCATCAACTGCGATGTATGCGAACCGGAATGCCCCAACGGTGCCATATCGCAGGGCGAGGAAATCTATGTGATTGATCCCGCCCTGTGTACCGAGTGCGTGGGACACTACGAGACTTCGCAATGTGTCGAGGTCTGCCCGGTTGACTGTATTCCGCTCAACCCGGATTACCAGGAGACCCGGGAACAGCTGTTGGAAAAATACCGGCGCATTACCGGGGAGTCCGCCGGACAGTGAGGGATTATCGCGGGCAATGCCACAGGCCCCCCGGTGGGGCCTTTTCGTTATGTGCGGTCGGGTGCTCGGCGGCGACCCGTAGCCGGCCAAGACACTGGGTCGCGGCGCTGGTCTGCTTGCTGTCGCTGGTCAGTTTGCCGCCCGCCCACGGCCTGGAGGTGCCGCGCGCTGCGCGGCCGCCGCAACAGGCGGTCGCGAGCGCGCATCCGCTGGCGAGCGCGGCGGGAATGGAAGTCCTGATGACCGGTGGGAATGCCTTCGACGCGGCGGTCGCGGTCAGCGCGGCGCTGGCCGTGGTGGAGCCCTACAGCTCCGGCATCGGCGGGGGCGGATTCTGGTTGTTGCACCGGGCACGGGATGGCAGGCAGATCATGCTTGACGGTCGTGAGCGCGCGCCGCTGGCGGCGCACCGCGACCTGTATCTGGACGCATCCGGTGAAGTCGTGCCCGGCCTGTCGATGGACGGTGCCGCTGGCGGCGGCGATTCCGGGCGAACCCGCGGCGCTGGCGTACCTCGCCGAGCACTACGGCCGGGTGCCGCTCGCTACATCGCTGGCACCCGCCATCCGCCTGGCAGAAACCGGCTTCGAGGTGGATGAGCATTATCGCAAAATGGCGCGTTTCCGCCTGGCGGTGTTGCAGGAGTCTGCAGACGCTGCGCACATCTTCCTGCATCGCGGGCAGGTTCCGGCGCCGGGACACGTGGTGCGCCAGCCCGAGCTCGCAGCAACCCTGCGTGCCCTGGCGGCCCGGGGTCGGGCGGGCTTCTACCAGGGCGAGGTGGCCGACCGGCTGGTGGCTGGTGTGGCCCAGGCGGGCGGTATCTGGACGCTTCAGGACCTGGAAC
The DNA here is from genome assembly GCA_963695455.1 of uncultured Gammaproteobacteria bacterium. GTDB lineage: Bacteria > Pseudomonadota > Gammaproteobacteria > DSM-19610 > DSM-19610 > Thiogranum. Next base: position 797,143 of record CAVOGN010000002.1, on the reverse strand, counting down.
AGTACCGGGTGATAGAACGCGATCCGCTGGTGTTCGAGTATGCCGGGATGCGCATCGTGTCGGCCCCGCCGCCGTCCTCGGGCGGCGTTGCGCTGGCGACCATGTTGAATACGCTGGCGGGTTTCGATCTGCAGGGCGAAGATGATGCGACACGCGTTCACCTGATCGTCGAGGCCATGCGCCGCGCTTACCGTGACCGCGCCGAGTATCTCGGTGATCCGGACCATGTGGAGGTGCCGGTACAGCGCCTGGTGCACCCCTGGTATGCGGCCGGACTGCGGGCCGGCATTCGCAGCGATCGCGCCACCCCCAGCGCCCTGCTGCCGGGCGGCGTGGGGCGGGTCGAGGCTGCACACACCACGCATTTCTCCATTCTGGACCGTGCCGGCAACCGGGTGGCTGCGACCCTGAGCATCAACTATCCGTTTGGAGCGGGCTTCGTTGTGCCGGGTACCGGTGTGCTGCTAAACGACGAGATGGACGATTTCTCCGCCAAGCCGGGCGTGCCCAATGCCTACGGGCTGGTCGGCGCCGAGGCCAATGCCATCGCGCCGGGCAAGCGGCCCCTGTCCAGCATGACTCCAACCTTCGTGGAATCCGAGCGCGGCGTGGCGTTGCTGGGCACACCCGGTGGCAGCCGGATTATCACGATGGTGCTGCTGGGCATTCTGGATCTGGCCGCGGGTGAGCCGCCCTCGTCATGGGTCAGCGTGCCGCGTTTTCATCATCAGTACCTGCCCGACGTCATCCAGCACGAGCCCGGGGCCTTTTCCGAATCGGTGCAGGAGGCCCTGCAGTCGATGGGACACCAGCTGATGCCGTTGCAAGACCGCTACGGAAACATGCAGGCGGTGTTCTGGGCGTACGGCGAAAACCGGGTGGAGGCGGCCTCCGATCCGCGCGGTATAGGGGCGGCGCGGGTCGAATAATCGCCTAGCGCTGACAGCGCGGGCAGTAGAAGGTCGAGCGCTGACCGATGCGCATTGCGCGAATCGGCGTCGCGCAGGTCCGGCACGGCTCGCCGGTTTGCGCATAGACCTGCAGTTGCTGGCGGAAATAACCCGGTTTGCCTTCCCCGCCGACAAAATTACGCAACGTGGTGCCGCCCTGTTGAATGGCGTCGATGAGCACGTTTCTGACCGTCTGTGCCAGCTTCTGGTAGCGCTGCTCGCTGATACGTCCGGCGCACCGCCCCGGATGGATGCCGGCTCTGAACAGGGCTTCGTTGGCGTAAATGTTTCCTACCCCGGCAACGATGCGGCTGTCCATCAGCATGGGTTTTACGGCCAGCCTGCGTCCGCGCGACTGGCGAAACAAATAGCATCCATCGAATGTGTCACCGAGTGGTTCGGGACCCAGGTGTCTTAGCAGCGGATGGCGGTTGGGTTCGGCGCGGGTCCACAGCCAGGCGCCAAAGCGGCGCGGATCCGTGTAGCGCAGGCGCTTGCCGGTACTGATGACGAGGTCGACGTGATCGTGTGGTCCGGGCACAGCTGCAGCGTCGACCATACGCAGGCTTCCGGACATCCCCAGGTGGATAATCAGAGTGCCGGACTCGGTAGTCACCAGCAGGTACTTGGCGCGCCGCTGCAGCGCGGTGATGCACGTATTCTGGACGTGGCTGGCGAGTCGTTTCGGTACCGGCCAGCGCAGCTGGCGCTGGCGGATCACCAGTTGCTCAATGCGGGTACCGACAAGATGCGGTTCGAGACCGCGGCGGGTGGTTTCGACTTCGGGCAATTCGGGCATGCTGACAGAGGAAGCGGTAAGGCTTTATTGCGCCTGCTCAACGGCCGGCTGCGGCAACCGCCAGCAGGCTGTCGTCGAGGTCGCCCAGTGGTATTCCAGTCCCTGATCCGGTCTCAGTAACACCAGATCCGGCTCACGGTCGACGATAATGAACACGAGCGGCTGCGCCGGGTCGTCCAGCACCACTTCAATACGTTCTCCCGCTGTACTCGCATCTGTGCTTGTCACGCGCAGCGCCGCGGCCTGCTGCCAGTTGTCTATCAACTGCTGTATCCGGTCTGCAGAGACGTCCTGCTGGGGTTCGGTCACCCAGTCGCCATCCGATTTCTTGACGGAAAACGCGGGCAGGCCGAGGCTGCTGATCGATGCCTGCTCGGGCAGCAGGCGGCGCTGCACAAACTGGCTGAACCCGGCGTCGATCAGGTGCTGGTACAGATCGGGTGTGAGGTGAACCTGAGCGCCGACGCGCACATAGCGCAAACCCTCCAGGGGCTCGGTGTCACCAAAATCTACCTGAATGTCGTTCAGCATGACGCTGGCACGGGGTGGTTCCAGCGCCAGTCTCGCGAGATCCAGCTCGGCGACCGGATAGCTGCGCACCGGCTTCTGTTGCGCGAGTCGTGTCAGGGCGCTGACCTGCAGCTGATCGGCCGGCAACACCTTATGACCTGCTATGGCCCAGCCGCCCCCCGGCTGTCGGGTAAGCACCAGTTCGTCCCGCGGCGGGCGGTGAACACGGACGGTGTCGATCTGCTCCTGATCCAGCGCGGTGAGGGCCTGCACCCGCGGAGCCTCGTCTATGCCCGGCTCATACAGGGCAACCAGCGCCAGAGCAGCGATGGCGATCAGCAACAGAAGATTGACGAGCCAGCGTGACTGCATGGTGGCCGCTAGCGGTTGCGCCGCCGCCACCAGATTGCCAGACCACTGCCGAGCAGCAACAGCGGCATGCCGAACAGGAATCCGAAACCAATCACGATCTGGGCCACCTTGCCCAGTTCCAGGTTGACGTCTCCCGCGGTGCGCGCCGTGATGGTGACGAAGGCGTCGTCGTGGTTGAGCCAGTTGAACAGGCTCAAGCCGAGGTCGATATTCCCTCCATTACCCAGGTAGGTATTGGAAATGAAATCCGCGTCGCCGATTACCACCACGCGCTGTTCCGCTGAGCCCTCGTCGCCGGAGTCTTTGTGCTGTCGGGGACGCGTAAAGGCGAAACCGATATCCAGGGGGCCCATGCGCTCGTCGCTGTCCTGGTCGAAGCGGATGGTGCCATTCAGGGCGCCGATCTCGGTCCAGGCCCGGTCCAGGGTGGTGAGCAGTGCCTCTGCCTGCCAGGGATCCGGGGCCGACACCTCCAGGGCAGTCGCCTGGGGGAACAGGGTCAGGCTGTTCATCGCCCGGGTGATGGCGTGCATGGGGTAGTCCGGAATCAGGGCGAAGGCCGGATTATCGATACCGAACAACTGGGTGGTGGCGTCCACAATGACGCCGGGGAGAAACTCGATACCCAGGTTTTCGGCCAACGGTTCGAGGCCGGCCTGGTTGCCGGGTTCCGCCAGCCACAGCAGATTGCCGCCATTGCGCAGGTAGCGGCGGATCAGCTGTACCTCGCCGACCAGCAGCGTGGTGCGCGGATCGGCGATGACCAGCAGGCTGGTGTCGGCCGGAATCTCAGGTGTTTCGGCCAGGTTCAGGGTTTCCAGGGCGATCCCCTTCTGTTCCAGCAGGGTGCCGAATTTCCCCAGGTCGTGGTTGGCCTGCCCGCCGGGATCGCGTTCTCCATGACCGGTCAGGAAGGCGACGCGCCGCTGCTTCTGGCGGGCAATGCGCAACAGCGTATTGGTCAGGCTCTGCTCGGACAGGTCCTGCACCTTCTCACTGCGGCCCTGGTAAGCCACCACCAGCTCGCCGTCCAGGGTGATTCCCAGTTCGCGCACCCGGTCTGGGTCGGCGTCCGGGTTGACAAAGCTCAGCTCCACATCGGGCTTGTGGCGCTGGTAGCGTGCCACCAGGTCAACAATGTGATCGCGCAGCAGCTGGGCTTCGCGGGCGAAGGCGGTGATGTGAATCGGTCCGGGCATTTCGTCGAGCAACTTGCGACTGTCGACCGACAGGGTATTGCGGCCGCTCGAGGTCCAGTCGGCCTGGTAGCTGTAGCGGGTGCTGAGCCAGGCCAGCAAGCCGACAAGCACCAGCAGCCCGGCCAGGAACACCAGGTTCTGGAGCTGCAGTTGGCGTCTTGAAGACCGGGTCACCTGCATGCCGTTACCCGGTCAGGCGCTGCTGGTCGAGGCGCCGGATGCTCAGCACCAGAAAGGTCGCAATGAGCAGCAGGTAATAGATCAGGTCCGCGCTGCTGAACAGACCTTTCAGAAACGATTGCAGGTGAACCTGCAGCGACAGGTAGTGGAACAGCCCGGTCATTTCCTCGCGCCCGCCGCCGCTCCAGTCGATGATCCACAGCAGCAACAGCAGGCCGAAGCTGCTGATGGCGGCGATGACCGGTTGCTCGGTCAGTGTCGACATGAAAATGCCGACCGCGGCAAAGCTCGCCAGCAGCAGCGCCAGGCCGATCAGCCCGGCGGCCAGTTTACCGGCATCCAGGGAGGTGCCAGCGTACAGTGCCAGCGGCATGGCGGCCAGCATCAACAGCAGCAGTAGGAAGAACAGCGTGACGCCGAGGAACTTGCCCAGCACGATTTCGCTCATCGAGACCGGTGCGGAAAGCAGCAGGCTGAGGGTGCGGTTGCGTTTCTCGTCGCTGAATACCCGCATGGTGATGGCCGGCGCGACCAGCAGCAGCAGGAAGCCGACCGTCTGCAATACCGGGGCGACGACGATGTCGGTGACCCCGGGGGCGCCCTCGATGCCGGCCAGACGTGGCTGCAGCAGCATGAAGGTGTCGAGCTGGGACAGGAACAGATACGCCATGATCAGCTGCACCACAGCGAGGATCGCCCAGGCCAGCGGCGACAGGAACAGGTTCTTCAGTTCGCGCAGCGCGATGGTGAGAATCATCAGGCAGCGTCCTCGACCGTTTCGGGCCGGTCGCTGCAGGTGAGTTCCACAAACACCTGTTCCAGAGTCTGGCGGTCAAGCGCCACTTCGACCAGACCCAGGCCCGCATCGGCCACATAGGCGGCGACCGCGTCGGCGGGGTTGCTGTCGGTGAAGTGCAGGCGGGCGCGGCTGGCGCCCAGCAGTTCAACGTCGTCAATGCCGGGGACGGCGGCCAGCCCGGCTGCATCGAGAGGCTGGCGCGTTTCCAGTAGCAGTACGTGACTGGTCAGGCGCTGTTCCAGCTCCTGTATGGTCTGCGCGAATACCAGTCGGCCCTGGTGAATGATCTGCACGCGCGTACAGGTGGCCTGCACCTCGGGCAGGATGTGGGTGGAAAGGATGATTCCGTGGCTCTCGCCCAGTTCGCGGATCAGGCTGCGTATATCGCGGATCTGGTTCGGATCCAGTCCCACCGTCGGCTCGTCGAGTATCACCACCGCCGGGTTGTGCAGGATCGCCTGCGCGATGCCGACCCGCTGCTGGAAGCCCTTGGACAGGTTGCCGATCAGGCGTCTGCCCACACCCTCCAGGCCGCAGCGCTGCTTGGCCTGGCGCACCGCCGGACCGCGCCGGGCTTTGCTGACGCGGTGCAGACGGGCGCAATACCCCAGGTACTCGTCGACGGTGAGGTCGCGGTATACGGGGGGCTGCTCGGGCAGATAGCCGATTTCCGCCTTGGCGCCCTTGGGATCATCGAGCAGATCGATACCGTTGATGCGGATGCGGCCGGCACTCGGCGCGAGGTTGCCGCTGATCATCTGCATGGTGCTGGACTTGCCCGCTCCGTTGGGTCCCAGCAAACCGAGCACTTCGCCCTGATTCAATTCGAAGCTGATCGCTTCGACGGCGAGGTAATGTCCATAATAACGGTACAGTTGTTCGACGCTGATCAGGATTTTTGCATCCATGTGCTTTATGATTGGCTCTAAACCGTGAATCCATGCCCAGACGGTGGCTAAGCATAGCGTAAAGCATTACCGATTTGGATAGCCCTCTCATGTCCGCTGAAAAGCCCGAAACCCCACTGTGTGAACAATTCGGCTTTGACGCCGAGTGGCGCCAGGCGCAGTTGCTGCTGGTGGGTCTGGATGCCTGTCCCGATGACCAGGTGCGGCAACTGCACGAACAGGTCCTCGCGCACGAGGTGGTCGAGCAGGTGGTGGACCGCTTCTTCGCCCAGCTGATGCGCCATGCGCAGGCGGCCGAGCTGCTTTCGAGCTTCGATCTCGACCATTTGAAGGAGCGGCAGATTGCCTATTTCGAGGTGTTCGGCGTCGACTGCCGGGCGGCCGACTACTTCGAAAGCCGCGCCCGGATGGGGATTGCGCATGCCCGGGTGGGGGTGCCGCTGAGCCTGTATCTGTCGGCGTTCGGCCTGTTGCAGGCGTTGCTCCTCGATGCGATCGTTGAGCGGCTCGGTGACGAGGCGGGGCGGCAGGCGCTGGGTGGTCTGGTGACGCGGTTGATCACTCTCGATATAGCCCTGGCGGCCGAGGTCTACCATCGGGTGGAGATCGAGGAGCCGGACCGCTCGGTGCGTCATCTGGAGCGCCAGCAGACGCTGTTGCGCAAACAGCTGGAACATGACGCCCTGACCGGGGCGTCGAGTCGCACCAGCCTGCTGCACGAGATGCAGGACGCCCTCAAACGCGCGGCCAAGACCGGCCAGCCGCTGTGTCTGATCATGGCAGACCCGGATCACTTCAAAGTCATCAACGACAGCCACGGCCACCTGGTAGGCGACAAGGTGCTCGAAGAGGTGGCGGCACGCATCAAGGCGGCGCTGCGCGAGTTCGATGTGGTAGGCCGCTTCGGCGGCGAGGAATTCGTGATCCTGCTGGAAAACACCTCACGGCACACCGCCCAGCAAATCGCCGAACGCATACGCCAGCGCATTGCCGCCGACCCCATCCGCGTCGCCGGGCACAGCCTGCAGCTGACCATCAGTCAGGGCCTGGCGGTGCGCCGCGACGGCGATGATGACCACACCCTTCTGCAGCGCGCCGACGCCGCCATGTACCAGGCCAAACAGCGGGGACGCAACTGTGTTGCCGAAGAACCCGGCCATGCTGCTCGGCGTTGATACCGGCGGGACTTTCACCGATTTCGTCTGCTTTGATGGCACCCAGATCAGGACCCACAAGGTGCTGTCGACGCCGGGCGCACCGGAACGGGCGATACTGCAGGGGGTTCGCGAGCTCGGGTTGGAGGGCAGGTTTTTCTACCTGATACACGGCTCCACGGTCGCCACCAATGCGGTGCTCGAGGGCAAGGGGGTGCGTACCGTTTATGTCACCAATTACGGTCTGGGTGATGTGCTGACCCTGGGGCGCCAGGCACGCCGCGAGCTCTACAATCTGCAGCCGCCGCTGTCCGCGCCGCCGGTGCCTGCCGATTTGTGCCTGGAAACGGGCGGGCGTCTGGGCGCCGATGGCAGGACCGTGGAACCGCTCGACGAGGCCGAGTGTGCCGAGCTCGTGGCCCGCATCCAGGCGCTGGCGCCCGAAGCGGTGGCCATCAACCTGTTGTTCTCCTATCTGGATGACCGCTTTGAGCGCCGCGTTGAGGCGTGTCTGCCCGATCATCTGTTTATCTCCCGCTCCTCGGAGATCCTGCCCGAACAGGGTGAATACGAGCGGGGGATCGCGACCTGGCTGAATGCCTGGGTCGGGCCCAGGGTGCAGGGCTATGTGCAGCGGCTGCAATGCGCTGTTGCACCGGCCCCGGTTCACGTCATGCAGAGTTCCGGACTGACCATGCGGGCCGACAAAGCGGCGCGCCGGGCTGTCAATCTGCTGCTGTCTGGTCCCGCGGGGGGGCTGATGGGGGCACAGCGTATCGGTGCCGAGCTGGGGCGCTCGCGCCTGCTGAGCTTCGATATGGGCGGTACGTCCACCGATGTGGCCTTGATTGATGGTCAGCTGAACCTGACGTCGGAAGGGCGTATCGGGCCCTACCCGGTGGCGGTGCCCATGGTCGATATGCACACCATCGGTGCCGGTGGTGGCTCAATTGCCTGCGTCGATGAGGGCGGTATGCTGGCGGTGGGGCCACAATCGGCAGGCGCGGACCCCGGGCCGGCCTGCTATGGCCGGGGCGGCGTCCTGGCGACGGTGACCGATGCCAACCTGGTGCTGGGTCGCCTGCGCCCGGCGGCGTTCCTGGGCGGGGAAATGCGGCTGGATCTGCACGCGGCGAGGAAGGCGGTGGGCCGGGTCGCCCGGCAGCTGCGGTTGACAGTCGAGCAGATGGCCTTCGGGATTGTCGAGGTCGCCAACCAGCACATGGCCCAGGCACTGCGTGTGATCTCGGTGCAGAAAGGCATCGATCCGGCCGATTTTACGCTCACGGCATTCGGCGGTGCCGGCGGCCTGCACGTCTGCGCGCTGGCCGAGGCGCTGGGTATTCGCCAGGCGCTGGTGCCGGTACACGCCGGGGTGCTGTCCGCGCTCGGCATGCTCGCGGCGCCGCGCGGGCGCCAGCTTTCGCACGCCGTGCCGGGTCTCATTGAGCAGCAGAGCGATGCGCAACTTAATAGCCGTCTGCAGGCGCTGGCCGCGCAGGGCCGCGCGGAATTGATCGAAGAGGGCGTGGAAGACGCAGCGATAACCGCCGGCTTCAGTCTCGACATGCGCTATCAGGGCCAGAGTTATACCCTGAATATCCCGTACCGCGATGTGCGCCAGGCGCTCGAAGACTTCCATGCTGCGCACCAGCAGCGCTTCGGGCATCGGCTCCGGGCGCCGGTCGAACTGGTTAACCTACGCGTCTCCCTGGCCGCCAGGCACGGCGAATTCGGTTTGCAGACCGGCTGGCAGGCGCCTGCCGGCAAGCCCTTTGAGCGGGCCGAACTGGCCGGCTGCGAGGGGCTGGTCGATGTATGGCAGCGGCATGCGCTGGAATTCGACACGCCGTGTGCAGGGCCCGCAGTGATCATCGATGCGGTGGCGACCACCTATGTTGCACCAGGTTGGCAGGCGTTGCGCGACCCATCCGGCTGCCTGTTGCTCGAGCGTATGTAGCCGCTCGTCTGCCCGGTCATTTTCCGACCTCGACAGCATCGACCTCTGGCAGCCGCAAGCTGTTATCCGCGCTGCTTCCAGGCGGTTATGAAATCGGTCGCCGGGCTAGCTGAACACCAGCTTTATACCGGTATTTTTAAGGTGCTTGCGTTCGATGGTCAGATCGGCACGGGTAAGCGCGTGTTTGTCCAGCCAGTTGTTCGGGAACGTCAGCTTGAGGTAGTCGGTCTGTGCGTCCACCTGGAAATCGGGTGGCGGCTGGTGAGAGCGATTACGATGCAGTAGCACCGCCAGTCGCAGCAGGATCGCAAGACGGGTTGCTGTGCCATGCATGCTGGCGGGCAGGCTCTCGATGACCGACTTGCGGAACTTGCGCCTGTGACTGCGCACCAGCGCGCCCAGCAGGCGCTGATCGCGGCGCGAAAATCCGGCCAGATCAGAGTACTCCACCAGGTAGGCGCCGTGTTTGTGGTAGCCGCTATGAGCTATTACCAGACCCATTTCATGTAGCAGTGCCGCCCAGTGCAGCCACTGGCGGGCGTCGTCCAGCTGCAGCTCCCAAGGTGCAGCTGCGCTGGCCAATAGGAGCAGCGCGGTTTGTTCCACCCTTTGCGCCTGTTCCAGGTCAACATGATAGCGCTGGGCCATGGCCTGTACGCTCGATTCGCGCACGTCCTGGTGCTGGATACGGCCGATCAGGTCATACAGCAGGCCTTCGCGCAACGCGCCGGTCGAATGCAGCATGCGCTCGATCTTGAGCGCGTGAAACACAGCGCTGAGGACGGCGACGCCACCCGCGAACACCGGCTTGCGGTCCTCGCTGACGGCGGTGAAGTCGATCTTGTCGGCATGGCCGCTGTCCACCAGCGCCGCGCGGAGTTTCTTGAGTGAGTCGGCGCTGATCCCGTTATCGCTCCAGCCTCGTTCCACGACCACGTCCCGTATGGTGCGGATCGTCCCCGAGGAACCGGTTGCCATGGACCACCCGAGACGGCGGAACAGGTGCTTGCTGGATTGTAGCTCGAGCCGTGCCGCCAGAATGGCGTCTTTCATACTCGCCTTGCGGATAGTGCCGTCAGCGAAGTAACGTTCGCTCATGCTCACGCAGCCCATGTACAGGCTTTCCAGCTGAATCGGTACCAGACCCTCGCCAATAATGATTTCGGTACTGCCACCGCCGATATCCACCACCAGGCGACGACCGCCCGGGTCCGGAAGGCTGTGGGCAACGCCGAGGTGAATCAGGCGCGCCTCCTCGATGCCGGAAATGATCTCGATAGTGTGGCCCAAAGCCTGCTGGGCCGGGTCCAGAAAACGTGCGCCGGACTGCAGACGTCGCAGGGTATTGGTGCCAACGGCGCGCACGTTGTCCGGATCCAGATCGCGCACCCGCTGTCCGAAACGCTCCAGGCAGTCGAGAGCCCGCTGCGCCACTGCCGGGTCCAGCTGGTGTTTGTCAGTCAGTCCCGCCGCCAGGCGTACGGGCTCCCGCAGGCGGTCGATAAGCTGCAGCTGGCCGTTCTGGAAGCGGCCGACAATCATATGGAAACTGTTGGAGCCGAGGTCGACGGCTGCCAGGGTGCGGGTGTCGCTCGCGTTGCTCACCGGCTGTCTGCAATCAATGAAGTTGCGGCATTGTTCCTGAGGCTTATTGTTTCTGCAACAGAAAACCGCAGCGTTTGCGGCGCCGCGGCAAGGACGGGAAGGGAAGAGACGCTTTAAGGCAGCGGAGCGAGGAGACCGAGCAGTCAGAGTCTCCTCGCTCCATGCCCATCGCTAGTCCAACCGGAACCTACCCTACCCGCGGATCACGGCTGGTTCTTTGACCTGGATCAACAAAATGACGCCAGCCGCCTACTTTTTCACCAGCTGCTGGCTGACATCGCCGGCCCAGCGCAACGCCGAGAGGTAGCAGTCGCGCACCTGGGACGCGCTCAGTCTGTCGCAGCCCGCCTGCTCCCACGCGCCGCGTTCATAGGCGAGCACGGATGCCAGCACCTGCCCGTGTATGCCCTTGTGATAAAGCAGGGCACTGGAAATGTGTTCTGCCAGCGGCAGCTGGGTGAGAATTTCCTGCATGGTATTGTCCATCAGCGCGTCCAGCGCTGAGAACAGTCCGACCGTGAAGAACGCTTCCGGGTGCGGGGCCTTCAGCGTCTTGGCCAGGGCCTCGGCCATTTTGCCGCGGACCATGGCGGTGACCACCAGCTCGGTGGGTTTGTTATCCACCTGCGACATGGCCAGCAGAGTGGTCCAGGTCTTTATGGTTTGCTGGCCAAGTATCACCACCGCCTGGTGGACCGACTCGATTTTACGTGCCAGTGAAAACGCGGCCGAGTTGACGTAACGCAGTATCCGATAGCTGAAGGTCACGTCTTGCGCGATCAGCTCTTCGAGCTCGGCGGGCGTGATGTTCGGGTCCTGCAGACGACTGAGCAAATGCAGAATGGCAAGCCGGTTATTGGGTAGGCGCTGGCCACGCAGGACCTGAGGCTGGGCAAAAAAATAGCCCTGAAAATAGTCGAAACCGAGTTCCCGGCAGAAATCGAACTCGTCGCGGGTCTCTACTTTTTCCGCCAGCAGTTTCAGGGGGTGCTGGCGCAGTTTCTGTACCTGGCTGCGTATTTCGTCACGCTGCTGGGCCATGATATCGACCTTGACGATGTCAGCCAGCTGCACCAGCGGTTGCAGCGCGTCGTGGTAGACAAAATCATCCAGCGCAATTGCATAGCCTTGTGCCGCCAACCGCTTGATAGCGTTGATAACCTCGGCGTCGGGCTCGATGTGCTCCAACAGTTCCAGCACCACGCGCTCCCTGGGCAGACATATGTTGTCCTGTTCCACCAGAAAAGAGCGGGTGAGATTGATGAACGCAAGCCGCTGGCCGACGATGTTGTCCAGCCCGATTTCCATGAAGGCGTTGACAATGACGTTGGACGTGGCCTGGTCGCCGTCGCTGAAGCGCGCCGAATTATCCGGCGCGGCACGAAACAGCAGCTCGTAGGCGTATACACTCAACTCGCGATCGTAAATCGGTTGTCGGCCGATGAAAATATCGTCCATAGCCTGCGGTAAGCACGTCATAAAGTGAGAAAAGTGAAAACGGTCCCTGGCAGCTGGATTCCGCCATTTATCGGCCCGCCCGGTAGAAAACTGTTGCCGGCCGCAGCTGTGGTATTATACGCAGGATATGCATTCTTCAGAGGTTTCCATGTACGAGCTTCTTTCCGATTTCTCCTGGTACGCCGGATTGTTTCACCTGCCATGGTGGGGCTATGTGCTGGTCGGGCTTGGCCTGACCCATTTGACCATTGTCAGCGTCACCATTTTTTTGCACCGCCACCAGGCGCACCGGGCTCTGGATCTGCATCCCACAGTCAGCCATCTGTTCCGCTTCTGGCTGTGGCTGACCACCGGCATGGTGACGCGCGAGTGGGTAGCGATTCATCGCAAACATCATGCCAAATGCGAGACTCCGGAAGATCCGCACAGTCCGCAGACGCGTGGCATTGCAACGGTGCTGTGGCAAGGGGCGGAGCTGTATCAGGCGGAAGCTGCCAATCGGCAGACTCTGGAGCAGTATGGGCATCACACGCCGGACGATTGGCTGGAGCGTAATGTGTACACCCGTTACCCGATCCTGGGCGTCTCGATCATGCTGGTGACCGACTATCTGTTGTTCGGATTTGCCGGCGTGGCATTGTGGGCGGTGCAGATGGTCTGGATTCCGTTCTGGGCCGCGGGGGTCATCAATGGTATCGGGCATTGGTGGGGTTACCGCAACTACGAAACTGTCGACGCGTCCCGGAACATCTCCTGGCTGGGTGTATTGATCGGCGGCGAAGAGTTGCACAACAACCATCATGCGTTTGCCAGTTCAGCGAAGTTCTCCACGCGCTGGTGGGAATTCGATCTCGGCTGGGGCTATATTTTGCTGCTGCAGGCGCTGGGCCTGGCGCGGGTCAAGAAGCTGGCACCGCAGCCCCGTATCCTGCCCAGCAAGGAACGCATCGACATGGATACCCTGCGCGCGGTGTTCGTGAGCCGTTTGCATGTCATGTCGAGCTATGCGCGGGAGGTTCTCGTGCCGGTGCTTCGACAGGAGTTGCGCTGCAGGGATGGTGCCTGCCGCATCCGCCTGCGCGCAGCGCGGCGACTGTTGGTGCGCAATCCGCAAACGATGGATGACCGCAGCCGGGGCATTCTGGAGGCGGCGCTCGAACGGTTCGCTGCGTTGCGCACCGCGTATCAGTTCCGCGAGCGCCTGCAGGCGATCTGGGACCGTTCCGCCACCAGCCACGACAAGTTGCTGCAGGCCTTGCAGGAATGGTGTCAGCAGGCGGAAGCTACCGGTGTCGAGGCGTTGGAGGTGTTCGCGCGGCGCCTGAAGGGTTACAGCCTGCAGGGTGGGTAAGGGCCCAGATCTTCCATCACCTGAGCAAGAAAAAGCCCGGCACAGCCGGGCTTTTTCTTGCTCAGGTGTATCACCGGCGGGTTACTTGATTTTGCCTTCCTTGTAGACCACATGCTTGCGCACAACCGGGTCATACTTTTTCAGCTCCAGCTTGTCCGGCATGGTGCGTTTGTTCTTGGTGGTCGTGTAGAAATGGCCGGTTCCGGCGCTCGACACCAGTTTGATCTTGTCTCTCATGACCTACTCCCTCAGACCTTTTCGCCACGCGCGCGAATATCGGCCAGCACCGATTCGATGCCCTGTTTGTCGATAATGCGCATGCCCTTGGAGGATACGCGCAGTCGCACCCAGCGTTTCTCCGCTTCGACCCAGAAACGGTGGGTATGCAGGTTCGGCAGGAACCGGCGACGGGTTTTGTTGTGCGCGTGGGAAACGTTGTTGCCCGTAACGGGGCGCTTCCCGGTGACCTGACAGACTTTGGACATCGTTATATTCCTCGAATTCTTGCGCAACCCGGTCTCCGCGGGCAGCGGGAACCGCGTTTTATACCAGAGAGCCCGGCGGCGGACAAGGGCCCGGCATGGCCCAGGTTGGTCGCCAGCCGGGGGCAGGGCCCCGAGACAAGTATAACCAGCTATAAAAGCAACAGGTTAAATCATGCCTCGCTGGGCAAAAGACACGGCAGCGTGGTCCCCGATCACCAAATGGTCCAGCACCCTTACGTCGATCAGGGCCAGTGCCTCCGACAGTCGCCGGGTCAGGCGCTGATCGGCCTGGCTGGGTTCGGCAACCCCGGAGGGGTGGTTGTGCGCGAAGATCACTGCGGCAGCGTTATGCTGCAGCGCACGGCGCACGACTTCGCGGGGGTGGACGCTCGCGCCGTCGATGGTGCCACGGAACAGTTCCTCGTATGTGATGACGCGGTGGCGGGTATCGAGGAACAGACAGGCGAATACCTCGTAGGGATAATCGCGCAGTCTGGCGGTCAGGTAATTCTCTGTATCGGCTGGATTGGTGATGGCCTGGCTGTGGCCAAGGCGTTCGCGCAGCTGTCGACGGGTCAGTTCCAGTGCCGCATGCAGCTGGGCGTATTTGGCGGTGCCGAGTCCGCGGGTGGCGCAGAAATGCGTCGCATCCGCCTGGAACAAGGCGCGCAGGCTGCCGAACCGGGTGATCAGGCTGCGCGCCAGCTCGACCGCCGTCTGCCCGGGTGCGCCGGTGCGCAGAAAAATAGCCAGTAATTCTGCATCGGATAGTGCGCCGGGTCCGAGCGCCAGGAGTTTTTCCCGGGGGCGTTCGGCTTCCGGCCAGTCGGTAATGGGCATGGATACCTCCTTGTGTGCCATCGCTGTGATCTTGTTCGCCGGGTGAATCCGTCCCCTGGTTTCGCCCCTGCATCCCGGATAATGGCCAGCACCTGGGGCGCTGTAAAGCGAGAATCTGTGCCCTTTCCGGTGGCCAGGGTTCTGGTAAACTGCCGCCCAATGAATTTTCTTTTGCAGAAGCGGATTTTACTTGGCGTTTGCGGCGGCATTGCCGCCTACAAGAGCGCCGAACTGGTACGCCAACTGCGAGCCGTCGGGGCCACGGTGCGGGTGGTTATGACGCCCGCCGCGACCGGGTTCATTACCGCCAGAACCTTTCAGGCGCTCAGTGGCGAGAGCGTCTGGAGCGACTGGTCCGATGACCGAACTGGAATGGACCATATCGAGCTGGCCCGCTGGGCGGACCTTATACTGATCGCGCCCGCCAGCGCCGATACTCTGGCGCGGCTGGCGCACGGTCGGGCCGATGACTTGTTGGCCGCGGTCTGTCTGGCCAGCACGGCGCCGCTTGCCGTTGCGCCGGCCATGAACCAGGCGATGTGGGGCGCCGCGGCGACACGCCAGAACGTCGCGTGGTTGCGCGAACGCGATGTGCAGGTCTGGGGCCCGGCTGAGGGGTTACAGGCCTGCGGTGAAAGCGGCCCGGGGCGCATGCTGGAGCCGGAGGCGCTGGTGCGTGCTGCGGCCGAGTCGTTCTCCAGTGCGCAGCTGGCTGGTGTCCGGGTCGTTGTTACGGCCGGCCCGACTCGCGAGGCAATCGATCCGGTCCGCTTCATCAGCAATCGCAGTTCCGGGAAAATGGGCTATGCGGTTGCTCAGGCGGCCCGCGAGGCCGGTGCCGGGGTAGCACTGGTGAGCGGGCCTGTCGCCCTGGAGGCGCCGGATGGCGTCGCGCGTACCATGGTGGAATCAGCGCAGCAGATGCTGGAGGCAGTACTGGCCGAAGTTGCCGCGGGCTGTGACCTGTTCATCGCTGCGGCTGCGGTAGCGGACTACCGGCCGGTAAGCCCCTCGACGCGGAAAATCAAGAAGCAGGCTGACTGCACCACCCTGGATCTGCAGCCGGCACCGGACATTCTGGCGACGGTCGCGGCGCTGGAAAATCGGCCGTTCTGCGTCGGCTTTGCTGCGGAAACCGAACAACTGCAGCGTTACGCGCAGAAAAAGCGATTGGGTAAAGGGGTGGAAATGATCGCCGCCAACCGGGTCGGTAAAGGCCAGGGCTTCGAAACCGACCAGAACGAGTTGCTGCTGGTCTGGGAGGGGGGCAGTGAGTTACTGGCCATGGATGCCAAAACGCGACTGGCGCGCCGCTTGATTGAGCGTATCGCGGATTTGTACCGAAACAGAACCAATCCCAGGGGTTTGTCTCAGGACCATGCCGAAAATTCAGCTTAAAATTCTCGATTCACGCATCGGTAGCGAATATCCTCTCCCGCATTATGCGACTGACGGTTCGGCCGCCATGGATCTGCGTGCCTGTCTCGATCAGACGCTGTCCATCGCGCCCGGGCAGACGGAACTGCTGCCCACCGGTATCGCGATTCACATCGCCGACCCGGGCCTGGCAGCTGTGCTGCTTCCGCGGTCGGGGCTGGGCCACAAGCACGGTATCGTGCTGGGCAACCTGGTCGGGCTGATAGACTCCGATTATCAGGGACAGTTGTATGTTTCGTGTTGGAATCGGGGCGAGGACCGCTTCAGCATTGAGCCAGGGGAGCGTATTGCGCAGATGCTGTTCGTACCCGTGGTGCGTCCCCGTTTCGAAGTGGTGGATGAATTTGCCGACAGCTCGCGCGGGACGGGCGGGTTCGGGCACACCGGGCGTGCCTGACGGGGCCTACGCAACTACCCAGATGCAGGGATTGAAATGAAACTGCCTTTTCGGTCAGGAAGCGACAACCAGGGTGAAGTCCCCAGCGTGCGGGAGCCATCGGCAGCGCGCCATGGCCAACTGAGTCTGCGTTCCCAGGCTATCGTGTTGCTGGTCGCGGGCATTCTGCTGATTGCGGCGCCAGCCGCGGTGGTGTACCGGCAAACTGCCCAGCAGCTGCAAGTCATGCAGCAGCAACACGCCGAGCTGGTCGCCGATCTGTTTGCCAGCGCCGTCGCTCAGTGGCTGGATAATCAGGTTGCTACTGCCGAGCTGGTTGCCAAGGACCCGCAGCTCGCCCGCATCATGATGGATGGCTCCGAAGCGGAGCGCAGCGCCAAGGCCGAAGAGCTGGCCTATCTGTTCCCCGCTTCAATTCGTGTTCGCCTGCTGCCGCCTGGAGTAGAGGAGGTAAATCTGGAAGCCAGCCCGCCCATCGGTTACGCGGCGGTGGACATGTTGCGTCACTCCGAAACCAAGGATACTCCGCCTCCCGTGGAGGTGCACATGTCCGGCACGCCGCAGCAGCACGTGAATCTGGTGCGGCGGATTCTCGATCCCGCGGGCCGACGCATTGTTGGCCACCTGATGGTGAGCTTTTCAGTGCAGCAATTGGAGAGAGCTTTGAGTGGGCGGGAGGTCGACGGGTACCTCGAGCTGCAGCAGATCGCGGCTGCGCCGCTGGTGATTGCGAGTCAGGGGGCGGCTGAGTTCAAGACCGCGCACGTTGATAGCGACGTTGCCGTGGACGGCAGTCGTTGGCGGGTGGCTTACTGGGCGCCTGTGTCAGGCCGGGCAGTTGAGGCTACCTTAAACACGGCGGCGCTGGCTGCGGGGACCGCTGGGTTGCTGTTTGCGCTGCTGGTCTGGCTGCTGTTGCGCCGGACGGGGGCGGCGCTGCGCCAGGATCAGGCTGTCCTGCTCACGATTGTCAAGGATATGCGCGATGGTCGAGCCAGAAAAGAGTACCCCAACAGACTCGTCGAGTTGCACGATACGATCGAACTGATGGCCCGTGTAGCGGCCACGGGCCCCGCACCCAAGCCGGAGACGGCCCCGGTTGCGGCTGAGGCAGCGGAAAATTCGGCGCCGGTTGCGTCGCGCGAAATCGTGGAGGAGGCCGATACCGATCTGCTGTTCGACGAGAGCGCGCTCGACATCGCCCGGGTCGACGTCCGGGAGGAAGCGCTGGACCCGAGCATATTCCGCGCCTATGACATCCGGGGGGTGGTGGGGGAGACACTTGACGCCGCGGCAGCGTACGAAATCGGTCGGGCTGTCGGCAGCGAGGCCTACTACCGGGGCGAACAAACCGTGGTAGTCGGGCGCGATGGGAGAACCTCCGGTCCCGAGCTGAGCGAGGCGTTGATAGAGGGGCTGAAAGCGACCGGTCGCGACGTCAAGGACATCGGGCAGGTTCCCACGCCGGTGCTCTATTTCGCGGCGCAGCAACTCGACGCGAATTCCGGCGTCATGGTGACAGGCAGTCACAACCCGGCGGATTACAACGGCTTCAAGATTGTATTGGGTGGGGAAACGCTGGCAAATGATGCGATACAGGCACTGCGGCGGCGCATCGAGTCCGGCGATTTGCTGACCGGCGAAGGCGCGGTGGAGCAGCTCGAAGTGCTCCCCGACTATATCGAGCGGGTGCGCGCGGATGTGCAGCTCGCACGTCCTGTGAGGGTGGTTATCGACTGTGGCAATGGGGTTGCCGGCAACGCAGCACCACAGTTGCTGCAGGCGCTGGGCTGTGAAGTGATCGAGCTTTACTGCGATGTCGATGGCAACTTTCCGAATCATCATCCGGACCCGAGCAGAAGCGAGAATCTGTCTGACCTGATTCACGCCGTACAGCAGCACGGCGCCGATGTCGGAATCGCCTTCGACGGGGATGGGGACCGGATTGGGATTGTCGGTTCACAGGGAGAAATCATCTGGCCGGACCGGCTGCTTATGTTGTTGGCGATGGATGTTTTGTCACGTCATCCGGGTGCACAGATCCTTTATGATGTTAAGTGTTCCCGGCACGTGGCAGAGGTGGTCGCACAATATGGCGGTGAACCGCTGATGTGCGCGACCGGGCACTCCCTGA
Organism: uncultured Gammaproteobacteria bacterium; assembly: GCA_963695455.1. Lineage (GTDB taxonomy): Bacteria > Pseudomonadota > Gammaproteobacteria > DSM-19610 > DSM-19610 > Thiogranum. Next base: position 778,605 of record CAVOGN010000002.1, on the reverse strand, counting down.
TCAAGGAAAAAATGAAACAGACGGGTGCGCTGCTGGCGGGCGAAATGAGTGGCCATGTGTTCTTCAAGGAGCGCTGGTTCGGCTTCGACGATGCCCTGTATACGGCAGCGCGTTTGCTGGAGATACTGGCCAATGATCAGCGCAGCTCCAGCGAAATTTTTGCAGCCTTACCGGACAGCATGAACACACCGGAGCTCAGTGTTCCAATGGCCGAGGGCGAACCAACGCGATTTATGGAAAAATTGCTCGACGTGGCCCGCTTTGACAACGCCACCGTGATTACAATAGACGGCATGCGGGTCGAATTTGATGATGGCTGGGGTCTGGTGCGGGCTTCCAATACCACGCCCTGTCTAGTACTGCGTTTCGAGGCCAGCGACGAGCTCGCCCTGAGCCGGATTCAGGACGAGTTCCGGCGCGTCATGTTGCAGGCGGATCCCAGCCTGTCATTGCCATTCTGAAGATCTGATTATGAGTCTGAGTTGTGATCAAGCTGGCCGGGTCGCGCGCGTCCTAGGTGAGGCCTTGCCCTACATCCGTCGTTTTCGCGACAAGACCGTCGTGGTCAAGTATGGCGGTAACGCGATGGTCGACGAACAGCTGAAAAGCGGATTTGCCCGCGATATCGTGTTGATGAGGCTGGTGGGTATCAATCCCGTGGTGGTGCATGGAGGTGGCCCTCAGATAGGCCAAGTGCTCGGTAAGATCGGCAAAGAGAGTCGGTTTGTCGACGGCATGCGCGTAACTGACAGCGAAACCATGGACGTCGTTGAAATGGTTCTGGGCGGGCTGGTCAATAAGGACATCGTCAACCTTATTGCCCGCCACGGCGGACGTGCGGTAGGCCTGACCGGCAAGGACGGTGATCTCATTCGCGCACGCAAACTCAGAATAGAGCGCGATTCTCCAGAGCTTGATGCTCCGGAAATCATTGATATCGGGCACGTGGGGGAAGTGGCCAGCATCGACACTTCGGTGGTGGAGATGCTGTTGACGGGTGGTTTTATTCCCGTGATTGCGCCGATCGGCGTCGGGGAAGACGGACATTCCTATAACATCAATGCCGATCTAGTCGCGGGCCGTGTAGCCGAGGTGCTGGGGGCGGAAAAACTGATTCTGCTCACCAATACGACAGGATTGCTCGACAAGCAGGGCCGGCTGCTCACGGGACTCACGGCGCACCAGGTAGACGATCTGATCGCGGATGGCACCATTCACGGTGGCATGTTACCCAAGATTCAATGCGCCTTGTCGGCGGTCAAGTCAGGGGTGAAGGCAGCGCATATCATCGACGGGCGGGTCGAGAACGCAGTCCTGGTCGAGTTGTTCACTGATGAGGGTATAGGAACGCTGATTCGAAGCTAGGAGCCTGTCAGAGTCATCCGCGTGGGAAGCGAGGACGGAGCTTCGATCGTTTGCGAAGGACAGCCGACGCTATCCCTCGAACAAGGATCGAAACAATGGACCAGCTCGCCGCCGCAGTAGCGATATGATGACTCGGACAGGCTCCTAGTGCTGCGGCGCTTTGGCTTCGGCTTCGGCGAGCTTCAACTCGCGAAACCGCTTGATGTCCTGTTCGAATTTCTCGCGGATCGCGTGCTGCTCCTGTTTGCGGTTTTCGATGTACTCCAGATTGTGCCGTATCTGGCTGCGTGATTCAGCGATCTGGTCGCTTAGTTCGGGAGCTATCGGTCGACCGGCGCGTTCAAGGTTGGCGGCCTGTTTGGTAAGGGCAGACAGCCTCTGCCGGATTTTTTCGATGCGGCCCGTGGTGACGCGAATGACGGCTTCGATCGCCTCGAGCTTGCCGTCCCGCGTGAGGATCATTTCGTCCTCGTTGGTGAAGGTGTCGAGAAGGATACGATCCAGGCGGGCCTGTTCGCGTTGCCTGCGCTCTTCTGCCGCTTGCAGAGCCGCGATGCGCTGTTCTTCGGCGAGCTGTTCTTCGGTCTTCTGTGCGGCCTTGGTTTCTACCACGATCCCCTGGCTGTTGAGTGTTTCATTGCGCCGTTTCGCGTACTCTGGCGGAACCCGGTCGCCATAGCGCACTTGACCACTGTCATCGATCCATTTGTAGAGTTTGCCGGCGTGCAGAGCCGGTGTCGAAAGCAGTAGCGCCGCCCCGAGCGCGGTGATCAGCCGGCTCACCGCGCGGCTTTGCCTGGTCGGGTCTGGTTCGGTGCGGGGTGTAAGTGCACGTGTCATGGATACCATTGATCAACTGATCCTGTTTGTCATCTCTCTGGTAGCGAATCTATTCTCAGCGTTTTCGGGGGGCGGAGCCGGGCTGATTCAGCTGCCCGCGTTGATCTTTCTGGGGCTGCCATTCGTGGTTGCGCTAGCGACCCACAAAGTTGCCAGTGTCGCTCTTGGTATCGGCGCCACACTACGCCACTTGAGGGAGGGTGGGCTCGAAAAAAGCATTGCACTGTTTACACTTGCCACTGGTCTGCCGGGTGTGGTGGTGGGTGCCCACCTTATCGTAGGCGTATCCGGGCGGGCAGCAGAAACTGCTCTGGGTATCCTAACCGCCGGTCTGGGGTTGTATTCGTGGCTAAATCCGCAGCTGGGTCAGAGTCACCAGGCCAGAAATCGGGACCGCCGGGGCCTGGTGCTGGGCGGCCTGGGCTTGTTCTTGATCGGTGCCCTGAACGGTTCGCTCACTTCGGGCACCGGACTGTTTGTCACGATCTGGCTGGTACGCTGGTTCGGTTTCGATTACCGGCGGGCCGTTGCCTATACATTGGTGCTTGTCGGGGTGTTCTGGAACGGTACGGGCGCCCTGACCCTGAGCTTTCTGGCCGAAATACGCTGGAACTGGCTGCCGGCGCTGTTGGCAGGTTCGCTGCTGGGGGGGTACCTTGGGGCGCACCTCGCAATCACAAAAGGCAACCGCTGGATCAAGCGGGCTTTCGAGGTGATCACCCTGCTAATCGGCATCAAGTTGATCTGGGGTTGAGCACCGCTGTGCAGACGCGGGGACACCGCTCGGCGCCCCGGCTCTTAGCTGCTTACTCCGTATCGGTTTCGATAGGCTTCGATAGCTTTGAGCGGTTCTTCGTACTCGGTTTTGCCGGCCAGAAATTGCTGCAGTTCGGCGAGCGTGACGATGCTTGTTACGCTGAGCTCAAGGTCTCGCTCCACTTCCTGAATTGCCGAGTGCTCGCCCTGTCCGCGCTCCTGCCGATCCAGCGCAATGACAACACCGACAGCCTGAGAGCCGCTGGCCTGGATTATATCCAGCGATTCACGAATAGCGGTTCCGGCCGTAATGACGTCATCGATAATCAGTACGCGGCCGGACAGCGGCGCACCGACCAGATTGCCGCCTTCCCCATGGTCTTTGGCCTCCTTGCGGTTGAAACAAAACGGGGTATCGATGCCATGGTGATCAGCGAGAGCGATGCCGGTAGCTGCGGCCAGAGGAATTCCCTTGTATGCAGGGCCGAACAGCACGTCGAAGCGCAAGCCCGATTCGACAATTGCCTGGGCATAGCAGCGCCCGAGGCGTGCCAGATGGCGCCCGGTATTGAACAGCCCGGCATTGAAGAAATAGGGGCTTACGCGGCCGGACTTCAGTGTGAACTGGCCGAACCTGAGTACCCCTGCCGCTATGGCAAAATCGAGAAATTCTTCTTTATATGCCTGCATTTACGATCACCAGGGGCAAATAACGCACCACTTTCATACCTGCGCCGCGGTGCGCCGTCATACGCAGCCTCGAATCGAGGCTTGCCTCGCCGCGCGGGACGCGGTCGCGAGGCGGGGTCTTTTCGGGTCCTGCGGCGTCAGCGCTTGGCACGAGGCTGCCACCATTTTCCGACTGGTTTTGTTTATGATGCAGCCTGGTCGAGCAGGAGAAATCATGCGCATTATCACCGTGAACGTCAATGGAATCCGCGCGGCGGCCCGCAAGGGCTTTTTCAGCTGGATGACGCGACAACGGGCCGATGTCGTGTGTCTGCAGGAAACCAAAGCCCAGATTGAGCAGCTGCAGGACCGCGTGTTCTGGCCGCGCGGTTACCATGCCTATTACCACGATGCCGACAAGAGGGGCTATAGTGGCGTCGCGATCTATTGCAGGCATAAGCCGGATCGAGTTGTCGAGGGGTTGGGCTGGCCGGACGTGGATGCCGAAGGTCGCTACCTGGAAGCCCAGTTTGGACCGCTAAGCGTGATTTCGCTCTACCTGCACTCAGGCTCATCCAGCATGCAGCGGCAGCAGATAAAGTTTCACATGCTGGAGCGGTTCATGGCCTATCTGCGTAAGCTGCGCCAAAAGCGCCGCGAATACGTCATCTGTGGCGACTGGAATATTGCCCACAAACAGATCGATCTCAAAAACTGGCGCGGCAACATTAAGAATTCAGGATTTCTCCCTGAGGAGCGCGCCTGGATGGACGAGCTATTCGGGCCAGCAGGTTTCGTGGACGCTTTCCGCCGTGTAGACCAGCGGCCCGAGCAATACACCTGGTGGTCCAACCGTGGCCGCGCCTGGGAGAAGAACGTCGGGTGGCGCATAGATTATCAGGTTGTCACACCGGGAATGGCCGAGCGGGTGCAAAGGGCGCGCATCTACAAGGAGAAACGCTTCTCCGACCATGCGCCCCTGATTCTCGACTACGACTACTCCGTGTAGTCGATCCAAAAACTTTCAGTCCCAGACGACACCCATCATGAATCCCATATTAGGCACTGTTTTCTCCGCGCGGATGCTGATCGCGCTTCTGATGGGGTTCTCATCCGGGCTGCCGCTGCTACTGACCGGGTCGGTGCTGCAGGCCTGGATGACCGACGAGGGCGTTGACCTTGGTACCATCGGGTTGTTCGCGCTGGTCGGTTTGCCCTACACGCTCAAGTTTCTCTGGGCGCCGCTGACGGATCGCTTCGGCGTGCCGCTATTGGGTCGCCGGCGCGGCTGGCTGCTGGCGGTGCAGCTCCTCCTTATGTTGGCAATCGCGGCTCTGGGATGGACCCATCCCGCCGAGAATCCGGTGGTGGTGGCAATCGCGGCCTGGCTGGTTACCTTTTTCTCCGCCAGTCAGGACATCGTTATCGATGCGTATCGTCGCGAAGCGCTGGCGGACAATGAGCTGGGGCTTGGTGCCTCACTGTATGTAAACGGATACCGCATCGGGATGCTGCTGGCCTCCGGTGGTGGTTTGATCCTGGCGGATTTCATGCCCTTTTCGGCGGTCTACCAGTTAATGGCGATGTGCATGCTGGTAGGCATAGTCACGACGCTGTTCGCCCCGGAGCCGGAAATGGCGGCCGGCGTGCCACGGAATTTGCGCGAGGCCGTGATTCACCCGTTTGTCGATTATTTCCACCGCCGCCACGCACTGCTGATCCTGTTGTTTATCCTGCTCTACAAAGTCGGCGATACGATGGCGAGCCATATGACAACGCCATTTTATCTGGATATCGGGTTCAGCAAGACTGAGATAGGCGCAGTGGTCAAGCTGTTCGGTTTCTGGGCGACTGTCATCGGTGGCATGTTGGGGGGAATCTTCATTCTGCGCACCGGTATCTATCGGGCGCTCTGGGGTTTCGGGATCCTGCAAGCGCTGTCGACAGCAGGCTTTGCGCTGCTCGCGGTGACCGGTTACAGCCTGCCGATGCTGGCGGGCGTAATCGCGTTCGAGAATCTCAGTGGCGGTATGGGCACCGCTGCATTCGTAGCCTTCATGGCTACCCTGACTAACAGGAAATTTACCGCCACGCAGTATGCACTGCTGAGCAGCCTCATGGGGATACCGCGAGTGATCGTCGCTGCGCCTACCGGTTATGTGGCGGACTGGCTCGGGTGGAGCGTATTTTTTCTGGGTTGCACGCTGATTGCGGTGCCGGGGTTGCTGCTGCTGACGCGGTTTCGCGACTGGCTTGCCGAGGGTTGATTCATGTTGACAGAGGTGTCCCTGTTGGCTGCCTACCTGGTTGGCTTGCTGGGTGGGGTGCATTGCGTCGGCATGTGTGGCGGCATCGTCGGCGCACTGTCTTTGGGGATCCCGGAACGCCAGCGGCGCGGCATGGCGCGCTGGCGTTTTTTGCTGTCCTATAACCTAGGTCGGCTGATCAGCTACACGCTCGCGGGAGCGCTGCTGGGGGGGATAGGCTGGCTGGCCTCGAACTGGAGCGGCTTGCACCGGATGCAGCAGTATCTACAGCTTATCGCCGCACTCTTCATGGTCGCTCTGGGCCTCTACCTTGGCGGTTGGTGGCAGGCGCTGGCCGTGCTCGAACGAGCCGGCGGGGTTGTCTGGGCCCGGCTCGAGCCACTCGGCCGCCGCTTTCTCCCGATAAGATCGCCGCTGCATGCCTTGTTGCTGGGTCTGGTCTGGGGGTGGTTACCGTGCGGGCTTGTATACAGTGTACTGGTATGGTCGATCGCAACTGGAGATCCGCTGCGGGGGGGCGCTCTCATGTTCTGCTTCGGACTCGGCACATTGCCAAACCTGCTCCTGATGGGGGCAGCGGCTGCGGGCTTGGCGGCGCGGGTGCGGGACCCGCGCACGCGCCACATAGCCGGTTTTCTGGTAACCCTGTTCGGTGTTTACGCCCTTATCGCGTGGGCTACTCAGTGAAGAACTGTTGCTTGAAGTTGACCTCTTGAGTTTCGCTCTCACCTTGCGGTTTCACCGAAACCGTGAAGCGCAGCGTTTCTTCATGCGTGATCGGGAACTCGCCAATGTAGTAGATCGCCGTTCCCTCGCGTATTTCCCTGAGCGCGATATCGCGTTTCTGCCCTGTGAGATTGGTTGCCGACGCGCTGATGTCCGCCGCCATCGGTGCGCCGGCCGTGCCCAGCACCTTCTGAAGTATGGCTATATTAATCATGCCGCGGTTCTTGCTGCGCTTGATGTCATATTCACGGGTTACGGTAGGCGACAGGTCGGTGGTGCTCAAGGCGATGAAGTGGACGACATAGTCGCCAAAATCCTGGGAATTCTCAGCATGGGCCGCCCAGGGGAATGTGATCAGGACAGTGAGCAGCAGCGAGAGCAGGTTGTTCTTGCACATAAATCTTCCTCCGTGTGATGGTTCAAAGGCTCTGGTAGAACTATAGACCAAACTTCGGAGTTTGAGAGGCAAAAAACGCCGTCCCGGCGCTGCAGTGGCGGTAGCATGAACGGCTAGACGATTGCTTCCTGTGGTGCCTGAAATGCGGGTGCGGGCTCGGCTTGTGCCGGTAGCGGAGCGTTTATGGTGTGCTGCATTGTCCTGAGCGCCTCAAGCTGCCTCTTGATTTCGCGCAGTGCCGCGTCGAGATCCTTGATACGGCTCTCCAGTGTATCCCGGGACTCGCTGATGCGGCGCAGGGTCTCAAGGCGCTTCTCCATGGTGATCTTGTGCTCCTTGATCTGTTTTACCAGCGGGTTCATGACTTCCTTCAGCCAGGTGTTGGCGTCTTGATTGGCTTTGAAGAACAGGCTGCGAGCATGGCTTACCAGGGAAATAAAGAATTTCTTGATTACAAAAGACTGTTCAGTCATCGCGGTAACAGGGCTGCGACGAAAGGCGTCAGCTTCCTGGTATAGGCGTTCCAGTTCGGTTGCGAAGGCTGCTACCGAGAACTGTTTTGGTGTGATTTGTGGGAGGCCGTGCTCGGCGTGAAACTTCTTGTAGGTAGCACGGATCAGCATGCGAGTCTGCTCGGCATGGCTGCTCACCTGCTCCATAGTGTCGCGTGCTCCGTCAAAGAATGTTTCCATGCCGCGTTTCATTCCCGCTGTGGTCCAGCTGTGCGTCATGGTGTCTCGAGTCTTGTTGATCAGCCGGTCGAACGCATCCATACTCAGTGCCTCAAGCATGTTCCGCGCCTGGCTCTGCAGCAGCCGCCGGCTGTTCTGAAAACTTTCAACATTACGCAGGTAGGCGGCCTGTTCTTCTCTTGATTTGGTCATCAGGTGCATGATGACGTCGGCATTTTTCCCTCGCAGTGAGCGCAATTCTGTCAGCTGTTTGGTGGTTTCCGCGACGCGGTTTTCCAACAGCATGATGTTTTGATGCACCAGGCCGCCAACGCTGGACACCAGGCTGTTGCGTACGATCTCCTGTTTGGCGGGCAAAACCTGCTCGGAAAGGAAGCGCTCGAGATCCGGCAGGCGGCTGTTCTCGAGCAGCTGTGCGTCATCGCGCACTTTTGCAGTCAGCGCCTTCTGTGCCGAGAGAGGAAAAACCTGTTCAATAGGCACATGCAGCTGCTGCGCACTCGCTCTACGCTGGGTCTCGATGGTCGCATCGACAGCCTCTCGGTCTTTCAACTCATCCCATAGCGTGTCGATTTTATTCAATACCACGACGAGGTTCTTGTTGGGCTGATCGCGCGCCGCTCGCACGTGATTCTCCCACATCTCCATATCGCTGCGCGTGACGCCGGTATCCGCACCGAGCAGAAACAGTATGGCCTGGGCGGCGGGCAGCATGCTCAGGGTCAACTCCGGTTCGTTGCCCAATGCGTTGAGCCCCGGTGTGTCAAGAACGACCAGTCCCCGTTTGAGCAGCTCGTGTGGGAAGCTGATCAGGGCGTGGCGCCAGTGGGGAATTTCCACCTGGCTTGGCGCCTTGCCGTGCGCCCTGAAATAAGGGTCATTGGCCTGGTCGTAAAGTCCGAGTTCAATTGCGCGCTCGAGAGGGACCTGCTTTGTCTTGACGATCTCGTGGAGCGCCTGGCTGATCTGTTGCGGATTGGTGGTGTCCAACTGAATCTGAGTCCAGTGTATCGGCTCGTGCTTGAAATCAGCAATACTGCGATCCTGCAGGCGCGTTTCGATGGGTAGCAACCGGAGATAGCTGCGCGGCTCGTCAAGATCGTAGAACAGCTCGGTTGGGCACATCGTGGTGCGTCCGGCTTCCGAGGGCAGCAGTCGTCGGCCGTAATGGGCAAAGAACAGGGCGTTGATGAGCTCCGTTTTTCCGCGCGAGAATTCGGCGACAAAGGCGATTGTCAGGCGGTCCTTGCGCAGTGCTTCGATGGTTTCGAATATTCGTAGTTCCTGCTCGGGGGAGGCAAGGTCGTGCTGCTCAAGCCAGGCCTGGAAATCCTGGATAGTCTGAACGAGCTTCGCGCGCCACTCGGAGTAGGCGTGTAAGCGACGGTCTAGATTGTCCTGCTGCATGCAAACGGTTCCCGCTTTCTATTTTTTGCCCAATAGGGGATCAGCCCTGTCGGTAGGACAGGCTCGCCTCCCAGTCCTAGCGGCCATCCGGAAGTAGTCTTTAGTCAGCAATTTAGATGCTTAGCGACTTGCTCGGAGCTGCCGCGGAACGCCACGGGGCGTTGTTTATCGGGATCGCAGGCCGCCTGGCTGGACCCCATCGGGCACGCATCTGGGCGCTTCGATACGGATGCGCTTGTCGCGGCCAGAGGCGCCCGAAATGATCTCCACGTCCTTCCTGGGGACGCCGCAAAGTCGGGCAACGAACCGGACCAGAGACGCGTTGGCCTTACCGTCTACAGGAGGCGCGCGAAGACGAATTTTGAGCTGGTTTCCGTGCAGACCGGCGATTTCATCTCGGTCCGCTCGCGGCTGAACGCGGACCCGCAGAACCAGTGCCCGGTCGTGCCAGCAATACCATGGCCCGGGCACGTCATGCTTCGCTCAGTTGGCCAGCTGGTAAAGCGGGGGGAGCAGCAACATTTTAGCCAGCTGGATGGCAATCAGGGCCACCAGTGGCGAGAGGTCGATGCCTGAGAAAGGCGGTACCAGGCGGCGGCAGGGGCCCAGCACCGGCTCGGTGAGGCTGTACAATAGTGATACGGCAGGGTTGTACGCTCCGGGGTTTATCCAGCTCATGATGACCTGGATCAGGATGGCGAACAGAAAAACGTTCAGTAGCAGTCCGAGCAGCTCGGCAAGCGACAGTATCAGCAGTGCGCCGAACGAGATCCCGCTGCCACGCAGCAAGGCGATCAGTCCCAATGCAGCCATCTGCAGCAACAGCATCAGCAGCAGAGCACTGGTGTCGATCTTGCCGGCGCTGGGAATGATGCGGCGCAGGGGCAGCAGAGGCGGGTTGGTAACCTTTACCAGGAATTGGCTGACTGGGTTGTAGAAGTCGGCCCGCACCAGAGCCAGCAGAAAACGCAGTAAAACTGCCAGAATATAGAGACTGAACAGGGTGTTGATCAGAAATTCGAGGGGATTGGTCACATAACTGCTTGCCATTAGGCAGCTCCCAACTGTTCCGCGATTTCCCTGGAACGATCGCGGGCTGCGGTCAGGGCCCGGTTGAACAACTCTCTGAGTCCGCCGTCTTCGAGGACAGCAAGCGCCCGCTCTGTCGTGCCGCCTGGCGAAGTCACCTGATGCCTTAAGGTGGTCACATCTTCGGTGCTTTCCAGCGCCATTTTGGCGGCACCGAATGCGGTTTGCAGCGCCAGCAGGTGAGCCGTCCGGTGGTTCAGGCCCAGAGCCTCTCCGGCTTCCTGCAGGGCCTCCATCACCAGAAGAATATAGGCGGGGCCGCTGCCGGACAGAGCCGTCACCGTATCCATCAGGTCTTCGCTTTCGATCCACAGCGTCAGGCCAACTGCCCGCATAATGCTCTCGGCCACGTCTTTCTGGTTGTTGTCTACTGAATCTGTCGCGAACAGTGCCGTAGCTCCACTTTGGACCAATGCAGGAGTATTCGGCATACACCGTACCAGGGCGCAATCGCCCCCCAGCCAGCGTTGCAGGTCAGCAGCGCGCACGCCGGCGGCAATCGAAATTACCAGCGGTCGGTGGGTTTGTACCGCCTCGGCCAGCTCCTTTGCCACTTCCCGTATGACTTGTGGTTTAACCGCCAGCACGAGCGCTTCGCTGGTTTCGGCTAGTTCGAGATTGCCGCTTTGGGTGTGTACCGGAAAACGGCTTCGAAGGCCTGCGAGTTGAGCTTCATCCGGATCAGAAACAGAGATCCGAGCGGCTTCCCAACCGTCTGCGATCAGTCCTCCGATCAGGCTGCGCGCCATATTGCCGGCGCCGACAAAGGCGAGTTGTGTCTTTTTCATGAGGAAAACAATACAGGATCTTAAATGTCAGGTACAAGGGTTCAGAGCGCCGAAATACAAGGGCTTCTGTTGCTCGCTATACTTGCATCAGGCGCCCTCCCTGCAGGGTCAAGTTCTGCGCCGGGTTGACGATAAGGGAATCCAGAACCATCAAAGGGAAAGAGCATGGATATTGCTGAGTTACTCGCCTTCAGCGTTAAGAACAATGCCTCCGATCTGCATATCTCCGCAGGGCTGCCGCCCATGATCCGGGTGGACGGGGATATTCGGCGCATCAACGTGCCCGCGCTGGATCACAAGACTGTTCATGGCCTCATCTACGACATCATGAACGACAAGCAGCGCAAGGATTACGAGGAGTTTCTGGAGACCGATTTCTCTTTCGAGATTCCGAACCTCGCGCGTTTCCGTGTCAATGCTTTCAATCATAACCGGGGTGCGGGCGGTGTATTCCGTACCATTCCGTCGACTATCCTGACTCTGGAAGAGTTGGGGTGCCCGAGGACTTTCAAGGATATCGCTGACCAGCCGCGCGGCCTGGTCCTGGTCACCGGACCGACCGGTTCCGGTAAGTCCACCACGCTGGCCGCGATGATTGATCATGTAAACAATGAAAAGTTTGAACACATCCTGACCGTCGAAGATCCCATCGAGTTCGTTCATGAAAGTAAAAAGTGTCTGGTCAATCAGCGTGAGGTTCACCGCGACACCCACGGTTTCAATGAGGCTCTGCGCTCCGCGCTCCGTGAAGACCCTGACATCATTCTGGTCGGCGAAATGCGCGATCTGGAGACAATTCGCCTCGCCTTGACGGCAGCGGAAACCGGTCATCTTGTGTTCGGCACCTTGCACACTAGTTCGGCCGCCAAAACCATCGACCGTATCATCGACGTGTTTCCGGCGGCGGAAAAGACCATGGTCCGTTCCATGCTTTCAGAATCGCTGCGTGCGGTTATCTCGCAGACGCTTTTGAAGAAGACAGGTGGTGGTCGTATTGCAGCGCACGAAATCATGATCGGAACGCCGGCGATCCGCAACCTGATTCGCGAGGACAAGGTCGCGCAGATGTACTCTGCGATTCAGACCGGGCAGGCGATCGGCATGCAGACGCTGGACCAGAACCTCCAGGATCTGGTCCAGCGTGGTCTGGTGAGTCGAATCGACGCCCGCACCAAGGCTATGAACAAAGAACTGTTCCGCTAAAGGCAGAGGCCCTGATGGATTTTTCATCTCTTCTCAAGCTCCTGGTCCACAAGGGTGGATCCGATCTGTTTATCACCGCAGGTATGCCACCCAGTATGAAAGTCAACGGCAGAATAAAGCCGGTTTCAGAATCCACGCTCACGCCTGAGCAAGCCCGTGAGGTGGTTCTCAGCGTGATGACAGCGGATCAACGGCACGAGTTCGATAAGAAGCACGAGTGCAATTTTGCAATCAGTGCCACAGGAGTGGGTCGGTTCCGTGTCAGCGCCTTCTATCAGCGTAATCACTGTGGCATGGTGTTGCGGCGGATCGAAACCAAGATTCCGTCGGTCGAAGAGTTGACCCTGCCGCCCATTGTCAAGAATCTGGCCATGACAAAGCGCGGACTGATCATTTTTGTCGGCGCGACCGGTACCGGCAAGTCGACCTCTCTTGCCTCCATGATCGGTTACCGTAACCATAACAGCACCGGCCATATCATAACGGTCGAAGATCCAATCGAGTTCGTACATCAGCACGCCGGCTGCATCGTTACCCAGCGCGAGGTGGGTATTGACACGGATTCATTCGAAGTGGCCCTGCAGAATACCCTTCGTCAGGCACCGGATGTCATTCTGATTGGTGAGATACGAACGCGCGAAACCATGGACCATGCGATAGCGTTTGCGGAAACGGGGCATTTGTGCCTCGCGACACTGCATGCCAATAATGCAAACCAGGCCATGGATCGAATTATAAACTTTTTCCCTGAGGACCGGCGAGGCCAGCTGCTAATGGACCTGTCATTGAACCTCAAGGCGATACTTGCGCAGCAGCTGATCCCGACACCCGATGGGAAGGGTCGCCGGGTTGCCGTGGAGGTGTTGATCAATACGCCTCTGGCGGCGGACCTGATTCGCAAGGGTGAGGTGCACAAGCTCAAGGACTTGATGAAACGATCCACCCAGCAGGGTATGAAAACGTTCGACCAGGCACTGTACGATCTCTACAAGGAAGGCCAGATCACCCAGGATGACGCCCTCCACTACGCTGACTCCGCTAACGAAGTGCGTCTGATGATCAAGCTGAAGGACAGTGAAATGGACGCAGGCACTGCGCTGGACGGTATTACGCTGGTCGAGACACCCTGAGCAGGGGCGGGGCTAGAAAACAGAATAGGCGTCAAAAACCGGTCCGTCGACGCACACCCGTTTCATGGCGGGGCCCTGCCCGGTCTTGATTTCTACCACGCAGCCGGCGCAACCGCCAACGGCACAGGCCATGAACTCCTCCAGGGAAACCTGGCACGGCAGTCCGTATTCCGCGGCCAGCTTCGCCGTTGCCTCGAGCATAGGGTGAGGGCCGCACGCGAAAACCTCTACCTCCATGCGTTGAGCGGGTGTCAGGTTGTCCAGCCAGCAGCGTGCCAGGTCTGTGATAAACCCTTCGTAACAACCGGCATAGCCCTGCAGCGAAGCCAGTCGGCTGGGGATGCCCCAATCCTCGAGCAGTGGCATTGAGGCTATAACACCGTCGGGGATACCGGGTATCAGGATCTGCGATGGTCGCGGCTGGAACGGAAACGGCACCTCCGAACCCATCAGCACGAAAGGTCGACACGTAGGGCGGCTCTTGAGCTCTTCGGCAAGAAATACCATCGGCGGAATACCAACACCCCCGCCGAGGAGCAGCGCCCGCGGACGACCGGGGTCTGGCCGGAACGGTTCGCCGATCGGACCGAGCAGGCTGATACGGTCCCCGACTTCCCTGTGGCTGAGCAGTGAAGTGCCTTGCCCGATTGCCTTGTACAGAAACTCAACCCACTCCTGCTGAGGCTGGGCGCGCATAATCGACAGAGGCCTGCGCATCGCCAGCATGGGATCGCATTGAAGGTGCGCAAACTGGCCCGCCCTGGCAGTCCTGGCACATTCGGGAGCGTGTACGCGTAGCAGGTATTGAGAGCCATCGAATGCCTGATGGCCAATGATTTCCGCTGATTCGAGGAAGATAGTGTCTCGGTGTGCTTTGCCGTTCATTGCGAAGTCCCGCGGTATATAATGTGACCGTCACGCAAGGTGTAGCGCACCCGGCCGCGCATCTCCCAGCCCCTGAACGGCGTGTTCTTGCCGCGGCTGCTGATGGTCTGCTGGTTGAGCCGCCAGTTCTCATTCAGATCGAAAATGCACACATCGGCAACACGGCCAACCGACAGTTCACCGCAGGGTATATTCAGTATCCGGGCTGGGCCACAAGTGAGGCGTGCAATCGCATCCGGCAGTGACAAGTGACCCTCTTCGACCAGTTTAAGCGTCAGAGGCAACAGCGAGTCGAGCCCCGATGCACCGGGCTCCGTGGCGGGAAATGGGGCCAGCTTTGCATCCGGCTCATGCGGTTGGTGGTCCGAACAGAGAGCACTGAGGGTTCCGTTTTTGAGGCTCTGCAATAGTCCCGCGCGGTCCTCGGCTGTGCGCAATGGCGGGATAAAATGGTAATCGGGCCCGAATTGACTGGCGTCGACATCGGTGAAGTACAGGTAGGGAATTGCCACGTCGGCCGTGACCGGGACTCCATCAAACTGTGCGCGCGCTACCATGCGGACGGCGCGCCGAGTCGTGAGGCGGCAGAAATGAGCTGTTACCCCGGTCTGCTCGATCAGAGCAAGGTCCCGGGCAACCGCCACCGTTTCAGCTGCTTCCGGTATGCCGGGTAGACCAAGTCGGGTTGACACGCGGCCTTCGTGCAGGCAGCCGTCCGCTGACAGCGCGGCGTCATCGGCGTGCAGGAATACCGTTAAGCCGAAGGTGGCGGCATACTCGAACGCACGTCGCTCGATAAGTGTTGAGCCCAGCGGGTTGCGCGCGTTGCTGACGCCGACACAGCCCGCCTGTTGCAGAGCCGCCATCTCGCTCAAATGTACTCCTTTTAGACCCGGAGTCAGGGCGCCCAGTGCCACCACACGTGCTGCGCCAACCTGTCGGGCCCGATGGCGGATCAGCTCTACAACCGCGGGAGTGTCGATCACCGGATCGGTATCGGGCGGACAGCACAAGGTGGTGATTCCGCTTGACGCTGCCGCGCGGCACTCGCTGTCGATGCTGGCCTTGTGTTCCTGCCCCGGTTCACGCAGGCGCGCGCAAAGGTCGACCAGACCCGGCGTTACACACATGCCGGTGGCGTCCAGTTGCACATCGGCAGCAAAACCATCCGGGGCCTCTCCGATTGCAGCGACTCGCCCGTCGGCGATGTACAGATCGAACGGTCCGTCCACGTCGTTGGACGGGTCGATCAGCCGACCACCGAAAATTCTGATCTTCGGGCTAGTCATCGGTCTGCGGCTGGATGTTCTGTTGCATTGCCATTGACATTACCGCCATGCGTGCGGCGATTCCATGAGCGACCTGTTCCAGAATCACCGAAGCAGGGCCGTCGGCGACCTGCGAGTCCATCTCTACTCCGCGATTGATAGGGCCGGGGTGCATCACGGTTACATCGGCTTTGGCCATGGAAAGTTTTTCATCAGTCAGTCCGTACAAGCGAAAATACTCGTGCTCGCTCGGTAACATGGCGCCCTGCATGCGCTCGCGCTGAAGTCGCAACATCATTACAACGTCTGCATCGCGCAGGCCCTCGCGCAGCTCGTGAAATACCTTTACCCCCAGTGATTCAACATCGGCTGGCAGCAGGGTGCGGGGTGCCACAACACGGACCTCTCCGGTATTCAGTAGATTGAGTGCATGAATCTGAGAACGGGCAACGCGCGAGTGAGCGATATCGCCGACAATGGCTACCGTAAGCCGTCCAAAATCGGCGCCCTTGTTGCGCCGAATGGTCAGCATGTCCAGCACGGCTTGCGTCGGATGGGCGTGTCGCCCGTCGCCCGCGTTGATAATACTCACGTGAGGCAGGGCATGCGCGGCAATAAAATGAGCCGTCCCGCTGTCGCAGTGGCGTACCACAAACATGTCAACGTGCATGGCCTGGAGGTTGCGCAAGGTGTCCAGCAGTGTTTCGCCTTTGACCGCGCTGGATGCGTCGATATTTATATTGAGCACGTCTGCAGACAGCCGCTTGGCTGCGAGTTCGAACGTCGTACGGGTTCGCGTGCTGGCTTCGAAGAACAGGTTTACTATGGTTTTACCGCGCAACAGCGGGACTTTCTTCACAGACTGCTCGGCAACACCCGTGAAAGAGTCGGCGGTATCGAGGATCTCGGTGAATATGCGGTGATCAAGTCCTTCAATCGAAAGGAAATGACGTAGCCGTCCGTCCGCACGGATTTGCAGGTTGGCGCCGCTCATGAGCTTGTTTTTATCTCCAGCCTGAGTGGTTCCGGGCCGCTTAGCTTGACGTGCTGGTCTTCCGCCAGTTCCATATGCAGGCCTACCACATTGGCCTCAATCGGTAGCTCTCTGCCGCTGCGTTCAACGAGGGTTGCGAGCACTATCGACGCCGGCCTGCCGTAGTCAAACAGTTCGTTCATTGCTGCCCGGACTGTGCGCCCGGTGTGTAACACGTCGTCTACGAGTATGATCGTGCGACCGTCTAGAGTGAAAGGCAGCTCGGACGGTCTAACCTGCGGGTTCATGCCGATGCGCGTGAAATCGTCGCGATAGAAAGAGATGTCGAGCGTACCGAGGGGTTTCTGGATTCCAAGTCTCTCGTGCAGCAACCGGGCTATCCAAACGCCGCCGGTATGGATACCAACCATCACGGTATGCTTGTCAATGTCCAGCCGCTGGCGCAATTCATTGGCCATTCGATCAATGAGTGTTGGGATATCTGTTTGCTTCACGCTACTGGCTCTTGTTGCTGTAACCAATCCTGGAGGATAACCTGAGCCGCCAGGGCGTCGATATCTGCACAGGAATCTGTTGCGCCGGACAGCCGGGATTCGACCACATAAGAGCTCAGGCGTTCTTCTGCCGGGAATACGGGCAATCTGTGGCGTCCCTCGAGCTGGCGGCAAAACCGGCGTGCCGCCACGGTGGTGGGCTGTTCACTGCCGTCCATGTGGTACGGGATTCCAACGACGAGCGCGTCAGGTTTCCATTCATCTATCAGCCTTGCGATCGCTGCCCAGTCAGGTTTTTCGCCGCGGGAATCGATCCTGGTCAGCGGTGTTGCGGAGCGAGTGAGCAGCTGTCCGACCGCTACACCAATGCGCTTGTGTCCGTAATCGAAGGCGAGAACAGTGCGCAAGGAAGTACGGGTAATCATCACGCGTGGCCGGCTTCCCCCGACAGCAGATCCAGATCAATGCCCAGGCAGGCTGCGGCGGCTTTCCAACGCTCTGCATCCGGTGTGTTGAACAGGATGTCCGGATCAGCGGGACCGCTCAACCAGGCATTCTCGGCCATTTCGCGTTCCAATTGGCCGGCGCCCCAGCCTGCATAGCCGAGCGCAATAAGGCTGCGTTCGGGGCCGCGGTTTCCAGCAATGGCTTCCAGGATGTCGATAGATGAAGTAATGCCGATACGCTCGGTTACCTTCAGGGTTGCATCCCAGTCGCCCAGCGGCTCGTGTAAGACGAAACCACGGTCCTGCTGAACCGGCCCACCCAGATGTACCGGCAGCTGCTTTGCCTCGGGCTCTATATGTTGCAATTTGATATGCTGCAGAATCTCTCCAAGTTGCATCTGCAAGGGCCTGTTTATGACCAGCCCGAGCGCGCCTTCCTCATTGTGTTCGCAGATGTAGGTAACTGAGTGGAAGAAATTAGGGTCTTCCAGTCCAGGCATTGCGATCAGGAACTGGTTGGTGAGATAGGGCGAGTCACTCATAGATTCAGTATCCGGCAGACGACAGTTTTAAACAAGATCTCCAGCCGGCCATACTCCGATTGTTTTACCGGCTTCTCAGCCGGTTGCTGCTTGTAAAGACCCAGGTTCGGGTGATGTACAGAATGCCTGTTTCGGCGCGTATGTTTTCAGGAAAAGGGGCGAAGGGCGCAGCGAGCTTGACAATGCGAACTGCGGCATCGTCAAGGATCTTGTGTCCGGACGGCTTGCGAATGGTGATTTCCCGTACGCTACCATCCGGATACAGCGCCACCTGGACGATCAGCTTGCCGGACAGGTTCTGGCGTCGGGCAGCGTCCGGATAGTTAAGTTCCCCCACGCGTTCGACCTTCGCAACCCAGTCGCGCATGTAACTGGCATACTTGAACTCCTTGGTGCGCGCGGAGATGAACTTGCTCTGCGGCGCCTTCGAGTAGGCCTGCAGGGACTGGTTTATCTGCTCATTTAGCGTCAGCATCTCCATGCTGCGGTTAATAAGTTCCGTAGCGCTTGTTCGTTCCGGTCTTTGTTCGGGCGCAGGCGCATCGCTGTTCTGCGCCTCCCGCGAGCTGTGGTCCTGGGTCAGTACCTGGGTCGGTGTCGGCTTTGATTCTGAAGTCACCGGTGGCGGCGCCTGCTCGATCATCTGCTGCTGCGGTCGGATTTTCTCCTCAGTGTTACCGGCGCCGTCCTGGCTCGACTCGGCCAGGTAGTCATAATCCTCCGGTGGCGGCGTATTCTTAGTCTTGACGACAGTGATATCCAGAGTGGGCGTGTTCTGGTCTGCGGGATCTTGTTTGAAAGCCTCGAAGCTGACACCCAGAATCACCAGCGCGTGGAGCGCCGTCGCGATAAACAGCGTTAACGCCAGACGGTCGGCGGAGGGAAACTCATAAGGCGGTTGTATTGGAGCAGTCACTGTACCGTGATTACGCGATTCCATTCAGACTATTAATATGATAACGCGACTTTGCCGATGCGAGAATGGCAAATTTTCAACCAGCTGGTGGCGCACGATGTCCGGATCCGTGTTGCCCAGTAGCGTCCTGTGACATCTGGGGCGCCGTTGCTCAAAGGTACGACTGTCACGGTAGCGGGCTCCTGCACGTAACCCAGTTGTCTGGGGAGGTCGGGCGTTACCTAATCGACGTCCGCATCATCCGGTAACAGCACGCGTTGTTGACGCCCATTGACCGGGTAATCATTTTCCAGCGCGTCGAGGTGGCGACGAATAACGTGGTGGCAGCCGCCTCCGCGAGCATCGGGTCATGGTCAATAACAGTCACGGAGCGTGTCCGTTGCGCCGGATAGCCCGTACCTGGATCCAGGAGGTGCTGGTAGCGCTTGTCCGCGAATTTGAAGTAGCGCTGATCGTCTTCGGAACTGAAGGCGCATACTGCGTCCGTCAGTTCGATGGTCGCCAGCATGCCGCTATCACGAGGATCGCGACTACCGATGCGCCAGGGGCGCCGCCAGTACTTATCATTAAGTTATTAATCCATTGTTTTTTAAGCGGTTGTATAGGTTCGCCAACCGAGTGGCTTTTTGCAGAGCCACCTAAGTTCAAGCGGATGGCTGGGTTACTGCTGCGCACCACCAGCCCCTCAAGTTGCAGCTCCAGTGTGCTGGGCGACGAGGATAGTCAGCGCTGGATTCGTTGTCTTGAAGGGGGCGCTCCTTGCGGTGCTTCGTCTCTCTGAAAGCCTCATATATTCATAAGGTTGCCGATAGCTGGATCGCACAGCCCATGGCTGATGCGTTCTAGATGCTGACCAAGCTGGATCAGTTCGAGAATGGAGAGGAATCTGTTCGGACAACGCGATCTTGAGCGATCCCTCCCTTGAGGTCCTGCAGGTGGGCGCGCCGCCACGCGTGCCAATCCTGCTGCTGGTGCCTGGCGTCGACGAGTTGTGCCGCATCAGGGGCCTGTTGCTCCGAGAGGCCATAGAACGTGATCCCAACCAGCGTCCCAAAGGCGAAAAGCTGGTGCTCGTGGGTGCCCCGGTACCCGACCGCCGCCGCCGAGCATACCGAACAGGGTGCAAACACAGAGGCGCAATTGCACAGCTGTCAGGGTTTCGCGTGCAACCTGTTCTCGATGCAATCCATGAGTTGCCCGGCGATATCCAGGCCGTAGATTGCGTCCAGTTCGCGGATGCAGGTGGGGCTGGTGACATTGATCTCGGTCAGGTAGTCGCCGATTACGTCCAGGCCCACAAACATCAGGCCGCGTTGACGCAATTCCGGCGCGACTTGCGCGCATATCCAGTAATCCCGTTCGCTCAGTTCCACCCCTTCGCCGCGGCCGCCTGCCGCCAGGTTGCCACGGGTTTCCCCCTTCGCGGGGATCCGGGCCAGTGCATAGGGTACCGGTTCTCCGTCTACCATCAGGATGCGTTTGTCGCCCGCGGCGATCTCTGGGATAAATCTTTGCGCCATGGCGGTGCGTCCGCCCATGGCGGTAAGGGTTTCAAGAATGACGCTGATATTCGGATCGTTATCGCGCACTCGATAAACGGAGGCACCGCCCATCGCGTCCAGGGGTTTCAGCACCACATCCCGGTACTCATTTACAAATGCACGCAGACGGTTGGCATCCCGGCTCACAAGACTCGGTGCACAGCACTGGGGAAACCATCCGGTGAACAATTTCTCATTGCAGTCACGCAGCGATGCCGGACGGTTGATAATTAACGTTCCCTGCCTTTCAGCGTCTTCCAGAAAGTACGTCGTATAAAGATATTCCATGTCCATCGGTGGATCCTTGCGCATTAAGACGACGTCAAGTTCCGATACCGGACGCTCTTGCGGGGGCAGGCACTCAAACCAGTCGCTCTTGTCGTCGTTGACGCGCAGCTGGCGCATTGCTGCGAACACCCTGCCGTCGCGCAGATACAGATCCGACTGTTCCATGTAGAGCAGTTGCCAGCCTCTCTTTTGAGCGGCCAGCAGCATGGCGAAACTGCTGTCTTTGTGGACTTTGATAGAACCGATCGGGTCCATCACGATACCAAGGTGAATGGTCATGAGCTACGTAAAAGCCTTGTGCGAAGGATCAGGAGTGTGAACGAATTCATATATGTAAAGTTTATGCGCGGACGGACGATAGAAGCCAGTAGCCGCGATTTTATCGCAAATTTGTTGGCAAAACGGGCGCTTGGAATTGCAATCGGGCCACGGCAGGGAACGGGAACTGCAGCCGGGCGCAGAGACGGAACACTTTTACGGATCAGGTACGAGTCGTATGCAACCTATTGTAGACCCGCCGGAAAGCGCAGAAATGGACTCGCAGGCTGAGGACGTCGCCGAAAATCCAATTCCGCCCCGTGACGACCCGTTTCACGGTCTCAAGGTAATGGTCATCGACGATTCGAAGACCATTCGCCGTACCGCGGAAACCCTTCTGAAAAAAGAGGGTTGCGAGGTCGTAACCGCCACCGACGGTTTCGAAGCTCTCGCAAAGATAGCGGACGAGAAACCAGACATCATCTTCGTGGACATCATGATGCCGCGCCTCGATGGTTATCAAACCTGTGCCTTGATCAAAAACAACCAGGTGTTCAAACGAACTCCGGTCGTCATGCTATCGAGCAAAGATGGTCTGTTTGATCGAGCGCGCGGTCGGATCGTGGGCTCTGACCAGTATCTGACCAAACCATTTACCAAAGATGAATTGTTGGGCGCGATTCGACAGCATGTTCGCACATGACGGTTCGATGCGACACAGTTACGCTGCCTGAATGGCGGCGGGTATGAAGGAGCGGTATCAACACTTAAGGGGTACAAGCAATGGCACAAGTTCTCATCGTAGACGACTCACCGACTGAAGCGCATGTTTTAAAGGGTATGCTCGAAAAAAACGGTTTCGAAGTCGAAACCGCCGAAAACGGCACTGAAGGAATCGAGCGCGCCAAGGCGCTGAAACCCGACCTTATTCTCATGGACGTGGTAATGCCTGGTCTGAACGGTTTTCAGGCCACGCGTCAGCTTACCAAGGATCCGGAAACATCCGAAATACCGGTCATTATTGTAACTACGAAAGACCAGGAGACCGACCGCGTTTGGGGCCTGCGTCAGGGTGCGAAGGACTTTCTCTCTAAACCGATCTCCGAAAAGACGTTGATGGAGAAGATCAGCCTCGTATTGGCGACGGTCTAGGGAGCAGCGAAATGTCCTTTCCCTCACGCCGAACACCGTTGGAGTGGCTGGCCCATCTTGAGGGCTTATGCCTGCGCAACGCGCACGGGCTACCGCAGCAAGAACAGACCGAGGAAGAGTGGATAGGTATAGGCTTCCGGCTTGGTGATCTGCAGCTGGTCGCCCCGTTGGGCGAAGTTGCCGAGATCCTTACTCCCCTGCCGCTTTCCAAGGTGCCGCGTACCAAATCCTGGGTGTGTGGTATCGCCAACGTGAGGGGAAACCTGATGCCGATCACGGACCTGCAGGGTTACCTCCACGATCGTCCGGCGGCAATAAGCCGCCGCAGCCGTATCCTCGTTGTCAATCACAACGGTGTGTATTCCGGGCTGGTGGTCGACGCTGTCATGGGGCTGCGGCATTTCCGCGACGATCAGCGTTGCGACGAGTTGCCGGGCGATGATGGACGAATTCAGACATATATGAAACATGGATTTAAGGTCGGTGGCGAGCACTGGGGTGTGTTTAGCATGTACGAGCTCGCGGAAACGCCACAATTCTTGCAGGCAGCAATCTAATTAGGTTGAGTTTGTAGTTAGTAAATGTTTTTGGGGACGAAGATAAGCTGATTGGGTCAGGAGACTAAGCATGAGTACAGCTAAGCAATCCCACGCCAAGGTGGGTTCACAGAAAAGGACGATGTACCTGATTGCAACCTTGTTGCTTTCTCTCGGTGCAATGGTTAGCGTTTTCTGGTACGTCGGTGTCCAGTCGGACTACGACAAAGAATACATCGGCTATACCAGCGAGCAACAAGTGCTTTCGCAGCAGATTGCAAAGTATGCACTTGAGGCGTCCTCAGGTGTCGAACCGGCCTTTGATCAGTTGATGCGCTACCGCGACAGATTCAAGGCCACCATGGGCTTCCAGAGAAACGGTAATGTAGTGACCGGGCTGCCGCCAAGCAGGGACTCTGTCGAGGAGGATCTGCTGGCAATGGAGCAGGAGTGGCAGAGTTTCCGGGAGCGTGTGGACTTCGTGTTGAACGGCAAAGAGACAGTCGCGGTAGTCGCCGAAGTAGGCCGGGTGATAAACGACATCATGCCCAAGCTGCAGGCGTACGATGAGGAAATCGTGCAGATACTGATGGACAAGAACGCCAGCCGCGAGTCCATCAACCTCGCAACTCGCCAGTTGATGCTCAGTCAGCGCATAGTCAACAACGTAAACCATGCATTGAGTGGCGAGGATGTAGAGCTTGCGATTGAGAGGTTCTCTCAAGACGTCGAGGAATACGGCACCATCCTGGACGGCATGGTCCGCGGTAATGACGCGATCGCTATGGTCAAGAGCGAAGAAGCCCAGACCAAGCTTTTCGAAACGTCTATGCTGTTCAAAACCGTTGCCGACAACGTCGAAGAATTGCTTGATCTTTCTGATGACCTGCTCGAAGTTCAGGCGTCTGCGCGCAACATCGCAACTCAGTCCGATGATCTGTTCGCGACCGCGCTGCGGTTGCAGAACGCATATTCCTTGGCCGCCGACCTCAGGCCAGTGCAGCCGGAGATGGCCTATATCTTCGGGGTCATCGGTGTGCTGGTATTGTTCCTGCTTATTATGCACGTGTATCGTGACCAGGAAAGCCGTCGCAAGACTGCGGAAATGGAAAACAGTAACAACCAGGAAGCCATTCTGCGTCTGCTCGACGAAATGGGCAATCTGGCTGATGGTGACCTGACAACGTACGCAACAGTCACCGAGGATTTCACAGGCGCTATTGCGGATTCCGTGAACTATACCATTGATGCTTTGCGTGACATGGTAACCACCATCAACGAAACCTCTCATCAGGTTTCATCGGCGGCGAAACAGACGCAGAAAACGGCTCAGCACCTGACGGAGGCGAGCAGCAATCAGGCCGAAGAAATTACCTCTGCCACCACCGCGATCAACGAAATGGCGGTGTCCATCGACGAAGTTTCCAAGAATGCAGAAGATACCGCGACTATGGCGTTGCAGTCGGTAAAAATCGCCAAAAAAGGCGGTGATACCGTGCGTCGCAACATCGAAGGTATGGATCGAATCCGTGAAACGATTCAGGAAACGTCCAAACGTATCAAACGCCTGGGCGAGAGCTCGCAGGAGATCGGTGACATCGTCGAACTTATCAACGATATAGCCGAGCAGACCAACATACTCGCATTGAACGCGGCCATCCAGGCGGCGATGGCGGGTGAGGCCGGTCGTGGTTTCGCGGTGGTTGCCGACGAAGTGCAACGCCTGGCGGAGCGCTCCAGTAATGCGACCAAGCAGATCGAGGCGCTGGTTAAGACCATTCAGACCGATACCAACGAAGCGGTAATTTCCATGGAACAGAGTACTGCCGGTGTTGTAAACGGTGCGCGCCTGGCGGAGGAATCCGGCGAGGCTCTGGATGGAATCATGAAGGTGTCCGAAGACCTCTCCGGCTTGATTCAGAACATCTCTGCGTCGGCCCGCCAGCAGTCCAAGGCGGCATCGAATATTTCCGAGACGATGCACGTGATCCAGGAGATTACCACTCAGACTTCGGCGGGAACCAATGAAACCGCCGCCTCCATCGGTAATCTGGCCAAGCTGGCCGAAGAGATGGGTAACTCTGTTGCCGGCTTCAAACTGCCGGGCTAACGGGTTACGGGGCGCCTGTGACAGCGAGTGCCGGACAAGCACTGTCCAATAGTGAAGCCCGGCGGAAAGCCGGGCGTTCACTGGAACTCGACGAGCGACAATTCGAGGACTGGGCGATGCTTCTGGAACAACGTCTGGGTTTGTTCATGGCGCCGGAGCGCCGCTCCTTTTTGGCAAGCGGATTACGTGCCTGCATGCGCGAGACGGGACATCAGGACTACCGGCATTATTACGACTATATGGTTTCAGCAGTCCAGCATGGTGAACAATGGTCGTCGCTGATAGATCGACTCACCGTTCACGAAACCTGCTTTTTTCGCCATGAGTCATCCATGAATCTGGTTCGTGATGTCGTTCTTCCGACGGCTTTTGAACAGAGCGATAGCGTGGCTGCCTGGAGTGTCGGATGTGCGACCGGTGAGGAAGCTTACAGTCTCGCAATGCTCATGGATGCCCACTGTTCGTCTCTGCCAGATGGCTGTTCCTATCGCGTTATCGGAACCGACATAAGCGCCCCCAGTCTGCGTTATGCACGTGCGGGTGTCTATTTGAATCGGAGACTGGAGGACGTTAGCGAGCCATTACGGCACCGGTATTGTCAATCGGAGTCGAACACGAGATTCTCGATAGCCGAGCGGCTACGCCAGAACGTAGAGTTTTATCCACTGAATCTGCGTGATGTCGCGGAAGCTCCATTTGGCAGCTTGAATTTGATATTTTGCCAGAACCTGCTGATTTATTATGACCGCCCCCGGCGGTTACAATTCGTCGACTGCCTGGCCCGGTTTCTCTGTCCTCGAGGCGTATTGGTGCTTGGGCCAGGAGAACTACTGAACTGGCAGCATCCGAACATGGAAAAAGTGCGTTTTAATGACACGCTTGCGTACCAGCGCGCTGAGTAGCAGCACGCAGTGCGGATTGGAAGGATATAAAATGAATCAGGCAATCGATTTGAGTACCTTGACGTGGGTTAAGAACGAGCTGGATCAAACGCTCAGGGAGGCGCGCCAGTCGCTGGAAGCTCACGTTGAAGCCCCCGCCGACAAGGCGCAGCTGGAAATGCTGGTTGGCCATCTGCACCAGGTCTTTGGCACCTTGCAGATGGTCGAACTGTATGGCGCATCCTTGCTGGCAGAGGAAATGGAGTACATTGGCAGAGCGATAGCCGATAATTCGGTGAGTCAGCACGACGAAGCCTGCGAAGTCCTGATGAGGGCGATCCTCCAGCTGCCTGACTATCTGGACCGTCTGATCACGGGGCAACGCGATATCCCACTGGTTCTGTTGCCGATTCTGAATGATCTGCGCGCCGTCCGCGGAGCGAATCTGCTGTCCGAGAACTCGATGTTTGCGCCCAACCTGGATGCTCCGCTGCCCGAGGCGTTGGGTCGCCGGGAATCAACTGGGAATTTACAGACGCAGGCGCGGGAACTGCGGCATCGTTTTCAGCGCGCCCTGCTGGGCTGGCTCCGGGGTAATGATGCGCATTCTTCATTGACTGCAGTGTCCGGCGTGCTGGCGAGCTTGCAAGAACTCAGTGCAACTGCCGAGGGCGCCCGGCTCTGGTGGATTGCTGCAGGGGTCACGGATGCATTAACTGAAGGAAGCATCGACGCGAGCGTTGCAGTCAAGCGTTTGATCGGGCAGTTGGATCGGCAGATTAGGCGGCTTATAGAGCATGGGGAATCCATTCTGGTTCAGGATCCCCCTACAGAGCTGTTGAAGAATCTGTTGTTTTACGTTGCTCAGTCGAGCGGTGCTGGCGGGCGCGTCGCCGATATTCAGGCCACCTACCAGCTGCGTGAACTCCTTCCCGGCGAGCAAGAACTTGCATCTGCACGGGAAAGCCTCGCGGGTCAGAACGCTGACTTGTTTGCGACCGTGGCAGTTGCTGTTAAGGAGGAACTCGGGCGCCTGAAGGATTCGCTGGACCTCGTCCTGCGCAGTGGTGGAGAGAACAGGGACAAACTGCAACCCCTCATTGATTCATTGCGTTCCCTCGGAGACACGCTCGGAATGCTGGGTCTTGACGCGCCGCGCCGGGCTGTAGTCTCCAAGGCGGATGATCTGGCTGCAACTGTCGAAACCGGAGACGCACCGCCCGAAACGTCGCTCATGGACGTAGCGAGCACTCTGCTCTTTGTCGAGTCGTCTGTCGACAATATGCGGCGCGGGCGGATGGTAGGAACTCCGAGCGGGCAACCAGAGGAAGAACTGGCCAAGTCTGAGTATAGCCAGGTGATGGACGTTGTTCTGCAGGAAGCCATCGCAGATCTGGTGCGCGCCAAGGACGCGATCATTGCGTATACCGAATCCGCGCACGATTCCGATGCGCTGAGCGAGGTGCCGCAGTGGTTTAGCCAGGTTAAGGGTGGTCTAACGCTTCTCGGCGAGGTGCGCGCCGCCGCACTGACTGATTCCGCCGCGAAGTATGTTCAAAACGAGCTGATAAAGAACAAGAAGCAGCCGCAGCAGCAGGAGATGGATTCTCTGGCTGACTGTATATGCGGGCTCGAGTATTACTTGGAAAGCCGTAAGGAACAGCGTATGCATGGCAGCGCTGCGATTGGTGTGGCGGAGGAAAGTATTGAACGCCTCGGTTATCCGGCCGACGACGCTGATACGGCCGCACGGGTGGGGGACGAAGAGGCTGCAGAGTCAGCTCCAGAGCAGACCACGGCCGGTGTGGAGCAGCAGCAGACTGCCGAATCGGAGCCGCACTTGTTGGTTGACGCAGCCGATAGTAGCGAACTCCACGATGTCGTCAGCGCAGAAAACCCGCTAGCAGAAGCCGCCGCACAAACTCCGTCGGAGCCGGAAGACGTTCCAGAAGCGGTTGCCGAAGACCAGAGGCAGGCGCAAGAAGCCGAACATGCAGACGCGCAGGTGAGCGTAGAAATCGGCGTTGACTACGAGTTCGTGGTCGGGCCGGAAGAGTGGGCAGAAGATAGCGATTCAGCTCGCCACGACCAGGACGCCGGAGAAGAGGCGGAACCCAGCTCGTCCGCCGGTGCCGGCGATGCCGTGGAAATCGCAATCGAACATACATCCGAGGAAGCCGATAATCAACTGGACATTATTGGTGAGGATGTCGACGAGGAAATTCTCGAAATTTTCATAGAAGAAGCCGAAGAAGAGATTGGCAGTATTAACCAGCAGCTGCCTGCCTGGGTTGAGGCCCCGTCCAATTCCGATGCCCTGGCTACGGTGCGGCGTTCTTTTCATACCCTCAAGGGCAGCGGGCGGCTGATTGGCGCTATGCGCATTGGTGAATTTGCCTGGGCCTTTGAGAACATGCTCAATAGACTCATCGATGGTTCAATCTCCGCGGGTCCGGAGCTGGTGGAGATCCTGCAGGCTGCGCGTGGGGTGCTGCCCGACTTGGTTGAGCAAATAAAACAGGGTTCCGGGGTACAGGTGCCCATTTCTCACCTGATAAATAGTGCCGAGGCACTGAGCAAGGGGCAACCCCTTCCAGCCGCGCCGCAACAGTCTGCAGGCCTGAGCGAGCCGATTGAACTCGGGGCATCCGGTGGTGAGCAGGAATCCACCCGCGTGCCGGAGCAAGCTCTGACAGCAGAAGTCGACCAACAAGATCGGATCCCTGCCGAGAGCGATACAGCCCATGAGGCGTCCCCGTCTAGCGTGATGGACCCGATGCTCTACGAGATTTTCAACACAGAAGCGCAGGGCTATCTGGAAGTTATCCGACAATTCCTGGCGCGGGCCGCTTCCGGTGATAAGCAGCCCGATGAAACCCTGGCGCGTGCCCTGCACACGCTGCACGGCAGCGCTCACATGGCGCAGGCCGATCCGATCGCCGACCTTTCGGGAGAGCTCGAGAAATATGTCAAGGTGTTGATGAGTTCCGATCGGTCGATGTCGGAAGCCGGCTGTATTGCATTACGTGATAGCTCGGTTCTGATTGACGAACTGTTGAGACAATTACCGGATGAACTGTCGGTGCCGGATGTTTTTGCCGAGACACTGCAGAGCGTTCGAGCGATACGGGAATCGGAACCGCCGGCGGACGCTGCAGCGTCTTTGTGCGCAGCGGAAAGCT
Source organism: uncultured Gammaproteobacteria bacterium (assembly GCA_963695455.1). Lineage (GTDB taxonomy): Bacteria > Pseudomonadota > Gammaproteobacteria > DSM-19610 > DSM-19610 > Thiogranum. The sequence continues at coordinate 749,783 of CAVOGN010000002.1, read as the reverse complement.
CCGGCCCTACGGAGGAATCGTTGCAAGCGGACGACGCTGCTGCTCCGGACGCCGATTCTAAGGATCTTGCTAGCGAGGAGCGGCCTGCAGAAGCGGCGGTTGTGGAGCCCGATCCCTACGCGGACTCTGATCCGGAGTTGCTGGAAATCTTCCTGGAGGAGAGCGAACAGAATCTGGAAGCGGGTGATGCCGCGTTGCATCGTTGGCGGCACTCGCCCGATGATGCGGAGGCGTTGGCCGAACTGCAGCGTGCCTTGCACACTCTTAAAGGTGGGGCGCGCATGGCGGACCTGATGCCGGTCGGTGATTTAGCGCACGCAGTCGAATCACTGGTCACCACCATCGCTGAAAATCGCTCGACACCGGGTGCGGAAGCATTTGATGGGGTGCAAAAAGCTCAGGATCAACTGGTTTCCATGCTCCAGGACGTTAGGGCTCATGAGCCGTTAAACGCCGAAGAGCAGCTGATTGCGGAGTTGGATGAGCTGCGTCGCGAAATGTCGCGTGAGCAAGCACCCACGGGCGAAGGTGACGCGGCTGCGGCAACGGCTGTCCCGGAGCCGCTTGCGCAACATGCGGGTCAGTCTGCGATCGATCCGTACGCGGATGCCGATGCGGAGCTGCTGGAGGTTTTCCTGGAGGAGGCGCGCGATATCCTTGAACACAACGAGGAAACGCTGCGCGCCTGGCGTCAACAGCCGGATCAGAAAGAACTGATTGCAGAGCTGCAGCGCGAGCTGCATACCCTCAAGGGTGGTGCTCGAATGGCGGATATAACTCCGATCGGTGATTTGGCTCATAGCGTCGAGTCTCTGGTGGTGAAACTGAGTGACGCCACGATCGTAGCTGATGAGGCAATGTTCCTGGTTCTGGACCGGGTTCATGACCGGCTGGCTGGGATGGTGGATCAGGTTCGTCAACGTCTCAGAGTGGTCGAAGCAGAGGACCTGATAGGCGAACTGGAGTGTTTGCTCGACGGCAGGAGCTTGCCGACCGGGACAGAAGCCGCTGCGGCTGATATCCAGGAAGCGCCACCCGCTTCGGCCGAGGAAGTCGCAGTACATGACGATAACGAGCACATAGAGCGACGAGCCAGATCACGGGAGAGCCAGGAACTTGTTCGGGTCAAGGCCAACCTGCTGGATAACATGGTTAATTATGCTGGCGAGGTGAGTATCTATCGTTCGCGTCTCGAGCAGCAGGTTGGCGCTTACCGCTTTAACCTGGTGGAGATGGAACAGACCGTAACGCGTCTGCGCGAGCAGCTGCGCAAGTTGGAAATTGAGACTGAGGCGCAGATTATATTCCGTTACGAGACAGAAGCGGTGAATCAAGATGAGGACTTTGATCCTCTGGAAATGGATCGCTACTCCCATATGCAGCAGTTGTCGCGTTCACTGATGGAAAGTGTCGGCGACCTGGCAAGCATCCAGAACCTGCTGGAAAACATCACGCGAGAATCGGAAACCTTGTTGCTGCAGCAGTCCCGGGTGAACACGGAGCTACAAGAAGGCCTGATGCGGACACGGATGGTGCCGTTTCTCGGCCTCGCGGCCCGTATGCGTCGGATCGTGCGCCAGACCTGCCGCGAGCTCGGCAAGCGTGCTGAGCTCGAGCTCTCCGGTGCTGAGGGCGAAATGGACCGGACCGTGGTCGACCGTATTATCGCCCCCCTGGAACATATGCTCCGCAATGCGATCTCGCATGGTATTGAGTCGCCACAGCAGCGACTTGCGGCCGGAAAGCCGGAAACCGGAACCATCAGCATAACGCTGGAGCGGGAATCATCAGACGTGTTGCTCAAGATCGCGGACGATGGTGCCGGAATAAATCTGGACGCAATCCGAAACAAGGCTGTCGAGCGCGGTCTTATGGCAGCAGATGCCGAGCTTCCCGATTCCGAGGTTCTGCAGTTTATTCTGGAGACTGGGTTCAGTACGGCGGAACAGGTTACGCAGGTTGCCGGCCGCGGTGTTGGCATGGATGTAGTGAACAATGAAGTCAAGCAGCTCGGGGGCTCGCTGCTTATCGATTCGGAGTGGGGTCGGGGCACCACTTTCACGGTGAGGCTGCCCTTCACTCTGGCGCTGAACCAGGCTTTACTCATCGAGGTCGGCGAAGACACCTACGCGGTTCCTCTTTCCAGCATTGAAGGCATTGTGCGTATGCGCAGAGATGACCTCAGGACTTACTATGAAAATCCGGACGCGCGCTTCGACTACGCGGGTATGGAGTACGAAGTGCGTCATCTGGGCAGCATGCTGGGTACCGGGAAACCCCGTCTGAATAGCGGCCCAGGGCGAATGCCGGTGCTGCTAGCGCGAACCGGTGAGCGCTGTGTAGCATTCCAGGTCGAGAACCTTTTGGGTAGCAGAGAGATCGTCGTCAAGTCGGTCGGGCCGCAGATAAGCAGCGTGCGCGGTATTACCGGGGCCACCATCCTGGGGGACGGTCGTGTCGTGATGATACTCGATATAGCAGCATTGCTCCGCGCCGGTGCGTCGAGCAGCATGATGCAGGTTGAGGAAATGCTGCATCAGCCAGCCCGTCCCCAGGGCCTGACAGTCATGGTTGTCGACGATTCGATCACGGTTAGAAAAGTAACTACACGTCTGCTGGAGCGCAATGATATGAACGTTATTGCAGCGAAAGACGGTGTAGACGCGGTTTCCAAGCTGCAAGAGCACATCCCCGATATAATGCTGCTGGATATTGAAATGCCGCGCATGGACGGTTTCGAGCTGGCAACGCACGTACGAAATGAGCCACGGCTGCGTCACATTCCTATTATTATGATTACCTCGCGTACCGGGGATAAACACCGCCAGCGGGCTATGCAGATTGGTGTGAACCGCTACCTCGGCAAGCCGTTCCAGGAAACCGATTTGGTGGAGAACATCCAGGCACTGCTCGAGGAGTCCGGGATGAATGATGAATAGTGCTGGGCATACAGCCTTGCGCGTTGCATTACTGGCAGATGGCCGACAGCGCAGTGGTTTTCGCGCGTTTCTGGAAAAGCAGGGAGTGCAAGTTGTGCTGGACGCGCAGCCGGGTGAGCCGCTTCCGCAAAACTGGAACGATGCCCAGGTGCTGCTCGTGGCTATGAGCGACAGCGCCGCGGCGTTGCAGCTCGAAACTTTGCTGGAGCGGTCAACGGTGCCGGTGGTTCTCAACCGGGGCGGTCTGGGCCGGAGCGAGAACTGGAGCCGCGGGCTGCTCGGCAAACTGGAAGTGCTGGCAAATGTCGGGCTGCACGAGGTCCGCGGGTCCGGACCGCGTACCAGACCGGAGTTGCGCGTCATTCCGCCTGTCCAGTCGGAGAACAGGTCAGCTACCCGGATCGTCGTGCTGGGCGGGTCACTCGGTGGACCGAACGCGGTGGCGAGATTTCTGAGCGAATTGCCGGATGATTTGTCCCTGGCGTTGTTGTTGGCACAGCATATTTCCGAGCCGGTCCAGAATCTTCTCGCCGCGCAGTTGGACAGGTGTGGAGCCTGGCGGGTTGCAGTTCTGTCTGGAGAGCAGCGACTTGAGCCCGGGCGCGCGTGGTTGTTGCCTGTCCAACGGCGGGTTGCCATGGATCCTCCCGGTCTGCTGCGCTGTTGCGCGGAGCCATGGCGCTCGGTTCAGAAGCCCGATATCAATGCAGTCTTGAGCGACGCGGCCAACGCCTTCGGTGCGCGGTGTGGAGCGATAATGTTCAGCGGGTTAGGGGGTGACGGAGCGCAGGGTTGCGAATCGATTATCCGTCAGGGAGGCTTTGTCTGGGCACAGAGTTCGAACAGTTGCGCAGTGGCAAGCCTGCCGGAGGCGGCGCGCCGATCGGCGCGAATCGAGTTCAGCGGAACACCGGAAGAGCTTGCGCGCGAGCTGACTCACCGCTGCCAGGTGCAGGCCACGAGTATTGGTTAGCGATTACATGGAGCAGGATATCATGAACGCGGTCGTCGAAAAGGTGCGAAGCCTCTTGGTGCCTCTTGAAGAAATTAGTCTTCTGGCACCGAACGTTGCCATAGCAGAGGTCATTAATTATCAGCCGCTCGATCTGGTGCCGGACGGTCCGGATTGGTTGCTGGGTCGGTTGCGCTGGCGCAACCAGGACTTACCGGTTGTATCAATGGAGAGGCTGCTGGGGTTGGATCCGCCCCAGAGTGGACGTGGCGCCCGTATTACGGTGTTCAATACAGTTAAGCCAAACACGATGTTGCCGTTTTTTGCGGCGGTTACCGCCGGCATTCCTCGGCTGTTTAATGCGGATGCGGACTCGTTGGGTGCATCACTGCGCAGCGACAGAAATTTCCCGGCCACAGTCGCAGACTGTATCGAGCTTGATACTGCGGAAGCGTTGATCCCCGATCTTGAGGCGATACAGTCGCTGGTCGAAGAGGCCTGGAAAAATCTCTGACAGTCGGCTGAGTCGTGCGCTCAGAGGTCACCCCAGAGAGTTTGAACAGCTGCAAGGACCGCAAGCGCCGCGGTTTCAGTGCGCAAAACTCTCGGTCCCAGTCGAATCCGTTGAAACCCGTTAGATTCGGAAAGCCTGATCTCGTCCTCGTCCAGACCGCCTTCGGGTCCGACCAGTATGCTCACGCTGCTGGCCGGGGCCAGATCCCGCAGACGCTGTGTTGCAGTCGGGTCGAGAACCAGCTTGTGCTGATGCTCCTGCAACTGCGCCGCCGCAAGCCAATCGGGCAGGGCAGTAGGCTTATCAAGGCAGGGCAGCACGACGCGGTTCGACTGCTCGCAGGCCGACCGCAGAATGCCTTGCCAGTGCGCAAGTCGGTTTGCCAGCCGTTTTCCAGAGAGCTGGACTTGGCATCGCTTTGTCCATAGCGGTGTAATGCCAGCGGCACCTAGTTCTACCGACTTCTGTAATACAAAGTCCATGCGCTCGCCCCGCGCAAGCCCCTGTCCGAGGAAAACGCGCAGAGCAGATTCTCTGTGCGGCTTGTCTGCGCGCCCAATCAGCGCCGCAGACTGCGTGCGATCGGCCTTGCTCAAGATCGCCTGGTATTCGCTGCCGTCGCCGTTGAACAGGATCAAAGGATCGCCGCGCCGCAAGCGCAGCACGCGCAGCAAATAGTGGCTGATTTCCTCTCCCAGTGTGACTGTAGCGCCGCTGCTCAGCAGTTGCCGGGTATAAATGCGGGAGACGCGCATCGCTTCAATCCTGCACCGCGCGCTGGATTGCCTCCCAAGCGACTTCTGCCATGGTCTGAATCTGTGGCTCTGTAATAACGTAGGGGGGCATGAAATAAACCACGTTACCAAGTGGTCGCAGCAGCACACCTTTCTGCAAGCCGTGCTGGTAGACGCGCAGGCCACGGCGTTCCTGCCAGGCGAATGGTTCGCGGGTGTCGCGATGTTTGGCTAGCTCAATCGCCACTATCATGCCGGTCTGGCGGACCTCGGCCACATTCGGGTGCTCCGCAAAATGCGCTGTCGCGTTGGACATGGCTGCGGCGAGTTTGCAATTCTGCCGCAGCACGTCGGTTCGTTCGAACAGTTGCAGTGTTGCCAGCGCCGCACGGCATGCCAGGGCGTTACCGGTGTAACTGTGTGAGTGCAGGAAAGCTGTTTGTTCTGCGTAATCCCCGTAAAAAGCCTCATAGATCCGCTCCCGTGTAAGGACCGTGGACAGAGGCAGGTAGCCACCGGTAAGACCTTTCGACAGGCAAAGAAAATCGGGACTGATATTGGCTTGTTCACAGGCGAACAGGGTGCCCGTGCGCCCGAAGCCAACCGCGATTTCATCTGCGATGAGGTGCACTTGGTGACGATCACAGGCGTTGCGCAATAGCTCAAGGTAAACTGGATCGTGCATGCGCATGGAGCCGGCGCACTGGACCAGCGGTTCGACAATGACAGCACACACCTGGTCTGCATGCTTCTCCAGCGTCGCTTCCATGTGTTGGAACATCCGCTCGCTGTATTGCGCGCAGGATTCGCCGTCCTCGCGGTAATAGCAGTCTGGCGAGCGCACCTCAATGGTATCCATCAGCAACGGGGCATAGGTGGACTTGTAAAGCTCGACGTTACCGACTGCGAGCGCGCCAAGGGTTTCCCCGTGATAGCTGTTCTGCAGAGTGATGAATTTGGTTTTTTCCGGCCGGCCGTTATTGAGCCAGTAGTGGAAACTCATTTTCAACGCGATTTCAACTGCGGCGGATCCGTTGTCGGCGTAGAAGCAACGACTCAGCCCGGGTGGGGCAATCCTTACCAGCTGTTCGGACAATTCGATAACCGTCTGGTGCGTGAAACCCGCCAGTAGGACGTGCTCGAGCGTATCGAGTTGTTCCTGCAAAGCGGCATTGATGTGCGGGTTGCGGTGGCCGAAAAGATTCACCCACCAGGAACTGATGGCGTCAAGGTAGCGCTTGCCGTCAAAATCCTCGAGCCAGACGCCGTCGGCCCGCCGAATCGGAATCATTGGCAGCCACTCGTGGTCCTTCATCTGGGTACACGGATGCCACACCACCGAGAGGTCGCGCTGAACGTAATCCTGGTTGCCCATAGCCATCTCCACACACCCGCTGGATCTGGGCGCCGTGCTTCTAATGCCGGAGTTCGGGCCGGCGTCGCAGCGTGGGTCAGCCTGCTAAGCCGAGATTCTTCCAGATCGCCGTGCTCGGGCCCGCCTGGTTCATGGTGTAGAAATGGAGACCGGGCGCGCCTGCATCTAGAAGGGCGCGGCACATTTCCGTTACCACCTGCTCACCAAAAGCCCGGATCGAGTCCCGGTCGTCGCCGTAAGCCTCCAGCCGTTTGCGGATCCAGCGTGGTATTTCCGCGCCGCACATGTCAGAGAAGCGTGCCAGCTGCGTATAGTTTGTGATTGGCATTATACCGGGGACGATCGGCAGGTCGACGCCGAGTTGTTCACAACGCTCCACGAAATGGAAATAGGCGTAGGGATTATAGAAGTACTGCGTAATGGCGCTGTTTGCACCGGCATCTACCTTGCGCTTGAAATTGATGATATCCGTTTCGGCGTTCGGCGCCTGGGGGTGAAACTCGGGATAGGCTGCGACCTCGATATGAAAGTGGTCTCCGGTCTCGGCACGTATGAATTCCACCAGCTCGTTGGCGTAGCGGAACTCCCCCGGCCGGCCCATGCCCGAGGGCAGGTCGCCGCGCAGGGCAACAATGTGATGAATATTCTCCTGCCGATAGGCGTTGAGGATTTCGCGGATACTCTCCCGGGTCGAGCCGACGCAGGACAGGTGGGGCGAGGCCTGGATGCCGGAATCGCGCTGGATTTCACACACGGTTTCGAAAGTGCGCTCGCGGGTTGACCCGCCGGCCCCAAAGGTAACCGAGAAAAACCGCGGTTTCAACTGCGCAAGCACGTCGCGCGTGCTGCGCAGTTTGGCCGCACCTGCCTCGTTCTTGGGCGGAAAAAACTCGAAGCTGTAAACCGGCGCGTATTTTTTCTGGGAGTCCATGGCGATTATCCCTCAGCAACACAACAGCCGGTGGGCAGCAATCCTGCCCACCGGTACGGCTTGCAACTCAATAGCGGTAGTGGTCCGGCTTGTAGGGGCCTTCGACCTTGAGACCGAGATAGTCAGCCTGTTCCTGTGTCAAGGCGGTAAGCTTCGCGCCAATCTTGGTCAGATGCAGTCGCGCCACCTTTTCATCCAGCTGCTTGGGCAGAACGTAAACCTTGTGCTCATACTTGTCCGCATGCTGGAACAGCTCCATCTGGGCCATCACCTGATTGGTGAACGAGGCTGACATCACGAAGCTCGGGTGGCCGGTCGCGCAGCCGAGGTTGACCAGACGTCCCTTGGCGAGCACGATGATCTTCTTGCCATCCGGAAAAATGACGTGATCGACCTGAGGCTTGATTTCTTCCCATGTGTACTTTTCCAGTGAGGCGATATCGATTTCCGAGTCGAAGTGGCCGATGTTGCAGACAATGGCTTCGTTTTTCATCGCCTCCATGTGGTCATGGGTGACGACCCGCACATTGCCGGTTGTGGTGACAAATATCTCCCCCTGGCTGGCAGCATCTTCCATGCTGACCACGCGGTAACCTTCCATGGCTGCCTGCAGCGCACAAATCGGATCGATCTCGGTAACCCATACCGTAGCGCCCATGCCGCGGAAGGCCTGCGCACAGCCCTTGCCGACGTCACCGTAACCCAGCACCACACAGATCTTGCCGGCGACCATGACGTCGGTGGCGCGCTTGATGCCATCTATCAGTGATTCGCGACAGCCGTACAGGTTGTCGAATTTTGACTTGGTGACGGAATCGTTGACGTTCATGGCCGGGAACAGCAGCTGTCCCGCTTCCTGCATCTGGTACAGACGGTGTACGCCGGTGGTGGTTTCTTCTGTAACACCCTTGATGCTGTCGGCCATTTTGCGCCACTTGCCCGGGCTGTGCTCCAGGGTGCGCCTCAGCACGTCGAGAATAGCCTTCCATTCCTCGTTGTCCCCCGGGCCGGCGGCCGGAACAGCCCCGGCCGCTTCGAATTCCACCCCCTTGTGGATCAGCAGCGTGGCGTCGCCGCCGTCGTCCAGAATCATGTTGGGCATCTCGCCGTTCGGCCAGGTCAGGGCCTGTTCCGTACACCACCAGTATTCCTCGATGGTTTCACCTTTCCAGGCAAACACCGGGATGCCGCGGGCAGCAACCGCTGCTGCAGCATGATCCTGGGTGGAAAAGATATTGCAGGACGCCCAGCGTACCGCCGCGCCAAGTTCCACCAGCGTTTCGATCAGCACGGCGGTCTGGATCGTCATGTGCAGACTGCCGGTGATGCGGGCGCCCTTGAGAGGTTGCTGAGCGGCAAATTCCCCGCGCAATGCCATCAGGCCAGGCATTTCGCTTTCGGCGATCTCGATTTCCTTGCGGCCCCAGTCGGCCAGCTTGATGTCGGCAACCTTGTAATCGGCTGCGGAGTCCAGGACAGCGTTCATAACAGTTCTCCCGTGAAGGCGAGCGCCGTTGTTTTTAAAGCTGGTTTCCCTGAGCCTGACGGGGTACCCCGCTGCAGCGCCCCTCAGGGAACACAGCATTGACAGATGCTGGTAACTCGATGGGGCGATACTATCGGCCGGCACGGGGTCGTGTGCCAGCAGCCATGCTCGTGTTTATGAGAGCAGGAATATTACCGAGTCAGCTTCTGTATTAATTGGAAATCAGAGGCCCGCGCCTGCCCTCAGCATAGCGGCCTTGTCAGTGCGCTCCCAAGGCAGGTCGATGTCGTCGCGACCCAGGTGACCGTAGGACGCGGTCTGCTGGTAGATGGGTCTCAGCAAGTCCAGCATCGTGATGATGCCCCACGGGCGCAGGTCGAAGTGTTCGTGCACCAGGGCGATGATTTTGCCGTCCTCGACCTTGTTGGTGCCAAAGGTATTGATGCTGATCGAGGTCGGTTCAGCCACACCGATGGCGTAGGACACCTGAATTTCGCAGCGTTCAGCGAGGCCGGCCGCGACAATGTTCTTGGCCACATAACGACCAGCATAGGCTGCCGAACGATCCACCTTGGACGGATCCTTGCCGGAGAAGGCGCCGCCGCCGTGGCGCGCCATACCGCCGTAGGTATCCACTATGATCTTGCGGCCCGTGAGCCCGCAGTCGCCCATCGGACCGCCAATGACGAATTTGCCGGTCGGATTGATGTGAATGTGTTTCTTTTTGCACTTATCCAGCCACTCGGCTGGCAGCACCGGTTTCAGGATCAGTTCAAAAACCGCCTCATGAATCTGTGGTTGGGAAATCTCCGGCGCATGCTGAGTCGATAGCACCAGGGCCTCGATTCCCACCGGCTTGCCGTTCTCATAACGGAAAGTAATCTGGCTTTTGGCATCGGGTCGCAACCAGGGCAGTTCGCCGTTCTTGCGCACCTCGGCCTGGCGCCGCACCAGTCGGTGGGCGTAGGTGATGGGTGCCGGCATCAGCACGTCGGTTTCATTGCTGGCATAGCCGAACATCAGGCCCTGGTCACCGGCGCCCTGTTCTTCCCGGTTGCCGCGATCCACACCCTGGTTGATATCGGGTGACTGCTCACCCAGCGCGTTGAGCACCGCACAGGTCGCGCCGTCGAAACCGATGTCGGAACTCGTGTAACCGATGTCCGAAACGACCTTTCGTACCAGCTTTTCATACTCGACATGGGCGCTGGTGGTGATTTCCCCCGCCAGGACCACCATGCCTGTCTTTACCAGGGTCTCGCAAGCCACCCGGGCGTGCGGATCCTGGGCAACGATGGCATCGACAACCGCATCCGAGATCTGGTCAGCCATCTTATCAGGATGGCCCTCGGACACTGACTCTGATGTAAAAAGCACCGATTCGGTCATTTTTTTGTATTCCGCTGGATATTGCGCCAAAAGTAGTCGCGCAGTTTACCCCGACGAGGCGGATTTGCGAAATGCAATGTGGTGGTATCATCCCTGTCAAAGCTAAATGGTCCGGAGGAAAGTCATGGTCAGTTTGGAAACGCCCGTTTGCGATTTTGGTGCACCGGCTGTGGATTTTGCCCTGCCGGGCGTGGACGGCAAGCTCTGGACACTGGAAAAGTGTCGTGGCGAGAATGGCTTGCTGGTGATGTTTATCTGCAACCACTGCCCGTATGTAAAAGCCGTTCGAGACCGGCTGGTGCGCGATACCCGGGAACTGAAGGAATATGGCATTAACAGCGTGGCCATTATGTCGAACGACCCTGCCGAGTACCCTGAAGACTCGTTTGACAACATGAAGCGGATTGCCGAGCAGGAGAACTTCCCTTTTCCCTATCTGTGGGACGAAACCCAGGCGGTGGCCAAAGCTTATGGCGCGGTCTGCACCCCTGATTTCTTCGGCTATAACGCCAGACTCGAGCTGCAGTACCGGGGCCGTCTCGATGCCAGCCGTAAAGAAGCTGCCCCGCCCGATGCCCGCCGCGACCTGTTCGAGGCGATGGTGCGCGTCGCCCAGACCGGTGACGGGCCGCAGGAACAGATTCCGAGTATCGGTTGTTCGATCAAATGGAAGCACGACACGGAGTCGTCCTGACATTTAATTAGTATCTTTTATGTCTGTATAGAAGCAGATATTCATTACTCTCATCCGCTTGTCAACGATCTGTCGCTGCCCCAAATCAACGGTTGCCGAATGCTGCCATCTGTTGGAGAATGGCGCGCTCGATCCGGCCCGGTCTCCAAATCTCAGCGCAGTCTTGGCCACAGGGGTTACTCCGTCGGGTCTCGCCACGCGGTATTCCTTGCACCGGTTAGCGGCGGCGGCAAGTACCGCGAAGAATTTGTCAGCAGTCGTGCCCCGCCCCGGGGCGCGACTGCTTCGCTGCACTAACCTAGAGCGATGCAGCGGGCAGTCAGGTTTGAAAACAGACAGGAGACAGCAATGGCCTCGCGTAGAGAACTTGCGAATGCGATACGTGCATTGAGCATGGACGCAGTACAGAAAGCCAAGTCCGGCCACCCGGGTGCACCGATGGGGATGGCGGACATCGCTGAAGTGCTGTGGAACGACCATCTGCAGCACAATCCCGCCAATCCCAGGTGGGCTGATCGGGACCGGTTCGTGTTGTCCAATGGCCACGGCTCGATGCTGATCTACTCGCTGCTGCATCTTTCCGGCTACGAGCTGCCAATGGAGGAAATCAAGAACTTCCGTCAGCTGCACTCGAAAACGCCGGGTCACCCCGAGTACGGCTATGCGCCCGGCGTCGAAACCACAACCGGACCGCTCGGACAGGGCATTACCAATGCCGTTGGTATGGCGATCGCCGAAAAGGTCCTGGCCGGGCAATTCAACCGCGATGGCCACCACATAGTGGACCATTACACCTACGTCTTCATGGGTGATGGGTGCATGATGGAGGGCATCTCGCATGAAGCCTGCTCGCTGGCCGGTACCCTTGCGCTCGGCAAGCTAATCGCATTCTGGGATGACAACGGCATATCGATTGACGGCCATGTCGAGGGCTGGTTCACTGATGATACTCCCAAACGTTTCGAGGCCTACGGCTGGCACGTGGTGCGCGACGTGGACGGTCATGATCCCGACGCGATCAACAGGGCGATTCACGATGCCAAGTCGGTCAATGACCGGCCGAGCCTGATCTGCACCCGCACAGTGATCGGTTACGGGGCGCCCAACCTGTGCGGCAGCCACGACTGCCACGGCGCGCCGTTGGGCGACGACGAGATCAAGGCGGCACGGGAAAATCTGGGTTGGAACCATGCGCCGTTCGTGATTCCGGACGAAATCTACGCAGGCTGGGATGGTAAAGAGAAAGGCCAGGCGGCCGAGCAGGCCTGGAACAACAAATTTGCGGCCTATCGCAAGGAGCATCCGGAGCTGGCGGCTGAATTCGAGCGCCGCATGGCCGGTAAATTGCCCGCCGACTGGGCGCAACAAGCCGCCAAATTCGTTGCTTCGGTCAACGACAAGGCGGAGACCATCGCGTCCCGGAAGGCTTCTCAGAACGCGCTGAACGGTTATGGTCCGCTGTTACCGGAGTTTCTTGGCGGCTCGGCCGACCTCGCCGGCTCCAACCTGACCATCTGGTCGGGATCCAAGGGCATCAGCAACACGGTTTCCGACGGCAACTACATCTACTATGGTGTGCGCGAGTTCGGTATGTCGGCCATGATGAACGGCATCGCTTTGCACGGCGGCTTCATCCCTTACGGGGCGACCTTCCTGATGTTCTCGGAGTACGCGCGCAACGCGCTGCGTATGGCTGCCCTGATGAAGGTGCCGACCATCTTCGTGTACACCCATGACTCCATCGGCCTGGGAGAAGACGGTCCGACCCACCAGCCGATCGAGCAGACCGCTACCCTGCGAATGATTCCCAACATGTCGGTGTGGCGCCCTTGCGACGCGGTTGAATCAGCAGTGGCATGGAAGGCGGCGATCGAACGCAAGGACGGTCCCTCGTGCCTGATCTTCTCGCGTCAGAACCTGGCTCACCAGAGCCGCAACGCCGAGCAGCTGGCCAACATAGAGCGCGGTGGCTACATCCTGAAGGATTGCGACGGCACACCGGACGCTATCGTCATTGCCACCGGCTCCGAAGTCGAGCTGGCGATGGGCGCGGCGGAGCAGCTCAGCGGCAAGAAAGTGCGGGTGGTGTCCATGCCCTGCACCGACGTGTTCGATGCGCAGGATGAGGCCTACCGCGAGTCGGTTCTGCCGTCTTCGGTCGCTGCGCGCGTGGCGGTTGAAGCGGGTGTCACCGACTACTGGCTGAAATACGTCGGCCTGAGCGGCAAGGTCATCGGTATCAACCGCTTCGGCGAGTCTGCGCCGGCCGGCGAGCTGTTCAAGCATTTCGGGTTTACCGCGGAGAACGTGGCTGCGGCCGTTGAGGCCGTGATGGCCTAGACGCTCGCGCTCAACCCGGACGGATTTTTTTCTGAGCTCATATCAAGAGAATTAGGGAGACACAAACATGGCAATTAAAGTCGGTATCAACGGATTTGGCCGTATCGGTCGTATGGCGTTCCGTGCTATTGCGAAAGACTTCAAGGATATCGAAGTGGTTGGTATCAACGACCTCCTGGAGCCGGACTACCTGGCCTACATGCTGCAGTACGACTCGGTGCACGGGAATTTCCAGGGTGACATTGCGGTCGACGGCAACAACCTGGTTGTCAACGGCAAGAAGATTCGCCTGACTGCCGAGCGTGATCCTGCCAACCTGAAATGGGGCGACATCGGTGCGGATCTGGTGATCGAATGTACCGGTTTCTTCCTCACCGAGGAAACCTGCCAGAAGCACATCGATGCCGGCGCCAAGAAAGTTGTCCAGAGCGCGCCTTCCAAAGATGCCACGCCGATGTTCGTGTACGGCGTCAACCATAACAGCTACGCGGGTCAGGCGATTGTTTCCGCCGCCTCCTGTACCACCAACTGCCTGGCTCCGGTCGCCAAGGTGCTGCACGACAACTGGGGTATCAAGCGCGGTCTGATGACTACCGTGCACGCTGCCACCGCCACGCAGAAAACCGTTGACGGTCCTTCCATGAAAGACTGGCGCGGCGGCCGCGGCATTCTGGAGAACATCATTCCGTCCTCAACCGGTGCTGCCAAGGCCGTGGGTAAGGTCCTGCCCGAGCTGAACGGCAAGCTGACCGGTATGGCGTTCCGCGTCCCGACCTCTGACGTCTCGGTCGTCGATCTGACCGTGGAACTCAACAAGGACGCAAAATACGATGAAATCTGTGCCGCCATGAAGGCCGCCGCAGAATCTGGGGATCTGGCCGGTGTTCTCGACTACACCGAAGACAAAGTGGTCTCCACCGATTTCCGTGGCCGCTCGACTCCGTCCATCTTCGATGCCGGTGCCGGTATTGCCCTGGACGGTACCTTCATCAAGGTGGTCTCCTGGTACGACAACGAGTACGGCTACACCTGCAACATGCTGCGCATGGTGCAGCACGTTTCCAAGTAAACGGCTGTTCGGGAATCTGCAGGGCGGGTCGGGTGTGCCGCCGGTGCGCCACCCGCCCTGCATTGTCATGGCTCTGTCGCAGAGCCTTATGGTAAACCTGGTGTTTACCATAAGTCTTTGGATGTTAATGGAGTGTCAACAATGTCTTTCATCAAGCTCAGCGATATCGATGTTGCCGGCAAGCGGGTTCTGATCCGCGCCGACCTCAACGTGCCGGTCAAGGATGGCAAAGTCACATCCGATGCGCGCATCACTGCGTCCATGCCTACCATCGAACACTGCATGAAGGCCGGCGCCAGTGTCATGGTGATGTCGCACCGTGGCCGCCCCGAAGAGGGGGTGGCGGACGAGGAGAACTCCATGCAGCCGATCGCCGACGACATGTCGGCCAAGCTCGGCAAGACCGTGCCGCTGGTCAAGGGCTATCTCGACAATGCGCCGAAGGTTGCCGCCGGCGACGTGGTGTTGCTGGAGAACGTGCGCTTCAACGCCGGCGAGAAGAAGGACAACGAAGAACTGGCCAGGAAATACGCCAGTCTGTGTGATGTGTTTGTCATGGATGCTTTCGGAACGGCGCACCGTGCGCAGGCGTCAACCCACGGTGTCGGCAAGTTTGCCCCGGTCGCATGCGCCGGCCTGCTGCTCGCCGAAGAGCTGGACGCGCTGAACAAGGCATTGGCCGATCCGGCCCGCCCGATGGTCGCCATTGTCGGCGGCTCAAAAGTATCGACCAAACTCACGGTTCTGGAAGCGCTGTCCGAGAAGGTCGACCAGCTGGTCGTCGGTGGCGGTATCGCCAACACCTTCCTGAAAGCGACGGGCAAGAATGTCGGCAAGTCGCTATGCGAGGATGACCTTGTGGACACGGCAAAGGCGCTGATCGACAAGATGGCCGCGCGCAACGCCAGTATCCCGATTGCCGTGGACGTCGTGTGCGGCAAGAAGTTCGATGAGAACGAACCGGCGGTGTTGAAGGATGCCGGAGATGTCGAAGATGACGATATGATTTTCGATATCGGCCCGAAATCTGCCCAGCAACTCGCCGACATCATCAGCAAGGCCGGTACCATCGTCTGGAACGGCCCGGTAGGCGTGTTCGAATTCGATCAGTTCGGCGCGGGAACAAAAACCATCTCTATGGCGATAGCCAATGCGCCTGGATTCAGCCTGGCTGGCGGCGGCGATACCATCGCGGCGATCCAGAAATACAACATCTACGACAAAATTTCCTATATCTCCACCGCCGGTGGGGCATTCCTGGAATTCCTCGAGGGCAAGACCTTGCCAGCGGTGGCGATGCTGGAAGAACGCGCCAAGTAAGCCGTTGTCATTCGCCTTTACCCATGGCCTTGGATTCTGTGGCAACACGGGCTGCCTTCTGCGTCGCACTCGACAGTCTCCCTGGCCTTTATTGTGGATAACAGCAGCTGACTATGCAGCGTAGAACCAAGATTGTCGCCACCCTGGGGCCGTCCACCGATGACTCCAAAGTGCTGGATGACATGATCCAGGCCGGCGTCGATGTGGTGCGGGTCAACTTTTCTCACGGTACTCACGAAGAACATTTCCGGCGTGCCGAGCAGGTGCGCAACCGTGCCCGCGCGCATGGCCGCCAGGTCGGCGTTTTTGCGGACCTGCAGGGACCCAAGATCCGCATCGAGAAGTTCCAGCAGGGCAAGATACGCCTGCGGGAAGGCGAGCGCTTTGTTCTCGACGCAGCGCTGGCCCCGGACGCCGGAACCGCTGAGCGCGTCGGGCTCTCGTACAAAGCGCTGGTGGACGACGTCGGGCGCGGGGATACCTTGCTGCTCGACGACGGCGCGGTGGTGTTGTGGGTCGAGGAGGCCAAGGGCTCGGAAATCGATACCCGCGTGGTGGTGGGCGGGGAGCTCTCGGACAACAAGGGTATCAACCGCCAGGGCGGGGGGCTGTCTGCACAGGCGATCACCGACAAGGACCGCGCCGACATCAAGGCGGCCGCCGAGATGCAGGCCGACTATGTGGCGGTATCTTTCCCGCGCAGCGCCGCCGATATACACGAGGCGCGCTCGCTGCTGCGCCAGGCGGGGGGGCACGGCGGCATCGTTGCCAAGATCGAGCGTGCCGAAGCCATGGAAGCGCTGGATGAAATTATGGAGGCCACTGACGTGGTCATGATCGCGCGCGGTGATCTCGGTGTGGAGATCGGCGACGCCGAGCTGCCGGCGGTGCAGAAACGCATCATCCAGATTGCCCGTACCATGGACCGGGTGGTCATTACCGCGACCCAGATGATGCAGTCCATGATCGAGAATCCTATCCCCACCCGGGCTGAGGTTTTTGACGTCGCCAATGCGGTGATCGACGGCACCGACGCGGTCATGTTGTCGGCCGAGACCGCGACCGGCAAGCACGTGGCCAAGGTGATCGAGGCAATGGATCGCATCTGCCGCGGTGCCGAGCGTCAGCGGATCGAAATGGCCGTAGAGCGGCGTTCGGCAGTGAATTTCAAACGCGTCGACGAGGCGATTGCCAAGGCGACTATGTACACTGCCAACCACACTGGGGTTAAGGCTATTGCCGCCCTGACGGAGTCGGGCGCGACCCCGCTGTGGATGTCGCGCATCAGCTCGGGTATACCAATCTACGCCTTGACGCGCCATGTGGAGACGCGTAGAAAGGTAACCCTTTATCGCGGCGTATACCCCGTGAGTTTTGACGTGACCACCACGGATCATCGCCAGGTGAACCGCGAGGCCATCGACGAGTTGATGCGCCGCGGGGCGGTCCGCGACGGGGACCTCGTCATTATCACCAAAGGTGACCTGATGGGGGTTCACGGCGGCACCAACGCCATGAAAATGATCCGCGTGGGTGAACACCTTTTCAACGTCGAATGAAGGGTTGACGACAGCCCGTCAAATCACAGATAACCTTAAATACTGGAAACTCCGAGGAGCACATCATGGCCTTGATATCCATGCGTCAATTACTCGATTACGCAGCCGAAAACAACTTCGGCATGCCTGCTTTCAACGTCAACAATATGGAACAGGTCCACGCTATCATGCAGGCGGCGCATGAAACCGACAGCCCGGTCATCATGCAGGGCTCCGCGGGTGCGCGTTCCTATGCCGGCGAACCTTTCCTGCGTCATCTGATTTCCGCCGCGGTGGAAATGTACCCGCATATCCCGGTCGTAATGCATCAGGATCACGGGTCCGAACCGGCGGTGTGTCTGCGCTCCATCCAGTCCGGGTTCACCTCGGTCATGATGGACGGCTCGCTGATGTCTGATATGAAGACGCCCGCGACCTACGAATATAATGTCGATGTCACCCGCCGGGTGGTCGAAATGGCGCACGCCGGCGGGGTTTCGGTGGAAGGCGAGTTGGGCTGCCTGGGTTCTCTGGAAACCGGCGAGATGGGCGAGGAAGACGGTCACGGAGCGGAAGGCAAGCTGTCCATGGATCAGCTGCTGACGGACCCGGAAGAGGCCGCCAACTTCGTCAAGGATACCGGCGTCGATGCGCTGGCGATTGCCATCGGAACCAGTCACGGTGCCTATAAGTTCACCCGCCCGCCGACCGGGGATATCCTGGCCATCAATCGCATCAAGGAAATACACGCCCGTATTCCCAACACCCACCTGGTGATGCACGGTTCTTCGTCGGTACCGCAGGACTGGCTGAAAATCATCAACGAATACGGCGGTGACATGGGTGAGACCTACGGCGTGCCGGTCGAGGAAATTCAGGAAGGCATCAAGCACGGCGTGCGCAAGGTCAACATCGACACCGATCTGCGTATGGCCTCCACCGGCGCGATCCGCAAGTTCATGCACGAGAACAAGTCGAATTTCGATCCGCGCAAATTTCTCAAGGCCTCAACGGCGGCCATGAAGGACATCTGCAAGGCGCGTTACGAATCGTTCGGCTGCGCCGGGCATGCCTCCAAGATCAAGCCGGTCAGTCTCGAGAAAATGTTCAAGAGCTACGAGTCCGGCGAGCTGGATCCGCGCGTGCAGTAAATACTGCCGGCGACGGCATGGAAAAGCGGCCCTTGCGGCCGCTTTTTTTGTCGCAAGGGTTTGCTGCTTGCCCGCGTGGCTCGTTCAGCCGTCGTCTTCGGTAAAGAATGCCGTCGAGCGGGACAGATCGATGAACTGCTTCTGGTATTCGCTCATGTCTTTCAACAGCGCAATCGCCTCCGGCGACTGGTATTTTGCCATCAGCTCGCTGGCATCCTGCCACCAGTATTCCAGAACGCCATCGTAAGGCTCGCCGATGCCGCGGTCCTTGATCAATTGTTCGGTGGCCTGCACCCTGAGGGCGAGGTTTTTTGCGTGCCGGGCTGCATTCGACAGTGCAGCGACCTGTGCGACCAGCTCTTTGAACCTGTCGTTGCACCAGTACTTGCGAAATTCCTCGTCGGACATGCCGGGTTTCTTGCGGAAACAGTTGATATAGCGAATCACGCCACTAGTCCTTTGTTCGGGGTTGGTACAGCGCAGTGTATAGCGATGTCAGGCGGCAGAAAAGTTCGCCGGCGTTTGTCTGCTGGCAGCAGGTCCTACAGAACCAGAGGCTCGTCCATCGCGGCAGCCTGTTCGCGCAGCGTCAGTATGTGCTCCTCCCAGTAACGCGGTGAATCGAACCAGGGGAAGGCGCGCGGGAACGCCGGGTCGTTCCAGCGGCGTGCAATCCAGGCCGAGTAGTGCATGATCCGCAGGGTGCGCAGAGCCTCGATCAAAATGACGCTGGCAGGATCGAAGTCAAAAAACGTCTGATAACCCTCCAGCAGATCCTCCAGTTGTCTGCGCATCTCGTCCGGCTGCCCCGACAGCAGCATCCAGAGATCCTGAATCGCGGGGCCCATGCAGCAGTCATCGAGATCGACGAAATGCGGCCCGCGCTCGGTCCAGAGAATATTTCCGGGGTGGCAGTCGCCGTGCAGGCGGATGTATGTGAGCGTGCCCGCCGATGCAAACAGGGCCCGCGCCCGCGCCAGCAGATCGTCCGTAAGGCTGCTGTAGGCATCGATCAGATAGGCAGGCAACAGGTCCTGCTCGAGGATGAAACTGCGTGCTGCATCGCCCAGGGTTTCGATACCGAGCCGTGCCCTATAGCGGAACGCTCTGCACGCCCCCACCGCGTGGATGCGACCCAGCAGACGGCCCATCTGATTGCGCCGCTCCCGCGTGTCGAGTTCGGGCCAGCGGCCCCCACAGCGTGGGTAGACGGCGAACAGGAAGCTGTCGTACTCGTGAAGCGTGGCGCCAGCAGGGTCAGCGAGAGGGGCGACGACTGGAATTTCGTTTGCGGCAAGCTCGATAGCAAAAGCGTGCTCCTCGAGGATGGCGTCCCGTGACCAGCGTCCGGGCCGGTAGAACTTGGCAACCACCGGCTTGCTGCCCTCGACTCCAATCTGGTAAACACGGTTTTCGTAGCTGTTCAGCGCCAGCAGGCGACCGTCGCAGTCAATGCCCTGCGATTCCAGTGCGCTTAGGATAAGATCCGGTGTCAGATCCTGATAGGGGTGGGTGGCCGCGGCGTTCTCCATGCCGGGATGATATCTGATCCAGCCGCTGCCGCCAGAGCTTTCGGGCGCTTGATCACAACCCTTACACGGGGTGGCGGAGGGGTTCACTCTGGTATCCCGATAATGGACATATGGCTAGTGTGGCAGCGCGTTTGCAGCCGATTGACGCACCTGGGCCGTCGGCGTAGTCTCAAGCAGAATGGGGTGGATGGCGTTAACAGCTCCCTGTGTTGGGCGGGGTTCGGATTGACGTATAGTCCCAGGTAAGCATGCACTGGCCTGTTGATCCTGCAACCATTCGCTTGGCTTGGACCGCGCAGCAACAGGCGCAGCACTACTTGAGTCACAACAAACAACAAGACCCGAGGTATCCTTATGCCGGGGACACGGCTTAGCGTAGAAATACGACCCATTCTTCCGGAACGGCTCAAGCGACTCGAGGATCTGGCCAACGACCTTTATTACAGCTGGAATCGCGGTGTGCGCCGCCTGTTCCGTCATCTGGATGAAAAGACCTGGGTGGCATGCCGCAGCAACCCGAAGGTATTCCTGCGCAGGGTCGGCCAGGCGAAACTCGAAGAGGCCGCGCGCGATCCGATTTTTCTCGCCGATTACCGCGGGATTCTGTCGGCGTACGACACCTACATGCAGGAACGCCCGCTGGCCGAGGTCGAGTCGTCGTTCGATATGCAGCGCGACCTGATTGCGTATTTCTCGGCCGAGTTCGGTTTCCATCGCAGCATGCCTATCTATGCCGGTGGTCTCGGGATCCTCGCCGGTGATTACTGCAAGTCGATGAGCAATCTCTGGGTACCCTTCGTCGGTGTAGGTCTGCTCTACCGGGAGGGTTATTTCGCCCAGCGTATCCAGTGCGACGGAACCCAGCTGGCGCGCTACCCGCATGTCGATCCGGAGGACTTGCCGGTGGTGCCGGCGCTGGATCCCACGGGCGTGGAGCCGGATGTGCGCGTGATCATTGCCGGCAGCCAGGTCAGGCTCAAGGTCTGGGAGGCGCGGGCTGGACATATCAAACTGTACCTGCTCGACAGCGATCTGCCCGAGAATACACCGCGGGATCGGTCGATCACTGCGCAGCTTTATGGCGGTGACCGCGAAACGCGTATCAAGCAGGAAATCGTGCTGGGCATCGGGGGTGTGCGCGCCTTGCGTGCCATGCAGCTGGCGCCGACGGTGTGGCATATCAACGAAGGGCATGCCGGCTTCCAGATCCTGGAACGCTGTCGCGAGCAGGTCAGCCAGGGCATGGATTTCGACAGCGCCTTGGAGCTGGTCGCCGCCAACACTGTGTTTACCACCCACACGCCGGTTCCGGCCGGCCACGATATTTTCGAAACCAGTCTGGTGCGCAGCCATTTTGATCACTACAGCGCTGAGCTGGGTATCAGCCAGGAGCGCTTTTCCGCACTCGGCGCCGATCCGCGTCACGCCAGCGGTTTCAACATGACATCGCTGAGCATGCGGGGGTCACGCTTTCGCAACGGTGTCAGCCGCATTCATGGCCGGGTGGCGTCGGAAATGGAAGGCTACGTCTGGCCGCAGATCCCGGCGGCAGAAAATCCCATCCATTATGTGACCAACGGCATCGATGTGGACAGCTTCCTCGGCCAGTCCTGGATGGCGCTGTTCGACATGTATATGGGCCGCGGCTGGCGTGCCAAGCTCACCGATGCGGCGTTCTGGAACACCTTTATCGGGGAGATTCCGAACCATGTCTATCAGAGCGTGAGGCACATTCACAAAAATACCATGTTCGCGGAGATCAGGAGGCGCCTGACCGTTCAGCTGCAACGCAGTGGCTGCGCGGATTCCATTATCCACGACGCCACCCAGTTCCTGCTGCCGCGCAACCCCGACATCCTGGTGATCGGCTTCGCGCGGCGCTTTGCGACCTACAAGCGTGCCACGCTGCTGTTCAAGGACCTTGAGCGCCTGGCTCGGCTGGTCAACGACCCGCAACGACCGGTGATGTTCGTATTCGCCGGCAAGGCACACCCGGATGACGAGCCCGGCAAGAAACTGCTCAAGGAAGTCGTGGAAATCAGCCTGTTGCCCGAGTTCCGCGGTAAGATTCTGATGCTGGAGGGCTACAATCTGTCGCTGGCGCGCGATCTCTACCCCGGGGTGGACGTGTGGTTGAATGTTCCGGAGTATCCGAAGGAGGCCTGCGGAACGTCGGGCATGAAAGCGGGTATCAACGGGGCCATCAATCTCAGTGTTTTGGACGGTTGGTGGGGTGAAGCATTCGATGGTGAGAATGGCTGGGCCATCACGCCCCACCCCGAGCTGGATAGCGCCACCCGCGACAAGCAGGAGTCCGCCGAGCTGCTCAATCTTCTCGAGCGCGAAGTGGTGCCGCTGTACTTCGGCCGCAACGCAGATGGCGAGCGTGAAGCCTGGATTGAAAAATCCAAGGCCTCCATGCGCACCATCCTGCCACAGTTCAACGGCATGCGCATGGTCGACGACTACCTGAGTGACATGTATGCTCCTGCGGCCAGACAAGGCAGGTTGCTGGCCGCTGCCGCGGGTGCGGGCGCCAGGGAGCTCGCGCAGTGGCGCAACAAGGTCGCCCAGGCCTGGCCCGGTGTCATGGTGCGGCTGGCCAGCACGCCGCGCACAACTGTGAGCCATGGTGAATCACTGCTGGTTGCCGTGAACGTGGTTCTGAACGGCCTGGCGCCCGAGGACGTTGAGGTCGAATGCGTGATCGGGAGCCAGGATGTCCTGGGTGACTTCATCCCGGTTGGCAGTGTAATGCTGGAGCATATCCGTTCCAGCCCGGAGGGTGATGCCGAGTATCAGGCCGACCTCTGTGCGCCGCAGCCGTGCTACAACTTCGAGGGTCTGCAGTATTATCAGATCCGGGTGTATCCTTATCACCAACTGCTCAGCCACCGCTTCGAATGCGGCCTGATGTTGTGGGTGTGAGGCGTGCCGGCAGCGGACCAGGCATGGCGCGAAGCTCCGCCCAGTGGACCATCCTCCCGGGTGGGCACGCTCTGCCTCCGCGCAGGCTGCAGCGCAAGACCCTTGTAAGGACGGCCGGCTGGAACGGTCCGGTGTGCTTCTAAACCCGCAAGATTGCCCATGGCATAGTCGCCAATCGCTGCGGCCATGAACCCAGGCCGGTTTTTTAGCCTCAGCGATTTCAAGTGCAACGCATGCGCGAGGCTGCCGGGGGGCGCTACGAGCGGCAGCAAGAAAGCTCCATGTTTTCGCGCCGCCTACCGCTATGTGGTGTTGAAAATCGGGCACTGCTGGTAGTTATGGCAGCGCGAACACCTTGAGTCGCGATACAATCCGGGTGACAGTCCGGCGGCGCTGCCGCTGGTTCCCGCGCCGAGGTGGCAATACGGGCGGTGCGACCGTATATTCGAGCGAAGCAAGTATGGTGGAGAACAGACGGATATGAGAAAGAAACCGAGCGATATGACACGGTCTCTCGACCTCACGCACGAAAAGCGTATCGGCCCGGCACAACGGATGCGCCGACCCATCTACGTGGACCTCCTGCCGCCCTGTAATCACGCCTGTCCTGCCGGCGAAAACATCCAGGCCTGGCTGGCGGCGGCGCAGGACGGCAAGTTCAAGAAGGCCTGGCAGAAGCTGATCGAAGACAATCCACTGCCGGCGGTCCACGGTCGGGTGTGCTATCACCCCTGCGAAGGCAGCTGCAACCGGGCTCAGCTCGACGAGACGGTGAGCATCCACGCGGTGGAGCGCTTTCTCGGTGACCGCGCCAACCGCAAGGGCTGGAAGGTGGAGGGGGTCGCGGCGCCGAGCGGCAAGCGCGTGCTGGTGGTCGGCGCCGGGCCCAGCGGCCTGTCGGCCGCCTACCACCTGACCCGGCTGGGTCACCAGGTCGAAATCCGCGATGCCGGTCCGGTCGCCGGCGGCATGATGCACTTCGGCATCCCCGCCTACCGGTTGCCGCGCGCGGAACTGGACGCCGACATCCGGCGCATCGAGGAAATGGGGGTGCGGATAGTGCTCAACCACAAGGTCGAGGACCTGCTGGCGGAAAAGGAGCAGGGAGAGTTCGATGCAGCATTTGTGGCGGTCGGCGCCCACCTGAGTAAACGCATCGATATTCCCGCCCGCGACGCCGGCAAGATGCTCGATGCCGTCAGTTTTCTGCAGGATGTGGAAACCGGTGTTGTGCCGAAACTGGGTCGCCGGGTGGCGATTTACGGTGGCGGCAACACTGCCATGGATGCGGCCCGGGTGGCCAAACGCCTGGGCGCGGACGAGGCGCTGATCATCTACCGGCGTGACCGCGAGCACATGCCGGCGCACGACTTCGAGGCCGACGAGGCCATCGAGGAAGGCGTCAAGATCCACTGGCTGCGAACCATTCGCGAGATCGACCAGACCCGCTTCACAGTCGAAGTCATGGAAGTCGACGAAACCGGCCGGCCGCAGCCGACCGGAAAGTTGGAGACCCTGGAGGCTGACTCGCTGATTCTGGCGCTGGGACAGAACGTGGACACCGGTTTCATGCAGCGAGTCCCCGGTATCGAGTTCAAGAACGACGGCACAGTGGTGGTGGACGAGCGCATGATGACCGGGTCATCCGGGCGTTTTCGCGGGCGGCGACATGGTGCCCTCGGAGCGCACTGTAACCGTCGCCGTGGGTCACGGCAAAAAGGCGGCGCGGCACATCGATGCCTGGCTGCGCGGCGTCGAGTATAAGGCTGCGCCCAAACATCCACTGGCGTCGTTCGACAAACTGCACCTGTGGTATTTTACCGATGCGGCGCAACGGCCCCAGGATCACCTCGAAGGCAGTCGCCGCACCAGCGGCTTCGAGGAAGTGGTCCAGGGTCTGAAGAAGAACGAGGCGCTGTTTGAGGCCAAACGCTGTTTGTCATGTGGCAATTGTTTCGAATGCGACGGCTGTTTCGGCGCCTGCCCGGAACGGGCGGTTATCAAGCTCGGCAAGGGGCGTGGTTACCGCTATGATTACGACCTGTGCACGGGCTGTGCGGTTTGCTACGAGCAGTGCCCCTGTCACGCCATCGACATGATTCCGGAGCCGGCATGAGCGTGCATAAACAACTGGCCACCCTGGACGGAAACGAGGCCGCGGCCTCGGTTGCCTATCGCTGTAACGAGGTCTGTGCCATCTATCCCATCACCCCGTCCTCCACCATGGGGGAGCTCGCCGACCAGTGGGCGGCCGAGGGCAAGACCAACATCTGGGGTACGGTGCCGCTGGTGGTCGAGATGCAGAGCGAAGGCGGTGCCGCGGGTACCGTGCACGGTGCCCTGCAGACCGGTGCACTGACCACCACCTTCACCGCCTCGCAGGGGCTCATGCTGATGATCCCCAACATGTACAAGATCGCCGGTGAGCTGACCTGCGCGGTGATTCATGTCGCTGCGCGCTCGCTGGCCGCGCAGGGCCTGTCGATATTCGGCGACCACTCCGATGTCATGGCGGTGCGCTCCACCGGCTTTGCCCTGCTGGCCTCCAGCTCGGTGCAGGAAGCGCAGGACATGGCGCTGATCGCACAGGCCGCCACGCTCGAGGCGCGCATCCCGTTCATCCATTTCTTCGATGGTTTCCGCACCTCGCACGAAGTCAACAAGCTGGACGCTGATTTCCGATGAGGAGATACGCGCCATGCTGAGCGAGGAACTGGTGCTGGCGCACCGGGCGCGCGGTCTCAATCCGAACATCCCGTTCATGCGCGGCACAGCGCAGAACCCGGACGTCTATTTCCAGGGGCGCGAAACCGTCAATCCCTATTACGCCGCAACGCCGGGCATCGTGCAGGCGGTGATGGACCGCTTTGCCGCGCTCACCGGTCGTCGGCTACCGGCTGTTCGAATACTTCGGCGACCGGCAGGCGCAGCGAGTGATCGTGCTGATGGGTTCTGGTGCCGACACGGTGCGCGAGACGGTGGACTATCTCAACGCGGGTGGCGAGAGTGTGGGCGTGCTGCAGGTGCACCTGTTCCGACCTTTCGCGGTCACGTCCTTCCTGGATGCGTTGCCGGCGTCGGTACGCAGCATCGCGGTGCTGGATCGCTGCAAGGAGCCCGGTGCCAGCGGCGAGCCGCTGTACCTGGATGTGGTCACCGCGCTTGCCGAGGCGCACGCAGACAACAGACTGCCGACTGAGGTGTTGCCGCGCGTGATCGGCGGGCGCTATGGACTGTCGTCCAAGGAGTTCACCCCGGCGATGGTCAAGGCGGTGTTCGACGAGCTGTCCCGCGAACAGCCGAAAAACCATTTCACCGTGGGCATCAATGACGACGTCAGTCACAGCAGCCTGGAGATAGATCCGGGGTTCATCATCGAGGCGGACAACGTGGTGCGCGCGATGTTCTTCGGCCTGGGCGCGGACGGTACCGTGGGCGCCAACAAGAACAGTATCAAGATCATCGGCGAGGACGCGGATTTCCACGCCCAGGGCTATTTTGTCTACGATTCGAAAAAATCCGGTTCGCAGACGGTCTCGCACCTGCGCTTCGGTCCGGAGCCGATCCGCTCCGCCTATCTGGTGCAGTCCGCCAACTTCATTGCCTGCCACCAGTACCATTTCCTCGAAACCACCGATGTGCTGGCACAGGCGGCTGAAGGCGCCACTTTTCTGCTCAATTCGCCCCATGATGCCCAGGAAACCTGGAATCGCCTGCCGCGTCGGATGCAGGAGCAGATCATCGCCAAGAAGCTCGCCATGTACGTCATCGATGCCTACCGCGTGGCACGCGACACCGGCATGGGTGCGCGCATCAACACGGTGATGCAGACCTGCTTCTTTGCCATCTCGGGTGTGCTGCCGCGCGACAAGGCAATAGAAAAGATCAAGCAGGCGATCCGCAAGACCTACGGCAAGAAGGGCGAAGAGGTGGTACGCAGGAACTTTCAGGCGGTCGACCAGACGCTCGAGCACCTGCACCGTGTAGAGGTTCCGGATGCGGTCACCAGTGTCCGCGAGCTGAACCCGCCGGTGCCGCCCGAAGCGCCGCAATTCGTGCGTGAGGTCACGGCCATGATGATGGCGGGGCGCGGCGACGAACTGCCGGTCAGCCGGCTGCCCGCCGACGGCACCTATCCCACCGGCACGACGCGCTGGGAGAAACGCAATATTGCCATGCAAATCCCGGTCTGGGAGCCGGAGCTGTGCATCCAGTGCGGTAACTGCGCCTTCGTCTGTCCGCACAGCGTGATCCGCGCGAAGTTCTACGAGCAGCCGGCGCTCGAGGCCGCGCCGGCCACTTTCAGGTCGGCGGCCATCGACGCGCGTGGTCTGCCCGACACGCGCTACACCCTGCAGGTCTATGCCGAAGACTGCACCGGTTGCGGACTGTGCGTAGAGGTGTGCCCGGCGAGAAGCCTGCGGGAGGCGGGCAAGAAGGCGATCAACATGCAGGTCAAGCCGCCGCTGCTGGACACCGAGCGGGACAATATCGGCTTTTTCGAAAGCCTGCCCTACACCGAGCGTACACGCGTCGACTTCTCCACCGTGCGCGGTGTGCAGTTCCTGCAGCCGCTGTTCGAGTTTCCCGGTGCCTGCGCCGGTTGCGGGGAGACACCTTACATCAAGCTGCTCTCGCAGCTGTTCGGGGACCGACTGGTGGTGGCCAACGCCACCGGGTGCTCGTCGATCTATGGTGGCAACCTGCCGACCACGCCCTGGTCCAAGAACGACGAAGGGCGGGGGCCGGCCTGGTCCAATTCGCTGTTCGAGGACAATGCCGAGTTCGGCCTGGGCTTCCGGCTGGCTGCTGACCAGCACCTGCGCCTGGCGCAGGACCTGCTGCAAGCGCTGCGACCGGTACTCGGCAATGAGCGCATCGATGAGCTGCTGAGCGCGCCGCAGATCCGGGAATCCGAAATACACGCGCAACGCGCCAGGGTGGCGGCGCTCAAAGAGCGTCTTGTCGGTATGGATGACGAGCGTGCCGAGCGCCTGTTGTCGGTGGCCGATCACCTGGTGCGCCGCAGCATCTGGATCGTCGGTGGCGACGGCTGGGCCTATGATATCGGCTCGGCCGGGCTCGACCATGTGCTGAGCAGCGGTCGCGACGTCAATATCCTGGTGCTGGATACCGAAGTGTATTCGAACACCGGCGGACAGATGTCCAAGTCGACGCCGCTGGCCGCAGTGGCCAAGTTCGCTGCCGGCGGCAAGCACGTGGCGAAAAAGGATCTGGCCCTGCAGGCGATTTCCTACGGCAATGTCTATGTGGCCCGCGTGGCGATGGGCGCCAACCCGCAGCAGACGCTGCTTGCCTTCCGCGAGGCCGAGGCCTACAAGGGGCCGTCGCTGATTCTCGCCTACTGTCACTGCATCGCGCACGGTATCAACATGCAGCAGGGTCTGCGCCAGCAGGACCGCGCGGTGGACTGCGGGCACTGGCCGCTGATCCGCTACAATCCCGAAGTGCGCAAGTCGCATGAAAACCCCTTCGTGCTCGATTCGCAGCGGCCCCGCATCAGCTTCAAGGAATACGCCGGCAACGAGCTGCGCTACCGGCTGCTGAGCAGCACCAACCCCGCCGAGGCCGATC
The DNA here is from genome assembly GCA_963695455.1 of uncultured Gammaproteobacteria bacterium. Taxonomy (GTDB): domain Bacteria; phylum Pseudomonadota; class Gammaproteobacteria; order DSM-19610; family DSM-19610; genus Thiogranum. The sequence goes on along the minus strand of CAVOGN010000002.1, from coordinate 721,296 downwards.
AGCTCATGGAGCTCGCGCAGCAGAATATCCGCCAGAAATGGGCCGACTACGAAGAGATGGCCTCGCGCACCTGCGAGGGCTTTCCCTGTGCGGGTAGCACCCCGGAGTGAACTTGCCGCAGCGGGCCGACTAACGTAGTGGTGTGATCAGGTCCTGGTGCTGACTAGAACCTGCCATGGCATAAATCCCCACGGCCGCGCCCGTGGCGACTTTGGCCCAGGGCGCTAAACGGCGAGCGCGGCGTTGCCCTCGCTACCGGAGCGAGCCGCACCTCGCACAGCAACGCGGCTCGCGCGGGATTATGAGATAAGGCTGTAAAAAAAGCCCCTCAAGGAGGGGCTTGAAACAAGGAACGGAACAGGCCGGAAGCCTGTCCCTGGTGTAGACGCTACTTGCCGGCAATTTCTTCCAATTGTTTTGCCCGGATGATGTGCCCGTCCAGCGCCGCCTGCTTGGCGGACTTGCCGTACGCCACGCTCAGCAGGGTGCTGTAGTAGACCACCGGCATCTTGAACTTGGTGCCGTACTTGGCATTGATCTGGTCCTGGTACACTTCGGTGTTCATCTGGCACACCGGGCAGGGCGTCACGATCATGTCGGCGCCGTTGTCGTAGGCCGACTCGATGATGTCCTTGATCAGCGCCTGGCTCTTTTCCGGTTCCGAGAACGCCAGTGCGCCGCCGCAGCACGACACCTTCTTTTCATATTTGTCACAGGCTTCGGCGCCCACGGTCTCGATCATCTTGTCGAGGTATTTCGGGTTCTCGAACGATTCGCCGTCGATGCCGAACGGGCGGTTGGTCTGACAGCCGACGTAGCCGGCGATCTTGAGGCCTTCCAGCGGCTTCTTGACGTGTTTGCCGAGCTCCTCGTAACCGATATCCTCGATCAGCACCTCGACCATGTGCCGGACCTTCTTGTCGTTGTTCAGCTTCAGGCCGGCTTCCGCCAGCGCCTGGTTGGTCTCCGCCAGCAGGTCGTTGTCGTCGTGCAGCCGCTCCTGGGTTTCCTTGGTGGCCAGCCAGCAGGCGGCGCAGGTCGCGACGATGTCCTGATCGGGGTGTGCCTGTTCCGACAGCGCCATGTTGCGCGCCGACAGCGCCAGGCGCGGCAGCTCGCCGCCGCCGGCATAGCCGATGGACGCCGAGCAGCAGTTCCAGTCCGGGATCTCGTTCAGCTCGATGTCCAGCTCCTGGCACATGGAGTCGACCGAGACCTGGTAGTTGGACGAAGAGGCCGCTTTCTGTGAGGAGCAGCCGGGATAAAACGAATAGGATTTCTTAGCCATGACAGTTCTCCTCAGCCTCCACTCTTCCCGATGCGCGCTTCCTCAAGCTGCTCGGCCTTCTTCAGGATGGCGTGCAGGCCCTTGGTGTCCTTGCACTTGTGGCCACCAAAGTATTCCATCGGGCTCATGCGCTTGGTTTTCAGCATACCCAGGCCGATGTCCTTCATCTTCAGCGCGGTCTTGATACCCTCGCCGAAGCCGTTCATGAAGTACAGCGACAGACCCAGTTTCAGCTCGTTGACGCGGCCGGTCTTGCTCAGGTTGTCCCAGAACAGCTGGGCGAACTTGGCGGTCGGCTGTTGTTTGGGCGCCAGCCCCAGGCGCTTGGAGTAGGTCGCCAGGCCGTGCATGATGTGGGTGATGGGCAGGCCGCGCGGACAGCGCGCGATGCAGTTGTAGCAGGACGTGCACATCCACATGGAGGTCGACGCCAGCACTTCGTCGCGCTTGTTGGCGCGGATCATCATGAAGATCTCCTGCGGCGGATGATCCCAGTGGGGGCCGAGCGGGCAGGAGCCGGAGCACACGCCGCACTGCATGCACATCTTGACCCAGTCGCCTTCTTCGACGTTGGCTTCCACTTCCCTGAGGAAATTTCCGCGGTACTTTTCAATCATCTGTTGGTTGTAATCGCTCATGCCTCGCTCCTAGAACTTGAAGGGGCTCATGCCGATCTTCTCGATCGTCGCGGCCATGTCATTGATCAGTTGTGGTGCCCGATCGATATCGGTAATGGCGACCTCGTAGGTCGATACACGCTCTTTCTCCAGGTTCAGGGTCTCCAGCGTATCGTCGACCTTGCTCATGCGGTACTGGGCCATTTCCGAACCTTTCACGAAATGACACTGGTAGTTTTCGCCTTTCTGGCAGCCCATCAGCACCACGCCGTCGTAGCCGGAGTTCAGCGCATCGGTGATCCAGATGGTATTGACCGAACCCAGGCAACGGATCGGGATGACGCGCGCCCACTGGCTGTAGGTGTTGCCCTGCTGGGCCGCCATGTCCAGCGCCGGGTAGGCGTCGTTTTCGCAGGCCAGCACCAGGATGCGGGGCTTCTCTGAGAACTCGTCGGGCATGTCGATGTTTTTCAATGCCTGGCCGACGCTGTCGACCGAGTAGTTCTCGAACGAGATAACGCGTACCGGACAGGCCCCCATGCAGGTGCCGCAACGGCGGCAGCGCGACTCGTTGAACACCGGGAAACGCCTCTCGTCCTCGTCGATGGCGCCGAACGGACATTCCACAGTGCAGCGTTTGCACTGCGTGCAGCCTTCCTTGCGGAACGAGGGGTACGACAGGTCGCCGGAGCGCGGGTGCGCGGCACGGCCGAGCTTGGCGCTTTCCAGCGACTGGATCGCCTTCAGCGCCGCGCCGGTGGCGTCTTCGATCGCCTGCTGGGTGTCCATCGGCCGACGTACCGGGCCGCAGCTGTAGATGCCGGTGCGGCGGGTCTCGTAGGGGAAGCAGATGAAGTGCGAGTCGTTGAAGCCGTATTTCAGGTGCGGCAGATCCTTGCCCTGACGGTAGTTGAGGTTGAGGATGGAATCCGCATTCACGGTCCATTCTCCGGGCTCGTTCTGCGGGACCTCATCGATGTCGACGCCGGAGTTTGCCACCATGCCGGTGGCGAGCACCACCAGGTCGGCTTCCGCTTCGACGTCTTCGTCGAGAATCAGGTCCTTGAACTTGACCAGCGGTCCGTTGCTGCCGGCAACCACTTCGCTGACCACACCCTTGCGGAAGGTGATCATCTTGTCCTGGCCGCTGCGGTAGAAGTCCTCACCGGGGGCGCCCGGGGTACGCAGGTCGGTGAACAGGATCTCGGTTTCGATCTCCGGGTTCTGGTCCTTGAAGTACATGGCCTGCTTGATCGATGTCAGGCAACAGTCGCCGGAGCAGTAGTCCAGGTGGCCTTCCTTCTTGCTGCGCTGACCGGCGCACTGCACGAACGTGACTTTCCTGACTTCCTTGCCGTCGGACGGACGCTTGATCGGGCCGCCATTGGCATCCATGGCCAGTTTTTCCATCTCCATGCGGTCGATCACGTCCTTGCTCTTGCCGTAGCCCAGCTCCGGCAGCTGGCTGGCATCAAAGGGGGTGGCCCCGGATGCCTGGATGATGGCGCCGACGTTTTCGGTGCTGGTGCTGCCGCTCTCGGTGCTGATATCCACCGAGAATCGTCCCGGAGCCCCGGAGGTCTTGGTGATCGTCGAGTTCAGGTGCACGGTGATAGTGCTGTTGGCCTCGATTTCGGCAACCATCGCTGCGACCGCTGTGTCGACCGGAGCGGTGTAGGGGCTGTGCATCGGCACGTCTTTCCACATGCTGGCTGCAGCACCGCCCAGCTGGCCGGTCTTCTCGACCAGGATCACCGGGTAGCCGGTCTTGGCGGTTTCGATTGCCGCGGTCATGCCGGAAATGCCGCCGCCGACCACCAGTATGGTGCCGTTGCTGCCTTTCTCCTGCGCCGAAGCCGGTGGCGTCATGAACTTGGATTCCACGCAGGACATGCGGATGTAATCCGCGGCCATTTCCTGGGTGGTTTCGCGCAGGTCGTCTTCGTCCGGACGGATCCAGATGACGCCCTCGCGCAGGTTGGCGCGGGCAGTGGTGACGTTCTCGAAGTTGAAAGCTTCGTTCTTGGCGCGTCGCGAGCAGGCCGCGATAACCACCCGATTGACACCTTCGTTATCGATGTCGTTCTGGATCATTTTCACGCCGTCTTCAGAGCACAGAAAATCGTGCTGCTGCACGACTTGCGCCTTGCCGTCGCGTTTGGCGATGGTGGCGAGGTCGTCGCAGTCCAGGCGTTCGCCCAGGCCGCAACCCTTACAGATATAGGCACCGATTTTGGTATCAGCCACGGTCTAACCCTCCGCTCGAGCAACTTTGTTCACTACCTGGATAGCGCGCAAGGCACTTGCCGTCGCGCTCTGTACCGCCCGGTTCACATCGAGTGCGTCCGCCGAGCAGCCGGCGGCGAAAAACGCGCCGTTGGCTTCATCCAGTTCGACAAACCCTTCTTCGTTCAGCACCACGTCGGTGGGAAAACCGTCGGCCGCCACGCTGGGCTCCATACCGATGGCCAGCACGACCAGGTCGTGAGGATTGCTGTAACGGTGGTAGCCTTCGGTATCCACTCCGTGCAGCACGGGATTGCCGGTTTCCTTGTCCTCGGTGATGGACGCGACCTTGGACTTGGTAAAGGTGATGTTCGGATCTTCCTGGATTTTCTGGTAGAAATCGTCGATGCGGTCGATGGCGCGGATGTCGATGTAGTACACCGTGCCCTTGGCGTCATCGCCGAACTGCTCGCGCAGGTAGGTGGTCTGCTTCAGGGTCGCCATGCAGCAGATGCGCGAGCAGTGCTTCAGGTGGTTGAGGTCGCGCGAACCGGCGCACTGGATGAACGCCACGTCCTTGGCTTCCTTGCCGTCGCTGGGACGCAGAATCTTGCCGCCGGTGGGCCCGAACGGGTCCAGCATGCGTTCGAACTCTACGCTGGTGATAACGTTGGCGAAGCGGTCGTAACCGTAGGGCTGGATCTTGCCGGCATCGTAGGGCTTCCAGCCCGTCGCCCATATGATGGCGCCGACCGTCACAGTGTTCTCCTGCTCCTGCATGTCGAGGTCGACGGCGCCGTACTGGCACGCCGCTTTGGCCTTGTCTGCGTCCGGGGTGCCGATGGCGCGCGGGTCCAGCACATAGCGTTCCGGGTAGGCCTGGTTGAACGGCAGGTAGGCCGCCTTGCGTTTTTTCAGGCCGTAGTTGTAGTCGTCATCGAACTCGCCTTCGACCGCCTCGGCGCACGCGCCGCAGGAGGTGCAGTTCTCGTTGATGTAGCGCGGGCTGGTCTTGAGGGTCACGCTATAGTTACCGGCGTCGCCCTCGATTTGCGTGACCTCGGTCATGGTGAGTACGCGCAGGTTGCGGTTGGCCTTCATCCGCCGGAGGTTGATTTCCAAACCGCACTTGGGGTGGCAGAGCTTGGGGAAATATTTATAGAGCTGGCTGACGCGGCCGCCAACGGACGGGTTTTTTTCCACCAGCAGCACTTGCTTGCCGCATTCTGCGGCTTCCAGTGCGGCTGTCATACCGCTGATGCCGCCACCTACCACCAGAATGGTCTGGTTGGTTGCGATAACCTCTGACATGGATACTCCTCCGCTCGGAGTCACTGTGACTGTACTGAAACAATTGAAGCCGGTCTGGGCGTTCCGGGCCGGGGCGAAAAACCGGGCTTAACGATACTCCTCCCCCCTGAGCGGTACCAGCGTATGTATATATAAAGAGCATTGAATTTTCCGATAACAAAATAGAACCCATATATAACACCCTGTATTTGTGCGTTTTGTTGCCCCCGTCGCCGAGACAGGGTACCTTTCCAAGTTGCTCTCACCAATCCGATCAGGTGATCTCCGTGACCGCGCAAGTTCTCAAGCCGGAAGAATATTTCATCACCGAGCAACCGTATTACGAAGCCATCGGCAACGAGATCGAGGTGTTCGAGGCGGCGTACCAGAACCAGTTGCCAGTGCTGTTGAAGGGTCCGACCGGCTGTGGCAAGACCCGCTTCATGGAGCACATGGCGTGGCGCCTGGAGCGTCCGCTGATCACGGTTTCCTGCCACGACGATCTCACCGCCTCGGACCTGGTGGGTCGTTTCCTGATTCACGGTGGCGAGACGGTGTGGGTGGACGGCCCCTTGGCGCGGGCGGTGCGGGCGGGCGGGATCTGCTACCTGGACGAAATCGTCGAGGCGCGCAAGGACACCACGGTGGTAATTCACCCGCTCGCCGACGATCGCCGGGTATTGCCCATGGAAAAACTCGGTGAGTTGCTGGAGGCCAGCCCGGAATTCTGTATGGCGATCTCCTACAACCCGGGTTACCAGAGCGTGCTGAAGGACCTCAAACAGAGTACCCGGCAGCGCTTCGTGGCGCTGGAGTTCGACTACCCGTCAGCAGAACTGGAATCCAGAATCATTGTCAATGAAACCGGTATCGATGCCGGTATCGCGGCACAGCTGGTCAAGTTCGCGCAGATGACCCGCAACCTGAAGGGCAGCGGTCTGGAAGAGGGCGCCAGCACGCGGCTGCTGGTGCATGCCGCCAAGCTGATGAAAAGCGGCGTCAGCCCGGTCGTTGCATGCCGCTCCAGCATCGCCCAGGCACTCACCGACGATGCCGAAATGCTCATTGCAGTCAATGAGTTGAGTGCATCTGTTTTTTGATCCACGGATCTAACCGCGAAGGACGCTAAGGCCGCGAAGGGAACAAAATTAATGCCTCAACCGAGATGTGTGCGGAGGTGCCTGTGCGATTGCCCTGTTGTCGAGCCCGCCACAAAACATATTGCTTAAGAGCTTCGCGTCCTTAGCGTCCTTCGCGGTTAATCTGACCGATCTGCGCATACCGATGGTTCAACTGCCCACAGTGTCTGAAGCCGATACCCGTGACCTGCTGCTCGCGACGCCGCTCGACGACTACGAGCTGATCGATTTCGGGCGCGGCCGCAAGCTGGAGCGCTGGGGGGCGTACCTCGTGGAGCGTCCCGACCGCCTGGCGAGCGGAATGCCGCGCGAGGCTGCACTGGCAGGCCGACTGGGTCTACGTTGCAGAAGTCGGCCACAAGGGACACTGGGAGCCGACCGGCAGCGGTCTGCCACGGGCCTGGACGGTCAGCATCGGTGGCGAAACGGTAGCGTGCCGTCTCGATGCGCACGGGCGGGTCGGGCTGCAGGGGCGCGATATTCCCTGTGCCAGCTGGGTGCGGCAGCGTGTCGAGGGTTGCTACGACCTGGAGGATCTGCGCGTGCTCAACCTGTTCGCCGGTAACGGCTATGTTACCGGACAGGCGTTGGCGGCCGGCGCATCGGTGGTGCATGTCGACGCCGACGCAGAAATGCTCGAACTGGCACGCGCCCAGGCCGGTGAGCGGCAGGTGGAGTACATGCGCGAGAATGTGATGGATTTCGTCGAGGATCTGTTGCGTCGCCAGCAGCGCTTCGACATTGTGATCCTGCCCGCACCGGCCCTGGGCCACGGACCGCGAGGACAGCTGTGGGATCGCGAGGTCGATCTGCCCAAGCTGGTGCGCTATCTGCCACGCCTGATCAGCGACAACTGCCTGGGCATCTGGCTGTCCACTGACAGTGGCGCCATCACCTGGAAGGCCGAAAGCCTCGGTCAGCTGCTGCGGGAAGTGTTACCCGGCTGCACCATAGAGCCGCTGCGGTTGGGGGTGAAGACCGCTGACGGGCGGGTGTTGCCCGCCGGTGTCGCCGCGCGCTGGTATGACGAGACCGAATTTCTGCAGACCGGCGGTATGCCACTCACTGCGGCGCAGCTCGAAGAGCGGCTCGATGCGCACATGGTATCGCTCGGCGCAGCCGAAGAACCGGCCCGGGCGCTGGCCGAGTATCCGCGCGACAAACAGGATTTTGTGTTGCGCTGGTCGAGTGTTGTGGCACGCACCAGCTCCGGCATGGCGTTCAACTTCGTCAGCCACGTGTGTTCGGCTTTGCGCCTCATGGACGAAGCCGGTGTTGAAGCCTGGCTGCTGCACTGCATGGACGTGTACGACACCCGCGGCCTGCATCCCGCGGTGGTGGCATTCAAGGACGTGGAAAATTTCGCCCGGGAACACAGGGCGCGCAGCACCGGCCTGGTGTTCGACGATGTGGCCAATGTACTGGAGGCGTTCGTGCATGGGCTCAATGGCCGACGCCTGAAGATAGAAGCGGGAGAGCAGGTCTACACCGACACCGAAACGCTGTTCGTGCCGGCTACGGTGAGTCGCTTTGAGAAGCGCGAAGAGAATTTCCAGCTCTACAAAGCCATGGTGGTGCACCAGTGGGCGCAGACCTGGTACGGCACCTGGCGTATTGATGTGATGGGGGAACTGGCGCGTTTTGCGGCACCCGAACGGGCGCTGGCCTGTTTTCATGCGCTGGAGACGCTGCGCCTGGACGCGAAGATCAGAGTTGCATTGCCCGGTGTCTACCGCCAGTTGCAGGCGCTGCGCGATCCGGCCGAGCAGTACGACGACCCGCGCTGGCGGCGGGTGCTGCAGCGCCTGCAGGGCCTGCGGGCCAGCGTCCGGGACAGCGTGGAACTGTTGGCCGAGGTATTGGACGCCCCCTTGCCGCCGGCCACACCCTACCAGGGCCTGTTGCGGCCGGCGGATGTGGAGCGCGTTCGCAGCGCGCGTATTCAGGCTGACAAGCAGGCGTTCCGGCTGGGTCTCCTGAAGATGCAGAACGAACTGCGCAAAGCCGAGGAACAAGAGGCGGAGCCAGAGGAGCAGGAACTCGCTAGCGACGCTACCCCCGAGGAGGGTTCCAGGTTCAAGCTGCGCAAAGTCGAGTCGGACGAAACGCCGGATGGCTATGCCTTCGAGGTCGAGCTCGACGGCCGACCGCTACCGGTGCCCGACAATGTAAAAGGTACTATGGCCTCGATACTGCAGGACCTTGGCGACATTCCCGAAGAGTATCTCTATGCCGCCGGCGATGGCGTCTATTTCGCAGGCGACACGGGCGATCGCAGCGCCGAGGATGTCTGGAAGGGCACCTACCACGAAGAGGGTGCCTTTCTCTACAACGAGTGGGACTACGAACGCCAGAACTACCGCAAGAACTGGGCGGTGCTGCGCGAGCTTGAGATTCACCCCACCCATGATCATTTCGTCGACCAGACGCTGATCAAGTACCGCGGGCTGGCGATGGAGCTCCGGCGCACCTTCGAGGCGCTGCGCGGCGAAGACAAGCTGCTCAAGAAGCAGCCCTATGGGGATGATGTCGATATCGATGCGTTGGTCGAGGCGCTGGCCGACAGCCGCCACGGCGAGGAAATGACCGAGCGCCTGTTCATGCGCCTGAACAAGCTGGAACGCAACATCGCGGTGATGTTCATGGTGGACATGAGCGGTTCTACGAAGGGCTGGATCAACGACGCCGAGCGCGAGGCGCTGGCGCTGCTGTGTGAAGCGCTGGAAACCCTGGGTGACCGCTATGCCATCTACGGGTTTTCCGGCATGACGCGCAAGCGCTGTGAGCTGTACCGCATCAAGGCGTTCGATGAGCTGTACAGCGAAGAGATCAAGGCGCGTATCAGCGGCATCCGTCCCAAGGACTACACCCGCATGGGCGTAACCATCCGCCACCTTACCCGGCTTCTGAACGACGTCGAAGCGCGCAACAAGCTGCTCATCACCCTGTCCGACGGCAAGCCCGACGATTACGATACCTACCGCGGCGCCTACGGCATCGAGGATACCCGCATGGCCCTGATCGAGGCCAAGCGCAGCGGTATCCACCCTTTCTGCATCACCATCGACACCGAGGCGCGCGATTACCTTCCGCACATGTACGGTGCGGTTAACTACGCGGTCATCGACGAGGTGCGTAAGCTGCCGCTCAAGGTTTCGGACATCTACCGACGCCTGACTACCTGACGACGTGTTCCGGCGTCGCCGCAGTGAGCCGCAGCCCTTGCTGGATGGGTGCGAACATGACGCTGGGCCGGCCCGGTCGCGACCGTTCCCGCAAAGATCGAACATCGTGGGAGAGTTTTACCGTGCTCTTGCGCTGATGGAGTTATATTAGAAGCACAATATATAGTGTTTTGCCGTTTCAGTTGAAATAACCGCCAGCGTGGTCTTCGGCGGGTCGATATGTCCGGTTGAGAGTTATATAAATGTTTGTTTTTTATGATTAAAATAAATTCTGGTTTTTGTAATGGTAACGCTTGACAGGGCTTTTTTATGGGCCTAGTCTTGTCGACCGTTCACACAATATCTTGTGGTTGCGTTGAAGTTCGATCCCATATCTCGGGACCCCAGGGAGTAGCACCGGCGCAAATCGCAATAAAATCAGCTACGAGGAGCCAGGAGTCGCAATGAATTCAGTCCAATTGAAGTCTGTCTCGACCGGTGTCGCCGCTATTCCGCTGCAGGACGCCTCCCAGGATATCTGGGACAAGAAGTATCGGTTGAAGCGCAAGGACGGTGTCGCTGTCGATCAGTGTATCGATGACACCTACAAGCGCATTGCGCAGGCTCTGGCTGAAGTCGAATTAACCCCCGAAAAGCAGGCGCACTGGTACGAACAGTTTCTGTGGGCGTTGCGTCACGGGGCGATCCCGGCCGGACGCATCACCTCCAATGCCGGCGCGCATGAGCACAAACCCGCCACCTCAACCATTAACTGCACGGTATCCGGCACTATCCAGGACTCCATGGACAATATACTGGAGCGCGTCCACGAAGCCGGACTGACGCTCAAGGCGGGCTGCGGAATAGGTTACGAATTCTCCACGCTACGACCCCGGGGTGCCTATGTGTCCGGCGCGGGCGCCTACACCTCCGGGCCGCTGTCGTTCATGGATATCTATGACAAGATGTGCTTCACGGTATCTTCAGCCGGTGGCAGGCGTGGCGCGCAGATGGCAACTTTCGATGTCGGGCATCCGGATGTGATGGATTTCGTCCGCGCCAAGCGCGAAGACGGCCGCCTACGCCAGTTCAACCTTTCGCTGTTGATCACCCAGGAATTCATGGATGCCGTGAACCGGGACGCGGACTGGAAGCTGGCTTTTCCGCTGCAGGAACAGGAAGTCGATGACGAGGGTCTGGACGTCAATGACCCCGAGCAGGTGATCTGGCGCGAATGGCCGAACAAGAAGGGTTACCTGACCAATGACACCGGCCTGGTGGCCTGCAAGGTCTATCGTACCATCCGCGCACAGCGTCTGTGGGACATGATCATGTCCTCAACGTATGACTTCGCCGAACCTGGCTTTATCCTCATCGACAAGGTCAATGAGATGAATAACAACTGGTTCGTCGAGACCATTCGTGCCACCAATCCCTGTGGCGAACAGCCGCTGCCACCGTACGGCTCCTGTCTGCTTGGTTCGGTTAACCTGACCCGCTTCGCCCGCCACGCCTTCACCGAGAACGCCTGTTTCGATTGGGAAGAGTTTCGCAAGGTGGTGGCGATCTTTACCCGCATGCTGGATAACGTGGTGGAAATCAATGGGTTGCCACTCGAGCAGCAGCGGCATGAGATCCTCAGCAAACGTCGTCACGGCATGGGGTTCCTGGGGCTGGGTTCGACCCTTACTATGCTGCGCATGAAATACGGTTCCCAAGAGTCGACCGAATTTACCGAAAAGGTCAGCCGCGAGCTGGCGCTGACCGGTTGGCGGGTAGCACTGGATCTGGCACGGGAAAAGGGACCAGCGCCGATTCTGGAGCAGGAGTTCGAAGTCACCGCTGAGATGCTGCGCAAGCGTCCCGAGATGCAGCGTGACGGCTACCGGGCGGGTGACAAGGTCGCTGGCAAGGTGCTGCACGCGAAATACAGCCGCTATATGCAGCAGGTCGCGGAAGTGGAGCCCGGCCTGGTCGAACAGCTGGCAGAAACCGGCGCCCGTTTTACCCATCATTCCTCGATTGCGCCCACCGGTACGATCTCGCTGTCGCTGGCCAACAACGCCAGTAACGGTATCGAGCCGAGTTTCGCGCACCACTATTTTCGTAACGTGATCCGCGAGGGGCGCAAGACCAAGGAGAAGGTGGGCGTGTATTCTTTCGAGCTGCTTGCCTATCGCGCCATGATCAACCCCGAAGCCATGCCGCACAGCGAGGATGCCGACAAAAAGCTCCCGGATTATTTTATTGCCGCCGACGACGTCACACCGAGGCAGCACGTGGATATCCAGGCCGCTGCGCAGAAGTGGGTGGATTCGTCCATTTCCAAGACAGCGAATGTGCCCACCGAGTATCCGTTCGAGCAGTTCAAGGGGATTTATCAGTATGCCTACGAGCAGGGTTTGAAGGGCTGTACCACCTTCCGCTTCAACCCGGAAGCTTTTCAGGGTGTGCTGGTCAAGGAAAAGGATCTGGACAACACGACCTACCAGTTCAAGCTGGAAGATGGAAGCACGGTGGAGCTGAAGGGTGGTGAAGAAATCGAGTACGACGGCGAGATTCATACTGCGGCCAATCTGTATGACGCCCTTAAAGAAGGCTATTACGGAAAATTCTGACGAGACCTGGCGGCAGTTGAGAGGAGTGAGACATGGTTAGAAAGATTGAACGGAAGATTGTGGGTTACAAGGTGCTCAAGGATGAAACGGCAGAGCCCTCAGCCGCTACTGCGGCGCCGGAGACCCCGGAAGAAGACAAGGTTGTGCATCTGCACGAGAAGCTCGAGCGTCCGGAAATGCTGGTGGGTTCAACCTACAAGATCAAGACGCCGCTGTCCGAGCACGCCCTCTACGTGACTATCAATGACATTATCCTGAATGGTGGCACCCAGCATGAGTTGCGCAGGCCGTTCGAGATTTTCATCAATTCGAAGAATATGGACCACTTCCAGTGGATTGTGGCTCTGACGCGCATCATTTCAGCGGTATTCCGCAAGGGTGGAGACGTAACCTTTCTGGTTGAGGAGCTGCGCTCCGTGTTCGATCCGCGCGGCGGCTATTTCAAGAAGGGCGGCAAGTACATGCCTTCGCTGGTGGCTGAAATCGGCGATGCGATCGAGTGCCATTTGCGCATGATAGGCATGTTGCGGGATGACGGTCTCGATGAACATCAAAAGAAGCTGGTGGCGGAAAAGCGTGCTCAGTACGAAAGCACTCTGCAAAGCACCGCGCCGGAAGAATCCGGCGGCTTTCCCGAAGGTGCGCAGCTGTGTGTGAAATGCAACACGAAGGCGGCTGTGCAGATGGATGGCTGTTTGACCTGCCTCAATTGCGGCGAGTCAAAATGCGGCTAGGCTGTTGAGGTTCGGCTTTGGCAACGGGGGAAACAGGATGAACTTTTTGGATGAAACCACACAGAGAAAAAAAATGCTGGTCCATCAACCCATGCCCGGCTACTGGTACACCAATGTGGTCGGTCAACTGCAGCAGGTTCGGGTGGTGTTACACGAGGGAACGCGCCAGACCCGGGTGGTGCTGGAGAATATCAATGGCAGGCGCCACACTGTGGATATGGATGGGTGGTACCGGTTGGACCTGACGCTGCACTCGCCAGGGATGGAGCGCCGGCGGCGGCGCGGGCGTACCGATCCCACCGAGTACTCGTCCTGAAGACCGCGGTTTGCATGCCGGGCTCCTGCAGCTGCCCGGCGTGGTGACTGGCGCCGAACACGCGCTGGCAGGGCCGGCCGGGGTCCTCCAGCTGGTCGAACAACAACCCGAGCATGACATCAGAGCGGTTGCGATAATTTGCCATCCGCATCCCCTGCGCGGCGGCTCCATGAAGAACAAGGTCGTGCATCAGTTGGCGCGCGCCTTCCGCGAACTCGGGGCGGTGAGTATTCGGTTCAATTTTCGCGGTGTCGGGGCGAGCGAAGGCACCTATGCGGGCGGCGAAGGGGAACTCGAGGATCTGGGTGCCGTGGTTAGCTGGGCCAGAGAACGCTGGCCGGGGCGTCCGCTCTGGCTGGCCGGGTTTTCGTTCGGTGCCGCCATTGTGCTAAGGGGGGCGCAACGGTTCGCGCCGGACTGGCTGGTAACCGCGGCTCCGGCCATCAGGCATCTGCCTGCCGATGCGCTGCCAGTGGCCGGGATCCCGTGGCTGCTTATCCAGGGCGCGGATGACGAAGTGGTGCCCGCAGCGCAGGTCCTGGAGTGGGTCGATGCTTTACCGCAACCGCCGCAGCTCACGCTGCTGGAGGGCGCTGGGCATTTCTTCCACGGTCGGCTCAGAGAACTGAAACAGGCCGTGCTGGACGCAGCTGGCGTTCCCGGCTCCGCATCAGTGACGACCTGCGCTAGTGATGCTTGACGTTCTGCGCGAACCGGAACACCTCGGCGGCAGACTTGAAGGTCTGCTGGATAACGTGTTCGTTGATAATACATTGCCAGTAGGCGGGCAGCAGGCCGTCCTTGAAAACAGGCGTTGCACTCACCGACAGGCCGTTGATCTTCTTTTCTACCTTTGAGTTCATTGGTCGCCTCGGTTTGTTGCTTGCTGGGGGTAGCGCTCAGCAAGGCTTATGCCACTGCCAATAAATGCTTTGAAATTTATCGTTTTTTTATTTTTCCGGGACTGTTTGCCTAGGATTAAAGGCGAGGAAGCGTTGTACACTTCGACAGACTGATCCTGGTTGCGGACGGCCAGGTGCTGATTACTTAAACAAAATGATGTCGATGTAGGTGCTGTAATCCGTGCCAAAAATGTAAAACATTTCGACTCTTTGCCCTGTGGGGCACGGCACCAGCGCCGTTCGGATGCTGGGTGCTGCATTTTACGCTGGTCGGTGACTGGATGCGCCAGGATGCTGAAAAACAGCGCAACCCTGGCCGTGGCGTGAAAATCGGCCGTCCGGCGCCTTATCACGAAGCCGCCCAGGTGCTCGCGCAGGACAGCTGGCGCCAGATGCTGCCGCGCGCTCTTCCAGGAGGGCTGCATGGCGCGAACAGCTGCCGCAGACGTATATCAGCGCGTTTCGGCAGCCTGCGGGATCATCCACCACAGCAGCTCGTTACTACTGACCCTGATGGTATTCTGAGACAAAGTAGCGGAATTGCAGCAGCCGCGCTGTGTACCGCGTTTCGCTTAGGCTGACCGGCAGTTTTTTCCCGTTGGCTGGCGTTTCTATGCTCTGCGGACGTCGCCCCGCAGAACGGGCATAATACGGCTTCAGCCGGCTGGACCGCAATTCGCGCTATGTACGAAAAACACTTCGGATTGACAGAAAGGCCTTTTTCCATCGCGCCGGATCCGCGCTTTCTCTATATGAGTCAGCAGCACCGTGAGGCGTTGGCGCACCTGCTGTATGGTGTCGGGGAGGGTGGTGGCTTCGTACAGTTAACCGGGGAGGTGGGTACCGGCAAGACCACAGTCTGTCGCTGTCTGCTGGAACAGCTGCCGGAGCATGTGGACGTCGCGTTGATCCTCAATCCAAGCGTAACGGCTCTGGAGCTTCTGGCCAGTGTGTGCGACGAACTGGGCATCCCCTATGGCGGTGAAGTCGGCAGCATCAAGTTCCTGACCGATGCGCTCAACACTCATTTGCTGGAGGCACATGCCAAAGGCCGACGCACTGTGCTGATCATTGACGAGGCGCAAAACCTGAGCGCCGAGGCACTGGAAGAAGTGCGTCTACTCACTAACCTCGAGACAACGCGGGAAAAGCTGTTGCAGATTATCCTTATCGGGCAACCGGAACTGCGCAGCCTGCTGTCGCGCGAGGACCTGCGGCAGTTGTCGCAGCGCATAACCGCGCGCTATCACCTGGAACCGATCCACCGTGCTGAAACGGCAGCCTATGTTCGCCATCGCCTGCAGGTATGTGGTGCCAGCGAGACGGTGTTCACTGAAAGTGCCATCGATGTAGTGCAGAAACTGTCCAAGGGCGTGCCGCGACTGATCAACGTCATCTGTGACCGTGCCATGTTGGGCGGTTTCGTTGAGGGAAAACGGCGCATTGACGTCGCCATCGTCGAGAAGGCTGCCCGGGAAGTGTTGCCGCTGGAAGGCGTAGACAAACCCCGGCAGTTGTGGCCGTGGCTGGCGGGCGGGTCCCTGGCGGCGGGTGTCGCAGTGATCGCCTATGTGTTGCTGCGCCCTTGGGATATTGAGCTTTCCACCGGCCAGCTCCTTGCGCGCGTGGACGAAGCGCCTGGCGAAACCGGTCCGGTGGCTCAGGTCCTGCAGGAGCAAACCGATCCGTCCCACGAACCGCGACCGTTGCAGCCGGAATCGCCACCCGCGCCGCGGGCAAAGGAGTTGCCGGAGAGCGGTGACGGCGACATGACCGACGTGGCTGCGACAGGTATGCAGGTGGCGGCAGTAGCCCAGGATCAGGCTGCCGTGTTGGCCGGGGCGCTGGCTGACACCGGTCCCGATGCGCCCGCCAAGGCCTGGGCGGCTTTGTATCGCCTTTGGGGCGTGCAATCTTCCGCGGTCAATGACGAGCAGGCGTGCGCCCAGGCGCCGGCCTCGGGTCTGCGTTGTCTGCAGGGTGGCGGCAGCTGGACGGTGTTGAGCCATTTTGACCGGCCGGCGATATTGCTTCTGGTAGCCTCAGAAGGGCGCCGTGTGCCGGTGCTGCTGCAGGAAGTCAAAGGTCCCACGGCTACTATACAGGTGGCTGGCCAGCCGCTTGATGTTGCGCTCGATACCCTGGCCCAGTTCTGGTTTGGTGAGTATCGTCTGCTGTGGAAGATGCCGCCGGGTGGCAGCGTGTCGTTGCGCCCCGGGGATCGCAGCAATGACGTATCTTGGTTGCGCGACCGGCTTAAAGAGGTAACCGGACTTACGGCAATTGCTCCCGATCCGCTGCAGTTCGACGCTGCGCTGAGAGAACTGCTGGAATCCTTCCAGCGTGACAACGGCCTGCGCGTCGACGGTGTGGCCGGACCCAGAACCTTTATCCATCTGAATACTCTGTCCCGACAGCCCTCGGTCCCGCGCCTGGGCGCGCTGCCAGCCGACGGCTAGTTCCGGTCTCCTGTTATTATGTCCTACATCCTCGAAGCACTGAAAAAGGCGGAACAACAGCGTGGCCTGGGGCGGGTCCCTGGCCTCGACAGCGTGCACGAGCAGGCGCGCGGTGGCGCTCGTCGGCGTTGGTTATGGGCGCTGACGGGAGTGGTGATCCTGAATGCGGCTGTGTTGCTGGTATTGGTCTGGCCTGACCAGTGGTGGGACCGCAGGGTCGATGTGCCTGTTCAGTCGGCCCCTCCACCGGTAGCTTACCAGCCCGACAGCCTCTCCGAGCAACCTCTGTCGTCGCAAGCGGCGCAGGCTCAGGTTCGGCGGCCGGTTGGTGAACCTGCCGAGCCGCTTCAGCTCCCCGCGCCGCCTCTGGATGGACAGCGCCGGCAGCAGGTCCCCCCCGGACCGGTTGCAGCGGGTGTTCCGGAAATCCCGACCCGACTGCAGCAGACGGAACCCAGGCCGGGCAAGGCAATGAAGATTCCAACCTGGCCGCAGATTCCCGGCTATCTGCTCGAGCAACTCAGCGGCAGCCTACGCCTCGATGTGCACGTCTTTGCCAGCCAGCCCGCAGATAGATTCGTGCTCATCAATATGAAGAAATATCACCAGGGGCAGCAATTACAGGAAGGACCGCGGCTGGACGAAATAACAGCGGATGGGGTGATATTGTCACTCGGCGGCGAGAAATTCCGCCTGCAAGCGCAGTGACTGACATAACCAGGTAGCAAATTTGATGTTTAGAATGATGATGGCTCTGGGGGTGTCTCTGGGATTGGGTTGCGCGTTTTCTTCGGCCTCACAGGCAGGGCCTGCGGCGCGTTGGGACACTGACAAGCTGATCGTCAGATTCGAGAACGAGGGTTTGCGCAGTGTGCAGTCGGTTCGTCCCCACGACCTGATGCCCGGGATCAGCTTGCCCGACGGGCAGCGCCTGCGGTCCGCACGCCGCTTCAACGTGGACGGTATGGTGGTGCGTTTGCCCCGAGCGGTGAGTTCCGAGGAGGCGTGGCAGCTTGCCGAGTGGCTGGCGGCGCAGCCGGGCATCGCATCTGCGCAGCCCGACAAGCGCATGTACCCGGCATTGGTACCAAATGACCCAGATTACCTGCCGGGTGCGAATGCCTTTGTCGATCCGGGGCAGTGGTATCTGTTTGAGGATACCGCGGGTATTCGTGCGCCCGCTGCCTGGGATCAGACGACCGGGTCGAGCGGCGTTGTCATCGCGCAACTCGATACCGGAATTCTCGGGCATCGTGATCTGGATCCGCTGGGAATCCGAATCCTGCCCGGCTACGACTTCATCAGCGACCCGGATACCGCCAATGATGGCGATGGAAGGGATGCCGATCCGACCGACCCCGGCGACTGGGCCGAACCGGGTGATCTGTGTTATGTCGGTGATCCGAACAACCCGGAGCTCGATCACAGCAGCTGGCACGGGTTGTCGGTTGCCGGTGTCATGGTGGCGGAGGCCAACAACGGCCTGGATATCGCGGGCATCGATTTTGCCGCCCGGCTGCTCCCGCTGCGGGTCCTGGGGACCTGCGGTGGCCTGCTGTCCGATGTTGCCGATGCCATCCGCTGGGCAGTGGGCCTGCCGGTGGCCGGGGTTCCCGGCGTCAATCCCTCACCGGCCAAGGTTATCAATCTCAGCCTGAGCGGCGCCGGGCCATGCTCGGCGGAAGAGCAACTCGCTATCGATGCTGCGGTAAATGCCGGCGCCGTTGTAGTGGTTGCGGCCGGCAACCAGGGTCTGGATGTGGCGGACTTCAGCCCGGCCAATTGCAACAATGTCATTACCGTGGGTGCCGTCGATCGCGATGGTAGCGTCGCTACCTACATGAATGTCGGCGAGGAAATCGATCTCAGTGCGCCGGCCGGTGACGGCGACGGCGTCAGCGGCGAGGGTATTCTGACGCTGTTCAACGATGGCGCCACGGTTCCGGCTCAGGACGTCCTCGCCTACATCCAGGGCACCAGTTTTGCGGCCGCCCAAGTGTCTGCGGTAGCGGCGCTGATGTGGGCAGTCAATGACGCGCTGGATCCGGGCATGATCGAAGAGCTGTTGCGTCGTACCGCACGAACACGATCGTTTCCCGACTCCAGCTGTAATACGCTGCTGTGCGGTGAGGGCGTCCTGGATGCCAATGCAGTTCTCGCCGGTGCCGCCGATCCTGCCTCGGTGCTCGCTGCCAGCACCGATGTGGGTGGTGGTAGCGGTGGCGGTGGCTGCAGTATTGCGGGTACGGTAAACCGCTATGATTTATCTCTGCTGTTAGCGCTCGCTGCCTGCGGAATCCTGTGCTTGTTGGGGCGGGTCAGACCGGTGTTGTGAGCAATAGCTAAACTTGGTAGACGGAGTTCCGCCATGCTGAGGGTAATCGAGGATTTCTTTCGTGACCGAATGGCTCCGGATCAGACTGGAAAGCATGATCAGCACAGCCTGCAGCTTGCCACGGCCGCCTTGCTGTTTGAAATGCTACGCGCTGATTTCGACGAGCATCCGGAGGAGTACGCGGCGTTGGAGCGCGTACTGCAGCACAATTTCTCGCTGAGCACGAGCGAAACAAGCCAACTGGCGCAGCTCGCTGAGCAGGAGGCTGCCGATGCGGTGTCTCTGTACCAGTTCACCGGCCTGATCAACCAGCATTTTTCAGCGCAGGAGAAAGTCCAGGTCATAGAGATGCTCTGGCAAGTGGCCTACGCGGACGGCCGGATCGACCGTTACGAAGAGGCACTGGTGCGCAAGATTTCCGAGCTGATTCACGTGCCACACCGCGACTTTATCCAGGCCAAGCATCGGGTTCAGGAATCTCTGCAATAAAAAAGGCAGCCACTCGGGCTGCCTTTAAGGAGCAAAACTGTATTCTTATGCGGGCCTCCGGCCCCGGAACTGCGACAATTCCCTTCGTCTGCGCCAAACTCAGGCTCGATCAGACCATATCTTTGAGGGCTTTGAGGGGTAGCACTTTCACCACATTACGGGCAGGTTTCGCCTTGAAAGTCATGGGTTCGCCGGTAAACGGATTGACGCCCTTGCGGCTTTTGGTGGCGGGTTTGCGAACGACTTTGACTTTCATAAGCCCAGGAACGGTGTATACGCCGGGGCCGGTGCGCCTGATGTCGCGCTTGATCAGTGAGCTCATCGCGTCGAACACAGCGCTCACGTCTTTCTTGGTCAGCCCGGTCTTGTCGGCAATGTAGGTAAACGTTTCAGCCTTGGTGGTAGGCTTCTTGTCCGCCTTGGCGGCAGTCTTTTTCTTAGCGGTCTTTTTGGCTGCAGTCTTCTTCTTTACGGCCATTCAATGTGCTCCTTTCAGTTGTTGGCTGAGATCGTGACGGCGCAAAGATAGCACAAAAAAAAATAAGTGAAACCTTTTTGTGACATTTTAGCCTGTATTTTAAGGATCAAACGCGCATGAACCTCTCGCCGAACCGAAAAATACAGTTCCAAACGCGTGCGGGACTCTAATGCAGGAGACTTCCTGGCTGCGCTCCGCTTATCACTTCGGGGTGATCTTCGTGTTCTGTTGTGGTCGACGGGGAAGCGTGATGGAGGATCATGAACCAGCCGGTTTCGAGCAGCTGATACACGTTGGTCGCGATTACTGGCGGGTAGTCCGAAGCCTGCCCTGGTACACGCAGGTGTTCGTACACAACGTGAATGGCAAGCAGTGCATCATGGGTGCGATGCACACCCGAGAGCTGTAACTGAACACGCAACCCCCCAGCGAAGATCCGCCGCCAGCTGTCCAGCACCTGGGCGTGTCCATACGCCCGATCCGCCATAGGATGTATGCACTCGACAAAATCGCGTTCGGCCCAGACCTCGGTCATGAGTTTCAGATCCGCGTTCCGGAACGCTCGATAAAATGCCTGTTCGACTTCTTCGGGGGTCGCGAATCCTGACTGAGTCATTGGTTCCTGCCAGGTGTGTTTGGTGACTTCATGGTACCAGCCTGCGGCAGCGCTGCAATGGACTGGTGACGTGATAGATCTCACACGCCGGCTCGGTAGCGGGTACCTAAGATTTTGTCGCCACTGGCCGATAGGACGGAGGTGCGGCGGGACGCCGCCGGCGCCCCTTGGCGGGCGGTTTCGAGCACCGGCAGAGCGACGACTTGGATGGATTGGCGAAACATGGGAGCGGCTAAAAAGCTAATAGAAAAGAAAGCGTTACAAAACTTTGTTCCGCTTAACGCACTCTCCGCCATTCATCTAGAAGAAATCTCCAGAAAGGCGGTCATCGAGGAAATCCGATCCGGGCGCTATGTGTTTAAAAAGGGCGACCGTGACTATAACTCGGTATACCTTATTGAAGGCAGGGTGGAACTGATCGAGAGCGGCCGCGAAGTTGTCGCTACGGTCGAAGCCGGGTCCGAAGCCGCACGGCACCCGCTAGCCCACAAGCAGCCGCGCAATCTCTCTGCCCGCGCCGCCGGCAACGTGACGGTGGCGCGCATCGACTCTAGTCTGCTCGACGTGCTGCTGACGTGGGATGAATCGTCCGGCTACGACGTGGTCGAAATTGACGCAGAGCAAAACGACGACTGGATGACCCGTGTGCTCCAGTCCGAGGCTTTTCTGCAGTTGCCGCCATCCAATATCCACCAGCTCCTGATGCGCTTGGAGGAGGTCACTCTAAGTGCCGGCGATGCCGTGGTCCGGCAGGGGGACGAAGGCGACTACTTCTACATCGTGAAGACCGGGCGCCTGGCGGTCAGCAGAAAGGCGTCACCGCGCAGCAAAGAGGTTTTGCTTGCGGAGCTCGGTGAAGGCGCCTGCTTCGGTGAGGAGGCACTGGTTTCGGATGCCAGTCGTAACGCGTCGGTGACCATGCTCACCGACGGAACACTCATGCGACTCTCGAAGGATGATTTCAAGCAGCTGCTTTGTGCCCCCATGGTGCACGAGGTTGAATTCAGTGAGGCGCAGGAGCTGATATCGCAGGGCGCTCGGTGGCTGGACGTGCGGCTGCCCGGGGAGTTCGATAACCAGTCGATCGAAGGGAGTATCAATGTGCCCCTTTCGGCTCTGCGTGAACAGTCCGCTGAACTGGATAGCGATGTGTCCTATGTGCTGTGCTGTGATACCGGCCGGCGCAGCGCCGCCGGGGCGTTCCTGCTCGGCCAGCGTGGTCTCAGTGTGTACACCCTGAAAAATGGGCTGATGGATGTTTCCGAAGATACCCTCGACAGTGGGAGTGCGGCTGCCCGCAACGCAGGACAAGGTCAGGACGCTGAAATAATTCCCTTTGGAGCAGATGCCAAGGGCGAGTCCTCGGCTTCGCGCGACGCCGGTCGGCCGGCGCCGCAACAGCAACTGGAGCAGACCGAAAGACGGCTGGAAGAGCTGCAGCTCCGCCTGCAGGAAGCGGAAGCCCAGCGTGCCGAGGAGCAGGCAATTTCCGCCCGCGTCATAGAGCAAATCGATACGCTCGAAAAGGACTTGCAACGGGCCCTCAGGGAGCGCGCCGAATTCGAACAGCAGCTGAGCCAGCATCAGGCCAGCGGCGAGTCTGAGAAGACAGAGCTGGCGCAGCTCAGCGCACGTCTGGACAGGGAGCAGCGCGAGCACGAAAAGCAGGCTCGCCTGCTGGAACAGGAACTGGTCCAGATTCGCGAAGATTACAAGCAGCTCGGGCAGCGTGCCGCGGCCCTTGCCGGTGAGCGCGATGCCGTGGTTACGGACCTGGAAAAGACCCGCGGCGAGTTGGTCGAGCTGCGGGAAAAGCTTGCCGGTCAACAAGAGGAGATCAGCAGTCGGACGGACACGCTCACGCGGGAACTTGAGCTGCGAGGCAGGGAACTCGAAAGCGAGAGGGATCAGCGCCGCCTGGTGGAACAGCAGCTGGCGGACCTGGCGGGCAATCATGCCCAGCTGGAACAAGACGTGGCGGAGTTTTCTCAGCGTGAGCGGGATCTGCAGGCACAGCTGCAGGACGCCGAGCAGCGCGTGGAGAAGGCGGTTGAAGCGGCCCGCAATGATGCCTCCGGCGCCCAGGAGGCGCTGAACCAGCGCATCGCCGAATTGCAGTCCGAGCTGGAGTCGCAGCTGCAGGACGGAAAGTCGGAGCGCGATGAACTGGAGCACAAGCTCAGTGCGGCCGAGCAGGCGCTGACCGAGGCGCAGGAGCGCGAGCAGGATCTGCAGGCACAGCTCCAGGAGGCCGAGCAGCGCGTGGAGGCGGCGGTTGAAGCCGCCCGCAATGATGCGTCCGGTGCCCAGGAGGCACTGAACCAGCGCATCGCCGAATTGCAGTCCGAGCTGGAGTCGCAGCTGCAGGACGGAAAGTCGGAGCGCGATGAACTGGAGCACAAGCTCAGTGCGGCCGAGCAGGCGCTGACCGAGGCGCAGGAGCGCGAGCAGGGTCTGCAGGTGCAGCTGCAGGAGGCCGAGCAGCGCGTCGGAGGCGGCGGTTGAAGCCGCCCGCAATGATGCGTCCGGTGCCCAGGAGGCACTGAACCAGCGCATCGCCGAATTGCAGTCCGAGCTGGACTCGCAGCTGCAGGACGGACAGTCGCAACGCGATGAACTGGAGCACAAGCTCAGTGCGGCCGAGCAGGCGCTGACCGAGGCGCAGGAGCGCGAGCAGGGTCTGCAGGTGCAGCTGCAGGAGGCCGAGCAGCGCTCGGAGGCGGCGGTTGAAGCCGCCCGCAATGATGCGTCCGGCGCCCAGGAGGCACTGAACCAGCGCATCGCCGAATTGCAGTCCGAGCTGGAGTCGCAGCTGCAGGACGGACAGTCGCAACGCGATGAACTGGAGCACAAGCTCAGTGCGGCCGAGCAGGCGCTGACCGACGCGCAGGAACGCGAGCGGAATCTGCAGGCACAGCTGCAGGAGGCCGAGCAGGGCGCCCAGCAGGAGCTCAAGCAGGCCGTGGAACACACTGAGGGTGTGAAGCACGAACTTGAGATCCTGCAGCAAAAGCGGACCGAATCTGAACAGCGCATCGCCGAACTCGAAACACGTCTGGCCGAAGAGGCGAAAGATCACAAATCCGACATTGCCAGCGTGCGCGACGCACTGGGGCGCGCGCAGGATGAACGTGAGAACGTAAAGCGTGACCAGAAACGCCTCATGGAGTCGCTGCGCAAGGCCGAGCGCAAACTCGAGCGTGAGCGCCAGGACCACGAGGCGGAAGTCCGTCGTTTGCGCAAGGAGCTCAAACAGACGGCGGGCGATTCCAACGCGGGACTCGCATCGGAGCTGGAAGTCCTGCAGAAACAGCTCAAGGAGGGTTTGACTGATCGCGAGGAGCTGGAGCTCAGGCTCGGTGAGCGCAGCGCCCAACTCGAGGACGTGCAATCCCAGGTCGATAAGCTGGCCAAGCAGCTCGCGCAGGCGCAGGACAGCGCCCGTCAGGCGGAACAGCAACTCGTGGAGGCGACTCAGGCGGCCAACGAAGAGATGACAATCCGCCTCAACGCCGAGCAGGAGCTGCAGCACGCGCTACAGCTCGATCTGAAGAAAACACTTCGAGAGCGCGATGAGGATCAGGTCCAGCTCTCGTTGCTCACCAAAGAATCTGTGGATCTGCGTGCTGCGCTCGAGGCGGCGCGGGCGCGCCTCGACGAACATGAGCAGACGCAACGGCTGGTGGATGACTTGCGTGACCAGCTGCGGCGGGTCGAGCGCGAACGCGACGCAGCGCGGGATGCCGAGCAGGGTTTGCGGCAGGAAGTCGACCAGTTGCGGGTAGACGCAGAAGTAACCCGTGGTCTGGTGACCATGGCACCCGAAAGCGCAGGCGAAGAGGAGCTTAAACAACAGCTTGAGCAGGCCCGAGGCAACGCCGATCTGGCGCTCCGCGAGCGTGGCGAGGCCGAGCAACAACTGCGCGATCTCCAGCAGGAGGTCGAACGCCTTCGCGGTGAGTTGAACGGTTTGCATTCGGACGCCACCGCCCAAGCGGAGCCCGTACAGATACGATCGCTGGATTCGGAAGATCCTGACGCAAGCAGTCTGCTTCACAGCGACTTTCCGGAATCGCAAGCAGCTGCGAATTCAGAACCCGCTGCCACGGTGCTGCTCGACGAAGAATACGCTTCTGGTGCTTTGAGGGATGTTTCCGAGACCCGCAAGTCCAGCGTCACCAAGACGCTGACTGCAGCCGCGGTGGTTATTGCGGCGTTGGCGGGGGGGTTGCTGTGGTGGTTCGAGCGACCGCTGTCCTTGGGGGAGGATCCTCTGCTCCCGGCTGTTGCCGGTATTGAGTCGCCAGACTCGGAAGTTCAGGCCGCGCGGGACAGTGTTGCTGTGCCGGAAGAAAAACCCGGGGCGGAGGCGCCGGCCGGCAGGATGCCCGACTTTATCAGGGGCGTACCAGATCTGGCCAGCTTGCGGCCCGACTCGAACGACCTTGACGGAAACGATGCTGGCGGTGAGTCGGCGTCGCACTCTCTGGCCGAAGCCGGTCCCGCGGCACCGAACGTGATCGCATCCAAGGCTGCGCCATCACAGCCGGAGGCTGCGCAGCAGCCGGGGGGCGAATTCAGGGATCGGTTGCGCGCCGGCGGCAGCGGGCCGACGATGGTCGAGCTTCACTCTGCCAGCTTCGCGATGGGCAGTGGTCCTGCATCGCCCAACTTTGACGAGCGGCCGCGCCGGAATGTTGCTGTGGAGCGCTTTGCGCTGAGCAAATATGAAGTAACGTTCGAGGAGTATGACCGCTTTGCGGCAGCAACGGGTCGGGCGCGCCCGCACAGTAACGGCAGCGGACGCGGTACGCGTCCCGTGACCAACGTGAGCTGGAAAGATGCTGTTGCGTATGCAGAGTGGCTGTCGGCGCAGACCGGACACCGTTATCGTCTGCCTACCGAAGCCGAGTGGGAGTTTGCGGCGCGCGCCGGTACCATAACCCGCTACTGGTGGGGCAACAAAGTCGGCACCGCGCAGGCCAATTGCTTTGATTGCGGAACTGAATGGGGAGGGCGCGAAACGGCCCCGGTGGGGAGCTTTCCGGCGAGCCCGTTTGGTCTGCACGACTTATCCGGCAACGCCAGGGAATGGGTGAAGGATTGTTATGTACCGACCTATGAGGAGGCGCCAGTGGACGGCGCAGCCGTGGATGCATCGCAGTGCCAGCAGCGCGTAATCCGTGGGGGCAGTTATTCCAGCCCCTCGACAATGCTGCGGGTGACGACGCGCGATCAGGGTGAACCGGATATGCGACTCGATGATCTGGGCTTCCGGGTGGCGCGCGAGTACTAAGCTCCTGGCGCCGCCGCATCGACGGATTTGAAATGTTTCCCGGCAGTGCCTAATCTGCCGGTTCATGGCAACTGTTCTTGCAGTCGGTATCGCTACCGTTGATGTGATTAACACGGTGGCAAGCTATCCCCACGAGGATGACGAAGTGCGCGCGCTGTCGCATTCGGTTCGACGTGGCGGCAATGCCACCAACACACTGGTGGTATTGAGCCAGCTGGGTCATGTCTGCGAGTGGGCCGGGGTCTGGGTTGATGAGCCGGATGCGGAGATTGTGCGTGCTGATCTCGATCGATATGCCATAGGATCCCGCTACTGCAAGCGTGTGACGCAGGGCAAGACTCCGACCTCCTACATCACCTGCAGCCGGGCCACGGCGTCGCGCACCATTGTTCATTACCGTGACTTGCCGGAATACGATAGTGCTTCGTTTCTGAAGATACCGCTGGAGACCCTTGACTGGGTTCATTTTGAAGGCCGCAATGTCGGCGAGACGCTACATATGATGGAGCACCTGCGGCGCCGGTTCCCCGGGCTACCGGTTTCGCTGGAACTGGAGAAGCCTCGTGAGGGCATTGAGGCCTTGTTTCCGTATGCGAATCTGCTGCTGTTTGCGCAGGCATTTGCCGATCGTTACGGTACTGGGCCCGAAGCGATGCTGCGAACAATCAGCAACCAGGTGCCGCACACCGATGTGGTGTGCACGCTGTCGGAGCGGGGCGCTGTCGCCCTCAACCGCAGCGGCGAGTTGCTGTTCAGCAGCGCCTATCCGCCGCCACAGCTGGTGGATACTCTTGGTGCGGGCGATACTTTCAACGCCGCGATGATAGACGCTGCGCTGCGTGGTGAGTCACTGTCGGCTGCTCTGGAATTTGCCTGCCGACTGGCCGGTGCGAAATGCGGTCAAGTTGGTTTACATGGATTGGGTCGGAATATCGGGGCCGGTCCTGATGGCTGACTTCCGTGCCTTCTTGTGTGCTTTGCACGAGCTGCCGTGCCACGCCAGTCGCGGTTTTGCAGTCGAGACCCCCGCCGGTGTGCAGGATATTTTCCTGGTGCGAGACAACACCCGTGTCTACGCCTATTACAACAGCTGCCCGCATACGGGTGCCCCGCTTGACTGGGTGCCCGATCAGTTCCTGAGTGTCGATGCCAGCCAGATTCAGTGCGCGACGCACGCTGCACGGTTTCGCATCGAGGACGGTATCTGTATTGCCGGTCCCTGTACTGGCAAGCGCCTGTCAGCGGTGCCGACAGTGGTGGAAAAAGGGGCTGTCTACGCGCAGTTCTCCATCCACGGTCGTTCAGGCGATGAGTAAGGGTGCTACGCTCCCCGCGGCGATGGATCGGAGATCGGCAGCTCGCGACCCGCAGGCATCAAAGATGCCGCGTGACCTGCGGTTGGCGCTGACACAGCGCAATGTCAGCCGATGAGCGCGGTGGGACTACAACGCTGGTTTCCGCTCTGGGCGCTAATGGGTTCCGGGCTGGCCTACCGGTGGCCGGAAACTTTTGCTGCCGCCGGAACCGTCATTGTTCCGCTGCTGGGTGTGGTGATGTTCGGCATGGGCATGACGCTGAGTGGCAGAGATTTTATGGCCGTGGTGCGCAGGCCGGGGATTGTGGCTCTTGGTGTAACTCTGCAGTTTCTCTTAATGCCATTGACCGGATGGCTGCTGGCGAATACCGCCGGACTTGCTGGTGGGCTTGTTGCGGGGGTGGTGTTGCTGGGCAGCTGCCCGGGCGGCACGGCGTCGAACGTCATGTGCTATCTGGCCAGGGGCGATGTTGCGCTGTCCATCACGCTCACCGCGGTTTCCACGTTGCTGGCCGTCGTCGCAACACCCGTACTGACCTGGCTTTATGTGGGTGAGCGTATCGAGGTTCCTGTGTTCGCCTTATTGCAGAGCACCGCCAAGATAGTGCTGGTGCCCGTCGTGCTCGGGATTACCGTCAATCGGTTGCTTGGCGGGCGGCTTGCGCGCTTGCGGTCTGCCTTTCCACTGATTTCAATGCTGGCGATTGTTGTCATAATCGCAATCATAGTCGGCATGAACCACGAGTCTGTGAGCGAAATTGGGTCGGCGCTTGTTGCGGTGGTCATTCTGCATAACCTTGCCGGGCTGGCGGCGGGGTATTACGTGCCGCGCATGTTGCGGCGTAATGAGGCGGAGTGCAGGACGCTCGCGATCGAAGTCGGTATGCAGAACTCGGGTCTGGCGGTGGCGCTCGCCACCAGCCACCTTTCGGCGCTGGCGGCGTTGCCTGGCGCGTTATTCAGTGTCTGGCACAACCTGTCTGGATCGATCCTGGCAGGGCAATGGTCGCGCCGTGTGGGCGACGATGGAGCCTGATGTCGCAGCGCCGGCGCCGCATCGACATCATGGCAACAGTTGTATTCTCCCCGTTTTAACCGGTCGGTACCGTGGAGTTCGGGGACCGGGCGTTTCGGCACCCGGCATTCGAGTTTATGCTGGACCGTGTGGACCTGGTGCGTCTGAGATGGGACCGGTCGTTGCAGTCAACCGGTCCAGTGTCGAATTGTGGCAATTAGTCTTCCAGAGACTCTAACAGTGCGCTGATATGCTGGCTGGCAGTCGCGTTACGCTCCGCAGGCGTCAGCTGCGGAGATACCAGTTGCAGGCGTAACTCGGTGTATTCGCTGTCCAGCCGGGATGCTGTGTGAGGTCGCTGTGCCACCTGTTGGTGATGGTGATCCAGTGCGTCATCCGGGTATGGCTCGCCGCTGGCCATATTCACGATATATGTCATGGGTCACCTCCTTGGGTGGTCGAAGCTGGCAACCCAGCATTCATCAAGACTATCGGCTCTGGCTCCTGAAGATTAAATCCAGGCTCCTGATAGCATTACGGCAGCAAGTTGTGTGCCGTCGGCCATACCCGGCCGGCGCGATAACTGCCGTTGGAGCGGTTTTTAGATGGAAGTTAGGGGCTTACTGGCTAATCGGTACGAGGCGACGATTCGCTGCCGCACGCCAGCGAGCCACAATGGTGCCGTGACTTTGTCGCAAGGGCGAACTTGGGGCCCTCTGACCGCGGCCGGTGGTTCTTAAGTCAGCAGCGGAACTGCCAGCCGCGCCAGTGGCCGGCCGATTGCTTTGTGCCCGGTGTCCAGTCGTTAGTCCGGCGGGTGCTGGTACATCGGTCAGTGCCGAAAATTCAGTTCTGGCTTCGATCCAGACGATCGAGCTCGGACAACCAGTCGTCGGTTTCTGACCCGGTTTCGAAATCCTGGGAATCTTCCCGGGCCAGATCCATGGAGCCATTCCAGTCTTCAGGAGGTTCAATGGGGTGCGGATGCATGGACTCCCAGGTTTCGCGATCCAGTTCCTCCAGGGTTCCATCATAGTATTGCAGCTCCAGTGTCTCATCCTCTTCATCCTGAGCGACGATTTCGAATGATTCCCCGGAACTGGTCTGGTACCAGTCGCCAATCCTAGGAGCAGGCTCAATCGGCATAGCGGGTTTACCTCCATGAATAAACTGCTGATACTTGCGAACCATACGGTCTGTGTTAATGCGCTTGAAGAACCTGTTGGCCGCGCACTGACCTTGACTGACTTATAGGCGTATAAAGCAGATTTTTCAAGAGAGCCGAGTTAGCGGTTCTGAGGACTGGACGATGGCCGTCAAAATCGTGGTGGTGGATAGTGCGCAGCTTCCGTCAGGAACGGAATTCCCGCCGCTGCAGGCAATGAAATACGGTTGGGAAGAATATCCCTCCTTGCCAGCCGAGGAGCTGCCGGATCGTTGCTGGAGGGCAGAAATAGTCGTGTTGCTATCGTCCGATAAACGCGTCGACCGCGCCATGATGGAGAAACTGCCGCGGCTGCGGTTACTGATAGCGGTTGGTGACGCCGCCGCGCAGCTGGATCAGGCTGCCGCCCGCGACCAAGGGGTGGAACTGTCGGTTTTCCCGGAAGCCCTTGGCAGTGATGCGACTGCCGCGCAGGACCTCTGCGACCGCATCGCCCAGGCGATTGATCATTATCTGCGCAGTATCGATGGCCTGGGGGAGTTGCCTTGAGCTGGTGGGGCAAATTACTGGGTGGCACCTTCGGCTACCTGTTGGCCGGTCCGCTGGGTGCATTGATCGGTGCCGCGCTGGGCCACAATTTCGACAAGGGTTTGAGCGGCCGTCTCGGTGGGCAGTTTGAACCGGGCGCGCAGGAGCGCGTTCAGACGGCATTTTTCACCACCCTGTTCTCAGTCATGGGGCATCTTGCCAAGGCAGATGGCCGCGTGTCCGAGGACGAAATACAGCTGGCGCGCAGCGTCATGCAGCGCATGAACCTCAATGAGCAGATGCGCCAGGCGGCGATTCACCTGTTCAATCAGGGCAAACGGCAGGAATTCGCTCTGCATGACGTTCTGGTCCAGTTTCGCGCTGAATGTCACCGGCGCCGCAATCTGATGCAGATGTTTGTCGAGATCTTGATGCATGCGGGCTATGCTGACGGAAAGCTGCACCCGGGCGAACAGGCCGTCCTCGAACAGGTGCGCCAGCAGCTGGGTTTTTCCGTTTCCGAATTCCAGCATATCGAGGCGCTGGTACGCAATGCGCGCCATTTTGGTGGCGGAGGGTTCGGCGAGGCGGAGCCCGTAGCGCCGCGTGCCGCGCTGCAGGAGGCCTATGAAATTCTCGGTGTGGCCGAGACGGTCAGCGATGCCGAGCTCAAGAAGGCCTATCGCCGCCTGATGAACCAGCACCACCCCGACAAGCTGGTCGCCAAGGGGCTGCCCGAAGAAATGATTCGCCTGGCCACCGAAAAAACCCAGGAAATCAAGCAAGCTTACGAGCTGGTAAAAAAATCCCGAGCTTGATTACAGGTACCGCCCGCCCGCCGCGACGGCAATGACGATGAGGCCCAGGCTGAGGTTGATCCCGACAAAGCGCCGGATCTGATTCAGCTGTTTTCCGGCTTCCGGCCAGTTTTCGGTGATAACGGCGTCTTTAAGGCGCCGAAACGGCGCGAAATAGAGATGCAGGTACAGAAGAATCATCAGCCAGCCCAGCCCCTGCATGATGTGAATGTGCAGGCCGGCGCTGCCCATGCCGCCGAACAGAGTGAACAACATCCAGTATCCGCTCACAGGCAGCGCAATGATGAAAACCCACACCCAGGGAAAGAAACGGGAAAAAACACCGGACCACAGCCGCAAACGCTGGGGTGGCTCAAGCTGCGCGGCTGCAACCGGTCGCAGCACCTGGTACGCAAAGAACATGCCCCCCACCCACACAGCGGCGGACAGTGCATGCAGGGCGAGTGCCAGGGCAGCAGGTGTCATGGTTGTTTCCCCGCTTTGCTGTCAAAGTGCGCCTTGAGCCACCCGTAGACGCGCCGCGTCAGATCGTCTTCCACGCCGACAAAAAAATGGTCGGCGCCTTCGACCTCGGTCTGGCGGTAAGCGGTATTGCCGCTCTTGCGGGCGGCAGCGGCGCGGGCTTTCGCGGTGTTCAATACACCGTCCAGGTCGCGGCTGCCATAGAGGTCCAACACCGGGACAGTGATTTTTTCCAGTGCCAGTGCGCTGTTCATGCGGTCGTCCAGTTCGATCACGCTCATACCGATCGCCACCAGCCCGGCCAGTCCGTGCTGGCTATCGGCCGCGAGATACGCGGCACCCATGGAGGCTCCCAGGCTGTGGCCGATCAATACAATGGTGCGGTTGTCGCGCTCGCGAAGAAATGCGGCGGCCGCTTCGACACGGGCCCCGACTTCGTCGAATAACGGTGCATAGTCGGCCAGCGCTGCGTCATTCGCAAGAACGGGCATCTGAATGGAGAGCGACGACCAGCCGTGTTCGGGCAGCGCGCTGCGCAGCGGGTTGATGATCTCCGGCCAGTCGGGGTGCACACCGATACCGTGTAACAGGATAACCGCGCGGTCACCGGCGCCTTCGCTGGCCTCGGTATAGATGCCGAGAAAGCCGGTGCCATCGGCATCCAGCTGGACGGCCTCGCCTACCAGCAGCGCATCGACTATCTGCTCAGACCAGCGTTTCTCTTTCTCCAGATCGGACGCGTACCCTGGCAGGATCTGGCAGCCGAACGCAAAGCATAAAAAATACAATAAGTTGCCAATTTTTGCCATATTGTCCTCCGGAGAGTAGCGGTGCCTGCAGCCTGTACGCTGTTCAGCAGGCTGCAATGTTTTCACTGATCGGTTAAAGTGCGCGCTTCTGATTTGCCAGCGAATTTCACCTTACGAGGCCTGGATTATGCCAGATTACAAGATTGCACCTTCTATTCTGTCGGCGGATTTCGCTCGCCTGGGCGAGGAAGTGGACAAGGTCCTCAAAGCCGGGGCCGACATCGTCCATTTTGACGTCATGGACAACCATTATGTTCCAAACCTCACCATTGGTCCGCTGGTCTGCGATGCGCTGCGCAAACACGGCGTCACTGCCGAGATTGACGTGCATCTGATGGTAAAGCCGGTCGATGCGCTGGTGCCCGAATTCGCCAAGGCGGGCGCCAGTTATATCACCTTTCATCCGGAGGCCAGTGAACACATCGATCGCACCCTGCAGCTGATTCGCGATAACGGCTGTAAAGCGGGGCTGGTGTTCAATCCCGCGACCCCGCTCGACGCCCTGAAGTGGGTCATCGACAAGGTTGACATGGTATTGCTGATGTCCGTGAATCCTGGCTTTGGCGGACAGAGCTTCATTCCCTATGTTCTGGACAAGCTGCGCGAGGCGCGCAAGATCATCGACGGCAGCGGCCGCCCGGTGCGGCTGGAGATCGATGGCGGTGTCAAGGTGGACAATATCGGCGAAGTCGCAGCTGCGGGTGCAGACACTTTTGTGGCGGGTTCCGCCATTTTTGGCGCCGCCAAGGACAGCGACCCAAACACCTATGACAGCGTGATCAATGCGATGCGGGCTGAGCTGGCGAAAGTGAAACACTGATCCGATGGCGGCTATCAGCAAACCGGGCATGATTCTCATCGACGTTGACGGCACGCTGGTGGACAGCGTGCCGGACCTTACCTTCTGTGTCGATGAAATGATGCAGCAGCTGGGGCGCGAGCCCTGGGGCGAAGCGCGGGTACGTAACTGGGTCGGCAATGGTGTCGAGCGACTGGTGGAGCGTGCCCTGACGGGCGACCTCGACGGCAAGCCCGACAAAGCCGCCTTCGACGCCGCTTATCCGATTTTCCTGGAACTCTATGCGGACAACACGTCGAAGCGCTCGCACCTTTATCCGGGCGTACGCGAAGGGCTGGACTACCTCACCGCCGCCGGCTATCGCCTCGGGTGTGTGACCAACAAGGCAGAGCGCTTCACCGTGCCCCTGCTCAAGGATCTGGGCGTGTACAAGGATTTCGGCATCGTTGTCAGCGGGGATACCCTGCCGCACAAGAAACCGCATCCGGCACCGTTGCTGCACGCGGCGGAGTTCTTCGCGGTCGCGCCGCAGCAGTCGCTCATGGTGGGTGACTCCATCAGCGACGTGAAGGCGGCGCGGGCGGCCGGGTTCATGATCGCCTGCGTACCCTACGGGTATAACCACGGCGATGACATCCGTCTTGCCGAGCCGGATGTCGTTATCGAGTCGCTGGCAGATCTGCGCGCCGAGCTCGAGCGGGCGGCGTAGCGGTCACCGTAGATGTACCTGCACGAACGCAACGGGCGATGGTGGTTCTGAACCGTTTCAACCCCTGGCTCCGTCGTGCAGCAAACATCTCTCAGCGGTGAGGATAATGACACCTGAACAATTCAAACACCTGGTCGACGCCGGCTATAACCGTATACCGGTTGTGCGCGAAGTGCTGGCTGACCTGGATACCCCTCTAAGTACCTATCTGAAACTGGCCAACGGTGCCTATTCCTACCTGTTCGAATCCGTGCAGGGCGGCGAGAAATGGGGGCGTTATTCGATTATCGGTCTTCCCAGCGAAACTGTGGTGCGTATTTATGCCGAACGGATCGAGACCTGGGTCGGGGGCGACCTCGCCGAAAGCCTGCTGCACCCGGACCCACTGCGCTGGATCGACCAATTCAGGGAGGCTTACAGGGTCCCGGATCTAGAGGATCTGCCGCGTTTCAGCGGTGGTCTGGTCGGCTACTTCGGTTACGATGCGGTCCGCTTTATCGAACCTCGCTTGCAGGACGGAAACAAGGAAGACCCCCTGCAGACACCGGATATTCTCCTGATGGTGTCAGATGAAGTGGTGGTGTTCGACAACCTCAGCGGCAAGTTGCTGATGATTGTGCACGTCGATCCCGCGCAGCCCGATGCATGGGAGCGCGGTCAGACCAGGCTCGGGCAGCTTCTGCAGCAGCTGTGTCAACCGGTGCAGATCCCGGGGGCTCTGGAACAATCACGTGACGTATCCGAGAACGACTTCGTGTCCGGTTTCACCCGCGAAGGCTTCGAGGCCGCAGTGCGCAGAGTGAAACAATACATTGTCGAAGGCGATGCCATGCAGGTGGTGTTGTCGCAGCGCCTGTCGGTGCCCTTTCAGGCGCCGCCGCTGGACCTGTATCGCGCCCTGCGCAGCCTCAATCCGTCACCTTATATGTATTACCTGGATCTGGACGATTTCCACATCGTCGGCTCCTCGCCGGAGATCCTGGTGCGCCTGGAGGATGATGTGGTTACCGTGCGCCCGATCGCCGGCACCCGGCCGCGCGGCAAGGACGAAGCCGAGGACCGTGAGCTGGAGCGCGACCTGCTGGCCGACCCCAAGGAACTGGCCGAGCATCTGATGCTCATCGATCTGGGGCGCAACGATGTCGGGCGCGTCAGTGAGATCGGCAGCGTCGAGCTGACGGAAAGAATGGTGATCGAGCGTTACTCGCACGTCATGCATATCGTGTCCAATGTGGTCGGTCAGATCAGGGGCGGTATGACGGCGATCGATGTGCTACGTGCCACCTTTCCAGCCGGGACGGTGAGCGGTGCGCCGAAGATCCGCGCCATGGAGATCATCGACGAGCTGGAGCCCGTGAAGCGCGGTGTCTACGCGGGTGCCGTCGGTTATCTGTCCTGGAGCGGCAACATGGATACCGCTATCGCCATCCGTACTGCCGTGATCAAGGATGGCATATTGAATATCCAGGCCGGGGCGGGCATCGTGGCCGACTCGGTACCGGAAAAGGAATGGGAGGAAACCATGAACAAGGGGCGCGCCGTGTTCCGCGCGGTGGCTCTGGCGCAGGCCGGACTGGATGGTAAGCATCGCTAAGGAGTCGCTGCATGCTGCTGATGATCGATAACTACGACTCCTTCACCTACAACCTGGTGCAGTACCTGGGCGAACTGGGGGCCGACGTTCGGGTGTATCGCAACGACCAGATCAGCGTTGCCGAGATCGAAAAGCTGGCGCCGGAGAAGATCGTCATTTCGCCAGGCCCATGCACACCCAACGAGGCCGGCGTGTCGGTGCAGACTATCAAGGCCTTTGCGGGGCGTGTTCCGATTCTGGGAGTGTGCCTCGGTCACCAGAGTATCGGTCAGGCGTTTGGCGGCAGGATCGTGCATGCGAGAAGTATCATGCATGGCAAGACGTCGCTGATATATCATCAGGACAAAGGCGTGTTCAAAGGCCTGTCCAATCCCCTCGAGGCTACGCGCTATCACTCCCTGGTCATCGAACAGGACAGTCTGCCAGACTGCCTGGAAATAACTGCCTGGACCCGTGCTCCGGACGGCGCAGTCGACGAAATCATGGGCGTCCGCCACAAGGAGTACGTGGTAGAGGGGGTGCAGTTTCATCCGGAATCGATACTTACCGAGCAGGGCCATGAGCTGTTGAGAAATTTCCTGCAGGACTGATACCGCTCTCGGTCTGGTGCCCCGGGTGGTCGCGTGGCTGGAGCACCTTGGGGCCGGACCGAGGCCGCTGAGATGTGGAGGTAGTCGAAGTGCATATGCAAGCGGCAATTCGCCGCATTACGGAGGGACAGGATCTTTCCGCCGATGAAATGGCGGCCGTTATGCGGCTCATTATGACCGGCCAGGCGACGCCCGCGCAGATTGGCGGGTTTCTGATCGGTCTGCGCATGAAAGGGGAGACGGTCGATGAGATCGCCGCCGCCGCCCGGGTGATGCGCGAGCTGGCAACGCCGGTACCGGTAAACGGTGACCACCTGGTGGATACCTGCGGCACAGGAGGCGATGGCGCTTCCACGTTCAATATCTCTACCGCGAGTGCGCTGGTTGCGGCGGCGGCGGGTGCCCGAGTGGCCAAGCACGGCAACCGTTCGGTCTCTTCCAGCTGTGGAAGCGCCGATGTGCTGGAGGCCGCTGGTGTCAACCTGGATCTTACCGCCGAGCAGGTGGCGCAGTGCGTGGAGAGGATCGGCGTCGGCTTCCTGTTTGCGCCCAAGCACCACAGCGCCATGCGGCACGCCATCGGGCCGCGCAAGGAAATGGGGGTGCGGACACTGTTCAATCTGCTGGGACCGCTGACCAATCCGGCCGGCGCCCCGAATCAGGTGCTGGGCGTTTTCGCCGCCCAATGGCTGGAACCCCTGGCCAGGGTGCTGGGCAAGCTGGGCAGTGAGCACGTTTTAGTGGTGCATGCCGACGATGGACTGGACGAAATCAGTATCGGGTCCGCCACCCAGGTGGCCGAGCTGAAACAAGGCAAGGTTGACTGCTATCGGATTACGCCGGAACAGTTCGGTTTGCAGACCGGCGACGTGCGTAGTCTCGCCGTTGCCAGTCCCCAGGAGAGCCTGGCGCTGATACGCGAGGTGCTGGATGACACCCCGGGTGCAGCGCGCGACATCGTGCTTCTCAATGCCGGCGCGGCGATCTACGCGTGCGGGATTGCAGACTCGTTGGCGCTCGGTGTGGAAGCTGCAAAGCGGGCGCTGTCCTCCGCCAAGGCGAAACACAAGCTTGACCAGCTGATCGAAATAAGCAATGGCTTCTAGATGAGCGGCAGCGCCGATATTCTGCACAAGATACTGCGCCGCAAGCGCGAGGAGGTCGCGCAGCGCAGTGTTGCGTTGCCGCTGAGCGAGCTGAGCCAGCGCGCGCGGGCCGCCGCGCCGGCGCGCGGTTTTGTCAGGGCCCTGCGTGACAGGGTGCAGGCCGGACAAAGCGCGGTCATCGCGGAAATCAAGAAAGCCTCGCCCAGCAGAGGCGTGTTGCGCGCGAACTTTGATCCGGTCGCTATTGCCAGGAGTTACCAGGCGGGCGGCGCAAGCTGCCTGTCGGTGCTGACGGATGTGGATTTTTTCCAGGGCGCGGATGAATATCTGCAGCAGGCGCGCGCCGCCTGCACGCTCCCGGTGCTGCGCAAAGATTTCGTGCTCGATCCTTATCAGGTTTACGAGGCGCGAGCGCTGGGGGCCGATTGTATTCTCCTGATTGTTGCCGCGCTCGAGGATGAGTTGCTGGTGGAACTGCTGCAGCTCGCCGCACGGCTGGGCATGGATGCGCTGGTCGAGGTGCATGATGCCGGTGAGATGGAGCGCGCACTGGCAACGCCCGCGCCACTGATCGGCGTCAACAACCGTAATCTGCGTACCTTTCAGGTATCACTGGAGACGACCATCGAGCTGTTGTCCGGGTTCCCGCCGGATCGCCTGCTGGTAACCGAGAGCGGAATTCACAGCCGCGCCGACGTGCAGCTGATGCGCGCCAACGGTGTACACGCCTTTCTAGTCGGAGAGGCATTCATGAAGGCGGAGCATCCGGGCGAGCGGCTCGCGGAACTGTTCGGTTAGGTGTTGGCGTTGCGGCCAGGTTGCGTGCAGATCCGATGTCGAGGCGGTCAGCTACTGGCCAGCCCGGGGCAGCCTGGGGCGTGCAGGCGGCGTGTGGAACGGGCCCTCAACGGGTGCCGTACACCACCATGGTCTTGCCTTTGGCCGAGATCAGACCCTGTTCCTCGAGCGACTTCAGCACCCGTCCGACCATTTCCCGCGAACAGCCGACGATGCGGCCAATTTCTTGACGGGTGATTTTGATCTGCATGCCGTCGGGGTGAGTCATGGCATCGGGCTGTTTGCACAGGTCGAGCAGGGTGCGCGCCACGCGACCAGTGACATCGAGGAACGCCAGGTCACTGACCTTGCGACTGGTATTGCGCAGACGCGTGGCCATTTGACCCGCCAGCGCAAACAGGATACCGGGATCTTGTTCCGCCACCTGCCGATAGCGTGCGTAGCTGATCTCGGCCAGTTCGCACTGGGTGCGGGTACGGACCCAGGCGCTGCGGTTACTGTCTTCCCCGAACAGCCCCATTTCTCCGAAGAAATCACCTGGATTGAGATACGCCAGGACAATTTCGTGTCCGTCCTCGTCTTCGATCAGCACGGTCACGGAGCCGGAAACGATGTAATAGAGGACGTCGGGCTGGTCACCGGCGTAAATGATTACGCTTTTCGCCGGATAGCGCCGGCGATGGCAGTGCTCCAAAAACCTGTCGATCGACACGTTGCCGGTTGTTTTTGGTCGAACAGGTATTGTATTTGGCATCATCTGACTGTACCTTCGCTGGCCCTCGTCTGTGTACCTATCGTTTGGTTGACGGTTAGCCTTAGTCCATGCAAACACTGGGCCAGGTTGGTTCCGTGACGGGGTTCTCGTTATTTGGCCATGAGGGCGTGCGATGAAGGCGCGGATCAAATGGGTGCAGGACGCGACCTTTGTGGGGGAATCCGGCAGCGGTCATGCCCTGGTTATGGACGGACCTCCCGAGCACGGGGGGCGCAACCTGGGCGTGCGGCCGATGGAGCTGCTGCTGCTGGGAATGGGGGGCTGCACCGCCTTCGACGTGGTGCACATCCTGAAGAAATCCCGTCAACCAGTGACCGATTGCGAGGCCGAGCTCGAGGCCCAACGTGCTGCTGAAGACCCCAAGGTGTTCACCGCCATCCACGTGCACTTTATCGTCACCGGACGGGGGCTTAGTGAAAAGCATGTCGCGCGCGCTGTTGAGCTGTCGGCTCAGAAGTACTGCTCTGCCTCGATCATGCTCGGGAAGACAGCGCTAATCAGCCACGATTACGAAATACGAGAGGCGTAAATGGATCGTCCCAAGCCCACGGCCGGAATGCGCCATGTGGCATTGCACGTCCGTGATCTGGAGGCAGCTGAGCGTTTCTACGTTGACATCCTGGGCATGCAGGTCGAGTGGCGGCCGGATCCGGATAACGTTTATCTCACCTCGGGCACGGATAACCTCGCATTGCATCGCGCGGCGGCGGATTTTGACCTTTCGCGGCAGCTGCTGGATCATATCGGGTTTATTCTACGCGCGCCGCAGGATGTCGATGACTGGTATGCCTTTCTGCTTGCCAAGCATGTCGAAATGAAAAGCGCACCGCGTACCCACCGCGATGGAGCGCGCAGTTTCTATTTCGTCGGTCCTGAGGGCGTGATGGTGCAGATGATTTATCATCCGCCGATCGCCAACTGCTAGTTCTCTCTCAAGGTGAATATGGATGCGTGTTCGTTCCTCGATGAAGAAGCTCAAGCTGCACGGGTTTAACAACCTGACCAAATCGCTGAGCTTTAACATCTACGATATCTGCTATACCGAAACCCGGGCCCAGCGTCGTGAGTACATTGAATACATCGATGAAGCCTATAACGCAGAGCGGCTCACCCAGATACTGACCGACGTGTCCGACATCATCGGGGCCAATATTCTCAATATCGCTCACCAGGACTATGACCCGCAGGGTGCCAGCGTTACCATGCTGATCGCCGAGGAAGCGGTTGGGTTGTCAGACATTCCCAATACGCCCGCGCCGGGCCCGCTGCCGGATGTCATCGTCGGACACCTGGACAAGAGTCACGTCACCGTTCATACCTATCCTGAGAGTCATCCGGACAATGGCATCAGCACCTTTCGCGCAGACATTGACGTGTCGACGTGCGGGCGTATTTCGCCGCTCAAGGCGCTGAACTACCTGATTCACAGTTTCGAATCTGACATTGTGATCATGGACTACCGGGTGCGCGGATTTACCCGTGATGTGCGTGGCAAGAAACATTTCATCGACCACAAGATCAACTCGATCCAGAATTTTCTCTCCAAGGATACCCGTGAGCGCTATCAGATGGTCGACGTCAATGTCTACCAGGAAAACATCTTCCATACCAAGATGCGGCTCAGGGAGTTCGAGCTGGATAACTACCTGTTCGGCATGGGCGAGGAGGCTCTGAGTCTGGCCGACAAGCGCAAGATCGGCAAGCGGGTTGAACACGAAATGATGGAGATATTCTCCGGACGCAACCTGGCGCGCAGTTAGTGCGCCCGCCGGCCCGGCAGGCTGTGTCGTCGCGCGGCATCGGACCGCCGTGTGCGGCGTCGGTTGTCATACCGCGGATATTGCAACCCGACCGTGAAATATGGAAACTGTGGCCACGATGAAGACACGCCGTTACACCCCCTTCGACCGACTGATCATGAACCTAGACCAGGCGGTTCGGACTCTGGCCGGAAAACCACTGGTGAGCGGCAGAC
The DNA here is from genome assembly GCA_963695455.1 of uncultured Gammaproteobacteria bacterium. Classification (GTDB taxonomy): domain Bacteria; phylum Pseudomonadota; class Gammaproteobacteria; order DSM-19610; family DSM-19610; genus Thiogranum. Next base: position 680,871 of record CAVOGN010000002.1, on the reverse strand, counting down.
CCGATCCTGCAGATGAGGCGGATGAGGCGCCGCTCAGCGAGGCCGAGCAAAGCGAGTCGGCGCGGCTTATGCGCGTCAACCACGCCGGAGAAGTCGCTGCACAGGCCCTGTATCAGGGGCAGGCACTGACTGCACGGCTCGCAAGCGTGCGCGGGCGAATGGAACAGGCGGCACGCGAGGAGAACGACCATCTCGAGTGGTGCGAGCGGCGGGTCAAGGCGCTCGGCGGCCAGCTGAGCTACCTCAATCCGCTCTGGTACCTGGGTTCGTTCGCGATCGGCGCTGTCGCTGGCGCCGTGGGCGACAAATGGAGCCTGGGCTTTGTCGCCGAGACCGAAAAGCAGGTCATAGGCCACTTGGAAGACCACCTGCATCGCATGTCACCCAACGACACCAAGAGCCGCGCGGTTCTCGAACAGATGAAGATCGACGAGGCCCGTCACGGCGCGCAGGCCAAGGCCGCCGGAGGTGCTGAGCTTCCGGCGCCGATCAAACAGCTGATGCGCCTGACGTCGAAGGTTATGACCCGCGTCGCCTACCGGCTGTAGCGCGCAGTTGCATGGCAGTGCGTGACTTTGAAGGCGCTTTTCCGCAGTTGCATCCCAGCGTGTTTGTCCACCAGCAGGCCCTGGTTGCCGGCCGGGTGACCATCGGTGAAGACAGCTCCGTGTGGCCTATGAGCGTGGTCCGGGGTGATGTGAACTCCATTCGTATCGGCGCTCGCAGCAACATTCAGGACGGTTCGGTCCTGCACGTGACGCATGACAGTGAATATGCCGCCGGCGGTAAGCCGCTTGTAATCGGGGACGCAGTGACGGTGGGTCACAAGGTGGTGCTCCACGCCTGTACAGTCGAGGACCTTTGCCTGATCGGTATGGGTGCAATTGTCCTGGACGGCGCTGTCATCAGGTCCGGGGCTATGCTTGGAGCCGGGACGCTTGTGCCACCGGGCAAGGAGCTGGAAGGAGGCTACCTGTATCTCGGCTCTCCGGCGCGGCGGGCGAGGGCCCTGACGGAGCAAGAGATGCGCTACCTACAGTACTCCGCCGGACACTACGTGCGGCTGAAAAACCGGTACCAGAGCGAGCCTCCGTCTCCGGAATAAGGTGCCAGTCAACACCGCGCCGTTACTCGCTCTTCAACTGCACCTGGACAGCCTCTTGTTCGGCGTGTACTGCGAACCACAGTTCAGCTGATCCTCAGCGTGTCCGCTGGTCGAGGAATCACGCCCGTCACTAGCGTTTCATCGATTCGAAGAACTCGTCGTTGGTCTTACTGTCCTTGAGCTTGTCGAGCAGGAATTCCATCGCGGCGATTTCGTCCATGGCGTGCAGGAGCTTGCGCAAAATCCAGACTTTCTGCAGTTCGTCGGGTTTGGTCAGCAGTTCCTCACGGCGGGTACCGGAGCGGTTGATGTTAATGGCCGGGTAGACACGTTTCTCGGCAATCTTGCGGTCCAGGTGGATTTCCATGTTGCCGGTGCCCTTGAATTCCTCATAGATCACATCGTCCATGCGTGATCCGGTTTCCACCAGCGCTGTGGCCAGAATGGTCAGGCTGCCGCCTTCTTCTATATTACGCGCTGCACCAAAGAAACGTTTGGGACGGTGCAGGGCGTTGGCGTCCACGCCACCGGTCAACACCTTGCCGGAAGACGGAACCACGGTATTGTAGGCGCGCGCCAGGCGGGTGATGGAATCCAGCAGTATCACCACGTCGCGTTTGTGTTCCACCAGACGTTTGGCTTTCTCGATAACCATTTCGGCGACCTGCACGTGGCGGCTGGCGGGTTCGTCGAATGTTGAAGAGACCACTTCGCCGCGCACGGAGCGCGCCATTTCGGTGACTTCTTCCGGGCGCTCATCGATCAGCAGCACGATCAGGTAGCACTCCGGGTGGTTGGCGGTTATCGACTGCGCGACGTTCTGCAGCAGCATGGTCTTGCCGGCCTTGGGCGGCGACACGATCAGGCCGCGCTGCCCCTTGCCGATGGGGGCGGCGAGGTCGATGACGCGCGGCGTAATATCCTCGGTGCTGCCGTTGCCGAGTTCCAGCTTCAGGCGTTCGTTGGGGTGCAGCGGCGTGAGATTCTCGAACAGCACCTTGCTCTTGGCATTTTCCGGTTTTTCATAGTTGATCTCATTGACTTTGAGTAACGCGAAATACCGTTCACCCTCTTTGGGCGGGCGAATCTTGCCGGAAACCGTGTCACCGGTGCGCAGGCCAAAGCGCCGGATTTGACTGGGCGACACATAGATGTCGTCCGGGCCGGCGAGATAGGAGCTGTCAGCCGAGCGCAGAAAACCGAAGCCGTCCTGCAGGATTTCCAGCACTCCATCGCCGAAAATATCCTCGCCGCTCTTGGCGTGTGATTTCAGGATGGAGAAGATAACGTCCTGCTTGCGTGAGCGCGCACCTTCAATGCCCATTTCTTGCGCAATCTGGATGATTTCGGATGCAGGTTTTTGTTTCAGTTCAGTCAGATTCATAAGTGTTTGTGTTCATTTGGTTGGCAGGAACCGCGCCGCCTGCGGGGCGGATCACGGCACATTGCTTTTGCAGCAACGTTGGCTAGAAAGGGTAATCGCCGGTTTGGAGTCGATCCTCCGGATTGTAACGTACAGCCTCGATACCTCGGACCTTATTCAGGGGCTAGAGATTCGTATCAATAAATGCAGTGAGCTGGGACTTGGACAGCGCGCCTACTTTGGTTGCTTCAACGTTCCCGTTTTTGAAAAGCATCAGCGTCGGGATGCCGCGAATTCCGTATCTGGGGGGCGTTTGCGGATTTTCATCGATGTTGAGTTTGGCGATTTTGACCTTGCCCTGATACTCATCGGCGATTTCGGTTAGTATTGGAGCGATCATCTTGCAGGGACCACACCATTCAGCCCAATAATCCACCAGCACGGGCTCAGTGGAATCCAGTACCTCGGTCTGAAATGATTCGTCTGTCAGATAAACGATATTATCGCTCACGCTACGGGCCTCCTGACCACCAAAATACAGATGATAAAGCAAACGGGAGTGTTGAAGTTGGAACGCAGACCTTCTCGGAAATTGCCGCTCTTCGACAGGCGTTCTTGGGTTGATGCGGCGCTCCGGCCTCGCGCCTGTCATGCAGCTGGGCTAATTTCAGCCCAAAAGCCGCGCGATTGCAAGTCCGAACATTCACTTAAATTCACTACGCTGGGAAATCATGTCCGAAGAACACTTGACCGATATTAAGTTCAGCAGCTTCGATCTGCCGCGCGAGCTAATGCAAGGTATTGAGGAGGCGGGTTTTTTGGTCTGTACGCCGATCCAGGAAAAGACCCTCCCTCTGACTCTGCAGGGCCGCGACGTTGCGGGGCAGGCGCAAACCGGTACCGGCAAGACAGCCGCGTTCCTCGTTGCAGCGTTCAACCACCTGTTGCGGCATCCGCCCGCAGAGGAACGCAAACCGACCCAGGTGCGTGCCCTGATTCTCGCGCCGACCCGGGAGCTTGCCATCCAGATTCATCGTGACGCCGTGAAGCTGGGGCAGCACACCGGGCTGAGACTTGCGATCGCCTATGGCGGCACGGATTACGATCTGCAGCGCAAACAGATCTCCGAGGGCGTGGACGTGCTGATTGGAACACCCGGTCGCATCATCGATTATTTCAAGCAGCACGTTTTCGATCTGCGCAGGGCGCAGGTGGTGGTGCTGGACGAAGCGGACCGCATGTTCGACCTGGGCTTCATAAAAGATGTGCGCTTTCTGCTGCGGCGCTGTCCGCCGCCGCAGGAACGCCTCGGCCTGCTGTTCTCGGCAACCATGTCGTTGCGTGTCAGCGAGCTCGCTTACGAGCACATGAACAATCCCCAGGTGGTGCAGGTGGAACCCGAGCGCGTGACCGCCGAGCGCGTGCGCCAGCTGCTCTACCACACGTCGAACGACGAGAAGATTCCTTTACTGCTGGGGTTGATCAAAAGTATCGATGCGCGCCGCAGTATTGTGTTCGCGAACACCAAGCGGGACGCGGAACGCGTGTGGGCCTACCTGGAGGGCAACGGCTACAGCGCCGCGATTCTTTCCGGGGATGTGCCGCAGAAGAAACGCCAGTCGTTGTTGAAACGATTCCAGGATGGCCAGCTTGCGATACTGGTGGCGACCGACGTGGCTGCGCGTGGACTGCACATTCCGGATGTGAGTCATGTGTTCAACTATGATTTGCCCCAGGACGCGGAGGATTACGTGCATCGAATCGGACGCACCGCCCGCCTGGGGGCGGACGGTGACGCGATAAGTTTTGCCTGCGAGCGCTACGTATACTCCTTGCCGGATATCGAGGCGTTTATCGGCCACTCGATACCTGTCGAGCGGGTCACCGATGAGCTCCTGGTCGAGCCCAAACCACCGGCAATGAGACCGCGTAGAAAAGTACCTGCCAAGGGACACCCCAGGGCGGCAAAAACCGGGCGCAGCAACGGACGCAGACACAGGGGTGTCAGAACCTAGCCCACCTGAATGATATGCCTGGGGCGGATGCCGGCGCGCCTGACAAGCGAGATACTGACAGCCAGGAATGGGCTAAAATTGCAACTACTGATAAAATAAATTACTTAGGTCTGACCGTTTAAGTTCTTTGCCAGCCGGTCGCGGTTAACATCTCGGGAACATTGCGAAATTTACAAAGATGGTCAGTCTAGCGATACCGCAGAATGCGCTACAATACGTGCTCCGGCCCGAGCGGGCTGCTCAGGCGGCCAACATAATCAATGTGTTGTTGATCATCTGGCTGGCCTGGCAGTTGGCGCGGCTGACCTGGTTGCTGGTACCGGGGGTCGAGCAAGCCGAGGCGCCACCGCTCATGGCGCCGGCGGCGAGTGTCGAGCCGGGTCAGGCGCGGGTTGACGAGCGACAGCTCGCCAGCTGGCATGTGTTCGGCGAAGCTGGCAAGGAAACGCCGGTCAGGAAGGCTACGCCCGTGGATGCCCCTGAAACCCGTCTCAAACTGACTCTCAGTGGCGTTTTTGCCAGCGCTGACCCCGCTAGTGCGCGCGCCATTGTCGGCGACCCGCGCGGGGATGAACAAAGCTACGCGGTGGGTGATCCGCTCCCCGGCGGCGCGAAATTGTCGGAAATCTATCCCGACCGCATCATTCTGGAACGCGGCTCCGGTTTTGAGACCTTGCGGCTGCCCAGGGAAGAAGGTGTTTCCAGCGCCCCGCGCAGCTACAGCCATCGGAGCGCCACGCAGCTCAACCCGGCGACCAATGCGAGTCGTGTCGAGGCCTTCACCCGCTACAGAGATGAAATCAGGCAGAATCCCGCATCCTTTCTCAACTATGTGCGTGCGACGCCCGCTAAACAGGACGGAAAGTTTATCGGGTTTACCCTGCAGGAGGGGCCGCAGGCGGGAGCATTTGAGGAACTCGGTCTGAGCCCCGGTGATATCGTCACCGGCATCAACGGGGTGGCGATCGAATCGCCGGCAGACGGTATGAAGGCGATGCAGGCCCTGGGAGACGGAGATTCGATCGATGTAACACTGCTGCGAGGCGGACAGGAGGTGTCACTGAGCCTCACCTTGCCGTCGACTCAGCAGTGACAACAGGAGCACAGTTTCAGTGATACCCCGAATTGAAGTGCGAAAATCCAGGCGCCATTGGCTGTGGATGGTGTGCCTGCTGTGGGTCGGTCCCCTGTTCGCCCAGACCGTCACGCTGAATCTCAAGGATGCGGACATCAATGCCCTGATCGGTACCGTGGCCGAAGTCACCGGCAAGAACTTCATTGTCGACCCGCGGGTGAAAGGCAAGGTCACGGTGATCTCTTCGCGCGCCATGAATGCCGACGAGGTCTACCAGGTGTTCCTGTCGATCCTGAAGGTGCATGGTTTCGCTGTGGTGCCCAGTGGCGCGGTGCAGAAAATCGTGCCCGATGTGAGCGCCAAGCAGGACAGCATTCCCAATGTCGGCGATGAGGCTCCGGGGCGCGGCGACGAAATGGTCACCCGGGTGATCCAGGTCGATAATGTCGCTGCCGCTCAGCTGGTCCCGATTCTGCGCCCGTTGGTGCCGCAACAGGGGCATCTGGCCGCCTACCCCGAAACCAATGTGTTGATCATTTCCGACCGGGCGGAAAATGTTGCCCGTCTGGTCGATATCATCCGGCGCGTCGACAAGGTCAGCGACAGCGAGGTCGAGGTGATTCGTCTCGAGCACGCTTCGGCTGCCGAAGTGGTGCGTATTCTGAATGCGATCAGCCGTACTCAGCCGGCGGCCGGCAAGGGACCCGGCGCCGGGGCACAGACGCTGGTAGCCGATGAACGCACCAACAGCGTGCTGTTGGGCGGCGACCGCGCCGACCGCCTGCGCTTGCGGGCTATCATCTCGCATCTGGACACGCCGCTCGAGCGCGACGGCAATACCAAGGTTATCTATCTCAAGTACGCCAGGGCGGCGGATATCGTAGAAACGCTGCGCGGTGTCGGCAAGACTCAGGGTGAAGAGGCACAGGCAAAGACTGCGGCGACCGCTATCGAAAAACAGCTGGACATTCAGGCTGACGAAGCGACCAATTCTCTGGTCATTACCGCGCCGCCGGCGCTGATGCGATCGCTGGAGGGCGTGATTCGACAACTGGATATTCGCCGCGCGCAGGTGCTGGTGGACGCCATCATAGCCGAAGTCGCCGAACGCAAGGTGCGTGAACTGGGTGTCCAGTGGGCGGTTTTCGACCGTTCCGGGGAGACTGCTCCGATCGGCGTAATGAACTTCACCAATATCGGCACCAATCTGGTGGACATCGCACAGGGGGTGATTGACCAGCAGCTGGTTGGTCTCACGCCCGGACTCGGATTCGGTATCGGAAGGCTTGGCAGTGACGGCCTCAACTTCGCCGCCGTGTTGCAGGCGCTGGCGGGAGACGGGGATACCAATATCCTCTCGACACCCTCGCTGTTGACGCTGGACAATGAGGAGGCGGAAATCATCGTTGGTCAGAATGTGCCTTTCGTAACCGGTTCCTTTACTAATACCGGCGCCGCCACCGGCTCGGTTGACCCGTTCCAGACCATCCAGCGTGAAGACGTGGGCATCACGCTCAGGATCAAGCCGCAGATCAACGAAGGCAATGCGATGGTCATGCAGGTGGAACAGGAGGTGTCCAGTATTTCCAGCTCGGGTCAGGCCTCGGATATCATCACCGACAAGCGCTCCATCAAGACCAACATTCTGGCCGAGGACGGGCAGGTGATCGTTTTGGGCGGGTTGATCGAGGATCGGGTGCGGGAGTCGGAGCAGAAGGTGCCATTCCTGGGCGATCTGCCGCTGCTGGGTTATCTGTTCCGTGCCAAGCAGACCAACAAGGACAAGGTCAATCTGATGGTGTTTCTCCACCCCACCATTCTGCGCGATGCGGGGACCGCCGATCGCTACACCTCGAGCAAGTACAACTTTGTGCGTGGTATGCAGATGGATACGCACGGCACAGAGAGTTTGCCGCTGATGCCGGGTGAATACGGGCCGCAGCTGCCGGAGATGCGGGAGTTGCTGGAATTGCCGCCCCCGTTTGAGGCGACTCCGGGAGGGGCGGCCACCGGTAGCACATCGAGCGGCGATTGAGATGGCTGAAGACATACTGGAACTGGCGTCCGAGACCAGCGAAGCGGAGATCCCTCAGTCGCGTGACTGGCGTCCGCCCTTCGTGTTCGCGAAACGTCACGGTATCCTGGTCTCGGATCTGCATGAGGGGCGCGCGCGCGTCGCGCTGTGTTCGCGCGCCGATGCCGCGGCGCTGATCGAGGTGCGCCGTTTCGTGGGCTGCCCGCTCGAGGTGCAGCAGATCAGCGACGAGCAGTTCGATGCCTTGCTGGCGTCCTCTTATGAACAGGGTTCCAACGAGGCCATGCAGATGATGGAGGATCTGGGCGGCGACCTGGATCTGTTCACTGTTGCCCAGGCGCTGCCGGAAACCGAGGATCTGCTGGAGAGCAAGGACGACGCGCCCATCATACGCCTTATCAACGCCTTGCTTACCGAGGCGGTCAAGGAGAACGCGTCCGATATTCACATCGAGCCGTTCGAGAACCGCCTGGTGGTGCGGTTCCGCGTCGACGGCGTGCTGCGCGAAGTGCTGCAGCCGCAGCGGGTGCTGGCGCCCTTGCTGGTGTCGCGCATCAAGGTCATGGCCAAGCTGGACATAGCGGAGAAGCGCCTGCCGCAGGATGGACGCATCTCTTTGCGGGTGGCGGGGCGGGCGGTGGATGTGCGCGTTTCGACACTGCCTTCGGGGCACGGTGAGCGGGTGGTGCTGCGGTTGCTGGACAAGCAGGCGGGGCGGCTGGACCTCGAACATCTCGGTATGGCGGCCGAAACCCGCGCGACGATGGACCGGCTGATCCAGCGTCCCCACGGAATCATTCTGGTTACGGGGCCGACCGGCTCGGGCAAGACCACCACGCTGTATGCCGCTTTGGAGCGCCTCAACAACAAGCGCCGGAACATCATGACGGTAGAAGACCCGATCGAATATTACCTCGATGGTATTGGCCAGACCCAGGTCAACCTCAAGGTCGAGATGAGTTTCGCGCGCGGCCTGCGCGCCATATCTGCGTCAGGACCCGGACGTGGTGATGGTGGGTGAGATTCGCGATCTTGAAACCGCGGAGATCGCCGTGCAGGCCAGTCTGACCGGCCACCTGGTGTTTTCCACCCTGCATACCAACAGCGCTGTGGGTGCGGTGACGCGTCTGCGCGATATGGGCGTGGAACCCTTTCTGTTGTCATCCAGCCTGATTGGCGTGCTGGCGCAACGCCTGGTACGGGTGCTGTGTGACAACTGCAAACAGCCGTATCCCGCGTCGGCGGCCGACTGCGAGCAACTCGGTATCGACGCCGGCGATCCGCCTACGCTGTATCGTACCGCGGGATGCCCGGAGTGCAGCCAGCTGGGTTACAAGGGGCGTACCGGGATCTATGAATTGATCGAGCTGGACGACGAGATGCGCGGCAGGATTCACGACGGTGCCGGCGAGCAGGCACTGGAAGCGCTATGCTCGCCAGCATGCTCCCAGCATGCGCCACGACGGCTGGCGCCGGGTGCTGGCGGGAGTCACCACGGTCGAGGAAGTACTGCGGGTCAGCAAGGAAGGTTAGTGTACCCCGCCACTGATATTGACCCATTCAGAGCGCCCCCGCTCGGTCAGGGCAAGGCGCGATCCGCAGGTAAGGGCGCGCCCTTGGCAAGGATCGCAACGCCGCAATGGCCGGGTGGGGGCGCTCCCTGCGGGCGGGCCAGGAAGCGCTCATCCGCTGCGTTACGCCTCTTGGAAAGGGAATGGCCCTTCCCGGCGAGCCAAGCCTTGCGGCTAAGCGCTTCCTGGCCCGCTGAATGGGTCAATATCAGTGGCGGGGTACACTAGCGCCATGGGAGCCTTTGAATACGTCGCGCTGGATTCCGGCGGCAAGGAAAAAAAAGGTGTGCTGGAGGGTGATACCGCCCGCCAGGTGCGTCAGCAGCTGCGTGACCAGGGCTGGATGCCGCTGGATGTACAGGAGGCCAGTCAGCGCGAAGCCAAGTCGCAGCGCCGCACTATCCGAATGCGGCGCGGGGTCAGTGCTACCGATCTCGCGCTGATCACGCGCCAGCTAGCCACGCTGGTGCGCTCCGGATTGCCGCTGGAAGAATCATTACGCGCGGTATCCCAGCAAACCGAGAAGGCGCGCCTGAAGAGCATGCTGATGGCGGTCCGTTCCCGAGTCATGGAAGGGCACACCCTCGCCACCGGTCTGGGCGACTTTCCGCACGTTTTCCCTGAGCTGTATCGAACCACGGTGTCTGCCGGCGAGCAGTCCGGGCACGTCGATGTGGTGCTGGAGCGTCTCGCGGATTACACCGAGAGTCGCCAGCAAATGCAGCAGAAGATCCAGCTGGCCCTGTTTTATCCGGCCCTCCTGACTCTGGTGGCGGTCATTGTGGTGATTGCTCTGATGACCTATGTGGTGCCGCAGGTGGTGCAGGTGTTCGAGAATATCGGTCAGGAACTGCCCTGGCTGACGCAGACGCTGATCGCAGTCAGCGATTTTCTGCGCAACAACGGAATCATCGCTCTGCTGCTGCTGGCGGCCGCCGGTAGCGGCATCGCCTGGGTGCTGCGCAAAGAGGGCCCCAAACGCCGTTTCCACCGCATTCTGTTGCGTCTGCCGCTGATCGGTCGTCTGGTGCGGGGTATCAATGCAGGGCGCTTTTCCCGCACTTTCAGCATAGTGACCGCCAGTGGTGTGCCGGTACTGGAGGGGCTGCGTATCGCCGCTCAGGTTATGTCCAACCTGCCCATGCGTGAGGCTGTCGAGGAAGCGACACGCCTGGTGAGAGAAGGTGCGAGTATTTACGCTGCGCTGGACAAAAGCGGTTACTTCCCGCCCATGATGGTGCACCTGATCGCCAGCGGCGAGTCCAGTGGCAAGCTGGAAGAAATGCTGGAACGCGCGGCGGTCAACCAGGAACGCGAGATCGAAACCCTGGTTTCAGCTATCATGGGTCTGTTCGAGCCCGTGCTGATCCTGGTGATGGGCGGGCTGGTACTGATTATCGTGCTGGCGATTCTGCTGCCGATCTTCAATCTCAATCAGCTCGTGAGCTGATGGGCTTTAAACCGCGAAGGTGTTTGCGGTTAGATCTGCACTGCGGCTGCGAGCCGGCATTTTAGTGTGCCGGAGCCACGTCCAATCACGCCGTTAGAGTCTGTTTTTCACACCTCTGTGTCCGTGCAGGTCCGCAAAGTTCAGGGCTTGGCCAGCCAGCGCTGAAGTGCATCTGCGTGCGGGAGGGTGTTCTTCCTTAGCGTGCTTCGCGGTTGAACCTGTCGCTTCAGTGGAAATCCCGGGACTGTGTCACCAGCCCGCCCAGTAAATAGCTGTAGTCCCGCAGTCGTTTGGCAATCAGGTGTATGACGGCTCCTTCGCGTTGCACTTCGCCTGCCACAGCCAGCAGCCGGGCCTGCAGCAAAACGGCGCGTTGCTGTTGTACCAGCCCGGGCCAGACAATGACCTGGGTCACGCCGGTTTCGTCTTCCAGAGTGATGAACATGACCCCGGAAGCGCTGCCGGGGCTTTGTCGGGTGGTCACGATGCCGGCTGTGCGGGTGGAGCTGCCGTGTGGACAATCAAGAATATGCCGTGCCGGCCACAGACCCAGCGCGGTCAGCTTCGTCCGCAACAGCGCCAGCGGATGCCTGCCCAGACTGAGTCCGACACTGGCATAGTCGGCGACAAGTTCTTCGCCTTCGTCGGGAACTCTCAGCACTGGTGGTGTTTCGGGCAGCGGGATTCTCTCCAGCAGCGGGCGTTCCGGTTCGATAGCGGCGCAGGCCCAACGTGCCTGATGCCGGTGCCCCGCCAGGGGGGCCAGGGCGTTGGCCGCCGCCAACGCCTCCAGATCGCCACGCTCGAGTCGGGCGCGGTGTGCGAGGTCGGCGATGTCGCTGAACGGCAGTCGGGAACGCGCCGTCAGCAAACGTTCTGCGCCCTGGCGGGACAGACCCTTGACCCTTTGCAGCCCGAGCCGCAGGGAGAAATCGGAGTCAGACCCGGATTTTTCCAGGGTGTATTCCCAGCCGCTGCGGGTTACGTCCACCGGCTGCACGTCGCCCCCATGGCGGCGCAGATCATTCACCAGTTGCCGCGGGGTATAAAAACCCATCGGCTGACTGTTGAGCAGCGCACAAGTGAAGGCCGTCGGGTAATAGTATTTGAGCCATGCAGAGACATACACCAGCAGCGCGAAACTGGCGGCGTGGGATTCCGGAAAACCGTATTCGCCGAATCCCAGGATCTGCTTGAACAGCTGTCGGGCGAACTGTCCCGGGTAGCCGCGAGCCCGCATACCATCGACCAGGCGTTGCTCGAATTCCAGTATCTGGCCGTGTCTGCGCCAGGCCGCCATGGAGCGGCGCAGCCGGTCTGCCTCTCCGGGCGTGAAGCCGGCGGCCACCATGGCCAGCTTGATGACCTGTTCCTGAAAAATCGGGATGCCCAGGGTGCGTTCCAGCACGCCGCGTACCGCTTGCGACGGGTAGCTTACCGGTTCCAGTCCCTGTCGCCTGCGCAGATAAGGGTGCACCATGTTGCCCTGGATAGGACCGGGCCGTACGATTGCAACTTCGATGACGAGGTCATAAAAGCAGGCGGGCCGCAAACGCGGCAGCATGGACATCTGCGCGCGTGACTCGATCTGAAATACCCCCACGGTGTCGGCGCGCGAAATCATGTCGTAGACCCGTGGATCTTCGGCGGGCACCCTGTCCATATCCATCTGTATACCGTAGTGATGTTGCAGCAGATCGAAACAGCGGTGGATGGCGCTCAGCATGCCCAGCGCCAGGCAATCGACCTTGAGCAGGCCGAGCGCATCGAGATCGTCCTTGTCCCACTGGATTACGGTGCGCTCCGGCATGGCAGCGTTCTCGATGGGTACCATACGGTTTAGCGCATCGCGGGCGATAACGAAGCCGCCGACGTGCTGTGACAGATGGCGCGGGAAGCCGATCAGCTCGTTCACCAGTTGCAGCAGGCGCCGGATGAGCGGATTGGCGGGATCAAAACCGGCCTCGCGCAAACGCTGTGCGGCAATTTGGCGCCCATCCGACCAGTGCAGCGTCTTGCTCAGCCGCTCGAGCTGGTCGGAGCTCAGTCCCAGCGCCTTGCCGACATCGCGCAGTGCGCTCTTGGGGCGGTAGCTGATGACGGTGGCCGCCAGGGCGGCGCGCTCGCGGCCGTATTTTTCATAGATATACTGAATCACTTCCTCGCGCCGCTGGTGTTCGAAGTCCACGTCAATATCCGGTGGCTCATTGCGCTGTCTGGAAATGAAGCGCTCGAACAGGGTTTCGATGCGCGAGGGATCCACTTCGGTGATACCCAGGCAATAGCAGACGGCGGAATTGGCGGCTGAACCGCGACCCTGACACAGGATTTTGCGCGTGCGGGCAAACTGCACAATGTCATAAACGGTGAGAAAATACGGCTCGTAGTGCAGTTCCCTGATCAGAGTCAGTTCGTGTTCGATCAAGTCGCGCACCTTGTCCGGCGCACCTTGTGGCCAGCGCCGGCGCAGACCTGCTTCGGTGAGCTGACGCAAGTAAGCGTCCGCTGACAGACCCTCGGGTACCAGTTCTTCGGGGTATTCGTAACGCAGTTCGTCGAGCGAAAAACGACAGCGCGCGGCGATACGCAATGTCTCTTCCAGCAAGCTGTGCGGATACAGCCGGCTCAGCCTGCTGCGGCTGCGAAGATAAGGCTCGGCGTTGGCAGCCAGGACATGCCCGGCGTCCTGGATTCGAATACCATGGCGGATCGCAGTGAGGGTGTCTTTCAGCAAACGCCGCCGCCGGGTGTGCATATAAACTGCGCCACAGGCTACCAGGGGCAGATCAAATTGCTTTCCCAGTGCGGTCAGGGTTTGCAGCCGTTGTCTGTCGTGTCCGTCCAGTCGCCGGCTTACTCCAAGCCAGGCGCGTCCCTGGAAGTGAGTCCGAATCCAGGTTGCGGTTTGTTGCGCGACAGCTGCGCCGCAGCGCTCGGCGTTTACCCACAGCAGCAGGCAGTTGCTCCGGTAGCGGACCAGGTCATCCAGTTGCAGCCGGTAGCGACCCTTGGGCGTCTGGCGGCGCGCGACGCTGATCAGCTCGGACAAGTCGCCGTAGCCGGTCCTGTCGGTGGCCAGCAGTACCAGCCGCAACTGGTCGGAAAGCCGGAACTCGCTGCCGAGAATCAGCGGCAGACGTGCTTCCCTGGCGGCCAGGAAGGCGCGCACGGCCCCTGCCAGAGAGCATTCATCGGTAAGCGCGAGAGCCCTGTAGCCCAGTTCTGCGGCCTGTCGGACCAGTTCTTCGGGATGCGAGGCGCCGCGCAAAAAGCTGAAATTGCTGATGCAATGCAGTTCGGCATAGTCGCTGGGAGAGCGGTGAGTCATATCAGCCATATACTGTAGATATATACAGTATATGGCTGATGCGGTAAGAAGCAAGACCCCTCATTGCGCGGGCCGGAAGCCGCTCAGCGGCTCGACCGTGGGGCACCGCGCCCGTCCCTGGGGCACCCCGTAACCCTTTGCACTGCCATGGTGCCAGGTGCATCGGCATATAAAAACAACAGGTTGTAGAGCGCATGTTTTCTCTGCAAAATCGAACGCGAGTCAGTGCGTCTGCGCAACCGGCACAGGCTGCGAAATTTACAGCGGAGGGAATATCTGCAGCAGTTCAGTGATCAACTGAAGTCCCGGTAGTTTCTGTGGTGGTGGAGCAGGGAAATAACAAGCTATCTAGTCAGCCAGGAGGATTCATGAAGCACTACAGTGGAAGCTTTAATAAACGATCACGCCTGTTACAGGCGCCGGCGCTCTCGGACTCCCCGGCGGGCCGACTGAAACCCCTGCAGCCGGATAGTCTGGCAGAGCATCTGGAACAGGTGCTGCAGGTGCAAAACGATTTTTTTCCATGTTTTGACTGGGCCTTTCCGCCGCCGCTGCTGAACCGCTGCGACCCGCCGGAAACTGCAACGGAACTGTTTGCTCAGCCCTCCGTCGAACCTGGCTACTACAGCCTGTACCTGCATATCCCGTTCTGCAAGACCTTGTGCAGTTTCTGCTACTACACCGTGCTGCCGGGGCGGGGCATCGAGCAGTCGCAGTCCTACGTCGACTACCTGCTCACGGAAATGGCGCTCTATGCGCCGGTGGTGCGGGATCAGTGGTGCGAGTCGGTATATATCGGGGGTGGTACGCCCACTTACCTGGATGAGGGACTGATCGCGCGATTGTTGGAGGCAATCCGCGGGCATTTCAATCTGACCGAGGGTGCCGAGATTACCATGGAAGCAGCTCCCGGTACGCTCAGTCACAGCAAGGTGAAGCTGCTGGGCGAACTGGGCATAAACCGGCTCAGCTATGGCATCCAGACCCTCGATGAAGAACTGCTGGCGACCATGAATCGGCATTATCGCGTTGCCGAGGCGGAGCGGGAACTGGACCATGCGCTGGAGCTGATCGGTAATGTCAACGTCGACACCATGTACGGCTTCGACGGCGAGCCCGATTATGCCCTGCCCAACACCCTGGAGCGTTTTCATGCCCTGGGGATTCCGAGCCTGTCGATCTATGCGCTCGACATGCAGCGCAGTGTGAAGGGCAAATCGCTATTCGGGCCGCCGCGCGATGAGCAGTACCAGCGCAAGATCAGGCTGTTCACGGAAGCCACGGAAATCCTCGGCGGGCTGGGCTATGAACCGGTGCTGCAGAACGTGTACCTGTTGCCCGGCAAGGCGTCCTATCGTCACCAGGTGCGACGCTGGGACAACCTGCCGCTGGTGTCTCTGGGCTTGTCCGCGCAGGGCTACGCGCCGCGCGCCGCTTACCACAATGTGGGCGCAATCAAGCCGTATTACCAGTTGCTGGACCAGGGCAGGCTGCCGATTGCGACGGTCGATTACCTGACGCCGGAGCTGGAATTGATACGCGAGGTAGCCAGTCGTCTGCGCTTCACCCGTTTGGACGTCGGTGCCATCCAGCGCAAATACGGCGTGGACCTGGACTATGTGTTCGGTGATCTGATCAAGGCCTTGCTGACGCACGGCTACCTGCAGCGTGATGGGGACGAGATATCCATGACTGCCAAGGCCTGCTACTACAACAATATCATTCCCATGTTGTTCGCGCCCGACGCGTTCAAGGAGCAGCTGATGGGGCTTCCGGAAGAGTATCTGGAGCAGTACCCGGTACCCTACGTCATGACCCGTGCCGGGTGCACGCAGAGTGCCGCAATCGATGTGCGTTTGCCCCACGCGGCGCACCCGTCCGCCTGAACCGTGTTCATTTCCTGACCAGCAGGCGGGGGTAAATCGCCCCCGCTTGCTTTATCATGACGCCATGCAAGAGAGGCAGACCCTGCTGGAATTTCCGTGCGATTTTCCCATCAAGGCGATGGGGCGCTCGGATTCCGGTTTCGAAGTCCGGGCGCTGGAAATCGTGCGGCGCCATGTGCCTGATTTTTCTGTTGAATCGATGCGAAGTGCCGTGAGTCGACAGGGCAACTACTTATCCTGCACCTTTGTGATTCGAGCCACCAGCCGCGCGCAGCTGGACGCCCTGTACCGGGAGCTGAGCAGCTGTGATGAGCTGTTGATGGTGCTTTAGTGTACCCCGCCACTGATACTGACCCATTCAGAGCGCCCCCACCCGGTCAGGGCACCAAAGTAGGCGCCTTAGGCGAGGCGCGATCCGCAGGCAAGGGCGCGCCCTTGGCAAGGATCGCAACGCCGCAATGGCGGGGTGGGGACGCTCCCTGCGGGCGGGCCAGGAAGCACTCATCCGCTGCGTTACGCCTCTTGGAAAGGGAATGGCCATTCCCGGCGAGGCAGCCTCGCCTAAAGCGCCTACTCTTGGTGCGGCTAAACGCTTCCTGGCCCGCTGAATGGGTCAATATCAGTGGCGGGGTACACTAGGCCATGCCAGAGACGATTTCGGCGCCCGTGTCGGTGCAGAGGCTGGGGCTTTGCGACTACACCCCGGTGTGGCGGGACATGCAGGCATTTACCCTGGGGCGCGGCCGCGAGACCCGGGATGAGATCTGGTTGCTGGAACACCGGCCGGTCTTCACTCTCGGCATGAATGCCAAAGCGGAGCATGTGCTGGCGCCGGGTGACATACCGGTGGTGGCCATCGACCGCGGCGGCCAGGTGACCTACCACGGGCCCGGTCAGCTGGTGACCTACCTGATGCTGGATTTGCGCAGACTGGACATCGGGGTCAGGCGGCTGGTGGAGATCCTGGAGCAATCCCTGATCGACTGGCTGGCGGCACGCGGCGTGGCGGCCTGTGCGCGCCGCGATGCGCCCGGGGTCTATGTGGACGGTGCAAAGATTGCGGCGCTCGGCTTGCGGGTCCGCGGCGGCTGCAGTTACCACGGGATCAGTTTCAACGTCGACATGGATCTGGAGCCTTTTTCCCGCATCAATCCGTGCGGATATCCGGGCTTGGCGGTGACCCAGCTGCGCGACCTCGGTATTGCGCTGCCGGTGTCGAGGGTCGCCGACGACTGGTTGCCGGGACTGGTGTCCCGGCTCGAGTACGGTAGACGCGCGGGCGGAAGTTCGGGGCGGCAGCAGAGGCGGCAATGTCAGACAAATCCATAAAGCATCAGCGCGGGGAAGCGAAGACCGCGCGCATTCCGATCAAGGTCGAGTCGAGCGCGGCGCCGCTGCGCAAGCCGGCCTGGATCCGCGCCCGTTCACCCGCCGGACCGGAAGTCCAGCGGCTTAAGAAAGTGCTGCGCGACAAACGTCTGCACACGGTATGCGAAGAGGCGTCGTGCCCGAACCTGGGCGAATGCTTCGGGCACGGGACTGCAACGTTCATGATCATGGGCGATATCTGCACGCGCCGCTGCCCGTTCTGCGACGTCGCGCATGGACGGCCGGACGCGCTCGACCCGCAGGAACCGGCCCACCTCGCCGAGACCATCAGCGCCATGGGGTTGCGTTATGTGGTGGTGACATCGGTGGACCGCGACGATCTGCGCGATGGCGGCGCGGCGCATTTCGTTGCCTGTATTCAGGCCATTCGTGCCCACAATCCGCTCACCCGCATCGAGGTGCTGGTGCCCGATTTCCGCGGCCGCATGGAGCGCGCGCTGGAGATTCTGCAACAGGCGCCACCGGACGTGTTCAATCACAATCTGGAAACCGTGCCGCGACTGTACAGGAAGGTGCGTCCCGGTTCGGATTACCAGTGGTCGCTGCGGCTGCTGCAGCGCTTCAGCGCTCAGCATCCTGGTGTTCCGTCCAAGTCAGGCCTCATGCTCGGAGTCGGCGAGACGCTCGAGGAAGTTCTGCAGGTGATGCGGGATCTGCGCGACCACCAGGTCGATATGCTGACGCTGGGCCAGTATCTGCAGCCGAGCCGGCATCATCTCCCGGTCGAGCGTTTCCTGCACCCGGAGGAGTTCGAGCAGTTGCGTGTCGCCGGAAAGGCCATGGGTTTCAGTCAGGTAGCCAGCGGTCCGATGGTGCGCTCATCCTATCATGCCGACCAGCAGGCCGCGGGGTTGGTGTGAGGGTGCCGTGTTAGGGTGTCTCGCTCGCTCCCGGCGCCACGCCGTCGCTACGCTCGCGTTGCCGTTCCAGTGACGCTGTTTCCCGCTGCCAGCCATGCATATTCTCGTTGCTGTTTCGCCCCACGGTTTCGGTCACGCGGCTCAGGTTGCGCCGGTCATCAATGCTCTGGTGCGACGCCTGCCCGCGGTTCGGGTCACCGTCCAGTCGACCGTCGCCGCCTGGTTTTTGCGCCAGCGCATTGACACCGACTTTCAGCTGGTTGACCGGAGCTCGGATTTCGGCCTGATGATGAATTCGGCACTGAACATCGATCTGGAATCCAGTGCCAGCGCCTATGCCGAGCTGCACGGGTCCTGGGAGGCGCGGGTCAGCGAGGAAGCATCCCGGCTGCGGGCGCTGGCACCGGACCTGGTGCTGGCGGACGTGCCTTACCTCAGCCTCGCTGCAGCGCAGGCGGCGGCGATTCCGGCGCTGGCGCTGTGTTCGCTCAACTGGGCGGACATCTACCGTCACTATTTTTCGCACCGCCGCGAAGCGCCTTGCGTTCTGCAACAGATGGAGACCGCTTACAGCGCTGCAGCCGCTTTTCTGTGTCCGGAGCCGTGCATGCCCATGCACTGGCTGAATAACACTGTGAGCATCGCTCCGATTGCCGCGCGCGGTCAGAACCGGCGCGCGGCGTTGAATGAACTGCTCGGTCTGGATTCCAGCACCGCGCTGGTGCTGGTGGCCCCGGGTGGCGTGCATACCCGCTTCGCCATGGAGCGCTGGCCTGCCGACCAGCATATTCACTGGCTGGTAAGCGGAAGCTGGCGGGTGGTGCACGCCTGCGCAACTGCATTCGAGCGGACCGGTATGACCTTTACCGATCTGGTTGTCTCCTGCGACGCGGTGCTCGGAAAATGCGGTTACGGGACGGTAACCGAGTGCGTTGTGAATGGTACTCCGCTGCTCTACATCCCGCGGCCCGGCTGGCCGGAGGAGCCGACGTTGCTGGACTGGTTGAACAAGCACCGGGCCGCTGTCGAGGTGTCGCCGGAAAAACTGGCAAGCGGGAACTTTGGCGACAGCGTGGCGGCTGCCCGGGCGCTACAGGTGCAACCCTGCGCGGCCGACGGCGCCGAGCAGGCGGCGGTGGTACTGCAATCCTATCTGCAACCGGTCGGTTCGGCAGTGAACGTCGCCGTCGACGCGGATGACGGAATAATGGGGCGCACGGTGTGACGCGGTTATCTGATCCTCCCTTGTTCGATTCCGAGCCGAGCCTGCGCAGCGCATTCGAGCAGGGGTTGGGAAAACTACTCGATATCGGCGGCCTCAACCATTTTGTCCTGGTGCTTGCCAACGCCAGCTTCGGCGCGCCGTTGTTCGCCGCCCTGCGCGAGCGCTTGTGGAAACAATACCAGGTTCTGCACGGCTCGCTGCGTGCCGCGCTGCAGGACGGCCAACGCATCGATGCAGCCGACGACGACCTGCTGGTGTTTCTGAAAATCGTCACCCTCGGTCTCGACCAGCTGCAGATAACCGAACAACGCGCAGAGGGCTGCTGGGAAGTACAGTTCAACCAACTGCGTTCGTTTCGCCCGTTGCGCGACAGCCAGCGAACGCTGCATGCCATCCACATGCCGTTCGACGCACAGGCTTTTCATTTCAACAAGCCGTTCCTCCAACAAGAGATCATCTGGTCGGGGGAGCTGTTGGGTGAAACGGTCGATTTGTTTTATAACAAGTATCCGTTTGTCGATCTGCACGGGCTGCTGGTGCCGGATCGGCAGCGTTGCCTGCCCCAGTACCTGGTGTGGGAGGTGCACGAATACGTCTGGCGTCTGGTCGGGCATCTGGGCAGGACTCTGCCCGGTGTGCGGGTGGGATACAACGCGCTGGGCGCCTTCGCGTCCGTGAACCACTTGCATCTGCAGGTGTTTATAAGGCACGAGCCGCTGCCGGTCGAGCACCGCCACTGGCGCCATAACGGCGGGGCTAGTGCATACCCGGTCGACTGCCTGGTGTGCGACAGCGCTGACGGTGCCTGGTCGCTGATCAACCGGCTGCACGAGGAGAACCGTGCCTATAACCTGCTGTATACCCCGGGTCGCCTGTATTGCCTGCCGCGCAGGAAGCAGGGCGAATTCGCGCTGGCGGACTGGTCCAATGGTTTTTCGTGGTATGAACTTTGCGGTGGCATGATCACCTTCAACCGTGAGGCCTTCGCGTCACTGAGCGAAGCACGCATCACCCGCGCGCTGGGACTGGCGGCGTGTACGGATCTGGCGCCGCCCAACGTCTGATGCGGTTTACCGGAGCGGTGATTTGAGGATAATGCCTAATCATGAGTAACTTGTCGGTTAACGGTAATAGTGCGCCGCTGGTTGTCCTGGTCAATGGTGAGTCGCGGCTGGAATACGATCGCAGCAAGAAGCTTTCCGGGCGTCAGCGGGTCTATCTGGATCGCATGGACCGGCAGATGGATGCCGGTCTGCGTCTGGGCGCAGAATGGATCGCGCAGCCGGAGCCAGGGCAGCGGGCCAGCTTTGTGGCAGCCCAGCTGGTCGATGCCCTGCAACGCGATGACGAGGGGCTGATCGCGGCCTGCTGCACCTACCTTGCCGACCGCCTGCCCGAGCTCAAACAGATCAAGGCCCGGTTGCTGGCGGGCGGTTTTTCCGTGGAGCTGGTATTCGACAAGCCTTATGTAAAGGAAGTCACGCTGGACTTCATTCCGCGCCCCCGTCATGAATGAACAATGACATGCAGTGCCTGGTGTACAAGAGCCTGAAACAGTCTGATTACTATCTGTACGTGAACAAGGACGAAGAGCTGCAGCGAGTCCCGGACGGGCTGAAACGGCTGCTGGGCAGGCTGCAAAAAGTTCTGGAGCTCGAGCTCGGTAGCGGTCGGACGCTGGCACAGGCCGACGTGGCGGACGTCCTGCGGCAGATTGAGGAATGCGGTTACTATTTGCAGATGCCCCCGCGCACCGGTGCCGATATGCCCGTAGCATGAGCATTGCGCGCGAGGTGTGTTTGTTCCCTGGCGGCGTGGCGTACCGCCCGCAATAGGATGCAGGAATTCGCGGCACGATGGCCGTTTTCATTCCCGCGTACCGATCTGACGGCCATCTCCAGGGCGGTTATGGGTGCGCCCCGGACAATTCGCCGCGAGCGTGCTCCCATCCACTGGGTGGGCCGCTCCAGCAGGTGTTCCTGGACTGCCCTGCGGCGATCAGACTGTTTTCCTCAGCGCGCGCCGCACCGTTTGACAATATACATACGCCTGTCCGCGTTACAAACCGGGTCGACGGATCAGCAATACGCAGCTCTTGGGTCGAAAGGCGGCGGCCGTCGGATTCCGGCGCCGGGTATCAGAGTGCGCCCTTTTGCACGACTGGCTTGGTGACCGCGGACGGCGGCAGTTCTACCTCTCCCTTCTGATTGCGCTCGGTGAGCTGGGCAATGAGGCTGTCCAGCCCGTTTTTCTTTATCTGCTCGCCGAAGCTGGTGCGATACGTAATGGCCAGACTGACGCCCTCGATGACAATGTCGTAAATACGCCACTTGCCGCCACCGTTATACAGTTGATACTGGACCTCGACTGCCTGTCCGCTGTCGAGCGTTTATGTTGGCGCGCACCGAGGCCTTTTTGTCGCCGCTCTTATAACGCGACGGCAGGTAGTTGATGTGATCCTTTTTGGCCACAATCTGGTCCGCGTAGCTGGTCATTGCGGTGACGTAGGAGCGTATCAACAAGGACTGGACCTCCGTGATCAGCGCCTGACGCTGCTGCTCGCTGGCGCTCTGCCAGTACTTTCCGATAACCAGGCGGGTTACGCGCGGGAAGTCGATGTGGGGTGCAACGAGTTCGTCGCTAATCTGGTAGGCAATACTGCTGTCCTCGTGAATGCGGTCTGAGTTTGCCTTGAGACGGTCGACGAGCTGGTCGATGGTGTCGGCGACCAGCTGTTGCGGGTCCTGGCCGCTGTCCGCCTCGGCCAGCGCCAGGGAGGCGAAGGACGACAGTACCGCCATCACCGCGGACAGGAAACCGATTCGTATTGGGCTTGCAGTCGTTCTCATAACGGCGATTGTACCCCGCGCTGTCTGCGCAGCAAAACCCGTCCTGTAGCCCTCACTGCAAGGTGAAAGTCGCCCAGACCGGGCAGTGATCGGACGGTCGCTCCAGGCTCCGGATACTGTAAGAGATGCCCGCATCGACACAAAGTTCCGCCAGAGGCACAGTCGCGAGCAGCAGGTCTATGCGCAGGCCGCGTTTCGGTTCGCGTTCGAATCCTCGGCTGCGATAGTCGAACCAGCTGAATCTGTTGTCGATTTCGGGATGCAGCATGCGATAGGTGTCGACCAGACCCCAATCCAGCAGGCGCTGCAGCCATTCGCGCTCCTCGGGCAGAAAACTGCATTTGCCGGTGCGCAGCCAGCGTTTGGCGTTATCCGCGCCGATTCCAACGTCAAGGTCCAGCGGCGCGACGTTCATGTCGCCGAGCAGAACCAGCAGCTGTCGGGGATCGTGGTTCTGCTGCAAGTGCGTGAGCAGGTGCTGGTAGAAGTCGCGTTTGCCAGCGAATTTGGTTGCGTGGTCGCGACTTTCGCCCTGCGGAAAATAGCCATTCAGGACACTGAGTGTGCGCCCATCAGGCAGCGGATAGGTCGCCGCGATGAGGCGCCGCTGCGCATCGCCGTCGTCGTGGGAAAAGCCCCTGTGGACATCCAGTGGTGCCTGTCGCGACAGCAGCGCGACGCCGTAATGACCTTTCTGACCGTGGAAAACCGCCTGGTAGCCGAGGTTCTCGATCATGTCGAGCGGGAAGTCAATGTCCTGGACCTTGGTCTCCTGAACAGCGATGATGTCCGGCTGTTGTTCCTCCACCAGCTTGTCGAGCTGGTGTGCCCTGGCACGAATACCATTGGTGTTGAAAGACACAATTTTCATGGGTTGACACTGGCCGGGCGGAGGGGCGCATTCTAGCGACTGCCGTGCCGAGCAGCAACGCAGCGTGGCACCATAGGTCCCGCGCGCGTTACAATCACGGGTCGGAATAATTGGCAAATCAACAGGTAGTCGATCTTATGAGCAGTGCAGTGGCGAATTCTCCAGCGCCGGCGGGTGCGCCGTCCGAGGTACATGAGGCCTTCGACTGGCTGCGCAGCGAGCGCATCGAATCCTTGAACCTGATAGTGGAGGAATACCGGCACCGGGTGACCGGGGCTGCTCATTATCACCTGGCAACGGAAAACCCCGAGAATGTCTTTCTGGTCGCGCTGCGCACAGTCCCCGAAGACTCAAGCGGAGTCGCGCACATCCTGGAACACACAGTGCTGTGTGGCAGCGAGCATTATCCGGTGCGCGATCCGTTTTTCATGATGATACGCCGCTCGCTAAACACCTTCATGAACGCATTCACCAGCAGCGATTGGACGGCGTACCCATTCGCGAGCCAGAACCGGAAAGATTTCAACAACCTCCTGGATGTGTATCTCGACGCGGTGTTTTTCGCGCGCCTGCACGAGCTGGATTTTGCCCAGGAGGGCCATCGGCTGGAGTTTGCAGAGGCGCACAATCCAGGTTCCGAGCTGCTGTTCAAGGGGGTGGTCTTCAATGAAATGAAGGGTGCTATGAGTTCTGCGGTTAATACTCTGTGGCAGACCCTGACTCGCTATCTGTTTCCCACCACTACCTACCATCACAACAGTGGCGGCGATCCGGAACATATCCCGGATCTGAGCTACCAGGCACTGAAAGAATTCTATCGCACGCATTACCACCCCTCCAATGCCGTATTCATGACCTATGGAGATATCCCGGCCGTGCACCACCAGGCGCGTATGCACGACAAGGCCTTGCACCGTTTCGAGCGCCTAGATGTGAATATTTCCGTGCCTGATGAGAAGCGTTATCACGCGCCGGTGCGCATCCAGGAGAGCTATGCCTTTGATGAGAAAGCTGAAGCTGTCAACAAGACCCACATCGTCCTGGGCTGGTTGCTCGGCAATACCACCAACCTGAAGGAACAGCTCGAGGCCCATTTGCTCGAAGGCGTGCTGTTGGATGACAGTGCGTCTCCCTTGCGTCTTGCGCTGGAAACCAGCGAGCTCGGCAGTGCACCGTCCCCGCTCTGCGGGCTCGAGGCATCCAATCGGGAGATGAGTTTCGTCTGTGGTCTGGAGGGCAGCAACGCAGAGAACGCCGATGCCCTGGAAGCGCTGGTGCTCGGTGTGCTGCAGGAAGTGGCGGACAAGGGCATTCCGCGGGACCGGGTCGAGGCCGTCCTGCACCAGCTGGAATTGAGCCAGCGGGAAATTTCGGGTGACGGCTATCCCTACGGTCTGCAGCTGATTCTGAGCGGGCTTTCCTGCGCTATTCATCGCGGTGATCCGATGGCTCTGCTGAACCTGGATCCGGTGCTCGAGGAGCTGCGCAGCAATATCCAGGACCCAGGCTACATCCGTACGCTGGTGCGCGAGCGCCTGCTGGACAACCTGCATCGCGTGCGGCTCACTTTGGTGCCCGACAAGAAGCTGTCGGAAAGGCGCAAACTGGCCGAGAAACGCCGGCTTGCAAAGCTCAAGGCAGAACTCGATGAACAGCAGAAACTGGCGATAGTGCAACAGGCCGAGGCTCTTCTCGAGCGTCAGAAACAGATCGATGATCCGGACATACTGCCGAAGGTCGGGCTCCAGGACGTTCCTGCTGAAATGCCTATTGCCACCGGTGAGGCGGTGTCGATCGCGGGCCGGCCAGCCAGCTTTTATGCTCAGGGCACCAACGGTCTTGTCTACCAGCAGCTCGTCGTCGATCTCGCGGATATCGACGACGAGCTGCTGGATAGCCTTCCGTATTACACCCATAATCTCGCCCAGCTGGGTTGCGCAGGCCGTGGTTATCTCGAGACCCAGGCGCTGCAGACCAGCGTATCCGGAGGGGTGCACGCCAGCAGCACCATGCGCGGCGGCGTGGATGACGTACAGGCGCTGCGTGGTCACTTCGTGCTGTCCGGCAAGGCGCTGGCGCGCAACCACGGCGCGCTGAGCGAGTTGATGTTCGAAACCTTTGCCGCGCCGCGTTTCGACGAACTGGGGCGCATACGTGAGCTGCTCGCACAGCAGCGTGCACAGCGTGAACAAAGCGTTACCGGCAACGGCCATGGGCTGGCCATGTTGGCCGCGTCTTCCGGTTTGGCGCCCGGTGCGGCGCTGGCGCACCGCCTGCGCGGGCTGGCCGGTATCCATCACCTGAAGCGCCTGGACGACAGTCTTGCCGATAAGTCCCGGGTGGGCGAGCTGGCGGAACGCTTTGCTCGCCTTCACGACCTGGTCGCTGCGGCGCCGCGACAGTTCCTGCTGATCGCAGAGGCCGAGCGACAGGCGCAGGCAACGCTGGAGCTGGAGCAGGTCTGGACTAAGGCTGGCCAGGTTGCCGAGGCGTTTTCCGGCTTCAGCCCGGCGCCGGTGCAACGCCAGGTGCGCGAAGCGTGGCTGACCAACACAGAGGTGAATTTCAGTGCCAAGGCGTATGCAACCGTACCTGTTGAACACCCGGACGCAGCGCCTCTGACGGTGCTTGCCGGTTTTTTGCGCAACGGATATCTGCACCGCGCCATTCGCGAACAGGGTGGAGCCTATGGCGGCGGTGCCAGCCATGATTCGGACAACGCAGCGTTCCGGTTTTACTCGTATCGCGACCCCCGTTTGCAGGATACCCTCGACGATTTCGATCGGGCGATTACCTGGCTGCTGGAGGAAAAGCACGACTGGCGGCTGGTGGAGGAAGCTATCCTGGGTGTGATCGCCGCTTTGGATAAACCCGGATCTCCGGCGGGCGAGGCCAAGGACGCTTTCTACAACAGTCTGTACGGGCGCAGTCCGGAGCAGCGCCAGCGTATCCGCAAGCGCGTGCTCGGAGTGACCCTGGAGGATCTGCAGCGCGTCGGCGCCAGCTATCTTAGGCCTGAACAGGCCAGTATTGCGGTGATCAGCAGCCCCGGGGCCGAGGGTGTCTGCGCGGATCTCGGGCTTGATATAAAGCATCTTTGAGGTCGGGTACAGGGTATCGGGAACCGTTCATGAGCCCGCATGATCGATACTTTGCCGATCTGGGTCGGGCCGGCTTTCACGACGATCCTGATCAGCGCCGCGCGCTTGGGGTCTTTCAGGATCTCTATCAGCGGCTGCTCGAACCTCTGCCCAGGCCGGCGCTGTGGGCGCGGCTGTTGCGCACCCGGGGGGGGCCGGTTCCGGGTCTGTATGTCTGGGGCGGGCCGGGCAGGGGTAAGACTTATCTGATGGATTGCTTTTATGAAAGTCTGCCGTTCGCTGAAAAACGACGGGTCCATTTTCACCGCCTGATGCTCGAGATCCACGCAACACTCGGGACACTGCCCAAGACCCCAAACCCGCTGCCGATTGTCGCAGAGAGGGTCGCCGAGCGGTGCAGAGTGCTTTGCCTGGACGAGTTCCACGTCAGTGATGTGGCCGATGCCATGTTGCTCGGCGGGCTTCTGGAAGCACTGTGCGCGCGCCTGGTTACCTTGGTGGCGACGTCGAATACCGCGCCCGATGACCTGTACAGAGACGGCTTGCAGCGAGAACGGTTCCTGCCGGCCATCGACCTGCTGAAGACGCACACCCGGGTCCATCATCTGGACGGTGGCCGGGACTTTCGGCTGGAAATGTTGCAGGAGAGTGGCACCTACCGGGTTGCCGACGGCGAATCAGGTCGGAGCTGGATGAGCGCGCAGTTGCGCGAGTTGGCAAGCGTGGAACCGCGCTGGGATATTACAGTCCGATTTCTCGGTAGAGATCTGCAGGCGCGCGCTGTCGCTGACGATATCGTATGGTTCGACTTCGAGGAGCTGTGTCTCAAACCAAGATCTGCCCGGGACTACCTGGAAATCGCGCGCGAGTTCCATACCCTGTTGCTGCATGGGGTGCCGCATTTTGGCCAGGAGCACGACGAAGCTGCGCTACGCTTCATGCACTTGATCGACACCCTTTACGATCACGGAGTGAAGTGCATTATTGTGGCCGATGATTTGCCGGAACGCCTGTACGAAGGTGGGCGCCTCGAGAAGCCGTTTGCACGTACCGCGAGTCGTTTGACAGAGATGTCCCGGGCAAGTTATCTGGCGCGGCCGCATCGCCCCGACTGAGCGGGATTCGGTGCCGGCTTGCAGGTACTGGACCGGCAGGAGGGAAGTTGATGCTATGAGAAAGACCTTTTATTGCGCTTGGATAGCGTTGTGTTCGTGGTCGGCGCCACTGACCGCCCAGGATCAAAACCCGGAGCCGGCGACAGCGGATGGGCGCATCGCACGCGCCCAGTTCACGACCGACATTGTAAATCGCGAACCGGTTGACCGTGTTCTTGTGGTGTCGCCACCCGTAGAGGAACTGTACTTTTTCACTGACATTCGGCACATGGAGGGCGATACGGCGACCCACAGCTGGCGTTATCGTGGCGAATTGATTTCCAAGGTCAGTTTCGAGGTGGGCGGACCACGCTGGCGCGTCTATTCGAAAGTGCGCTTGGAACCCTACCAGTTCGGTGACTGGTCGGTCACGGTGACCGACGGCAATGGCTGGCCCTTGTATACCGAGATGTTCCGTTTCGAGCCGGCAAAAGCTGGCGCGAATACGTCGGCAGAGACTCGCGAACCGCTAGAATAGCGCGGGCTCGGCTGACGCTGCTCCCTGTTCTTCTGGTTCGGCTGCCTGTAGGACCGGTGCGACGGCCTGCACATCCGAATCATCAGACCCGTCTGCGCGTGGGGTGGGAGCGGCTATGAGCGGCTCGGGTGCCTGCCTGTCCGCGACGTCATCCGCGGCCCGCGGGGTGGCGAGGTCGGTTTCTGACTGCGGCAAACCCGGCGCTGGGTCGCCGGTCGGATCCGGCAGCGGTTCGAGGCCGGTTTCCGCTCCCCCCGGTCGGGGCGCGCTTTGCGACCCTTCAGGCGCGCCAGGTTCCTCAAACATCACCGGACTGTTGTCGGTGGCCGCGTCAGCGGGCTGTTCGCTGGCTGGTGCGGCAAGGGATGCAGGGTCGCTGCGAGGTTGGGCCGCAAAGGGGGCGTCCGCTACCGGTTCGGGCGCATGCGGGGCCGGGCTCGGAACTGTTTCCGGTTCGCTAACAGGGGACACTAAGGGCTCGACTGCGGCCCCGAGTTCCTGCGGCGGCGGGTCTGAGGCTGTTTCCGGCTCTGCAACCAACGGGTATTCGGGCTGCGCGGGGGCCGGGCCGGCGCCCAAGCCTGCCGCGCCTGCCGGTGCGTGCTCCGCACGGTTCTGCCTGAGTCGCTCTGCGAACCGCTGTTCAGCTTCGGCGCGAAGTCGTTGCCGTTCTGCTTCAGCCGCAGCGTGCCAGGCCGGGTCTTTGGCGCCGTTGGCCATGGCGGCGGGCGGCGCAGCGCGATGCACCGTTCCGGCAACTGTCGGTACGGCAGGTTCGGCAGCAGGTTTTCTGGACACGGGCTCGGGCAGGCCACGTTTCGGACTTGGAACAGTCCGAGAGGTTGCGAGTTCATCCGGTCCGGATGGCTTTCGCGCTGGATCTGCAACAGCGCTGGCCGTGGTTCCGGTATCGACAACCGGGCCGTCCCGGTACCAGAAGAAATATCCGGAAGCGGCCACTCCGGCCAGTATGCCGACCGCTATTGCGGGCAGGAACAGGCTGCTGCGGCTTTTTTGCGCGCGGGTGTGGGCGGCCGCTGCGCGACTGCGCTGCGGGCGTATTGGCGGTGGCAGCTGCGCGGCGGGTTTGATGTCAGCGCCACTTGCAGGGCGCGGCACCGGTGTCTGGGTGCGTTTGGGCGCCTGCCGAGCGTCTTTCTTCCGGGTCTTCTTGGTTTCCAGGCCCAGTAAGCGGATAAGTTGTTCCGGGGGTAACTCCATCGACGGGTGCAGCGGGTTGAACGCCATACGATTGCCCTCAGCGGGCGCAGTTTCCCTGCGGCTCTTTTCCGGCCGCGGGCTGACTCCGGAATCCTGTTTGGAAATGTGCACCATGTCTTGAAATCCTTGGCTTTGCCGGTTCTGGAGTGACACCATTTCAATCTGTTCCGCCAGCCGGCGGGCTTGGATTGCCTCCGCGCGCAGGCGCGCCATTTCTTCCTGCACATGGTGGTATTGCCGGCGCGAAACGGTATGGTCGGTTTGCGCACCGGAGTCGGCCGCTGTCTCTGCCAATTGTTCGGCTCGCTGTTGCACCTCGGCAACATAATCGCGCTCGATCGGGAATGCCTCGGGCTGCCTGCGCATATCTGAACCGGTTTTCCTGGTGTTTCCCATAGATGCATTAGATAACTGACTTTCTCCCAGGGTACCTTAGCGACACCCGCCGCTGATGGTTGAGGCGCTCCGTGTCAGGCGCCGGCGCCCGACCCAAAGGGGGCTGCGACCCTCGTCCGGTATCTCGCTGTCCCCGTTCGCCAGGTCCGGTTTTCGTCGTCCGGGCAGCAACGCATTGGCTGCCGCCGTTCACACTGGCGCAGAAGCGGCTAGAATATTGGGTAGAAACAGAAAAAACGCCACCGGCATGGCGCCGTTCGGGACTTCCTGATGCGCAGCTATATTCGTCATCCATCAGATATTCCAATTGAATATCGGGCCGATTCAGGGTGTTCCGCTGCCAGCCGCGATCGCCTGAGAAATATTGGCCAAGGGGGACTGGCGTTCCGGTCCGCGTGTGCCTTGCCGGTCGGCGCTGCCATCACCCTGAGGATTTCCCGGGTGCAACCGGATTTTGAGGTCAGAGGGCACGTCGTCTGGTGTCGTGCCGAGAGCGGAGTGTTCGAGATTGGCGTCGCCTTCCTGGACCCACGTGATCTCTTTCAGGTTCGCATGGTGGAACAAATTTGCCATATCGAGCAGTACAAAGCGGACGTGCTGGCCAGTGAAGGGCGACGCCTGAACGGTGAGCAGGCTGCCCGGGAATGGATTCAGAAATTCGCCCGGGATTTTCCGCAGCTGACGGGAGATGAAAATAATTAATGATTACAAATAGATGCGTTTCTCTGTACCCAGGGCTGGCCTGGTTATACACTGAGTAAAATAAAACAACGAGATGAGGTTCAGCTGTTATGGTCAATAAACGGTCATTTTCGGGGATAGCCTTTGGCGCGGGAGCGTTATTGTTTTGCCTCCAACAGCCCGGCATGGCTGCGGGATTGGAGCCTGACTGGATCGAAGTCCGGGTGCTGGACAAGCAGCACGGGAGTCCGGTCGCC
Organism: uncultured Gammaproteobacteria bacterium; assembly: GCA_963695455.1. Classification (GTDB taxonomy): domain Bacteria; phylum Pseudomonadota; class Gammaproteobacteria; order DSM-19610; family DSM-19610; genus Thiogranum. The sequence continues at coordinate 650,561 of CAVOGN010000002.1, read as the reverse complement.
GATGCTGCAGTTTGCGTGGGAACCCCCGCCAATCCGCAGCAGTTCGGTGCGCGTCGAAGCGACGCTGGCGGCGCAGTCCGTTTCGATGATCTGCTGTCAAGTTCACTGGTGGTGACGGTGTCGAAAAAGGGTTTTCAGGGCAAAGAGCAGCGCGTCGACTCGCCCAGTCAGACCCGTGTGGTGGTAATGAAGCTTGCTCCCGGAGGCGGTGGACCTCAGTGTGATGCGCCCGTTGCCACGGCGCCTCTGGATACCTCGTCGGGGCTGGCCATCGATGGCGTGAGTATCCGCAAGGACCCTGGTAATTCCGCCCGCATCCTGGTTTCGGTCAGGACTTCGGGGCCTGCTAATCAGGTGCGCATCAGCGAACAGCCGGATTTCGCCGGTGCAGACTGGCAGGAGCTTCAACAGCCGATACCCTATGAGCTGAGCGGCGGTGCAGGCGTGCGGCAGATCTACGTGCAGGTGCGCCGGGCTGTGCAATCGCAAGGCGCGACTATCGAGGTGATTTCTCCGGTCGAGCGGGCCGATTATCGACTCTGAGGCCAGGGTCCGGGGTTCTCAGGCGTCGATATCGGGGATCAGCCGGCTTTCGATCTGTCGAATGCTGTCTTTGAGGCGCAGCTTGCGTTTTTTCAGCCTTCTCAACTGCAGCTGGTCCGGGTACGCGGAAAGGCTAAGGTGGTTTATGACGTCGTCCAGATCCCGATGCTCCAAGCGTAGCTCTTCCAGCTTTTGCTGGAGTGCCTCAATCTCTTCGCTTGTCAGTTGCTGATTGATACCGGGGCTCCTGCCTTGAGCTGCCCCGGTATCACCGGTTCAGCTAGTTCGCGTTTGCAGCGCGGGGTTGTTCCGCCGTTTCTTCCTCGACGGAGACCGTCCGGAAGGGCCATTCGCGGATGCCGCCATCCAGGCTGACCACGTCAAACTGGTTTTGTGCCAGCACCAGCGTGGCTACCGCACTGCGCCCGCCAGCATGACAGTACACAATATACCGTTGATTCTTGTCCAGTTCATCCATCCGATTGCGCAGTTCATACAGCGGCATGAGTATCGCGCCCGGGATGTGGTGGTCGTCGAATTCCTCGGCATAGCGAACGTCGAGCAGCTGGTAACCGGTTTCGACCATGGTCTTGGCGACGTTCGGATGCACGGTCTTGATCAGCGGATTGCGGATCATATCGTCAAAGTCGTCCCGGTGCAGCACCAGTAGCTTACAATCGGACGTCGCTCGCACGGTCTCGCAGCGTTTGTTGCCTGATATCAACGCTTCGCAGCCAAACGCGTCGCCTTCGCCCAGGTCGGCAACCTTGGTGGGCTCGTCATCGTAGAGTCCGATCTGGTAGCTTTCCGCGGTTCCTTTGCAGATGATGTAATAGGCGTCACCCTCGTCACCCATGCGGATGATGTCCTGGCCCGCCTTGACTTCCTCGATGGCCATTTTCCGGAACGCCGTTTCCACGACTTCCAGGGGCAGGCGCCTGAACACCAGCGAATTGCGCACCAGTTCGAGGCGTTCGTGCAGGGCGGTGTCGACGTCTTCGCTCATGTGGACAACCTCATCCCAGGCAATGAGGTCATTGAGCATTTCCCGGTCCGCGTGGCAGATGATGGAATCCTCGCGGGCGATGATGGTTGCCGTGGCCGGCGCATTGGGCAGAATGAAAGGCCGGTTCCTGGTGTCTTCGGGGCCGCTGAAGGAGCGCACTGATCCGCACTGCACAATCTCCAGTCTGCCTTCCACCACATAGAGATAGTCGTTGTCCTTTCCGCCCCGAATCTGCAGGATTTCGTCCTTCCGAAGCTCGACAAAGCGCACGACATTGACGACTTCGTTCAGCCGTTCCGGGGACAGCAACGTAAAGGGCATGTAATGCGACGAAAGGTTGTCAAGCACCCTTTCCATCTTGACGCTCATCATGTTTGGTTTCTCCTTCAGCAGGCTCAGAGCGGGGGATTGATTCCGGTCTACAGGTAGTTCAGCGGTTACCTTGAGGTAGGCGACCTCGTTATTTCCCGTTTCAGGGAGGTTGCCGGCATGGATGTTGACCTGGAAACACGGAAACAGCAGGTCCGGAGTCGCCAGGGTGCTGTCACGGGCCTGAATATTCGCCCCAAACTCGGCCTCGCTAATAGTGTCGGGTAGAGCGACATTCTGTGCCTCGCTGGCGCCGATAGTCAGACGAACGTTTCTTCAGCTCAGCAGCACCGCTGACACGGTCGGCATGGACACGGCTGTCGAGAATCCAGTGCGCCGGCCGTCAAGCGCTGCTCCTTGCTGAAGTGCAGCAAGCGGATCACGGCGTCAGTTGACGTCGGCCAGGGGGGGTAGTGTCCAGGACCCGCACCGGGTCGATTACCACTGCGTCGCGGGATGCTGGGTCAAAAACCACCTACCTAGATAATGGTCCAGGTGCGGCCGTCGTCTGCAAAAGCCTCAATCTCCATGTCAGGTCTCCCCCGGAGCGGGTCGCTGCAATCATTCAGAAACACGTTCCGGTCTGTTTCGGAAGGTTTCCCGCGGGCTTTAACTGCCGGTCGCAGAATCCACCTCGAACTGACATGGTTAACAGGGTTATTAGCGCTTTGAGCGGGGCCGTCGACGCGCTTCGAAGGTGACGATCGATTTGACGATTTCGCGGTAGGGAAACTGCGCAGCGGAGCCGTAGGTTTCGATGCCCATAGCAATCAACCCCGCGACATCAAGAACCTTTTCCGTGCTGAGGTCGGTATGCAGCACCCGCTGCAGACCAAGCAGGCCGCCATTTTGCACCTTGATTTCCTTGGCGTGCGGCAGTTCTGCGGCTACGGCCGTAATTCCAAGCGCAAACCTGGCATTCTCGCGCAGCAGCACGAGGAAACGGCTACAGTGCCGGTGGGCGCGCTCGGAATTGCAGGAAATTCCTTCTCGATCGGCAAGATAGAAACGGGTGGAGCAGGCGCAGGCGCAGCGGTGGGTGAGGATGGCTTTTTCAAACACACAGCGGCGCCGGACGACCGCGTGATAGGTTGAACGGTACTCGTTCTCTTCGACCATGCGCGATAATTATTTTTCCCATTCGCGCAAGATCGGCGCCTCGCGTTTTTCCATCAGTTTTTCCTCCGCCTCTAACTCCGTGTCTGCAAACATCACCTTGATTTGCTGGCCCTCGCCCTCGCTCATGTCGGCGCGCATGCTGCGTGCTCGGGTCTTGGCTTCCTTGAACGAATCGTACTGTTCCAGTTTTTCCAGGGTCTTTACCAGGGCTGTCGGGCCCGCAGTGATTTTGTAGATGTAATAGGGCATAAGCGTGCAGTTTAGTCGAGGCTGAGAATTAAAATGATGGCCCCAGTATAGCAACTCTGGCGGGAGCGCTCACAGACCCACTTGCTCGATGTGCGATCCCAGCATGATGATAAAGCCTGTGTGTCGCTCCATGCCGTCCTCGCTGTAACCGAACAGGAACGTTCTGCGCAGTGCCACGCGCCCCGCTGAATCGCGTCTCAAACTCAGGCGGTACAGCACCACTGTGCCGTCCAGCAACTGAAGATTCTGCCGGGAGCAGGTTTGTCTGGCGGCCGTGACCGCCCGCTCGCGAATCCGCAGCGTGTTCTGCCAGAACCATAGCAACAGGCCGAGCAGCAACAACGGTATCAGGCTGACCGCGCTCAAGCCTTACCAGTCATAACCCAGCCACCAGAGAGGGCGGGTTTAATCGGTGCTGTCTGCGTCATCAGGCGACGAACGTTCCAGTCGACCAGATCATCAGGTCTGCTCATGCCGCGTGTCGTTGGCGTTATCGAGCGCCGGTGGCAACCCGTGCCATCATCGACCGGTAACCTGTTTCCTGGGGCTGACTTCACTATTGCTCTCGGCGGATATCACAGACTCGGTTCGGATCGCTCCATGTACCGAGAGAATAACAGTGACCCATCCGTCATGAAAACAACGCGCCGACACGCGATTGGCGGTGACGCAGCAGGCGGCCGGATTGGGCTTGCGATTCCGCAGCGTCCGTGGGGTAAAGCAAGCGAATCTGCCTGCCACGCATGCTAAACTGAGCGCAGCAACTGGTGGAGGTCCAGAATTATGACCGGTATGACTGAACAGGAAAGGACGGAGTTAACGCGTGGTATTCTTGCGATGCTGGACGACTGGGAAGTGGAAGCGAAGGATCAGCTCACCTTGCTCGGTCTTTCGCAAGCGCCGGTTAGGGAATTGCGGCAGCTGCGGGAGAACCGTGCGCTTCCCGACGAGCCGGAGGTCATGCAGCGTGTCGAACATCTGATCAATATTGCCGACGCGCTGCGCACCACCTATCCGTTCAGCCGTCGCATGGGCAAGCTCTGGATGCACAAGCCAAACAGAAAGTTTCGTCAACGCACGCCAATTGCGACCATGGTAGAGGACGGTATTGTCGGCTTTATTTCGGTTCGCTCCTACCTCGACTGCACATTCAGCTGGGACCAGTCCGGCTCCAAGCCCTAGCCCCTCAGACACCGTGTCGCGACCTCTGGGCTTGCTGATGGTTGCGATGTTGCGTTCACCATACCCCGTCAAAACGAATGCCTGCGTTGTTGCTTCATGCGGATGATCCGTTCTGGCGGCCGCAGCCGGCAGCCGCGCTGGTGGGTCTGCTGACGGATCTCGGTCTGTTGGGCGACCGCCGGGATTGGGATGGTACGATCCGCTACCTCGCCGGGCACGGGTTTCTAAAGCTGCTGATGTTCCTTGGCTGCTCCCCGCGGGTGGTTCTCGCGCCCGGCGAAGGCGGCAGCGGCGCAGCAGTGTGTTCCATACGGGTGCATTCCTTTGATAAACCGGTCTTCCTCTCGGCACGACCGCTGCCGGCGGTTCGCTGTGCGCAATGTCGCGCCAGCGCCAGTCTGCCGGCGAAGTTCAGTTGCGACACGCCTTATCGCTGCAACGCTTGTGGCGCCAAGGCAAACGCCGCCGATCTCGATTGGAGGCAGGGTGCGGGTTGCGGGTGTGTCTTTATAGAGGTCGATGGAGTTTATCCGCAGGAAGCGATACCGTCTGACAAATTACTCGATGCGTTGAGCCGCTTTGCCGGTTGCTCCTGGAAATATTTCTTTGCCGATGTGCCGCTGTGAGCGGAGCCGGGGCTGGAGTGGCGCGGGGGCCACGGTTGGGCGGGCTAGTCCCTGCGCAAGCGGTCCGAGGTGGCGATCGGCGTCGGGTAGCGCAGCACAATCACATACGATGAGACAATGAAGGTAATCAGGGTGGCGAGCTGGATCAGATAGGAGGCCTGCATGCTTATCACCTGGGACTGGGTCGCCAGCACCGCGATCAGCAGAGAAAACTCGCTGACTTGCCCCAGCCGCACCCCGACTTCGCGCGAGCGGGTTTCGCTTTCACCCGCGAGCATCCAGAGTTTTTTGAATACCAGGGGTTTGACCACCAGGCTGATGAGCGCGAGCGCGAGCGCGGGCAGCAGAACGCCCTGCATCTCAGTCAGGTCGAACGCCGCGCCGAGGGCGAAGAAAAAAACCACCAGAAAGAAGTCGCGCAGGGGTCTCAGGCTCTCGGCGATGAAGCGCGAAATCGGCTGGGTGGCCACTGCGATGCCGGCAATGAAGGCGCCAATCTCCGGCGACAGACCCAGGGTCTCCGATAACTCTGCCATCCCCAGACACCAGCCGATCGCCAGCAGAAAGATGTACTCCTGGATGGTGTCGAAGCGCGCCAGCAACCGTGTCAGGACAAAACGCGAAAACCCGAAGGCGAAAATCAGGAATCCAGGTAGCGTCAGGCCCAGGACGGCTGCACGCTGCCAACCATCAGTGCTCCCGGTCATGCCATGCAGCAGCAGCAGAATCAGGATCGCAATCAGGTCCTGCAACAGCAGAACGCTGATAATGATTTCGCCGGTGTGCTGGTGGTGCAGAACCGTGCTGGGTAGCAGCTTGAGTCCGATGATGGTGCTGGAAAACATCATCGCGGCTCCGACAATGAGCGATTCCGCCACGCTGTAACCGAATAGCAAGGCGGTCGCTATCCCCAGTGCCGCGAACAGTGCCGAACTGACCAGGGTGACAACCGTTGCCTTGCGAAACATGTTCCACAGGTCCTGGGGATGGAGGTTCAGTCCCAACAGGAAAAGAAGAAAGACCACGCCGACCTGGGAAAGCTCCTGCAACAGCGCGACGTCCTTGATCAAACCGAGTGCGGAGGGCCCGAAGGCCATACCGAGAAATATGTAGGCGACGATCAGGGACTGGCGGGCATACAGTGCCGCGGTCGCAAGCGCAGCTGCGCCGGTGAAAATCAGAAACACGGAAAAGACGATGGATTGATCCAAGCCGGTACTGTCCTCGCTATCTCCGTAGCCGGTCGCGCCGGACGTTAAGCCGTGTTTGTCGAGCCGCTGCGGCTCCAGTTGTTACGCCGGGCACACGCATCCGTTGCGGAAGGCAGGCGTATTGTGCACGAGCAGCGATAAAAAGACACTGGAACAGTGCGCGTCGCCGGCGCTCAAAATCTGCTCTCGGCCCGGCGGGGCCACCGTTCAATGCCGCGCAGTCGCTGTGCGGGGAAGGGCTACCTACTCGTCGCTCTTTTTCAGGCCGCGTTTCATTGCACTCACATCCAGTGGCACCACGGTCTCGGCTCTCGGTTCGTCGATAAAGCGGGGGCGGGCATTCATGCTGCGGCCGTGTTCTTTGGCCAGTTCCTGTTCGCGCGCGCTGATCAGTGCCAGACACTCGCGGATACCCTGCACAGTGTTGGCCGACAGCGGGTGACGCAAGCCGGGGTGCGGAGCGGTGTCCTTGGCGACATCGGTAAGGACGCGCTTCATCATCCGCAGGATGCGCTCTTCTTTGGTCAATTCTGCTTCACTCATGTCGACACTGCTCCGTTGGCTGTCTGGTGCCGCTATTCTGCCATACCGGTCGGCCGGCGCCGGAAAAAGGCCGCGATTAGACGGGTTTTTGGCATTCCAGGTCCTCCCAGCGCCGGTATGCGTCTTGCAGATCGGCCTCCAGGCTCGCAAGCCGCTGTCGCTCCGCGGTAATGGTCTCGCCCGGGAGTCGGTAAAATCCCGGCGTGGTCATGTGGCTGTGCAGCTCGGCGAGTTGGGCCTCCAGTTGCTCGATCTGTTCGGGCAGCTGCTCGAGCTGGCGCTGCTGCAGGTAACCGAGCTTGCCCCCGGACGGCGGGGGTTTTACCCGGCGCGTGGTGGGCGCTTTCGCTGCCTGCACGCTTACGGTCTCTGGGGGGCGGCGCTGACGCAGCCAGTCGGCATAGCCGCCGATATACTCGTTTACCACCCCATTACCTTCGAATACCAGAGTGCTGGTTACGACCTGGTCAAGGAAGTGGCGGTCGTGACTGACCAGCAACACCGTTCCCGCATACTCGACCAGAAGATCCTCCAACAGCTCCAGCGTGTCCATGTCCAGATCGTTGGTGGGTTCGTCGAGCACCAGGAGATTGGCCGGTTTGCTGAACAGCTTTGCCAGCAGCAGACGGTTGCGTTCGCCGCCCGACAGCACTGACACCGGGGTATGGCAACGGTCCGGGGAGAACAGAAAATCCTGCAGGTAGCTGATGACATGGCGGCGCTGGTCGTGGATCTGGATAAACTCCCGGCCATCGGCCAGGTTATCGATGACCGAGCGCTGCGGGTCAAGTTGCGCGCGGCGCTGGTCAAAATAGGCCGCAGTGATTCTGGTGCCCAGGCGGATGTGACCGCCACGGGGCTGCAATTCGCCCAGCAGCAGTCTGAGCAGAGTGGTCTTGCCGGCGCCGTTGGGGCCGATTATTCCGACCTTATCGCCGCGTAAAATGGTTGTGGTCAGGCCGCGGATCAGTTCGCGGCCTCCGACCGCGTAATCCGCGTCCTCGGCTTCGACCACGAGTTTTCCCGAGCTGTCGGACTGCTGGGCACGAAGCGTTGCCGTGCCCGTTGTCTCGCGGCGACTGCGCCGCTGTTCGCGCATCTTCTGCAGTGCGCGCACCCGACCCTCGTTGCGGGTACGCCGCGCCTTGATACCCTGCCGTATCCATTTTTCCTCCTCGGCGAGTCGCTTGTCGAAGGCGCGCTGCTGCACCGCCTCGCTTTCCAGCCACTCCTGTTTACGGCGTCGATAGGTCTCGTAGTCCCCCGGCCAGTCGGTAATCACGCCACGGTCCAGATCGATAATGCGGGTCGCCAGTCGGTCAAGAAAACTGCGGTCGTGAGTAACGAACAGCAGGGTGCCAGCGAAATTGCGCAGAAACTCCTCCAGCCATTCGATGGCCTGGATGTCGAGGTGGTTGGTCGGCTCGTCCAGAAGTAAGAGATCAGGGTTCGACACCAGTGCCCGGGCCAGCAGAGCGCGCCGCTGCATACCGCCGGACAATTGTTCAAAACGCTCATCGGGGTTCAGCGTCAACCTGGACAGCACCGTCTCCACGCGCTGTTCGAGTGTCCAGCCGCCCTGCACCTCCAGTTCGTGCTGGGTGGCTTCCAGGCGTTGCAGCAGCTTGCTGTCGCCGCCCAGTCCGGGTTCGGTGCTGAGTTGATGGAAACGCTTGATCAGCTCTCCAAGCCTGCCCAGCCCCCCGGCAACGCAGTCGAACACGGTTGCAGTTATGCCTGCGGGCAACTCCTGGCCGAGCGCCGCGGTTTTGAGCCCCTGCTGTCGCTCGATTTCGCCTTCCTCGGGCTGTATGCTGCCCTCGATTACCTTCAGCAAGGTCGATTTGCCGCTGCCATTACGTCCCACCAGGCAGATGCGTTCTCCTGGTTCGATGCTGAGATCCACGCCGTCAAGCAACGCTGGACCGCCAAAGCCAAGGCGCAGGTTTCGGATTCGCAGTAAGGGCATGGGATGCAGAGCATAAGCCGCGGGCGCTCACCGCTCAACTGCGCGGGTGGCTGGCCGTTAACCTGCCTGGCTTGAATTTCCCGGACCGGCAAGCGGCTGATGCCAGAGGGAGTAGTACAAGCCGGGTTGATTCCCGGGAGCGACCGGCGGACCAACGCGGCTTGCTGAATGGGAAATGCATCACGCCAGCCGGTAGAAAGTTGCGCGAAACTATAGATCGGAGCAGCTGACCAGCTACAGCGACACCATGTCTGAACACGAATTCTACGCAGACCCGACTGTTTTCGATCTCTGGCAAGACCGTACCGGGGGCTGGTTCAGCGCGCGGGTCGCGAGACTTCGTCCCTACATCTGGTGCCTAGCGTTTTCCGCCCTCGCCACGCTGTTGCTCGGCATCGCACTGGGTGTGTTGGGTTATTCGGTGTATCAGCGGGTCGAGAGCGGTGCAGGTCTGGGCTGGAACCACTCGCTGGCGCAATGGTTAACGGTGCTCCTGGCGTTGCTCGCCTGTGACGGTCTGCTGGCACAGGCGCTGACCGCCTGGCCCCGGGAGCGGGCTTTTCCGCGGCGACTGCGCAAGCTCGTGCGGCTGTGCGGGTTTCGCGCGCCGGTGGCCGCGGGGCGCCCGGCGGCGGCTGCTCCGGGCGCGCTCAACACCGGCTTCGAAGCGGCAACGGCCCAGGAAATCCGCCTGTTTTTCGTCGGTGCGCGCGCTGCCGGGGTCAACGTTGCGATCGCCAAGGCGCTGTTTGCCGCGGGAATTCGCTCGGTATCACAGTTGCGCGCCGCCGCTGATGCACAGCTGCTGCAGATTCACGGCGTCGGTCCCGCCACGGTTCGCAGGCTGCGCAGCCACTTCAACTGAACCTGACGGCCGTCCAGGCCGAGCCACCATACTGTCGCGTGATATGCTGTAGACCCCCCGGGCACGGAGGGGTCAGGGAACCTGGGTCCGATAGCAGGCGCGCGTAAAGCGCGGCGAGCAAATCGCATAGAAGATCAGTTCACCGTCGCCCGTATTGCGAATGCGTTGCCGCGTGTCCGGCGGTATAAAGACCACGTCGCCGGGACCCACCCTGGCGGGCTCCAGGTCACCAATCTCCGCAATTCCGCTACCGGCGACGATCAGGTAGCGTTCCCAGGTCCGGTGCAGGCTATGCCATTGAGTGGTCATACCCGCTTCCAGGCGCGCCCGCGCGATGGAGACTTCAGGGTCGTCACGGTGGTTGGCGACTTCCAGAATGTGGCACCCTTCCTCGAACCAGTATTCCTGTTCGGGTCGCGCGTGAAGCACTTTTGCCTGCATGGGGTTTTCCAGTGCCGATAGTTTGCCCGGCTAAGCTGATAGTAGCAGCTTAACTGTATGGCGACTGCATGTCGGTGCGCCAGCTGACCATGCGTTGGGTTTAGAATAAGCTGACCTTTTGCCGCGACCGAACGGGAGTACCCATGTCACAGTCCGCGCCCTTTGCAATCCATGCCCGCGAGCTCGGGCCGATGGAAAATTTCGTTTACCTGATCGAAGACAAGGCCAGCGGCCGTGCCGCGGTGGTGGATCCTGCCTGGGATGTGCCCGCGATCCTCGCGCTCGCCAGGCAGCACGATGTCCGCATTACCGACATCCTGCTGACCCATAGCCACCATGACCACATCAACGGTATCGAGGATGTGTTGCAGGCCCATGACGCGCAGCTGCATCTGCTGAAGGCTGAGGCCCGTTTCTGGGGTTCGTATCTGGATGTGCCGACGTTGCACCACGGTGGAGACATCATCACCCTGGGTGAGACAGAAATCGAGGTGCTGCACACACCCGGCCATACCCCTGGATCGGCCTGCTACCGGGTTGCGGATCAATTGATCACGGGCGATACCCTGTTCGTGTTCGGCTGCGGGCGCTGTGATCTGCGCGGCGGCGATCCGGAACAGATGTTCCATACCCTGCGAGATATGCGACAGCGTCTGGCCGACAACACCGTCATCCTGCCGGGGCATAATTACGCGACAAAACCAACCTCGACGCTGGGCGAACAGAAAGACGGTAATCCGTTCCTGCATTTCGAAGACCTGAGCGGTTTTGTGCGCTATCGCATGCACTATCATGACAAGCACCGGGAGGAACCCTACGGTCCAGTATGCAGGGGCCACGAGATGCCGGACTAGTCCGCACTTCTCAACGGGCGGCGGATGAGCGGCAGAGAGTATTGAAGTTACGAAGAGCGGTGTGATCATAACGAGAACAGAGTGTTTTCAGGGCAAGCCTATCGGGGCCCTAGCCGGGTGACCGCGATGTCCGTCCCGGCTGCGTTTGCGGGTGTGATACTAATCTGGTCGACAACCCCCCTGGCGATCCAGTGGAGCAGCGAGGGCGGCGGGTTTCTGTTCGCGGTAACCGCGCGCATGGTGCTGGGGCTCATCTTCTGCTGGCTCGCGATTCGGTTGTCGGCAACCCGCGTCCCCTGGCACCCCGCTGCCCGCGGCGCCTATCTCGCCGCCGGCAGCGGCATCTACGGTGCCATGCTGCTGGTGTACTGGGGTGCCCAATACGTGCCGTCGGGGTGGGTGGCGGTACTGTTCGCCCTGTCGCCGCTGGTGACCGGCGTGCTTCTCGGCGCTGTGGCTTGTCGAGCAGAGGCTGACCCTGCCAAAACTGGCGGGACTGCTGCTGGGTCTGGTCGGTCTGGCGGTCATTTTTGCCGGCGGAGCCGACATCGGGCCGCGCGTGGAACTGGGCGTCGTGGCCGTGTTGCTTGCCACACTGCTGCATTCGGCCAGCGCGGTCTGGGTCCGGCGCCTGTCGGTCGACGTGCCCGCCATCGCCGTTACCGGGGGCGGTCTCGGTGTGGCGGTTCCGCTATTTTTGCTGACCTGGCTTGCAGTCGACGGCGTGTGGCCGGAGGCGGTTCCGAGCCGGGCGCGTTATGCCATACTCTATCTGGCGCTGTTCGGGTCGGTGTTGGGGTTCATCTGGTACTTCTACCTGTTGCGCAGAGTCGAAGCCGTCAAGGTCAACCTGCTCACCCTGGTGACCCCGGTGACGGCGCTGCTGCTGGGACACTGGCTCAACGGAGAAGCGCTGTCGGCCTCGGTGTGGCTGGGCAGCGGTCTGATCCTTACTCGGTCTGGGGCTCTATCAGTGGGACGTGCAGCGTCGGCTCAGGGTGCGGGCGGGCTCGAGGCCTGATTGACGACCTTGTTCCAGCCGCCCGTCTTGCCGGGCGCGATATTGTGCCGGTCGGCATACAGAATGCCGACCATGTCAGCCACGGCATTGGCAAAATTGCTGTTCGGATTCACGGCGCAATAGCCTTCCAGCCAGTCGAGAATGTCCGCCATGCTTTTTGCGCCGAGAATGTTGTAAGTACTGGCCCCGGCGTTGTTGACCGCGGACAGATAGCCGGCCAGCCAATGGTGGTAGCGTCGTTCGACCTCGCCTGCACGGTCGCGGGCCACGAGATAGGTGGCGCAGTCCTCGCCGCCGACGCCGAACACCGCGAACTGGCCATCCATGTCCCGGGCCACAGCGGCAGATCCGCACAGAAGTCCGCCGAGCAGAATTGTGCAACACTCGAATAGCCGCCGTTTCATAATAACCGCCGTTCATATCAGATACCGTTGATTTTTCGGGACTTATCGGCTTGCTCCTGCGGTTGCTTAAGCGTGCCGTTCTCAGCGGCGCAGCCAGCGCAGCCAGCGCCACAGGTTGAGCAGACTGGCCAGGGAGGCGGCCACGTAGGTAAACGCTGCCGCAGTCAGGATCTGCCGGGCATGGCGGCGATCGGTGCTGGACAAATAGCCCCCGGCGTCCAGCAACGGCAGCGCGCGCCGGAAGCTGGCGTCCCACTCGACCGGCAGGGTAATCAGGTGCACCAGTGCTGCGGAGCCGAAGCTGGCCAGGCCGGCGATCAACATGATCCCGGCTGCGGACGGCGCGCGGGTTGCCAGGCTAACTACAGGCGCCAGGACTATCAGCCCGTTGCCCAGCAGCTGCGCCACCTGTGCCAGAGTCGCGAGTCCGGTGCGCCAGCGCAGCGGCTGGTAGCCAAGCCGGTGCTGAAGAGCATGGCCCACTTCGTGCGCTGCCACAGTCACCGCGGTCAATGACTTGCCGTTGAACTTGTCCGGGGTCAGGCGCACGGTACGGGCACCGGGGTCGTAGTGATCGCCCACCGTGCTGCTTTCGACCTGCACTTCATTCAGTTGCAGCCGCTGCAGCAGGTGGCGGGCAAATTCACCACCGGTGCCGGGGAAATCATCCCGCGGTGCGGCGTGGCGTCTCAGCACCTGCTGCACCCAGAGGTTGGGGCCAAACAGCAGTAGCAGCACGATCAGAGCGGCGAACTAGAATGTGCATTGGAACCCTGACTGCAGGTGTAAGGGTAATGCATTATGACACGATCATTGGGGCGCAGGACTTGCGGGGTTCGGGGCCGCCCCCCGACTGGGTGGTGATCGATTGCCGTTTTGATCTTACTGACTGGGCCTGGGGCGAGTCGGCCTATCAGCGCGCGCATATCCCTGGCGCGTTCTTCGCACATCTCGACAAGCACCTGTGCGGAGCCGTAACGCCTGGCACCGGTCGCCATCCGCTGCCGAACTGGCCAAGGTTCGCCGCACGCCTCGGACAATGGGGGATTCGCCCGACCACCCAGGTGATCGTGTATGACCAGCACAACGGCAGTTATGCGGCCCGGCTGTGGTGGATGCTGCGGGCCCTTGGGCATGAAAACGCCGCGCTACTGGATGGCGGGTGGTTGGCCTGGCTGCGTGCTGGCGGTGCTGAAGAGGCGGCTGTCCCGCCGCTCAGGTCGGGTCGCTACGAGGCGCGCCGCGGAGCTGGCTGGGTGACCACAGCCATGCTGCAACAGCAGCTCGCCGGCGGCAACTGCGTGCTGGTGGATGCCCGCAGTGCCGAGCGCTTCCGGGGCGAACAGGAGCCCATCGACCCGGTGGCCGGGCATGTGCCTGGTGCCCTGAATCGGCCCTACACGGAAAACCTGAGGCGGGACGACACGTTCCGGTCCGCGGCGCTGCTGAGAACGGACTGGAGCATGCTGCTTGACGGGCGGGCCCCCGAATCCGTGGTGCACATGTGTGGTTCCGGCGTCACCGCCTGCCACAACCTGCTGGCCATGGAACTCGCCGGCCTGACCGGTTCGCGGCTGTACGCGGGTTCCTGGAGCGAGTGGATTGCAGACCCCGCCCGCCCCGTGGCCGTCTGCGCGCACTGAACTATACTCAGAGCGGGGCTCCACGCAACAAGGAAGGAGGGTAATGCCATGACCATTGCCAATCGGGTGGTCAACTATCTGGTCGAACAGGATGCCGACTACGACGTGATCGCGCATCCGCATTCCTCCAGTAGCCTGGAAACCGCGCAACTCGCGCATGTGCCGGGCGATCTGATCGCCAAATCGGTGGTGCTGGAAGATGATCGCGGATATGTGCTCGCGGTACTGCCGGCCAATTGCAGGGTCGATCTGGGCGAGCTGCATCGTCAGACCAAGCGGCCTCTGGCGCTGGCCACGGAGGCGGAGCTGGAAGGGTTATTCAGGGACTGTGAGCCCGGGGCGGTGCCGCCGTTCGGTAATGTTTATGCGCTCGAAACCATAGTTGACGACAGCCTCGCCGAACAGTCCGATATCTACTTTGAGGCGGGCGATCACGAGCAGCTCATACATGTCAGCGCCGAGACTTTTGAGGCGCTGATGGGTGACGCGCAACACTGGGGTTTCAGTCGTCACATGTGATTGCGGTAACGGGAACTGGCCCAGTCCGGTTCCCGTTACCACGGCCTGAGTGTCTCCTATACGCTTACCGGCCGCCGCATCAGGGCGCGACGGTTTGCCGTCCGATGGAGTAATAGGTGAATCCCTGCTTGGCCAGAAAGTCCGGGTCGTAGAGGTTGCGGCCGTCGAAAATAAGCGGTTCCCTGAGAGTATTGCGAATGTGATCGAAATCCGGGCTGCGGAACTGGTTCCACTCGGTAATGACCACCAGCGCATCGGCGCCTTCCAGCGCATCCTCGGCGGATTCACACAGAACCAGGTCGGGGCGTTCGCCATAGATGCGTGCGGTTTCCTGCTCCGCTTCCGGGTCAAAGGCGCGCACCGCGGCTCCCTGCTCCCACAACGCTTCCATCAGCACCCGGCTGGATGCTTCCCGCATGTCGTCGGTATTGGGCTTGAAGGCAAGACCCCAGAGGGCGAAGGTCTTGCCGTGCAGCTGGCCGTCATAGTGGAGTGCTATCTTGTCCACCAGCTTCCTTTTCTGCCGTAAGTTGACCGCCTCCACTGCGTGCAACAGCTCCGGTGTGTAGCCATTTTCCAGCGCCGTGCGCTCCAGCGCGCGCACGTCCTTCGGGAAACAGGATCCCCCGTAGCCCGCACCCGGGTAGATGAACTGGTAACCAATACGCGGGTCGGAGCCGATGCCGATGCGCACCTGCTCGATGTCGGCGCCCAGTCGCTCGGCAATGTTGGACAGCTCGTTCATGAAGCTGATCTTGGTCGCCAGGATGGAATTGGCCGCGTACTTGGTGAGCTCCGCCGAACGGATGTCCATGGCCAGTATGCGCTCATGACTGCGGTTGAAGGGCGTGTAAAGTGCCCGCAGAAGTTCCGTAGTCCTGGGGTTGTCGGTACCGATGACAATGCGGTCGGGACGCATGAAATCGTCGATCGCGGCGCCTTCCTTAAGAAATTCCGGGTTCGATACCACGTCGAATTCGATGTTTGCCCCGCGTTTGTCGAGTGCCGACTGGGTGTGCGTCCGCACCCGGTCGGCAGTGCCCACCGGCACTGTCGACTTATTGACGATTATGCGGTAGTCGCTGAGGTGCTGGCCAATGGAGCTGGCGACTGCCAGTACATGCTGCAGATCGGCCGACCCGTCTTCATCCGGGGGAGTGCCGACAGCGATAAACTGAAACAGGCCGTGCGCCACCCCTTCGGCGGCATCCAGGGTGAAATTCAGCCGCCCGGCCTCGTGGTTGGAACGCAACATCTCGGTCAGGCCGGGCTCGTAGATGGGGCTTTCGCCGCGCTTCAGCTGCTCTATCTTGGCTGGATCGATGTCGACGCACAGCACTTCATTGCCGACCTGCGCCAGGCAGGCGCCTGTTACCAGCCCCACATAACCGGAGCCGTAAATGGTTACTTTCATGATTGAAAACCCCAGATTCCATCATTGCGTTAGGATTATTGTGGCGCTGCCGCCGGGACGCGCAACGGTGGCCCGCGGGCGGCGCTTGACGGATGGTAGCAGAAAGCGTGTTCGGGATCAGGCGCGGGTGGCTGCGCCTCGGCGACAACGTTTCATTTTTATTGACAAAACGGCAGCTATTCGCAGTTGACAGCGGTGTTGGCCTCGCTCAAAATACGCGGCTTGCGTTTGGGAGGGGTTCCCGAGTGGCCAAAGGGATCAGACTGTAAATCTGACGGCTCAGCCTTCGGAGGTTCGAATCCTCCCCCCTCCACCAGAGCTTTGTGGGACGGCGCTGACACGCTGTCGGAAGCTGTGTCCCGCATAACCGGGGCGCCGCCGTCAGGGTTGAGGTGCAGGACCGGGTGGAACGGCTTGAGCGCTGTGCGCGCGAACTTTGTTGCACCGCCGCGCAACAGGTGATGAAGGTGGCTGGCCGGATGCTGCTCCCCCTTACAAATGAGGTAACTTTGGCGGTACCCGTCGGATCCGGGAGCGAGCGCGGCGTCGCGTCCTGGTGGGCGCGTGCCGCCGCGGCGTATTTCGGGTTGGGGATTCAGGGCGGCGCGCGCAAGCGCAGCGAGCCCTTGGCAAGCCGGTAGCCGTAGGAATTGCGGGTGTAGTTCAACGGTAGAACCTCAGCCTTCCAAGCTGATGACGTGGGTTCGATTCCCATCACCCGCTCCAAGGCAGATTATGCCCATATAGCTCAGTCGGTAGAGCACTTCCTTGGTAAGGAAGAGGTCACCGGTTCAAATCCGGTTATGGGCTCCAGAGTTCGATCAGGTGGTGTCCTGGTCAGGTTGAGACAATTTGGCGAACACCAAACGGGGAGAAACGTCTGATGTCCAAGGCAAAATTTGAGCGTACGAAGCCGCATGTGAATGTGGGAACGATTGGTCACGTCGACCATGGGAAGACGACGCTGACGGCGGCGTTGACGAAGGTCGGTGCGGAGAAGATGGGCGGCGAGTTCAAGGCGTACGATCAGATTGACAATGCGCCGGAAGAGCGTGCGCGCGGGATCACGATAGCGACGGCGCACGTGGAGTACGAGACGGAAGCGCGTCACTATGCGCACGTGGACTGCCCCGGGCACGCGGACTACGTGAAGAACATGATCACGGGTGCGGCGCAGATGGACGGTGCGATACTGGTGGTGAGTGCGGCGGACGGTCCGATGCCGCAGACGCGCGAGCACATTCTGCTGGCCCGTCAGGTGGGTGTTCCGTACATCGTGGTGTACCTGAACAAGGCCGACCAGGTGGACGACGCGGAGCTGCTGGAGCTGGTGGAGATGGAAGTTCGGGAGCTGTTGAGCTCGTACGATTTTCCGGGCGACGACACGCCGATCGTGACGGGTTCGGCGCTCAAGGCGCTGGAAGGTGACACCAGTGAGATTGGTATTCCGTCGATCGAGAAGCTGCTGGAGGCGCTGGATTCGTACATCCCGGTACCGGAGCGTCCGGTGGACCAGCCGTTTTTGATGCCGATCGAGGACGTGTTTTCGATATCGGGTCGCGGCACGGTGGTGACGGGTCGTATCGAGCGCGGGCGGGTGAAGGTCGGCGACGAGATCGAGATTGTGGGCATCCGGGACACGACGAAGACGACGTGCACGGGTGTGGAGATGTTCCGCAAGCTGCTGGACTCGGGCGAGGCGGGCGACAACGTGGGCGTGCTGCTGCGCGGGACGAAGCGCGACGATGTGGAGCGCGGTCAGGTGCTGTGCGTGCCGGGCTCGATCACGCCGCACACCAAGTTTGAATGCGAAGTGTACGTGCTGTCCAAGGAAGAAGGTGGTCGTCATACGCCGTTTTTCAACGGTTACCGTCCGCAGTTTTACTTCCGGACCACGGACGTGACGGGTGCGTGCGATCTGCCGGAAGGGGTGGAGATGGTGATGCCGGGCGACAACGTGAAGATGACGGTGAGCCTGATTGCGCCGATCGCGATGGAAGAGGGTCTGCGTTTTGCGATCCGCGAAGGCGGTCGTACCGTGGGCGCCGGTGTGGTGGCGAAAGTCATCGAGTAACAAGGGACGGGGACAGAATTCGATTCTGTCCCCAGACAAGTTTAGGCCAGTAGCTCAATTGGCAGAGCGGCGGTCTCCAAAACCGCAGGTTGGGGGTTCGATTCCCTCCTGGCCTGCCATAGGAATGGGGACAGAATTGAATTCTGTCCCCGCATGATCTGATTATGAGTACAGAAGCACAGGCGTCCGGTCTGGACACCGTCAAGTTGGCCGCAGCAGCGCTCCTGCTCGGTGGTGCGGTGGTGGCGTTCTACTGGTTTGCCGATCAGCCGCTGCTGATGCGGGTCCTGGCGCTGCTCGGCGTCGCCGTGGCTTCCGTGCTGCTGGCGTCGCAAACCGCGATGGGGCGTTCGATATGGGGATTCCTGGCTAACACCCGAACCGAAGTTCGCAAGGTGGTGTGGCCGACGCGCGCCGAAACCACCCAGACCGTGCTGGCGGTGCTGTTCGTGGTTGTGTTGATGGGTGTGCTGTTGTGGTTGCTGGACATGTTTTTGCTGTGGGCAGTGCGTCTGCTCACGGGGCAGGGAGGCTGATACATGGCGATGCGTTGGTATGTGGTGCACGCCTACTCGGGATTTGAGAATCGGGTCAAGCAGTCCCTGATCGAACGTGTCGCGCGCAGCGGTATGCAGGACAAATTCGGTGAAATCCTGGTGCCCACCGAGGAAGTGGTGGAAATGCGCGAGGGCCAGAAACGCAAGAGCGAGCGCAAGTTCTTCCCCGGTTACGTGCTGGTGCAGATGGAGATGGACGACGACACCTGGCACCTGGTCAAGGAAGTGCCCAAGGTGCTCGGTTTTATCGGCGGCACCAGCGACCGGCCGGCGCCCATCACCGACAAGGAAGCCAATGCCATTCTGCAGCGGGTGCAGGAAGGTGCGGAGAAGCCCAGGCCCAAGGTGCTTTTCGAGCCCGGCGAAGTGGTGCGGGTCACCGATGGCCCGTTCAACGACTTCAATGGCGTGGTCGAAGAGGTCAATTACGAAAAGAGCAAGCTGCGCGTGGCGGTGCTCATTTTCGGCCGCTCCACCCCGGTCGAGCTGGAGTTCGGTCAGGTCGAGAAAGGTTGATTTGATTTACGGGGACAGACCTAAGTCTGTCCCCTGTGTCTAAAGGGGAGCCGCGAGGCGTTTGCACCCACAGGAGTCTTTATGGCCAAGAAAATCGAGGCATACATCAAGCTTCAGGTGAAAGCCCAGGAAGCTAATCCGAGCCCGCCGGTCGGGCCCGCTCTGGGTCAGCACGGCGTAAACATCATGGAGTTCTGCAAGGCCTTCAACGCCAAGACCCAGGGTATGGAAAAAGGCATGCCGATCCCGGTAGTGATCACCGTTTACAGCGATCGGAGCTTCACCTTTGTCACCAAGACCCCGCCCGCGTCCGTGCTGTTGCAGAAGGCGGCCGGTATTGCCAAGGGCTCGGGTCGCCCCAACACCGAAAAGGTCGGCACGGTGAGCCGTGCCCAGCTGGAAGAGATCGCCAAAACCAAGATGCCCGATCTCACGGCCGCCGGCATGGACGCCGCAGTGCGCACCATCGCCGGCAGTGCCCGCAGCATGGGTCTGGAAACGGAAGGGGTGGAGTAAGTCATGGCCAAACTGAGCAAGCGCGCGAAGGTGATTCGCGAAAAAACGGAACCGGGCAAGCAGTATGCGATCGACGAAGCGCTGGCTATGCTGTCCGAGTTGTCGTCGGTGAAATTCAAGGAATCCGTCGACGTCAGCGTCAATCTGGGCGTGGATCCGCGCAAGTCCGACCAGGTGGTGCGCAGCTCCACGGTGTTGCCGCACGGTACCGGCAAGACGGTGCGGGTCGCGGTATTCGCACAGGGCGCCAACGCCGATGCCGCCCGGGAAGCCGGTGCCGACATCGTGGGCATGGACGACCTGGCCGAGTCGGTGAAAGCCGGCAATATGGATTTCGATGTCGTGATCGCATCCCCCGATGCCATGCGGGTGGTCGGCCAGCTGGGTCAGATTCTCGGCCCGCGCGGCCTGATGCCGAACCCCAAAGTCGGCACGGTTACGCCCGATGTGGCGACAGCGGTGCAGAATGCCAAGGCCGGTCAGGTTCGCTATCGCACCGACAAGGCTGGTATCATTCACTGTTCCATCGGCAAAGTGGACTTCAAGGTGGATGCCTTGCGTGAAAACCTGCTGGCGCTGCTGGCAGATCTTGGCAAGCTGAAGCCGTCCACCGCCAAGGGGATCTACATGAAGAAAATTACCGTCTCGACCACCATGGGTCCGGGCCTGATCGTGGACCAGGCAAGTCTGGGGCTTTAATCGTTTCAACCGGAAGTCTCATGATGTTTGCCGAGGCTTCCACTGAATTTGACGCTGCTCGGGGTTCCCGGGAAGCCGTCAAAGACCGCAGGCGCCGCGAGGCTTAATCGTCAGGCAGTAGTCTGGCAGCCTGCGCAGATGGTGTAGCCCCGACAAGAGTTCGCTCCTGGTCGTGGCCGCCGCAACCGGCTTTCTGATCGTTGCTGGATCAGAAGGCTGCAACAACGGATACGGGCTGTTGTTCCGTGTCTGTGGAGGTAAACAGGTGGCACTGAGTCTTGCAGAAAAAAAGGCTGTGGTTTCCGAAGTGGCCAGCGTGGCCGCGGCGGCCCATTCCGCGGTTGCTGCCGAGTATCGTGGCTTGACCGTGGCGCAGATGACCGAGTTGCGCGCCAAGGCGCGTGACAGTGGTGTTTATCTGCGCGTGGTCAAGAACACGCTTGCCAAACGTGCTATCGAAGGCACCGACTTCGAATGCATGCAGGAGGGTCTGACTGGCCCGCTGGTGTTCGCTTTCTCCCGGGAAGAACCGGGTGCGGCGGCACGGCTGGTCAAGGACTTCGCCAAGCAGCATGACAAGCTGGTCCCGCGAGTGCTGGCGTTCGGCGGCAAGATGCTCGAAGCAGCGGACCTCGATCGCCTCGCCAGCATGCCGACCCGCGAACAGGCGTTGAGCCTGCTCATGGCGGTGATGAAAGCGCCGGTCGAAAAGTTTGTCCGTACCCTCAATGAGGTGCCCGGCAAGCTGGTCCGCACGGTTGCGGCGGTCCGCGATCAGAAACAGTCAGCCTAAGCCTATTAAATTAACCTTGCCCCGGGCGGGCAGATTATCAGGAGTAAACAAAATGGCAGCGTCTCAAGCAGAAATTCTGGAAGCCATTTCCAACATGAGCGTGATGGAGGTCGTGGATCTGATCTCCGCGATGGAAGAAAAATTCGGTGTATCCGCGGCTGCGGCTGTAGCGGCCGCGCCGGTCGCGGCGGCGGCTGATGCCGGTGCCGCCGCGGAAGAGCAGACCGAGTTCGATGTTGTGATGACCAGCTTCGGCAGCAACAAGGTCGCCGTGATCAAGGCGGTCCGCGCTATCACCGGCCTGGGTCTGAAAGAAGCCAAGGACATGGTCGAAGGCGCACCGTCCACGGTGAAGGAAGCTGCCACCAAGGATGAAGCCGCGGATATCAAGAAGCAGCTGGAAGAAGCTGGCGCCAGCGTCGAGGTCAAGTAACACGGACCTCGAGGCCTGCCGGGCTTTGCGGGACTGGCTGGTAGCGGATTTCGCTGCCGGCCTTTTCCCGTTTGTAGCGGTCGCACACGGCAGGCTGCCGACACAGCCGGCGTCGGGCGCGCTACAGGACACATCTGGAAACATTGAGGCCCCTTGTTCGGGGCTGCAACGATTGCGTTAAAGAGGAACACCGATGGCTTACAGCTTTACCGAAAAGAAACGTATCCGTAAGGATTTCGGCAAGCAGCAGAGCGTGCTTGACGTTCCATATCTGCTGGCCACCCAGTTGAATTCTTATCGGGACTTTCTGCAAGCCGACCACGACCCGGATCAAAGGGCCGACAAGGGATTGCACGCGGCGTTTTCGTCGGTGTTCCCCATTACCAGTTACTCCGGCACCGCTGCGCTGGATTACGTTAACTATCGGCTCGGCGAGCCGGTGTTCGACGTCAAAGAGTGCCAGATGCGCGGTCTCACTTTCGCTGCGCCGCTGCGCGCCCTGGTGCGCCTGATCATTTACGATAAAGAGGGCTCCGCGCACTCCATCAAGGATATCAAGGAACAGGAAGTGTACATGGGCGAACTGCCCTTGATGACCGACAATGGCACCTTCGTCATCAACGGGACCGAGCGTGTGATCGTGTCCCAGCTGCACCGTTCTCCCGGGGTGTTCTTCGATCACGACAAAGGCAAGACACACTCATCGGGCAAACTGCTGTTCTCCGCGCGGGTGATTCCCTACCGCGGCTCGTGGCTGGATTTTGAGTTCGATCCCAAGGACGTGCTGTTCGTGCGTATCGACCGGCGCCGCAAGCTCCCGGCTACGGTGCTGTTGCGGGCGCTCGGTTATGAAACCGAGCAGGTGCTGGACATCTTCTTTGAGACCAACACCTTCCACATCAAGGCAGACAAGATCGAACTGGATCTGGTGGCCGAACGGCTACGCGGTGAAACCGCTATTTTTGATATCAAGGTCAAAGGCAAGGTGATTGTCGAGGAAGGACGGCGCATCACCGCGCGGCACATCCGCGAACTGGAGAAAGCCGGCGTCAAGCGTCTCGAGGTTCCGGACGGCTACCTGGTTGGCAAGACCCTGGCGCACGCCCTGGTGGACAGCGAAACCGGAGAAGTGATCGCCAACGCCAACGACGAGATTGCCGAGGAGATGCTCGCGGCGGTACGTGCCGCCGGTATCAAAGAGATACGCACCCTGTATATCAACGATCTGGATCGGGGTCCCTATATCTCTCACACCCTGCGCGTCGACCCGACCCAGAGCCAGCTCGAGGCGCAGGTCGAGATCTACCGTATGATGCGCCCCGGCGAGCCGCCCACCAAGGAGGCGGCGCAGAACCTGTTCCACAACCTGTTCTTCACTTTCGAGCGCTATGACCTGTCCGCGGTCGGACGCATGAAGTTCAATCGCCGGGTCGGCCGTGACACGGATACCGGTGTCGGCATCCTGTATGACGGCGTGTACATGAAGCAGCGCGCCGAAAAGGGCGACGAAGAGGCGGCCCAGTGCATGGAGCAGTTGGGTGAGAGCTCCGACATCCTGGATGTGATGAAGACCCTGGTGGATATTCGCAATGGCAACGGCTTTGTCGACGATATCGACCACCTGGGCAACCGCCGCATCCGCTGCGTCGGTGAAATGGCCGAGAACGTGTTCCGTATCGGCCTGGTGCGCGTCGAGCGTGCCGTGAAGGAGCGTCTCAGCGTGGCGGAATCAGAGAGCCTGATGCCGCAGGAGCTGATCAACGCCAAACCGGTCGCGGCGGCCATCAAGGAATTTTTCGGCTCCAGCCAGCTGTCGCAGTTCATGGACCAGAACAATCCGCTCTCCGAGGTAACCCACAAACGCCGCGTGTCGGCGCTCGGCCCGGGTGGCCTGACCCGCGAGCGTGCCGGCTTCGAGGTGCGCGACGTGCATCCGACCCACTACGGCCGCGTGTGCCCGATCGAAACGCCGGAAGGCCCCAACATCGGCCTCATCAATTCGCTGGCCGTATATTCCCGCACTAACGAATACGGGTTCCTCGAGACGCCGTACCGCAAGGTGGTCGACGGCTGCGTGACGAATGAGGTCGATTACCTGTCGGCGATCGAGGAAGGCGAGTTCGTGATCGCCCAGGCGAATGCCACGGTCGATGACCAGAGTCGTCTCATCGACGAGCTGGTGTCCTGTCGCCACCAGAACGAGTTCACGCTGTCGACCCCGGACCGGGTCGATTACGTCGACGTATCGCCGAAGCAGATTGTCTCGGTGGCCGCCGCGCTGATTCCGTTCCTTGAGCACGACGACGCCAACCGCGCACTGATGGGCTCCAACATGCAGCGTCAGGCGGTGCCGACGCTGCGCTCCCAGAAGCCGCTGGTCGGCACTGGCATCGAGCGCACCGTGGCGGTCGACTCCGGCGTTACGGTGGTCGCCCGCCGCGGCGGGGTGGTCGACTCGGTGGACGCGGGGCGCATCGTGGTGCGGGTCGACGACGAAGAGACCATCGCCGGCGAGCCCGGCGTGGATATCTACAATCTGACCAAGTACACACGTTCCAACCAGAACACCTGCATCAACCAGCGGCCGCTGGTCAACCCGGGCAACGTGGTGGCGCGCGGTGACGTGCTGGCTGACGGTCCCAGCACCGACATGGGCGAGCTGGCACTGGGCCAGAACCTGCGCGTTGCCTTCATGCCCTGGAACGGCTACAACTTCGAGGACTCGATCCTGATTTCCGAGCGCGTGGTGCAGGAAGACCGCTTCACCACCATTCATATCGAAGAGCTCACCTGTGTGGCGCGCGACACCAAGCTGGGACCGGAAGAAATTTCCGGCGATATCCCGAATGTCGGCGAAGGGGCGCTGGGCAAGCTGGACGAGTCCGGCATTGTCTACATCGGTGCCGAAGTGAAGCCCGGCGACATTCTGGTCGGCAAGGTCACGCCCAAGGGCGAAACCCAGCTGACGCCGGAGGAGAAGCTGCTGCGCGCGATCTTCGGTGAGAAGGCCTCCGATGTGAAGGATACTTCGCTGCGGGTGCCATCCGGGATGGACGGTACTGTGATCGACGTGCAGGTGTTCACCCGCGACGGTGTGGAGAAAGACGCCCGCGCGCTGCAGATCGAGGGTGAGCAGATCGCCGGGATCAAGAAAGACCTCAACGACCAGCTGCGCATCATGGAGGACGATATCTTCCAGCGCGTCGAGAGGCTGCTGCTG
Source organism: uncultured Gammaproteobacteria bacterium (assembly GCA_963695455.1). Taxonomy (GTDB): domain Bacteria; phylum Pseudomonadota; class Gammaproteobacteria; order DSM-19610; family DSM-19610; genus Thiogranum. Next base: position 625,775 of record CAVOGN010000002.1, on the reverse strand, counting down.
GGCAAGACCGCCGAGGGCGGACCCAACAAGCTGAAAGCGGGCAGCAAGCTTACCAAGGCCTATCTCGACGAACTCGACAAGGCCAGATGGTTCGAGGTGCGCCTCAAGAACGAGGAAGCCAACCAGCAGCTGGAGGCGGCGTCCCAGCAGCTCGAGGGACTGCGTGCCGACTTCGACCGGCGTCTGCAGGAGAAGCGCAACAAGATCACCGCCGGTGACGATCTGGCCCCGGGTGTGCTGAAGATGGTCAAGGTATACCTGGCCGTCAAGCGTCGCATCCAGCCGGGCGACAAGATGGCCGGGCGCCACGGTAACAAGGGCGTCATCTCCATGATCGTGCCGGTGGAGGACATGCCTTACGACGAAAACGGCGTGCCGGTGGATATCGTGCTGAATCCGCTCGGTGTGCCTTCGCGCATGAACGTTGGCCAGGTGCTGGAGACCCACCTGGGCTGGGCGGCACACGGGCTGGGTCAGCGCATCGGCCAGATGCTCGACGCGCATGTGCAGATCCAGGAGCTGCGCAAGCTGCTCGATGATATCTACAACGCCAGCGGCAAGCAGGAGGATCTGAAATCGCTCAGCGACGAAGATATCATCCAGCTCGCGACCAACCTGCGCGGCGGCGTGCCGATGGCGACACCGGTGTTCGACGGCGCGACCGAACAGGAAATCAAGAATATGCTGAAGCTGGCGGGTCTGCCCCAGAGCGGTCAGACCTTCCTGTACAACGGTCGTACCGGTGACGTGTTCGAGCGCCCGGTGACGGTCGGCTACATGTATATGCTGAAGCTCAATCACCTGGTCGACGACAAGATGCACGCCCGTTCCACCGGGCCCTACAGCCTGGTTACCCAGCAGCCGCTGGGCGGCAAGGCGCAGTTCGGCGGCCAGCGCTTCGGCGAAATGGAAGTATGGGCGCTGGAGGCCTACGGGGCCTCCTACACGCTGCAGGAGATGTTGACGGTCAAGTCCGACGATGTGAACGGTCGTACCAAGATGTACAAGAACATCGTCGACGGCAACCACTACATGGAAGCCGGAATGCCCGAATCCTTCAACGTGCTGGTCAAGGAAATACGTTCGCTGGCTATCAGCCTGGAACTGGAACAGGACTAGGGTTGATGGACCACGAGGAGATGTCATGAAAGATTTGCTGAATCTGTTAAAGCCGCAGGGCCACACCGACGACTTCGACGCCATCCGCATCGGCCTGGCCTCGCCGGACATGATCCGTTCCTGGTCCTACGGCGAGGTGAAGAAGCCGGAGACCATCAACTACCGTACCTTCAAGCCGGAACGCGACGGCCTGTTCTGCGCCAAGATCTTCGGACCGGTCAAGGATTACGAGTGCCTGTGTGGTAAATACAAGCGCCTCAAGCACCGCGGCGTGGTGTGCGAGAAATGCGGCGTAGAAGTCACGCTCGCCAAGGTGCGCCGCGAGCGCATGGGTCATATCGAGCTGGCCAGTCCGGTCGCCCATATCTGGTTCCTGAAGTCGCTGCCGTCGCGTATCGGGCTGCTGCTGGACATGACACTGCGCGATATCGAGCGGGTGCTGTATTTCGAGGCTTTCGTGGTTATCGATGCGGGGCTCACCGCGCTCGAGCGCGGTCAGCTGCTGTCCGAGGAGGCCTATCTCGAGGCGATCGAGGAAAACGGCGACGAGTTCGATGCCCGCATGGGTGCCGAAGCGGTGTTTGAGCTGCTGCGCGAACTGGACCTCAAGGGGGAAGTCGCCAAGCTGCACGAGGAGATGCAGGGCACCAAGAGCGAAACCAAGCTCAAGCGGCTCGGCAAGCGCCTCAAGCTGGTGGAATCCTTCCTGGAATCCGGCAACAAACCGGAGTGGATGGTGATGACGGTGCTGCCGGTGCTGCCGCCGGAACTGCGCCCGCTGGTGCCGCTGGACGGCGGTCGATTTGCGACCTCCGATCTGAACGATCTGTACCGCCGTGTCATCAACCGCAACAACCGGCTGAAGCGGTTGCTGGAGCTGAATGCGCCGGACATCATCGTGCGCAATGAAAAGCGCATGTTGCAGGAATCCGTGGACGCGCTGCTCGACAACGGTCGGCGCGGCCGCGCCATCACCGGTACCAACAAGCGCCCGCTGAAATCGCTCGCCGACATGATCAAGGGCAAGCAGGGGCGGTTCCGCCAGAACCTGCTCGGTAAGCGCGTCGACTACTCCGGCCGCTCGGTTATTGTGGTGGGTCCGACGCTGCGCCTGCACCAGTGCGGACTGCCCAAGCGCATGGCGCTGGAACTGTTCAAACCGTTCATTTTCAGCAAGCTGCAGCTGCGCGGACTGGCCACCACCATCAAGGCGGCCAAGAAGCTGGTGGAACGCGAAGGCCCCGAGGTCTGGGATATTCTCGAAGAGGTGATCCGTGAACACCCGGTGATGCTCAACCGCGCTCCGACTCTGCACCGCCTCGGTATCCAGGCCTTCGAACCGGTGCTGATCGAGGGCAAGGCGATCCAGCTGCACCCGTTGGTGTGCGCGGCGTTCAACGCCGACTTCGACGGTGACCAGATGGCGGTGCACGTACCGCTGTCGCTGGAAGCGCAGCTGGAAGCCCGTGCGCTGATGATGTCCACCAACAATATCCTGTCGCCGGCCAACGGTGAGCCGATCATCGTACCGTCCCAGGACGTGGTGCTGGGTCTGTATTACATGACCCGCGACCGCGTGAACGCCAAGGGTGAGGGCATGATGTTCCGGGATGTGGCCGAGGTGCACCGCGCCCATGAGAGCGGCGCTGCCCACCTGCACGCCAGGGTGAAAGTGCGCATCAAGGACAGCCGCCTGCTGGAGGACGGCGGGCTGGAGCATCGTACCCGGGTGGTGGAAACCACGGTCGGGCGCGCGCTGCTGTCCGAGATACTGCCGGAGGGAATCCCCTTCGAGGCGGTGGACCGCGATATGTCCAAAAAGGCCATTTCCAGCGTTATCAACCTGTGCTACCGCAACGTGGGGCTGAAAGCGACGGTGGTGTTTGCCGACCGGCTGATGTACACCGGCTTTTCCTACGCCACCCGGGCCGCGGTTTCGTTCGGTATCGACGACATGGTGATCCCGAGTGAAAAGGCGGCGATTCTCAGCCAGGCGGAGACCGAGGTTAAGGAAATCGAGAACCAGTACACCTCCGGTCTGGTGACCAACGGCGAACGCTACAACAAGGTGGTGGACATCTGGTCGCGCACCAATGACCAGGTAGCCAAGGCCATGATGAGCAAGCTGGGGACCGAGGAGGTCACCAGCGCCAGCGGCGAAACCGTCCGGCAGAACTCGTTCAATTCCGTGTACATGATGGCCGATTCCGGCGCGCGTGGTTCCGCCGCGCAGATCCGCCAGCTGGCGGGCATGCGCGGCCTGATGGCCAAGCCGGACGGCTCCATTATCGAGACGCCGATCACCGCCAACTTCCGCGAAGGTCTGGACGTGCTGCAGTACTTCATCTCGACCCACGGGGCGCGCAAGGGTCTGGCCGATACGGCGCTTAAAACCGCCAACTCCGGTTACCTCACCCGGCGCCTGGTCGACGTCGCCCAGGACCTGGTGGTCACGGAAGTGGATTGCGGTACCGACCGGGGCATGATGATGACGCCGCTGGTGGAAGGCGGTGACGTGGTCGAGTCGCTGAGCGAACGGGTGCTGGGCCGGGTGACTGCCTGGGATACCACGGCGCCCGGTTCCGACGAGGTGGTGGTGCCGGCCGGCACGCTGCTGGACGAGAAATGGGTGGAGAAGCTGGAGCAGGCGGGTATCGACGAGGTCAAGGTGCGTTCGCCGATTACCTGCGAAACCCGTTACGGCATCTGCTCGAGCTGCTACGGACGTGATCTGGCGCGCGGTCACCGGGTGAATATCGGTGAGTCCATCGGTGTCATTGCGGCACAGTCGATCGGCGAGCCGGGCACCCAGCTGACCATGCGCACCTTCCATATCGGCGGTGCCGCCAGTCGTGCCGCCACGGTCAACAATGTGCAGGTCAAGAACAAGGGTTCCATCAAGCTGCACAACATCAAGACCGTGACCGACAAGAACGGCCACCTGGTGGCCGTGTCGCGCTCCGGCGAAATCGGTGTAGGCGACGAGCACGGCCGCGAACGCGAGCGCTACAAGGTGCCCTACGGTGCGGTCATCAGCGCCGGGGACGGCGAGTCCGTCGAGGGCGGCCAGATCGTCGCCAACTGGGATCCGCACACCCACCCGATTGTGGTCGAAGTGGATGGCCGCGTGCGCCTGGTCGACTTTGTCGATGGCGTGACGGTGCAGAAGCAGACGGACGAAATCACCGGTTTGAGCAGTCTGGTGGTCACCGATCCGAAACAGCGCGGCTCCGCGGGCAAGGATCTGCGTCCGATGGTGCAGCTGGTCGGCGAGGATGGCGTGGATCTCAAGATTCCCGGCACCGATGTCCCGGCCCACTACTTCCTGCCCGCCGAGGCGATTGTTGCCCTCGAGGACGGCGCCAGTGTTCGGGTGGGCGACGTGGTGGCGCGTATTCCGCAGGAATCGTCCAAGACCCGCGACATCACCGGCGGCCTGCCGCGCGTCGCCGACCTGTTCGAGGCCCGCAAACCCAAGGATTCGGCGATTCTGGCGGAAACCTCCGGCACCATCAGCTTCGGCAAGGAAACCAAGGGCAAGCAGCGTCTCGTGATCACCGAGACCGGCGGCGAGACCTACGAGGAGCTGATCCCGAAGTGGCGCCATATCTCGGTGTTCGAAGGTGAGCAGGTGGAGCGCGGCGAAGTGCTGGCCGATGGCGAACCCAACCCGCACGACATCCTGCGCCTGCTCGGAACCACGGTGATGGCCGAGTATCTGGTCAAGGAAATCCAGGACGTGTACCGCCTGCAGGGTGTTGGCATCAATGACAAGCACATCGAGGTCATCATCCGGCAGATGCTGCGCAAGGTCGAAGTCTCCGAACCGGGCGATTCCAAGTTCCTCAAGGGCGAGCAGGTAGACAAGTCCCGGGTGCTGGACGAAAACGAGCGACTTGAGGCCGAGGGCAAAGAGCCGGCGCGCTGGATTCCGATGCTGCTCGGTATCACCAAGGCATCGCTGGCCACCGAGTCGTTTGTCTCGGCGGCCTCGTTCCAGGAAACCACGCGGGTGCTCACCGAAGCCGCGGTGCGCGGTCTGCGCGACGAGCTGCGCGGTTTGAAGGAGAATGTCATCGTCGGGCGCCTGATCCCGGCCGGTACCGGCCTGGCTTACCACGAAGAGCGGCGTCGGCAGCGCAAAGGTCTGACGGTCGAGGATGTCATGGAGGTTACTGCGCCGGCTGAGGCCTCCGCAGGCGACACCGAGGAACATGTGACGGAAGGTTGACGCTGGCCTGGGCGAACGTTCACCAGGCGACGCAAAAGCCTGGATTCGCCCGAGATTTCACTTGACAGCGTCAGGTTGAGTACCTAAAATGCGCCTCCTTCGACAGGCCGGGTCCGCCCGGCCTGTCGTTTGTTTTCAGGACTTTACAAAATTCAGCACCCCGGACAGACGCGGGTGGAGTACGGACTCATGGCTACGATCAACCAGCTGGTGCGCAAGCCCCGCACCCGTAAACAGGAAAAGACCAATGTGCCGGCGCTGCAGGCCTGTCCGCAGCGGCGTGGCGTGTGTACCCGCGTCTACACGACGACGCCGAAAAAGCCCAACTCGGCGCTGCGTAAAGTGGCCCGTGTGCGGCTGACCAACGGGTACGAAGTAACCACCTACATCGGTGGTGAGGGTCACAACCTGCAGGAGCACTCGGTGGTGCTGATCCGCGGCGGCCGTGTCAAGGATCTGCCGGGCGTGCGCTATCACACCGTGCGCGGCAGTCTGGATACCCAGGGCGTCGACAGCCGCCGCCAGGGTCGTTCCAAGTACGGTGCCAAGCGTCCCAAGTCGTAACTGGGTTGTTTGAATTGAGAGTTAACAGGATTTAGGCGAGACACGAAACCATGTCGAGAAGAAGAGTGGCCGAGCGTCGGGAGGTTCTCCCCGATCCGAAATTCGGCAACCAGATGCTGGCCCGGTTCATCAACATGATTATGAAGTCCGGCAAGAAATCGGTTGCAGAGCGCATTGTCTACGGTGCCCTGGACAGAATCCAGGAGCGTGCCAGCGGCGACCCCGTGGAAACGCTCGACAAGGCGCTGGACAACGTGCGTCCGCTGGTGGAAGTCAAGTCCCGTCGTGTCGGTGGCGCGACCTACCAGGTGCCGGTGGAAGTGCGCGCAGCGCGCCGTACCACCCTGGCCATGCGCTGGGTGATCGACGCCTCCCGGACTCGCAGCGAGAAGTCCATGGCGCTGCGCCTGGCCGGCGAGCTGCTGGATGCTGCCGACAATCGCGGCACCGCGGTGAAGAAAAAGGACGATGTCCACCGTATGGCGGAAGCCAACAAGGCGTTCGCGCACTATCGCTGGTAACGGCTGAAGGATCGGGATTTTCTAGGAAACGCTGCTGTGGCACGTAAGACTCCAATCAAGCGGTATCGCAATATCGGCATCATGGCTCACATCGATGCCGGTAAGACGACGACTACCGAACGTGTGCTTTACTACACCGGTATCTCGCACAAGATCGGTGAAGTGCACGACGGTGCCGCGACCATGGACTGGATGGAGCAGGAGCAGGAGCGTGGCATCACCATTACGTCGGCGGCTACCACCTGCTTCTGGCAGGGTATGGACAAGCAGTTCGATCAGCACCGCATCAATATCATCGACACTCCGGGCCACGTCGACTTCACCATCGAGGTAGAGCGCTCGCTGCGCGTGCTGGATGGTGCGGTGGCCGTGTTCTGCGCCGTGGGCGGCGTCGAGCCGCAGTCCGAGACCGTGTGGCGCCAGGCCAACAAGTATCATGTGCCGCGCATGGCGTTCGTCAACAAGATGGACCGCGCCGGTGCGGATTTCCTGCGCGTGGTGAAACAGATCAAGACCCGTCTGGGCGCCAATCCGGTGCCGCTGCAGATCGCCATCGGCGCCGAAGACGGCTTCGAGGGTGTGGTCGACCTGATCCGCATGAAGGCCATCTACTGGAATGAGGCGGACCTGGGCGCGACCTACGACGCGCGAGACGTCCCCGACAATCTGGTGGCGCTGTGCAAGGAATGGCGCGAGCACATGATCGAGGCGGCTGCGGAAGCGAGCGACGCGCTGATGGAGAAGTACCTCGAGGAAGCTGATCTCAGCGAAGAAGAGATCCGCAAGGGTATCCGCATGCGCACGCTGGCCAACGAGATAGTGCCCACGCTGTGCGGTTCCGCGTTCAAGAACAAGGGTGTCCAGGCGATGCTGGACGCCATCATCGAGTTCATGCCTTCGCCGCTGGACGTACCGGCCATCAAGGGGCATCTGGACGACAAGGATGAGACCCTGGCCGAGCGGCATCCGGCGGACGAAGAGCCGTTCTCGGCGCTGGCGTTCAAGATTGCCACCGACCCTTTTGTCGGTACCCTGACGTTTTTCCGTGTCTACTCGGGTGTGCTGAAGTCAGGCGATACCGTCTTCAACCCGGTCAAGGGCAAGAAAGAGCGCGTCGGCCGTATTGTGCAGATGCACGCCAACTCGCGCGAAGAGATCAAGGAAGTGCTCGCGGGTGATATCGCCGCCGCCGTGGGTCTGAAGGACGTCACCACCGGTGACACGCTGTGTGATCTCAACAACGTCATCATCCTGGAGCGCATGGAGTTTCCCGAGCCGGTCATATCGGTTGCCGTGGAGCCCAAGACCAAGAGCGACCAGGAGAAGATGGGTATGGCCCTGGCCAAACTGGCGCAGGAAGACCCGTCGTTCCGGGTGCGCACCGACGAGGAATCCGGCCAGACCATTATTTCCGGCATGGGCGAGCTGCACCTGGACATCATCGTCGATCGCATGAAGCGCGAATTCAGCGTCGAGGCCAATGTGGGTGCCCCGCAGGTAGCCTACCGCGAGACCATCCGCAAAGTGGTGGACAAGGTGGACGGCAAGTTCGTGCGCCAGTCCGGCGGCCGCGGCCAGTACGGGCACGTGGTGCTCAAACTGGAGCCGCAGGAACCCGGTGCCGGTTACGAGTTCGTCAACGCCATTGTCGGCGGTGTGGTGCCGAAGGAATACATCCCGGCGGTGGACAAGGGTATCCAGGAGCAGCTGGAGAGCGGTGTGCTGGCCGGGTACCCGGTGGTGGACGTCAAAGTGACGCTGTTCGACGGCTCCTACCACGATGTCGACTCCTCCGAAATGGCGTTCAAGATCGCCGGCTCGATGGGTTTCAAGGAAGGCTGTGTGCAGGCCCGGCCGGTGCTGCTGGAACCGATCATGAAGGTCGAAGTGGTCACCCCGGAAGAGAACATGGGCGACGTCATGGGCGATCTCAATCGCCGCCGCGGCATGGTCCAGGGTATGGACGACAGCCCGTCCGGCAAGGTCATCCGCGCCGAGGTGCCGCTCGCGGAAATGTTCGGCTATGCCACCGACCTGCGTTCGGCGACCCAGGGGCGTGCAACCTATTCGATGGAATTTGCGAAATACGCCGAAGCGCCATCCAATATCGCTGACGCGGTAATCAAGAAAGCGTCTTAATCCGGCATCAGGACTAACAGAAACGAAAGAGGGTAACACTCGTGTCCAAGGCAAAATTTGAGCGTACGAAGCCGCATGTGAATGTGGGAACGATTGGTCACGTCGACCACGGGAAGACGACGCTGACGGCGGCGTTGACGAAGGTCGGTGCGGAGAAGATGGGCGGCGAGTTCAAGGCGTACGATCAGATTGACAATGCGCCGGAAGAGCGTGCGCGCGGGATCACGATAGCGACGGCGCACGTGGAGTACGAGACGGAAGCGCGTCACTACGCGCACGTGGACTGCCCGGGGCACGCGGACTACGTGAAGAACATGATCACGGGTGCGGCGCAGATGGACGGTGCGATACTGGTGGTGAGTGCGGCGGACGGTCCGATGCCGCAGACGCGCGAGCACATTCTGCTGGCGCGTCAGGTGGGTGTTCCGTACATCGTGGTGTACCTGAACAAGGCCGACCTGGTGGACGACGCGGAGCTGCTGGAGCTGGTGGAGATGGAAGTTCGGGAGCTGTTGAGCTCGTACGATTTTCCGGGCGACGACACGCCGATCGTGACGGGTTCGGCGCTCAAGGCGCTGGAAGGTGACACCAGTGAGATTGGTATTCCGTCGATCGAGAAGCTGCTGGAGGCGCTGGACTCGTACATTCCGGTGCCGGAGCGTCCGGTGGACCAGCCGTTTTTGATGCCGATCGAGGACGTGTTTTCGATATCGGGTCGCGGCACGGTGGTGACGGGTCGTATCGAGCGCGGGCGGGTGAAGGTCGGCGACGAGATCGAGATTGTGGGCATCCGGGACACGACGAAGACGACGTGCACGGGTGTGGAGATGTTCCGCAAGCTGCTGGATTCGGGCGAGGCGGGAGACAACGTGGGCGTGCTGCTGCGCGGGACGAAGCGCGACGATGTGGAGCGCGGTCAGGTGCTGTGCGTGCCGGGCTCGATCACGCCGCACACCAAGTTTGAATGCGAGGTGTACGTGCTGTCCAAGGAAGAAGGTGGTCGTCATACGCCGTTTTTCAACGGTTACCGTCCGCAGTTTTACTTCCGGACCACGGACGTGACGGGTTCGTGCGATCTGCCGGAAGGGGTGGAGATGGTGATGCCGGGCGACAACGTGAAGATGACGGTGAGCCTGATTGCGCCGATCGCGATGGAAGAGGGTCTGCGCTTTGCGATCCGCGAAGGCGGTCGTACCGTGGGCGCCGGTGTGGTGGCGAAAGTCATCGAGTAACAAGGACGCGGGGACAAGGTGCTGGGGGACAGAACTGAATTCTGCCCCTAGAGTCCCCCTAACCGGGACGGATCAGATGCCGTCCCCGCTCTTTTTGAGGTTGACATGGCAAATCAAAGAATTCGCATCCGGTTGAAGGCGTTCGATCACCGCTTGATCGATCAGTCGGCACGTGAAATTGTCGAGACGGCGCGTCGTACCGGTGCGCAGGTGCGCGGCCCGATTCCGCTGCCGACTAAAAAGGAACGGTTTACGATCCTGATTTCGCCGCACGTCAACAAGGACGCCCGCGACCAGTACGAAATCCGCACCCACAAGCGGCTGATGGATATCGTCGATCCCACGGACAAGACCGTCGACGCGCTGATGAAACTGGATCTGGCGGCCGGCGTCGATGTGCAGATCAAGCTGAACTGAGGATTTGAGGCGCTGGCGTTAACGCTTTGCCGAGGAAATGAACATGGCAATCGGATTGGTAGGTAAGAAAGCAGGCATGACCCGGGTGTTCACCGAGGACGGCGTATCCGTGCCTGTAACCGTTGTGCAGGTTGAGCCGAATCGCGTCACCCAGGTGAAGAGCCTGGACACCGATGGCTACCGTGCCTTTCAGGTGACCGCCGGAGCGCGCCGCGCTTCGCGCGTGAACAAGGCGGCGGCCGGGCATTTTGCCAAGGCCGGCATCGAGGCCGGGCGCGGGCTGTGGGAATTTCGCCTCGCCGACGGTGAAGGCGATGACATCGAGGTCGGCAAGCAGATCGGCGTGGATATATTCGCGGCCGGTCAGAAGGTCGACGTCGCCGGGACCACCATCGGTAAGGGTTTCGCGGGTGCCGTGAAGCGTCACAACTTCAGCATGCAGGACGCCACCCACGGTAACTCGCTGTCGCACCGCGCGCCGGGCTCCATCGGGCAGAATCAGACCCCGGGCCGCGTGGTGAAGGGCAAGCGCATGGCCGGGCACATGGGTAACGTGCGCCGCACGACACAGAACCTGGAAGTCGTGCGCGTGGATGCAGAGCGCAATCTGCTGCTGGTGAGGGGTGCCGTGCCCGGAGCTCGCGGTGGGGATGTCATCATCACACCGGCGGTCAAGGCGCGATAAGGGAGTCGAACATGAATATCAGCATGCATGGTGGCTCAAGCATGGACGTCGCGGACGCGGTGTTCGGGCAGGACTTCAACGAAGCTTTGGTGCACCAGGTGGTGGTGGCCTATCTGGCCGCTGGCCGTGCCGGCACGCACGCACAGAAGAACCGCGCCGCGGTGCGCGGCGGCGGCAGCAAGCCGTGGCGCCAGAAGGGCACCGGTCGCGCGCGCGCCGGCACCATTCGCAGTCCGATCTGGCGCGGCGGCGGCAAGACCTTTGCCGCGACCACGCGTGACTACTCGCAGAAGGTCAACAAAAAGGCCTATCGCGCCGCGATTCGGTCGATTCTGTCCGAGTTGTTGCGTCAGGAGCGTCTGGTCGTGGTGGACAGCTTTGCAGTGAATGCGCCCAAGACGCGGGAACTGCTCGCCAAGCTGGACGACATGGGTCTGCGCGAACGGCTGCTGATTGTGCACGATGCGCCGGACGAGAATCTGTATCTGGCGGCGCGCAATCTGTCGCAGGTGGAAGTGGTTGATACGGCGATTGCGGATCCTGTCAGCCTGGTGGGTTTTGACAAGATCCTGATGACTGCGGCTGCGCTGCGGCAGTTCGAGGAGAAGCTGGCATGAATAACGAGCGTTTGAGCCGGGTTCTGATCGCTCCGGTGGTATCGGAGAAGAGCACGCGCGTCGCGGATCAGGGGCGGCAGATGGTGTTTCGCGTGCTGCCCGATGCCCGCAAGCCGGAAATCCGCAAAGCCGTGGAGAAGATGTTCGACGTCACGGTCACCGCTGTCCGGGTGCTGAACGTGAAGGGTAAGGTAAAACGTTTCGGTCGCAACGTCGGCCGCCGCTCCGACTGGAAAAAAGCGTACGTTACGCTGGCGGAAGGTTCCGACATTGATTTCACAGGCGCAGACTAATGGCTATCGTTAAATCCAAACCGACCTCCGCCGGGCGTCGTTTCGTTGTCAAGGTGGTCGAAGAGCAGCTGCACAAGGGCGAACCCCACATGCCGCTGCTGGAGCAAAAGACCAAGTCCGGCGGGCGCAACAACCTGGGCCGCATCACCACACGGCACAAGGGCGGCGGTCATCGCCAGCGCTACCGGGTGATCGATTTCAAACGCAACAAGGATGGGGTGCCTGCGCGCGTAGAGCGCCTCGAATATGATCCGAATCGCAGCGCGCATATCGCCCTGGTGCTGTATGCCGATGGCGAGCGCCGTTACATCCTCGCGCCGCGCGGTGTGGTCGCCGGCGCCGAGGTGCAGAGTGGCATCGATGCGCCGATCAAGCCGGGCAATGCCCTGCCGCTGCGCAACATCCCGCTGGGTACGGTGGTGCACAACATCGAAATGAAACCCGGCAAGGGTGGTCAGCTGGCGCGCAGTGCCGGAGCCGCCGTGCAGCTGGTCGCCCGTGAAGGCGCGCACGCCACCTTGCGTTTGCGCTCCGGCGAAATGCGCAAGGTGCCGATTGACTGCCGCGCGACTATCGGCGAAGTCGGCAATACCGGGCATAATCTGCGTTCCCTGGGCAAAGCCGGTGCCAAGCGCTGGCGCGGCGTCCGTCCCACCGTGCGCGGTGTGGCGATGAACCCGGTCGATCACCCCCACGGCGGCGGTGAAGGACGTACCTCGGGCGGCCGTCATCCGGTCAGCCCGTGGGGCACGCCGACCAAGGGTTACAAGACACGCAAGAACAAACGCACCACTAACATGATTGTGCGTCGTCGCAATCAGAAGTAACGACAGAGGTTAAAGACCGTGCCGCGTTCCGTAAAAAAAGGACCCTTTATCGACCTTCACCTGATGAAGAAGGTCGACGAGGCGGTTAGCAGCAACAGCCGCAAACCGATCAAAACCTGGTCGCGCCGCTCCATGGTGCTGCCGGATATGGTCGGCCTGACCATCGCTGTTCACAATGGTCGCCAGCATGTTCCGATTCTGATCAATGAAAACATGGTCGGTCACAAGCTGGGTGAATTCGCCGTAACGCGCACCTTCAAGGGGCACGCGGCGGACCGGAAATCCAAGTAAGGGTATCGAGCAATGCAAGCGACTGCCAAACTGAATCATGCGCGCATCTCGGCGCAGAAGTGTCGCCTGGTGGTGGACCAGATCCGCGGGCTGCCGGTCGAGCGCGCCCTGCAGGTGCTCACCTTCAGCCAGAAAAAAGCGGCGCATATGGTGCGCAAGGTGCTGGAGTCCGCCATCGCCAACGCCGAGCACAACGAAGGCGCCGACGTTGACGAGTTGAAGGTCTCCGCGGCGTGCGTGGACGAGGGTCCGACCCTCAAGCGCTGGCACGCCCGCGCCAAGGGTCGCGCCAACCATATTTTCAAACGCACCAGTCATATCACGATTACTGTCGCAGAGCAGTAATCAAAGGCAAAGTCAGAGAGAGTACGGCATGGGCCAGAAAGTACATCCAACGGGCATCCGCCTTGGCATCGTCAAGGACTGGACCTCGAAGTGGTATGCGGATTCGAAGAATTATGCTGATTTCCTCAATCTCGATCTTGAGACGCGGAGTTTCATCAAGCAGCGCCTCAAGCACGCTTCGGTAAGCCGCATCCAGATCGAACGGCCGGCCAGCAACGCGGTGATCACCATCCACACCGCTCGACCCGGTATCGTGATCGGCAAGAAAGGCGAGGATATCGAGAAGCTGCGCGCCGAGATCGCGGGGCGCATGGGCATGCCGGTGCACGTCAATATAGAGGAAGTGCGCAAGCCGGAAGTCGAGGCCCAGCTGGTTGCCGAGAGTGTCGCCCAGCAGCTCGAGCGGCGTATAATGTTCCGCCGCGCCATGAAGCGCGCCGTCGGCAATGCCATGCGGCTCGGCGCGGAAGGTATCAAGATCATGGTCGCCGGGCGTCTGAACGGTGCGGAAATCGCCCGTACCGAGTGGTACCGTGAAGGACGCGTGCCGCTGCACACATTGCGTGCGGACATCGACTACGGCTTCACTGAAGCCAACACCACTTATGGTGTAATCGGTGTGAAGGTCTGGGTGTTCAAAGGTGAGATCCTGGATCGCGATGAGCAGAACGTCGAACCGGAGCCCGCTAAGAAAGCGGCTGGCGGTAAATAAGGGAGTCGCGAGGCATGTTACAGCCCAAGAGAACCAAATTCCGCAAACAGCAGAAGGGACGTAATCGCGGCCTGGCGCAGAGCGGTAACAAAGTGAGCTTCGGCGAGTTCGCGCTGAAGGCCACCACCCGCGGCCAGTTGACCGCGCGTCAGATCGAGGCCGCGCGCCGCGCTATCACCCGCCAGGTCAAACGCGGCGGCAAGCTGTGGATTCGCATCTTCCCCGATGTGCCGATCACCAAGAAACCGATCGAGGTGCGCCAGGGGAAGGGTAAGGGTAACGTGGAATACTGGGTTGCCAAGATTCAGCCCGGCCGCGTGCTGTATGAAATGGAAGGTGTGTCGGAAGAGCAGGCCCGTGAGGCCTTCAAGCTGGCGGCCGCCAAGCTGCCCGTGCGCACCACTTTCGTGAACCGGACGGTGATGTGATGAAAGCGAGCGAGCTCAGACAGAAGTCAGCCGATGAGCTGAAGCTGGAACTCGACGGGTTGCTGCGCGAGCAGTTCAATCTGCGTATGCAAAAGGGCACCGGACAGCTGTCGCGGCCCGACCAGGTGAACAAGGTGCGGCGCGATATCGCGCGCATCAAGACCATATTGAACGAGAAAGCAACAGCGGGTGAAGCGGCATGAGCGAAGAGAACAAACTGGTCCGTACTCTGGCCGGTCGCGTTGTCAGCGACAAGATGGAAAAGAGTGCCGTGGTCCTGGTTGAGCGTCGCGTCAAGCACCCGCTGTACGGAAAGTACATCCGGCGTTCCACCAAGCTGCACATTCATGACGAGAACAATGAATGTAAGGTAGGCGACACGGTGACGATTCAGGAATGTCGCCCCATTTCCAGGACCAAGTCGTGGAAACTGGTTGAAGTCGTGGAACGGCCGGTAGGCTGAGTTAACTCAAGAGTAGCTTGAACGGGGATTAGGTCATGATTCAGATGCAATCAAGGCTGGATGTCGCGGACAACAGCGGTGCCAGAAGCCTCCAGTGCATCAAAGTGCTGGGCGGTTCACACCGGCGTTATGCCAGTATCGGCGACATCATCAAGGTCAGCGTGAAAGAGGCGATTCCCCGCGGCAAGGTGAAGAAGGGCGAAGTCTACAACGCTGTGGTGGTGCGGACGGCCAAGGGCGTACGGCGTCCGGACGGCTCGCTGATCCGTTTCGACGGCAACGCGGCGGTGCTGCTCAATAACAAGCTCGAGCCGATCGGGACGCGTATTTTCGGACCGGTGACGCGCGAGCTGCGCAGCGAGCGGTTCATGAAGATCATTTCGCTTGCGCCCGAAGTGCTGTAAGCGGAGGTCAGGATTATGCGCAAAATTCGAAAAGGCGATGACGTGGTCGTGACGACCGGCAAGGACAGTGGCAAACGCGGCACCGTGCTGAAGGTGCTGCCGGAGACGGAAAAGGTGGTGGTCGAGAACGTCAATCTCGTCAAGAAGCACACCAAGCCGAATCCCCAGCGCGGCGTCAGCGGCGGCATCATCGAAAAAGAGATGCCTATCCATGTGTCCAACGTCATGTTGTACAACCCGCAGACCAAGAAGGGAGACCGGGTCGGTTTCCGCATTTTGGCAGACGGTCGCAAGGTACGTATATTCAAGTCCACCAGCGAAGTTGTGGACGTTTGACAGTGAGTTGCTGAGATGACCAGGTTACAAGATCTGTATCGTGATGAAGTGGTCAAGAAACTGCAGGAGCAGTTTGGCTACAAGAATGTGATGGAAGTCCCGCGCATCACCAAGGTCACCATCAATATGGGGGTCGGCGAGGCAGTGGGTGACAAGAAGGTCATGGACAATGCGATGGCCGACATGGAGCGGATCGCCGGTCAGAAGCCTATCGTGCGCAAGGCGCGCAAATCGGTGGCCAGCTTCAAGATCCGCGACGGCTGGCCGGTCGGCTGTAAGGTCACCCTGCGTCGCGAGCGCATGTACGAGTTCCTGGATCGCCTCATCAATATTGCCATGCCGCGCATCCGCGATTTCCGCGGCATGAGCGCCAAGGCGTTTGACGGCCAGGGCAACTACAACATGGGTGTGCGGGAACAGATCATTTTCCCGGAAATCGACTACGACAAGATTGACGCACTGCGTGGCATGGATATCAGCATCACCACCACTGCGAGAACCGACGCGGAAGGACGGGCCCTGCTGGCGGCGTTCAACTTCCCGTTCAGAAACTGAGGACCGCACAGCATGGCAAAGATTTGCATGATCCAGCGTGAAGTCAAGCGCGCCAAGACGGTGAACAAGTACGCCAAGAAGCGCGCCGAGCTGAAAGCGATCATCGCCGATATGAAAAACTCGGACGAAGAGCGCTACGACGCGCAGCTCAAACTGCAGGCGCTGCCGCGCGACGCCAGCCCGACCCGGCAGCGGAACCGCTGCCGCATCACCGGCCGCCCGCACGGCTATTACCGCAAGTTTGGCCTGGCGCGCAACAAGCTGCGCGAGCATGCCATGAAGGGGGATGTTCCCGGTCTCGTCAAGGCGAGCTGGTAACAGCACGGAATAACACAGAGGTATACAGATTATGATGACGGATCCCATCGCCGATATGCTGACCCGCATTCGCAATGGCCAGCGCGCCGGCAAGGTTTCGGTGTCCATGCCCTCGTCGAAGCTCAAGACTTCGATCGCAGGTGTGTTGAAGGACGAGGGCTACATCGCGGACTTCCGGGTTCAGGATGAGGCCGGCAAGCCGGTGATGAGCGTCGACCTGAAATATTACGAGGGGCAGCCCGTTATCGACGATCTGCAGCGGATCAGCCGTCCTGGCTTGCGTATCTACAAGAGCAAGGACGAGTTGCCCAAGGTTCAGGGTGGCCTGGGGGTCGCGATCGTGTCGACCTCCAAGGGCGTAATGAGCGATCGGGCCGCACGCGCCGCCGGAGAAGGCGGCGAAGTGCTCTGCTATGTATCCTGATGAGTACAGACCATGTCCAGAGTTGCAAAAAAACCGATTGAACTCCCTTCCGGTGTCGAAGTCAGCATCAAGGGCCAGGCCGTGACGGTGAAGGGCGGCAAGGGCTCCCTCGACCATCAGGTGCACCGCTCGGTCAAAGTCGAGCAGGATGGCAACGTGCTGACCTTCGCGCCCAAAGACGGCTCAAAGTCCGCCAACGCCCTGGCCGGAACCACCCGCGCGCTGGTCAACAACATGGTGACCGGTGTCAGCGTCGGCTTCGAAAAGAAACTGCAGCTGGTCGGGGTGGGTTACCGCGCCCAGGCGCAGGGCAACAAGCTGAACCTGACGCTGGGCTTTTCGCACCCGGTTGATTACCCGGTGCCGGAAGGCATCAGCGTAGAGACGCCCAGCCAGACCGAAGTGGTCGTCAAGGGCGTAAACAAGCAGATGGTCGGTCAGGTCGCCGCTGAAATCCGCGGCTACCGTCCGCCGGAGCCTTACAAGGGCAAGGGTGTGAAATACGCCGATGAGATCATCGTGCGTAAGGAAGCCAAGAAGAAGTGATCTAATGGGGCCGGAACCCGCTTCCGCCCCCGAGCAGAAATCGAAGGTAACAGCATGGACAAGAAGGAATCACGACTGCGCCGCGCGAGAAAGACGCGCGCCAAGATACACGGAATGGGCAAACCCCGTCTGTGCATCCACCGCACGCCGCGGCACATTTACGCGCAGATCATCGATGGTGCGGGCGACAAGGTGCTGGCCAGCGCGTCGACTCTGGACCGGGAGTTGCGCAAGAGCTTGAGCGCCACAGGCAATGCTGCCGCGGCTGCCGAGATCGGCAAGCTGGTGGCCGAGCGGGCCAAGGCGGCGGGCATCAGCTCGGTCGCGTTTGACCGCTCCGGGTTCAGGTATCACGGTCGGGTAAAAGCGCTGGCGGACGCCGCGCGGGAAAGTGGTCTGGAATTCTAATCTAAGGGTTGCACAATGGCGAATGTCGATACGCAAGCGAGTTCTGACGGTCTTCACGAGAAGCTGATAGGCATAAACCGTGTCGCCAAGGTGGTGAAGGGCGGCCGTCAGTTCGGTTTTGCGGCGCTCACCGTGGTCGGTGATGGCGAAGGGCGGGTCGGTTTCGGCCGCGGCAAGGCGCGCGAAGTGCCGGTCGCTATTCAGAAAGCGATGGAGAACGCGCGCAAGAACATGAAACGTGTTGCCCTGAAGGACGGCACCCTGCAGTACCCGATCACTGCGAGATTCGGTGCCGCGAAGGTTCACATGCAGCCGGCTTCCGAGGGTACCGGCATCATCGCCGGTGGCGCGATGCGCGCCGTGTTCGAAGTGGTCGGTGTGCGCGATGTGCTGGCCAAGTGCATCGGCACCAACAACCCGATCAACGTGGTGCGGGCAACCATGAAGGGTCTGGCGGAAATGCGCTCGCCGGAGCAGGTGGCTGCGAAGCGCGGCAAGAAGGTCGACGACATTCTGGGGTAATCCATGGCCGACAAAACACTCAAAGTCACTCTGGTGAGAAGCACCAACAAGCGTCTCGAGTCGCACAAGGCGTGCGTGCGCGGACTGGGCTTGCGTCGCATGCATCACTCGGTTGAAGTGAGCGACACACCGGAAAATCGGGGCATGATCAACAAAGTGTCGTACATGCTCCAGGTAGAGGAAGCTTAACATGCGACTGAATAACTTGAAGTCGGCGGCCGGCAGCCGGCCGACGGCAAAACGGGTCGGGCGCGGCATCGGCTCGGGCCTGGGCAAGACCTGCGGCCGTGGCCACAAGGGCCAGACATCGCGCTCGGGCGGATTTCACAAGGTCGGCTTCGAAGGCGGCCAGATGCCGCTGCAGCGCCGTTTGCCGAAAGTGGGTTTCACTTCGCGCAAGTCGCTGGTGACCGAAGAAGTGCGTCTGCACGAGCTGGCCGCCGTTGCAGGCGGCGCCGTTGATCTGGCTGCGCTGAAGGCGGCCGGTGTGGTCAAGCAGAGTGCCCGGCACGTCAAGGTCATCGCCTCGGGTGAACTCGCCACGGCGGTGACGGTGCGTGGTGTGCGGGTAAGCAAAGGTGCGCGCGCAGCAATAGAAGCGGCTGGCGGCAAGGTAGAGGACTAGACCGATTATGGCCGTTTCTGGCGCAGGACTCGCCGGCGGACTCGGCGATCTGGGTAAACTGACCGAGCTGCGTCAGCGTATCCTGTTTGTGCTGGGCGCCATCCTGGTGTTTCGCATCGGATCCTTCATTCCGCTGCCGGGCATCGATCCGCATGTGCTGTCGCAGCTGGTCGATCAGCAGCGCGGCACCATTCTTGACATGTTCAACATGTTCTCGGGCGGCGCGCTGGAGCGCCTGTCGCTGTTTGCACTGGGCATCATGCCGTACATCTCGGCTTCCATTATCATGCAGCTGCTGTCCTACACCGTGCCCACCCTGGAGCAGATCAAGAAGGAAGGCGAAGCCGGGCGGCGCAAGATCACGCAATATACCCGCTACGGCACCGTGGTACTGGCGACTTTCCAGGCCATCGGGATCTCGACGGCGCTACAGGGTCAGCAGATGGGCGGCTCGCCGCTGGTCATTCTGCAGGGATTGCCATTCGTGATTTCCGCGGTGATCTGCCTGGTCACCGGCACCCTGTTCCTGATGTGGCTGGGTGAGCAGGTTACCGAGCGCGGGGTCGGTAACGGTATCTCGATCATCATTTTCTCGGGCATCGTGGCCGGCCTGCCGTCGGCCATTGGTGGCTCCCTGGAGCTGGTGCGCACCGGCGAACTGAACACCCTGAGCATGCTCTTCCTGTTCGCGCTGGCGATTGCGGTGACGGCGTTCGTGGTGTTCGTGGAACGCGGCCAGCGTCGCATCACGGTGAACTACGCCAAACGCCAGCAGGGCCGCAAGCTGTACGCCGCCCAGAGCACCCATCTGCCGCTGAAGCTCAACATGGCGGGGGTTATTCCGCCCATCTTCGCGTCCAGCATCATCCTGTTTCCCGCCACCGCCGGGCAGTGGTTCGGCAGCACCGAGGGCATGGGCTGGCTGAAGGATATTTCGACCATGCTGTCGCCGGGCCAGCCGCTGTACATCATGTTCTATGCGATGGCGATTATTTTCTTCTGCTTTTTCTATACCGCGATTGTATTCAACTCCAAGGAGACCGCGGACAACCTGAAGAAATCGGGGGCCTTCATCCCGGGTATCCGTCCCGGCGAGCAGACGGCACGTTTCATCGACGGCGTGATGACACGGCTGACGCTGGCCGGCGCCATCTACATCACCGCGGTGTGTCTGCTCCCCGAGTTCCTGATTCTGTACTGGAACGTGCCGTTTTATTTCGGCGGCACTTCGCTGCTGATCATTGTCGTGGTGGTCATGGACTTCATGGCTCAGGTCCAGTCGCACATGATGTCTCACCAGTACGAGAGCCTCATGAAGAAAGCCAATCTGAAGAGTCACGGCCGGGCCGGCGTGCTCCGCTAAGTCGTTGTATACAGGTGAAACCATGAAAGTTAGAGCGTCTGTAAAGCGCATTTGCCGCAACTGCAAGATCGTCCGCCGTAACGGTGTGGTGCGGGTTATCTGCAAGGACGGCCGACACAAGCAGCGTCAGGGCTGAGGCCCGGTGCTGGTTATCTTAATTGTTCGATTTTTAGTTTGAAACCAGGGGTCGTATCCGGTATTCTTGCGGGTTTCGCCGTCCGCAACCGGATAGTCTCGTTTAGGAGATCACATTCATGGCTCGTATAGCCGGGATTAACGTTCCGACACACAAGCACACGGTCATTGCGCTGACGTCCATCTATGGAATCGGCCGCACCACCGCGCAGAAGATCTGTGAGGCCAGTGGAATTCGTCCGGACGTCAAGATCAAGGATCTGTCCGAGGGCGAGGTAGAGACCCTGCGCGGTGAGGTGGCCAAGTTCACCGTGGAAGGTGATCTGCGCCGTACCATCTCCATGAACATCAAGCGTCTCATGGATCTCGGCTGCTATCGCGGCATGCGCCACCGCCGCGGGCTGCCGCTGCGTGGTCAGCGCACCCGCACCAATGCGCGCACCCGCAAGGGACCGCGCCGCCCGATTCGTAAATAAGTTGCTGGTAACAGGTATCCAACATGGCTAAATCGCCGACAACAGCCCGCACCCGGAAAAAAGTCAAAAAGAATGTGGTCGATGGTATCGCCCATGTTCACGCGTCCTTCAATAATACGATCGTGACCATCACCGATCGTCAGGGTAATGCCCTGGGGTGGGCGACCGCCGGGGGTTCCGGCTTCCGCGGTTCGCGCAAGAGCACCCCTTTTGCGGCCCAGGTTGCCGCCGAGCGCGCTGGCGAGATGGTGAAGGAGTACGGACTGAAAAACCTCGAAGTCGAGGTGAAGGGGCCCGGACCGGGCCGTGAATCGGCCGTGCGCGCCCTGAACAATTCCGGCTTCCAGATCACCAATATCACCGATGTGACCCCGATTCCGCACAACGGGTGTCGTCCGCCCAAGAAGCGGCGCGTCTAAGGCGGAGGAGAGCTAATGGCCAAGTACGTTGGAGCGAAATGTCGCCAGTGCCGTCGTGAAGGCACCAAACTGTTTTTGAAGGGCGAGAAGTGCTACACCAGCAAGTGTCCGGTGGAGAACCGGCCGTTCCCGCCCGGGCAGCACGGCCAGCGCCGTGGACGCCTGTCGGACTACGCCACCCAGCTGCGCGAGAAGCAGAAAATGCGCCGGATCTACGGTGTGCTGGAAGGCCAGTTCCACAACTATTACAAGAGTGCGGCGCAGCGCAAGGGTTCCACGGGTGAAAACCTGCTGCAGTTGCTGGAGAGCCGTCTCGACAACGTGGTGTACCGCATGGGTTTCGCCGCTTCACGCAGCGAGGCGCGCCAGCTGGTGCGCCACTACGGCGTTACCGTCAACGGCCAGCGCGTGACCATTCCGTCGTATCAGGTGCAGCCCAACGACAACCTGGCGGTGGCGGAAAAATCCCGTAACCAGTTGCGCGTCAAGGCGGCTCTGGAACTGGCGGAACAGCGCGGTTTTGTCGACTGGATCGACGTTGATCCGAAGAAAATGGAAGGCGTTTTCAAGGCGCGTCCAGAGCGCGCGGATCTGCCTGCCGAGATCAACGAGCATCTGATCGTCGAGCTGTACTCCAAGTAAGTCAACAGGTAAGAGGGCTTTTCATGCAGGGCAAGGTCACTGAGTTCCTGAAGCCGCGCATCGTGGACGTGCAGAGCGTCAACGATCGTACTGCAAGGGTTGTGCTGGAACCGCTGGAGCGCGGCTTCGGGCACACACTGGGCAATGCGCTACGCCGCATTCTGCTGTCGTCCATGCCGGGCTGCGCCATCACGCGTGCCGAAATCGACGGTGTGTTGCACGAATACTCCACCATCGAGGGTGTGCAGGAAGACGTCATGGAGGTCCTGCTGAACCTGAAGGGCGTGGCGCTGCTGATGCACAATCGTCCCGAGGCGACCCTGAAGCTGAGCAAGAAGGGCCCGGGTCCGGTGACCGCCGGCGACATCACCCTGGATCACGACGTCGAAGTGGTGAATCCCGATTACGTCATCGCCAACCTGACCAAAGATGGCAACCTGAACATGACCCTGAAGGTGGAAATGGGGCGCGGCTACGTGCCGGCCACCGTGCGCGCCGAGCAGGAAGAGGAAACCGGCCCGATCGGTTCGCTGCAGCTGGACGCCAGTTTCACGCCGGTGTCGCGTGTGTCCTACACGGTGGATGCGGCGCGCGTCGAGCAGCGCACCAACCTCGACAAGCTGATTATCGAAATCGAAACCAACGGCACCCTGGATCCGGAAGAAGCCATCCGTCGCGCAGCGACCATTCTGCAGGATCAGCTGTCGGTGTTCGTTGATCTGCAGGGCAAGGAAGAGGTCAAGACCGAGCAGCCCGAAGCCGACGTCGATCCCATCCTGCTGCGTCCGGTCGACGATCTGGAGCTGACGGTGCGTTCCGCCAACTGCCTGAAGGCAGAAAGCATTTACTTCATCGGCGACCTGATTCAGCGTACCGAGGTGGAGCTGCTGAAGACACCCAACCTCGGCAAGAAGTCGCTCACCGAAATCAAGGATGTGCTGGCCTCGCGCGGACTGTCGCTGGGTATGCGCCTGGAGAACTGGCCACCCGCGGGCCTCAAGGACAGCGAAAAGCAATCCGCCTGATTGACAATAACCCGGGCCGCGCACCGGCGCGGACCGAATGATCTAGGTACAGACCCATGCGTCACCGCCAAAGTGGACGAAAACTGAATCGCAACAGCTCGCACCGCGAGGCCATGTTCAAGAACATGGCAGTCTCGCTGATGCAGCACGAAATCATCAAGACCACCCTGCCCAAGGCCAAGGAGCTGCGCCGCGTCGCCGAGCCGCTGATCACGATGGCCAAGAGCGACAGCGTGCACAAGCGTCGCGTCGCTTTTTCGCGGCTGCGCGACCGCGATGTGGTCACCAAGCTGTTCAACGAACTGGGCCCGCGTTACAAGGACCGCCCGGGCGGTTACCTGCGCATTCTGAAAATGGGTTTCCGCGCCGGCGACAAGGCGCCCATGGCCCTGGTGGAACTGGTCGACCGGCCGGAAACCGGCGGCGAGGTGGTGGAAGCTGAATAAGCAGCCGCTTCGATAACGGGTTGTGGAAAAGCCGGGCACTGCCCGGCTTTTTTGTTCCAGGGCGTTCTGGGTCAACCGCGAAGTACGCTAAGGACGCGAAGGTACACAAGTTCGTCAGATTGGTGATTGCGCAGGCCGGCGTGGCCGACCCACCTGTGTTTGGACGCGGCACCCCGCGGAGAAGTGATGCTGAAACAAGGTTTGTTTACCAGTCGCGCCTGAAGTCATCACCGGTATCAAGTAATGAAGCCGAGCCCCGAATTAATGATCTTCCTTCGCGCCCTTAGCGTCCGTCGCGGTTATTATTCCGCGCAGAGATTGATCACCAGCCGAGTCCGCTGTTGTCCTGGCACCAAGCAAACAGCCGAACCATCACAACAATGATTTTCCTTCGCGCCCTTTGCGTCCTTCGCGGTTAATATCAGACCCAATGATCGCCATCTTCACCGACTTCGGCATCCAGGGACCCTACCTCGGGCAAATGCACGCGGTGCTCGCCGCCGCGGCACCGGCTGTACCGGTGGTGGACCTGTTCCCCGATCTGCCCGCTTTCAACGTCAGGGCGGCGGCCTACCTGCTACCCGCTTACAGCCAGTACCTGCCCGACACGGCTACCTGCCTGTGTGTCGTGGATCCCGGTGTGGGCAGCGCGCGGCGTCCGCTCGCGGTGCAGGCCGACAAACGCTGGTATGTCGGGCCCGACAACGGACTGTTTTCAGTTGTGATCCGCCGTGCCAGTCAGGTTCGCGCCTGGGTCATTACGCGCGTGCCCGAGCGGCTGTCCGCCAGTTTTCACGGGCGCGATCTGTTTGCCCCGGTGGCGGCCGGGATCGCGCGCGGCGACGATTGCCCCGGCGAGGCGGTCGAGGCCGATAGCCTGGTCGCACCCCCCTGGCCGGATGAACTGGCGGAAGTCGTGTATATCGATCACTACGGCAATGCGGTCACCGGGGTGCGCGCAGAAGCCCTCGATCGGGGAGCACTCGTGGAGGTGGCGGGGCGGCGCTGTGCATTCCGGCGCACCTTCGCCGATGCCGAGTCGGGTGAGGCATTCTGGTACCGGAATGCCAACGGGCTGGTCGAGGTAGCGCTCAACCAGGGCAGCGCTGCGCAGCAGCTGGACCTTGCGGTCGGCACCCAGGTCCGGCTGTCCCAATAAGGGGTTGGCCGAATCAGGCGCTGTCGGCCAGCCCGGCTGGCGTGGTCTGAGCCCAGGTCTGGTAAATGACGTTGTTCTTGGTGCTGCGCTTGATGCTGTACATCAGCTCGTCGGTGGCGGCCAGGGCCTGATCCAGATTCTCCGGCACGCTTTCGAACGATACCACCCCGATGCTGAAAGACAGCGGCCAGTCGCGCTCTTGCATGGCCTCCAGCAAACGCTGGTGGACATGGCCGAACGCCTCCCGGACCGCGGCACTGCCGGTCTCCGGAAACAGTACCGCGAATTCGTCGCCGCCCAGGCGGGCCACCGCGTCAGTCACGCGCAAATTCGCCTTGAGGGTGCCGGCTACCGACATCAGCGCCCTATCCCCGGTCGCGTGGCCCAGCGTATCGTTGACGTGCTTGAAGTTGTCGATATCCAGGTAGGCAAGCGAAAAGGCGCGGTTGAAGCGCGCACTGCGCGCATATTCCTCGGCGAAGCGTTCCTGGAAACCGAGCCGGTTCAGCGCGCCGGTGAGGTGATCGGTCTTGGCCGCCAGCGCCTCGGTGTGCAGCAGGCCGCGAAACGCTGCCAGCAACAGGGCTATGAGCAGGAAGATCGCCAGCCGCATAAAGGTGTTCCAGGGCAGTATGGCGGGATGAGAATAGTGCTGCCCCGCGCCGATATCCGTTATCAGCCAGGCCGCTGCGGCCAGCACCGACACCGAGATCCCGAGTTGGCGCCCTCCGTACCAGGCCGCGACGGCGATCGGCAGCACGTAGAACAGCGCCGTGGAGATTTCGTGCCCGATCATGAAATCGACCACGCCGATAATGAGGACCATCAGCACCGTGAGGGCGCAGATGGCGGCGAACGACAGACTATCCAGGAACTTCAGAAGCGTCTTCATGGACCCCTGACACAACCTCTGTGCACCACTTGCCTGGCGCCGCTACTGGCTGGGCCGCAGTAAGCCAGCCGGCGCAGTCCGAACAGGTGTCCTGTTCGCGCGTCACAGTATAGCTCGGCGCCGGCCGGAACGCTGCAGCCCGCCCGGAACGCGCGGCTTGCTGTATTATGGATCGCCCCGGGCGCAAGGCAGGAGCATGAAACATGACTGACAGCCAGCTGGAGCAACTGAGTCGGCGCCTGCGCCGCTTCGCGCAGGAGCGCGACTGGGAACAGTTTCACTCGCCCAAGAATCTGTCCATGGCGCTGATTGCCGAATGCGCCGAGCTGGTCGAGCATTTCCAGTGGCTCACCGAGGAGCAGAGCCATGCACTGCCAGCCGCCAAGCTCGCCGAGGTTGAGCTGGAAATGGCCGACATCCAGATCTACTTGCTCAGGTTGGCGGAACGGCTGGGTGTGGATCTGCTCGGTGCGGTGGAGCGCAAGATCGTTCTCAATGAGCAGAAATACCCTGCCGACCGGGTGCGAGGCAGCGCCAAGAAATACACCGAGTATGACTGAGCGGCGGGTTGGGCTCGGTGTTGCCCGAGGCCCGGACTGACCAGGCATGCTGAGTTATCGCCACGCCTTCCACGCCGGCAATCACGCCGATGTGCTCAAGCATGCCGTGCTGGTGCAGGTGCTCGAGTACCTGAAGCAGAAGGACAAGCCGTTCCTGTTCGTCGACACCCATGCCGGCGCCGGGCAGTACGATCTCGCCAGTCCCTGGGCGCAGAAAAACCGCGAGTTCGACGCCGGCATCGGCCGGCTGCTGGCGTGTCAGCCGCTGCCCGCCGAACTGCAGGCCTACGTTGGCCTGATCAAGGCGCTGAACCCGAACCGTCGCCTGCAGCACTACCCCGGCTCGCCGTGGCTGGCCGCGGAGCTGCTGCGTCCCCGGGACAAGGCGCGCCTGTTCGAACTGCATCCGGCGGAATTCGAGGCGCTGGGCTCGCTGTTTCACGGCGACCGCCGCGTCAAGGTGGAGCAGCAGGACGGCTTCCAGGCCTTGCCGGGACTGCTGCCACCCGCGCAGCGGCGTGCCCTGGTGCTGATCGACCCGCCCTATGAGGTGAAGCAGGATTACCTGACCGTGGTACGTGCACTACAGGCGGCCTGGCAACGCTTCCCGACCGGCCTGTACCTGCTCTGGTATCCGGTGGTGCAGCGCACCAGCATCGACCGGCTGGAGCGTGAACTCACAGCCAGCGGCGTGCGTGACGTGTTGCTGGCCGAACTGGCGGTTGCGCCGGCGGGCCGCGGCGGTATGCATGCCAGCGGTCTGATCATCATCAACCCGCCCTGGACGCTGGCGTCCCAGTTACAGGGTCTGTTAGCGTTTCTCGCCACCACGCTCGGGCGCCAGGGGCAGGGCAGCTATCGGCTCGAGACGCTGGTCGCTGAATGAACGCGCTCGCCGCTCAGACGGGAGCGAATCGGGTGGCACTGAACTGCGCGACATCGGCGCGCAGGGTCGGAATCAACGCCTGTCGCAGGCCCGGCCTGCAGGGCTCCACGCTCTCATCGCTGACCCCGCAGATGTTATCCAGCGCCGCGGTCAGCAGGGCGGGCAGCGCGCTGCCTCCTCCGCTTGTGACATCCTGGTGAAACGCAGTGAGGTACTCCAGCGTGCGCTGCGGGAACGCCGCGCCTGCGTCTTCGCCAAAGGTTTCATTCACCTTCTGCACAAAGGCCAGCGCGTAGCGGCGCTGGATGTCCTTGTGCAGCTGCGCCAGGCTCATCGCCAGCAGCGGAACGAAACCGGACAACATCACCACCTCGGTTGCATTCAGTGCCAGTGGTGTGCAGTCTGCGAACAGCTGCTCGAATTGCTGCGCCTGTTTTCCGGCAGCCCTGCCGCACGCCTGTTGGATAAACGTGTCGGCGGCTATCTCCGTCTGTTCCTCAGATCTATGCATCCGTATTCCTCCGTGGCGGGTAGTGCTGGAGCCAGAGATATCCTGGCGCTGCCCGGGCAGGGATCTCATGGCAGCTTAACGGGTGATTGCTGCGTGCCTGCCCGGGCCTGTTGCGTCGGTCCGCGCAACCGCGCCGTTGTCACTCGGCCGGGGTCGGCGCGGCGCAGATGCTCAGTGGCGGCGCTATAGGTCACTTGTCCTGTGAATCGACAGCCCTAATTCAAACCCCAGTCTGCCGGCGCGTTCAACCAGTGCCACCGGAAACACGAAGGACTGAGTGCGCGCATCTTTGCATCGGAAGTCGAAATCCAGTAATGGCGCCTGCGGCAGCAGTAGATCGGCTAACGCTCGGCACTGTTCGGCATGCTCGGCCAGAAACGCCTGTGCGCATCGCAGCTGTTCCTCAAAGTGGTCGCTTTCCGAGAGACTGAGATCGAAACCGTCCTCATATATCACCGCGCCGGAAAATGCGCCCTCCGACAGAACGTAATGAGTCGAGAGCCCGGCACCCTTTGCACGCAGCATGCAGCCCGACATTCTACGCTTCCGGGTACCGGCAATATTCGAGTCGCGGAGCGCAGGCAGCGCCGCCTTGCAGTGTCACGGCCGACAATGGGTCAAGGGCATCCCGCACCGGACGAACACTCCGTATAGAACACGGAAGGGCTGTCAATATCGTTATAGACAAAAAAACACGCCCCCGATACGAGCCATAGTGAGGAAGCTCTTAATCATATCCCTTGCAGCAACCGCAGCACGGGGAGAACGCGCCGCTCAGCGGCTGCGCACTATGCCGAGGCTGCGCCGTGTCGGCCTCGCGAATGGTTTTTCGCCAGCAGTTCGAATAATCACACATCCCCGTGCAATTGACAATTTAGGACGATAGTCCTCATGCAACAAGACGAGCATCCTGAACCTTACCCAGGGGCTGGACCATAATCACCCTGCGCGCAGGTCTTTTTGCTGGTTGTCGCTGCCGGCCGGGGATGTTGGCGCTGCTGGTTCCGCGTCCCAAGACACATCTGCTGCCCCGGGTTTACGGCGGAAGAACCGCTAAGCCGATCGTCGCTGGCGACGCTATCGGTGCAAGAGGAACAGACACGCCAGGATACCGTTGCAGCCGCCGGGCTGCTGTTTTACAGGCGCGGTTACACCAATCAGGATACCGCCAGGCGCCACTTCGACCTGTTTTGTAACTGGCTGGTCGCGCAGTTCAGGCCGCCGGGAAAGTCCAGGCAGGCAAAATCGCTTGCGCTGCACCTGCTGGGTCATAGCAAAGGCATAAGCGCTATCGGCTAAACGTGACGCGGGTCTTGCCAGTGAACAGCTTAGCGCGCGCTCCGGTCGAACGTCTTGTCATCTCGCCCTAACTCGGACAATGCTGCTTTTATTACCCGGGCAGATGAGTTGAGAAGCAGGGCCGCCAGGAGCGACCCTACGATAATATCCGGCAACCCCGACTTGAATGTCCATACGCCGATGGCCGCAACAATAACCGCCAGGTTCGACGCAATGTCGTTTCGCGAACATTCGAAAACAGAGCTCATATTGATGTCTTCGCGTCGATGGCGCCAGAGTAAAGCCAGGCATACGGCATTTGCGGCCAGACCGGCAAGACTGAAGATGCTCATGACTTCATAGGAAGGCAATACCGGGCTGACAAGCCTGTGAACAATCTGAGCCACAACAACGCAGGCTGCAACGAAGATTAGACCGCCTTTAAACAGCGCAATTCGCGCCTTCATGGTTGACCCACGGGCCACGGCATACAAGCTCAATCCATAAGTCAGCGCATCACCCAGGTTGTCCAGGCTGTCGGAAAGCAAGGCGGTCGACTTGCCATAAAATGCCGCGGCAGCTATGGCAATGAACATGACAGCATTGATCCACAGGACCTTGATAAGAGTACCGCGCTGCCTCTCGCGCAGTGCGTCGACGACACAGCTGTTTTCGCAGCAAGTTCCCACTGATTTCTCCTGGGTGCCTTAAGGTCGCCCGCGAGGCGCAGCCCACGACGGAGGCTGTCGCCACTCGAAGGGCTTATCGGGTACCCGCAGACGAATCATATAATCAATCAGGATACGGCACATAAGTAACGTTCGACAACGTGTAGCCGATATAACTCCACAGAACAATGTGACTGACCACGGCCGGCAGCAGCCAGGCAACTCCTTTGAGACCGACTAAAACCGTTAGTACTAAGGCAATCAGTGTCAGAATAATTATCGGGAACTGTCGCCTTTTCGTTTTCGAGTCCGCCGTGTATTTCGTATTGCAGTCAGGACAGACGCGGTACGGCTTTAAACTGTAATGGGACAGCAGGCTCCTGCTTCGCATGTCGCTGCCACACGCCGGGCAATTCATCTGTGGTGGCATCGTGTTACCTCGAGCGCATGGTTAGCCCTATTCGGAAGACAGTAATGGGTTTGAGTGCAACAGGAATGCGGAATCATTGGGCGAAAGGGCTGGTGCACCACTGTCGTTCGCAAGGGACACCATCGTGGTTGCCGTCCATCTCGATGTTGGGACAGTTGCGCAGGAAGAAGGTGGCCTCAGCACAAGAAGTCATCTGGGAACAATGGGTGCGACCATCGCAGTGGAAGGAAGACGAAACCGCTTGGTTGTTTGACTGGGCAGCGACTGCCGGTTGTGTAAATATGCGGCGCGAGTACTCACTGTAACCGTAGAAGGCCAGGCCGACCAAAAGCACAATTGCAACGACTCGACCAAGCAAGCCTTGTTCCTTACTCTGATAGTGAGGTTTTGGTTTGCGGGCCGTGCGCAAGGCGGGGCGGGTCGGACATAAGAGGTTCTTTGCTCGCTTCTTTCCGTTGCTATCGACTTCGACCTCGAACGTGAGCTGTTCTCCGAGTGTTGGGCGACGCCCACCCTTAGGAAAGGCGGAGATATGAACAAAGACTTCCTGACCACCCTGACTCGGCGAAATGAACCCGAAGCCGCGATCATCATTCCATTTTATGAGAGTGCCTTCGATACGCATATGAAAAGGTCTAACGCCCAGCACCAGCGGCCGAGCGTAAGCGAGGTCCGAGCCCCGCAGGGGCGCACTGGGTGCTGTTGTTATGCCTTGTTGCGTAAGATTTCATTACACAACTCCACGCAATCGGAGCAAATGCCTGGTCGGTGTTCATCTCCGACGATCATTTGCGGAACCTCGGTCTCATTTCGCTGGCAGAACTCACAGACATTCCCTTCCCATGCCTTTTCTTTGGTTCTTCCCATTTCGAACTTCTTAATCGGTTCTGGTACGGAGCCCGACCGCACCGGGACGACTCGTACTTCATCGGTGGCAGAGATTTCTTTTTGCGCCCAGTGGTAATGAAACTGCTTCTCGCCCTCTCGACACACAGCACCCGCAAATACGTAGGTGTCGTTTGGGCCACCAGAAATAGAAATGTTGAGATTCTCGACATCGGCATGCCCGAACGTGCCGAGTTTCTCGCCATTTATGTAAACGTCATAGAACATTTTCTTATAGGGCATAACTATTATTAGCGGGCGTGCGCCCGCTAACACGAAACACCGGGCGCACGGTCGTTGATACAGTCGATTTGCTGTGTTAACGGGTGAATGTTCGATAGCATGAATTTCAACGTAACCCTGATTCGTTCTTAACAGCCTGTTGCTTGTACCGTTTTTTGACGAGCCTGGCAACAGCCGAAAATAACGAGCGCGCGCCCGGATAAGACAGGTTTTGCGGTGTTAACGAGCGGGTGCTCGATAGCACCCCGATCTCGCAAAATAGACGGGCGCGATAACTGTACGGAACAGCAAACTAATTTGCGGGCTGCACGTATATTGACCGGGATATGCGAGCGCAAAGTGTCGAGTCAGGGGTTTCAATATACCGTTGCGGGTAATCGCGGGGCGCAGGTCTCTGATCTGTCTGCCCGGTTGAATGACGCTCAGGCTCGTTGCGCGGTCCTGGCGGGAGGACGTCCGTGAAACGCGTATCGTGCGTCTACATCGTCGCTGTACGCGACGGGTTTTGCTGGCGTTCCAGCACCGGTTTCAGAAACCGCCCGGTGTGCGAAGCGGGGTTGTCGGCGACCTGCTCCGGGGTGCCGGTGGCAATGATCTCGCCGCCGCCGTTGCCACCTTCGGGGCCCAGATCAATGACCCAGTCGGCGGTCTTGATCACGTCCAGATTGTGCTCGATGATGACCACGGTATTGCCGTGGTCGCGCAGCCGGTGCAGCACGCCGAGCAGTTGTTCGATGTCGTGGAAGTGCAGGCCGGTGGTGGGTTCGTCGAGAATATACAGTGTCTTGCCGGTGTCGCGCTTGGACAGTTCCCGCGACAGTTTCACCCGCTGCGCCTCACCGCCCGACAGGGTGGTGGCGTTCTGGCCCAGGCTGATGTAGGACAGGCCGACGTCCAGCAGGGTCTGCAGCTTGCGCGCAATCACCGGCACGGCGCTGAAGAAACCCACTGCCTCTTCGACCGTCATGTCCAGCACTTCGGTGATGTTCTTGCCCTTGTAGCGGATGTCCAGGGTCTCGCGGTTGTAGCGCTTGCCCTTGCACACGTCGCAGGGCACATAGATGTCGGGCAGGAAGTGCATCTCCACCTTGATGACGCCGTCGCCCTGGCAGGCTTCGCAGCGACCGCCCTTGACGTTGAAGCTGAAGCGCCCCGGCTTGTAGCCGCGCGAGCGCGCCTCCTGGGTGCCGGCGAACAGTTCGCGGATGGGCGTGAACAGGCCGGTATAGGTGGCCGGGTTGGAGCGCGGTGTGCGTCCGATCGGGCTCTGATCGATGTCCACTACCTTGTCGAAGTAGTCCAGCCCTTCGATGGATTCATAGGCGGCCGGTTCGGTGGCCGCGCCGTTCAGTTCCGCCGCGGCGATCTGGTACAGGGTGTCGTTGATGAGCGTTGACTTGCCGGAACCGGACACGCCGGTGACGCAGGTCAGCAGGCCTACGGGGATGTCCACCCGCACCGACTTGAGATTGTTGCCGCTGGCGCCACTGATGGTCAGTTGCTGGCCGGGGGCGTTGGGTGTGCGCTCCGCCGGCAGCTGGATGCGGCGCTTGCCGCTCAGGTATTGCCCGGTGACCGAGGCCGGGTTGTTCATGATGTCGGTCGGGGTGCCCTCGGCGACCACCTTGCCGCCGTGCACGCCGGCACCGGGGCCCATGTCGACCACGTGATCGGCGCAACGGATGGCGTCTTCGTCGTGTTCCACCACGATGACCGTGTTGCCGATGTCGCGCAGGTAGGTGAGGGTGTTGAGCAGGCGCTGGTTGTCGCGCTGGTGCAGGCCGATGGAGGGTTCGTCGAGAATATACATGACGCCCACCAGTCCCGCGCCAATCTGGCTGGCCAGCCGGATGCGCTGCGCCTCGCCACCGGAGAGGGTGTCGGCGCTGCGCTCCAGGGACAGATAGTTCAGCCCGACGTTGACCAGGAAGTCAAGCCGCTCGCCGATCTCCTTGACAATCTTTTCGGCGATGGCGCCGCGCCGCCCGGCCAGCTGCAGTTCCTTGAAGAAGCGGCGCGCTTCGCCCACCGGCAGTGCCGCCACGGTGGGCAGGGTGCAGTCGCCGATAAACACGTGTCGCGCGGAACGGTTCAGGCGTGTACCGGCACAGTCCGGGCAGGCGTGGGTGCTGAGATAGCGCGCCAGTTCTTCGCGCACCACGCTGGATTCGGTTTCCCGGTAACGCCGCTCCATGTTGCGCAGAATGCCCTCGAAGCTGTGGCTGCGCCTCTGGATGCCGCTGCGCTCGTTCAGGTAGCGGAACTCGATGACCTCTGCGCCGCTGCCGTACAGGATGATGTCGCGGATGTTCTCGGGCAGTTCCTCGAACGGTGTTTCGATATCGAACTCGTAGTGGTCGGCCAGCGAGCTGATGAGCTGGAAATAATACGCATTGCGCCGGTCCCAGCCGCGCACCGCGCCGCCCGCCAGGCTGAGGTGCGGGTAGGCCACCACGCGCCGCGGGTCGAACGACTGCTTCACGCCCAGGCCGTCGCAGCCGGGGCAGGCGCCCACCGGGTTGTTGAAGGAAAACAGGCGCGGCTCCAGCTCGGTCAGTGAATAGCCGCACTGCGGACAGGCGAACTTGGCGGAGAAGGTGATCTCCCGCCCGTCGTCCATGCTCACCACGCGTGCCAGACCGTCGGCCAGCCGCAGCGCGGTCTCGAACGATTCCGCCAGGCGCAGCTTCAGATCGTCGCGCACCTTGAAGCGGTCCACCACCACTTCGATATTGTGCTTGCGGTGCAGGTCCAGGGTTGGTGCGTGGTCCAGTTCCAGCACCTCGCCATCGATGCGGGCGCGGATAAAGCCCTGGGCGCGCAGCTCATCGAGGATACCCAGGTGTTCGCCCTTGCGTTCCTGCACCACCGGTGCCAGCAGCATCCAGCGCGAGCCCTCGGTCTGCTCCAGCGCCTGGTCGACCATCTGCGACACGGTCTGCGCTTCGAGCGGGATGTCGTGATCGGGGCAGTGCGGCACGCCGACGCGCGCGAACAGCAGGCGCAGGTAGTCGTAGATTTCGGTGATGGTGCCGACCGTGGAACGCGGGTTGTGGGAGGTGGACTTCTGTTCGATGGAAATGGCCGGGGACAGCCCCTCGATGTGGTCGATGTCCGGCTTCTCCATCATCGACAGGAACTGGCGTGCGTAGGCCGACAGCGATTCCACGTAGCGGCGCTGCCCCTCGGCGTAGATGGTGTCGAAGGCCAGCGACGACTTGCCCGAGCCGGAAAGCCCGGTGACTACGATCAGCCTGTCCCGCGGCAGGTCGAGGTCGACGTTCTGCAGATTGTGGGTGCGTGCCCCGCGTATGCGTATGCTGTCCATCCCGATTCCGGCTGTTTGGGCAACCTGCTACTATACGGCCTTTCGCCGTCCCTGACCAAAAGGAACCCTGTCACGTGAACCAAGCGCCCCACGCAGCCGAGCGCATGAGCCGTTCCGAGGTGCGTTCGGCCGCAGCCATGGCGGGTATCTACTCGCTGCGCATGCTGGGCCTGTTCATGATTCTGCCGGTGTTCGCGCTGTATGCGCACGAGCTCGAGGGCGCCACGCCGGCGCTCATCGGGCTGGCCATCGGCATCTACGGCATGACCCAGGCCGTGCTGCAGATTCCCTTTGGCCTGGTGTCGGATCGTATCGGGCGCAAGCCGGTGATCGTGTTCGGGTTGCTGGTGTTTGCCGCCGGCAGCGCGCTGGCCGCCAGCGCCGACTCGATGGCGCTGGTGCTCGCCGGGCGCGCCCTGCAGGGCGCCGGCGCCATCGCCGCGGCGGTGATGGCCTTTACCGCCGACCTGGTGCGGGAGGAGCACCGCGTCAAGGCCATGGCGATGATCGGCATGAGCATCGGCGCCTCCTTTGCGGTGGCGATGGTGCTGGGTCCGCTGCTCAACGGCTGGATCGGGGTGCCGGGTATTTTCTGGCTCACGGCGGTGCTGGCGCTGGGTGCGATCGGGGTGGTGCTGTTCGTGGTGCCGACGCCGGTCATCACCCGCGTGCACCGCGATGCCGAGGCGGTGCCGGCGCAGTTCGCGGCAGTGCTGCGCGACCCGCAGCTGCTGCGGCTCGACATCGGTATTTTTTCCCTGCACCTGATCCTGACGGCGAGCTTCGTGGTGCTGCCGCTGGCGTTGCGCGATGTGGCCGGGCTGCCCGCCGAAAAACACTGGGAGGTGTACCTGCCGGTCCTGCTGCTGTCCCTGCCGATGGCGATTCCCTTTATTCTCCAGGCCGAGAAACACCGGCGCATGAAACAGGTGTTTGTCGGCGCCATCATGGTCATAGCCCTGGCGGAGCTGGGGCTGTACGAGTTTCACCGGCACTTGTGGTCGATTGGCCTGCTGCTGTTCGTGTTCTATTCCGCCTTCAACCTGCTGGAGGCCATTCTGCCGTCGCTTATTGCCAAGACCGCGCCGCCCGACAGCAAGGGCACGGCGATGGGCTTCTACTCCAGCTCGCAGTTCTTCGGAGCTTTCGTCGGCGGTGCGGCCGGCGGCTGGCTGCACGGCCGCTTCGGCATGGGGGCGGTGTTCCTGATGTGCGGCGTGGTGGCGCTGCTGTGGCTGATTTTCGCCGCCAGCATGCGCAATCCGCGCTACCTGAGCACCCGCGTGCTGAGGGTCGGTAAGCTCGACGAGGAGGCCGCGCGGCGCCTGGGTCAGAAGATCGCTGCGGTGCGCGGCGTCGCCGAGGCGGTGGTCATCGCCGCCGACGAAGTGGCCTACTTGAAATATGATCAGCATGCCCTCGACGAAGACGCGCTCAACGCTCTGGCGGCGCCCGAGTCCTGATAACGGAATCAAAAACTTACAGTTGCCTGCCCGGTCCGGCCGAGGGATTCGGTGACAAATGTGCCGCGGGGTGCTGGGAACCCGGGACCACAGCCGTTATCATTGCCCGCTTGAACCTGAACACGGATAGCGAGCGGACACGGAAGGTGCGTTCGAGCGAGGAGAGAACAGCATGGCAAGAGGCGTCAACAAGGTAATTCTGGTCGGGCACCTGGGCAAGGACCCCGAAGTCCGCTACATGCCCAGCGGCAACGCGGTGTGCAACGTCACGCTGGCCACCAGCGATTCCTGGAAGGACAAGCAGAGCGGCGAGCAGAAGGACCGCACGGAGTGGCATAACCTGGTGTTCTACGGGCGCCTGGCCGAGATCGCCGGCGAGTACCTGCGCAAAGGCTCGCAGGCTTACGTGGAGGGGCGGCTGCAGACCCGCAAGTGGCAGGACAAGAGCGGCAACGACCGCTACACCACCGAAATCATTGTCAACGACATGCAGATGCTGGGCGGTCGAGGTGGTGGCGGCAGTGCGGACTTCAACGCCGCCCCGGCGTCGTCCACTGCGTCCTCCGCGACATCGTCTTCCGGAGCCGATGAATTCGACGACGATATTCCGTTCTAGCGCGGTTTAGCTCCAGGTTCGCCATAAGCGCCCGCAGTTCGCGGGCGTTTTGCTTTCAGGTGTATTCCGCTGTCAGGGCTGATTGTGGTGCATGAAACGCCAGGCCCACCTGAAATACGGTCTGCTCCGCTCCCGCAGCGACCGGATTTTACCCTCCCGGCGCCCTTGAGGGGCATTTCACTCCCCGCATGGCGGCTGCCAAATTACTGATTTGCAATTCAAACGCCCGTAGGTGTCGCCACACGGAAACACTCCTGTTCTGCGCGGTGCTGCTAAGTATCTGTGAATAAAGCAGGAATCGAGCTATTGCGCCTTGACAAAGTGGGGAAGCGATCCATATAGTGTCGAAAAGTGGGGCCTTGTGGCAATAAGTGGTAATAATGGGGGGTCGAGGGGAGACAGGTGTTCCGTGGTGGCAGCACAGTCAAGCTGGATGCCAAGGGGCGATTGGCGCTGCCAACCCGCTACCGGCCGCTTATTACCGAGCGTTTTGAAGGTCGCCTGGTGGTGACCATTCATCACGACGGTTGCCTGTTGCTCTATCCGCAGCCGCAGTGGGAAGAAATCGAACACCGGCTGATCAACACCGCTAACCAGGATCGTCGTGTCCGGGACATGCAACGCATGTTGGTGGGCTATGCCACCGAGGTCGAAATGGACGGCCACGGGCGCATCCTGTTGGCTCCGCGGCTGCGCGATTTTGCCAAGCTGGACAAAAGCGTAGCGCTGTTGGGTGTGGGGAAGAAATTCGAAATATGGAATGAGGAAACCTGGGAGCAGATCGGCAGCGGCTGGATGGAAGGTCAGGCCGTGGCGGATGGCACACCGCACTCGCTAGAGTCGCTGACGACCTAGGTGCGGATGGAGGATTTGCACCGTCCGGTGCTGGTGAGCGAGGTACTGGACGCGCTCCGGGTTAAGCCGAACGGCTTTTATATTGACGGGACGTTTGGGCGCGGCGGCCACGCAAGAGCAGTATTGGAGAGGCTGGGGCCCGGGGGCAGGCTGCTGGCGTTTGACAAGGATCCCCAGGCGGTGGCGTTCGCCACCCGACGTTTCGCCGATGAGTCGCGGTTGCTGATGCGGCCCGGCAGTTTTATCAACCTGGCATCTGTGGTGTCTGAACTGGGCTGGCAAGGGAAAGTGGACGGGATCCTTTTTGATCTGGGGGTATCTTCGCCGCAGCTCGACGACGCTGAGCGCGGCTTCAGCTTCCTCAAGCCGGGGCCTCTCGATATGCGCATGAACCCGGAGGCCGGCATGAGTGCCAGCCAGTGGCTTGCGCAGGCCAGCGAGCGGGAGATCGCCGAGGTGCTGTGGAAGTACGGCGAGGAACGGTACTCGCGCCGGATCGCGCGCAGTATTGTCGCCGTGCGCGAAACCGCCCCGATTGCGACCACCGAACAGCTTGCCGAGCTGATTGCCCAGTCGGTGCCCGGCCGCGAGCGCCACAAGCACCCGGCCACGCGCAGCTTTCAGGCGATCCGGATTTTCATTAACCGCGAGCTGGAGGAGCTGGAGAGTGCCCTGCCGCAGGCGGTGGATGCACTGGCACCCGGCGGCCGGCTGGCGGTGATCAGTTTTCACTCCCTGGAGGACCGCATCGTCAAACGCTTTATCCGCGACCAGCAGCGCGGGCCGCAGCTGCCGCCCGATTTGCCGGTACTGCCGACCGCCTATGCGCCGCGCCTGCGAGCGGTGGGCAAGCCGGTCTACCCCGGCGCGCAGGAAGTCGAGAACAACGCGCGTGCCCGGAGCGCGGTACTGCGGGTTGCGGAGCGTCCGGCATGAGAGACCTGGTGGTGCCGGTGCTGCTGCTGATGGCCGTGGTGACAGCCATGGGCTCTGCCTATGCCAAGCACGAGAGCCGCAAACTGTTCCAGCAACTGCAGGGTCTGCAGGGGGAGCGCGACGCCATGAATATAGAGTGGGGACAGCTTCAGTTGGAACAAAGCACCCATACCACCCACGGCAAAGTGGAAATCGCGGCCCACGAACGCCTGGATATGGAAATTCCCGGTCCGGAGCGCGTGGTGATCCTGCGCCCATGAGTCGAAGCCGTCCGACATGAAGCGAAACAACGTCATTAGCCGCCGGCGCCGCCTGCTGTTGCTGACCCTGATGCTGGGCAGCTTTGCCGTACTGGCGGGGCGCAGCGCGCAGCTGCAGCTGGTGGACGGCGAGTTCCTGCAGACCCAGGGCCAGGCGCGGTATTTGCGCGTGGTACAGGTGCCCGCTCACCGCGGCATGATCGTGGATCGCAACGGCGAGCCGCTGGCCATCAGCACGCCGGTGCAGTCGGTGTGGGTGAATCCGGGCGAGATGTCGTCCTCGAGCGGCGATCTGGCGCGTCTGGCGCAGTTGCTGGAGCTGGATGTGGATCACCTGCGCCGGCTGATCGGTCAGCGCCAGGGCCGCGAGTTCGTCTACCTGCGCCGCCACATCGCCCCCGACCTGGCCGAGCAGGTCACTGCACTGGAGCTGCCGGGGGTGTATCTGCAGCAGGAGTACCGGCGTTACTATCCGGCCGGTGAGGTGGCTGGCCACCTGCTCGGCTTCACCAACGTCGACGACAAGGGCCAGGAAGGCCTGGAACTCGCTTTCGAGGACTGGCTGAGCGGTGAGCCGGGTGCCAAGCGGGTCATCATGGATGGCCGGCGCAATATCGTCGAGAACGTCGAAAACATCCGCTCGGCGCGCCCTGGCAAGACCCTGAAGCTGAGCATCGACCGGCGTATCCAGTACCTCGCCTACCGCGAGTTGAAGGCCGCGGTGCGCAAGCACGGCGCGCGGTCCGGCTCGGTGGTGGTGCTGGACAGCGACACCGGCGAGGTGCTGGCAATGGTCAATCAGCCCTCCTTCAATCCCAATAACCGCACCGGTTTGAAGGCCAGCCGGATGCGCAACCGCGCGGTCACCGACGTGTTCGAGCCCGGCTCGACCATAAAGCCGTTCGTGGTCGCGACGGGGCTGGAGAGCGGGCAATACCGGCCCACAACGATCATCGATACGTCGCCCGGCCTGTTGCGGGTCGGGCGCCACACGGTGCGCGACATGCATGACTACGGTGTGTTGGACATGACCGGTGTGCTGCGCAAATCCAGCAACGTGGCGGCTACCAAGATCGCGCTGTCGCTGGAGCCGGAAACCTTATGGGAGACGCTCTCCGGTACCGGTTTCGGCATCA
Source organism: uncultured Gammaproteobacteria bacterium (assembly GCA_963695455.1). Classification (GTDB taxonomy): domain Bacteria; phylum Pseudomonadota; class Gammaproteobacteria; order DSM-19610; family DSM-19610; genus Thiogranum. The sequence goes on along the minus strand of CAVOGN010000002.1, from coordinate 586,141 downwards.
GCACCGGCAGTGGTTTTCCCGGCGAGGCGGATGGCTATCTGGCTGACTTTCACCGCTGGCGCGAGATCGAGCGTGCCACCCTGTCCTATGGTTACGGTCTGTCGGCCACCGCCATGCAGCTGGCGCAGGCCTACGGTGTGCTTGCGAAAGACGGTTACCGGGTACCGGTGACACTGCTGAGCCGCGAGGAGCCAGTACAGCAGATCCCGGTATTCACCCCCGCGGTGGCGCGGACCGTGCGCACCATGATGGAGTCGGTGGTCAAGAAAGGCGGCACCGCGCCCAAGGCCGCCGTGCAGGGCTACCGGGTCGCGGGCAAGACCGGCACGGTGCACAAGTCGGTGGCCGGCGGTTACGCCGACGATCGCTATGTGTCGCTGTTTGCCGGTATGGCGCCGGCCAGCGCACCACGCCTGGTGGCGGTGGTGGTGATCAACGAACCCGGCAAAGAGGATCACTACGGCGGCCTGGTGGCCGGCCCGGTGTTTTCCAGTGTCATGGCGGGCGCACTGCGCCTGCTCAATGTCACTCCGGACGACGCACCGCTGCTGCAAACCGAGTTTTTGCAGCGGGAGGGGCCGGCATGATGACGGCCGAATCGCACCCGCCCGCGCCGTCGCTGCGCTGGCTGCTGGCCGGTCTGGATGGCGGACCGACGCTGCCGGTCGTCGAGGTCGCGGGTCTGGCCACCGACAGTCGCGCGGTACAGCCGGGCGACCTGTTTCTTGCCGCCCAGGGTCTGCAGGCGCACGGCTTGCGCTATGTGGAGCAGGCGCTCGCACGCGGTGCCGCCGCGGTCGTGTGGGAGCCGGTCGCGGACCCCGCACTGCAGCGACTGGCGGCCTCGCTGACCGTGCCGACGCTGGCGGTGCCCGGCCTGGGACACAAGCTCGGTATAATCGCCGACCGTTTCTACGCCCATCCCACCGTCGGGATGCACGTCATTGGCGTGACCGGCACCGACGGCAAGACTTCGGTGACCCATTTCATCGCCCAGGCGCTGTCCGCAGCGGGCCGCGCCTGCGGACTGCTGGGCACGCTGGGTTACGGCGTCTACGGTGCGCTGCGCACGCCGACCCACACCACGCCGGACGCGCTGCGTCTGCAGGCCGAGTTCGCGGCGCTGCGCGACCGGGGCGTACGCCAGGCGGCGATGGAAGTGTCTTCGCACGCCCTGCACCAGCACCGCACTGCGGGGGTCGCCTTTCACACTGCGGTGCTGACTCACCTGAGTCGCGATCACCTCGACTACCACGGCAGCGTCGAGGCCTATGCCGAAGCCAAACGGCGTCTGTTCACAACTCCGGGTCTGGCCTGTGCGGTGCTCAACGTGGCAGACGCATTCGGTCGCCAGCTGGCGCAGCAGCTGCGTGACGGGCTGCGCGTGATAGCCTACCAGCGCGGCGTCGACGGCGCGGCGCGCCGCTACCCGGAGTGGCTCGAATTGAGCGCGCTGGAGCCGCTGGAGCGCGGCCTGCGGCTGCACATCGAGTCGAGTTGGGGGGCGACGGACTTCGAGGCGCCGTTGCTGGGCGCTTTCAATGCCGAAAACCTGCTCGCCGCGCTGGGTGCGTTGCTGGCCGCCGGTTTGCCGCTGGATACGGCGGTGCAGCGCCTGGCGCGGGTGAGTACTGTGCCCGGACGCATGGAGCTGTTCAGTTTGCCGGGTGCGCCGCGCGTGGTGGTCGACTATGCCCATACGCCACACGCCCTGGAGAGCGCGCTGCAGGCGCTGCGGCCGCATTGCACCGGCGAGCTGGTGTGTGTATTCGGGGCCGGCGGTGATCGCGACCGCGGCAAGCGTCCGCACATGGGCGCGGCGGCCGAGCGCTACGCCGACCGCGTGATTCTCACCAGTGACAATCCGCGCAGTGAGGACCCGGAGGTCATTCTCGACCAGATCCAGGCCGGCTTCGCCGCGCCGGTGCGTGCCGAGCGGATCGCCGCGCGCGCCGCCGCCATCGACAGCGCGATCCGCGCGGCGGCCCCGGATGATCTGGTGCTGGTGGCGGGCAAGGGTCACGAAGACTATCAGCAGATCGGCGCCACGCGGCATCCGTTCAGCGACCGGGTGCATGTGCAGAGCGTGCTGCGGAGGCTCGCTGAATGATGACCATGCCGTTGTCACAAGCCGCTGAGGTTCTCAATGCCAGGCAACGCGGCGCGGACGTCGAATTCCGCGGCGTCAGTACCGATACCCGCACCCTCGCACAGGGCAACCTGTTCGTGGCGCTGCGCGGCCCGAGCTACGACGGTCACGATTACCTGGGGCAGGCGTGCCAGCGCGGTGCCGCGGCGGCGGCGGTCAGCGAACCGCGTGACACGGACCTGCCGCTGCTGGAGGTTGGCGACACCCGCCTTGCCTTGGGCGAACTGGCCGCGCACTGGCGGGCTCAGTTTGCCATTCCGGTGGTGGGGCTGACCGGCAGCAACGGCAAGACCACGGTCAAGGAAATGATCGCCGCCATCCTGGCCCGTTGCGGCGCCACCCTGGTGACGCGCGGCAACCTCAATAACGACATCGGCGTGCCCCAGACCCTGTTCGGACTGGGCGCGCAGCACCGCTACGCGGTAGTGGAAATGGGCGCCAATCACGCCGGTGAGATCGCCTACCTGACCCGCCTGGTGCAACCCACGGTCGGGCTGGTGAACAACGCCGGGCCGGCACACCTGGAAGGTTTCGGCACTATCGAGGGCGTAGCCAGGGCCAAGGGTGAGCTGTTCGAAGGTCTGGGGAGTAACGCGGTGTGTGTCATCAACGGCGACGACCGCTATGCCGGGTTGTGGCGCGCCATGGCCGGCTCACGGCCGGTGCTGAGCTTCGGTCTTGAACAGCACGCCGAGGTGCAGGCGCAGTGGCGCGGCGACCTGCAGGGCAGCGATATCGAGCTGCACACCCCGGCCGGCGCGGCCAGCCTGCGCCTGTCCCTGCCGGGTCGGCACAATGTCATGAATGCGCTGGCTGCCGCTGCTGCCGCACTGGCCCTGGAGATTCCGCTGCAGCACATCGTTGCCGGTCTGGCCGCGGTGCGGGCGGTGCACGGGCGCTGGGAAAGCCTGCCCGGCATCAACGGCGTGCAGCTCATCGACGATACCTATAACGCCAACCCCGCCTCATTGCAGGCGGCGCTGCAACTGCTGGCCGGCGCCGATGCCGAACCCTGGCTGGTGCTGGGCGACATGGGGGAGCTGGGCCAGGAAGGCCGGCGCCTGCATCGCCAGATGGGTGAGGAAGCGAGGCGCAACGGGGTGCAGCGTCTGTTCGCACTGGGCGAACTGGCGCAGCAGGCGGCAGAAGCCTTCGGTGCCGGGGCGGAAGCCTTCGCCGATGTGGACGCGCTGACCCGGCGGCTCGGGCAGATGGCGCGGCCTGGTGTGCTGATACTGGTCAAGGGCTCGCGGTCCATGCGCATGGAGCGGGTGGTCGCGGCGCTGCAGTTGCCGGCCAGCGCGGCCGAGCGGGGGAGGGCGTAAGTGCTCGTTTATCTCGCTGACTATCTGAGCCAGTACCACAGCGGCTTCAACGTGTTTCAGTACCTGACCCTGCGCACCATCCTGGGGGCGCTGACGGCGTTGCTGATTTCCTTTCTGGTCGGCCCGTGGATGATCCGCCACCTCAGTTTTCGCCAGATCGGTCAGCAAGTACGCAGCGACGGGCCGCAGACGCACATTTCCAAGGCCGGCACCCCGACCATGGGCGGCGCGCTGATTCTGGTCGCAATCGCCGTATCCACGCTGTTGTGGGCCGATCTCGCCAACCGCTATGTGTGGGTGGTGCTGCTGGTGACGCTGGCGTTCGGCGTCATCGGCTGGGTCGACGATTACCGCAAGATCGTGTACGGCAACAGCAAGGGGTTGTCGGCGCGCGCCAAATACGGCTGGCAGTCGCTGGCTGCCCTGGCCGCGGGGCTGTACTTGTTTGGTTACGCGCAGTCGCCGCTCGAAACCCAACTGTTCGTACCGTTCTTCAAGGACATCGCCGTCGCCCTGGGCAGCTGGTACGTGGTGCTGGTGTACTTCGTGGTGGTCGGTTCCAGCAACGCGGTGAATCTGACCGATGGGCTGGACGGTCTGGCCATTCTGCCCGCGGTGCTGATAGCCGGGGCACTGGCGGTGTTCAGCTATGCCACCGGCCACGCCTATATCGCCAAGTATCTCGGCATTCCCTTTATCCGCGAAGTCGGCGAAGTCGCGGTGTTCTGCGGTGCCATGGTCGGCGCCGGACTCGGCTTCCTGTGGTTCAACGCCTACCCGGCGCAGGTCTTCATGGGTGATGTCGGGGCGCTGGCGCTCGGCGCCGCGCTGGGTATCGTGGCGGTGCTGGCGCGCCAGGAGCTGGTGTTTTTCGTGATGGCCGGTGTGTTCGTGATGGAAACGGTGTCGGTCATCCTGCAGGTGGCTTCCTTCAAGCTGACCGGGCGGCGCATCTTCCGTATGGCGCCGCTGCATCACCATTTTGAACTGAAGGGCTGGCCGGAGCCGCGCGTCATCGTGCGGTTCTGGATCATTACCGTAATCCTGGTGCTGTTCGGGCTGGCAACGTTGAAAATTCGCTGACGAGAGGTTGCGATGGACGAAAAGAGTCAAATTGCAGTGGTCGGTATGACTTTCGCTGTCATCGTCGTGGTGCTGGTTTTGTTGTAACGGACGATTGATGCAATCCGCGGCAAACTACATGAGATTCGGATCCGCTACAACACGCACGTACGCTGGTGGTCGGTCTCGGCGTCACCGGGCTGTCCTGCGCGCGTTTTCTGGCGCGGCGTGGCGTCGAGGTGGCTGTCACCGACAGCCGCGAACAGCCGCCCGCGCTGGCGGCCATGCAGCAGGAGCTGCCGGATATCGCCCTGTTCCTGGGTGGTTTCGACACCGAAGCGTTTGCACGCGCGCAGCGCATCGTGGTCAGTCCGGGCGTGTCGCTTCAGGAGCCGTTGCTGGTGGCCGCGCAGCGGCGCGGTGTGGAAGTGATCGGTGATATCGAGTTGTTCGCGCGCGCGGCGACTGCGCCGGTGGTCGCCGTCACCGGTTCCAACGGCAAGAGCACGGTGACTACCCTGGTCGGTGCCATGGCGCGGCGCGCCGGCAAGGACGTGCGCGTGGGCGGCAATCTGGGCGTGCCCGCCCTGGACCTGATCCAGGAGCAGGAGCCCGAACTCTATGTGCTGGAGCTGTCCAGTTTCCAGCTCGAATCCGTTTCCAGCCTGTGCGCCTGTGCCGCCACGGTGCTGAATATCAGTGCGGACCATCTGGACCGTTATGATTCGCTGGCCAGCTACGCCCGGGCCAAGCAGCGGATATACCGCAATGCCGCGGTGCAGGTGGTGAACCGCGACGATCCGCTGGTCTGCGCACTGGCCGATGGCAACGGCACGGTGACCGGTTTTACCCTGCAGCAACCCAGTGGTGACGACTTCGGTGTCAGCGTCGCCGGCAACGCCGACTGGATCGCCAAAGGCGGCGAACGCTGGCTGCCGGTGGCGGAGGTGCGTATGCCGGGGCGTCATAATCTTGCCAACGCGCTGGCGGCTCTGGCGCTGGGGGAGGCCGCGGGGCTTTCCCGGCCCGCCATGCTGCAGGTGCTCAGGGAGTTTCAGGGTTTGCCGCACCGAACCCAGTGGGTCGGAGAGTACCAGGGTGTGCGCTGGTTCAACGATTCCAAGGGCACCAATATCGGTGCCGCCCTGGCGGCCATCCAGGGCTTCGATGGTCCGCTGGTGCTGATCGCCGGTGGCCGCGGCAAGGGCGCTGATTTCCGCCAGCTGGCGGAGGGCATGGATGATCGCGTCAAGGCGGTGGTGCTGCTCGGCGAGGCGGCGCACGACATTGCCGACGCCCTGGCGGGGCGCTTCGATACCGTTTTCGTTTCCGATATGACCAATGCGGTGCACAGTGCCGCAGCGCTGGCGGATGCGGGTGACACCGTGTTGCTGTCGCCAGCCTGTGCCAGCTTCGACATGTTCAACGATTACCAGCACCGTGGCGAAGTGTTCATGCAGGCGGTGCGGGAGTTCTACGCATGAGTCTCGCGCTGCTGCTCCCGGATATGCCGGTGCGCCGCGGCGCGAGCTGTCCGCGCCTGGACTTCGTCCTGCTGGCGGCGGTCGCGGCGTTGTTTTCGCTCGGTCTGGTCATGGTCGCTTCGGCCTCCATGCCGGTTGCCGAGCGCCTGCATCTGGGCACGTTTCATTTTGCGCTGCGCCAGACCCTGTATCTGCTCATGGGGCTGGCGCTGGGCGTGATGACGCTGCGGATCAAGCTGGCGTGGTGGGAGCAGTGCAGCCGGCTGTGCATCCTGGTCGCCATTCTGCTGCTCGCCGCGGTGCTGCTGCCCGGCCTCGGCACCACGGTCAACGGCAGCACGCGCTGGATCGACCTCGGGGTGTTTCGTCTCCAGGTCTCCGAGCCCGCCAAGTTGCTGGCGCTCATCTACATGGCGGGTTATCTGGTGCGCCACGCCGACAATGTGCGTGAGACGCGCGCCGGGTTCGTCAAGCCGCTCGGTCTGATCGGACTGGCCTCGTTGCTGTTGCTCCTGGAGCCGGACTTCGGCACCACCGTGGTGTTGATCAGCACCGTGCTGGTAATGATGTTCATGGCGGGTGTCAGCCTGTGGAAGTTCGGGGCGCTGATTGCCGCCGCCGGCGGCGCCTTTGCCCTGCTGGCCGTTTCCTCGCCTTATCGCATGCAGCGCCTGACCGCGTTTCTGAACCCATGGGAGGATCCTTTCAACAGCGGCTTCCAGCTGACCCAGTCGCTGATGGCGATTGGACGCGGCGAATGGTTCGGTGTCGGCCTGGGCGCGAGCATCCAGAAGCTGTTCTATCTGCCGGAAGCGCACACCGACTTCGTGTTCGCGGTGCTGGCAGAGGAGCTCGGGCTGGTCGGTATTCTGGTGCTCCTGGGTCTGTATGCCTTCGTGGTGGCGCGTGCCTATACCATTGCCGCCGTCGCCGAGCAGGGAGGTAATCTGTTCGCGGCCTACCTCGGTTATGGCATCGGCACCTGGCTGGGCCTGCAGGCGTTCATCAATATCGGCGTGAACACCGGCCTGTTGCCGACCAAAGGGCTGACCCTGCCACTGATGAGCTATGGCGGCAGCAGCATGCTGGTTACCTGCGTGGCAATCGCACTGTTGCTGCGCATCGACTACGAAACCCGCTGCACCGTGAACAGCCTGCCCGCCTCGGGCAGCGCCGCGGCGCGGCGTCGCAGGAGGTCTCAGTGACGCGTGACCTGACCCATGCAGCGGGGGGCGATCGCCATGCAGCCTAGGCGCCCGATCCTCATTATGGCCGGCGGCACCGGCGGGCACGTATTCCCGGCGCTTGCCGTCGCCGAGCAGCTGCAGTTGTTCGGCTGGCCGGTGGCCTGGCTGGGAACGCGCGCCGGTCTGGAGGCCAGGGTGGTGCCGCCGACCGGCATCCCCATGCACTGGATCAGGGTGAGCGGCTTGCGCGGCAAGGGTCTGGCGCACCAGCTGACCGGACCCTTCATGCTGGTCTGGGCACTGCTGCAGGCCGCATGGATTCTGCTGCGGTTGCGTCCGGCCGCAGTGCTCGGCATGGGCGGCTTCACGACCGGTCCCGGTGGTGCCATGGCCTGGCTGCTGCGTCGCCCACTGGTGATTCATGAACAGAATGCCGTTGCCGGCCTGACCAACCGCATGCTGGCACCGCTGGCCAAACCGGTGCTGGAGGCCTTCCCCGGCAGCCTGACGGGTGCGCTGCACACCGGTAACCCGGTGCGCCGCAGTATCGCCGCGCTCGAGTTTCGCGAACCTGACCCGGGCGGACGCCGCCCGCGCCTGCTGGTGGTCGGTGGCAGCCTCGGTGCCGCCGTTTTCAATGAGCAGGTGCCGGTGGCCCTGGCAGGGATTGAAGCAGCGCAGCGTCCGGAAGTCTGGCACCAGACCGGTCTGCGTCACATCGACTCGGCGCGCACCGCTTACGACAACGCCGGTATCGCAGTCAGGCTGGACGCCTTTATCGATGACATGGCCGCGGCCTACCGGTGGGCCGACCTGGTGTTATGCCGCGCCGGCGCATTGACCATTGCGGAACTCGCTGCGGTGGGTGTGGCTTCGATACTGGTTCCCTATCCGTACGCCGTCGACGACCACCAGAGCGCCAATGCGCGCTACCTGGTTGACGCCGGTGCCGCCATATTGTTGCCGCAGTCCGAGCTGACGCCCGAGCGTTTGCGCGAACACCTGGCGCTGCTGCAGCAGCCCGAGCAGCTGCGCGACATGGCTCGCCGCGCACGCGACCGGGCGTTGCCCGACGCTGCGGCACAGGTTGCCGGTCACTGTATCGCCGCGACCGGCTGGAAGGAGGCGGCCTGATGCCCGCACCCCAACCCGCAACGGTTAATCCGGAGAGCATGCGGCGTATCCGCCGCACGCATTTCGTGGGCATCGGTGGCGCCGGCATGGGCGGCATCGCCGAGGTGCTGTTGAACCTGGGCTACGAAGTCAGCGGATCGGATCTGCGCGCCAATGCTGTGACGCGGCGCCTGCAGCAACAGGGTGCACAGATATGGCTCGGACACGACGCCAGTCACGTGGCGGAATGCGACGTGGTGGTGGTGTCCAGCGCCGTGAACGAGGAGAACCCGGAAGTCGCCGCGGCCCGCGAGCGTCGCATTCCGGTGGTGCCGCGCGCCGAGATGCTTGCCGAGATCATGCGCTTCCGCCACGGCATCGCGGTCGCCGGCACGCACGGCAAGACCACCACCACCAGCCTGGTGGCCAGCATTCTTGCCGACGCCGGGCTGGATCCGACTTTCGTGATCGGCGGGCAGCTCAACAGCGCCAGCAGCCACGCGCGACTCGGCAGTGGCCGCTACCTGGTGGCGGAAGCGGACGAGAGCGATGCGTCGTTCCTGTACCTGCAGCCGATGCTGGCGGTGGTGACCAATATCGATGCCGATCACCTGTCCGACCTACGGGGGTGATTTCCAGCGCCTGCGCCAGACGTTCGTGGAGTTCCTGCACCACCTGCCTTTTTATGGCCTGGCGGTGCTGTGCCTGGACGACCCCAATGTGCGCGATGTGCTGCCCGAACTGACCCGCCAGTTCACTACCTACGGCATCGACGCGGAGGACGCGGATATCCGTGCCCTGAACCTGCAGCAGCGCGGTATGCAGATGCACTTCGAAATCCGCCAGGCCGAGCACGCCACCGCTCGCCGTGGTGCTCAACCTGCCCGGTCGTCACAATGTGCTGAATGCGCTGGCCGCGGTGGCGGTCGCGCGCGAGCTGGGGGTCGACGACGCGGCGATGCAGCACGCGCTGGAGACCTTCGCCGGTATCGGCAGACGCTTCGAGGTACACGGTGAAATTGCGGTCGCCGGCGGCACGGTGCTGCTGATCGATGACTACGGGCATCACCCCAGTGAAATTGCTGCAACCCTGGAAGCCGCGCGCCACGGCTGGCCGGAGCGACGCCTGGTGGTGGCGTTTCAGCCGCATCGCTATTCGCGTACCCACGACCTGCTGGATGACTTTGCCCAGGTGCTGGTGAACGCGGATGTGCTGCTGATCACCGAAGTCTACGCCGCGGGTGAGACGCCGATTTCAGGCGCTGACGGGCGCGCGCTGTGCCGCGCCGTACGCGGCCGCGGGCGCGTCGATCCGGTGTTCGTCGAAGACGTGGAAACCCTGCCAAAGGTGCTCAACGACCTGCTGCAGCCCGGGGATGTGCTGTTGACCCTGGGCGCGGGTTCCATCGGTGCCGTTGCTGCGAATTTGCCTGACGCACTAGCCCGGCTGCAGGCGGGAGGTAATGCATGAGTTCCGAGTGTCAAGTTGCGTTTCCGTATGGGTTGTGGCGAGCCGTTGCAGAGCCGCTCGTGGGTGGCGAGATCGGCGCACGCTGCGTCTTCTGCGCAGCAGCAGGGCAAGCACAACGCGATCAGGAGCCGTACAGGCGCCTCTGAGCGTGGGGGTAAATGCAAGTCATGATGGCGGCTGAGTCTATGTCTGTATTGCGCGGCGACCTAAAACTCAACGAGCCGATGTCGGCGCATACCAGCTGGCGGGCCGGCGGGCCGGCCGATCGCTGTTATCGGCCTGCCGATCTGCAGGACCTGCAGCAGTTTCTCATCACGCTGCCTGCTGACGAGCCGCTTTACTGGGTGGGGCTGGGCAGCAACCTGCTGGTGCGCGACGGCGGTATCCGCGGTACGGCAATCCTGCCGTTCGGCGGACTGGACACCTTGCAACTGCTGGAGGGTGACGACAAGGTGCGCGCCGGCGCCGGAGTCGCCTGCGCGAAGGTTGCGCGCTTCGCTGCGCGCGCCGGCCTGGTGGGGGCGGAATTCCTGGCCGGCATTCCCGGCACCATGGGTGGTGCGTTGGCCATGAATGCCGGCGCCTTTGGTGGTGAAACCTGGTCGCTGGTGAGCAGCGTCCGGACCCTCGACCGAGGTGGTGAACTGCACGTGCGCGCACCGGGCAGCTACCAGATTTCCTACCGCAGCGTGGCCGGTCCCCGGGACGAATGGTTTGTAGAGGTAGACCTGCAACTCAGCAGCGGTGACAGCTCTGCGGCGCAGGCACGCATCAAAGAATTGCTGGAGCGCCGTTCCGCCACTCAGCCGACCCAGCAGCCCAGTTGCGGCTCGGTGTTTCGCAATCCTCCGCACGACTTCGCTGCGCGCCTGATAGAGAGTTGCGGTCTCAAGGGTGAACGAATCGGCAACGCTCAGGTATCGGAAAAGCATGCAAACTTTATCGTCAATTTGGGCGGTGCAAAGGCGGCAGACATCGAGGCACTGATCCGCTACGTTCAGTCACAGGTTAAACAGCGGCACGGCATGTGGCTGGAGCCGGAAGTGCGCATTGTCGGGGAGTTCGAATGATGGCCCCGACGGAAAGCGCGCAGGCGTTTGGCAAGGTTGCGGTACTGATGGGCGGGCGCTCGGCCGAGCGCGAGATCTCGCTGCGCAGCGGGCAGGCGGTTCTAAACGCCCTGCAGCAGCGCGGCGTGCAGGCGTTGCCGCTGGACGCTGGCGACGACGATTTCGTGTCGCAACTTGCCAGCGGTGGGTTCGACCGTGCCTTTATCGCCCTGCACGGCCGTGGGGGTGAGGACGGCGTGGTTCAGGGACTGCTGGAAAGCCTGGGCATCGCTTACACCGGCAGCGGGGTGTTGGGCTCGGCGCTGTCGATGGACAAGCTGCGCACCAAGCAGGTATGGGCGGGCGCCGGGCTGCCGACGCCCACATTCGCCTTGCTGCGGCGCGAAGCTGATCTGCAGGCGGTGCCGGCTCTGGGCTTTCCGGTGATGCTCAAGCCAGCTCGCGAAGGTTCCAGCATCGGTATGACCCGGGTGGAACAGGAACATGATCTGAAACAGGCCTGGCAGGAAGCGAGCCGTTATGACCGCGAGGTGCTGGCGGAAAGCTGGGTTTACGGTGCCGAGTACACCGCGGGCATTGTTGCTGATACCGCGCTACCGCTTATACGCCTGGAGACACCGCGCGGATTCTATGACTACGAGGCCAAGTACCTTGCCGACACGACGCGTTATCACTGTCCGTGCGGCTTGCTTGCAGACGCGGAGTCCGGACTGCAGGACCTGGCAATGCGCGCGTTTTCTGCCGTCGGTGCGTCGGGATGGGGACGCGTGGATTTGTTTGTCGATAGTGAACGGCGGCCCTGGCTGATCGAGGTGAACACCGTGCCGGGCATGACGGATCATAGCCTGGTGCCGATGGCGGCGCAGGTTCACGGCTGGGACATGCCGGAGCTGGTGTGGCGCATCCTAAAAACCAGTGTGGCGGGGTAGGCGTCGCGATGGCAGGCAAACAGGCACAGGCAAAACGCAAGCGCGAGCGCGAGCGCACGGCGCGGCCGGTAAGCCAGTGGCTGAAGCCGCTGCTCGCGCTGACCAGCGTGGCCGCCAGTGTCGCCGGTCTGACCGTGATGCTCAACTGGATGCAGGACCCGCACCACTGGCCGGTGCGCACTGTGCACGTGGAAGGGCGTTTCGTGCACCTGCAACAGGCGCAGTTGCGCAACGAACTGGCGCCGCTGACGGAGCGGGGTTTTTTTGCCTCCCAGGTTGGCGAAATTCAGGAGCGCCTGCAGCAACTGGCGTGGGTTGACGAGGTGTCCGTGCGGCGCGTATGGCCCGACCAGCTGACCGTACAGGTGCTCGAGCAGCAGGCGATTGCACGCTGGGGCGAACGGGGGCTGCTCAATCCGCGCGCCGAGGTGTTTGAGCCGGAGCAGGTGGCGGACTTGCCGGGTTTGCCGCACCTCGAGGGGCCGGACGGACACCAGCAGCGGGTGCTGGCCATGTACCGGCAGATGCTCGCGATACTGCAGCCGCTGCAACTGGGTATCGACAGCCTGCAGCTGGACGCGCGGCGCACCTGGCGCGTGCAGCTTAGCAACGGGCTGAGCGTCGAGGTGGGAAGGCACGATCCGGTGCAGCGGGTTGAGCGCTTCGTGCGTGTATACCCGGCGATCCTCGCGGCAGCGAACGGAAAACTGGTCGCGGTGGACCTGCGTTACAGCAACGGGTTCGCGGTGCGTTGGGAAGCGATGAACGAAGAAGTCAAGGGCACCGGTTAAGTCCGGATTTGGGGCATGACGAAGAAATCGGAAAAGAACATGATTGTCGGCCTGGATATCGGTACATCCAAGGTCGTTGCTATCGTTGGCGAAATCTCGCCGCAAGACGAGATCGAGATCATCGGTATCGGCTCCCACCCCTCCAAAGGTCTGAAGAAAGGTGTGGTGGTAAACATTGAATCAACCGTGCATTCGATACAGCGCGCGGTTGAAGAAGCCGAGTTGATGGCGGGATGCCAGATACATTCGGTGTACGCGGGCATCGCCGGCAGTCACATTCGCAGCCTGAATTCGCACGGTATCGTGGCAATCCGCGACCGTGAGGTTACGCCGGGTGACGTGGAACGGGTAATCGACGCCGCGCGTGCGGTTGCGATACCGGCCGACCAGAAGATTCTGCATATTCTCCCGCAGGAGTTTGTCATTGACGAACAGGACGGCATCCGTGAGCCGGTGGGAATGTGCGGCGTGCGGCTCGAAGCCAAGGTGCACATGGTGACCGGCGCGGTGAGCGCGGCACAGAACATCATCAAGTGCGTGCGCCGCTGTGGACTGGAAGTCGATGACATTATCCTCGAGCAGCTGGCTTCCAGTTACTCGGTGCTCACCGAGGACGAAAAGGATCTGGGTGTGTGTCTGGTGGATATTGGCGGCGGCACCACGGATATGGCTGTGTTTACCGAGGGCTCCATCCGTCACACTGCCGTGATTCCGATCGCCGGTGACCAGGTAACCAATGACATCGCCGTGGCACTGCGCACACCGACGCAGTATGCGGACGAAATCAAGATCAAGTATGCCTGCGCGCTGACCCAGCTCGCCGCCAGCGATGACACCATCGAGGTGCCGAGCGTCGGTGACCGGCCGCCGCGGCGCCTGGCCCGCCAGACGCTGGCCGAAGTCGTCGAGCCGCGTTACGAGGAGCTGTTGACGCTGGTGCAGGCAGAGTTGCGACGCAGTGGATTCGAAGACCTGATCGCCGCCGGCATTGTCCTGACGGGTGGCAGTTCCAAGATCGAAGGGCTGGTAGAGCTGGCTGAGGAAGTATTTCACATGCCGGTGCGGTTAGGAATTCCACAGAGTGTTATCGGACTGGTGGATGTGGTGCGTAACCCGATCTACGCGACGGGTGTAGGGCTGTTGCTGTTTGGTCACCAGAATCGTGCCCAGCGGGTGTTTGATGCAAGCATCGGGCGTGGTGTGCGTGGCGTGTGGGAGCGGATGAAGAGCTGGTTTCAGGGAAATTTCTAATTAAGCAGGCGCTGACCGAGAGAGAGGAGAAGTCACATGTTTGAGCTTATGGATTCGTACAGTCAGAACGCGGTCATCAAGGTGATTGGTGTCGGTGGTGGGGGCGGCAACGCTGTCCAGCATATGGTGGAAGCCAATATCGAGGGCGTGGAATTCATCTGCGCCAATACGGATGCCCAGGCGCTGAGCAGCATGGGTTCAAGGACCACGCTGCAGCTGGGCAACAGCATTACCAAAGGACTGGGTGCCGGTGCCAACCCGGATGTAGGTCGTCAGGCCGCCATGGAGGATCGCGATCGCATCCAGGAAGTGATCGCCGGTTCCGACATGCTGTTCATCACCGCGGGCATGGGTGGCGGTACCGGCACCGGTGGCGCGCCGGTGGTTGCACAGGTGGCGAAGGAACTGGGTATCCTGACGGTCGCGGTGGTAACCAAACCGTTTCCGTTCGAGGGCGGCAAGCGCCTGTCGGTAGCGGATCGCGGCCTCAGCGAACTCAGCCAGTATGTCGATTCGTTGATCACCATCCCCAATGAGAAGCTGCTCAAAGTGCTGGGCAAAGAGGTCAGCCTGTTGAGTGCCTTCAAGGCGGCCAATAACGTTCTGCAGGGCGCAGTGCAGGGTATCGCCGAACTCATCACCCGTCCGGGTCTTATCAACGTAGACTTCGCCGACGTGCGCACGGTGATGTCCGAAATGGGTATGGCGATGATGGGCTCCGGAGTGTCCGCCGGTCAGGATCGTGCGCGCGAGGCGGCCGAGGCGGCTGTGCACAGCCCGCTGCTCGAAGATATCAATCTGATGGGCGCGCGAGGCATCCTGGTGAATGTCACCGCGGGCCTGGATATGTCGATCGGCGAGTTCGAGGAAGTCGGCAACACGGTGAAAGAGTTTGCCTCCAAGGACGCCACGGTGGTGGTGGGCACGGTCATCGATCCGGATATGCACGATGAGCTGCGGGTGACCGTGGTCGCCACGGGACTGGGTTGCGAGCTGGAGCAGGTCGAAGAGAAACCCGTACAGCTGGTACACCGTAACCGCACCGGTGAGGTCAATTATGCGGACCTGGAGCGGCCGGCGGTGATTCGTAAGCGTGCCTCGGGCGACCCTATGCCGCCACCGGCCTCCGCCGACGACCTGGACTATCTGGATATCCCGGCATTTCTGCGTCGCCAGGCGGACTGAGGAGCTGCGCAGCGGCATGCGAGGTCCGTCGTCCGGCGCGCTGCTCGTGGTCTGAACAAGCGCGTCGGCCACCGAAGCCGCTGCGGTCCTGGCGGGGTGCGGCGGTGGCCCGCGGGCGCGTGTGACAGGGACGGGCCGCCAGCTTGTCCAGGCGCGCGCGGCCCCGGTCTATTGTTACCAGTCGGCAGGTGCTGGCATAATCGGACCGCATCGCGGTGGTGCATCGGGTAGTTCGACGCTACCCGCGTGAGTGGCGTTTGGTGCGGGTCGGCCGTCATGGGCGTGCGCAGCCATTGACTTCAATAATGAAACCAGATCCTGTGCCTTGCGCGCGTAGAATCTGCTAAAACAATGATTTATCAAAGAACGCTACGAAACGTTATTCGGGCAAAAGGCGTTGGACTGCACGGTGGTGAGCAGGTCTATCTGACCTTGAGGCCGGCGCCGCCCGACACCGGGATTCTGTTTCGGCGTGTCGATCTGAATCCGCCGGTGGAAATCGCCGCGCGGCTGGAGAATGTAGGGGACACTTGCCTGTCTACGACCCTGCTCAGGGGCGGTGTACGTGTTGCCACTGTGGAACATTTGCTGTCCGCGTTTTCCGGTCTTGGCATCGACAACGCCATTGTCGACCTGACCGCGGCGGAAGTGCCGATCATGGACGGCAGCGCAGGGCCGTTCGTGTTTCTGATCCAGTCTGCGGGGATTGATGAGCAAGCGGTGCCCAGGAAATACCTGCGGATTCTGCGTTCCGTCGAGGTGAGGGAAGGCGACAAATGGGCCCGCTTCGGCCCTTATGCAGGTTTCCGGGTCGGTTTTACGATTGAATTCAATCATCCCCTGTTTCGCGGCCGGTCCCGCCAGGCGGAAATCGATTTTTCCAGAACTTCGTTTGTGCGGGAAGTCAGTCGCGCCCGCACCTTTGGTTTCATGCGCGATATCGAATCGTTACGCGAACGCAGGCTGGCACTGGGCGGCAGTCTCGATAACGCGGTGGTGCTCGATGACTACCGGGTGGTCAACGAAGACGGCCTTCGCTATGAAGACGAGTTCGTCAAACACAAGGTATTGGACGCGGTAGGCGACCTGTACCTCCTCGGACACGGCCTCATTGGAGCGTTCACGGGCTACAAGTCGGGGCATGCACTGAATAACCGTCTGCTTCGCACCCTGGTTCAGCGCCAGGATGCCTGGGAGCTGGTCAGCTTCGAGAACGAGGCCGATACGCCCCAATGGCTGCTGCGGCCGCAATTCCTATCCACCTGAAAAATCATCCAAACCTTCAGAAATCGCGGACCTTGGCCGCTAGACGAAATAAGGCCTCCTGAAGCCCCTGGTGCTCGATGTTCTGCGCCGTCTGGGCCAGCAGGTTGGCGCTTGCCAGGGATAATTCCGGTCGCGCGCGGCGTGCCGGTCGGTGTTCGGAGGCCGGCGGTCGGATGCGGACCTGGAGGGTTTCTACATCCAGCGAATAGCGTGACCGGAGTTGCCTCATGAGCTCGGGCGCGGCAAACCGCAGGCGTGCCGCCCAGGCTGAGGATGGCGCGCTGACGATGAGCGCCTTGTTGCGAAGGTTCAATACCTTACAGTGCGTGGCCAGGTCTTCGGGCAGGATTCGCAGCACCGTTTGTTCGAGCCGCAGCAATTTCTGGGCGCGCTCAAGCAACGGAAATGCAGCATTTTCCAGAATCCGGGAACAGGTAGTGGCAGTTTTCCGGGGCATAGAGTTTCGAAAACCTAACGGTCGGGCTACGGTAAATGAAATTTCTACTCTATACCACTTTTTCGGGAAGGGCTGGCAGTATCCAGCTGAGTCGGCCCGCCGTATGGGGTCCCGCGGCGCTCGCGCTATGCGTGCTCCTGCTGGGAGCAGCTGCAGTCGGATATCAGCTGGGCAGGGTTCCCGGCCGGGCGGTGAGCACCTCTGACGCGGACCAACCGGCCTGGACGGCGGCCTTACAGGAGCAGAAGAACGACCTGGCCAGAGCCCGCGACGAGGCTCAGAATCACCTCAATGCTCTCGCGCTGCGTCTCGGACAGATGCAGGCGCAACTGCTCCGGGTCGAAGCACTCGGTCAGAAACTGACCGAAGTGGCGAAACTGGACGCTTCAGAATTTGATTTCGATCAGCTACCCGCGCAGGGTGGCCCTGCCGACCCGCTGTCGGGCGAGCAGTTGGCTTCCTTCGATTTCATGCAGGCCCTCGATGATCTGGCCGTGCAGATCGACGACCGGGCGCGACAGCTGGAAATGTTGCAGCAGGTGGTGAGCGCGCGCGATCTCGCGCAGGCGGTTTCGCCTTCCGGTCGCCCCATCACCAAGGGCTGGCTGTCATCCTATTACGGCATGCGCACGGATCCTTTCCACGGTCGCAGAGAAATGCACAAGGGGTTGGATTTTGCCGGTAACATGGGCGATGCGATTGTCGCCACAGCGGCGGGCGTGGTGAGTTGGGCGGGGAAGCGTTACGGCTACGGGCAGCTGGTGGAAATCGCCCACGGCAACGGCTATTCCACTCGCTATGGGCATTGTCATGAAATTCTGGTCAAACCCGGTGACCGGGTCGAACCCGGTCAAACCATTGCGCTGATGGGATCGAGCGGCCGCTCCACCGGCCCGCACGTGCATTACGAAGTGCTGCAAGACGGGCGCCAGATCAATCCGACCAAGTTCGTGCGCGCCAGTCGCTGACGCTCGGGATCAGGTCTCAGTCCCGCAGCAAACGCGGTCGCGGCCAGATTTAATATCTGTCCCCGCTGCCGTTATGCGGTATCATTCCGGATCCAATTCACTCACCATCGAACCTCGATATCACCTGATACACCATGGTCACAACCCTATTGCGCAAGGTCTTCGGTAGCCGCAACGACCGGATTCTCAAGCGAATTTCAAAAACAGTAAACAAAATCAATGCCTTGGAGCCCGAGCTGAAGGCGCTCAGCGATGCGCAGCTGCGTGCCAAGACAGACGAGTTCCGTGCCCGCTATCAGCAGGGAGAGACGCTGGAGCAGTTGCTCGCCGAGGCATTCGCCGTGGTCCGGGAAGGCTCGCGCCGGGTGCTGGAGATGCGCCATTTCGATGTGCAGCTGATCGGTGGCATGGTGTTGCACGAAGGCAAGATTGCCGAAATGCGTACCGGTGAAGGTAAGACACTGGTTGCCACGCTGTTTGCATACCTGAATGCACTGTCGGGTAAGGGCGTTCATGTGGTAACGGTGAACGATTACCTGGCACGCCGTGATGCGGCCTGGATGGGGAAACTGTACGGCTTTCTTGGACTCACCACCGGTGTGGCTGTTGCCGGCATGAGCCATGCGGAAAAAAAAGCCGCCTACGATGCGGATATCACCTATGGCACAAACAACGAATTCGGTTTCGACTACCTGCGCGACAACATGGCGTTTCGCATGGAAGACAAGGTGCAGCGCGACCTGAATGCGGCCGTCGTGGACGAGGTCGACTCGATTCTCATCGACGAAGCCCGTACCCCGTTGATCATTTCCGGTCCGACAGACGACAAATCCGACCTCTATCTGGTGATGAACAAGCTCGTGCCGCGCCTGGTCAGGCAGGAGGAGGAAGACGGCCCGGGCGATTACAGTGTCGATGAAAAACAGAAACAGATTCATCTCACCGAGCAGGGCCATCAGCATGTAGAAGAGTTGCTGGAACAAGAGGGTCTGTTGCAGGAGGGGCAGAGCCTCTACGATGCCGCCAATCTGACCCTCATGCATCACCTCAACGCAGCCCTGCGCGCCTACGCTTTGTATCAGCGTGATGTGGCCTACATTGTCCAGGACAACCAGGTCGTGATCGTCGATGAGTTCACTGGTCGTACCATGCCGGGACGGCGCTGGTCCGAGGGCTTGCACCAGGCGGTGGAAGCGAAGGAAGGGGTGACCATTCAGAACGAAAACCAGACCCTCGCCTCGATCACCTTCCAGAACTATTTCCGCCTGTACGACAACCTGGCCGGCATGACCGGCACCGCGGACACCGAAGCCGCCGAATTCCAGCAGATATACGGACTCGAAGTCGTGGTCATCCCGACCAACATGCCGATGATCCGGGACGACCGCGGGGATCTGGTTTTCCTGACGGTGAAAGAAAAATTCGATGCGGTTGTCGAAGACATCCGTGACTGCCGCCAACGCGGTCAGCCGGTGCTGGTCGGCACAACGTCTATCGAGACCTCGGAATACCTGTCCAATCTGCTCAATCAGGAAAAGATCGATCACGAGGTCTTGAATGCCAAGCAGCACGAACGCGAAGCGCACATCGTGGCACAGGCCGGCCAGCCCGGTGCGGTAACCATCGCCACCAACATGGCGGGCCGCGGTACGGATATCGTTCTGGGTGGCAGCCGCGATGCCGAACTCGCCGCGCTCGATAACCCGGACGAACATACCGTTGCCCGCCTGACCCGCGAATGGCAGAAACGCCACCAACAGGTGATAGAGGCGGGCGGTCTGCACATCATCGGTACCGAGCGTCATGAGTCACGACGCGTGGACAACCAGTTGCGCGGCCGTTCCGGTCGCCAGGGTGATCCAGGCTCCAGCCGTTTCTATCTGTCGCTGCAAGATAACCTGATGCGGATCTTTGCTTCCGAGCGCGTCGCCGGGCTGATGCAGAAACTGGGCATGCAGGAGGGCGAAGCCATTGAGCACCCGTGGGTCAGCAAGGCGATCGAGAATGCGCAGCGCAAGGTCGAGGCGCACAACTTCAATATCCGCAAGAACCTACTGGAGTTCGACGATGTTGCCAATGATCAGCGCAAGGTGATCTACGAGCAGCGTAACGAGTTGATGGCAACCGATGACGTATCCGAGACCGTCAAGGCCATCCGGGTGGATGTGGTAAACCGGGTTATCGATAATTTTATTCCGCCGGGCAGCCTGGAAGAACAGTGGAACGTGGCGCAGCTCGAAGACGCCATTGCGACCGAATTCGCGCAGAAATTCGATATCCAGGGCTGGCTGGATGCGGATGACACGCTGCATGAAGAAACGTTGCGCGAAAAGATACTCGCCGAGCTGGAGAACGCCTACGATGCCAAGGAGCAGATGGCGGGTGCCGATACTATGCGGCACTTCGAAAAGGCGGTTATGCTCCAGGTGCTCGATCAGGCCTGGAAGGAACACCTCGCGGCCATGGATTATCTGCGCCAGGGCATCCATCTGCGCAGTTACGCGCAGAAAAACCCCAAGCAGGAATACAAGCGCGAAGCGTTCCAGATGTTCACGGGCCTGCTGGATCGTATCAAGATCGACGTGGTGAGCATCCTCTCCAAAGTCCAGGTGCGCGCCGAATCCGATGTGGCAGCCGTGGAAGAACAGCGGCGCAGCACGGCACCCATGCAGTTCCGGCACGACGATGTCAGCGCCATGCCGGCCGAGGACGCCGACGATGCAGCGGGGGGCGAGGCGCCTGAAAGCAGCGCACAGCCGTTCGTGCGGGGCGGTCGCAAGATCGGGCGCAATGAACCTTGTCCGTGCGGTTCCGGCAAGAAGTACAAGCAGTGCCACGGTAAACTGAGCTAGGCCGGAGTCCGACGACGATCCAGGTCCGTTTTGCGTACCATTGAGGAACCAGGCTGGGAGATCCGTGTTTTTCATGCTTGAACGCATCGAGCAGCGATCATGCCGATAGGGTATTCGGAGCTACCGGCTCTGCTGCCCGTGCCGGGTGTGAGGCTGGCTGCGGTGGCGGCCGGTATCCGTTACCGGGATCGCAAAGATCTGGTCCTTATTGAGCTGGCGGAGACCAGCCGAGGTGCCGCGGTGTTTACCCGCAATGCGTTCTGCGCGGCGCCCGTGACAATCGCTCGACAGCATCTGTCGCTGCAGCCCCCGCGTTTCATGCTGATCAACAGTGGCAATGCGAATGCCGGTACCGGTAAGCGCGGGCTCGAAGACGCGCAGGCCAGCTGCCGCATGCTGGCGCAACGGGCAGGCTGCGCGCCGGAACAGGTGCTGCCTTTCTCTACCGGTGTCATTGGCGAGCCGTTGCCCGTCGAGCGTATCGACGCGGCTCTCGATGCCGCTGTCGCTCAGCTTTCCGAACACGGCTGGGAACAGGCGGCTCACGCCATCATGACCACCGATACGGTTGCCAAGGGTGTGTCGAAAACGCTGCAGCTGGGCGGCCATCCCATCGTCATTACCGGTATTGCGAAAGGTGCGGGGATGATTCGGCCGGATATGGCAACCATGCTTGCCTATATTGCCACCGATGCGAACGTTGCTGCAGACGCCTTGCAGAGTTGCCTGCAGGAGGCGGTGGACGCATCGTTCAACCGCATCACGGTGGACGGTGATACCTCAACGAATGATGCCTGCGTGCTGGTTGCGACCGGCGTTTCAGCGGCGCCGCTGCTGGACAGGGAACACGCTGGCTACCGGACGTTTTGTGATGCTGTCGCCGAGGTCTGTCGCCGTCTGGCCCAGCTCATCGTGCGCGATGCCGAAGGCGCCACCAAGTTCGTCAGCATTTCCGTGGCGGGTGGGCGTAACGCACAGGAATGTCTGCAGGTGGCCTACACGGTCGCGCACTCACCGCTGGTGAAGACGGCTCTGTATGCCAGTGATCCCAACTGGGGGCGTATTCTTGCAGCGGTGGGCCGCGCCGGGCTTGCGGATCTCGATGTCGACAAGGTTCAGATCTTTCTCGGTGACGTTTGCATCGTCCACGACGGCGGGCGCGCACCGCAATACCGCGAGGAGGACGGGCAGCGGGTCATGAGTCAGGACGAAATCCACATCCAGATCGAACTAGGGCGCGGCGGCGCCTGTGAGACCGTCTGGACCAGCGACCTTTCTGATGAATACGTACGCATCAATGCGGAATACCGCAGCTGAGAATGCGGCCACCCCGTTCACGCACGTGGCTGTCGCGGCCATTGTCAATGAACGGCAGCAGGTGCTGGTCAGCCTGCGTCCCGATCATGTGCACCAGGGCGGTCTCTGGGAGTTCCCCGGCGGCAAGCTGGAAGCCGGTGAGTCCGCGCGGACTGCCCTGGATCGCGAAATTCACGAGGAGCTGGGCCTGTCGATCAGTCGCGCGCGCCCGCTGATTCGAATCCGGCATCGCTATCCGGACAAGGCGGTACTGCTCGATGTCTGGAGGGTGGATGGGTTCCGCGGTACTGAGCGCGGTCGCGAGGGGCAGGTGGTTGAATGGCTGGCCATCGATGCGCTTGCAGCTCGGCCTTTTCCCGCCGCTAACCGTTCGATTATCCGCGCCTTGCAGCTGCCCGTCGAATACCTGATCACGCCGGAGCCGGACGATACTGCCGAGCGGTTTCTGCGGCAGCTGCGCGCCAGCCTGGAAGCGGGGGTGAGACTCGTCCAGTTGCGCGCCAAGGCGTTGAGCCCGGAGGATTACGAAGCGCTGGCGCGCTCGGCCATCGAACTCTGCCGGCGCTACGGTGCCAGAGTTCTGCTCAACAGTGACCCGCAGCTGGTGCAGCGCCTGGGTGCCGATGGTGTGCATCTGAGCGGCGCACGTCTGGCCGCTACCGGGGGGCGTCCGCTTCCGGAGCGGCTGTGGGTGGCGGCGTCCTGCCACCGGCGGGACGATCTCGCCATGGCTGAGAGGGTGGGCGCGGATTTCGCTGTGCTTTCGCCGCTCAACACGACCGCCAGTCACCCCGCGGCCGCCCCGCTGGGCTGGGCGCGATTCTCCAGCTGGCTGGAGGGCTGTGCGATACCGGTCTATGCCCTGGGCGGTATGCATCGATCAGATATCGACACTGCAATACACAATGGGGCACAAGGTATTGCAGCGATCCGCGCGTTATGGGGGAATCGATGACTCGTGAAGTGAAGTTGGCGCTGCCGCTGGCGGTAGCGCTGTCAGTGCTGTCCTGTGAAAAGGGGAGTGACGCGATGCCAGCGACCCCGCTTCAGCTCAGCCCCTCATGTGACGTGAAGACCGGCTGTGTAGCGGCTGCCGACGATCTCGCGCTGCAATTTTCCATGGGTCCCGACCTGCGGGTGCTGGCGCCGTTCCCGGTTCGTGTTGAAGTGCAAAGTGATCGCAAGGTGGACTCAATCACAGTGACTTTCGCGATGCAGGGTATGGACATGGGTATGAACCGCTACCAACTGATCAGCGACGGTGCAGACCGCTGGCTCGGCAACGTAACCCTGCCTGTGTGCAGTTCGGGACGCAGTGACTGGATTGCCGGACTGGAGGTGACAACGAAGGGGCGCAGGTTCGCCGTAGAAGTTCCATTCGTCGTTGGCAAGTAACGCCGGATCGTTCGCCCAGTGGGGTTCGGCTGGCGTTCCGGCGGTAAGCGCAGCGCCGATGCTTAGTCGGAGGGCTCCGGCTCCGAGTGCCGCTCAGAATCGGGAATGCGGTAGCGTTCCTCGATCCAGTCGCCCAGATCGATCAGCTTGCAGCGCTCACTGCAGAACGGGCGCCACGGGTTTTCCGCGTTCCAGACCACCGGTTTTCCGCAGCTCGGGCATTTGATCCTGCCGGCAGTCTTGTCGCTGGTGCGGGTCAAATTACACAGCACCCCAGTTTGAAACTGACGTCCGTGGTTGCCTGCCTGATGTGCCCGTCATCCAGGGAAGATTCCAGGAACCGGACCGTGAATCGGTGGCGCCCACCGCTTATCTCGGCATAGTAGGGAACCTCTGTGTTCACCGCCACACGCACCAGCTGGCAGGGGTGGTTTGCATCCAGCGTTTTCTGGAAGAAGCCGGTTTCCGCTGTGACCGGTTTCAGTTGAGCGCTATCGCGTATCAGTCGCAGAATCAGCTGAATCGCCTGGGCTATGACTTCGAAGCGCCCCAGCCAGGCGGCCAGATCCCTGGTGCGGTCATTTGCCGGCTGTTGCAGCCAGAAGTGGTATGCCGGCAGGTCAAAATCACAGGTGCCCCCGGGAATTGCGGCGCGCTGCTGGATACTGCCCAGAAACTCGTTTTTTCTGAGGTCGGCTGCTATTGGTCCCCCGCTTGCCTTGTGCAACTTGTTCGACAGACCCTCCAGTTCTTTGAGCACCTGGTCCAGGCGGGTCCGATCGATGTCGGGGTTGAGCTGTAGACGAGTCAGCGTCGCTGAGTGACGATCGAGTTCCTTGAGTACCTCTGTCTTGAGGTCAGTGCGACCGAAAATACTGAGAATATCCAGCATGCTGTTGAGCGTGCTGCGGCTGTCCCACTGACTGGTTCCGCGCAGGTGGTGTGCGGCCTGGGCGAACAGGAACTCCAGGCGCAGGAAGATGCGGATACGCTCGTTCAGCGGTTGTTCGTAAATGATGTTCTGGTTCACCGGGACGCGACACAGGTCTCTAAAGCAGGCTATTGTCCAACAGGTGCCTGGCAGGCGCAAATCGGCAACCCTTGTCGCGTGGTGCTGTCGCCGAATTACGACGGAAAGCGAGAGAGAGTGACCGTGCTCGGCAATGCACGGCGGGTCCCGGGCGTGTTCCAGGCGCCGTCTATGCGCTGGGCGGCCGGGTGCTCCGTTTAAGCTTCGTGATGCCCGGATGAGGCGAGCTTCAGGTAACGCTGGTGGAGGGCGTCTATCTTTCTGTGCAGTCCATCGATGTCGCCGTCGTTCACAAGGACATCATCCGCGGCACGCAGGCGCGTGTCACGGTCCGCCTGGGCTGCCAGGATCGATGCTATCTGCTCGCGCGAAATTCCATCCCTCCGGGCTACGCGCCGGTATTGAACCTCGGTCGGGACGTCGACCACCAGAATCCGGTCAAGCGGGTAGTCCTGTCCGCTCTCCACCAACAGGGGGATAACAATGATGCAATAGGAGGCGTCGCACTGTTCTGACAAGGCGAGCACCTGATCGCGGATGCGCGGGTGCAGGATGTTTTCCAGCTGTCTGCGCCGTGCGGGGTCGGCGAATACGATGCGCCGCAGTTTGGCGCGATCGAGGTTGCCGTGCGCGTCCAGGATTCCGCTTCCGAACTTCGCCGCAATTTCTGCCAGCGCCGGCTGGCCGCGTGCCACCAGTTCACGAGCGATTGTGTCGGTATCGATGACCGGTACGCCCAGCGTGTCGAAGTAACGCGAAACCTCTGTCTTGCCGCTGCCGATACCGCCGGTCAGGCCGATGCGCACAGCGCACGGCATCTCAACCGGCCATACCGGACCAGCGGAGATAGCTGCTGGATATCTGCTCGCCCCACAGCAGGGTGATCCACCCGGCTATCGCAAGGTAGGGGCCGAACGGGATAGGCTGGTGGCGATCGCGGCCCTGGATGACGATTATGGTGATGCCGAGCACCGCGCCCACCGCCGAGGACAGCAACACGATCATCGGCAGAGACTGCCAGCCCATCCAGGCACCGAGCAGGGCCAGCAGTTTGAAATCGCCAAACCCCATGCCCTCTTTGCCAGTCAGCAGTTTGAACAGCTGGTAGATGGTCCACAGCGAAAGGTAACCCGCGATGGCACCGATCAGGCTGGAGCGCATGTCGGCAAATACGGGAAACAGGCTCAGGGTCAGGCCCAGCCAGAGAAACGGCAGAGTGATCGAATCGGGCAGCAACTGGTGATCGACATCGATCATGCTGAGTGCGATCAGCGCCCAGGTCAGCAGCAGGGCCGCGCCGGCCTGCCAGCCGAAGCCAAAATGCCAGGCTATGATCGCTGACAGAACTGCGGTCAGCAGTTCGATCAAAGGATAACGGAGTGAAATCGGGTGTTGGCAGGAGGAGCACTTGCCACGCAGCCACAGATAACTCAGAACCGGGATGTTTTCGTAAAAACGTATGGCGTGACCGCAGTCAGGGCATCTGGAACGGGGCTTGGCGAGGCTCAGGCCGGAGCCCTCTTCGGTCGGCGGCTGGCCCATGTATTCCTGACACTGCGCCTTCCAGTCGCGCTCCATCATAACCGGAAGGCGATGGATGACCACGTTGAGAAAACTGCCGACCATCAGGCCGACCACAAAAACCGCGCCGACCAGAAAGGCGCTATTGGTTTGTAACAGATAGACAAGTTCCATGTTGACGGGATCATACTCCACGGCACTCCTGCCGTGGAGTGTCGTGCGTTAGATGACCGAACCCATTTTGAAAATTGGCAGATACATGGCGACGATGAGGCCGCCGACCAGGATGCCGAGTACTGACATGATCAGGGGTTCCAGCAGGCTGCTGAGTCCGTCCACCGCATCATCGACTTCCTGTTCGTAAAAATCGGCGACCTTGCCGAGCATGGCGTCCAGCGAACCGGATTCCTCACCGATGGCGACCATCTGCACGACCATGTTGGGAAACAAGCCGGTCTGGTTCATGGACAGTTGTAACTGCTGCCCGGTCGCGACGTTGTCGCGCATCTGCAGGATGCCCTCGGCATAGACTGCATTACCGGCGGCGCCGGCCACGGATTCCATCGCTTCAACCAGCGGCACGCCGGCGGCAAACATGGTAGAGAGGGTTCGTGCATACCTGGCGATAATCGCCTTGGTCAGTATTTCGCCGATAATGGGTAACTTGAGGACCAGGCGATCAAGTCCGTGGGCGAATTTCGGCGAGCGTTTCTTGGCCTGACTGAAACCGTAGATGCCGGCTCCTACTCCGGCGAAGACGGCCCACCAGTAGGCTTGCATCCATTCAGAGAGGCCAATGACCATCAGGGTGAAGGCGGGAAGGTCGGCGCCGAAGCCGGAGAACAGGCTCTGGAACTGTGGAACAACGAAGATCAGCAAGATCGCAGTGACAACAAATGCTACAACGACAACAGCCGCGGGATAAAACAGGGCTTTCTTGATTTTGGACTTCAGTGCCTCGGTCTTTTCCTTGTAGGTCGCGATCTTGTCCAGCAGCGTTTCGAGGATGCCCGCCTGCTCGCCGGCTGCGATCAGGTTGCACACCAGTTCATCGAAATACAGGGGATGTTTTGCCAGCGCATTAGCCAGGGTGCTGCCTGACTCGACGTCATTCTTGATGCTGAGCACCAACTGCTGCATGGAGGGATTTTCGTGGCCGCGGCCGATAATTTCGAAGGATTGGACGAGTGGTACGCCGGCCGACATCATGGTGGCCAGCTGGCGACTGAAAACAGCTATATCCTTGGGAAGAATCTTCTTCTTCTTTGTGCTTGAAAAGAGCGCTGATTTCTTGCGCACCTTCAACGGGCTGATGCCCTGGCGACGCAGGTCCGCTTTGACCATTGAAGGGTTTGCAGCACGGCTTTCGCCTTTAATCTTTTTACCTTTTCGGTCAGTGCCTTCCCAGGTAAACACGTTCTGCTTGATCGCTGCTTCAGCCATGACTTAGTCCTTGGTTACTCGGTTGATTTCTTCAAGACTCGTGATGCCGTCTCTGACCTTTTTAAGTCCAGACTCGCGGAGATCGGCGATGCCTTCTTTCTTTGACTGATCCGCCAATTGCATGGAGTTGCCATTCTCCATAATGATGCGCCCCATGGCTTCGGATACCGGCATAACTTGGTAAATACCCACACGGCCTTTGTAGCCCTCTGCACACTGGTCGCAGCCCACCGGGCCGAACAACTGTAGGCTGTCCATATCCTCTTCCCTGAAGCCTTCTTCCAGTAGGGCCGGTTTCGGAATATCGACAGGTTGCTTGCAATTGTTACACAGGCGGCGCGCCAAGCGCTGGGCGATGATGAGATTCACTGATGACGCGATGTTGTATGGCGGAACCCCCATGTTGGCAAGACGGGTAAGTGTTTGCGGCGCGTCATTGGTGTGCAGGGTTGACATTACCATGTGGCCCGTCTGGGCGGCCTTGATAGCGATTTCCGCAGTCTCCAGGTCACGAATCTCACCGACCATGATGATGTCCGGGTCCTGGCGCAAAAATGCGCGCAGGGCGGCGGCAAACGTCAGGCCCGCCTTGGGGTTCATGTTGCACTGATTGATGCCCGCCAGGTTGATTTCCACAGGGTCTTCGCAGGTGGAGATATTGCGGTCGGCCGTGTTCAGGATGTTCAGGCCGGTGTACAAGGAAACGGTTTTACCGGATCCCGTCGGTCCGGTCACCAGGATCATCCCGTAGGGCTTGTTGAGATTTTCCAGATAGAGCTGTTTCTGCTCTTCCTCGTAACCGAGCATGTCGATGCCGAGCTGGGCACTGGTGGGGTCGAGAATACGCAGTACGACCTTTTCGCCAAACAGTGTCGGGCAGCTGTTCACACGAAAGTCAATTGCACGTTTCTTGGAGAGCGCCATTTTGATGCGGCCATCCTGTGGCACGCGGCGTTCCGCGATATCCATTCTGCTCATGACCTTGATGCGTGATACCAGCCGCGTGGCCATGGTCACCGGCGGTGACGCGACCTCGTGCAGAACGCCATCCTGCCGGAAGCGGATTCGGAAGCTTTTCTCGTAGGGCTCGATGTGGATATCGGATGCCCCTTTGTTAATAGCGTCGAGCAGAACCTTGTTGACGAAGCGGACCACCGGCGTATCGTCGATATCCGCGTCCATTTTCTCATCGGGGAGATTGTCCTCGTCGCCGGCGGTGACCTCCAGGTTGTCCAGGTCTGCGTCCAGCAGGTCGGTCATGGACGTGTCGGCGGAGTCCAGCGCCTTGTCTATCGCCTTGGTGAGCTTGTCTTCCTCGACCAGTATGGTTTCGGTACTGATGCCGGTGTGGAATTTGATTTCGTCCAGTGCCTGCAGGTTCGTGGGGTCGGATACGGCGACAAACAGGCGGTTACCGCGCTTGAACAGGGGCAGCGTGTGGTGTTGGCGGATCAGTTTTTCGTCGACCAGGGAAACCGGCGCGGCCTCCAGATCCATCGCGGCGAGATCAAACAGTGGGACACCAAACTCCTGGCACGCGGACGCTGCAATTGCTGCGCTCTCCAGCAGCTTGTTTTCAACCAGGTAGCTGACGAAACGCTCGCGCTTCTTCAGCGCTTTTTCCTGAACTTCCGCAGCGAGTTCTGCGGCGAGTAGACCGTCCGCCACCAGGCGTTTTGCCAGGCCGCTGAGCTGGGACGTTGGGCTGGTAGTTACCATCGCTGAAAAATATCCTTATCTAATGCGGACTTCCGTGATCCGCGTCGCACTTTAATCCGTTCCGATACTGCTTTCAATTGCCTGTCCGGGTAGTGGGCGAAACAGCCCAACTCAGAATCTGTTCTCGACTATTTTGTGTGAAACTTTATCCCGATTCCGCCAGTCAGTGAGGCTGCGATTGACCGCCACGACAGGGACGTATACAGGCTGAAGAGCGGACTGCTCTGCAGTCCCAAGAAGCCGGGGCCTAGCGGCAGCCCGTCGGCAGGTGCTGGGCATTGGCCAGTCCACCGCACTGCCAGGTGGCTATCTGGGCTCCGTTGAGCGTGGGTGTGAGAATCATGGTCTGACCGGCCAGTGAACCGGCATCGAACGGAATGCTGATGTCGCCATTAGCCGCTATGGTGGTTGCACCGTTCTGAATGTATTTGCCGTTTATACCTGCAGCAATGGCCGTCAGGCTCGGATCGGTGTCGACGCCGGCGATGGCTCCAGTCTCCGCAAGGTAGATACCGACACCCCACTGCACAGGATTGGTGGCTTTTACGGCCTCGGTGGCCTGCGCCCGGGCGGTGTAGTCCTGGTAGGCGGGGAGTGCGATGGCCGCGAGGATGCCGATGATGGCCACGACGATCATCAACTCGATGAGTGTGAAGCCCGATGAGTGTCTTTTCATGGTGGCCCCCTCTCTACGGTTAACTGTGTGGTAGCAGGTCTAATGCGTGTTCCGGAAGAACAAGCCCCCTTGCGGGGGCTTGTTGTCACACCGGGTCGCGATTAGCGGCAGCCCGACGGCAGGTGCTGGGTATTGGTCAGGCCCGCACAGGTCCACTGGGAAACCTGAGTACCGTTGAGGGTCGGTGTCAGGGTCATCGTCTGACCTGCCAGAGTACCGGCGTCGAACGGGATACTGATGATGCCATTCGCAGCGACAGTGACTCCGCCATCGGTGATGTATTTACCGTTCAAACCGCCGGCAGATGCGGTGATACCTGCATCGGCCTCGACGCCGGTGATGCCGTTTTCAGCGACATAGACGGCGATGTCCGCCATCAGGCCGCTGGAAACCTTGGGGCCTTCCGATGCCTGGCTGCGAGCCGTGTAGTCCTGGTAGGCCGGCAGTGCGATGGCGGCCAGTATGCCTATGATCGCAACCACGATCATCAATTCGATAAGGGTGAAACCCTGTTGAACTTTCTTCATGAGTCAATCCTCTTACTAAACGTTAACGTTGTGTCAAATACCCAAAGGGCATAAATAGCGCTGTGGATCAGAAGCCGCCGTTCCCGCCTCGCGCCCGACGCCATGTCCTGGCGAGGCTGAACCGGTTTCGTTGGCTAAGCCTGCTGATGCAGCAGGCGTGCCAAATCCCTGACGCTATCCGTCCCGCTTTGACGGCATCCCGCAGCGTTTCCTTAAATTAAATTGCAAAACAGTTGGATAAAACGTTTGAAGAGCTTCAGTTGAGGCTGTACATGGCATTTTCCTCCGTGATGTCGGGCCTGACCTTCCATGGTCAAATTGCGTCGGCGTGACGTATTTCGCAGGTTAAGTGACGTGGTGCGTCACGTTCGGTTCATTCCAGCCCCAGCTTCTTCAGGCGGTAACGCATGGCGCGAAACGTAATGCCCAACAGCTTTGCCGCCGCTGTCTTGTTGTTCTGGGTCTGGTCCAGAGCCTTCAGGATAGCCTGTCTTTCGATTTGTTCCAGGTAATCTTCCAAAGCTACGCCCGCCGGCGGGGGTGGGGGCTGGTCAAGATCGGCCTCCTGCTGCTCGGCTAAATCGAGCTCCGGCAGCGCCAGATCGTCCGTCAGTATGTGCTCGCCGTCGCACAGGGTCAGGGCACGTTCCAGGATATTCTCCAGTTCGCGCACATTGCCCGGAAAGGCGTAACGCTGCAGTGCTTCCATCGCCGCGGCCCCGATCTGCGGCGGTTCGATACCCTGGTTGGCGCAGAGCTGGCTGAGGATGTGTTCGGCCAGCTGCGGAATGTCTTCGCGGCGTTGGCGCAGGCTGGGCACCTTGAGCTCGATGACATTGATGCGGTAGTAGAGGTCCTGGCGAAAGTCGCCCGTTTCGACCAGCTTGGCCAGATCCTTGTGGGTCGCGGAGAGCACGCGGACGTCCACAGACAGTTCCTTTTGTTCCCCTACCGGTCTGACCGCCTTTTCCTGTATGGCGCGCAGCAACTTGACCTGCATGTGCAGGGGCAGTTCGGCGACTTCGTCGAGAAAGAGAGTGCCGCCATCGGCAGCCTGAAACAATCCCTGTTTGTCGCTGACTGCACCGGTGAAGCTGCCTTTCTTGTGGCCGAAGAATTCGCTCTCCATCAACTCGGAGGGAATGGCGCCACAGTTCACCGGCACGAACGGTTTGTCACCGCGAGAGCCTTTGGCGTGGATCAGATTCGCCACCAGTTCTTTACCGGTGCCGGATTCCCCGCTGATATATACGGGCGCCTGGCTGCGGGCCAGCTTGGCGATGGTGGAGCGGACCGTCTGCATAATCGCCGACTCACCCAGCAAAGTGTCGCGGGTGCGACGGTCGCGTTCCGGGTATTGTGCAAGCCTCAGCGCGCCGTTGACCAGGTTACGCAGCACCTGCAGGTCAACCGGCTTGGAGACGAAGTCGAAGGCGCCCGCCTTGAGTGCCTGCACCGCGGTTTCCATATTGCCGTGGGCCGTGATGACCGCAACCGGCAGTTCCGGGTAGTGCTGCTGAATGGTTTCGACCAGCTGCAGGCCGTCGCCATCGGGCAGCCGCATGTCGGTCAGACAGAGATCGAATCTCACCTCACCAAGCAGGCGTTGGGCGTCTGCCAGACAGGCAGCCGCGCGCGTATCGACGCTCATGCGCCCCAGCGTCAGCTCCAGCAGCTCACGAATATCGGGTTCATCGTCGACGATCAGCGCTAGTGGTGCACTCATGGATAGCTTATTTTTCCGACCTTGTGAATATATTCCGCCTACTTAACCACAAACCTGTGGTCGGCTCCAACTGTACCGGGCTGAAGTCAGGCAGTCTTTTCCGTACCGAACCGTATGCGGAAGCAGCTGCCACCGTCCGGCGCAGGCTGGTAAGTCAGCTTTGCCTGGTTGATCTCACATAGTTCACGCGCGATGTACAGGCCCAGACCGGTGCCCGAGCTGGCGGTGGTGTAGAAAGGCTCGAAGATCTGGTCGGCCGTTTCCGGCTCGATTCCGGTGCCATTGTCGATGATGTCCAGTTGCACGACGCCGTGGTCGCTTTGGCGTGCCTTCAGTGTTACCTGGGGGGCCGCACCCGCGTGGCGAAATGCGTTTTGACACAGGTTGGTCATGATTTGGTGCAGGTGGCCAGGATCAAACCGTACCAGAAGATCGTCCGGGTCAGTGTCCAGGCGCAGCTGGTCGGGAGGGACGTGTTCTGACTGGACGAAGTCATCGTGGAACTGCTTCAGCCAGTTGACCAACAGCAACGACTGCGGCTGACTGGAATTGCGCCGCGACAGTTGCAGTACGTTTTCGATAATCGTGTTCACGCGCTGGGTGTGTTTGCTGATGATTTCGCTGAGGCGTTTATCGCCCCGATCCAGGTGCTCGGATTCGCCCAGCAGCTGTGCGGCGTGACTGATCGCGCCCAGCGGGTTGCGGATTTCGTGGGCGATACTGGCAGTGAGGCGGCCAAGTGAGGCCAGTTTGACCTGTTGCGCCTGTTGCGCCAGATGGCTGCTGTCATCCAGCAGAATCAGGGCGCCTTGCCCCTGCGCGGTGCTCAGGACCCGAAAGCGGGGCACCAGGGTGGCGCCGGCGACCGGTGACGGGATGGCTTCGGGTTGCCGTGCCGGGTCGCGTTCCCAGCTGCGTAGTTCCTGGGCCAGTTGCGGTGCAACTCTCTCCAGTTTGGCATTGCTGTCATCATCCAGGCCAAGCAGGGCGCGGGCGGTGTCGTTGGCGAGTCGGATGCGGCTGTCCGGAGCTATCACGACGATCCCCGACTGGAGCTGGCGTATGATGTGCTGATTCAACTGCTCCAGGTTGGCCAGGTCGATGCCGCGCTGCTGGGCCAGCGCTTCGCTTTCGCGAATGCGCGCGGCGAGTACCTGCGCCAGGCCGGCGGCGGCGAACAGCACCAGTCCAAGCAGGCCGGCCCGCGTTATGCTCTCGGCACCGGTCTTTTCCGGGGACAGACTCGCCAGGCCGGTTTCGAACAGCAATGCCAGTGTTGCCACGGCGGCGAACAGGTAGGCCAGTCGTCCGGGTGCTATCAGCGCCCCCGCTGTGACGGCAATCACCAGCAACACCCCAAGGGCGCTGTTCACGCCCCCGGTCGCGTGCATGAGCAGGGTAATCGCGGCGATGTCGGCGAAGACCTGCAGCAACGCCTGAAACCCGAATTGCGGCCAGTGCAGGCGCGTCGCAAAACCGATCGCCAGGCTGAAAATCAGGTAGGTGAGCAGCGTCGAACCGAACAGACGGGGCAGCTGGACGTTGAAGGGGTTGCTTTCCTGTGCAGCGAAATACAACACTGTAAGCAGACCGGCGAGGATCAGCCGGTAGAACGTCAGCAGGCGCAGGGGGCGCCAGGCGATATCAAAATGGCCCATGCTTCGGGTGGACGATGGGGTCACTGGCATCCCGCTACCGGTCTGCGTCGCGGTGCTCTCGGCAACAGAAGTAGCGATCACCGTCCTGAAGCGCCTCGCCGCGCGGCACGTATACGCCGCAGTGCGAGCAGGGCACCATGTCGCCAACCTTCTTCTGTGGTTTCTTTGCCAGGGCAGGGCCTTTTGCCAGGCGGATCAGAATCCACACGACCAGGCCAATACCGAGCAGGAATATCAGTACGCGTATACCGAACATGCGCCTAGTGTAGCCGAAATCCTTGCCCACCGAACCGGCCGGGCTGCTGAGCGATCGCGCATTTTGCCGTGAAAACCGAGCCGCTGGTGTACTCAGCCCTGCTGCGACACAACAACGCTTTACTCCGATGCGGGTTTTTCAGGAGAATACCGGCTTTGAACCGGAGCGGGTGCCGCCATGCATCTCCACGAGTATCAGGCAAAGCAGTTGTTCGAGCAACACGGGATTCCCGTGCCACAGGGGCGGATGGTTGAGTCCACAGGCGATGCCGCCGCGGCGGCCAAGGCACTCGGCGGTGAACGCTGGGTGGTCAAGGCGCAGGTACACGCCGGCGGGCGTGGCAAGGCGGGCGGCGTGCAGCTGGTCGATAGCCTCGCGGCGGTGGAACAGGTCGCGGACCGGCTGTTGGGTTCGAATCTGGCGACCCGACAGACCGGCAGTCCGGGTTTGCCGATTCACCGCCTGCTGATCGAAACCACGGTCGACATTGCGCGCGAACTGTACCTGGGCATGCTGGTCGATCGCGGCTCCGAACGCGTGACGATCATGGCGTCGCGCGCGGGCGGAATCGATATAGAAGAGGTCGCGGCGCGTGACCCGAAGGCCATCCTCACCGAAACCATTCATCCGGCAGTCGGCTTGCAGGCCTACCAGTGCCGTAATCTGGGCTTTGGTCTGGGTCTGAGCGGTGCCGGGATCAGGGCGTTCACCACTGTACTGGGTGGACTCTATCAATTGTTCGAGCAGCACGATGCCAGCCTGGTGGAGATCAACCCGCTGGTGGTAACCGGGACCGGTGAACTGCTGGCGCTGGACGCCAAGCTGGATCTGGATGACAACGCCCTTTACCGGCACCCCGAGACCAGCGAATTGCGCGATCCCAGCCAGGAGGACGACAAGGAACGACGGGCACATGAGCACGGGCTGAACTACATCACCCTGGATGGCGATATTGCCTGTATGGTGAACGGGGCGGGTCTGGCGATGGCGACCATGGACCTGATCAAGCTGCACGGCGGCGAGCCGGCGAACTTCCTCGATGTCGGCGGGGGCGCGACCGCGGAGCGGGTTGCGGAGGCGTTCAAGCTGGTTGTGTCGGACCCCAAGGTGCAAGCCATTCTGGTGAATATTTTCGGCGGTATCGTCCGCTGTGACCTGATTGCCGAGGGTATCATCCAGGCCCTGCAGCAGGTAGACGTGCGGCTGCCGGTGGTGGTGCGTCTGGAAGGCACCAATGTGGAGAAGGGCAAGGAGCTGCTGGCGGGCTGCGGGTTGAGCATTGTCACGGCCGATGGCCTGACGGATGCAGCGGAAAAAGTGGTCGCGGCGGCGCGCGGGGGACAGGCATGAGCATTCTGGTTGACGGCACTACCCGGGTCATTTGCCAGGGATTCACCGGCAAGCAGGGCAGCTTCCATTCTGAGCAGGCCCTGGCGTACGGCACCCGACTGGTGGGCGGTGTTACGCCGGGCAAGGGCGGGCAGGAACACCTGGGTCTGCCGGTCTTCAATACGGTACAGGATGCCGTCAACGAGACCGAAGCCAACGCCAGCATGATCTATGTGCCGGCGGCCTTCGCCGCCGATGCCATTCTCGAAGCGGCGGATGCGGGTATCGAGGTTATTGTCTGCATTACCGAAGGCATCCCGGTGATGGACATGCTGAAGGTCAAGGCTGCCTTGCACGGCAGCGATGCCGTGCTGATAGGCCCGAACTGTCCGGGCATCATCACGCCGGGTGCCTGCAAGATCGGTATTATGCCCGGGGCCATCCACAAGCCGGGCAAGATCGGGATTGTTTCGCGCTCCGGCACCCTGACCTACGAAGCGGTCTATCAGACCACCCTGGCGGGTCTGGGACAGAGCACCTGTGTCGGTATCGGCGGTGATCCGATCCATGGTCTGGAGTTTGTCGACTGCCTGGAACGCTTTGAGCGCGACCCGCATACCGAGGGCGCGATTCTGGTCGGCGAGATCGGTGGCAGTGCCGAAGAGGAAGCCGCTGAGTTCATCAAGTCTTACATGAGCAAACCCGTGGTGGCCTACATTGCCGGCGTTACCGCGCCACCGGGCAAACGGATGGGGCATGCGGGCGCCATCATCAGTGGCGGCAAAGGCACTGCAGCGGCCAAATTCGCGGCGCTTGAGTATGCCGGTGCGGCGGTGGTTCGCTCGCCCGCGGACATGGGCACTACCATGCAGGACGTGCTGGGCCGTTCGTGACCGCTCCCCGCCCCGAGAACACCGCGTTGCGCCTGGTCATGGCGCAATGCAATCTGCTGGTCGGCGACGTACCGGGCAATACGCAGCGCGTCATCGACATGGCCGAGCACGCACGCGACGTACTCGGTGCCGATCTGATCGTTTTCCCGGAGCTGACTCTGACCGGTTATCCGCCCGAGGACCTGCTGCTGCGTCCGGTGGTGCAGGAACTGGTCAACGAGGCCCTGGTGCGCATCCGTACTCAGGTCGGTGGTATTCACATGCTGATCGGGCACCCTGAGCAGACCGTGGAAGGGCGTTTCAACGCCGCTTCGGTCATTCGTGACGGCCAAGTCCTGGCCTGTTGCCGCAAGCATCATCTGCCCAACTACAGCGTATTCGATGAGAAGCGCTACTTCGTGTCGGGTCCTGGCTTATGGTGTCGCTGACGTGTGCGGCGTGACCATAGGCGTAACCATTTGCGAAGACATCTGGATGCCGGAACCGGCCCAGGCGGCGGCCCAGGCCGACGCCGCCCTGCTGGTCAACATCAATGCCTCGCCGTTTCACCGCGGCAAGGGCGGCGAACGCGAGACGGTGGTCGGCAACCGGGTCACTGAGACCGGTTGCCCCGCTGTATATGTCAACCTGGTCGGTGGCCAGGACGAACTGGTGTTTGACGGAGAATCCTTTGTACTGGGCCGCGACGCACGGCTGGTCTTGCGCGCACCGGCGTGCCAGGAAGGTCTTTATGTGGTGGATTTCGAGCGCCGCGGCGGTCAGCTTAATCCCATTCCGGGCGCAATAGTGCCGCGTGCCAGCGAGGAGGCGGTTATCTACCAGGCGCTGGTGCTGGGGGTGCGTGACTACGCGCGAAAGAACGGCTTCAAGGGCGCGGTGATGGGGCTGTCCGGTGGAGTCGATTCGGCTCTGACGCTCGCGATCGCTGTCGATGCACTGGGCGCGGAGCAGGTAGAGGCGGTCATGATGCCATCCCGCTACACCGCCGATATCAGTCTGGAAGATGCCCGTCTGGAGGCGGAGGCGCTGGGTGTTGATTACCGCGAAATCCCCATCGAGAAGCCGTTTACCGCATTTCTCGACGCCTTGTCGGAAGCCTTTGCCGGCACCGAGCGCGACGCGACCGAAGAGAATATTCAGGCGCGTTGCCGTGGCGTGATACTGATGGCCCTGTCCAACAAACAGGGACGCATCCTGCTGACGACCGGTAACAAGAGTGAGGTGTCGGTGGGTTACGCCACCCTGTACGGTGACATGGCGGGCGGTTTTGCACCCATCAAGGACGTGCCGAAACTGCTGGTTTATCGCCTGGCAGCGTACCGCAACTCGCTTGGCAGGGTGATTCCGCAGCGGGTGCTGGAACGACCGCCTTCCGCGGAGCTGGCACCGGACCAGAAAGACCAGGATTCCCTGCCGCCGTACGAGATACTTGACCCGATACTGGAGGCCTACATCGAGAAAGACCTCAGCATAGAGGAAATCGTAGCGCAGGGGTTTGATTCTGAAACGGTCCGGCGCGTGGCCACGTTGGTGGATCGCAATGAATACAAACGTCGCCAGGCACCGCCAGGCGTGCGGATTTCCACGCGCGCGTTTGGACGCGACCGGCGCTATCCAATCACTTCCGGTTTTCTCAGCGCCCAGCTGCACCGCTATGGCGCCTGACGGGCGCGCACGTGGGCGCCCCAGCTGGCCCGCGGTTGGCATATTGCGTCTGTTTTCGGTACGGGTATGATCTGAGGCAGCGTTATCAACAGGGGAACGACCAATGAAGAAAGTTGAGGCCGTCATCAAGCCTTTCAAGCTGGACGATGTGCGCGAAGCGCTTTCGGAGATCGGCATCACTGGTATGACCGCCACTGAAGTCAAAGGCTTTGGCCGTCAGAAAGGCCACACCGAGCTCTACCGTGGCGCCGAGTATGTGGTGGATTTTCTGCCCAAGGTGAAGCTTGAACTGGTCGTCAAGGATGAGGACGTCGATCGCTGCGTCGATACCATCACCAGCGCCGCCCGCACCGGTAAGATCGGTGACGGAAAGATCTTTGTTACGCCGGTGGAACGGGTGGTGCGGATTCGCACCGGGGAAGTTGACGAAGACGCCATCTGAGCATTTTACCCCGCCCCGCTGGAAGGCGGGCGCTGGATCGATGATTGTGCAGCGGTTCCCTACGGCTCCAGTGCCTCCCCTGCCGAAGGGGTTGCGGCGGCGGGAGTCTGCTGCGCCGGTGTGTTCAGCTCCAGCACCCGTTTGGCGTCATTGGCCAGCTCGTCCATGCCCATCTTCGAGTAGGCGCGTATCAGGACCTGCAGCGCCTCCTGGGCAGCGGGCGCGCGCTGGTAGTTCTCCAGCACGTACTTGGCGCGGTTGGCAGCAGCCACATAGGCGCCGCGTTTCATGTAGTAGTTGGCGACATGGATTTCGTACTGCGCAAGCTGATTGTGCAGGTAAATCAGCCGTTGCATGGCGTCATTGGCATAGCGGCTGTCGGGGAATTTCTTCACCAGCTGGCTGAAATCGTTGAAGGCTTCGCGTAACGCCCGGGTGTCGCGTTCCGAGGGTTCGCGTGGTGCCATGCGATCCATTATGCTGGCGCCACGGCTGTAGTTGGTCAGGCCTTTCAGATAGTAGGCGTAATCCAGGTGCGGGCTGCCGGGATTGTTACGAATGAACCGGTCCGCTGCGGCAATTGCCGAGTCCGGCTCCTCGAACTTGTAGTAGGCGTAGGCAATTTCCAGCTGCGCCTGCTGCGCATACTTGCCGAACGGGAAGCGGGCTTCGAGTTTTTCGAAGGTGTTGATGGCGGTCTCGTAATCGCCCGAGTTCAGCGCTGCTTTGGCGCGGCTGTACAGCTCATTGGCGGACAGGTTTGCCAGCTCGTCCTCGCTGGTTCCGGCGCAGCCGAGCATGAACAAGGCGATCAATAAAGGTATAAGGCGTAGACAACGCATCGGCCTGAATGTCCGTTTACAGTCGTAGAAACCAAATTGTAAGTCCGCTTGACCCGTGTTGGCCACCTGAATTCATGTTTGAAACCGTACATCTGAACGCCCAGATCCCGGTTGGCAGCCGCCGGGCGTCGTCTCGATCAGGTGCTAGCCGAGCTGTTCAGCGGCTACTCGCGCAGCCGCCTGCAGCAGTGGATAAAGCAGGGTAACGTGCTGCTGAACGGCTACCCCGTGCCAGCCAGATACCGGGTCGCAGGCGGAGAACAAGTGGAAATTGCGGTGCAGTTGCAGGTCGAAACCGGGGTGCAGCCACAGCCGATCCCGCTGGATGTGCGTTTCGAAGACCCGCACCTGCTGGTGCTGAACAAGCCGCCCGGACTGGTCGTGCATCCGGCTGCCGGTAACCCCGAAGGCACCCTGCAGAATGCTTTGTTGTACCACTACCCCCAACTGGCCAGCCTGCCGCGTGCCGGCATCGTCCACCGCCTGGACAAGGATACCAGTGGGCTCATGGTGGTGGCGCGCACCCTGAGTGCCCACAAGTCGCTGGTCGAACAGCTGCAGGCGCGCAGCGTGCATCGCGAGTACCTGGCGCTGGTGCAAGCGGCGGTGACCGCTGGCGGCAGCGTCGTGGCGCCGATCGGACGTCACCCACGCGACCGCCTGCGCATGGCCGTGGTGGCCTCCGGCAAGCCAGCTGTCACGCATTACCGCGTGCTGGAGCGCTTCCCGACCCACACGCTGTTGGAGGTGCGCCTGGAGACCGGACGCACCCACCAGATCCGCGTCCACATGGCCCATATTCGCTGTCCGCTGGTTGGCGACCCGCTGTACGCGGGCAGGCAGAAGCCGGCGCGTGGGGTATCGCCGCGGTTGCGCGAGGTGCTGAGCGGCTTTCGGCGCCAGGCGCTACACGCTGCGCGCCTGGAGTTGACGCACCCGGCGAGCGGGGAACGGCTGAGCTGGCAGGCCGAAATACCGGACGATTTCATGCGCCTGCTCGACGTATTGCGGGAGGAGTCATGATCTATCCCGACTGGCCTGCGCCAAGCGCTGTCAAAGCGGTCACGACTACCCGCCAGGGCGGGGTCAGCGGCACGCCTTTCGACGCTCTTAACCTCGCCGATCATGTGGGCGACCGGCCGGAGTCGGTGCAGCAGAACCGCGCATGGCTGCGGCAGTGCCTGCGCCTGCCCGCCGAACCCGTGTGGCTGCAACAGGTGCACGGCAGCGGCGTCGTGGCTTGCCACCGCGCCGTACGGCGCTCGACGTCAGACGCCGGGTATACCGACCGGCGGGGAGTCGTTTGTGCCGTACTGACCGCCGATTGTCTGCCAGTGCTGTTCTGCGATCGTCACGGAAGCCGGGTTGCAGCCGCCCACGCCGGCTGGCGGGGCCTGGCTGCCGGCGTGCTGGAAAGTACCGTTGCGGCGCTGGCGTTACCGCCGGGGCAGCTGCTGGCGTGGCTGGGTCCGGCCATCGGCCCGCAGGCCTTCGAAGTCGGCGCGGAGGTGCGCAGCGCCTTTGTCCAGCAACACGCCGAGGCCGGGGAAGCTTTCGCGCTGCAGGCCAACGGACGCTGGCTTGCCGACCTTTACCGGCTGGCGCGACTCCGCCTGCGGGCGCTGGGCGTGAACGCGGTGTATGGCGGCGAGTTCTGTACCTTCAGTGACCGGGAACGTTTCTACTCATACCGTCGGGACCAGGTCACCGGGCGCATGGCGACCCTGATCTGGCTGGACTGACGACCTGACCTCTATTCCGTATACTTGCAGGCTTAATTTGCGCGGGTGAATTCCTGATGCCCTTACTGAGCTGGATTCTGCTGTTCTGCCTCCTGGGCGGGGTGTTGAGCGTTCTAGCGGCCGCCGTGTTCCTGTTGCTCAACGAGGCGCTGAGAATCCGGCTTCTGCCCCACGCCGTCAGCTTCGCTATCGGAGCGTTGTTGGGCGCCGCCCTGCTGGGCCTTTTGCCGCACGCGCTGGAGGGCGTGGACGGGACCGATTTTCATGCCATTACCGGTGCGGTTCTGCTGGGGTTGTTTGGTTTTTTTCTGCTCGAAAAGCTGGTGTTGTGGCGGCACTGCCATCACGAGCATTGCGAGGTGCACACCCCGGAGGACGACACCCACCGCCATGCGGCGGCCGGGACGCTCATACTGGTAGGCGACGGGCTGCACAATTTTATCGATGGCGTTCTGATCGGCGCGGCGTTTCTCACCGATATCCATCTCGGCGTGGTTACCAGTCTGGCGGTTGCGGCGCACGAGATTCCCCAGGAGGTGGGCGACTTCGCAGTGCTGCTTCACAGCGGTTTCAGCACTGGCCGCGCTTTCCTGTTCAACCTGTTGTCGAGTCTGGCAACGGTGGTCGGCGGCCTACTGGCCTACTATGGGCTCAAGGACCTCGAGCCGGCCTTGCCCTATGTGCTGGCGGTAGCGGCGTCGAGCTTTATCTACGTGGCGGTGGCGGATCTGATCCCTGGTCTGCACAAACGGGTCGAGTTCAGCGCCACGCTCAAGCAGTTGCTGCTGATAGGCGCCGGCGTGGCGCTGATATACGTGACACATTCCAGCCTGCACAGCTGAAAACCGGTAATCCTGCCATATTTGAACGCC
The DNA here is from genome assembly GCA_963695455.1 of uncultured Gammaproteobacteria bacterium. GTDB lineage: Bacteria > Pseudomonadota > Gammaproteobacteria > DSM-19610 > DSM-19610 > Thiogranum. Next base: position 544,528 of record CAVOGN010000002.1, on the reverse strand, counting down.
AGCATCGCTGCAGCGTCGCGTAACCGCGCGGCTGAAACGCGCGGAGCACCCGCTGACTCGGCCGGCTCAAGATATCCGTGACAGGTCGACTGCCGACGCTTTGCGGTGACGGGGTTGCGGTGTTCCGCGAGGCCTGCTTATAGTGTCATCAGGATCTGGAGGTGACATCCATGTCGGACTGGTACATGTTGACACTGATCGGACAAGATCGGCCCGGTATTGTCGCCGCGGTCACAAAAGGGCTGTTCGAATCAGGCTGTAATCTCGGTGAGACGTCGATGCTGCGGCTGGGCAACAACTTCACCATCATGATGATGGTCAAAAGCGCGGCCGGGCCCAATGCGCTGCGTACGGTGTTGCAGCCGGTGGTCGACGAGCTGGAACTGATACTGCATATCGATGTGATTGAGGCGGAATTGCATCGGCGCCCGGTCCCCGATGTGCGGATTCTGGTGCACGGTGCGGACCGTGCCGGCATCGTAGCCCAGGTCACCGGACAGGCGGCAGCGGCCGGGCTGAACATTCTGGATTTGGAATCCGACGTCGGCGGTACCGAGTCGCATCCCATCTATATCCTGCAAATCGAGGGCCTGGCATCACAGGGCCTTGATGCTATAGAACAGGCATTGGCGCCGTTGCGGGCCCAGGGGGTCAAGGTCGACGTGGTGCCCATAGACACTCTGATCGGCTGAGCCGTGGCTGTCCTGGATATCCTGACCTACCCGGACGAGCGCCTGCGCCAGGCCTCCAATCCCGTGCAGCGTTTCGACGCCGCATTGCAGGCCCGTATCGACGATCTTGAGGAGACCCGCAAGGCGGGGCCCGGGGCAGTCGGTATTGCTGCGCCTCAGGTGGGCTGGTTCGAGCGTGTGGTCATTGTGGACGTATCGGGGCGCAAGAAGACCCGCAGCCACGGGCATCTGATTCTGGTGAATCCCGAAATCACCGAGTGGGACGGCTTCGCCATGGGGCGCGAGGGTTGTCTTTCAGTGCCCGACTACACCGGCAACGTGGTGCGCGCCGAGCGCATCCAGCTGCGCGCCCAGGACCGCGACGGTAATGATCTGGCGTTCGACATGGAGGGTTTCGAGGCACGCGCCGTCCAGCACGAACTGGATCACCTGGATGGCCTGTTGTTCCTGGACCGCCTGGTCAGCCGCCGTCAGGACCTGTTCCAGCGCAAGGTCTACAAGTAACAGGCCTCCGGTATGTCGTGAACCGCGAAGGACGCTAAGGACGCGAAGTAGAACCGCAGGGAAGGCATTTGACCCTGCCGCCCGAACCGGTAGTGACGGACGCGCAGTCTGGGGCGAGGAGTCGAGAAAGATTCATACCTTCGCGTCATTAGCGTCCTTCGCGGTTCAGCTTTTTCGGGGTTCCCTTGAATTTCCTCATAATCCGACCCATATATTTGGACAGTTGAGAATTTTCCAGGAGAATCCTTGTCATGCGGATGGATAAACTGACCTCCAAGTTTCAGATGGCACTCGCCGATGCGCAGAGTCTGGCGCTGGGTCGCGATCACAACTACATAGAACCCGTTCATGTGATGGTGGCATTGCTGGACCAGGAGGGAGGCACGGTGCGGCACCTCCTGACTCAGGCCGACGTCAATAGCAACCTGCTGCGCTCCCAGCTCGGCGAGTGGCTGGATCGGCTGCCCACCGTGCAGGGCACCGCCGGCGAGGTGCATATTTCCAACGATCTGAACCGGCTGCTGAATCTGACCGACAAGCTGGCCCAGCAGCGCAAGGACCAGTACATTTCCTCCGAGCTGTTTGTGCTCGCCGCTGCCGAGGACAAAGGTGAGCTGGGCAATCTGCTGCGCACGGCCGGCGCCAGCAAGGGCGTGGTGGAGCGGGCCATCGACAATGTGCGGGGTGGCCAGCAGGTGGATGACCCCAACGCCGAGGATCAACGCCAGGCGCTGGAAAAATACACCATCGACCTGACCGAGCGTGCCGAACAGGGCAAACTGGACCCGGTGATCGGACGCGACGACGAAATTCGCCGCACCATCCAGGTGTTGCAGCGTCGCACCAAGAACAACCCGGTCCTGATCGGCGAACCGGGTGTCGGCAAGACAGCCATCGTCGAAGGCCTGGCGCAGCGGATCGTCAATGGCGAGGTGCCGGAGGGTCTGAAGAGCAAGCGCCTGCTCAGTCTCGACATGGGGGCCCTGATCGCCGGGGCCAAGTTCCGCGGCGAGTTCGAGGAGCGGCTCAAGGCGGTGCTGAACGACCTCGCCAAACAGGAAGGTCAGATCATTCTGTTCATCGATGAGTTGCACACCATGGTCGGTGCCGGTAAGGCCGAAGGAGCCATGGACGCCGGTAATATGCTGAAGCCCGCGCTGGCGCGCGGTGAGCTGCACTGCGTCGGCGCCACCACTCTGGATGAATACCGCAAGTACCTGGAAAAGGACGCGGCACTGGAGCGCCGTTTCCAGAAGGTGCTGGTAGACGAGCCGACGGTAGAGGATACCATCGCCATCCTGCGCGGACTGAAGGAGCGTTACGAGGTTCACCACGGGGTTGACATCACCGATCCCGCCATCGTGGCCGCGGCGACCCTGTCGCAGCGCTACATCACCGACCGCCAGTTGCCCGACAAGGCCATCGACCTGGTCGATGAGGCGGCCAGTCGTATCCGTATGGAAATCGACTCCAAGCCCGAACAGATGGATCGCCTGGAGCGGCGCCTGATACAGCTCAAGATCGAGCGCGAGGCTCTGCAGAAGGAAAGTGACGAGGCGTCGGTCAAGCGGCTGGAAAATCTGCAGGAGCAGATCGACAAGCTCGAGCGCGAGTTCTCCGATCTGGAAGAGATCTGGAAGGCCGAGAAAGCGGCGGTGCAGGGCTCGCATCACATCAAGGAAGAGCTGGAGCGTGCACGCAAGGAACTGGACACGGCCCAGCGGGCCGGCGACCTTGGGCGTGCCGGTGAGCTCCAGTACGGACGCATCCCGGAGCTGGAGAAACAGCTCAACATGGCCGCCCAGGCGGAAACCCAGCAGATGAAGTTGTTGCGCAACAAGGTCACCGATGAGGAGATCGCCGAGGTGGTATCGAAGTGGACCGGTATCCCGGTGTCCAAGATGCTGGAAGGCGAGCGCGACAAGTTGCTGCGCATGGAACAGGAAATCGAGAAGCGCGTGGTCGGCCAGGACGAGGCTGTAAAGGCCGTTTCGAATGCCATCCGGCGCTCGCGCGCCGGTCTGTCCGATCCCAACCGTCCCAACGGCTCGTTTCTGTTTCTGGGGCCGACCGGCGTGGGCAAGACCGAGCTCACCAAGGCGCTGGCGGCGTTTCTGTTCGACACCGAAGAAGCGATGGTACGCATCGATATGTCCGAGTTCATGGAAAAGCATTCGGTGGCGCGCATGATCGGGGCACCGCCCGGCTACGTGGGCTACGAAGAAGGCGGCTACCTGACCGAAGCCGTCAGGCGCAAGCCCTACTCGGTGATCCTGATGGACGAAGTGGAGAAGGCGCACCCCGATGTGTTCAACGTATTGTTGCAGGTCCTGGATGACGGCCGCCTGACCGACGGTCAGGGGCGCACAGTGGATTTTCGCAACACCGTGATTGTCATGACGTCGAATCTCGGCAGTCAGCAGATTCAGGAACTGGCGGGCGAGGAGAACTACGAGCGAATGAAAGCCGCGGTAATGGATGTGGTCGGCGCCCATTTCCGGCCAGAATTCATCAACCGCATCGACGAGGCGGTGGTTTTTCATCCGCTGGGTCGCGAGCAGATCCGGGCCATCACCACCATACAGATCGATTACTTGCGCAAGCGGCTGGCCGAACGCGATCTCGGTCTGACGCTATCGGAAGCCGCGCTCGACCGCCTTGGCGAGGCGGGATTCGATCCGGTGTACGGTGCCCGACCGTTGAAGCGGGCAATCCAGCACCAGCTGGAGAATCCGCTGGCCCAGGAAATCCTGGCCGGGCGTTTCCAGCCGGGGCAGGTCATCGAAGTGGACGTGGAGGGCGAGAAGCTGGTATTCCGTATCGGGCGGTCGCAGGCGAGCGCGGCCTGAAAATCACTGACTATCAATGACTAAGGGCGGGCCCCAGTCCGCCCCGTATGTTGTTTTCGGACCGATATTTGCGCTTGAAGGCGTGCTGGGGAGCCCGTAGTATTAGCCTGTTTGCGGCGCCAGCCAGAATAAGAAGACAGGAGGAGGATTAATGTATTCAAACCAAGCCCTCAGGGCGGTGCTGATCGGTGCCGTGGCGTGTGCTGTTTCCGGCCCGGTGGCGGCAAAGGGTCTCAGCTACAGCTATGCCGATGTCGGTTACCAGTACAGCGATCTGGATGCCCCGGAGGACAGCGTCAACGTCGATAGCGGGCTGGTGGATGCCTCGTTCGGGGTACACGAATACGTTGCCCTGCGCGCCGGATTTCGGCGCGGCAACATCGACTATCCCGGTGAGTCGACCGATCTCACCGAATTCCGGGTCGGTGCGCGTGGCCATTACAATGTGATGAAACCGTTGGACGTGTACGGCGAGGCGCTCTACTTCAACCAGAAACTGAATGGCAGCGGCGACGGCATCAGCTCCAAGACCGAGACCGGTGGAAGATACGAAGCTGGCTTCCGCCTGCAGGCTCACAAAAATGCGGAGATCGATCTCGCCTACCGCTACGTTTCCGGCGATATGGATGAGAGCTTTATTGTCGCCGGTGGTGTTCTCATGCTGACCAAGAACATCGGGGTCAATGTCAATGCCGCGTTCGGTGACGACGACGACGAAGAGTATTTCGCGGGGCTGCGCCTGGACTTCTGAGCGTGCGGCTGCCGGCATCCGGTCTGCGACAAACCCGCCTGTTTTCGGCGGGTTTTTTTTTGCTGTCCCTTATCTCGCTTCGCGGCGTGATACGCCCAGCAGTACGCGGTCCAGCGCGCGCGCGGTCAGGCAACGTTTCAGGGCTGCGAACAGGTGGCTGGGAAAAGTCACGCAGTAACGCGGTCGCGGAACCGGTGTCTCCAGCGCCTTGATCACTTTTTCCAGCACCGCTTCCGGGGGCAGCGTGAAGGGTACTGCGGGTCCCTGCCGGCTGAGGCGCGCCTCGGTCGCCCGGTAGGTTTCGCGGTGCACGCTGCTTTCAATGTCGATGTTACGTTGGTAGGCGGCCAGAGCGTTGCTGCGGAAGCGGCTGGTGATGGGGCCTGGCTCGATCAGTATGGCGTGAATACCGGTGCCCGCGAGTTCCAGCCGCAGGGTGTCGTACAGGCCCTCCAGGGCATATTTGCTCGCATTGTAGGCCCCTCGGTAAGCCAGCGAAACGAAACCCAGCAGCGAGCTGTTCTGGATAATGCGTCCCTCGCCGGCTGCGCGCATCCAGGGCAGGAGCCGGTTGGTCAGCTCCAGGGTGCCGAAGACGTTGGTTTCGAACTGGGCGCGCAGCACGTCGCGGCGTAAATCCTCCACCGCCCCGGGCTGGCCGAATCCGGCATTGTTGAACAGCCCGTAGATACGCCGCCCGGTGCGGTCTTCCAGATTCTTGACTGCCTGATCGATCGAATCGGGGTCATCCAGGTCGATCTGCAGGCAGTCCAGACCCTCGCCGGCAAGGCGCTTTACGTCGTCCGGCTTTCTGGCGCTGGCTATGACCGGATAGCCGCGCCGTTTGAGCCCGTGCGCAACGCAGTAGCCGATGCCGCTGGAACAGCCGGTGATGAGTATGGTGCGCTGCTCAATCTCGCTCTGATTCATTCCTAACCTGCTAATCCAAGGTAAAAAATCTGATCGTTCCTGGGGCTGATCGGGGTGGTCGCGTCGCTCAAGATTCCCCTGAAGGCGGCGATACAGCGGGTACGAAAGTCTAACGTGCTGTTATGGAGTGAGTTTTCATGGATCTTGCCACCCTGGTCGGGCTGTTGGGTGCCTTCGGTATCATCATCGCAGCAATCATAACAGGCGGCAGCGCGATCATATTCGTCAACGTACCGTCGCTGTTCATCGTGGTGGGCGGGACCATTTTTGCCGTGCTGATGAAATTTCCCCTGGCACATTTCTTTACCGCCTTCAAGGTCGCCATGAAGGCGTTCTTCAACAAGGCCGAAAACCCCCGCAAGCTGATCCAGGAAGGCATAGAACTGGCCAATATCGCGCGCAAGGAAGGCGTGCTGGGTCTGGAAGGGCGCGAGATCGACAACGAATTCCTGAAACGCGGTATCCAGTTGTGTGTCGACGGTCACGAGCCGGAATTCGTCCGCAGCATGCTCGGCAAGGATATCAATATGACGATTGAGCGCCACGAGCGCGGTCAGGCCATCTTCAAATCCATCGGCGACGTGGCGCCCGCCATGGGCATGATCGGCACCCTGATCGGGCTGGTGCAGATGCTGTCGGCCATGGACGACCCGAAGAAAATCGGTCCGGCGATGGCAGTCGCGCTGCTGACCACCCTGTATGGTGCGATTATCGCCAACGCATTTGCTCTGCCGATCGCTGACAAACTTAGCCACCGCAGCCAGGAGGAACGCCTCAACAAGGCGCTGATCCTGGAAACGATCGGATCGATTCAGGAAGGTCTCAATCCGCGCGTCATGGAAGAACTGCTCAAGACTTACCTGCCCGCGGGGAAACGCGATGAGCCGGATGGCGAGCAGGCTGACGCAGCCTGAATTGCCCCGGCTCGTGTTTATTGAACAGGGATTGTTGTGATGTCCGGCGAAGCATCGGCAAAGAAAGCCCCGCAGGGTGCACCCGCGTGGGTCATGACTTTTGCGGACCTGATGTCCTTGCTGATGTGCTTTTTCGTGCTGCTGCTGGCGTTCTCCGAAATGGACGTATCGAAGTACAAGGAAATGGCCGGCTCGCTCAAGAACGCGTTCGGCGTGCAGCGTGAAATTCAAGTCAAGGAGCCGCCGAAAGGGATCAACGTCATTGCCCGCGAGTTCAGCCCGGCGCGCCCCGAGCCCACACAGCTCAATGTAATACGCCAGATGACCACCAACGACCTGCGCGTCAACCTGGATCTGGGCAAGGAGCGCCGCCGGCCGGTGCCGACACCGCGCTCCAGACACGAGCCCGAGCGTGACAAGACCCTGAAACCCGAGGATCCGGCGCGCAATCAGGCGGACCAGGACATCGATCAGAAGACCGGCACGAATGCCGATCTCACCGCCGGCGAAAAAAGCGGCGAACAGGCCGAGCGGATTCCCGGCAAGCAGCCCAGTCAGGAGAGCGGCCTAACCGAAACACAGAAGCAGGAACTGGCGATAGCCAAAGCGCGCGCCGGGCAGCGCCTCGACCAGCAGCTGGAGGGCGAAGCGCTGCAGTCCAGGCAGCAGGCTGCGACGGAGGATCCAAGCGACCTGGAAGAACGAATCAAGGCCAAAGCAGCGGCCGAGCGGCGCAAAAAGCTCGAGCGCAGTGCGCAGTTGATCAGCAGTGCGCTTGGCAAGGAAATCAAGGCCGGCTCGGTCGATGTGGAGACCGCCGGGCAGAAGATCATTATCCGGGTACGTGAGAAAGCGTCGTTCGGCTCCGGACGTGCCGAACTGAAACAGGCGTTTCGACCTTTGCTGAAGCGGGTTACCGATATCCTCAAGGGGTCGGAGGGAAAGATCATTGTGGCGGGCCATACCGACGATGTACCCATCTACACGGAGCGTTTCCGCTCCAACTGGGAGTTGTCGGCAGCGCGTGCGGTGTCGGTCGCACATGAAATGATGCTGGCAACTGATATACCATCAGATCGCTTCCTGATTCAGGGTTTTGCCGATACCCAGCCGGTTGCGGCTAATGACACGGCGGCGAACCGTGCCAAAAACCGGCGGGTTGAAATCGTGCTGCAGCAGGGAGAGGACAGGGAAGGCGATGTTCCGCCAATCAGCGGGCAGGCGCCTGGCGGGACGCGACAGCCTGGTCTCGCCAGCGGTGCCGAAAGGCAGAACTCGACGCCATCACCGACCACCCGGCAGGGACAGTCTGCCACCAGCGACCGCGGCGTCAAGGTGCGTGGCAATAGCTCCGGTAATGCCCCGGCTGCGCCCCGCGAGGCGGCAACGCTCGGCATCAAGGTCGGCGGCGCGAAATAGCTTCAGGAAAAGGACATGAGTGACGAACGCAGGGAATATTTTCGCATCGATGACGAGATCGCTCTCGACTACCGGCTGATCGACGAGGCTGAGATCGGAGCGCTGTCTGAGCGGATCCACGCGCGTGTCCCGGATCGATTTACCGTCGCGTCCAGTTTCACCGCAACCTCCCGGCAGATGGCCCAGGCCCTGCACAAGGTGCAGAACCAGTCGCCGGAACTGGTGCGCTGCCTGCAGGCCATCGATCAGAAGCTGAACATGCTCGCGCAGCTGTTTGTCAGCGAGGAAATGAATATCGATCAGCAACCCACCCGCGAAGTGAACCTGAGCGCGGGGGGCCTGGCGTTCCGCTCCCAGCACGAGATCAGCACCGGGAGCCTTCTGGAGATGCGCATGGTGCTGTTTCCTTCGCTGATCGGCATCCTGAATCTGAGTCGCGTGATTCACTGCGAGCGGCTAAGCGACGGCAATGTGCAGTTTCCCTGGCAGGTCGCGGTGAACTTCGAACAACTGCGCGAAAGTGACCGCGAGCTGCTGGTTCGCCACGTCATGGCCAAGCAGACGCGCCAGCTGCGCTCCGAGCGCCTGGAGGGCGACTGACAAATCACGGCTAGGCATTCCCCCGACTACGAACCGGACAAATTCTCCCGCACGGAATCGCAGACCGAATTTCCAGCCGATGCTTATGCAGCTGGGCAATATCCGCTGTGCCGCGACCCTGATCTGGCTGGAAGATACGGCCCAGCTTGCGCAGTGGGCCCGACAATTGAAACTGGCTGCTGTCGGCCGGTTGTCCGCCAACATAGCCCATGAAATCCGCAACCCACTGGCAGTCATCAGCATCGCCAGCCAGTTGTTACGCGAATCCGATCGTCTGGACGACAGCGACCGACGCCTGCTCGACAGCGCTCAACATCAAATTGAGCGCGTGAACGGCATCATAGAAAACGTGCTGCAACTCTCCCGACGGGGCGCCTCTCATCTCGAGCACACATTACAGGCGGACTGGCTGAACGAGTTTGTCGAGGATGCTATCGATTGCGAACGTCTGGATGAAAACAAAAACATCGTCGATGTCGAACCGGACGACCTGTCTGTGGAATTTGTCGCGGGCCACCTGTATCAGATGGTGTGGAACCGGGTGCAGAATGCCTGCGAACATGCCGGCCAGAGCAGTGAATTCCGGGTGTGGCTGGAAGGCAGAATCACCGAAACCGGCCAGACCTGTATCGATATCATTGATAATGGACCCGGGATTTGCACGGAAACGGCACAGAAGATTCTCAAACCCTTTTATGACACCTCGGCAACGGGCGCCGGGCTTGGCTTGTATCTGGCCAGGGAACTGGCCGAAACCGATGGCGCATGTCTGAATCTCATTGATCCTCGTGCAAACGGGCCGTAGTTTCCGGATCAGTTTCGCGAATATCCTGTAACCGGATCGGACACTGGGTCTGCGTCAAGGAAACGGCAGGCCCGATACTTGCTAGCGTGCGGGATATCGAACGCTATGAAAATTGGAGTAAACAGCGCATGCAGTTATTCTTCTGGAAAAAGAATAAACAGATTGACACCTTCGCCAATACGCTGGCAAATGAACTGTTTAGCACCCTTCAGCCGGATGATGCCCGCGCTTACCTGGTCAGCCCGAAGGGCAAATCCGGGAAGACCGACAGGAAAACCGACCGCAGAATCCAGGACCTGATCATGCAGGTGCAGCATTTCCGTATCCAGTATTCACTGGGCGTATACGGCAAGGCTCGATTGCACCTGACCTTCACCGAACGGCTCAAGGAACTGGGTTACGATCCCACGGTGGCCGACAAACTGAATGAAATGATCATGATTCGGACCCCCTGAGTCAGCCACCCACGTTAATGATCCGGAATCCCCCGTCGTGAAAGAGACCGAAACCCAGCGCATGGTATCCAGAATCAACGAAGGTCTTCTGCTCCTTGAAAAAGGCCAGCAGGACGCCGCCTTGAACATCGTTGACGAGTTGGTGGGTGCCATTCCCGATGACACCTTCGCACAGACCCTGTTTGGCGTGCTGTGCCAGAAACTGGGGCAGTATTCCCAGGCGATCAATTTTCTGTCCAAAGCGGTACTGCGCGAACCCGAAAATCCCAGACCGCTGGGCGAACTGGGGGTGGTTTACATGCAGATGGGGAGGCTATCTGAAGCCTACGGCGCACTGACCAAGGCGCTGGAGCTGGACCCCGACAATGTCCAGCATCTGACCAACTTCGGCGCCATCAACCTGGCCATCAATCGCTATGCCAAGGCCGCGGAGACCCTGGAAAAAGCCGTCGCCAGAAAACCCAGTGATCCCACGGCAAACACCAATCTTGCCCTGGCCTACAAACACCTGGATCGCTACGACGAAGCGCAGGCACTGATCAAAAAGGCCCTGAAGGCGGCCCCCAACAATCCAAGAATCATCCAGACCATGGGCCGCATGCTGACGGAAACAGGGCATCCGGAACAGGCCATCGAATATTTCCAGAAGGCGATCAAGCTCGATCCCTCGTTCGGCAATGCCTTCGCCGACATGGCCCACTCCCGGAAATTCTCCAATAACGACACGGGCATCATCAAAAAATACGCAGCCGCACTGAAAACCAGTCTGCCGGCGGAACAACGTAAGTTCGTCCTGTTCGGCCTGGGAAAAATTCATGACGACTGCAAGAACTGGGAAGAGGCCTTCTCCTATTTCCGTCAGGGCAACCTGTTAGCCAAATCACCGACTCGACAGATCCCGCCCCGCAAACTTTTCAAGCAGGAAAAAAAGGTGTTTACCCGCGAACTGCTGGCAGGCCCCCGTTTCGCCGGGAGCTATTCAACAAAGCCCGTGTTCGTTATTGGCATGCCCCGTTCAGGTACAACATTGATAGAACAGATCATCGCCAGCCACCCACAGGCGGCCGGCGCTGGTGAGCTGCGCGAAATCGGCTTCATTCATCAGGAACTCTGCATGACAGAGGGCCTCGGTGAATTCAGGAAAAGCTGTTCCCGTAACCTGACCCGGGAACAACTGGCCAAATACGCCGATACCTATCTCAACGTCCTGCAGGAAGACCGCGAGGGCTACGAGCGCATTGTTGACAAGATGCCGGAGAATTACCTGTATCTGGGTGTGATCAGACTCCTGTTCCCGGAGGCGACCATCATCCATGCCGTGCGGCACCCCCTGGACACCTGCCTGTCCTGTTATTTCCAGGCCTTCACGGAACTCCCCTGGAGCTTCGACCTCGAATGGATCGGGGATCGTTACCACTTCTATCGCGAGAAGATGGACTACTGGGAGAAAACACTGCCCGAAAACAGCATTGTGCCCGTGCACTACGAGGAGCTGATTGCGGACCCCGAAACCCAGATTCGCCGACTGCTCGACGCCTGCGGACTCCCCTGGGATCCAGCCTGTCTCGAATTCAACACAACGTCACGCGCCGTCAAAACCGCCAGTCTGTGGCAGGTGCGGCAGCCCATGTATAAAACGTCGCGGGCTCGCTGGACTCACTACGCCGCCCATCTTCAGCCACTGGTGAAATACATTTCTGACTACCTCACCGAGGAAGACCGCATGTTCCTCAGAGAGCATGGCGTAAAATGCAGTTCGGGGCTAAGCCTGAAAAAGCTGCTGGGCAGGCACAACGACGAGGGCTGACGCTTGAGCAGTTCGAGCCGCTGTTTACTTACATCCAAAACTGACCCGGCATTTGCACCGAAAAGTGACCCGGCTGGTCGAGCCCGATTTTGGCTCAGAGTCGGGTCTTTTTACGGGTTCTGGCCTCCTTGGTCTGGCGCCGCGGATCGACCAGCGCACGCGCCAGCGCTGCGCTCAAGCCCCGCGGACGATCGGCTTGGCGCAACAGCAACACACCGCCGTCGGATGTGATGTCACCGCTCTGAAAATTCGCTTCCACCACGCGCTGTTTGCACGCTGGAAATTCAAACCGCTCTTGGGTACCTTCCGTCACGGGCAAGACCTTTTCGATATCAGCCTAAGCAACTGAATTATATCGAGCCAAAAAGGTTTGGCCCTTTTTATTGGTGCAATATCAGGGCTAGCCGATGGCCTGGGTTTTCTCCTCGGTCTGCTGCAGTTCCCACAAGCGCGCGTAAAGACCGTCGTGGGCCAGCAGTTCCTGATGGCTGCCGTGTTCCGCGATGCGTCCGTTGTCCATGACCAGAATCCGGTCCGCATCGATAATGGTGGACAGGCGATGCGCGATGGCCAGGGTAGTGTGGTTTTGTGCCGCCGCGCGCAGACTGTCCATGATGATCTGTTCGGAATGGCTGTCCAGACTCGAAGTGGCTTCGTCGAACACCAGAATCCGCGGGTTCTTCAGAATGACCCGGGCAATCGCGACCCTCTGTTTTTCCCCGCCGGACAGTTTCAGGCCGCGTTCTCCCACCACGGTGTCATAGCCCTGCGGCAGACTGCTGATGAAGGTATGAATATTGGCCGCCCGGGCCGCCGTCTCAATTGCCTGCTGGTCGGACCCCGGGCGCGCATAGGCGATGTTGTAGCGTAGTGTGTCATTAAACAGCACCGTGTCCTGTGGCACGATGCCCACCGCCGCACGCAGACTCTGCTGGGTCACGGCGCGCAGGTCCTGACCATTGATCAGTATGCGTCCGGACGTCACATCGTAAAAACGGAACAACAGTCGTGCCAGGGTGGATTTTCCGGCGCCGCTGGGGCCGACCACCGCAACCTTGTGGCCTGCCGGTATGGTAAAGCTGATATCGTGCAGGATCGGACGCTCGGGGTCGTAGCCAAAACTGACCCGGTCGAAGCGGACCTCACCGCTGCCCACCTGCAGTTCCGCGGCGTCGGGCCTGTCCTGCACCTCAGGGTTGCGTTCCAGCAAGTCGAACATCAGCTGCATATCGGCGATGGAGTGCTTCAACTGGCTGTACACGATGCCCAGGAAGTTCAGCGGAATGAACAGCTGCAGCAGAAACGCATTGACCAGCACCAGGTCGCCGATGCTCAGGCTGCCTTCTACCACGCCGCGGGCGGCGAGAATCATGATCAGGGTAACCCCGCCCGCAATAATGGCGGACTGGCCCACGTTCAGGGCCGACAGGGAGGTCTGGCTCTTGACCGCCGCGTCTTCCCATTCCTCCAGCGAATGGTTGTAACGCGCGAGCTCGTGTCCTTCGTTACCGAAATACTTGACCGTCTCGTAGTTGATGAGACTGTCGATGGCCTGGGTGTTGGCACGCGAATCGCTGGAATTCATCTGCACGCGATACTTCATGCGCCATTCCGTGATGCGGAAGGTGAAGTAGATGTACAGCACCACGCAGCCGAAGGTGATGGCCCCAAACCAGACGCTGTATTTCCCGAGCAGGATGCCGGCAATCAGCGTTACTTCGACCAGGGTCGGCAGGATGCTGAACACCATGTAATTGAGCAGCGAGCTGACGCTGCGCGTGCCGCGCTCGATGTCCCGCGATATGCCGCCGGTCTTGCGCTCCAGGTGAAAACGCAGCGACAGGCGGTGCAAGTGCTGGAGCACGCGGATCGACACCTTGCGCATGGCCCCGTGGCGGACCCGCGCGAACACCGAGTCGCGCATTTCGTTGAACAGCGCACTGGCCAGCCGCAGGGCGCCATAGCCCAGCAGGAACGCCAGCGGCAGCACCAGGGTGATGTCGTTCTGATCCAGTGCGTCGACAATCTCTTTGAGCACCAGCGGGATGCCCACGTTGGCGACCTTGGCCAGCACCAGGGCGGCGAGCGCCAGGGCCACGCGCCCGCGGTACTCCCACAGAAACGGGGCGAGGGATTTCAGCGTCTTGATATCCGTGCCCCCGGTTTGGGGCAGCTCGGTGTGTCGTACGCGCATAAGGGCGGTCCGGGAGGGGTTCGTCGCCATTGTAACCGAGTTGGCCGAAATGGCGGCAACCGCGGGCGCAGGCTGGTATACTGCCGCGCCCCGCGAATCGGGCCCTACTGAGGTTGAGGCATGCCGATCTACGAATACCAGTGTACAGAGTGTGGTCATGAGCTGGAAAAGCTGCAGAAGCTGAGCGATCCACCACTGACGGATTGTCCGGTCTGTGGCAAGGCCACGTTGCAGAAACGGGTTTCCGCTGCCGGTTTCCGTCTCAAGGGCGGAGGCTGGTATGAAACCGATTTCAAGGGCAAGGACAAACGCAATGCCGCCAAGACGGATAGCGGCGCGAAATCGGACGCCAAGCCGGATGCCGGGGCAAAAAGCACCCCTTCGGCGGCCAAAAAGGCCGATTAGGGAATTTCATCCGCTTTCCGAAGGTTGTAACATTCCGCCTTCCGGCAGGTCCAGGCCGCGACCCGATCCATTTACCCGAACATAGCCGATGCGTACACATTACTGCGGTGAACTGAATTCCTCTCATACGGACCAGGAAGTGACCCTGGTTGGCTGGGCGCACCGCCGCCGCGACCACGGCGGTGTGATCTTCATTGATCTGCGCGACCGTGAGGGGCGTGTTCAGGTAGTGTGCGACCCGGACGCAGCGGAAACGTTCGCCAACGCCGAGCGGGTGCGCAGCGAGTACGTGCTGCAGGTCAGGGGCCGGGTCCGCAGGCGCCCGGAGGGGACCGCGAATCCGGAATTGCCTACCGGCGAGATCGAGGTGCTGGCCGCGCGGCTGGAGATCCTCAGCGTCGCCGAGACGCCCCCGTTTCACCTCGACGACGACACCGTCTCAGAAGAACACCGGCTGCGATACCGCTACATCGATCTGCGTCGCCCGGAAATGCTGGCTCGCATCCGGCTGCGTTCGCAGGTCACCCGGGAGCTGCGCCGCTTTCTTGATGACAACGGCTTCCTGGATATCGAGACGCCCATGTTGACCCGTGCCACGCCGGAGGGCGCACGCGACTACCTGGTGCCGAGCCGTACCCATCCGGGCGCTTTCTTCGCTCTGCCGCAGTCGCCGCAGCTGTTCAAGCAGCTGCTGATGATCTCGGGCGTGGACCGCTATTATCAGATCGTGCGCTGTTTCCGTGACGAGGACCTGCGTGCCGACCGCCAGCCCGAATTCACCCAGCTGGACATTGAAACCTCGTTCATGGACGAAGATGCCATCATGACGCTGATGGAGGCGATGATCCGCTCGGCGTTCGACACGGTGCTGGGCGTCAAGCTGGATGATCCGTTTCCGCGCATGAGCTACCAGGAGGCGATGCGGCGCTTCGGCTCGGATCGTCCAGACCTGCGCGTGCCGCTGGAGCTGATCGACGTCGGCGATCTCATGCAGGGCGTGGAGTTCAAGGTGTTCGCCGGTCCGGCACTCGATCCTGCCGGGCGTGTCGCTGCCCTGCGCCTGCCCGGCGGCGGCGAGCTGAGCCGCAAGGAGATCGATGACTACACCAGCTTTGTCGCTATCTACGGCGCCAAAGGGCTTGCCTATATCAAGATCAACGCGCTCAGTCGCGGGCGCGACGGCCTGCAGTCACCGATTCTCAAGTTCCTGCCCGACGATGTCATCGCGGCCATTATGCAGCGCACCGGCGCGCAGGACGGCGATCTGGTGTTCTTCGGGGCCGACAAGGCCAGGGTGGTCAACGAGGCGCTGGGAGCGCTGCGCGTCAGACTGGGCGAAGACCGCGGCCTGCTGGAGGGGCAGTGGAAGCCGCTGTGGGTGGTCGATTTCCCCATGTTCGAGTGGGACGAGGACGCGGAACGCTGGATCTCCCTGCACCACCCGTTTACCGCGCCCAAGGAGGAGCACCTGGAGTTGCTGGAATCGGATCCGGGCGCCTGCCACTCGCGCGCCTATGACATGGTGTTGAACGGCACAGAACTCGGTGGTGGTTCCATCCGTATTTTTCGCACCGACGTACAGCGGCGGGTGTTCGAATTGTTGGGTATCGGCGACGAAGAAGCGGAAGACAAGTTCGGCTTCCTGCTCAATGCACTGAAACACGGCTGTCCGCCGCACGGCGGGCTCGCGTTCGGACTGGACCGTCTGGTCATGTTGATGAGCGGTGCGCAGTCGATTCGCGAGGTGATGGCCTTTCCCAAGACCCAGACCGCCAGCTGCCTGCTCACCAGTGCGCCTTCGCCGGTCCCGGATGCGCAGCTGCGGGAACTCAATATCCGCTTGCGCAAGATGCCCGAAAAAACCGCCGATTCATGAGCGACGGGCAATACAAGCGCCCCGAGTCGGTGCTGGTCGTCATCTACACGGTGAGGGGCGATGTGTTGCTGCTGGAACGCCAGCAGCCGCCCGGTTACTGGCAGTCGGTTACCGGCAGCCTGGGCTGGGACGAAACGCCTGAGCAGGCTGCCCGCCGCGAACTGGGCGAGGAAACCGGTTTCGATGCCGGGGACCTGCTGGTTGATTGCGGCTATGAGAACCGCTTCGAGATCCTGCCCGCGTGGCGCACCCGCTACGCGCCCGATGTGCGTTACAACACCGAATACGTGTTCAGCATCGAACTGTCGGAGCCGGTGCAGGCAAGTCTCAACCCCGCCGAACATTGCCAGGCACAGTGGCTTCCTGCCAGGTTGGCCGCCCTGCGCGCCAGTTCCTACACCAACCAGATCGCCATCGAACGGCTGGTCCTGAGACGATAGTCAGCTCGGGCTGCGCAGCGCAGGCTTCTGGCCGGGCCGCTGACGCGACCCGCCCGGCAATGCTAGAATTCGCGCATTTCGTTATCCGAGTGGGAATCTAATGGCGGGACACAGTAAATGGGCCAATATCCAGCATCGAAAAAAGGCCCAGGATGCCAAGCGTGGCAAGGTGTTTACCAAGTTGATCCGCGAGATCACAGTAGCCGCGCGGGCCGGTGATCCCGACCCGGCAGCCAATCCGCGGCTGCGTCTGGCGGTGGATAAGGCGTTGAGCGCCAACATGACCAAGGATACGATCGAGCGCGCCATCAAGCGCGGCTCCGGTGCGCAGGATGGCGAAAATTTCGAGGAAGTCCGGTACGAAGGCTACGGACCCGGCGGTGTCGCGGTGATGGTGGACTGCATGACGGACAACCGGAATCGTACCGTCGCCGAAGTGCGTCACGCGTTCACCAAGGCCGGCGGCAACCTGGGCACCAGTGGCTCGGTGGCCTTTCAGTTCAGCCAGACCGGTATCCTCAGCTACCCCAGCGGCAGTGATGAGGACGCGATCATGGAGGCGGCGCTCGAAGCCGGTGCACAGGACGTGATCGGCAACGATGACGGCTCCGTCGACGTGTTGACGAGCCCGGAGGATTTCGTCAGCGTCAAGGAGGCCATGATTGCGGCCGGTCTTGCGCCGGAGGCCGCCGAGGTGACGATGCGTGCCGACAATTCCACTCCTCTGGACCGGGACAACGCAGAAAAGATGGTGCGCATGCTGGAGCGACTCGAAGACCTCGACGACGTGCAGGACGTCTACTCCAACGCGGACATTGCCGAGGACATCCTGGCGGAACTGTGATCCGCACGGCGCGCATCCTCGGCATCGATCCCGGTTCCCGCCTGCTGGGCTACGGCCTCATCGACAGCGACGGCAGCGCGTCGCGCTACGTGGCCAGCGGCTGCCTCAAGGTTACCGGCGACAGCCTGGCGGACAAACTGGGGCTGATTTTTCGCGAATTGAGCGAACTGATCGGGGCCTATCGGCCGCAGCAGCTGGCCATCGAGAACGTGTTCATGCACCGCAATGCCGATTCCGCGCTGAAGCTCGGACAGGCGCGTGGGGCCGCGATCTGCGCCGCGGTTTCCAACCAGCTGCCGGTATCCGAATATGCGCCGCGCGAAATCAAGCAGGCGGTGGTCGGCAAGGGCGGCGCGGACAAGCAGCAGGTGCAGCACATGGTCTGCGTGTTGCTGAGCCTGGCCCAGACGCCGCAGGCCGACGCCGCCGATGCCCTGGCGATCGCCCTGTGTCACAGCTACCAGCAGCGCGCCCTGCAACGGGTGTCGCAGGCCAGCGGTCTGCGCGGAGGACGTCTGCGATGATCGGTTTCCTGCGCGGCGTGCTGCGCGACAAGCAGCCGCCGTCCCTGATGATCGAAGTCCAGGGCGTCGGTTACGAAGTCGAAGCGCCCATGACCACCTTTTACGACCTGCCGGCGCTAGGCGAACCGGTCACGCTGTTTACCCATCTCGCGGTTCGCGAGGATGCCCACACCTTATACGGATTCAGCAAGCGGTCCGACCGCAAGCTGTTTCGTGCGCTGATCAAGGTGAACGGTGTCGGCGCCAAGCTGGCGCTGACCATTCTTTCCGGCATGGATGCGACTCGCTTCGCGCACTGTGTACAGTCGGGTGATACCGCTTCCCTGGTGAAACTGCCTGGGGTCGGTAAGAAGACCGCGGAGCGCCTGGTGGTGGAAATGCGTGACCGTCTGGCAGACTGGGAACTGCCGGCGGCGGGCGCGCCGGGTTTCACGGCGGCGCCCGGGCCGGATGTTGCCAATCCTGTCGAGGAAGCGGTAAGCGCGCTGGTTGCGCTTGGTTACAAGCCCCAGGAAGCCAGCCGCATGGTGCGTGCTATCGACAGCAGCGGTCTTTCCACTGAGAACATCATCCGGGCGGCCTTGCAGGCCACGGTCAAGTCGTAGCGGCTCGGCCAGCGTAGCGCCGTTCATTGACTCCCCTGCCTGTCGGCAAGGACCGGCAAGGGGCTGCCGGGGGCGGGCCGGCGGCGGGCATGGCGTCGCCAGGCCGGCTCTGTACCGGCTCCGATTCAGGCTGTATCCTGCGCGGTATGATTGAACCGGACCGCATTGTTACCGCGCGCGCCTCGTCCGAGGAAGAAGCCCTGGACCGGGCGATTCGTCCTCGCCGGCTCGCGGATTACGTCGGCCAGCCCCAGGTAACCGAACAGATGAGCATTTTTATCGAGGCCGCGCGGCGGCGCAGCGATGCGCTCGATCATGTGCTCATCTTCGGGCCGCCCGGGCTGGGAAAAACCACCCTGGCGCATATCATTGCCGCTGAGATGGGCGCGACACTGCGCCACAGCGCCGGACCGGTACTGGAAAAACAGGGTGATCTGGCTGCGCTGTTGACCAACCTCGAGCCGCACGATGTCCTGTTTGTCGATGAAATCCACCGGCTCAGCCCGGTGGTGGAAGAGATTCTCTACCCGGCCATGGAAGATTATCAGCTCGATATCGTCATCGGCGAGGGACCGGCCGCGCGTTCCATCAAGCTCGATCTGCCGCCCTTCACCCTGGTGGGCGCAACCACCCGTGCAGGCTTGTTGACCTCCCCACTGCGTGATCGCTTCGGCATCGTGCAGCGACTGGAGTTCTACCAGGCGGCGGATCTTGCCAGCATCCTGAAACGCTCGGCGCATATTCTGGGCATCGAGATCGATGACCAGGGTGCCATGGCCCTGGCGACCCGCTCGCGCGGTACCCCGCGCATCGCCAACCGCCTGCTGCGCCGCGTGCGCGACTATGCCGAGATCAAGGCGCAGGGCGTGGTGAGCGCCGCGGTCGTGGAGCGCGCCATGCAGATGCTCGATGTGGACGACCAGGGGTTCGATGCCCAGGACCGGCGCCTGCTGCGCACCATCATCGAGAAATTCGACGGTGGTCCGGTCGGCGTGGACAACCTCGCGGCGGCGATCGGCGAAGAGAAGGGCACTATCGAGGACGTGCTGGAGCCCTATCTCATCCAGCAGGGATTTGTGATTCGTACCCCGCGCGGGCGCATGGCGACACGCAATGCCTATCTGCAGCTGGGTTTGCAGCCGCCGCAACGGCCGGCTGAAACTCTGCCCCTGCTCGACGCCGACTGAGCGCGGCTGCGGCTGGCTTGCTCCTGTTCGGCACCTATGATGCCGGTAGCAGCAGTGTTCGGGTGTCAGCACGCGCGCTGCGGCGCGGCAACAGCGGCCGGATCCTGGCGATGACCCGTTCGGCCGTTACACGGTGCGAGGTCAGTTTGCCGCCGTAGATACTCAGCACCCGCGGGCAGCGCGCGTGGTCCAGATGCAGCAGCGTATCGCGGGAACGGTGAAATGCGCTGCCCTCGCTGCGCGGCAGGATGCGCAGTCCGGCGAACGCCTCGATAATGTCGGATGCGTCTGCCCGCTGTTCGAAGTAGTGGTTGCGCACCGCGAGCAAATAGTCGATTTCCTGTTGCAGCGGGTGTACGTGCGCGGGGTCGCCCCGAAACAGCGACTCGGTGGTGCCGATCATGATGTTGCCTTGCCACGGCGTGGCAAAGACGGCGCGCCGGTCGCCGGGTGCTTCCAGGTAATACAGCCCCTGCCGCAGACTGCCCGGAATCACGATGTGGGTGCCCTGTACCATGTCGACGTCGAGTCGTGCCGGTGCCGGTTCGACGTGCTGCAGAAGTCCGTTGACCCAGGCGCCGGCCGCGTTTACCAGCACCGCGGTGTCCAGTTCTCCGGTATCCCCCTGGTAGCGGTAGCGAACCCGGCAACCGTGGCTGTCGCAGCGCGCCTGCACGAAGGTATGCCGGTAACGAATCTCGGCACCCAGCGATACGGCAGAGGCGCATACGGCGCGGGTGAGTGCCGCGTCATCGGTCTGCGCGTCATAATAGCGGAACACGGTCTGCAGCCCCGCTGTGCGCAGACCGTCCAGCCGGCCCCACTGCGCGCGCGGCAGCGTTGCGAAGCGCTTCCCTCCCAGCAGTGCATACAGTCCCAGACCGGTTCGGATCTGCCATGCTTGCCGGTGGGTGTCGGCATACACCGGGATGAAGAACGGCTTCAGCTCGACCAGGTGCGGGGCGTTGTGCAGCAGTCGTGCGCGTTCTACCAGGCATTCGCGCACCAGCCGGAACTGACCGCTCTCCAGATAGCGCAGCCCGCCGTGGATCAGCTTCGAGGATTTGCTGGACGTCCCTTGTGCGGGCTGCGCGTATTGCTCCAGCAGCAGGGTGCGGTAGCCGGCCGCCGCGGCGGCCTGCGCGACCGCAGCGCCATGGATGCCTGCGCCGACAATCAGGACTTCACAATCCATGCCGGCAGGCGCCTCGGGCAAGCGCCGGGTGTGCCAGCATGGCGCCGATATCGGCGGTCTCGATCAGCGTCGCGCCGCGCCGGGCCCAGTCCAGGGCCAGCTGCGGTTCCACGATATCGTACAGCATCCACTGCCAGTTTCCCGGCCACAGATCCTGCTGGCGGGCGATCTTTTCGTGGTTGCAGATCAGAAATTCCGGCTGCAGCTCCAGGGCCTGTTCCCGGTGAGCCTGATCGTAACGTTGTAACACCCAGCCGGTCGCGATGTCGCTGTTGCGGGCTGCATAATGCAGCGCCGCGCCGCTGTACGAAATCAGCACCCATTGTGCGTGTGCCGGTTCCAGCAGTTTCAGCAGAGGGTCCATGACCCGGCTAAGGCCCCAGTGCTGCAGACTCTCGTGCTTGATTTCGACCATCGCCCGGGCGGCCGGAAACGCCGCCAGCTTGCCGAGCACAGCGTCGAGCAGCGGCGGGGGGAGCGGGGCGAACGCGCTACCAAAGCGTTCCGGCTCGTGGACGCTGATTTTCTGCGTGTCACTGCCCGTGCAGGCGAACAGCGAAACCGGATGGTTCGCGGTGCGGCTGAAATCGGCGTCGTGCAGCAGCACAAAACGTCCGTCGCTGCACATCTGGACATCGAACTCCAGCCAGCAGGCGCCCGCTCTGAGCGCGGCTTCCAGCCCGAGCCAGGTGTTTTCCGGATAGCGTCGCAGGTAGCCGCGGTGTGCAGCCAGTTGTGGCAGCGGCTCAGTCACGGCTGCCACACTCGATGAATTCGCGCAGCTTTTCCGTGAAACGTTCATAACGGGTTCTGAGTCCGGCGTCAGGCGCGGGCTGGAAAAGCTGTTGTTCAGCTGGCGGCTGCCAGTCTTGCGGTCGCCCGGCGGCCAGCCAGGCGATACCGCGTGCCGTGGCCTCCCGGTCATCCGGTCGTGTGACCGGACACTGGCTCAGGTTGGCCAGTTTCTGGCACAGGGGGGCAACGCGCGACAGTCCGCCGCTTATGCGTATTTGGCGCACCGGTTGCTGGGTGCCAATGCGTTCCAGGTTGTGCTGCAGCAGGAACACGATACTCTCTGCAACTGCCGCGGCCCGCTCGGCATCGCTGTAGGCGCGATCGCTGTCGCTGAATGCGGGTTGCAGGCCTTCGCGCCACCAGGGTGAGCCGAGTCCGCCCACGCTGTTCATGAACAGCGGCGGATCCTGCACCTGTGCCAGCCAGGTGGCCAGTCGTGATTCGGCGTGACCGATGTGCCAGTGCCTTTCCAGCCATTGCAGCGCGTTACCGGCGCCATTCACCGTGCCCTCGACGACATAGCTGCATGCCTGGCTGTCGCTGTAGACGATGCTGGACAGAAGTTCCGGGACGTCGACATCCGACGGCTGGGCTGCCATCACAAAGGCGCCGCTGCCCAGGTTGACCACGGCCACGTCCGGGTCCGGCTCGCCACATGCAAACCAGGCCGCATTCTGGTCACCGGCCAGCGCTGTGACGGGTATCGCGCTATCCCGCAGGCTGCCGTACCCGGCCTTCACGGGCTGGCAGACCGGTAAGCGATCGAGCGGAATATCAAACCAGTCGCCAAGTGTTGGTGACCAGGTGAGCGCGTGGATATCGAACAGCTGCATGCGCTGGGCATTGCTGTGATCGGTTGCGAACACAGCTTCCTGCGTCAGTCGCTCGAGGAGGAAACTGCTCAAGGGCCCGAGCTGGATGTCCGGATCGTTGCCGGTCAGCTGGTGCAGCCAGTGCAGTTTGGTGGCACCGTAGTGCGCCGACAGCGGCAAGCCCGAGATTTTTCGGATCATCTCGGCGCTGCCGCGCAGCGCGGTCAGCTGCGGTGCGCCGCGCGTATCCTGCCAGTTGATCGCCGCCGATGCCGGGGCGCCCTCGCGCTGCCAGGCGAGTACCGTTGAGCGCTGCGTGGCGATACCGCAACAGCGCACCGCGTTGCGTTGGCGCGCGCCGAGTTGCCGCAGCGTTGCGCCTATCGCCTGCTCAACCGAGTCTGCAATCTGTTCGGCATTCTGTTCCGCGCGGTCCGGGTGCGGGCGGGCCAGATCGATCGGATACAGCCGGCGCGCCACGATCTGGCCCTGTGCGTCGAACACCACCGCCCGGCTGGCGTGGGTCCCCTGATCTACGGCGAGTACGTAGTCCATGCACGCAAAGATAGTCGCTAGGGCTTGCGGTCAACAAGGGGCGGGAGTAAAAATTGCAGCGGCGAACGTTGCTTCCGGTCCTGCTTCGGATACAGAAAGATGCCAGAGTCGTTTGAATTACATCCGCAGCTCGCAGCTGATTGCATTCTGGTTGGCCGCCTGCCACTCAGTTTGCTGCTGCTGTTCAATGACGCGCGTTACCCCTGGTTTATTCTGGTGCCGCAGCGTGCCGAGGTGCGTGAAATTTTCCAGTTGTCGGAACCGGATCAGCAGCGCCTGTGGCGCGAGTCGGCCGCACTGGCGCGTAACCTGATGCACAGCTTTCACGCTGACAAGATCAACATTGGCGCACTTGGCAACCTGGTGCCGCAGCTGCACCTGCATCATGTTGCGCGCTTTACCACCGATCCGGCCTGGCCCGGACCGGTGTGGGGGCACAGTGCAGCGGAGCCTTATGAAAAGCACGGTATCACTGAACGGGTGGGTATGGCTTGCGACTGGTTCGGAAAAGAGTTGCGGGTGTAGCCGGTCGCTGCAGGCACGCATTTGCCTGCCGGCAGGAATTATTTTTCACCCGGGTTGTCTCCTCGCAGTAGAGGCTGAGCGGTAAAAAGAATACGTGCTATGCTTTGCGCAGGGGGCGATCCCCCGAATAAGTTTAATGTCTTGAACCGAGGAGGATTGAAACATGGCCGCAGGAGAGAAACAGGCATCTGGCGGAGCTGAGCAATGGGGGCAGACGCAAGCCCAAGGTGCCGCAGCCAAAGATCCCGATTTTCCGCACGCGCCGGAAGGCTGGTCGCGGGCGGTGGCTGAGAAGATAGCGCAGGAAGACGGACTGGCGCTGACCAGCGACCACTGGGAAGTGTTCGATGCACTGCAGGAGTTCTGCAATCGCCACGAGTGCAACAAGTACAGCACCCGCGAACTGCACGATGCGCTGGATGAGAGATTTCATCCCAAGGGTGGGTACAAGTACCTGTTCGGGCTGTTCCCCAAGGGGCCGATCGCCCAGGGTTGCCGCATGGCCGGACTGGAGCCGCCGCGCGGCGCTGTCGACAAAGGTTTTGGCAGCGTTGTCTGACACCTGGCAGGCGCCGCCGCTGCCACGCGGCCGCTATTCCAGATAATCCAGCTGACCTGGCCTGGCCGGCGCAGCCCGTCCGGAACCCGGCAGTGTGCCGGACCCCGGGCGGGCTGGGCCCAGGGCCACGGCTTGGCTCTCAACCCGGCGCGACCAGCGCTGTCTCTGCCTCGCTGCGAGCCGAATTCCTGGTGCCCCGCTGACCGCTCCGGCGCAAGCTCCGGTGGCTTGATCGGCGGCCGGAAGGATGGAGCGCCTGCGCCGCATCAGCGGGTCCGCTGACCCATTATTCGTTTTGCATCTGTTGCCGTTTCAACCACAATACGCTGCGTTCATCCTTACGAGGTAGTGTGTTGTGCGACTCTATCGCCCGAAATCGATACGCCGCCTGCTCCTGACCGGCTTCGCGTTGGTGGTAGTGCCGCTGATGGCGGCTCTGGTCTATGCGACCTACGCCGTCGACTTGCTCGTTGCGCAGGGTCAGCACGCCCTGTTTGCAACGGTACGCGCAACCCAGAGCAGCCAGTTGCTGGCCGAGGCGATCACCGACATGGAACGCAACGCGCGCCAGTATAACGTGCTGGGGCAGGAAGCCCTGCTGGCGGTCTACCAGGAAAATCACCAGAAGTTCACGGATACCGCCAAACGTCTCTCCGACTTGCGCCTGTCGGAATTGCAGCGCCAGCGGCTGAACATGATCGTGGAGGTCGAGGGCGGCATCCACGAAACCATGACCTCGTTCCCGCATGGCGCCCCGGAAATTGCCAGCGCCATGGAAGGCTTCGCCGGTCTGGCGCGCGACGCGCGCAAAATGCAGGTAGACAACCGCCAGCTGGTGGAGGGCGAAGTGGCGCAGTTGGAGGCCAGAGGTGCAGCGGTGCAGCGTGGCCTGGTGGTCCAGGCGATGGCCCTGGTGCCCGGTGCGCTGATCCTGTCGGCGATTTTCACTTTCCTGATTACGCGGCCTATACGGCAGATGGACAAGGCTATCCGGCGCCTCGGCGACGGAGACTTTTCCCAGTCGGCCCAGATTGTCGGCCCCACGGATCTGGAACAGCTCGGTGAGCGGCTGGACTGGATGCGTACCCGGCTTCTGGAGGTGGAGCAGGACAAGAACCGTTTCCTGCACCACATCTCCCACGAACTCAAGACGCCTCTGACCGCGGTTCGGGAGGGCGCGGAGCTCCTGACCGAGGAAGTTGTCGGACATTTGAATTCGCAACAGCGTGAAATTGTTGCTATTTTGCGGGGCAACAGTCTGCAGCTGCAAAAGCTGATAGAAAATCTGCTGGATTTCAATATAGCGAGTTCGCGCGCCTCCCAGCTGAAGGTGGAACCGGTCGACTTGGCGCGTGTCATCGAGTCTGTGCTCGCCCATCACAAAGTGGCCACCATGGCGCGGCAACTGGTGCTGGATGTGTCCCTGCAGCCTGTGGCTCTCGCGGGTGACCGCAACAAGCTGAAAACACTGGTCGACAACCTGGTCTCGAATGCCATCAAATTTTCTCCCCCTGAGGGTCGGCTGCGGGTGCGGTTGCAAAAGCGCGGGGAGCAGGCCCTGATCGAAGTGGCGGACTCCGGCCCCGGAATTCCTCCTGCCGAGCGGCGCCGGATTTTCGATGCTTTTTACCAGGGGTCCTCATCGGCGACCGGACATGTGCGCGGCACCGGGCTGGGTCTGTCGATTGCCCGCGAATATGCGCAGGCGCATGGCGGCTATATAGAGGTAATCGATAGCGAGGATCGCGGCGCCTGCCTGCGGGTCGTGCTACCGCTCAAGTCGTCGGAGGCAAGGCGTGCGTAGGGTTTTGGGATTGTTGCTATTTGTCAGTCTGGCGGCGTGCCAGCCGGTGACTGTACAGCGCAGCGAGGAGGGAAGCGTACCGGTGACCGTGCGGGTTGATGACGCCGCCTACTGGCTGGAAGAGTGGTACCGAATCAAGGATCTGCCGGAGGCTCAGCTGGTGGAGATAGTCGCGAACCGCCGACAGGAATTCGCGGAATTCCCTGGGACGCGCAACCGCTTGCGACTCGCGCTGTTACTGGCGGAAGGACCGGCGCCGGTGCGTGATCAGCTGCAGGCCCAGCGCCTGCTGAGGCAGTTGGATCCAGCCGAGGCCAGCGCCAGCGCCAAGGCCTTGGCGGCGTTGCTGGACCAGGTGATCGCCGAGCAGCGCTGGTCGGTCGACAAAATCGCCGAACAAAAGACTAAAATAGAACAAAACACGGCCCGTATCGAAGAGTTGGAACGCCAGTTGCAAGAGCTCACTGATATCGAGCAAAGTATTCAGCAACGCAACTGATCCCAGGGTCAGAAGGAGTAGGAATGAGCGCCTGTCGTTATCGGGTATTGGTGGTCGACGATGATCCAGCCTTGCTGCGGCTGCTGTCGATGCGTCTGTCGGCCGCCGGCTATGAGGTGGCCGCGATGGAGAGCGGCGAGAAGGCCATAGCCCAGGTCCCGATTTTTCAACCTCACTTGGTAATCACGGACTTACGCATGGACGGGATGGACGGCATGGCGCTGTTCGACCTGATTCACCGGCGTACTCCGGCGCTCCCGGTGATCATTCTGACGGCCCACGGCTCGATTCCTGATGCAGTCGATGCAACCAGTCGCGGCGTGTTCGGCTACCTGACCAAGCCGTTCGATAGCAAAGATCTCCTCGAGCAGGTCACGCGTGCTTTGCGGGTCACTGGCGAGCAGCAGGTGCGCCGCGAAGAGGAAGACGTCGCAGAATGGCGTCAGGGGATAGTGACCCGCAGTCCGTTGATGGAGGACCTGCTCGGTCAGGCCCGTCTGGTGGCCTCCAGCGAGGCCAGCGTTTTCATCCACGGCCAGAGCGGAACCGGCAAAGAGCTGCTGGCGCGAGCGATTCACAATGCCAGCCCACGCGCTGAGGGTGAATTCGTCGCGGTCAACTGCAGCGCAATCCCGGAGGCGCTGTTTGAGTCGGAATTTTTCGGCCATACCAAGGGCTCGTTCACCGGTGCCATGCGTGATCACAAGGGTCTGTTCCAGGCCGCCGAGGGCGGCACGCTGTTCCTCGACGAGATCGGTGATATGCCGATGAGTTTCCAGGTCAAGCTGTTACGCGCTATCCAGGAGCGCAGCGTCCGCCCGGTAGGGGCGACCCGCCCGGTGCCGGTGGATGTGCGCATCATTTCCGCCACCCATCGCGATCTGGATGAACTGCGCAAAAGCGGGGAGTTCCGCGAGGATCTCTACTACCGGCTGAATGTGGTCACTCTCGATATTCCGTCGCTGAGCGAACGGCGCGAGGATATTCCGCTGCTGGCAAACCATTTTCTGCGCACCCTGAACGATGCAGAGAAGAAGGGTGTGAAGGGTTTTGCGCCGGAAGCCATGGAGGTGCTGCTTTCCGCGCCGTGGCCCGGCAACGTGCGCCAGCTCTATAACGTGGTCGAACAGGCGGTGGCGTTCACCACCACCTCCCTGATACCGGCCAGCCTGGTCCAGCGTGCACTGCGCGATGAGGCGGAGGGTGAAATGCCGGCGTTTGCCGATGCCCGGTCACGCTTTGAGCGTGAATACCTGACTCAGTTGCTGCAGATCACCAACGGCAATGTCAGTCAGGCCGCGCGTATCGCCAAGCGCAATCGCACCGAATTCTACAAATTGCTGCACAAGCACCACCTCAATCCCTCCCAGTTCAAGGGCGCGCGAGCGTCCTGAAATCCGCTTTTGCCCGTTCCTGGTGTCGTCGTTGGGCGACACCATAAGGGTCTGTTGCCCATGATATTTGGCGAAAACGCTTCAGTTGTGTCGTTGCATGGCAACGTTTTCGCCAGGTCACCAGGTTTCGCTGTCTGCAGTGCGTACGGAAAAACGTTGTAGAACCGTGAAGTTGTTTCCCTCATGCCGCGCTGGCACAGGCTTTGCTGCATTCTCACCAGCATGGAGCCGGAGGATAGCAATGGAGCGTGCGCACCTGTTCTGGTTGCTTTGCCTGCTGAGCGCGCCGCTCAGCGCCGAGCGGGTTGCGTCGTTCGCATCAGTCGACGCCGCCGGGTTCGCGCCGTTTCGCGGACTCGACAGCGATCACAATGGCTATGTGAGTCGCGTCGAAGCCAGGATCGCAACCGGACTTCACGAGGTATTTGATTCAGCGGACGCCAATGATGACGGCCTGCTGGATCGCAACGAGTACAGCTCGGCGCGTTCCGCGGTGGAAGTGCGCCGCTAGCGGCTGCGGCGCGGTGTCTCGCAGTGCGCGGAATGTGACACCGGATTGTCTTGAACTTACTCCCACCCATGGGATCTTGCGCGGCCACCTCCGGCCGCGTTTTTTTTGTGAT
Organism: uncultured Gammaproteobacteria bacterium; assembly: GCA_963695455.1. Taxonomy (GTDB): domain Bacteria; phylum Pseudomonadota; class Gammaproteobacteria; order DSM-19610; family DSM-19610; genus Thiogranum. The sequence continues at coordinate 515,966 of CAVOGN010000002.1, read as the reverse complement.
TGCATGCTATTGGGATGCAAACCGCGGCGGGCATGGGTAAGCTATGCGGTCGATCCGACGAGCGCAGCTTTTCGGTGTTATCGAGGGCGATCGAATGTCGTACGGCTTTGCCGTAGCTGAGTGAGGGAGCAGGGCTTGTCGCAGTTCGTTTGGCCGGTGCGCGTCTACTACGAGGATACAGACAGCGGCGGCGTGGTGTACTATGCCAATTACCTCAAATTCATGGAGCGGGCACGTACGGAGTGTCTGCGCACGATGGGATTCGAACAGGACAAGCTGCGTCAGGAACTGGGGATTCTGTTCGCCGTGCACTCGCTCCAGGTCGACTTCAGACGGCCAGCGCTGTTCAATGACGAACTCGAGGTGAGCGCGGAGATGCGCTCACGACGACGCGCCAGCCTGACCTTCTTCCAGGAAATCCGGCGCCGCGGGGCGAGCGACGTTATTTGCTGTGGTCACGTCCGTATTGCTTGTGTTGACGCCCATTCCTTCAAACCGGTCCCCATTCCAGAATCTGTCCGCTCGGAGTTGACGAATGTCTGCTGATTTATCCTTCTTTAGCCTGATTGCAGGTGCCAGTGTGGTCGTGCAGCTGGTGATGTTGCTGCTGCTCACGGTTTCGGTATTGTCATGGGCGATGATTTTCCGCAAGCGCAGCGCCTTGCACGAAGCGCGCGCGGACGCCGACCGGTTCGAGGAGCGCTTCTGGTCGGGCGGCGACCTGTATTCGCTCTACAACCAGATTTCACCGCGCAGCGAGAATCTGCGCGGACTGGCGAATATCTTCGTGGCGGGTTTTCAGGAATTCACCCGCCTGCGCAAAAAGGCCGGCGTCGATCCGACCTCCGTGGTCGAGGGTGCGCAGCGTTCCATGCGGGTGTCGCTGTCACGGGAGATCGATGATCTGGAAACCCACTTGTCGTTTCTCGCCACGGTCGGCTCGACCAGTCCCTATGTCGGCCTTTTCGGCACCGTATGGGGCATCATGAATGCGTTTCGCGGTCTGGCGAACGTTCAGCAGGCAACGCTGGCCATGGTGGCACCGGGTATCGCGGAGGCTCTGATCGCAACTGCCATGGGCCTGTTCGCGGCGATTCCCGCCGTGATTGCGTATAACCGTTATTCCAACGATGTGGAGCGGCTGGAAAACCGCTACGACAACTTCCTGGAGGAGTTTTCCAGCATCCTGCACCGTCAGGCCCACGATTAGAAGGGCTCGATCATGGCAAGACAACGCGCCCGAAAACGTCCCATGTCGGAGATCAATGTGGTGCCCTACATTGATGTCATGCTGGTTATGCTGGTGATCTTCATGATCACCGCGCCGCTGCTCAATCAGGGTATTGATGTGCAACTGCCGCACACCGATGCGGAACCCATGACCGGTGACCAGCAGGATCCGGTGGTTCTGACCGTTGATGCCGAGGGCCGCTATTTCCTCAATATCGGTGGTGACCCTGAGCAGCCTATTGATGCCGAAACGCTGATGACACGCACCGCCGCGGTACTGCGCAACCGACCCAAAGTCACGGTGCTGGTACGCGGTGACGCGAGTGTGGACTACGGATTGGTCGTCAATGCGATGTCGCTGCTGCAGCAGGCCGGTGCGGAGCGCGTCGGCCTGGTGACCGAGCCGCTCGGGGAGGGTGGGTAAATCCGCGACCTGCTGCTTTTGATGCGCCAGCAGCCGCGGCCATTCATCTACGCGCTGCTGGTACACTTGGCGTTGCTGGCCGTGTTGGTGTTCAGTCTTGACTGGACATCGACCATCAAGCCAAGCACGTCGCGTCGGCATGCGCCGATTCAGGCCGTGGCGGTGGATGCCCGGCAACTGGACGCGGAACTCCAGCGCAAGCAGCAGCTCGAGGAGCAGAAGCGGCATGAAGAGCAGGAAAAACTCAAGCGGCTCGAGGAACAGAAGCAAGCCGAGCTCAGGAAGGCCGAAGAGCAAAAGCGCCAGGCGGAACTGAAACGCAAGCAGGAGCAGGAAGCCAAGCGCAAGGCCGAGGCGGAGAAAAAGCGCCAGTCCGAACTGGCCCTCAAGAAGAAGGCCGAGGCCGAGCAGAAGCGCAAGGAAGAAGAGGTGCGCAAGCAGGCCGAGGCCGAGCAGAAGCGCAAGGAAGAAGAGGCGCGCAAGAAAGCCGAGGCCGAGCAGAAACGCAAGGAAGAAGAAGCGCGCAAGCAGGCCGAGGCCGAGCAGAAGCGCAAGCAAGAGGAAGCGCGCAAGAAGGCCGAGCAGGAGCTGCAGGCGCGTCTGGCCGCGGAGCAGGCGCGCGAAGCGGCGCAGCGCCAAAGCGCGATGCAACGCATGGTCGATGAGTATGTGCTGTACATTCAGGAGAAGGTGCAACGCAGCTGGATTCGTCCGCCCAGTTCGGGGGCGGAGTTGTCCTGCACGGTGGAAGTGCGTCTAATACCCGGCGGTGAGGTGATCGATGCCCAGATCGTGCGCAGCAGCGGGAACTCGGCATTCGATCGTTCGGTCGAAGCGGCCGTATTCAAGGCGTCGCCTTTGCCGGTTCCACCCGACCCCGATGTTATGGAACAATTCCGCTCATTACGATTCGAATTCAAACCCGGTGCAGCATGACTAAGATCTGGCTCAGCATTATTACGGTTCTCCTGTGTCTGCCCGGCTGGGTGCAGGCCGCATTGACCATCGAAATCACCCAGGGCATGGAGGGCGCCGTGCCGATCGCGGTGGTGCCGTTTGCCAGTACCGGCGAGCCGGCACCCGAGAATGTCGCGCAGATCATCGCGGCCGACCTGGCGCGCAGCGGCCGTTTCGCGCCCACCGCCGAACAGGATCTGATCGCGCGGCCCTCGGAAGTTGCCGAAGTGCGCTTCCAGGACTGGCGTACGCTGGGCGTCGACAGTCTGGTGATAGGCAAGGTGGAGTCCCTCGGGGGAGGGCAGTACCGGGTCCAGTTCCGGGTTTTCGATGTGTTTCGCGCTCGCCAGCTCACCGGCTACAGCCTGCCTGCCAGCGCCGACAACCTGCGCCATGTCGCTCACCGCATCGCCGATATCATTTACGAACAGCTCACCGGCGAGCCGGGCGCGTTTGCCACCCGTATCGCCTATGTCATCTCCGAATCGCGCAATGGCCAGAAGCAGTACCAGCTGCAGTTGGCGGACAGCGATGGCTATAACCCGAGCACGTTGCTCACTTCGCCGCAGCCGCTGATGTCACCGGCCTGGTCGCCGGACGGTCGCAGGCTCGCCTATGTCTCGTTCGAAAAAGGGCGCGCCTCGATCTTTGTCCAGGACATCGGCACCGGTCAGCGCAGCGAGCTGGCATCCTTTGCCGGCATCAACGGCGCGCCGTCCTGGTCGCCGGACGGTCGTTCCATGGTGCTGACCTTGTCCAGGGACGGTAACCCGGAAATCTACCGCCTGCAGCTGAGCGACAAGAAGCTGACCCGGCTGACCAAATCGGCGGGCATCGATACCGAGCCGGTATTCGCGCCCGACGGCAACAGCATCGTGTTTACCTCCGATCGTGGCGGCAGTCCGCAGCTGTACCGCATGCCCGTGACCGGCGGCCGTGCACAGCGGGTCACCTTCGAAGGCAGCTACAATGCCAGCGCGGATTTTTCACCCGACGGGCGCAGCCTGGCGCTGGTCCACGGTGAGGGCGGCCGTTACCAGATCGCGACTCTGGATCTGGACAGTCGGCTGCTGCGTGTTGTCAGCGACGGGCGTCTCGACGAGTCGCCCAGTTATGCGCCCAATGGCAGCATGATTATCTACGCGACTGAAACCGGTCGCCGCGGCGTGCTCGCGGCGGTCTCGAGCGACGGGCGCTTCCGTCAGCAGTTCAGTCTGCGCGAGGGCAATGTACGGGAGCCGGTATGGTCTCCGCTGCAGAAGGAGCGCTGAGTATTGCACATGCCCTATGACAGAAAGCGTTGTTAGATCAGAGCAGTTGGTTGTAAACACAATGAGCAGGCACTTAAATGTTATGCCTAAAAGGAGCGGAAACATGAAATTGGTTCAGACAGTGGCAGTCGCCATGGCAATGGCATGGATTGCGGGTTGCAGTTCCACCGGTGGTACCAAAGGTGGAGACGTGGCGGTTGAGGATCGTGGCGCTGCCGAGGGCGCTTACGAGGGCGCGACCACCACGGGCGTCGGCGGCTACGGTGACCTCAGCATAGAGTCACTCAGCGATCCCAACAGTCCGCTGTCCCAGCGCGTGATCTATTTTGCTTACGACAGCAGTGAAGTGGCGGAAGAGGATCGTCCGCTGGTGGAAATGCACGCCGCCTTCCTGGCCGCAAACCCGGGCGTGAAAGTCTCGCTGGAGGGGCATGCCGATGAGCGCGGGGCGCGTGAATACAATATCGGTCTGGGAGATCATCGCGCCCAGTCCGTACGCCGCATGCTCGAGTTGCAGGGCGTCGCGGCTGAGCAGGTCAGCACGGTAAGCTACGGTGAAGAGAAGCCTGCGGTCGAAGGTCATGACGAGTCCGCCTGGGCCATGAATCGACGCGTGGAGCTGGTCTATGTGGGCTACTAGGACAGCGCTGGCGCTGGTCCTGCTGGCCGTCGGCACCTCGGTGTCGGCGGTCAGTAAGTCTGAACTGGAAAACCGGGTCCAGCAGCTCGAGCGTAAGCTCGATAGCCGTAGCCTGGTCGACCTGATGGATCAGGTCAAAGCTCTGCAGCGCGAAGTTCAGCAGTTGCGCGGCGACATCGAGGTTCAGGCGCACGACATGGATGGTTTGCAGAAACGCCAGCGTGACCTGTATCTGGATATCGATCGCCGCCTGCATCGCCTCGAGACGGGGGGCGTGGAAGCAGCACCGGCGGCAGGAGCGGCGGCGCCCGGGTCCGCCGCAGCGGACGCCGGCCTCGCAGCGCCGGCAATCGGCAGTGCAATGGGCGGCAGTGCGATGGGCGGCAGTGCAATGGGCGGCAGTGCAATGGGCGAGCCGGCGCCGGTCATGGGAAGCGCCGCTGCCAGCGCTGCGGCAGCCGCGCCTCCAGCCGTGACGCTCAATCCTGCCGACGAGCGCAAGGATTACGACAGCGCGCTGGAGATTCTCAAGGAGGGGCGCTACAACGAGGCTTCGACTGCGTTCCAACAGTTTCTCAGCAAATACCCCGGCAGCGGTTATGCCGACAACGCTCAGTACTGGCTGGGGGAAGTTTTCTATGTCACCCGGGAGTTTCAGTCGGCGCTCGGCGAGTTCGAAAAGGTGGTGACGGCGTACCCGGACAGCAGCAAGGTCGCTGACGCCAAGCTCAAGATGGGTTATATCCGCTATGAGCTCAAGGACTGGGACAAGGCGCGGGAACTGCTCAACCAGGTGGTGCAGAGCTATCCCGGCAGCACCTCGGCACGACTGGCCCAGGAGCGGCTGGAGCGCATGACCAGCGAGGGTCACTAGCCGCCGCTTACCTGCCGTGCACACTGCAACTGCTGGCGGCCTTGGTGTTACCATAGCCGCATGGATCCGGTGTCCTGTAAGCCGCCTGACGTCGGCGCGCGACTCAGAATCAGCGAAATCTTCCTGTCGCTGCAGGGGGAGTCGAGCACGGTCGGGCTTGCCACCGTGTTTGTGCGGCTCACCGGCTGCCCGCTGCGCTGTCGGTACTGCGACACCGAGTACGCCTTCCGCGGCGGCGAGTCCCTGGGCCTCGACTCTATAGCGGCGCGGGTCGCTTCCTACCAGACCCGCCATGTCACGGTAACGGGCGGAGAGCCGCTGGCCCAGCCTGCCTGTCTGGTCTTGTTGACCCGCTTGTGTGATGCCGGCTACCAGGTATCGCTGGAAACCAGTGGTGCGCTTGATGTCAGCCAGGTCGATACGCGGGTGATGAAGGTGCTGGATCTGAAAACGCCAGGTTCCGGCGAGGTCGACAAAAACCGCTATCAGAATCTCGACTGTCTGATGCCGCGCGACCAGGTCAAGTTCGTCATTTGCGATCGCGCCGACTACCTTTGGGCCCGCCGCGCGCTGGATGAGCACCGGCTCGCCGCACGGTGTGAGGTGCTGTTTTCGCCCAGCTTCGGCCAGCAGGATGCTGCCGAACTCGCTGGCTGGGTGCTGGAAGACCGGCTGCCGGTGCGCTTCCAGATCCAGCTGCACAAGATTCTCTGGGGTGATGAGCCAGGCCGCTGAGCGTAAGGCGGTGGTGCTGTTGTCCGGCGGGCTGGACTCGGCAACGACCCTGGCTGTGGCGCGCGACCAGGGCTATGCGTGTTACGCCCTGAGTCTGGATTATGGCCAGCGGCACCGCGCCGAGCTGGCGGCTGCACAGCGTGTCGCCGAAGCGCTGGACGTCACGCAACACAAGGTGATTCCGCTGGATCTGACCGCAATCGGCGGCTCGGCCCTGACGGACAGCCGCATCGCCGTCCCGGAGCGACCCGGCGCAGGTATACCGGTTACCTACGTGCCGGCGCGTAACACCATTTTTCTCGCACTGGCGCTGGCGTGGGCCGAGGTGCTGGGGGCCTGGGACCTGTTCATCGGCGTCAACGCCGTGGATTATTCCGGCTACCCGGACTGTCGCCCGGAATACATCGAGGCATTTCAGCGTCTTTGCCAGCTAGCCACCCGGGCGGGTGTGCAGGGTGGCGCATTCCGGGTGCATGCGCCGCTCATCGAATTGAGCAAGGCGGATATCATTCGTCTGGGTACGCGTCTGGGCGTCGACTACGCGGTGACCGTATCCTGTTATGCAGCCGATGACAGCGGGCGGGCGTGCGGGCGCTGTGACTCCTGCCGGCTGCGTGCAGCGGGCTTTGCCGATGCCGGCGTACGGGATCCGACGCCCTATCAGGGATAACCGGACCGAGACGGCTGCGCCACACAGCCTGCTCAATGAAGTTACCGGGCATGAACGGCCGGCGGTGTTTCCGGTCAGCCGGTCGGTCCATACCATGCCAGTGTTGTGAGGGGATAAATGCCATGCAGTTCGAAACCTTTTTCTCGGCCCAGTCGTTCTTTCTGTGGGCTACCTTTGCTATCGCGCTCGTCATGGGAGCGGTGGTGAACAAGACCAATTTCTGCACCATGGGCGCGGTTTCGGACTGGGTCAACATGGGCGACACGGGGCGGTTCCGCGCCTGGCTGCTGGCGATCGCGGTGGCGATGCTGGGGGTGGTCGGGCTCGAGTATTTCGGTTTTGTCAATCCCGGCAGCGCTTTCCCGCCGTATCGCGCCGGCCAGCTGATCTGGGCCGAAAACCTCCTGGGGGGCGTGCTGTTCGGTATCGGTATGACCCTGGCCAGCGGTTGCGGCAACAAGACGCTGGTGCGGCTCGGTGCCGGAAACATCAAGTCCCTGATGGTGGCTGCGGTGATTGCCGTGATCGCCTATTTCATGGTGAACCCGTTCCCCGGCTCGGACCAGACACTGTTTACGGTGCTGTTCTACGACTGGATCCGGCCGCTGGCGGTTGATCTCGGCGCGTCCCAGGATCTGGGCAGCGTCCTGGTGCGGGAGAATCCGCTCACCGGGCGGCTGGTGATCGGCCTCATACTCGGCATTGTTCTGCTGGCGATTATCTTCAAGTCGGCCGACTTTCGCCGCAGCTTCGACAACATCGTCGGTGGCCTGGTGGTGGGGCTCGCGGTGCTGGGCGCCTGGTATGTGACCAGCAATATCGGCATCGATCTGGATGGCGAGGAGTACAGCCTGCAGTCCTATGCGCAGCAATGGGATTTTCTCGCCGATTCGAGTGAGGGCAAACCGGCCGACACTCGGCCGCTGGCGCCGCAGTCCTTTACCTTCATCAATCCCATGGGGCAGACGCTGGGGTATGCGAGCGCCGGATTCCGCGAGACTTATCTGACGTTCGGGGTCATGGCTCTGCTGGGTGTCATCGCGGGATCGTTCCTGTGGGCCTTGCTGAGTCGCAGCTTCCGCTTCGAGTGGTTCGCGTCGTTACGGGATTTCGTCAACCACCTGGTCGGTGCCGTGCTGATGGGGTTTGGCGGGGTGCTGGCGCTGGGCTGCACTATCGGCCAGGGTATAACCGGCATTTCAACCCTGGCGATAGGGTCATTCATAGCCTTTGCCGGCATCGTGCTCGGCTCGGCGCTGACCATGAAAGTGCAGTACTACAAGCTGGTCTATGAGCAGGAGGCCAGCTTTATGGCGGCGCTGATAAGCGGCCTGGTGGATCTGCACCTGCTGCCCAAGGGTATGCGCAAACTCGAAGCGGTCTGAGCGCCGTCCGGGCACGCCCAGCGGCCTGGACAGCGTCACGGACTTGTCATTTTTGGCCGGTCCGGTATTATCCCGAGCTTCCAATTCGGGTCGTTAGCTCAGTCGGTAGAGCAGTTGGCTTTTAACCAATTGGTCGTAGGTTCGAATCCTACACGACCCACCAGCTGACTGTCGCAGCACGAAAAAGCCGGATCATGTGATCCGGCTTTTTAATTGCCCACCCTGGCCGCTGTGGATCAGGTTCCCAACCCGGGGTTTCCTTTGACGCCCTTCATGCGCGGCTCGTTGAGGTCGATGTGCGTGATGGTCTTCTTGTCGCGCAGGTACTCGGCCACCACGTCCCACACCGGACGGCCTTCCAGCGGCTGTGCAACGCTGGCCCAGCCGGCCACCGAGTATTCCTTATCCGCATCCAGCGGTTTGCCGTCCAGTTGCATATCGGATATGCGCGAACCCATGCTGGCGCTCGGGTCGATGGTGTATTTCAGGCCGCCGACGCGCACCATATCCCCTCCCTGCTGGTAATAGGGATCCACATTGAACAGGTTGTCGGCAACGTCTTCCAGGATTTCCTTGATGCGGGTGCCCGACATGTTGTTGAGTGTCACTGTGGGGTAAGTGATAGCGGTCTGGGTCATGACGTGTTCGAAGGTGATCGCCTCGCCGGGCAGGACGCTGACGCCCCAGCGAAAGCCGGGCGAAAACGCGATCTGGGCGCCCTGTACATCCATCAGGGCATCGCAGATGAGCTGGTCGAAGGTACCGTTGAAGTTGCCACGCCGATACAGGAGTTCATCGGTAACCGCGAGTTTTTCGGCCAGTTGTTCCTGGTACGGTGCCCGCACCTTGTCGATGTAGGCGCTCATGTCCGGGTCGGCCGGCAGCAGGTCGGAGAATACCGGCAGCAGATGGTAGCGGTAATCGCTGACTTTGCCGTTCTTGACTTCCAGATCGAGCACCCCGAGGAACTTGCTGTTGGAGCCGGCGTTGCTGACCAGCGTCTTGCCGCCAGCGTTGTCAACCACCACCGGTCTGGGTATCGCGTCGTGGGTGTGGCCACCCATGATGGCGTCAATGCCGGTCACCCTGGAGGCCATCTTCAGGTCCACGTCCATGCCATTGTGGGACAGGACAATGACCACCTGTGCGCCTTTGCCGCGCGCCTCGTCGACCATTTTCTGCATGCGGTCATCGCGGATGCCGAAGCTCCAGTCCGGAACCAGGAAGCGCGGATTGGCGATCGGCGTATAGGGGAACGCCTGGCCGATAATGGCGGTCGGGACGCCGTTGATTTCGCGAATGACGTAGGGCGGGAACACCGGCTCACCCCAGTCGTTGTCGACCACGTTCTGGGCCACGAAATCGATATGCCCCTTGAAATCGTTGGCGATGATTTCCTGCACCCGATCCGCGCCGAAAGTCATTTCCCAGTGCGGCGTCATGATGTCCACACCCAGCAGTTTCTGGGCATCCACCATGTCCTGGGCGTTGGTCCAATAGGACGTCCCGGAGCCTTGCCAGGTGTCGCCACCGTCCAGCAGCAGCGCGTCGGGGCGTTGCGCGCGGACCTGTTTCACCAGCGTGCTGAGGTGCGCGAAACCGCCCACCTTGCCGAACTGCCTGGCAGCTTCGACGAAATTAAGATAGGTAAATGCATGTGCCTCGCGTGACCCCGGCTTGATGCCGTAGTGAGACAGGAAGCTGTCCCCGACCAGGTGCGGCGGTTTACCACGCATCGGGCCGACACCCAGATTGATGCTGGGCTCGCGGAAGTAGATCGGCAGCAGCTGCGCGTGGCAGTCGGTGTAGTGCATCAGTGAAACATTGCCGAATCGAGGCAGATCGTACAGTCCGCCGGCTTTCGTGCCGGCGGCTGTCTTGTCCGAGCCCAAGGCCTCGAGTGACAATCCGGAAGCACTTGCGACAGCCAGCATCTGGAGAAATTCGCGACGGCTAATATTCATCGTGGGATCCCTGGTTCAAGAAGTGGAACATTCGGCAACTTGTTTTCGAACAAGACGCACTTGGCGGGGCTTTATTCCGTTGCCAGTAAAGCGAAAAAAAAGCCCGGTCTCTGACCGGGCTTGTGCGGCGCCTGCGTGTCTATTTGCGTGCGCCCGGGCCGTTCAGCACCAGACCGTTGCTCATGTAGGTCTCGAACAACTCGAGGTTGCGGTACTCATCGCTCTGCGGCTTGAAGGGTGCGAAGCGCACCTGCTTGTTGCAACCGACATAGCGGCGGTGGACCGTGCCCAGTCCGCCCCATTTCGAGCGATACACCGGAAAATGGCTGGTATGACCCAGTGCCGGGCTGAGCAGATCGGCGCGCACCCGGTTCCCCGCGTTCCACTGGTGGCAGTCCGCACAGGACAGGTTCAGCTGCCCGCGCTTGGCGTAGAAATGCTCCTTACCCTGCTCGTAGGCCTGCTGCGCACGCTCGTCACTGGGGATTACCACGTTGATCTTGTTGCCGCGCGACGTGTAGGCCATGTAGGCGGATATATCGGCGATATCACCCTTCTCCCACGGCAGGGGTTCTTCGCCATTCTTTGTGCGGCACTCGTTGATCGCAGCTTCCAGCGTGATGAATTTGCCCGAAGCGCTGTCGAAGTAGGGGTAGTCCTGTTTGATACCTATTCCGCCGTTACGAAAACAGCTGGCATAGGTCTTGCCGTTGCTGAACGGTGTGTTGAACAGTTCCTTGCCCTTTTCGATGTTGAGCTCGTAGGGCGGGAATTCCTCGATGGCTTCCCACTGCTCGCGGGACGCCTGATCTATCGAGTAAACACCGTTGACGTAGTCCTTGAAAGGTGTATCGGGAAAACGCTTGGCAAAGTAGCTGCGGAACTCCTGCAGATCCTGCTGAGGACCTGCCTGTACCGCGACCGGGGCAGTACAAACCAGCCCGAGCGCCGCGGCGATAGTGAAAAGTCTTTTCATGGTTTAGTCCAACCTCCGGTTGTTGTGGGTCGCCAAAGCGGCTTGCGATCAGCTGATCTTGGTCTCGGTCGAATCACTTTCGCCCTTATTGTCGACCCAGCTCAATGTCAGGGTGTCGCCCGCCTTGGCGCCCTTGAACTTGAACGACAGGTAGGGATTCTTCGAAACCGCCGCGCCCCACAATGCCGTAAGAACATTCTTGCCATTGTGCTCGCAGGTGACTTCCTGGATGAAATGCGCCGGGATCGGCTTGCCGGTCTTCTTGTCCTTGACCAGCCCTGTGTCCATCGGATGACTGATCAGCGCCTTAACCGTGGTGACGTCACCATCCACTTTTGCTCGAATCTTGATTGATGCCATTTTCTGTATCCTCTGACTCGTTTAACCGCCGCAACCACCGATGGTGACTTTCACTTCTTTACCGGTGCTGTAGAGTTTGCCGTTGGCTTTCACCACTGCGATGACGCTGGAAGTCTTGCCCATCTTGATACGGGTGGACACGAATGCTTCAGTGTTCGCGCCGAGAACAAAGGACGCCGTCAGCGGCGAAGCGTTCTTTTCAGCGATGATGCTGATGGCTTCTGCGCCGGGTATTTCGGCAGTAACCGAAACCGGTACCACGGCACCGTTTTCTGCGATGTCGGGGGCGCGGATGGAAATCTTGTCCGAGCCCTCAAGCTGGTGTGAGCCCATCAGAGCATCGAGAGCGCCATCCACCGACTTGGCTTCGAAAGCGGCCGACGGCCAGGCGGCAAGTACCATGCGCGGGGTCAACAGGCCTGCTCCAAGCGCGGCACTCACCGCGCCGGCTGCCACGGATCCCTTCAGAAAGGTTCTGCGTTTCATGTTCATCACTTGTCTATCTCCTCGTTGTACGACACGCTGTTACAAGGTGTAGATAAACTCTACGACTTTGTCGATTTCGCCCTCACTGAGGACCTGCTGGCGACCGAACGGCGGCATGACGCTGTTCGGATTCATCTTGGTCGGATCCCAGATCTGCGCCCGCAGTTTGGCCTTGTCCGGGAAGCGAGCCTTCATGGCAACCAGCGGCGGGCCGATGTTACCCGGCAGTTCACCGCCTTCGATCTGATGGCAGGCCAGGCAGTTGCCCTTCTTGCGATCAAACGCGATCACCTTGCCCTGCTCGGTGGCCGAAGCGCCGTCGCCCTCGGCAGCCATGCTGCCAGCGGGGGACAATGCCAGGCTGCCCGCAAGCGCCAGCACAGAACTTGCCGTTTTCAGGATGCTTGGAAATTTCCGCATCTTCAAAATCCTCCTTACAATGCGCATTCGAAATGGTTGTGATGCCAACTGTCTGGCGAGTGGACTGCGAAGCAACCACCAGCCTCGCAATGGGAAACTGGATTGTGGGATAACCGTCGTTCGACTATAGCTCTCTGTCTAACGTCAGTCAAAATCAGATTCGCATTTATCATCACAGGCCTCAAGGTCACTCCGAGCGGACACAAGGCCGCCGGTTGCCAGTCGGTATAAGCGCGGGACGGCGTTGGATTGAGTTTTATTCCCGGGCGCAATTATTTTTTCGCGCGCTCGGCCAGGATCTGCCGGAATTCCTCGAGCCGTGCCTGGATGCGTTCCTGGTCGTAGCGACTGACATCGCTGTAACGCAAGGCCTGCTCAAGCTGATCGACCGCCAACGGCACATCGCCGTTGAGGTAATAGAGTTCTGCCGACGCGCGATTGGTTTCCCAGGGCGGGCCGCTTGCGCTGGCCGCCTTGGCCCATAGCTCATAGACCGCCGGAGTTCGCGCCTCTTCATCGCGCAGCATCTCGCGCACCAAGTCGCGTGCCTGTTCGGCTTTGCCGGCTAGCAACAGCGCGGCTGCGTAGTATTGTCCCACGACCAGGTCGCCGGGGTACAGGTTCAAGGTGTCCTGATAAAGCGCCAGCGCTTCCGTTTGTTGCCCGCTGTCTTGCAGCACCTGCGCGAGGGTGGTGCGATACAGGATGCGGTCGGGATCGCTCTTCATCAATTTGACCAGCTGCGATCGGGCGATAGCGTTGGCGCCAGTTCTCCAGTTTGCGAGCGCCAGCCCGTAGTGGTCCGCGGGGCCGGCCGCGGGCTTGGCGGCGAGCGCCTGGTACTCCAGCAGCACGGTGTTCGCGTCGTCCGCAAGCAGCACGGCGAGGCGTGCCCGTTCCAGCTGGAATTCCAGTGAATCGATTTCCTTCCCTCTGCCCTGTTGCTCCGCCCGCTGCATGGATTCAGCGATACGGTCTGTGGTAACCGGGTGGGTGCTGAGGAATTCGGGAATGTTTGCCGCTCCGTACAGCCGCGTGGACTGGTAGAGACGTTCAAAGAAACTGGGCATGCCGAAGGGATCGATGCCGGACCTGCCAAGTGTCTGGATGCCGATGCGGTCGGCCTCCTTTTCATTCGCCCGGGTGAAGTTGAGCTGGTACTGGATGCTGCCGGCCTGTATCGCCGAGGCAGCCGCGATACCGGCGTCACTGTTGGTCGCCACCCCGAGCAGGATTGCGGCGATGGTTGCCGCCGCAGTCGGGAGGCTGAGCTGGTTGGCTGCTTCGTAGGCGCGCAACAGGTGGCGCTGAGTGACGTGCGCGATTTCATGCGCCATCACGCCGGCAAGTTCACTTTCATTGCGAGCCGCAAGAATCAGCCCGGTATGGATACCGATATACCCGCCCGGTCCCGCGAACGCGTTGATCGAAGGATCCTGGACAATAAAGAAGGTGAATGGATAGTTGGGCGCATCGCTGTTCGCCACCAGCTGATCGCCGAGCCGGCGAATATATTGGGTCAGATCCGGGTCGGTGACCAGCGTCGCCTGTGCGCGAATGCTGCGCATAAAGGCCTCGCCGAACTCGAGCTCCTGGGTGGGAGAGATCAGCGAACCGCTGGAGTCACCAAAATCGGGCAGGTCCGTGCCGGAAACGTCGCTGCTTGCCAGCGAGGGGCAAAGTCCGAGCGCGCTGCACAAGAGCAGGATTTTTGACACGCGAAATTCCATTCGGGCACCAGAATACCGCAGCCGTACTTTACGACCAAGGCCCGGTGCCGCGTGCGCCGTTACCCCGACCCGGAGTAGACCACACAAAGTTCGGGTTGACAGGCCTGAGCTGAGAATGGAAATATTAGCGGCTCCTAATAAACTAATGGTGCTATATGTTTGGAGTGAAAGAGATCGATGCGCCGGAGCTGCTGAGTTGGATGCAGGGCGAGCCGGAAAGTTTCCTGCTGGTGGACGTACGCAGTACGAGCGAAATGGCCTATGGGATGCTTCCGGGCGCAGCTGCCATGCCCATGCACCTGATCCCGGTCCGGATTGCGGAACTGAGAAACGCGCAAAAAGTCGTTTTTTACTGCCAGACTGGCGCGCGTTCCGGTCAGGTTTGCGCGTTTTTGCAGCAACAGGGCATTGATCAAGTGTTCAATCTGCGTGGCGGGATTGTCGACTGGTACCGTCGTGGCTACGCGGTCGAGGCGCCCCAGCGCCCAAGTCTTGCCGGCTAGCCTCCGTGGCGCCATAACCAGGGCTGCCGGGCAGATTAACCAGGCTTCCTGGTCCTGGCGGAGACACCGATGTCGGACTTGCGTTTGCTGCGCAGTTACCTTATAAGTACGGGCCTTCGAAGAAACTGACCCAAGTCGTTATTCACGATTCGACCTTAAGGAGCACTTTACGATGGCAAATTTTGACGAAGAATTGGATGCATCCGGCCTGAACTGTCCTCTGCCGATACTGCGGGCCAAGAAGGCGCTGGGCACCATGGCCAGTGGTAAGGTGCTGCACATTATCGCGACCGATCCCGGTTCGGTGAAGGATTTCGAGGCATTCGCCAAGCAGACCGGCAACGAACTGATGGAATCCAAGGAAGCCGGCGGCAAGTACGAGTTCCTGATCAAGAAAGCCTGAACCGTCGCGGATTCAAACAAAAATGGGGCTGGAGTGTTATGCTCTGGCCCCATTTTTTTTCGTGTCGGCAACGCCGGGCGGAGCGACTCTGTCGCGGCGGACTAGATATTCCAGACCAGCTGCGCGCTCAGGAGATTCACGTCCGCGTCATACTTGCCGGTGAGCGTCCCGACTGTCGGGCCGCTGGTGTCGATTTCCGGGTCATTTATAAACAGGTGGGCATAGCCGACGTCCATAGCGATCGAGCGGTTGAACTGATAGCCGAAACCGACCGAAACCCAGGTCCGGTCCTCACCCGGGATACGGGGTGTGCGGTGCTCGGCGTTGGGGATCGGCGTCTCGTCGAACGCCCATCCGGCGCGCAGCGTCCACTTGCCGGTAGGCCGGTAATCGATGCCAAGCGCATAACGCATGGTGTCGTCCCAGCTTTCATCCACCACCGTGTCGGGCTGGAACGAGTCATAGTTGATCCTCAGTTCCTTGAAATTTTCCCAGCCGGTCCAGGTTGCGTCCGCCATGACAGACCAGTGGTCGCTGATGTCATGATAAATACTCAGCGAAGCGGTCTGGGGCAGATCAATCCCGGCTGACACGTCGGTATTTACGAACACGTTGTTGGCGGTGAACAACGGATCCGCATTGCGAAATTTGGCATTTCCGGTCAACTGCTGTTTGACCTTGGATCGATACGCCAGGCCGACCCGGGTTGCGTCGGTCGGTTGCAGCAACACGCCCAAGTTGTAGCCCATGCCCCAGTTGTTGCCCTTCACCTTGGCGGTTGCATCATTGCCCTGCGGTGTCAGCCCCAGACCGTTACAGGTGGCGTCGGCCGCGGCGGCGTCCAGGCCAAGACCCGCCGGGGGCGGCGCCATCAGTGCCGGTCTGCAAAGGCTCCCCTGGTCGATGGCCTGGGTCAGCTTTGCGTCGATGTACTGCAGGCTTACACCGGCGCCGATCGAGACCAGGTCATTGACCTTGAAGGCAAGTGACGGATTGAAGTTGACCGTTCTGACTTCCGATTCAATGCCGTGGTAACGCCCCTTCCAGTCGTCATCATACTGGGTGGACAGGCCGAACGGTACGTTGATACCCATGCCGAAAAACAGGTTGTTACCCAGCGGCAGGTTGTAATACAGATTGCCGATGAAGCCCAGTTCCCCGGCGTCACCGCCGTTTCCGCCGGTTACCGGGTTGCCGAGCGGGTCGGTGGCCGAACCGTCGAATTTGGCGCGCGGCAGCACTGCGTGCGCAGCGCCCACGAACTGGTGCGGGAGTCGGGTTAGTCCTGCCGGGTTGAAAAAAATGGTCGATGCGTCGCCGGCAAAGGCGGCGGCGCCCGCGTAGGCATTCCCCATCTGGCTGGCACTCTGCTCGATCAGGGCGAATCCGCTGGCCATGCTGGTGGAAGTGAGGGTCGCCAGGATTCCGGCGCACGGAAGGCGGAATGACAAAAAACCGGCGTCGTGTTTGTGCATGGGTACTCCTCGGTAACTTTGTTGTGTCGCCGCGACGTAGGGCAGGATATCCTTGCCCGCCACTCGATATCAAGCGAAATTAGCGCAAAAACTGCATTCAGAAGTGATGCTAACTATTAGGAAAATCTAATAGATAATGATCGGCATGAGTATTGCAGTTTCTCGTTTGGGAGAGTTGACAATCTGTGGTGTTTTGTACCATGTTTGTGGTTAAATCCCCAGCGGGATGTTGCGAACGCGCAACAATAAACAAAGACACTGCACCAGATTCAAGAGGAACGGAATGATGAAAGGGATCCTGAAACGCGCTGTGACGTCGGCAGCAGTCGCGGCTGTGCTGGCCTCGCCACTTGCGCAGGCAACTAACGGTTATTTCAAAATCGGGTATGGCTCCAAGAACCGGGGCATGGCGGGTGCAGGCATGGCCTTCGCTCAAGATTCGCTGGCGCCGGCGATCAACCCGGCTGGCCTCGCCAGCGTCGAGGATCGGGTGGATGCCGGGCTGGAGATCTTCAAACCCAAACGCCGGGGCAGGGTGGATGCCACCGGTATCGGTGTACCGGACCTGGGTGCGGGTGCCGCGCAGGGCGCAAATTCCAGTGAAAACAGCCGTTCCAATGTGTTCCTGATCCCGAACTTCGGTATCTCGAAAGCCTGGAGCAGCAACTTTACCCTGGGTATTTCGGCCGTCGCCAATGGTGGCATGAACACCCGCTACGGTAACGCCGACGGAGTGTTCCCGGGTTCGGGCAACATCTACACCGATGCCTTCTCGCCGGTGGTCGGTGATACCACCAGTTCGACTTTCGTTCCGGGGCCGAGTGGTTTCGGCGGTTTCCTCGAGGTCATCGGCCCCGACGGTGTGCCGGGCTCCGGCGACGAGATTCCCACTGCGGTGTTGGATGCCAACCTGGCCGCTTTATACACCAACTCCAACACCGCGCCGTCTCTGGGTGTCAATCTCGCCCAGCTGCTGATCACCCCGACCATTGCCTGGAAGATCAACCAGCATCATTCGCTGGGTTTTTCCCCGGTGATCGGGTACCAGCGCTTCCGCGCCTACGGGCTGGGTCTGTTCCAGGCGTTCTCCAATGATCCGGGCAATGTCACCAACAAGGGAGATGACGACGCCTGGGGTCTGGGTGCGCGGATCGGCTACCAGGGTACCTTCGGCATGTTCTCCATCGGGGCCTCGGCGACCTCCAAGATCTATATGGAAGAGTTTGACGACTATTCCGGCCTGTTCGCCGAGCAGGGTGACTTCGATATCCCGGCGACGTTCGGTGGCGGTATCGCAGTCCACTTCACGCCCAAGCTGACCGTGGCCGCGGACGTGAGTCGTATTATGTATGGTGATGTCAAGGCAATCTCCAACGATGGCCCGACGGCGAATGAGTTCTTCGGTGCGTTCCTCAACGCGCTTGCCAACCCGGCGCCCAACCCCGGTGCCTTTGTGCCGCGTGCGCTTGGCACCAACAACGGTTTCGGTTTTGGCTGGGATGACGTCACCGTATACAAGCTCGGTGTGAACTATGCCCTCAACAGCACCTGGACATTGCGCGGCGGTTTCAACTATGCTGAGGTTCCCTACGACGACGACCAGGCGCTGTTTAACGTTTTGGCTCCGGCGGTGGTCGAAAAACACATCACAGCGGGTTTCACTTACAGTCCGTCTCAGAGCACTGAGCTGACGGTGACCTACATGCACGCCTTGAACAACGATGTGGAGTATACCTACGAGGGCACTGGCTCTTTCGCCGGCTTCAGCTACACGGCCAAGAACAAGATGTACCAGAACGCTATCGAAGCCAGTTATGCCTGGAAATTCTAGGTGACGGGCTGTCCTCACAGCATGCGTTCGTAAGCAGGAAGGGGCCACGTTTTCGTGGCCCTTTTTTTGCCGCATAAACAGGTCGAATTTTACCAGCCATTTGTCTAGAATCGCCCGCGGGGCTGTACAACAAGTAAGGAGAGAGGAATGAGGTTGATCAAACGAATTTTTACTGCCTTCCTGCTACCGGGAGTTATGTTGGTTGCTCTTGGCGGCGCCGCGCAGGCGGCAGAATATTTCAAGCCTTTCGTGCTGGGTTCACGTGGCCCCGGTAACTTTGACGCCAAGGTCCAGGCGACCAAGGAAGCACTCAAGGCAGCGGGTTTCGAGATCCTGGGGGAATACACGCCGTATGAAAATACCTTTGTCGACAAGGCTCACGTCATCATAGTAACCAATGACGAATTGAAGAAAGCGGCTGCTATGACCGAGTACGGCGGCTTCGCCGCGCCGTGGCGTGTCGGCATCACCAAGGTGGGGGACGAAATACAGGTTGCGTACGCCAATCCCGCTTACATTGCCAACGCGTACCGATTGAAGGCGGACCTGACTGGCGTATCGGAAGCCCTGAAGGAGGCCCTCGGAGCGCAAGAAGAGTTCGGTTCCCAGAAAGGATTGACGGCGCGCAAGTTGCGAAAATACCACTACACCTTTGGTATGGAGTATTTCGACGACCCCTATCAGTTGGCCGAGTACAAGAGCCACAAGGAGGCTGTGGCCGCACTCGAGAAGAATCTCGCTCAGGGCGTGGCGGGTGTCACCAAGGTGTATCGCCTGGATCTGCCCAACAATGTGACTGTCTTCGGTGTCGCGCGCAAAGCGCCCAGCGAAGCGGAACTCGACATGGACGAAGAGCACATCATGACTGAAGTCGATTTCGATGAGCTGAAGGGCACCGCCTATCTGCCTTATGAAATCATGGTCTATGGCAACAAGGTGGTCGCCTTGCATATGCGCTTCCGCATGGCGGTGCACTATCCAGATTTGAAAATGATGGGCAGCAACAGCTTCATGAATATCATGCCCAGTCCCAATGCCATTCAAAAGGCGCTGACAGCTGCAGCGGGTGGCGAACAATAATCTCGCTTGCATCGCCTGACGATCAAAGCCCCGCTACGGCGGGGTTTTTTTGTGCCTGCTGCGGGCGGCGGTTCAAGGCAGCGTGATCACGGCCGCTACCGCGGATGTCCACCATACGGAAGCGGGCGTTCAAGGGAGCAATGAGCACAAATCAATTGCCAGGTGGTTCTGGGTCAGGGCACACCAGACGTCTGTTGCTGGTGGGCGCTGGCGCGACGCTGTGGGGCCTGACCGCGCTTCTTGCATTTTCCTCTGAAGCATTGCCGCTGGTGCTGCTGCTTGGTGCGGCGGCCGGCTTCCTGGTTCATAGTTATCCTGCCAGTCACACCGGTAACGCGCTTCCCGTCGTCACTGAAGCGTTGCAGCGCTTGGGTCGCCGAGACTTTCCGGCGCGGCTCCCCGAAGACGACAAGAATCTGCCGCCGGCGCTGACCCGCTGTTTCAACGGGCTGAGCAGCCGGCTGCAGGGTCACCGCGAACGCGTGCTGCTGTTGTCCCAGCGTCTTTCGGACACGGCGCAATGCGTGGCTGAGCGGGCGTCGGAAAGCCGCAGGCAGGTTGGTGGCGGGGTGGAGGTGGTCGAGGGTGCGCTATCGGACCTCCGCGGCTGGGTTGACGACGTTGCCAGGCGTGCGACGCAAGCGGCGGACGTTTCCATGCAGGCCGACAACAGCGCTGACCAGGGCAAGCTTGCCATGACCGAGGCACTGGGTTCGATGGATCTTCTCAGTGGCGAACTGGCGGCGACGCGGAAAGCCATTAAGCAACTCGATGGATTTGTCGTCAACATCGGTGGCGTGCTGGACGTAATTCGCGGTATTGCGGACCAGACCAATATGCTGGCCCTGAACGCGGCGATTGAAGCGGCGCGGGCGGGCGAACAGGGTCGCGGTTTCGCCGTGGTCGCCGAAGAGGTTCGCAATCTGGCCGGGCGGACCCAGCAGTCGACCCAAGAAATTCAGGCCATGATAGAAAAAGTCCAGCACGGTGCCCGCGATGTGGTGAACGTGGTCGTGGAAGGCGACAACCAGGCAAAAGTCTGTGAGCAACTGATTGAAAATGCCTGCATAGCACTGGCAGATGTCGCTGGCGCAATAGCCTCCATCGGGCAGACAAGCGGCAAGATAGAGAAGTCTGCGAGCGAGCAGCGAAACGCAGTGGAAAGGCTCGGTCGGCGCCTGCTGGACACCCACGCCGGGGCTGCCGCCAGCGACGCGCAGGATGACGAGTTGTCTGAGCTGGCCACTGCGCTTGGCGTGTTAGCGGGTGAGCTGGCGGAAACAGTCAATTAAGTTGTGTCGACTGGTGCCGAAACATGGGTTGGGCGGGGTGGCCGCCCTGGGATTTCAAGTCGTTTCAGGATGAGCGTGCAAATATGAAGCCAAGCATTCTTCGTAACCTACTAATTGGTTGTGTCTCCTTCGGTCTGATTATGGGTGCGGTGTTCCCGTTCTTTGCAGACCTTTTCGTCGAGTGGAAAGACGGCATGTTCGGCTGGTTCGTTGCCAGCTGCCTGGTGGCCGGCGTGGCGTGTGGTTCGGCAATTTACTGGCTGGTGCACGCCGTGCTGCTGAAGCGCCTGAAGCGTATTTCCGAAATCGCCAATGCGATCAGCCAGAATGATATTTCGCATGTCTGCGAGATGCAGAGTGACGATATGATCGGTGACATCGTCGATGCCTTCAACCATATGGCAGCCAACCTGCGCAATATGATCGGCAAGATCAGCGGGGCCACCACCCAGCTGGCCGCGGCCGCGGAGGAAACCTCTTCCATTACCGAGGAAACCAGTCGTGGTGTCCAGGCCCAGCAGGCCGAAATCGACAGCATCGCCTCGGCCATGAACGAAATGACCGCGACTGTCCAGGAGGTGGCGCGCAATGCCGCCGACGCCTCCAGTGCTGCCGACAAGGCCGATCGGGAGGCCAAGAGCGGTGCCCTGGTTGCGACCGAAGCCATCGGCGGCATCGACTCCCTGGTGGCGGAAGTCAATTCTGCTTCCAGCGTTATACGCAACCTGGAGCAGGAAAGTGAAAATATCGGTTCGGTGCTCGACGTGATCCGCGGCATTGCCGAACAGACCAATCTGCTGGCTTTGAACGCGGCTATCGAGGCAGCTCGTGCGGGTGAGCAGGGGCGCGGTTTTGCGGTGGTTGCTGACGAGGTCCGTACCCTGGCCAGTAGAACCCAGCAGTCGACCCAGGAGATTCAGGATATGATCCTGCGTCTCCAGGATGGTGCGGTAAATGCGGTGAAAGTCATGGAGGCCGCGCAGGGCAAGGCCCAGTCCAGCTCGGATCTGGTGGAGAAGGCTGCCGAGTCGCTGGCGATGATTGCCGGATCGGTTTCATCCATCAACGATATGAGTGCCATGATTGCCAGCGCGGCCGAAGAACAGAGCTCGGTTGCCGCCGAGATGCAGTCCAATATGAACAATATCCGTGAGGTTGCGGACCGCTCTGCCGATGGCGCCCAGCAGACTGCCCAGGCGAGTGAGGAACTCGCCCGCCTGGCCGCTGAGCAACAGGCCCTGATGGCGCAGTTCAAGATGTAGGACGTCCAGAACGTCAACGAGGCACTGAGCCAGGCGGGTCCTCCCGCCTGGCTTTTTTTATCCCTTTCGGGGGGGTAAAAAACGCATGCAAAACAGCCGTGACTACTGTACAGTTTTCCCTCAATTAAATATTTTTATTACGGCGAAAGTTTTACCCGTGGCGCCCTGCGGCGCCGTTGCAATGCTAAGGATTTAAACTAGATGGCAGATCGCAGGCTGCAGGTTTTCCACACAGTCGCACGCCTCCTCAGTTTCACCAAGGCGGCCGAAACCCTGCACATGACTCAGCCCGCAGTCACCTTCCAGGTGCGCCAGCTGGAAGAGCATTTCAACACTCGCCTGTTTGACCGCACTCACAATCGTATCAGCCTGACCGACGCCGGCAAGCGCGTTTACGAGTTCTCGGACCGGATTTTCGAACTCTATTCGGAGATGGAAAACGCGGTGCGTGAAATGACCGGCGACATCAGTGGCGTCCTGATAATCGGTGCCAGCACCACTATTGCTGAGTACCTGCTTCCGGCATTGCTCGGGGATTTCAAGAAAAAATATCCGGACGTCAATGTTCAGCTCAAAGTGTCAAATTCGGATGGCATTGTGCATATGGTCGAGAACAATGTGATCGACCTGGGCGTTGTTGAATCGCCGGTGCTGAACAAGAATCTGGTGGTTGAGATGTGCCGTATGGATCAGCTGGTTGCCGTTGTGTCGCCTCAGCACCCGCTGGCGGAGCGTGGCACCGTGGATATGAGCACACTGCTGGAATACCCTTTTATCTGTCGCGAAGAGGGTTCCGGGACGCGCGAAGTGATATCCGAGTACATTAATGAGCTGGGCATTAATTCCAACCAGGTCCATTTGTCCATGGAACTGGGCAGCCCCGAATCGATAAAGGGTGCTGTCGAGGCCGGCATGGGCGTTTCCATTGTTTCGCTGGCGACCATTCAAAAAGAGCTGAAGCTCGGTACCCTGGTGTGTCTGAATCTTGACCCGGTGCTGGAACGTCCGTTCTCCTTTGTCCATCAGAAGCAGAAGTTTCGGCATCGCGCCATGGATGAACTGCTCGAGTTTGCGCAGAACTACTGCAAATCACATCCCGAAGCTGTATAAGTTGCGGCATGGAACGCGACGAGGCAGAGGCCATTCTCAGCGTCTTGGAACAGCTGTCAGCCGCGGATAGGGCGGCCGTTCGCAGCTTTGCGGAGTTCCTGCTGCACCAGGGGCGCGGCGCTTTCCCACCCCGCACCGTGCCCGCCATTGTGCCCGAGCCCGAACCCATCCCGCGCCCTGACAACGAAAAAGTCGTCGCGGCCGTCAAGCGTCTTTCCAAGACCTATTTCATGCTGGACAAAACCAAGATGCTGGGAGTGACCTCCGAGCTGGTGATCCAGCACATTGTGCAAGGTCGCGACGCCGCAGAGGTTATCGATGAGCTCGAGCGGGTGTTCGAAACGCATTACCGGGAACTCAAGCAGAGCGAAGGCTGAGCATGGAAATCGTGCGTAGCTGGTTCAAGCGACACTTCAACGATCCGCAGGTGGTGATCCTGGCGGTGGTGCTGGTGATCGGGTTCGTGGTGGTGATCACCATGGGCCAGATGCTGGCGCCGGTGCTTGCGGCGCTGGTGCTCGCCTACCTGCTGGACGGTGTTGTCGAAACACTGCAGCAATGGCGGGTGCCGCGTCTGGGAGCCGTTGTGCTGGTGTTTCTCGTGTTCATGATATTCCTGGGGTTTGCCCTGCTGGGCCTGTTGCCGCGCTTGTCATATCAGGTGACGCAGCTGGTCCAGCAGCTGCCCAATATCATAGCCAAGGGGCAGGATGCGATCATGCAGCTGCCGGAGCGCTATCCGGGGATGGTCAGCGAACAGCAAGTGGCGGATCTTATGAATGCCATCCGCGCCGAAGTCGGCAACCTGGGGCAGCGGGTCGTGTCGGCCTCGGTTGCCTCGGTGGTGGGTATCATAACTCTGATGGTGTACCTGGTGCTGGTGCCGGTTCTGGTGTTTTTCTTCCTCAAGGACAAACAGCGCATCATCGGCTGGATGACCTTCTACCTGCCCCGCGATCGGGCCCTGACCACGCGGGTTTGGCACGAGGTCAATATCCAGATCGCCAACTATGTGCGCGGCAAGATCTGGGAGATTCTGATTGTCGGTTCCGCCAGCTACGTCACCTTTGTGTTCATGGAACTTCAGTACGCGGTGCTGCTCGCAACGCTGGTCGGGTTTTCCGTGGTCATTCCCTATATCGGTGCGGCCGCGGTGACCGTGCCGATTGCCGCAATCGCGTTCTTTCAATGGGGATGGAGCGCCGACTTCTGGTATATCCTTGTCGCCTATGGGGTCATCCAGGCCCTGGACGGCAACGTTCTCGTTCCGCTTTTGTTCTCGGAAGTCGTGAACCTGCACCCGGTCGCCATCATCATTGCCGTGCTGGCGTTTGGCGGCATCTGGGGTTTCTGGGGCGTTTTCTTTGCCATCCCGCTGGCAACGCTGGTGCAGGCAGTACTGCGCGCCTGGCCGCGCGCCGGGCAGCAGCTGCCCGCCCCGGAGCAGGCAGCGAGCTGAGTTCGGATGTTCAGACCGCGAAGCACGCTAAGGACGCGAAGGAAATCCTTCTTGTTACCCGCCGGCAGCTTGAGGCAGCGGTTAATACCATCCAGTTACCAGTTCCAAAGCTGCAATAACTTGCAGAACGGGACTCGGCTGAGGTGTAAGGCCGCCGTATATTGAAACTTCGAAGGAGCGAATAACGGGAAACTCCGGAGATTGGTTTTCGCCAGGGTCCCCGGTAACAAGATTTCCTAGCCTTGGCGCCCTTCGCGTACTTCGCGGTTAATCGAGCCGCTCACAAAACATCCGACGCATAATCCGCCAGCCGCGAACGCTCGCCGCGGGTGAGAATAATGTGGCCGCTGTGCTGCCAGCCCTTGAAGTGATCGACGACGTAGGTCAGGCCGGAGCTGGTTTCGGTGACATAGGGCGTATCGATCTGGCCCACATTGCCCAGGCACACGACCTTGGTGCCGGGTCCCGCCCGCGTTACCAGGGTTTTCATCTGTTTGGGTGTCAGATTCTGCGCCTCGTCCAGGATCAGGTATTTGCTGAGGAAGGTGCGCCCGCGCATGAAGTTCATGGAGCGAATCTTGATGCGGTTGGTCAACAGATCGTTGGTGGCCGCGCGCCCCCAGTCCCCCGATATCGGAGTGGGTGAGCACTTCAAGATTATCCATCAGGGCGCCCATCCAGGGGGTCATCTTCTCCTCTTCCGTGCCAGGCAGGAACCCGATGTCCTCGCCCACCGGCACTGTGACACGAGTCATGATGATTTCCTTGTAACGGTTTTCCTCCAGGGTCTGGGTCAGTCCGGCCGCCAGCGCCAGCAGAGTCTTGCCGGTTCCGGCGGTGCCCACCAGGCTGACGAAATCAATGTCGGGATCCATGAGCAGGTTAAGAGCGAAATTCTGCTCGCGGTTGCGTGCCGTAATACCCCACACGGTGTGCCGAGAGCCACGGTAGTCAACCGCTGTTTCCAGCACCGCGGTATCGCTGTCCAGCTCGCGTACCAGTGCTTCGAAGCCCTGCTCCTCGGGCAGGTACACGCACTCGTTGGGATTCCATGAGGTAACCAGCGGCCCGCGCACGCGATAGTAATTGCGGCCATCCTTCTGCCACGACTCCAGCGTCGCACCGTGTTCCTGCCAGAATTCTCCCGGTAGCTCGCTTATTCCCGGGAACAGCAGGTTGACATCATCCAGTACCTTGTCGTTGAAATAGTCCTCAGCGTGGATGCCCAGGACCGCGGCCTTGATGCGCAGATTGATATCCTTGGATACCAGTGTAACGGTGAGGTCCGGGTGCTCGTTCTGCAGCGCCAGCGCAGTGCCGAGTATGCTGTTGTCCGGTTTGTTGCCGGGCAGCGCATCCGGTAGCGCGGCAGCCAGGGTGTGGGTCTGGAAGAACAGGCGACCGTGCTGTTCGTTATCCAGCTCATCTATCACGCCGCGCGTGCTTAGCGGTATGCCGAGTTCGATCGCGTCGGCGTCGGCGTTCTGCATCAGTGTGTCGAGAAAGCGGCTTACCTGGCGCACATTGCGTGCCACCTCTGATACGCCCTTCTTGCCCGCATCCAGCTCCTCCAGCACCACCATGGGCAGATAGACATCGTGCTCCTGGAAGCGGAACAGCGCGGTGGGATCGTGCATCAGCACGTTGGTGTCAAGAATGAACAGCCGCTTGGAAGATTGGTCTAGCTGGATCATGGGGCGGGGCAGGGTGCTCGTGTTGTTTGCTACTCCCGGTTCAGCTCGCGCGCGGCAGCCAGTACGTCTTCGACGTGACCGTCGACCTTCACCTTGCGCCACTCGCGGCGCAGCTTGCCGCTGGCGTCGATCAGGAAGGTGCTGCGTTCCACGCCCATGACCTTACGACCGTACATGTTCTTCTCTTTTATAACGTCGAACATCCGGCACAGCGTTTCATCCGGGTCGGAGAGCAGCTCGAAGGGCAGCTGCTGCTTGGTCTTGAAGTTCTCGTGCGACTTGAGGCTGTCGCGCGACACCCCCACAACCACCGTGTTGTTGCGCTTGAACCTGGCGTGGTTGTCGCGGAAATCCTGGCCCTCGCGGGTGCAGCCGGGCGTGCTGTCTTTGGGGTAAAAGTACAGCACTACATTCTTGCCCTTGCAGGCAGCCAGGCTGAAGCTGCCGTCACCGGTCGAGGCTGCTTCGAATGCGGGAACCTTGCGGTCGAGTTCTACCGTGCTCATCAGTATGGTCCTGTTATCCCTTGATCGGTTCTATGACGGCATCGAGATTGAGGCGGTCGCAAAACTCCAGGAACTCTTCACGCAGGGTCGCGATATGGGTGTCGGCCGGCACGTCCAGGATCATATGCACCGAAAACATCATGGTACCGGTGTGCGCGGCCGCATAGGTGGCGGTGGACAGGTCCTGGATATTGATACTGCGCCGCGAGAAAAAGCCCGCCAGGTTGTGCACAATGCCGGGATGATCGAGCGCCACCACGTCGACAGCATAAGGCAGCAGATTGCCGCGCTGCTCTTTCTTGCTGGTCCGTTTGACGCTGATGCTCATGCCCAGCTGTTTCTCGGTCTGCCCCACCTGGCTCTCCAGTTTGGCCAGGCTGTTCCAGTTGCCGTTCACCAGCAGCAGCACCGCGAATTCGCCGCCCAGTACCATCATGCGGCTGTCGGCGATATTGCAGCCGCTGTCCAGAATCCAGCCCGATAACTTGTCCACCAGACCCGGGCGGTCCTGGCCGAGGGCGGCGATAACTAACTGATTACTCATCGCGGAAGTCTACCACTAATCCAATTCCACGGCGCGCAGTCGCGCTGCGGCCTGCTCCGGGCTGATCGTGCTGACAAACAGGCCGGAGCCGAGTTCGAAGCCTGTCGGTATACTGGTGCGCGGGCAGATCTCCAGGTGCCAGTGGTAGCTGTCCTGGCAACGCGAAAACTCGTTGTTGTGCGGCAGCGAATGCAGGAAGAAGTTGTACTGGGCGCCGCCGATGACCGCATCCAGCCTGGCCATGACCCGTTTCAGTACGCTGGCCATGTCGCGCCGCTCGGCGTCGCTGATCTCGCCAAAGTCGCTGCGGTGCTGCAGCGGCAGGATATGGACTTCCCATTCGTAGCGGCTGGCAAACGGTTTGATGGCGACGAAATGCTGACCGCGTTCAATGACGTACTGACCGACACTGAACTGGCGGCGCACGGCGCCGGACTCGCGGTCGTAAATCGTCGCTTCGAAGGTAAGGGCCTCATCAATCAGCGAACAGAAGACGCACTGGCGGTTCTTCTCGAAATAGCGGTGGCTCTGGCTGACTTCGTTGTAGACGTTCTCGGGGACCACCGGCATGGCGATAACCTGGCTGTGGGTATGCGCAATGCTGGCTCCGGCTGCCGGACCGAAGTTCTTGAAAACCAGCACATACTGTATGCGTTGGTCGGCCTGATAGAGGGCCCGGATGCGGTCCCGGTACATACCGATCAGGTTGGCCAGATGCGGCTCCGACATGTCCTGGATGGCGATGCCGTGCTCGGGGTGGTCGATGATCACTTCGTGCCGACCGTAGCCGTCGATCGCCTGCTGCAGACCGAACACCAGGTTGGATGCGGTTGTGTTGTCGCCCAGCACCGGGTACAGGTTTTCCACCACCCGCAGCTCCCAGTTGCCCGCCGCGGGGGCGATCGCGACGGCGGGAGGAGTCATGTGTTCGTTGCCGGTGCAGAAGGGGCAGGTTTCGACATGCTTGCGAGTGTCGCGGGGCGCCGGTGCCTCGTCCTTGCGCGGGCGCATCCCGCGCGCGGTGGACACCAGCACCGACTCGCTGGGAACCACGGGGTTGATGCGGATTTCGCGCACCGCTTCCGGTTTGTCGCTCATACTGGCAGGGCCTCCTCGGGCTGGTGTACCGCGTCACTCGTATTGACCCGTTCAGCGAGCCAAGACGCGGTTAGGCGCAAGGCGCGCCTCGCAGGGAATGGCCCACTCCCTTCCCAAGAGGCGTAACGCAGCGCATGACCGCTTCCTGGCTCGCCCGAAGGGAGCGTCCCCGCGAGGCCATTGCAGCGTTGCGATCCTTGGAAAGGGCGAGCCATTCCCTGCGGGTCGCGCCTCGCCTGAAGCGCCTACTGTTGGTGCACTGACCTCGCGGGGGCGCTCTGAACGGGTCAATACGAGTGACGCGGTACACTAGCATACTGACCCCGCACGCGGCTGACCAGCTTGTCACCGGCGGGCCGTAAAAGTACCATGCGCTTTGTTTTGCGTTCCGGAGAGCTTCATGTTTCACGGCAGTATGGTGGCGCTGGTGACGCCCATGCGCGAAGATGGCGCATTGGATGAAGACAGTCTGGAAGCCCTGGTCGAATTCCATGTTGCTGCCGGCACCGATGCCATCGTGGCCGTTGGCACCACAGGCGAGTCGGCCACGCTGGACGAGAAGGAACACTGCGCTTTGCTGCGCCGCATCGTTGAGCTGGTCAGGGGCCGCATGCCGGTTATCGCCGGCACCGGGGCAAACTCGACGCAGGAAGCCATAGAGCTGACCCGTTGCGGTATGCAGGCTGGGGCGGATGCCTGCCTGCTGGTGACGCCTTATTACAACAAGCCTACCCAGGAGGGACTCTACCAGCATTACAAGGCGGTTGCCGCCGCGGTGCCGGTCCCGCAGATCCTCTACAATGTGCCCGGGCGCACCGCCTGCGACTTGCTGCCGGAGACGGTGGCGCGACTGGCGCCGGTATCCAACATTGTGGGTATCAAGGAAGCCACCGGCAAGCTGGAACGTGGCCGCCAGATCCTCGAACTCTGCGGCGACCAGCTGGATCTGTACAGCGGCGACGACGCGACTGCCATGGAGTTGATATTGTCGGGCGCCAAGGGCGACATTTCAGTGACTGCCAACGTGGCGCCGCGCGCGATGCACGAAATGTGCGCTGCCGCGCTGGCCGGCGATCGGCCGCGTGCCGAGCAGATAGACCAGACGTTGCGGGCCTTGCACCGGGATCTTTTCATAGAGTCGAGCCCGATACCGGTGAAGTGGGCGCTGCATGAGATGGGCATGATTCCACCCGGTTTGCGTTTGCCTCTGACGCCACTCGCCCCGCAACACCATGACCGGGTGCGGGACGCGCTGCGGCAGGCCGGCGTGCTGTAAGCCGCCGGCGCGTAAACCCAAGAGGTTCAACTGAGAACTATGCAACGAATTCTATTCGCGAGCCGGGCGCTGCTTGTTGCCGCGGCGCTGCAGTCGCTGACCGCCTGCAGCTGGCTTGACAGTGCTTTTCCCGATCACAGCAAGGATTACAAGAAAGCCGAGACAGCCCGGTCGCTGGAGGTGCCCCCGGATCTGACCAGCACCGGAGTCAGCGATGCGCTGGTGGTGCCCGAAGGGGAGACCACGCTATCCGGTTATACCAGCGCCCGCCAGACGCTGGGCGGCAGCGGCAGCGTGCCGGTGCTGCCGAGCCAGGAGGGGATGCAGCTGCAGCGTGATCGCGACCGTAGCTGGCTGGTGGTCGATGCCGAGCCGCGCTCGGTGTGGCCGAAGGCGCGCGAGTTCTGGCTGGAAAACGGTTTCCTGTTGGTGCGCGAAGATCCGGCTCTTGGGGTTCTGGAAACCGACTGGGTGGAAAACCGCGACTATATTCCGCAGGGAGTCATTCGCGGCCTTATCAGCCGCGTCTGGGAAGGCGCCTATTCGTCGGCCTACCAGGACCGCTACCGCATGCGTCTGGAAACCGGTGAGAAGCCGGGAACGACAGAGATCTTTATCAGCCATCAGGGTCTCGAGGAACAGGTCGAGGGTTCCTCGGAAAGCACCCAGACCTACGTCTGGATGCCGCGCCCCAGCGACCCGGGACTGGAATCCGAGATGCTGAAGAAGCTGATGATTTATATGGGGGTGGCGCCGCAGCAGGCTGAACAGCAGCTGGCCGCCAGGGAGCCGGCACCAGAACGCGCCCAGCTGGTCCAGCAGGAGTCTGGCGAGGCTGTGCTGGTCGTTTACGAGGGGTTCTCGCGGGCCTGGCGCAGTGTCGGTATCACCCTCGATCGAGTCGATTTCGCGGTCCAGGACCGCGACCGCTCGTCCGGAATCTACTACGTGCGCTATAACGATCCGCTCAAGACCGAGAAAAAGGGTGTGCTGTCCAAGCTGGCGTTCTGGTCTGACGATGACGAAGAGCAGGTCGCCACCTACCAGATCAAGCTGAGTGACGATGGCGCCAATACCCGCGTGGTGGTGCTGAACGCCGCGGGCGAACCGGAAACATCGGTCACAGCAGTGCGCATCCTGACCCTGTTGTACGAGGAGCTGCGCTAGTGTCCCCCGCCGCTGAATGGGTCAATACCAGTGGCGGGGTACACTAGGCGTGCAATGCGCTTTGCGTCCCTAGGCAGCGGCAGCCGCGGTAATGCCACGCTGGTAGAAGCCGGCGCCACCCGCGTGTTGGTGGACTGCGGTTTTTCCTGCGCTGAGACAGTAAAACGCCTCACGCGGCTGGGCCTGCACGCGCAGCAGGTGGACGCCATTCTGGTCACCCATGAGCACAGCGATCACATCTCGGGCGTGGCGCGGTTGTCCCGGCGCTTTGGCATCCCGGTATGGATGACCGCCGGCACCGAGGCGGTGCACCGTGGCGGTGAGCTGGCGGCCTGGCGCTGCTTCAGCAGCCACGAACCCTTTCGCATCGGCGACCTCGAGATCGCGCCCTACCCGGTGCCGCACGATGCGCGCGAACCCTGTCAGTTCGTGTTTTCCGACGGTGCGGTGCGTCTCGGCGTGCTCACCGATGCGGGTAGTATCACCGCGCATATGGTCCGGGCGCTGGATGGCCTCGACGCCCTGATACTGGAATGCAACCACGACCCGGAACTGCTCGCCCGCGGCCCTTACCCGGTGCGTCTGCAGCAGCGCGTGGGCGGCCGCTACGGGCATTTGAGCAATCAGCAAGCAGCTGATTTGCTGCGGCAAATAGCTACCGACCGACTGCAGCACCTGGTCGCCGCGCATCTCAGCGACAAGAACAACCGGATCGATCTGGCCCGCGCGGCCCTGGCCCAAGTGCTGCATTGTGCCGCGGCCGATATCAGCGTTGCAGAGCAGGAGGCCGGTATCGCCTGGCGCGATATCGTCTAGCGAACCTGTACCACCCCGGGGCCATCCAGTATGATTGTGGGCTTTCGTCGGCCCCCGATCAGTCAGAGAAAATCCATGCTGCAACTTCCCGGCGCGCCAGCCTTTTCCAGCTTCCGCATCCAGAAACTTCTGCAGCGAATCCGGCGAGACGTCCCCGGCGTTGTCGGTCTGAGTGCGCATTTCGAGCATTTTGTCGAGCTCGAGCAGGAACTCAGCAAAGCACAACGTGAAGTCCTGCAGCAGTTGCTGGCGCCGCTCAGCGCGCCGCCGGCCGACACGCTGCGTTCCTTCTGGGTGGTGCCGCGACTCGGTACCATTTCGCCCTGGTCCAGCAAGGCCACGGATATCGCCCACAACTGCGGCCTGTCCTCGCTGCGGCGCATTGAGCGGGGAATTCGCTTCGACCTGCAACTGAAGGATGGGGCGCAGCTGGGCGCTGGTGCGCTGGAGACGGTGTTCGCGCTGCTGCACGACCGCATGACCGAGTCGGTCCTCGGTTCCGCAGACGATGCCCAGTCGATGTTTCAGCAGGCCGAGCCCGCGCCGTTCGGCACCGTGGATGTACTGCAGGGCGGACGCGAAGCACTGCAACGTGCCAACAGCGCGCTCGGGCTGGCGCTTTCCGACGACGAGATGGATTACCTGGTGGAGAGTTTTACCGGCCTGGGGCGGAATCCGAGCGATGTCGAGCTGATGATGTTCGCGCAGGCCAATTCCGAACACTGCCGGCACAAGATCTTCAACGCGAACTGGATTATCGACGGCGTGGAACAGGACGCCACACTGTTCAACATGATCCGCGCCAGTCACCGTGCCAGTCCCGAAGGCATTCTGTCCGCCTACCACGATAACGCCGCGGTGCTGCAGGGGCACGCGGCCGAGCGTTTCCTGGTCAATCCCGGTACCGGCGTGTATGAATGCCATGCCGAGGACGTGCATATCCAGATCAAGGTGGAGACCCACAACCACCCCACGGCCATATCTCCTTTCCCCGGTGCGGCGACCGGTTCGGGGGGTGAAATCCGTGACGAGGGTGCCACCGGGCGCGGTGCCAAGCCCAAGGCCGGGCTGTGTGGCTTTTCAACCTCCAACCTGTTGATTCCGGATTTTGTTCAGCCCTGGGAGACCGCGCATGGCAGGCCGCGGCGCATCGTCTCGGCACTCGAGATCATGATCGACGGTCCGCTGGGAGCGGCTGCTTTCAACAACGAATTCGGACGCCCCAACCTGTGCGGCTACTTCCGCACTTTCGAAGAGCAGGTGCCGGGGCCGGACGGGCCTGAGCTGCGTGGTTACCACAAGCCCATCATGATCGCCGGCGGCTACGGCAACATCCGCGCCGAACACATCGATAAGCTGGGTATTCCGCCGGGTGCACAGATCATTGTGCTGGGCGGACCGGCCATGCTGATCGGACTGGGCGGCGGGGCCGCCTCGTCCATGTCCAGCGGCACCAGTTCCGAGGATCTCGATTTCGCCTCGGTGCAGCGCGGCAATCCGGAGATGCAGCGCCGCTGCCAGGAGGTGATCGACCGCTGCTGGGCGATGGGGGAGGATAATCCGGTTCTGTCGATACACGACGTGGGCGCCGGCGGCCTGTCCAATGCGGTGCCTGAACTCGTCAATGATGCCGGGCGCGGTGGCGCGTTCGAGTTACGCGCCGTGCCCAATGACGAGCCGGGAATGTCGCCCATGCAGATCTGGTGCAACGAGTCGCAGGAACGCTATGTGCTGGCGGTGCCTGCCGAGCGCATGGAAGAGTTCCAGGCGATCTGCGAACGCGAACGCTGCCCCTTCGATGTGCTCGGTGAAGCTACGGAAGAGCAGCGCCTGGTGCTGGGTGACGGCTATTTCGACAACACGCCGATCGATCTGCCGCTGTCGCTGCTGCTTGGCAAACCGCCGAAGATGCTGCGCGATGTGCACCACCGCACCTTCACCAAGCCGGAGCTGGACCTGCCTGACGATATCGCCGAGATGGCCTACCGTGTACTGCGCCTGCCGGCCGTGGCCAGCAAGCAGTTCCTGATAACCATTGGGGACCGTTCGGTGACCGGCCAGGTGGTGCGCGACCAGATGGTCGGACCCTGGCAGGTGCCGGTGGCCGACGTGGCGGTGACCTGCGCCGATTACCAGGGTTACCGCGGCGAAGCCATGGCGATGGGCGAACGGCCGCCGCTGGCGCTGGTCGAACCGGCGGCCTCGGGGCGTATGGCGGTCGGCGAAGCGATCACCAATATCGCCGCGGCGCGTATCGAGACGCTGGGCCGGGTGCGACTGTCGGCGAACTGGATGGCGCCGGCCGGTCACCCGGGAGAGGATGCCGGCCTGTTCGATACGGTGCGTGCGGTGGGCGAGGAACTGTGCCCGCGGCTGGGAATCGCCATTCCGGTTGGCAAGGATTCTCTGTCCATGAAGACGGTATGGCGGGAAGGCGGGGAAGAGCGCGCGGTCACTGCGCCGCTATCGCTGATTGTCACCGCGTTCGCACCGGTGCAGGACGTGCGACGTGCTCTGACCCCGCAGTTGCGCCGCGACTGCGGTGACAGCGACCTGATTCTGGTGGACCTGGGCAAGGGGCGCAACCGTCTGGCGGGCTCGGCGCTGGCGCAGGTCTATAAACAGGTGGGGCATCGTCCCCCGGATCTCGACGATCCCGATGCGCTGAGGGTGTTTTTCGACACCGTGCAGGACCTCAACCAGGCTGATCTCCTGCTTGCCTACCACGACCGTTCCGACGGTGGTCTGTTCGCAACGCTGTGTGAAATGAGCTTCGCGGGTCACTGCGGACTGGAAGCGCAGCTGGACGAGCTGGGCGACGACCAGGTGGCGGCGCTGTTCAGCGAGGAGCTGGGCGCCGTGCTGCAGGTGCGCCACTGCGATACCGACACCGTGCTGGAGACGCTGCGCGCGGCCGGGCTGGGGCGTCACAGTCATGTGATCGGTACGCTGCGTGATGACGACCGCATTCTGTTCACCTTTGCCGGCAGTGCCGTGCTGGCGCAGAAACGCGCCGATCTACAGCGCGCCTGGGCGCAGACCAGTTACCGCATGCAGGCCTTGCGTGACAACCCCGACTGCGCGGAACAGGAATACCGCGCGCTGCTGGACGGCGCCGATCCGGGGATCCGTCCACAACTGAGTTTCGATCCCGATCACGACCCGGTCGCCGCCATGATCGCTACGGGCGCGCGTCCGCGGGTCGCGATCCTGCGCGAGCAGGGCGTGAACGGTCAGGTGGAAATGGCGGCGGCTTTCGATGCCGCCGGTTTTGCCTGTCACGACGTGCACATGAGCGATGTCATTGCGGGCCGTACCGATCTGAGCGAGTTCAGCGGGCTGGTCGCCTGCGGCGGTTTTTCCTATGGCGATGTGCTGGGTGCCGGTCAGGGCTGGGCCAAATCGGTGCTCTTCAATGCGCGTGCCCGCGATGCGTTCAGCGCCTTCTTTGCGCGGGCGGACAGCTGGGGCCTGGGCGTGTGCAACGGCTGCCAGATGATGTCGGCGCTGCACGAGCTCATTCCCGGCGCGGCGCTGTGGCCGCGCTTTGTGCGCAATACTTCGGAGCAGTTTGAAGCACGCTTTTGCATGGTCGAGGTGCTGCCCAGTGCCTCACTGCTGCTGGACGGCATGGCGGGTTCGCGGCTGCCGATTGCGGTCGCCCACGGCGAAGGGCGCGCCGCATTCGAGCGGCCGGAGCTGGCACAGCGCGCGCTGGCGGAAAACGCTGTGGCACTGCGCTACGTGGACAACTATGGCGCTGCCACCGAGCAGTATCCCTGCAACCCCAACGGCTCGTCGCTGGGCATTACTGGCCTCACCACGGCGGACGGCCGCTTCACCATCATGATGCCGCACCCCGAACGCGTGTTCCGCAGCGTGCAGAACTCCTGGCGCCCGGACACCTGGGGCGAGGACGGTCCCTGGCTGAGGATGTTCCGCAACGCCCGCAAATGGGTGGGCTGAGAAGCCATCCGCAGCTGCCGCCACGCAGTATCGGCCACGGACGACGCGGTGAGCTGATTGTTCGTTGCGCACTGTATTGGGCGCGTTTCAGCACTGCTTGGCGCTGATGCCGTGTGTCGTTGTGTCGCGCAATGCACGGAGAACACGGAGCTCCTGAGTGAATTTTCCGTGTCTTCCGTGCTTTCCGTGGCTGACAATCAACTCAGGCGCTTGTACTTGATACGGTGCGGCTGGTCGGCGTCTTCACCCAGGCGGCGCTTACGGTCCGCTTCGTAGTCGGCGTAGTTGCCTTCGAACCAGACCACCTGGCTGTCGCCCTCGAACGCCAGAATATGGGTGGCGATGCGATCCAGAAACCAGCGATCGTGCGAAATGACCACCGCGCAGCCCGGAAAATCCAGCAACGCCTCTTCCAGTGCGCGCAGTGTTTCCACATCCAGGTCGTTGGTCGGCTCGTCCAGCAGCAGCAGGTTGCCGCCGCTTTTCAGGAGCTTCGCCAGGTGCACGCGGTTGCGTTCGCCGCCGGACAGATCGCCGACGCGTTTCTGCTGATCGCTGCCGGCAAAGTTGAAGCGTGCCACATAGGCGCGCGAGTTCACCGTGTACTTGCCCACGGTGATGATGTCCTGGCCGTCGGAGATCTCTTCCCACACCGTCTTGTTGCCGTCCAGTGCATCCCGGCTCTGGTCGACGTAGGCGATCTGTACCGTTTCGCCGATGCGCAACTCACCGGCATCGGCCGTTTCGTTGCCGGTGAGCATGCGGAACAGCGTGGTCTTGCCCGCGCCGTTGGGCCCGATAATGCCGACAATGCCGCCCTGCGGCAGCTTGAAGCTGAGGTCGTCGATCAGCAGCCGGTCGCCGAAACCCTTGCGGATGTGGTTGGCCTCGATCACCAGTTCACCCAGGCGCGGGCCCGGCGGGATATACAGTTCCTTGGTCTCGTTGCGCTTCTGCGCTTCCTGTGAGGCCAGTTCCTCGAAACGCGCCAGACGCGCCTTGCTCTTGGCGTGCCGGCCCTTGGGATTGCTGCGCACCCACTCCAGTTCCGCTTTCATGGCCTTCTGGCGGGCGCTCTCGGTCTTTTCTTCCTGCTCCAGGCGTTTCTCTTTCTGTTCCAGCCAGGACGAATAGTTGCCCTGCCAGGGGATGCCGTGGCCACGATCCAGTTCCAGAATCCAGCCGGCGACGTTGTCCAGGAAGTAGCGGTCGTGGGTCACGGCGACCACGGTGCCGGGATATTCGTCCAGGAAGTGTTCCAGCCAGGCGACACTCTCCGCATCCAGATGGTTGGTGGGTTCGTCGAGCAGCAGCATGTCGGGTTTGGACAGCAGCAGCTTGCACAGCGCCACCCGGCGCTTTTCACCGCCGGACAGTTTCTTCACCTCGGCATCCCAGGGCGGCAGGCGCAGGGCGTCGGCGGCGACTTCCAGGGTGCGCTCCAGGTTGTGGCCGTCGCTGGCCTGCAGCAGGTTTTCCAGCCTGGCCTGCTCAGCGGCCAGCGCATCGAAATCGGCGTCCGGTTCGGCGTAGGCCGCATAGACTTCATCCAGGCGCTTCTGGGCATCGGTAAGGTCGGACAGCGCTTCTTCGACGTTGCCGCGCACATCCTTGCTCTCGTCGAGTTGCGGCTCCTGCGGCAGGTAGCCAACCTTGATCCCGGCCTGCGGCCGGGCTTCGCCGTGGATGTCGGTATCGATGCCCGCCATGATGCGCAGCAGGGTGGATTTGCCGGAGCCGTTGAGTCCCAGCACGCCGATCTTGGCGCCGGGGAAAAACGACAGGGAAATGTTGCGCAGAATCTCGCGCTTGGGCGGCACCACCTTGCCGACCTGATTCATGGTGTAGACGTACTGGGCCATAGAGCTCTCGCAGCCTGTGAACGAAAACGCGCGATTATACAGGCTGCAGCGCGCCTGGTCAGGTGATAACGGACCCAGCGACGCGCCCTGGACTATGCTGTGGCCAGAGACCACGCAGTCCGAATGCGCTATGGTTGGGGTCCTGATGGGTGCCGGAGGTATCGTGTCGTCCAGCGCTGTTGCGGTTTATGTCGGTGAGGCGCTGGCCGCCTATGGGTTTGGCCACGGCCATCCGTTTGGCCCCGACCGCATGGATGTCTTCTGGCAACAGCTGGTCGCCTCCGGTCTCGACCAGCGTGTCCGGGTGGGCGCGCCGCGCCAGGCAGACGAGGCGGAGATCCTGCGTTTCCACACCGCAACTTATCTCGCCCGGGTCAAGGCTCAGTCGAAAAGCGGTGCGGGCTACCTCGACGCCGGCGACACGCCGGCCTTTGCGGGGGTCTACGAGGCCGCCGCGACGGTGGTCGGGACGGTGCTCGCGGCGCTGGACGAGGTCATGTCGGGCCGTTGCCGGCACGCTTTCGTGCCCATCGCCGGCCTGCACCACGCGCGTCGCGACGGTGCCGCCGGTTTTTGCGTATTCAACGACTGTGGGGTGGCCATCGAGACGCTGCGCCACCAGTACGGTGTGCAGCGTGTCGCCTACGTCGATATCGACGCGCACCATGGCGACGGGGTGTTCTATGCGTTCGAAGACGACCCGGATCTGATTCTCGTCGACCTGCACGAGGATGGCCGCTATCTCTATCCCGGCACCGGTTTTGTCGACGAAACCGGCAGCGGCGCGGCGCGCGGAACCAAGCTGAATATCCCCATGCCGCCACAGGCCGGGGATGAAACCTTTTTCAAGGTATGGGAAACGGCGGAACGTTTCATCGACCAGGCAAAGCCCGAGTTCGTGCTGCTGCAGTGCGGCGCCGACAGCCTGGCGGGGGATCCCATCACCCATCTGCAGTATTCCGCGGCGGCCCACCGTCATGCCGCGCAGCGCCTGAAGAGGCTGGCCGAGCGTCACTGTCAGGGGCGCTTGCTGGCGCTGGGCGGAGGCGGTTACAACCGCCCCAATCTGGCGCGTGCCTGGACGGCTGTCGTGGCGGCTTTGCTGGGCGAGAGCGCCTGAATCCAGTATCATTTGGCTTTTTTCAGCCTCGCTGGAGAAGTCGAATGTTCAGTAAAGACATGACCATCGCCGGATTTGACGACGAGCTCGCGGCAGCGATCGCCGGCGAAGTCAGGCGCCAGGAAGAGCACATCGAGCTGATCGCCTCGGAGAACTATGCGAGTCCCCGGGTCCTGGAGGCGCAGGGGTCGGTGCTGACCAACAAGTACGCAGAAGGCTATCCGGCCAAGCGCTACTACGGGGGCTGCGAATTCGTCGACCAGGCGGAGCAGCTGGCCATCGAGCGCGCCAGGCAGCTGTTCGGCGCCGATTATGCCAATGTGCAGCCGCATTCCGGTTCCCAGGCCAACGCCGCAGTCTATCTGGCACTGTGCCAGCCCGGTGACACCATCCTGGGCATGAGCCTGGCCGATGGCGGCCACCTGACCCACGGGTCGAAAGTCAATTTTTCCGGCAAGACTTTCAAGGCAGTGCAATACGGTGTGCATGCCGATAGCGGCGAGCTGGACTACGAACAGATGGAAGCGCTGGCGCGCGAGCATAAGCCGAAAATGCTGGTGGCCGGATTCTCCGCCTATTCGCGGGTGGTGGACTGGGCCCGGTGCCGCGAGATCGCCGATTCGGTGGGCGCCTACCTGTTCGTCGACATGGCGCACGTGGCCGGCCTGATCGCCACCGGCCACTACCCGAGCCCGGTGCAGATCGCCGATGTCACCACCACCACTACGCACAAGACGCTGCGTGGACCGCGCGGGGGTCTGATCCTCGCAAAGTCGAACCCGGATATCGAAAAGAAGCTGAATTCAGCCGTGTTTCCGGGCACCCAGGGCGGGCCGTTGATGCACGTCATCGCCGCCAAGGCGGTAGCGTTCAAGGAGGCCCTGCAGCCCGATTTCAGCGCCTACCAGGGGCGGGTGCTCGCCAATGCACGCGCCATGGCGCAGGTGTTCATGGAGCGCGGCTACAAGGTGGTGTCTGGCGGCACTGATGATCACCTGTTCCTGGTGGACCTGATCGACAAGGGCATTACCGGCAAGGACGCCGACGCCGCACTGGGCGCGGCCAATATAACCGTCAATAAGAATGCGGTGCCCAACGATCCCCAGTCGCCGTTTGTCACCAGCGGTATTCGCATCGGTACGCCTGCGGTCACTACACGCGGCTTCGACACAGCGGAAGTCCGGGAGCTGGCCGGCTGGATGTGCGACGTGCTCGACAATGTCCAGGATGGAGCCGTGATCGACCAAGTCAAAGCCAGGGTGCTGGACATCTGCGCGCGGTTTCCCGTCTACGGCTAGGCGCCCCGCGGAGAGCAACAGCGCATGCGCTGCCCATACTGCGGAAGCATGGATACCAAGGTGATCGACTCGCGTCTGGCGGGGGAGGGAAGCCAGGTGCGCCGGCGGCGCGAGTGTCTGGACTGCGGCGACCGCTTCACGACCTACGAAACCGCCGAACTGGTGATGCCGCGTATCGTCAAGAGCGACGGCACCCGCGAGCCGTTCAACCAGGACAAGCTGCTGACCGGCATACTGCGGGCGCTGGAAAAGCGCCCGGTCGACACCGACAGCGTGGAAGCGGCGATCAGCCGCATTCAGCACCGTCTGCAGTCCTGCGGGGAACGCGAGATCGCTTCGCGCCTGCTGGGTGAATGGGTGATGCAGGAATTGCGTAACCTGGATCAGGTCGCCTACGTGCGTTTCGCCTCGGTGTACCGGAGTTTCCAGGATGTCAGCGAGTTCCGCGACGAAATCGAGCGCCTGGAGAGGCAGCCTTCGCCCGAGGAACGGCGCAATCAGATGCGGTTGCTTCCGGACGAAGAAGAGTCCGACGAAGCGTGACCGTCGCGGCCCTGCCAACCGTGCATGATTGACCAGCACTATATGGCCCGGGCGATCCGCCTGGCTGCGCGCGGCGTCTACACGACTCACCCGAATCCCAATGTGGGTTGTGTGTTGGTCAACGATGGGGCGGTGGTCGGCGAGGGTTGGCACCGTCAGGCTGGCGGTCCGCACGCCGAAGTGTTCGCCCTGCAGCAGGCCGGCGAGCGCGCCCGTGGCGCCACGGTATACGTGACGCTGGAACCCTGCAGCCACCACGGACGCACGCCACCCTGCGTCGGCGCCCTGGTCGCTGCTGGCGTGGGCCGTGTCATGGTGGCCATGCAGGATCCCAATCCCCGCGTCGCGGGTCGCGGGATGCAAGGGCTCAGGGATGCCGGCATCGCCGTGCAGGCCGGACTGCTGGAAGACCAGGCGCGGGCGCTCAACCCGGGCTTTATTTCGCGCATGCAGCGCGGTCGCCCCTGGGTTCGGGTTAAACTGGCGGCCAGCCTGGATGGCCGTACCGCTATGGCGTCCGGCGAGAGCAAGTGGATCAGCGGCGCGGCGGCGCGTCAGGACGTACAGCGCCTGCGGGCGCGCAGCTCAGCGATCCTCACCGGTATCGGCACCGTGCTGGCCGACGACCCGGCGCTGAACGTACGGCTGGATGTCCAGCAACTGTGCGGTGTGGAGCCGCTGCGCCAGCCGCTGCGGGTGGTGCTGGATCCGGAACTGGATATGCCGGCGCAGGCGCAGATGCTGTCCCTGCCGGGGCAGACCCTGATATTCACCAGCGTGAGCGATCCGCGCCGGTACGCTGGTCTGCAGCAAAACGGAGCCGAAATAGCGCTGGTCGCCGGCGCACGCGGACAACTGGATCTGTCGGCGGTGCTGGAGCAGCTCGCCGCACGCGAGATCAACGAAGTACTGCTGGAGTGTGGCCCGACCCTGGCGGGCGCCTTCCTGCAGGCCGGACTGGTGGATGAGCTGATCGTCTACCTGGCGCCGCACCTGATGGGCGACTCGCGGCCCGCGGCCTGTTCCGGCTGCCCGGCCTGGAGCGTATGCAGGAGCGTATCGCCCTGGAATGGCTGGATGTGCGCCAGGTGGGCAGCGAGCTGCGCATCACCGCGCGGCCGGTCTCGAGACATTCTTCACCGCAAAGGACGCGAAGGACGCGAAGGAAGGCCTTGTTGAGCGAGTGTTTCTGCGTCTCATTGACGGTCAGGCACTTCCGGATTATGCAGGATCCTTCAGGAGTTAAATAGTAGTGTCCTTGATTTCCCTTTGCGTCCTTTGCGTCCTTCGCGGTTAAATGCTAAAGGTAGCCTAACTCATGTTTACCGGGATCATTCAGGCGGTCGGTGAAGTCGCGGCGCTGCAGCCCAAAGGCGAGGATCTGCGCCTGCGCATCCGCACCGGCAAGCTCGATCTGGCCGATGTCGCGATCGGTGACAGTATCGCCACCAGCGGGGTGTGTCTGACCGCGGTGGAGCTGCCGGGTGACGGGTTCTGGGCCGATGTGTCGGGCGAGACTCTCGCCTGTACCCGCATCGGTGCGCTGGCAATCGGTGACCGCGTCAACCTGGAAAAGGCTCTGACGCTGTCCACCCCCCTCGGCGGGCATCTGGTAAGCGGGCACGTGGACGGTATCGGTGAAGTCGTGGCGCGACGCGAAGACGGCCGCTCGGTGCGTTTCCGCATGCGCGCCCCGGAGCAACTGGCGCGCTACATTGCCGCCAAGGGCTCGGTGTGTGTCGATGGCATCAGTCTTACCGTCAACGCGGTTGCAGCGGCGGAGTTCGAGCTGAACATCGTACCCCACACCCTGGCCGAGACGACGATGGGCGAATTCGCGCCGGGACGGGCATTTAACCTGGAAGTGGATATAATCGCCCGCTACCTCGAGCGGCTGCTGCTCGGCGAACAGGCGGCGCGCCGCGAGGTTCGCGGGGTCAGTGCGGAGCTGCTCAGGCGTCACGGCTTCATGGGCGACGCGGACTGAACGGGCGGGGCGCCAGCGGGAGCAGTGCAGCAGCCGGCCATCCGGTGCAACAGACAGGCCAGATATGGAATTGAACAGCATCGCAGAGATCATTGAGGACATCCGCCAGGGCAAGATGGTTGTCATCATGGACGATGAAGATCGCGAAAACGAAGGCGATCTGCTGATGGCGGCGAGTCTGGTACGGCCGCAGGATATCAACTTCATGGCCACCCACGGCCGCGGTCTGATCTGTCTCACCCTGACCCCGGAGCGCTGCCGTCAGCTGTCCCTGCCGCTGATGGTGTATGACAACCAGGCCCAACTGGGCACTGCCTTCACGGTATCCATCGAGGCGGCCGAAGGGGTTACAACCGGCATCTCGGCGCACGACCGCGCACACACCGTGCTTACTGCGGTTCAATCCGATGCGAAACCGCAGGACCTGGTGCAACCGGGACATATCTTTCCGCTCATGGCGCAACCCGGCGGAGTCCTGACCCGCGCCGGTCACACCGAAGCCGGTTGCGATCTGGCCCGGCTGGCCGGGCTGGAGCCCGCTGCGGTGATCGTGGAGATCCTCAACGAGGACGGCACCATGGCCAGGCGCCCCGACCTGGAACGCTTTGCCGAGGAACATGACCTGAAAGTCGGTACCATCGCCGACCTGATTCACTATCGTATTGCCAATGAAAAAAGTGTCGAGCGGGTCGCCGAGTGTGACCTGTCCACGGAGTACGGCGAGTTCCGGTTGCTGGCCTACCAGGATATCGTCCACGAGGGGTTGCACCTGGCGCTGGTGATGGGCGAGGTGAGCCCGGATGACCTTACGCTGGTGCGCGTGCAGGTGCAGAATACGCTCAGCGACCTGTTCGGTGCGCAGATGGAAGACACCGGCTGGCCGTTGCGCGATGCCATGCGCCGGGTGGCCGAACACGGTCGGGGTGTTATTGTGGTGCTCGGTCAGCACGAATCGCCCAAAGAGCTGGTGCACCGCATCCAGAACTACAACGAACACAAGCAGAGCGGCGAGCCGCTGACCCGCGAAGTACGGCACGAATTGCGCACCCACGGCATCGGCGCCCAGATTCTCAGTGACCTGGGGGTGCGACGCATGCGGGTGCTGAGCGCGCCCATGGTGGTGCACGGCCTGTCGGGTTTTGGTCTGGAAGTGGTCGAGTACGTGGGCGGAGACGAACCACCGGGTGGCCAGAGCCGCTTGTCGCGCAGTGGCAGCGTGGAATAGCGCGCCGGCCGCCCGGACCAATATTCAATGCAAATGATGCGGAGTGTTGATACATGAGCGGCATACAGGAAATTGAGGGGACTCTGAACATTCGCAGCGCGCGCATTGCACTGCTGGTTGCCCGTTTTAACAGTTTCATCGTCGAGAGCCTGTTGAGCGGTGCGATCGATACGCTGAAGCGCCACGGGGCAGAGGACCACGACCTGCAGATCGTGCGGGTGCCGGGGGCGTTCGAGATGCCGCTGGCGGCGAAGCGACTGGCTGCCAGCCAGCGCTATGAGGCTATCATCGCCCTGGGCGCCGTGATTCGCGGCGGCACGCCGCATTTCGAATACGTGGCCGGTGAATGTACCAAGGGGCTTTCGATGGTATCCATGCAGTACGACCTGCCGGTGGCGTTCGGTGTGCTGACGGTAGACAGCATCGAGCAAGCCATCGAGCGCGCCGGCACCAAGGCGGGAAACAAAGGCGCGGAAGCGGCCATGTCGGCGATCGAAATGATCAACGTGCTGCGCGAAATCGGCAAGTAGGCGCTTGAACACTCCATCCAAAGTCCAGGCGGCGCACCGCACCCGCGCCAGACGTCTTGCCATGCAGGCGCTGTATCAGTGGGACTTGTCCGGCAGCGATCTGTCCGCTATCGAAGTGCAGTTTCATGAGGATGAGGATTTTTCCAATGTGGACCGGGACTATTTCCATGAGCTGCTGCACCAGGTGCCTGCACGCCTGGACGAGGTAGAGGCGACTTTCGTGGCCTACCTCGATAGACCGGTGGCCGAGCTCGATCCGGTGGAACGCGCCGTGCTGAGGATGGCCGGCTACGAGCTGCTGGAGCGCATCGACGTGCCCTATCGTGTAGTCATCAACGAGGCGGTCAATCTGGCCAAGAAGTTCGGTGCCGAACAGGCCCACAAGTACATCAACGGTGTGCTGGATCAGGCCGCGCGCAGGCTGCGGCCGGTCGAGCACCCGCAGGGTCAGGGTGGCAGCGGCCTGCTGAAGAAAAATTAGTGCCGCGGGGTGGGGTGCGCACCTGGTCAGCGCCGATCAGGTTTCGCGG
Organism: uncultured Gammaproteobacteria bacterium; assembly: GCA_963695455.1. Lineage (GTDB taxonomy): Bacteria > Pseudomonadota > Gammaproteobacteria > DSM-19610 > DSM-19610 > Thiogranum. The sequence goes on along the minus strand of CAVOGN010000002.1, from coordinate 471,267 downwards.
CGGCGCATCGCCTGCACCGCAGCGGACGCTCCCTAACCTGGCGGTTCCGATGCGACATGGCGATTTCCGAATTCGACATCATTGAACGGTTCTTCCGACGGCCGGGTGACGGTCGTAATGACGTGGTGCTGGGCATCGGTGACGACGCGGCGCTGCTGCGCGTCCCGGCCGACCGCGAACTCGTGGTTGCCGTCGATACCCTGGTGGGGGGGCGGCACTTCCCGCCTGCCACCGCTCCGTTCGATATCGGGTACAAGGCCCTGGCCGTGAACCTGAGCGATCTGGCGGCAATGGGGGCCGAGCCGGCCTGGGCGACCTTGTCCCTGACCGTGCCCGAGGCCGACCCGTCGTGGTTACGGGCTTTCGCAGACGGTTTCTTCTCGCTGGCGGACCGCTACGCGGTACAACTGGTGGGCGGCGATACCACTCGCGGCTTCCTGTCGGTGACGGTGCAGGTGCACGGACTGGTGCAGCGCGGCTGCGCGCTGCGACGTGACGGGGCGCGCGCAGGGCAGAGGCTCTATGTCACCGGGACCCTGGGTGATGCGGCCTGTGCTCTGAAGCAGCTGCAAAGCGGTGTGGGCGCAGATCCGTGGCTGTTGCAGCGACTGAACCGGCCGGAACCGCGCGTGGCGTTCGGCGCGGCCTTGAAGGGCATCGCGTCTGCGGCCATTGACGTGTCGGATGGTCTGCTCGCCGACCTTGGACACGTCCTCAAGGCCAGTCACTGCGGAGCGACACTGTGGGTGGATCGTCTGCCAAGATCCAGGCAGCTTGAAGCGCAACCGGCCGACGAGCTGTTGGTCAGCCAGCTGACAGGCGGGGACGATTACGAGCTGTGTTTCTGTGTCGAGCCGACGAAAGTCGCGGCGCTGCAAACCGTCGCCCGGGACCGCGGGCTGGCGGTGTCCGAGGTGGGGGTAATTGAGTCCGAGCCCGGCGTCCGCTGCCGCCACGACGACGGGTCCGCCTACCAGCCGCACCGGCGCGGCTTCGACCATTTTGCCTGACAGCTGCACAGCTGCTGTGACGCCGCGGCAGGTATTCCGCAGCCCGGTACTGTTGCTTGCCTTCGGTTTCGGTGCCGGTCTGGCACCGCGAGCGCCCGGTACCGTCGGCACCCTGGCCGCCATCCCGCTGTACCTGGTGTTCAGCCCTTTCTCCCTGGGCGTTTACCTGGCGCTGGTAATTGGCATTTCCGTCGCCGGCATCTGGATCTGCCAGCGCGCCGCGGACCGGCTCGGGGTGCACGACCACCCGGGCATCGTGTGGGACGAGTTTGCGGGTTTCCTGGTAACCATGATTGCGGCGCCCTCGTCCTGGCTATGGATACTGGTCGGGTTCGGACTGTTCCGCCTTTTTGATATCTGGAAGCCGTGGCCGATATCCTGGGTGGACCGTCACTGTAAGGGGGGGCTGGGTATTATGCTGGACGATCTGCTTGCCGGAGGTCTCGCGGCTGCGGTGCTGTATGTGCTTGTCAGGGTTGCGTCATGAGGTCGGCGGGGATCGGCAGAGGGCATGCTGCGGCGCTGATCACCGGGCTGCTGCTGTGCCTGGTTGGACCTGCCGGTGGCGCGATGCAGGACCTGCACGTAGTGGCGCTGTTCAAGGACCGCGTGGTGATAGTGATCGACGGTGTCCGTCACCTGCTGAAGGTGGGCGAAACCAGTCCCGAGGGCGTAACTGTGGTAGCGGCCGACAGCGAAGGCGCGGTGTTCGAATTTCAGGGCAGAACCCTGGAACGGCGCCTGGACGGGCGCAGCCGGGCGGCGGCTCCGGCGCCACCGGCTCCACAGGAGCATCACATCTATCGCGATACGCGCGGCATGTACCGCACCGTGGGCAGTATCAACGGACTGACGGTCAGCTTTCTGGTGGATACCGGTGCCAGTGCCATCGCCATGAATGCGGCGCAGGCGCGACGACTCGGGATTGACTACCTGGTGGAGGGAAACTCGACGTTCGTGACCACGGCATCGGACGTGATCCGTGCCTACAAGGTGAGCCTGGACGTCGTCAGGGTCGGTGCTATCGAACGCCGCAACGTGGACGCGCTGGTAATGGAGGGTGCCCAGCCGGATGAAGTGCTGCTGGGCATGTCGTTCATGGGTCAGCTGGAAATCAGCAATCAGGGCAACCGCCTGATCCTGCGACGCCGGTATTGATCCGCTGCCGGCGCCCGTGCTGTCGCCGGACTCATTACCGGCCCGTCACGGCGTTACTCTGCGCCTGTCCGCCCCCGCAGGGCTCAGGCGGTCTTCACCCCGGATCCTGCTCTTTGTCGCGCTCGATGAGGGCGTAAGCCGAGTGATTGTGGATGGACTCGAAGTTCTCCGATTCGACCGTGTAGGCTGAGATGCGCTCGTCCTGGTTCAGTTTGGCAGCGATGTCCCGCACCATATCCTCGACGAATTTGGGATTGTCGTAGGCACGCTCGGTGACGTACTTTTCATCGGGTCGCTTGAGCAGGCCGTAGAGTTCGCAGGAGGCCTGTTCTTCGACCAGGTCGATCAGTTCTTCGATCCAGATGAAGTCCCTGGTGGCTGCGGTCACGGTAACGTGGGAGCGCTGGTTGTGCGCACCGCGTTCGGAAATCTTTTTCGAACACGGGCACAGACTGGTGACCGGGACCACCACCTTGATTTTCATTTGCGGTGTGTTGGCGCGGATCTCTCCGATGAACGACACCTCGTAATCCAACAGACTCTGGACGCCGGACACCGGGGCGGTCTTGTTGATGAAATAGGGGAAACTCATTTCGATGTGGCCGGCTTCCGCCTCCAGCCGCTCGGTCATTTCGCTCAGCATGAGCCTGAATGACTCCACACTGATTTCGCGTTCGTGCAGATTCAGGATCTCCACGAAGCGGGACATGTGCGTACCCTTGAAGTTGTGCGGCAGGTTAACGTACATGTTGAAACATGCGATGGTGTGCTGTTCGCCCTCGGTGCGGTCCTTGACCCGTATCGGGTGACGGATATCCTTTATGCCGACCTTGTCGATGGCAATGCGACGCGTGTCGGCGCTGTTCTGTACGTCCGCGATGGCTTTCCCGAGTTGGCTGGCGGTCGCTTGCTGCTTGGTCATGATTGATCCTCGACGTAACGCACACAGGCGCGTTCGGTTTCCCACAGGGTGACAGCATGTACCCTGATTCCGGGACTGTTCAATTGCGCGGAAAGTTCCGTGTGGAAGTACGCTGCAATGTTCTCGGCCGTCGGGTTGATCCGGCTGAAGGGTTCAAGGTCATTGAGGTAGCGGTGGTCAAGGCGCGCGGCGATGTCACGGGTCGCCTGTTTGATAACCTTGAAATCAACCCCCATGCCGACGTCATCGAGCTGCGCGGCGACCACTTCCACCTCGACTTTCCAGTTGTGCCCGTGCATGCGCGCGCAGGCGCCCGGATAGTCCCGCAAGGTGTGCGCCGAAGCGAAGTCAGCAAGAATCTTCAGCGTGTAGCGTGCGGCCACATTAATTCCTGACTGAAAGAGTCAAATATTAATCGACCGCGCGAAGCGATGCAATTCTACCGGCTAATTCCCTTTGAACACGGTGGTAAATGCCATCGGCGTCCAGCCCGCATTCGGCCAGTTGCTGCTCCCGTGTGGCGTGCTCGATGAAGCGGTCCGGAATTCCCAGCATCAGCAACGCTGCCCGCTGCTCCTGGCCGGTCAGCAGTTCCGCGACCGCACAGCCGGCCCCGCCGGCCACTGCGTTATCCTCGATAGTGACCAGCAGGCTGTGAGTTGCCGCCAGCCGGGCCACACACTCCGTGTCCAGCGGTTTGATAAAGCGCATGTTCACCACGCTGGCGTTGAGTCGTTCGGCCGCTTCGAGGGCTGCGGCCAGCGGGCTTCCGAACACCAGCAGGCGCGACTTCGCGTCCCTCCCGGCACAGCTTGGCTTTGCCGACCGGCAGCGGTTCGAGACCGGCATCGACTGCAACGCCCGGTCCACTGCCGCGCGGGTAACGGACCGCGGCCGGCCCCTCCAGCCGGTAGCCGGTGGAGAGCATTTTGCGGCACTCATCCTCGTCGGCCGGGGCCATCAGAGTCATGTTGGGGATGCAGCGCAGGTAGCTGAGATCGAAACTGCCGGCGTGTGTGGGGCCATCGGCCCCCACCAGGCCGCCACGGTCGATGGCGAACAGGATCGGCAGGTTCTGCAGTGCCACGTCGTGGATCAGCTGGTCGTAGGCGCGCTGCAGAAACGTCGAGTAGATGGCGACCACCGGCTTCAGGCCGTCGCAGGCCATGCCCGCGGCCAGCGTCACGCTGTGCTGTTCGGCGATGCCGACGTCGAAATAACGCGCCGCGAAACGTTCCGAGAATTCCACCAGCCCAGAACCTTCGCGCATCGCCGGGGTAATGGCAACCAGCCTGTCATCCTGCGCGGCCATGTCACAGATCCAGTCGCCGAACACCTGGGTGTAAGTCCTGGTGGCAGTACCCGGTGCCCCGGCGTCACCGGTCCGCGGGTCAAACTTGCCTACTCCATGGAACTTGCAGGGGTTCTTTTCGGCCGGACGATATCCCTTGCCTTTCTGGGTGACAACGTGCAGCAGCTGTGGCCCCTTGAGGGCGCGCAGATTGCGCAGGGTCTTCACCACCGCATCGAGGTCATGGCCGTCGATGGGGCCGATATAATTGAAGCCCAGCTCTTCGAACAGGGTGCCGGGCACCACCATGCCTTTCATGTGTTCTTCAGCGCGCCGCGCCAGTTCCCACACCGTCGGCATGTTGGCGAGCACTTTCTTGCTGCCGGCGCGCACCGTGGCGTAGGTTCGGCCGGACAGTACGCGCGCCAGGTAGTTGGACAGGCCGCCGACGTTGGGTGAAATCGACATGTCGTTGTCGTTGAGCACCACCAGCAGGTTGGCGTCCAGCGTCCCGGCGTGGTTCAGTGCCTCGAAGGCCTGTCCTGCCGTCATTGCCCCGTCGCCGATGACGGCCACCACCCGGCGGTTGCTGCCGGCCCGGGCGGCTGCAATGGCCATTCCCAGCCCGGCGCTGATGGAGGTGCTCGAGTGGCCGACGCCGAAGTGGTCGTAGGGGCTTTCCGCGCGTTTCGGGAAGCCCGCCAGCCCGTCTTTCTGGCGCAGGCTGTCCATGCGCTGGCGTCGACCTGTCAGGATCTTGTGCAGGTAGCTCTGGTGGCCGACGTCCCAGACCAGGCGATCGTCGGGTGTGTTGAACACGTGGTGCAGTGCGATGGTGAGTTCGACGGTGCCCAGGTTGGCGGCCAGGTGACCACCGGTTTCCGCCACCGACTCGATAAGGAAGCGGCGTGCCTCGGCTGCCAGCACGGCGAGTTGCGCCACCGGCAGATTGCGCAAGTCGGCGGGAGAATCAATGCGTTCCAGCAGCGGAAAATGGGTGTGGGTTGTCATCGGGGAACGGTCACTGCGAGACCGTTCATTATCAGCGCTCGGCCCCCGCGAGGCAAGCTGCAGGGCCGGTTCAGACGCCCCGCGCCACGATGTACTCCGAGAGCCAGCGCAAAGGATCGGCGCGTTGATCCAGTCCGGCGATGCAGTCGAGCGCGGCCTGATGGAGTTCGCTGGCCCGTTGCCGGGCACCATTGAGCCCGAGCAGTGCAGGATAAGTGGGCTTGTTGAGCGCTCGATCGGCCCCGGCCTGCTTGCCCAGCTCCTCGGTGCTGCCGGTGACGTCGAGAATGTCGTCCTGTATCTGGAACGCCAGACCGATGTACCTGCCATAGTGGTCAAGTGCGCTGCGCGCCGCGTCTTGCAGGTCTTCCGCGCAGTATGCGCCGAGCAACACCGCAGCGCGGATCAGGGCGCCGGTCTTGTGGACATGCATGTCTTCCAGCTGGGCGATATCCAGATCAGTGCCCATGGCGGCCAGATCCAGCGCCTGTCCGCCCACCATGCCGCGCGATCCCGCGGCCTGCGCCAGCAGCTCGATCATCCGTACCCGGTGCTCGGCGCGGAGTTTCCCCATGTGGGCGTGGGCGAGCACCTGGAACGCGAGTGCTTGCAGTGCGTCACCGGCAAGGATGGCGGTGGCTTCGCCAAAAGCCTTATGGCAGGTCGGTTTGCCGCGCCGCAACGCGTCGTCGTCCATCGCGGGCAGATCGTCGTGCACCAGCGAATAGGCATGAATGCATTCCACCGCGCAGGCCGCCGCATCGAGCGCCGCGGCATCGGCACCGAGCGACTGGCCGGCGGCGTATACCAGCAGCGGACGAACCCGTTTTCCGCCGCCCAGTATGCTGTACCGCATGGCGCCATGCAGCGCGGCCGGATGGGTCTGCTCCGCGGGCAGAAACCGGTTGAGCACCCCCTCGACGCGTAGCTGGCAATCGCTGAGGAAGCGCCTGAATTCAGGACGGCTGGTCGTCACTTTCCAGTGGCTCAAGCGTCTGCTCGCCGCCTTTTTCAAGCAGAATCTGTACCTTCTGTTCAGCTTCCTGCAGAGCCTGCTGGCAGGAACGAGTCAGTTGAACCCCGCGCTCGAATTGCTTGAGCGACTCATCCAGGGTCAGGTCACCCTGTTCCATTCTTTCCACCAGCGCCTCGAGTTCCGCCAGGGCGGTTTCGAAATCGACCGGCTTTTTCTGTCGTTTGGTCAAGATGGTACCCAGTGCTGCGTGAAACGGGGCGGTAACGTTACCGAGGGTGTGCCGTTGGGTCAACGGCGCGAAGGGGCAGGAACGCTCAGAGTTTCTTGCGACGGCCGACGGTGGCCATACCAATCAGTCCAATGGCAACCAGCCAGGCGATGGCCATCACCTGCTTGCCGGGGCCCGGATTGGACGGGGTGCCGAATGTCAGCTTGCCGAGGCCTTCGGCAATCAGCGGATCACCAAGCGAGTCCAGACGCACGATATCCAGCGCCGCTAACTCGGTCTGTTTTTCGGCGATGTCGGCGATGTCCAGTTGGGAAACGTCTTTGTCAGCGCGCAGCGCAACTCGGTTGCGCCCGGTTCCATCCTGTACATACAGTGCGTTAGTCGGCCAGTGCACCACCGCGACTTGATTTCTGCCCGGGCCGTTGGCGCTAAGTTGGTCCGTTGAGGGAGGCGTGTAGACCTGCGCCGCCTTGACTCCTGTCGCAACGCCAAGCAGCGCAGCGAAACCAAAACTGATTAGCCGTTTCATTGTTTCCCCCGCGCTAATCTCCCAAATTACAACATTCCTGCCACACTTCGGTAGCTCGCGTTAGCCAGCAAAATACCTTTGGTAACATTATAGACCAGATTGCGCGGGTAAGTCTTTGAGTGGCAGCGGCGGTTTGTCTGCGCCAACGCGCATACCAAGCAAGGATAGTCGCTGCCTGCCTGAATGCAAGCGGACCGGTTTCGACTTCCATGATACCCTCCGTGTAGTTTATTAACAACACCCGCTGCCGGGCTCGTACGCAGGCCGTCACAGCGGGCGATCGGGATTGACAGCTCTTCGCGAGTGGGCTAGATTGTTGACCCAGTTTAGACTGAGTCTAAATTATCCATCGAAACGTTTTCACAGACCCAGACGGGAGGAAATAGTCATGGACCTGAAAGGAAGTAAGACCGAAGAGAATCTCAAGGCAGCATTTGCCGGGGAATCCCAGGCCAATCGCCGCTATCTGTACTTCGCTGCCAAGGCGGACGTCGAGGGTTACAATGACGTAGCGGCGGTGTTTCGTTCCACCGCTGAAGGTGAGACCGGCCACGCGCATGGTCATCTGGAGTATCTCGAAGCCGTCGGGGATCCGGCTACCGGCCTGCCCATTGGCGGCACTTCCGATAACCTGAAGGCGGCCATTGCCGGGGAAACTCATGAGTACACCGACATGTACCCCGGCATGGCCAAGTCGGCACGCGACGAGGGCTTCGATGAAATCTCTGACTGGTTCGAAACGCTGGCCAAGGCAGAGCGGTCGCACGCCAACCGCTTCCAGAAAGCGCTCGACACCCTGGAAGGCTGAGCCGCAATAAGTGCGACGTGAGCCCGGGCCAGCCGGGCTCACAATGCTCACTGCAACGCTGTTTTCCCACTACCAGGAGTATCCACCCGATGCCGCTTCGTGAAGGCAGTCTGGAAGCGCCAACCCGCCACCCGATTGACTGGCGCAACCCGGATTTTTATGACGAGGGCTCGCTGATGCTGGAGCTCGAACGGGTCTTCGATATCTGTCACGGTTGCCGCCGCTGCTTCAATTTGTGCAACGCATTCCCAACCCTGTTCGATGCCATCGACGAGTCTGCCACCACGGAGCTCGACGGCGTGAGCCGGCGTGTGTACTGGGAGGTGGTGGACCACTGCTACCTGTGCGACATGTGCTACATGACCAAGTGCCCCTACGTGCCGCCCCACGAATGGAATGTCGATTTTCCCCACCTGATGCTGCGCGCCAAAGCGGTCAAGCACAGCCAGGGCGGGGCGCGTGCGCGCGACCGCATTCTGACTTCCACCGATCTGGTGGGAACCCTGGCCGGTATTCCGGTGGTGGCGTCTGTGGTGAATGCTGTGAATCGCAACAGGGCCGGGCGCAGGGTGCTGGAGGAACTGCTGGAAGTGCACCCCGATGCACACCTTCCCGACTATCACAGCGACACGCTGCGCCGCCGAGTGGACGTAACGCGCAATCAGGATGCCGAGGCTGCGCCTCAGGCGGGTCCCACGCGCGGCAAGGTGGCGTTGTTCGCGACCTGCTACGGTAACTACAACGAGCCCGATCTTGGCGAAGACCTGATCGCGGTTTTCGAGCACAACGATATTCCGGTGCGCCTGGCCGAAGCGCGCCGCTGCTGTGGCATGCCCAAGCTGGAACTCGGTGATCTGCCTGCGGTGGCGAAGGCCAAGGAAATCAACATTCCGCAACTGGCGAAGCTGGTGGACAGCGGCTGGGATATCGTGGCGCCAGTGCCATCCTGTGTGCTGATGTTCAAACAGGAGCTGCCGCTGATGTTTCCCGATGACGAAGATGTCGCTAAAGTGCGCGACAACATATACGACCCCTTCGAGTATCTGGTGTTGCGCCACAAGCACGGCCAGTTGAAAACCGATTTCAAGAACGCGCTGGGCAGCATTGCCTATCATGTGGCCTGTCATCTGCGGGTGCAGAACATCGGTATGAAAACCCGGGATCTGTTACAGCTGGTTCCCGACACACGGGTGGAGGCGATCGAGCGCTGCTCCGGGCACGACGGCACTTATGCGGTGAAGAAAGAGTTCCACGAAATCTCCATGAAGGTGTGCAAGCCGGTGGTGAACCGGGTGCAGAAAGCCAAGGCCGATCATTACTGCAGCGACTGCCCGATGGCCGGCCACCAGATCGAGAACGGTCTGGACAACGGTAAACAGCCGGAGCACCCGCTCAAGTTGCTGCGGCTTGCGTACGGAATCTGAGGTCAGGTGAAGATGGATAAGTTGACGCGTGGTGACCTGTACTCCCTGGAGCAGTATGCCGAAGTGCGCAGTGCCTTCCGTTCTCAGGTCATGGAACACAAGAAGAATCGCCGCGTGCCGCTGGGTCCCATTGCCGCGCTTTACTTCGAGGACCGGCTGACCATGCAGTACCAGATTCAGGAAATGCTGCGCGCCGAGCGTATTTTCGAGCCGCAAGGGATTCAGGAAGAGCTGGACGCCTACAACCCGCTGATACCGGACGGCAGCAACTGGAAGGCGACCTTCATGATCGAGGTGCCCGACGAGCAACTGCGGCGCGACAAGCTGGTCGAGCTCAGGGGTATCGAGAATGAAGTGTGGGTGCGCATCGACGGTTTTGAGCCGGTGTTTGCCAGTGCCGACGAGGATATGGAGCGGGAGAACGAGGAAAAGACCTCGTCGGTGCATTTCCTGCGTTTCGAGCTGACGCCGGCCATGGTCGAGGCGGCCCGCAACGGCGCTGCGGTGGGCGCCGGTATCACACACAGTGCGTACACCCAGCAACTGGAACCGCTGCCGGAGAATATTCGCCTCTCGCTGCTCGGCGACCTCGACTGACCGGGCGGGCGTATCGCCGCCCTGCAAACGACCCGCGCGACCCCATCGCAATCTTCCGCACCAGCCGCTTCTGTCGCAACGGCATTGAAAAACCGTAATCCTGGTCCCATCTAACTCACATGTGGGGAGCACCCAGCGGTGCTCCACGGTCAGGAGTTACGGAGGTATGCAATGTCTGTTGTGCGTTATCAGCCCTGGAACCTGCTGAACCGCTTGCAGGGAGACATCGACCGGGTATTCCCGAGCAGGCAAGGAGCGCGTCGCGCACAGCCGCAGGCCGCGCCCCCCAGTGACTGGGTGCCGGCAGTCGATATTCGCGAGGAAGACACCCGCTATGTCATTCGTGCAGACGTTCCCGGGGTCGACCCGGCGGCAATCGAGGTCAGCATGGAAGAGGGCATGCTGTCGATAAAGGGCGAGCGCAGGCGCGAAAACGGGGCACGGAGCCAGACTTTCAGGCGCATGGAGCGGGTGAGCGGCAGCTTTATGCGCCGTTTCAGTTTGCCCGACAGCGCCGATGCTGATGCAATCAGCGCCACATCCCGGCACGGGGTGCTCGAAATCGTCATTCCCAAGCAGCATCGGCTGCAACCGAAACGCATCCAGGTCGAAGTGTGAAAGAACGGTGGTGGAAACGCCATGGCTGCATGTTGCAGCACCGCAAGCTGATCATGCGGACGGGTCGAAGTTATGCAGTTCAAAGACTATTACCGGGTTCTCGGTCTGCCGCGTGACGCAGGCGAGGACGACATCAAGCGTGCTTACCGGAAACTGGCACGCAAGTACCATCCCGATGTCAGCAAGGAGACGGATGCCGAAGCGCGTTTCAAGGAGCTCGGTGAGGCTTACGAGGTTCTGAAGGATCCCGAGAAACGCGCTGCCTACGATCAGTTTGGCGGCCAGTGGCGCACGGGACAGGAATTCCGTCCGCCCCCTGACTGGGATGCCGGCTTCGAGTTTCGCGGCGCTCCGGGCGGGGCCGGTTTCAGCGACTTCTTTGCGTCGCTGTTCGGCGGCGCGGGCCCCTTCACGGCCGCCGGGCAGCCTGGAGCCGGGCGTGGCGGGTTCCACGCCAGGGGTGAAGATCACCATGCAAAGATTCTGATTTCGCTTGAGGATGCCTACCGTGGCGGCACTCGCAGCGTGCACTTGCAGATGCCGGAGCTCGATGCGCGCGGGCAAGTTGTGCTCAAACAGCGGACCCTCAGTGTAAGCATCCCGAAGGGTACTGTTGCCGGCCAGCGGATTCGCCTGAGCGGGCAGGGCGCGCCAGGTCCGGGCGGCGGTCCGGCTGGCGACCTCTACCTGGAGGTCGAGTTCCAACCGCAGCGTCACTTCAGGGCCGAGGGGCGTGACATTTACGCTGTTGTGCCGGTAACGCCCTGGGAGGCTGCGCTCGGTGCCCGTATCCCGGTGATGACACTCGGTGGTACCGTCGAAGTGTCGGTTCCGGCGGGTGCGCAGTCGGGGCAGAAACTGCGCCTGAAGGGACGCGGTCTGCCCGGAAAGCCGAGCGGCGACCACTATGCGGAGCTGCGTATGGTGACCCCGCCCGCCAGCGATGCCGGCGCCCGGGAACTGTACCGGCGTATGGCTGAGCAGTTCAACTTCGATCCGCGGCGCGAAACCATGGCTTCATAGACGGACTGCAAGGCGCTACACTGTGCAGGATGGTGGTGTCCATGCTGCATGTACAGCGTTCTCTGCTGCGCCTTTTAGCCCTGCTCCTGCTGGTGGGCAGCCCCGTGGCGCGCGCTTTCGATGAGGACGTGTATGGCGAAGAGGGCTGGGCCAAGTTCAAGGAAGGCCCCAAGTGGCAGGAACAGGACGTGGTGTTGCCGGCCTATCCGCGTGCCGACAACCTGATCGAAGTTCCGCTGTCGCTGCACGATTTTCCCTTCACGCTATGGGTGGATTCGGCCTCGCTGGATGTCGGCGATGACCGCGTGGTGCGCTACACCGGCATCCTGCGCTCCAAAACGGGCGTGGATAACGTGTTTTACGAAGGTATACGCTGCGCAAACAAGGAGTATCAGCGCTATGCCTACGGCAGCGGCGGTGAATTCCAGCCGCTGCAGCGCCCCCAGTGGCGCCGCATCCGGCCGGTCGGCCAGGATCGGTTCCGCGCCGTGCTGACGGACGGTCTGCTTTGTCCATTGCCGGGCTATGACCGGGAGCAGCAACTCATCGATCGGTTGAAAGCGCGCCAGCGGCGTAATTTCTGAAGCAACGAATAGAACCGCGGCCCGGCTTTCGGTAGCATACGCAGCCGGTTCCCTACACGACCCTTGACAGCGATGGCCAGTAAATACGATGCCGCTTCGATTGAAGTCCTGAGCGGCCTTGATCCGGTGCGCAAGCGCCCGGGGATGTATACCGACACCACCCGACCCAATCATCTGGCGCAGGAAGTGATCGACAACAGTGTCGACGAAGCGCTGGCCGGCTATGCCACCAGGATCGACGTCAGCCTGTTCAAGGACGGTTCCCTGCAGGTCAGTGACAACGGGCGCGGCATGCCGGTGGATATACATCCCGAGGAGGGATTATCGGGCGCCGAGGTGATACTCACTCGCCTGCATGCCGGGGGCAAATTTTCGGACAACAACTACCGATTCTCCGGAGGGCTGCACGGCGTTGGTGTTTCGGTGGTCAATGCCTTGTCGAAGCACCTGGAAGTCTGGGTGCGCCGCGGCGGTAAGGAATACAACCTGGCGTTCAAGCACGGAGAAAAGGTTGCCGGACTGGATGAAGTCGGCAAGGTCGGCAAACAGAATACCGGCACCACCGTGCGCTTCTGGCCTGACCCGCAGTTTTTCGATTCGGTCAAATTCTCACTGCCTACGTTGAAACACGTGCTGCGTGCCAAGGCGGTCTTGTGTCCGGGGCTGAGCGTCACGCTGAGCGACGAAAAGAGCGGCGAGCAGGAGTCCTGGCAGTACCAGGGCGGGCTGCGCGATTACCTGGTCGATGCGCTGGACAACGCCGCGTGCATACCGCCCGAACCGTTTACTGGAAGTCTTGAGGGTAACGCCGAGGCCGCCGAATGGGCCCTGGTGTGGCTGCCGGAGGCCGGCGAGCTGGCGGCCGAGAGCTATGTCAACCTGATTCCCACTGCGCAGGGCGGAACGCACGTGAACGGGCTGCGTACCGGTCTGACCGAAGCGATTCGCGAATTCTGCGAATTCCGCAATCTTCTGCCGCGTGGTATCAAGATCGCGCCCGATGATGTCTGGGAGCGTTGCGCCTATATTCTGTCAGTCAAACTGGCCGATCCGCAGTTCTCCGGCCAGACCAAGGAACGTTTGTCTTCGCGCGAATGCGCCACCTTCGTTTCCGGCGTGGTCAAGGATGCCTTCAGCCTGTGGTTGAACCAGCACACCGAGGCCGGAGAGCAGATCGCCCAGCTGGCGATCCAGCACGCGCAAAGCCGTCACCGCGCAGGCAAGAAGGTGGTGCGCAAGAAAGTGACCAGCGGGCCGGCGCTGCCCGGCAAACTGGCCGATTGCAGCAGCAACGACCTGCAACGTTCGGAACTGTTCCTGGTGGAGGGCGATTCCGCTGGCGGTTCCGCCAAGCAGGCGCGTGATCGTGAATACCAGGCCGTGATGCCGTTGCGCGGCAAGATACTCAATACCTGGGAAGTGGACCCCGCTGAGGTGCTGGCTTCCCAGTCGGTTCACGATATCGCGCTGGCGATCGGGGTAGAGCCCGGTTCCAACGACCTGAAGGATCTGCGTTACGGCAAGATCTGTATCCTCGCCGACGCCGACTCGGACGGGGCGCATATCGCCACTCTGCTCTGTGCGCTGTTCCTGCGCCATTTCCGCGCGCTGGTGGAGGCGGGGCACGTTTATGCCGCCATGCCGCCGCTGTACCGTGTAGACGTGGGCAAGCAGGTATTCTATGCGCTGGACGACGCCGAGCGGCAGGGCGTCATGGACCGCATCGCCGCAGAGGATATCAAGGGCAAGGTGAACGTGCAGCGCTTCAAGGGGCTGGGGGAAATGAACCCCATACAACTGCGCGAAACGACCATCGATCCGGACACTCGCCGGCTGGTTCAACTCACAGTTGAGCCGGGCGATGACAGTCAGCAGACGCTCGATCTGCTGCTCGCCAAGAGCCGCGCCGCCGACCGCCGCGGCTGGCTGGAGAAAAACGGCAATCTTGCCGATATCTAGTCCAGACCGTCAGCATATCGGCTGACACCTCAATAAGCCAATGAAAACAAGAGCATTGGCGTCAGAGGAATGGCGGCATCCAAGGGACTATGGGCGAAATCGTTGTCAAACATTTTCGACGCGCAAGCGTCAGTTCGGACGCGAAGGAGCTGATCACCGAGATCGTGGTTGGCGGCTCCGATACCGGCCGCTTTCTGCAGCGACTGGAGGAATCCCGCCTTACACGGCCCTGCTTTCAGACTATCGACATGCGCGGGCGCGTGGCAGGCGAATGCCGTCCCTATGCCTTCAACGATCGCATCCACTACCTCGACGATGTGTCGTTTCAGATGTTCGAACAGGGGCTGCAAGAGCATAACGGCGTTTACACTGTCGGCACTTTTGAAGCCATTGTCGGTGGCGCGCACACCATCAAGGCGCAGCAGGACGCCCGCGACGAAGCCAGGCGCAGGCAGCAGGAAATCGAGCAGCGACGCCGTGAGCGTGCCCGCGCGGCGGCGCTGGAACGTGCGACCCTGAACCAGCAGGACAGCGCAGCGGAAGAGAACGAAGTCGCCGCTACGCCCGACAATCCCGAAGTGCTGCCTCTGGGATACTTCCGCAAGCGCACGCATCCGCGCCTGCAATTTGCCTGCGCTGTCAGCCTGCAGCGCGGCAACATCAAGAGCAGCGGAACCACCCGCGACATTTCGGTTTGTGGGCTTCAGGTTCGCATCAGAGGATTGACGGCGTTCCGTACCGGCGAGGACATCAATGTCACGTTAACTGGACTCCAGGATCAGGCCGGCAAAGTCAACGTGAGCCGCATCGCCTACACTATCGTGAGCGCCCAGGAGCGGGACGCAGAAACCGTGCTGTGTCTGCGCCGCTGCAATCTGGAACGGCCCAGGGGTTTGAGTCAGCTTATCGAAGCCGTCATCGAACGCTATCAGCGCAGGTACAAGCTCGATGTGGAGGACGAATATCAGTCCGCCCTGAGCTGGTATTACGAGCGCTGCTACGCGCAGAGCGCAACCCAGATCCCGATTTTCGTGGAACGTGATCAGGACGGCGGGCTGCGCGTTCAGGCGGTTGCAATGAGCGCGGGAAACGCGCACCTGGCGCGCTTTTTCTGTACCGACGCGGACAATTACAACTTTACCCCCCTGTGTCTGCCGCAACGTCTGCAACGGCTGGAACAGCAACAGACGTTTTCGCTCGCGATGTATCGTCAGCGCGGCGAGCGTGACCAGTGTATGCGCATTCATTCCGCCGCCGATTTCGAGTTTTCTTCGGCGCAGGCATTTGCTGCCTATGTGCGACATGCCCTGGCGCAGTCGGAGCACAGTGTTGTCAAGGTGCAGGTCAGTCGGGTTCCCGCAGTGGCGGTATGCGACAGGAAAGTCGAGGAAGTGTCGCAGCGTCTGCAGTACAAGTCGGAGGTGCAGATGGCCGAGCTGCGCGAGCGTCTTGAGCGACTGCACTTTGTGGCTTACCTGGCCGATGTGACCCATGAGTATCGCGACGCTCCGGGCCCTTCCGGCGTCGGGGCGGGCGATCCGGTCGAACTCACCGCCTGGGTGGGTACCGAGCGCCGTGATATCACCAGCGGGGCAATTGTCGAACAGCTGGCCATGTCTGCGGACAGTCTGCGACCTGAGCTGATTCGCTTTGGCTATGTGGAGCGGCGCAGGGAAGACCGCTACCTGGCAGAGACCCGGGTGGATGTCAGAATCGGCGCCGCCAGCTACGCGGGCATGTCCAAGGACATATCGACGCGCGGCATGCGTATTCGGCTCGACACCCGCATCGAAGTGAAAACCGGCATGATGATCAAGGTCGGGCTGGTGTCGCTGCAGCAGAAGAAGGCCGCCACCAATCTCATGGATATACCCTACCGGGTGGTGAATTCCCGCCAGGAGGAAGACGGCTGCGTTTTGATGCTGGAACGGGTCCTGGGCACTAACAAAGAAGGACTGAAGGAATTCTTCGTCGAGTTGATCACCAAGAATCAGCACAAACTGGGTGTCGACATCGGTGATATCTGGGGCGCCACCGCTTCCAGGGTCTATGAGGCGGTGCTGGCCGCAAACTCGCCCACGCTGCCCTTCTTTCTGGCGCGCAATGCCGAGGGCGGGGCGCATCTCCAGTTTGTCGGTGTCCCGGAAGCGGGTAATTCGCTGCTCGACTTCTTCTCCACCCGGGAGGGGTCCGATTTTCGCTGCCTCAATGAGCCCCGTGTCGTCACGGCCCTGTATGACGCGGTCCAGATTCTGTGCCGTCAGGACAAGAGCGCGGAGCAGAGGCCGGCGCCTTTCGAAGTCGAGATTTACCTGTACAAGGAATACGACGATGTGAGCGGCGAAGTTTTCATCCACACGGCAACCGAAATGGATTTTTCCAGTGACGCTGCGCGCGCCGCGTTTCTGGACAAACTGCCGGAATACGCCGACTGGCGTTGTCTCAAGGTCATGGCGACCTTCGTCCAGGCGTTGGACGAAAAGATCGTGGACGCCATGATCGAGCCGTTTCGTTCCCATTCGAAACACCGTGCTATCAGGTTCTCGGAACTGGTGCACTCCCTGGTCGGCTGCGGGGAGCTGGTCGATATCAGCCCCGAGTGGCTCGCCCTGCGCGCTGCAGCGCCGTGATGGTGCGCTGAGCTCAAACTCCTTCACGCGCCGTGCGCGGGCCCGTTACAATAACCTCCGTTTTGTAACAGACCCGGAACCGGCATGGCGACTGACACCACTCTCGAGAGCGTTGAAACGCTTCCCTTGCAAAAATTCACCGAGAAGGCGTATCTGGATTATTCCATGTACGTTATTCTCGATCGCGCCCTGCCGCACCTTGGCGATGGTCTGAAACCGGTACAGCGGCGCATCGTGTATGCCATGTCGGAGCTCGGCCTGTCGGCCCGGGCCAAGTACAAGAAGTCTGCGCGCACGGTCGGCGACGTGCTGGGCAAGTACCATCCGCACGGGGACGCAGCCTGCTACGAGGCCATGGTTCATATGGCCCAGAGCTTCTCTTTCCGGTACCCGATCGTCGACGGCCAGGGTAACTGGGGAGCGCCCGACGACCCAAAATCCTTCGCGGCGATGCGCTATACGGAGGCGCGACTGGCCCCGTTCGCCGAGGTACTGCTGGCGGAGCTGGGCGAAGGCACAGTCGATTGGACCACCAATTTCGACGGCACGCTCAAGGAGCCCGTGCTGCTGCCGGCGCGCCTGCCGGCGGTACTGCTCAATGGAGCCACCGGTATCGCGGTTGGTATGGCCACCGATATCCCGCCGCACAATCTGCGCGAGGTGTCGAGTGCGGCGATCCATCTGCTGGAGAATCCCAAGGCAGGCGTGACTGAACTTTGTGAACACATCCAGGGCCCGGATTATCCTACCGGTGGGGAGATCGTGACGCCGCGTGAGGACCTGGTCCGTGCTTACCAGACCGGAAGCGGGAGCGTGCGGATACGCGCAGGCTACGAGCGCGACAACGATGACATCGTCATCAATGAATTGCCATACCAGGTGTCGGGAGCCAAGGTGCTGGAGCAGATAGCGGCGCAGATGACGGCTCGCAAACTGCCGATGGTGGCGGACCTGCGCGATGAATCCGACCACGAAAATCCGACCCGCCTGGTTATCGTGCCGCGCTCCGGTCGCGTCGATGCCGAGGCCTTGATGTCGCACCTGTTTGCGACCACCGATCTGGAACGCAGCTACCGCATCAACCTGAACATGATCGGTCTGGACGGTCGGCCGGCCGTCAAGGATCTGCGTACCCTGTTGCAGGAATGGCTTGAGTTCCGCACCGTCACGGTGACCCGGCGCCTGCAATACCGGCTCGATAAGGTGCTGGATCGACTGCATATTCTTGATGGTCTGCTGATTGCCTACCTGAATATCGACGAAGTCATAGCCATTATCCGTAGTGAAGATGAGCCCAAGCCGGTGCTCATGCAGCGCTTCAGTCTCAGTGACCGGCAGGCTGAGGAAGTGCTGAATCTGAAACTGCGCAATCTCGCCAAGCTCGAGGAGATGAAAATTCGCGGCGAGCAGGACGAGCTCAGTGCGGAGCGCGACAGACTGCAGAAAACTCTCGGCTCGAAGAGCCGGCTGCGAACCTTGATAAAGAAAGAGATTACCGCGGATACAGAGAAATTTGGCGACGAGCGTCGCTCACGACTGGTCGAGCGCGCCGCCGCCCAGGCGCTGGACGAAACCGCCCTCATCGCAAGCGAACCGGTGACCATCGTGCTCTCGGAAAAAGGCTGGGTACGCGCCGCCAAGGGGCACGAGATCGATGCCGAGGCACTCAGCTACCGCTCGGGCGACAGGTTCATGGCCGCGGCGCTGGGGCGCAGCAACCAGCAGGTGGTGTTCCTGGATTCTACCGGGCGCGCGTATACCGCTGCAGCGCACAGTCTGCCCTCGGCGCGCGGCCAGGGTGAGCCGCTGACCGGACGTTTCGCCCCGCCCGACGGAGCGCATTTTGTCGCTGTGATGGCGGGCGACCCGGACAGCCTCTATCTGCTGACTACCGATGCCGGTTACGGCTTTGTCGCCAGACTGGGTGATCTGCTGGCGCGTACCAAGGCGGGTAAAACGGTACTGTCGGTGCCGAAGAACGCACGGGTTCTGGCGCCGGCGCGCGTAACCGATCCGCAAACCGACCAGGTTGCCGCCGTCAATGCGCAGGGACAGCTGCTGGTTATCCCGAGCGCTGAAGTTCCACGCCTGAATCGCGGTAAAGGCATCAAAATTCAGGGCATCAATCCCAAGAAGCTGGCGAGCCGGGAGGAATACATGGTAGCTGCAGTGAGTGTCGCGGCCGATGCCGGTCTGGTGCTGCACGCCGGCAAGCGGCATCTCAAGCTCAAAGCTGCCGACCTCGAGCTGTATCGCGGTGATCGCGGGCGCAAGGGCAAGAAACTGCCGCGTGGTTTCCAGCGTGTCGAGCGGATGCGCGAAGAATAGCGCTTGAAAAGGCCGTGCTGAACCGCAATATTCCCCGGAGTCGGTTCAATCGGGAGTAGTGCCACACATGAAACGCGTGTTCCTGTTTCTGGCCACCAACGTGGCCATCCTGCTGGTTCTCAGCATCGCTCTCCAGCTGCTGGGTGTCGAGCGGATCCTCGATCAGCAGGGTGTCGATCTCGACCTGCGGGCGCTGCTGATTTTTTCCGCGGTCCTCGGTATGGGCGGGTCCTTCATTTCGCTGGCCATGTCCAAGTGGTCCGCCAAACGCATGACCGGTGCACGGGTCATTGAGCAGCCCGGCAATGAGAGCGAGGCGTGGCTGGTCGCCACTGTGTCGCGCCAGGCGCAGGCAGCCGGGATCGAAATGCCCGAAGTCGCCGTTTACGATGCGCCGGAACTCAATGCCTTTGCCACCGGCATGCGGCGTAATGCCGCGCTGGTTGCGGTCAGTTCCGGCTTGCTGCGGAATATGCGCCGCGACGAGGTGGAAGCAGTGCTGGGGCACGAGATCAGCCATGTCGCCAACGGCGACATGGTGACGCTGGGACTGATTCAGGGGGTTGTGAACACGTTTGTCATCTTCCTGTCCCGGGTGATCGGGCACGTAGTGGATCGCGTGGTATTCAAGACCGAGCGTGGCCATGGTCCCGCTTTCCTCATAACCACAATCATCGCGCAGTTACTGTTGGGCATTCTGGCAAGCGCAATAGTGATGTGGTTTTCGCGCTGGCGCGAATTCCGCGCGGACGCCGGCGGTGCGCAGCTGGCCGGGCGTGAGAAAATGATTGCCGCCCTGCAACGCCTGCAGATGGCATCGGGCCAGGCGCCGCTGCCTGATCAGCTGGCGGCGTTCGGGATCTCAGGCGGTATGGCCGAGGGGCTCAAGCGGCTGTTCCTGTCGCATCCGCCGCTCGAGGAACGTATCGCCGCGCTGCGGGCGGACGCGACCGTCGTGAGGCCCTGACGCGAGGCATCAAAGTCGGGAACAACCCAGACCGGCCGCAGGTGGTCGAGTGGGGCATCTGGTGCAAGGAGATTCCGGTGTTTCCCTGGACCTGCGACTGCGACAAGACCTGTCGTTTCCTCGCTGGCGAAGTGTTGGTGACGCCCGAGGGGGCGACCCTGTAGCCATGGGCGAAGGCGGCCTGATGGTCTTTTCCGCGGGACTTTCGCGTACCTCGGACATTCGCCGCGCAGTGCGCAAACACTACCGGTGCGGCTGAACCGCCGGCGGCGGCTATTCAGCGGACAGGTAGGCTTTCGCCTCCTCCCCCGGGTCGGGCAGGCCGGCGATGCGCCAGGCGGCCAGGCAGCTGGGAAACAGCATGTGGCCGCAGCCGTGTTCCAGGTGCAGTTCGTGGCATAGCCTGGCGGTGGGTGGCGGCACATGGAAGCGCTGATAGTAGTCGCGTAGCGCCTTGAGAAATGACCAATGCTGGGGGCCCAGTTCCATCAGACCTTCCAGTCTGGCGAGATGCCGGGCCAGATCGGGTGTCCAGTCCGCGGGATCTCTCAGCAGGCCGTATTCGTCAAACTCCGGTTGTCGGCGTACCTGTTGCATGGCGGCGTCCTCCTGGTTTTAGCGGCTGGCCTGAAGGCAGTATAGACGGTGCGCTGCAGGCTGGTGGCGGGTAGAATGTCCGGCTCGTTGAATAGATCCAGGACAGCAAAGACATGCCCCTGATTCGTCCCTTCGCCGGTTTGCGTCCGGTGCCCGATCGCGCTTCCGAGGTGGTGGCGCCGCCTTACGATGTTCTCAACAGCGCCGAAGCGCGCCAGCGTGCCGCCGGGCGCCCCTGGAGTTTCCTGCATATTTCCAGGGCCGAAATCGACCTTCCCGAGGACACCGACCCTTACGCTGAGGCGGTCTACGTGAAAGCTGCAGAGAACCTGCACAAGATGATCAGCGCCGGAGTGCTGAAACGAGACAGCGAAGCACACTACTACGTTTACCGGCTCGTCATGGGCGAGCATGTGCAGACCGGTCTGGTTGCCGCGGCTTCGGTGGCGGACTACGACAGCAACCGGATTCGCAAGCACGAGTTTACCCGCCCGGCCAAGGAGGACGACCGCGTGCGCCAGATCGAGGCGCTGAATGCCCAGACCGGCCCGGTACTGCTGGCGTATCGCTCGAATCCCGCGGTGGACAAGCTGATCGACGCGGTAACCGCCGGCGCGCCGGAATATGACATTACGGCCGATGATGGCATTCGGCACACCTTCTGGGTCGTAAGCGATCAGTCTGCAATCGAGCGGCTTAGTAGCGAGTTTGACCGCATGGAGGCGCTGTACATCGCCGATGGCCATCATCGTTCAGCGGCCGCGTCCCGCGTGGCGGCCAAACTGAACCGGGGGCCGGAGGCGATGAGCAGTTATTTCCTCGCGGTGATCTTCCCTCACCAGCAGATGCAGATTCTCGACTACAACCGTGTCGTCAGGGATCTGAACGGCCTGTCGGCTGCTTCCCTGCTGGAAAAAATCACTGCTGCGTTTGTTGTCGAACCGCAAGCTGAGCCGGTTTCTCCGGCTCGTACGGGTGAGTTCGGCATGTACCTGGATGGTCGCTGGTACCGCCTTTCCGTCCATCCGCAGCGCGTGCCGGATGATCCTGTCGCGAGACTGGATGTCAGTCTGCTGGCCGACAATCTGCTGGAGCCGTTACTGGGCATCAGTGATCCGCGTCGTGATCCGCGCATCGATTTTGTGGGCGGAATTCGCGGGCTGGGCGAACTGGAGAAACGTGTGAATAGCGGCGAAATGGCGCTGGCTTTTTCGTTGTTCCCGACCAGCATGGACGATCTTATGGCGGTCGCGGATGCCAATCAGGTGATGCCCCCCAAGTCGACGTGGTTCGAGCCAAAGCTGGCCGATGGGTTGGTGTCACACCTGCTGGATTGAGTTATGCCTGCGCCCGGCGGGCTGCCGATGCAAGCGCGGGAACCCCAGTGCAGTTAAAGAACGTGTCTAACGTTTGCCCCTACGGCGGTAGTCGAGGCTTGCGCCCCCGGTTGCCGGCTGTTTCGGCGCACTTTCTATCGGTCAGGCGACTGCCCCGGAGAAATCGTAATTCAGCGCTTCGCTGGGTTCCTGCAGGAAATTTCCCTGTATATAGTTGATACCACTCTGCCACAGCACCGCCAGGCTGTGGGCATCCTGCACGTATTCGGCGATGCACTGCTTGTTCATGGAGCTGGCGGTGTCTGAGGATCGATTTGACCAGCGCCTGGTTGTTGTTGTCCGTGGCCAGATTATGGATAAACGAGCCGTCGATCTTCAGGAAATCCACCGGCAGGTGTTTCAGGAGCTGGAATGAGTTGGGGCTCGCACCGAAGTGTTCCAGTGCGCTTTTGCAGTGCAGCTCCTGAAGGGTTTTTACCAGGTTCTTCGCCTGTTTCAGATGTTGGGCAGCGTGTTTTTCGGCGATCTCGAAGATCAGGGAATCACCCGGCAGGCGGTGTTCGCTGATGCATTGCTGGATGCACGGGACGAGTCCGTCGTCCAGGAGTGTCGCGGCGCAGATCTTGATAAAAAACTGTGTGTCCGCGCCCCTGGCACGGTGTTCTGCAAGCACCTGGACGGCATGGTTGATCACCCATCTATCGATTTCCGCCATTTGGCCGGTTTGTTCGGCAATAGGCAGGAACTGGCTGGGCAGGATGTGGTCGCCTTCGTCGTTTAGCATGCGCACCAGGACTTCGTATTTTTCGCCTTCATCTCCCTGCAGGCTGACGATCGGCTGGTAGAGAAGCTGGAATTGGTTCCGCTCCAGGGCATCCTTGATCAGCGCGTACATTTGCTGGTCGCGTTCCTTGCCGATCTTCTCATCGACCACCGGGTTATGCAGATGGATCTTGTTGCCACCGGATGAGCGCGCCACTTCGCAGGCCAGATCGGCCCGCGATATCACTTCGTGTGCAGAAGGCGTGCTTTCGGCCACAATGCTCATGCCGATACTGCAGGTGGTGGTGATCGACTGCTCCTCCACGTCCGCGATGTGGTTTTCTACCGCCTGGCGCAGGGTTTCACCCAGCGCCTGAATCGAGTCCGGGTCGCAGTCCCGGTGCAGGATGGTGAAGGAATGATCGCCGAAGCGGGCGACGATGTCGCCGTCACTGGTGTGCTCCCGGAGCACCTCGGCAATGTCGCGGATCACCACGTCGGCAATGCCGATACCGACCTTGTCCTTGACGTCCTTGAAGTTGTCGACCAGCAGGTAGAGAATCCCGGCGCTGCTGGAACCGCTGATGGCATCCGTCACCGCCAGCTCCAGTTCTTCCATGAAGTACTGGCGGTTGAACAGGCCGGTGAGCACATCCTGTTTGCTCAGGTATTTCAGTTTCTGCTCCAGTTCCCTGTTCGAGTTGGTCTGGTTGCGAATGATGATCTGGGTACAGGGTTCGCCGTCGATGCTGGCCGGGTTGAACTCCATTTCCGCGTCGAACTTCTTGCCATCCGGAAGCAGGCCGTGCGTTTCCAGCTTGCCCTCCTGGCCGTCGCCGGTACTGTAATTGCGCAGGAACTCCTTGAACTCGGCGTGGACCTCGGGTGCAACCATGTCCAGAATAGGGGTGCCTTCAATCTCGTCCAGACTCTCGAAACCGAACATTTCCAGATACGAGCTGTTGGCAAAAATGTGCATGCCCTCATGCACGTAGGCGATCGCGTCCCGAGAGCTTTCCATCAGCATGCGCGCCCGCTTTTCACTTTCCTGGAATTTCAGTTCGAAATTCTGCGCGTTTTGACAGGCCTTGAGCTGAGACATCTCGCGTTTGACGACCAGCTGCAAATGCTCGGGCTGGTCGTAAGAGCACAGATCCGCTGCCCCCAGACGCATGGCTGCGACGATAGAGGCTTCATCCCCCGACTCACCGATCGCTATGAGAGGGATGCCGAGCTGACGCTGCTGCAAAAGCAGGGCGACATCCCCAAGCGACACGGCTTCAAGACCTGTCGCGCACAGCACCAGGTCCGGGAGCTGACGGTCCAGACACGTTTCGATATCTTCCTGATCCTCGGCATAGCTCAACCGCGAAGCCTGGCCGGCATTGCGCAGAATGTTGGCCAGGGATTCAGCGTCATTGCGTGATTCTTCTACGATGAGCAAACGCAGCGTTTGATCCGTTTCCATGTGCCCGGTGATCTCCTCACTGATTCCATTTGCCGGCAAAACCCGGCTGGACGCCCCCTTGTTTTCGGCACTTCGCCCCCGAATCTTTACCGCTGCGAGGGGCTTTCGCGACTTGGAGTGCGGGTCTGTAACTGCTTTTCTGAGCAGGAATTTCCTGCTAGCATGCGTGGAAATGACGTGACACACACGCTTGGGCCAGCAGGTAGGGACGGGTTATGCAGCAGATCAAGGTACGAGCTGAAGCGCCGGACGATTTTCGTGCTATCGATGTGGTTAATCTGAGCGCTTTCCAGGGTGAGGCGGAAGCACAGCTGATTGGCGAGTTACGTTCGTCGCCGGTATTCATACCGGATTTGTCACTGGTCGCAGAGCTCAACGGCCGCATTGTCGGTCACGTCGTCCTGTCCAAGGTAAAGCTCAAATCCGGCAACCGGAGTAGCGAAATCCTTGCGCTGGGGCCAATGTCCGTGGTGCCGTCTCAGTCGCACCGCGGCATCGGTTCAGAGTTGATCGAGGCGGCCGTGGCGCGTGCGAAGCCATTGTGTTTCAGTGCAATTGTGGTTGCTGGGCACCCGGATTATTATCAGCGCTTCGGGTTCAGGCCGGCTAAGGAGTGGGGCATTACCTGCAATTTGCCCATTCCGGACGATGCGCTGAGCGCCATGGAAATCGTAACCGGGGCGCTGGCAGGTGGCGGACAGGTCGAATATCCGGAACTTTTCAAGGCGCTTTTTTAGTAGCTATCCCAAACATCGTCTCGACCTCCCGTAACCGCGTCTCGACCTCCCGTGCGGTGTTACGGAGCCTGCTCCGGTGCTCAGTCACTGCGTGTAAACTGCGCTCCTCGTGGGGCACACTGGTTGCGCTGGCGGTCGCTGCGTTGCGGTATCGAGCGCCGCTACCGCAACATACCCCGGTAATCCTCCGGCCCCGCTGTGGCGAAGGGTTGGCCCACTTTGCACGATAATCAGAGCAGATCCCAGACGTCGCTGAAGTCACCGGGTTGGTTGTGCTTTCGCGAGCTTTTTCGGCAGCGGCTGCTCCAGTTCGCCCAGCGCGGTGAACTGGAACTGGGCAAAACTGCCGGTGTTTTCCACCAGCTTGGTGAGCCTGACGCGCATCAGCCTGCCCTGGCAGTTGACGATGGCGTGGTCACCGCGCCGGAACGGCGGCGACGGCAACAGCAGTGTTGCCTGCTGCTGAATCGAGGCGATTTCCGGCAGCAGCAGTCCGCGCGTGTAGTTTTGAGCATTGAGTTTGTCCTTGTCAGGGCATGCAGCGATCGCCACCGCTCCCGGCGACAACATTTGCACGCCCAGCGCCAGCCCCGGTCTGTCAGCACACTTGAGCCAGCGGATCACTCCCAGGCGCCAATGAAAGGTGTCCGGGTCACATTCCTCGCGAATACCGAGTAATTCCCCAACTTGTGCCCGGGTTGCTTCCGGGTTGTCCCACAGCAGGCAGTAGCCTCCGGCACTGACATTCACCATTTTCCAGTTCTGGGCGCGATGACTCGTGTCGATCGGCGGGCCGGCGGCGGCTCTGGCAACGGCCAGTTCAATGCTGGTTGGCGCAGCCTCGCCTTCCATGCGGTAGTTCATCTCCCAGACATCAGGCAACTGGCCCCGGTGAGATTTCACTTCGCGCGCTGCAAAGCGCGCGCCTCCCGCGACAGCACCTGCGCGCTGCGAGTCATTCACTGGCGGGCAGAACTCTGCCGAGCCGGGTGTGTTGTTAAACGCCGCTTCGCCGCTCACAAAATAGTGGATGGCACTGAGGCCGACCGAGACTACGACATCCGCAGAGTCTTTCACCCGGGCGTAACGCCGTTTCGGCATAACACCCCATACCAGCATGAGGTGACGCAGGGTCTGTGCCCCGATATTGACCGGTGCTCTCGACTGCGGGTTGCGCGTAGCGGCGAGAGCCTGGCGCACCTGGTCTGCGAGTCGCAAGGTGTTCAGGGCTCTGCAAGTGCTGCGGTTAGCGCCTGCTTCCCTCAGCACCAGGTAGCTGGGCGGCTGATCAGAGTCAAGATTGGTGGAGAACAGGGCAGCGCCGTTTTCGCCCACTCGCTGCAGTTCGGCCAGCGGAGCCCACAGCTCCAGTGCCTGGTAGATTTGCTCGACTTCGGTCTGGCGCAGGCGGTATGGGCATGCCAGCGCCAGCAGCAGCATTTGTTTGTAGGCGTCCGCGATGGTCGAGGTTTTTCTGGCGCGGACATAGTCGTCCACCACGGGCATATTGTGCAGGCCATTGGCTTCGGCGTAGCGATACAGAGAGTGGATTTCCAGCCATACCGAATCGGGGTAGGACTCGTATACCTGGTATGCCTTCACCAGCACCGCACCCAGCAGCTTGGTGGCCCTGTGTATGGCAGTCACGAGAAGCTTCCTGTCGCTGCGCCCGATGCCGGCCAGCTGCTCCATGACCAGCACCTTGTATCCCGTGGCCAGACTATGGGTGATTTCCCTGCTCAAACGGGCGACTTTGAGATTTTTGGCGGCGAGCGGTAGCGGCTGACCCACGAAATGCTTTTTCATGTGGTCGGTGACGAACTGGACCGGTTTGCGCAACATCTCGAGTGCCTTGAAGCGCTGCTGGGGAGGAATGTCCTGCTGGTTCAAGTCGGTCAGGGCCTCGAACAGCAATCGGGTGGTCGCGCCGATGTTGGCCATGGGCAAATGGTCAATCCATTCCTTTACGCTGGCCGTCTTGCTGTTGAAGGATCCGTTTCCGGGGGCTGTTCGATTGGGTACGGAAAGTTGCATGGTTCGGTTCGTCCGCTGGATTATCGCATCGACAGGCACGGGTCCGGCGTGCTTCGGTCATGCCTGTGTTCCGCAGCTGCTATCGTCCCTGAGCGCAAAAACTGAAACACTGGCAGGACATTACCAGCCGCTGGCCGGGATCTGAAAAACGCACGAGAACCCCGGTGACGCTCCTCGGCGGACCCTGGTGCTGCGAAATAAGCCGACGTTTTTATTGACTTAAAGCGGTGTCTTGGAGGGCTGTCCGGGGTCTTCCCGCACCAGGCGCGGCACCAGATAGCCGGGCAGACGCCCGCGCATGGCGTCGACGAGCTGGCGGCCGGTTTCCTCGGTGACTGCGAAGTGCGCCGCACCCTGGACCGGGTCGAGCTGGTGCAGGTAATAGGGCAGCACGCCCGCCTCAAACAGTCGCTCACTCAACTCCAGCAGGACATCGAGCCGGTCATTCACGCCACGCAGCAGTACGCTTTGATTAAGCAGGGTGACGCCGGCGCTACGCAGCCGGTCCATGGCATTGCGGACCTGGGCATCGATTTCATTGGCGTGGTTACAGTGAATCACCAGTACAACGCTGAAGCGCGGCGTCGACATCCAGTTCAGCAGCTCCTGGTCGACGCGCTCCGGCAGCACCACCGGTAGCCGGCTGTGAATACGCAAACGCTTCAAGTGCCGAATCGGTGTCAGGCGCGCCACCAGGCTTTGCAGGCGATTGTCAGAGAGGCTCAGCGGGTCGCCGCCGCTGAGAATGATTTCCGTGACCTCCGGGTGCTGCTGCAGGTAGTCGATAGCGCCTTGCGCGTTGGCGCGCGCCGCGTTGGCGTCGCTATAGGGATAATGGCGCCGAAAGCAGTACCGGCAATGCACCGCACAGGCCCCGGTGAGGGTCAGCAGCACCCGCCCGTGGTATTTGTGCAGCACGCCGGGTGTCGGCATCGATTGCTGCTCGTGCAGCGGGTCCAGGCTATAGCCGCTGGCGTGTTCCAGTTCCCCAGTGACGGGCAGCACCTGTCGCAGCAGCGGATCTTCGGGATCGCCGCGCCGCATGCGGCGCACGAAACCGTGCGGCACCTGGAGCCTGAAGCCGGCCGATGCGCGGCGCGCCGCCGGCAGCAGGTGCTGTGGCAGCTGCAGCTCGCGTAACAGCTCCCCGGGATCGGTGATGGACTGTCCCAGCAGGGTTTGCCAGTGTGCCAGCTGTTGCGAGCCAGGGCTTCGGGGTATCATAGCCGTCCTATTTTTGCGGCAAATACAGGATCAAGGAGCTCAATGGCTACCTATAGTACCAACGAATTCAGGGGCGGCCTGAAGATTATGCTAGACGGGGACCCCTGTTCCATCATTGAGAACGAGTTTGTGAAACCCGGCAAGGGGCAGGCATTCAACCGCGTCAAGATTCGCAATCTCAAGACCGGCCGGGTAATCGAGCGCACGTTCAAATCCGGTGAGTCCGTAGAAGCTGCCGACGTCGTTGAAACCGATATGCAGTATCTCTACAGCGACGGCGAATTCTGGCATTTCATGCATCCCGACACCTACGAGCAGCTTGCCGCTGGCGAGTCGGCGGTCGCCGATGCAGTGAAATGGCTCAAGGAGCAGGACGTGTGCCTGGTGACGCTCTGGAACGGTGTGCCGATCAGCGTTACACCGCCTAATTTTGTCAACCTGGCGATCACGGAAACCGATCCGGGCGTGCGTGGCGACACCTCGGGCGGCGGCGGCAAACCGGCGACGCTGGAAACCGGCGCCGTGGTGCGTGTGCCACTGTTCGTCAATACCGGTGAAGTGGTCAAGGTCGACACCCGGACCGGCGAATACGTCGGCCGTGCCGGATAGCGGCGCTTCCGGCGCCGAGAACTGGCGGCCGACTGCCAGTCTGGAGACCCTGCGGTTACGCGCGAAGCTGCTCGGCGAGGGTGCGCGCCTTTTTCGCGCAGCGGGAGGTGCTGGAAGTCGACACGCCCCTGTTGTCGCGCTGTGCGGCAACTGATCCGGCGCTCGACTCCTTCCGGACCCGGTACCTCGGCCCCGGCGCCGCCGGCGGGTTGCCACTCTATCTGCAGACCTCTCCCGAGTTCTTCATGAAGCGGCTGCTGGCCGCCGGCAGCGGTCCTGTCTATCAGCTCAGCCACGTGTTTCGCAACGGTGAGCAGGGTAGCAGACACAATCCCGAGTTCATGATGCTGGAATGGTACCGGCCGGGTATGGATTACCATGCACTGATGGACGAGGTCGACGCCTTGCTGGCGTTCAGCCTGCAGGGTATCCGCGATTACCGCCCGGCGCGGCGCGTTGCGTATCGAGCCTGGTTTCAGGAGCATACCGGCCTGGATCCGTGGTCAATCGATGTTCCCGCATTGCGCGATTTCGTGGCCCGGACTCTCGGCCGGGTGCCGGCGGGAATGGACGAAACGCGCCTCAGCCCTTGGCTCGATCTCGTGGTGAGCCACTGGATCGAGCCGCGCATTGGCGACCGTGCATTGTTCGTGTTTGACTTTCCTCACGCCCAGGCGGCGCTGGCCCGGCTGCGCACGGCTCCGGTACCGGTCGCCGAGCGCTTCGAACTCTACTTTGGCGGTATCGAACTCGCCAACGGTTTTCAGGAGCTGGCAGATGCTGTCGAGCAACGCTCGCGTTTCGAAGCCGACAACCGCCTGCGCGAGCGGTCGGGTCTGCCGGCGCTACCGCTCGATGAGTTCCTGCTGGACGCACTGGCGCACGGGCTGCCTGACAGTTCCGGGGTGGCGCTCGGCGTCGACCGGCTCGTGATGCTGGCCGCGGACCTGCCGGATATCAGCGCGGCGCTGCCGTTTTCCCTGCAGCGCGTCTAGCTGCGCGGGCGAGACTCGGTAATGGCAACCGACATGAGGCAACCCCGCATTGTGCTGGTCAACACCAGCCACCCCGGCAACATCGGAGCGGCTGCGCGCGCCATGAAAAACATGGGGCTGGAACACTTGCGTCTGGTCAGCCCGCAACACTATCCCAGTGCCGAAGCGACAGCGCGCGCCTCGGGGGCTGATGATCTGCTCGCCCGTGCCAGCTGTTACGCGAACCTGGATGAAGCACTGGTTGATGCTACGCTGGTGATCGGTGCCAGCGCGCGTTGTCGCACGCTACCGGTGCCGATGCTCGACCCGCGTGCCTGCGCCGAACTGACCATGGCACAGGGTGACAGCGGACCTGTGGCGATTGTATTCGGCCGCGAGCGCACCGGCCTCAGCAATGAGGAGCTGGACCGCTGTCACTACCTGGTACAGATTCCGAGCAATCCCGACTATCCGTCCCTGAATCTTGCTGCGGCGGTGCAGGTGATTGCCTACGAACTGCGGTTGGCCGCGGGGACCGCGGCGCTCCTGCCACAGGTGGAGCGCGACTATGCCAGCGCCGGCCAGCTCGAGCAGTTCTACGCTCACCTGGAACAGACGCTGATAGAGCTCGAATTTCTCGATCCCCAGAACCCCAGGCAGCTGATGCGGCGCCTGCGGCGCCTGTTCGGACGCGCCAGACCAGACCAGAACGAGATCAACATACTGCGCGGAATTCTCACCGCCGCCGCCAAGTCGGCGCGCTGATTTGCGGGCCGGGTCACGCAGCCTATAATGGACCGCTTTTGGTTGGAACCTATCTCGTAATCCCGCGTGAGCCGCATCGCGCCACAGGCCAAAAGCGCCACGGTCGTGGCCGCGGGGGATTGTAAGACAGGTTTTGTTATCCGATTCTGAAACGGCGCGTTCGGGTGAGCTATGTGGGAGCGAATACGGGAAGATCTTGACTGCGTCTTTGGCCGTGACCCGGCCGCGCGAACCCGTTTCGAGGTGATCACCACCTACCCGGGCTTTCATGCCGTGCTGGTGCACCGCGCCAGTCATGTACTGTGGCGCAATGGACTTAAGTGGCTGGCGCGGGTGCTGTCCAATGTGGCGCGCTGGTTAACCGGCATTGAAATTCACCCCGGGGCCACCATTGGGCGTCGCTTTTTTATCGATCACGGCATGGGGGTGGTAATCGGTGAAACCGCACAAATCGGCGATGACTGCACCCTTTACCACGGCGTCACACTGGGCGGCACCAGCTGGGAAAAAGGCAAACGCCATCCGACGCTTGGCAACGATGTCGTCATTGGTGCCGGTGCCAAGGTGCTGGGGCCGATCGTGATCGGAGACGACGTGCGCATCGGGTCCAATGCAGTGGTCCTGAAAGACGTGCCAGCCGGAGCCACCGTGGTTGGCGTCCCGGGTCGGGTGGTCGGTGGCGGCAAGGACGAGCAGCACAAGCGTCGCGAAGCAATCGCCACGAAGATGGGTTTCGACGCGTACGGAAGCACTCAGGACATGCCCGATCCGGTGGCCAACGCGATCAACAGCATGCTGGATCATATCCACGTCATGGACCAGCGGCTGGAAGAGATGTCGCGTGGACTCCAGAGTCTGGGCGCGGAAGTCGCTGATCTGCAGTTGCCGGATCTGGAATCCTGCGAACTGGATAGCCCGGCAGGTGCCGATCCTGGTGCGGATCCCCAGCAACCGCAGCAGGCCGGTAATGAGGATTCGCCGGGCACGGCCGAGCGAGGCGGAGCGTCGGACGGGCCGGTATCAAAGCCGGTATCAAAAGAGTCCGAGTAAAAACCTGCGAAAACAGTGTGGGTACGGTGCCCCTCGGCATTACTCGATTTGCATCAAGCTGTTGGATCTGAAATGCGGGCCGGGGGCCGGCAGGGCGGGTTCCGCAATTCTTGACTGTTTTAGTCAGTTATGGCACTTTAGCGCTGTTTTCATACAGTTGAATCGGGGCGGGTCGGCATGAAATTGACCAGCAAAGGCCGTTATGCGGTTACCGCGATGTTGGATCTGGCGTTGCACGCAGAGCAGGGTCCGGTGACGCTGGCGGGAATATCGGAGCGCCAGGGTATATCTCTTTCCTATCTTGAGCAGTTATTCACGCGGCTGCGCAAGCAGGGCCTGGTTGCCAGTACCCGGGGACCGGGCGGCGGCTACACGCTGAGTCGCTCGGCGCACGATATCGCGGTCGCCGATGTGGTAACTGCGGTGGATGAAAGTGTTGATGCGACCCGGTGCGGCGGGCGCGGAGATTGTCAGGGCGGCAAACGCTGTCTGACCCACGATTTGTGGACCGAGCTCAGCGAGCAGATCTACGGGTTCCTGAGCGGGATAACGCTGGGGAAGCTGGTCGATCAGGGCGCCGAGCGCGATGCGGCTCGCCAGGATGCGGCCCGTAACGGAGTTGCCGTGAGCATGGAGCCGGTTCGGCGCACTGCTGACACGGTGTAATTTCCGCTCTTTGCGGCCTCCGGCTCCGCTGCACGCTCCGTGAAGGGCGGGGCGCCACGCCACAGACGCAGCGTGCGGCGCCGACCAGGACGCGGGCTCGCATCGGGTACCCGGTTCTCCCCCAGGCCTGGGGCAAAGCGTAACTGATCAAACTTGAACGGGTTTATTGGACATGAGTGTAAAAACGCCGATCTATCTCGACTACTCAGCCACCACGCCGGTTGATCCGCGTGTCGCCGAGACGATGTGCAGCTACTTGACGCCGGACGGGCAGTTCGGAAATCCCGCCTCCCGCTCACATGCGTTTGGTTGGGATGCCGAAGCGGCGGTCGAGGTAGCGCGCGGCAATGTCGCCGCCCTGGTGAATGCGGATCCGAGGGAGATTGTCTGGACCAGCGGTGCAACCGAATCGGACAACCTCGCCATAAAGGGGGCGGCGCATTTCTACAAGCAGAAAGGGAAGCACATCGTCACGGTGAAGACCGAACACAAGGCGGTGCTGGATTCCTGTCGTCAGCTAGAGCGTGAAGGGTTTGACGTCACCTACCTCGATCCGCGCCCGGATGGTCTGCTTGATCTGGATGCATTCCGGCAGGCGCTTCGCGATGACACCGTGCTGGCCAGCGTGATGCACGTGAACAACGAAATTGGCGTAATTCAGGATATCGCGGCACTCGGCGAAATCTGCCGGGCACGCAAAGTCATTTTCCACGTGGACGCGGCACAGAGTGCCGGCAAAGTGCCGATCGATGTGCAGCAACTCAAAGTGGACCTGATGTCGTTCTCTGCCCACAAGATCTACGGGCCCAAGGGTATCGGGGCGCTCTATGTGCGCCGCAAACCCCGGGTGCGGCTGGAGGCGCAGATGCACGGTGGGGGGCACGAGCGCGGCATGCGATCGGGCACGCTTGCAGTCCACCAGATTGTCGGCATGGGTGAGGCTTTCCGCATTGCCAAACAGGAGATGGCCGCCGAGAATGCGCGCATCCTGGCACTGCGCAACCGGCTATACGAAGGGCTCAAAGACATCGAAGAAGTCTATGTGAATGGCGACCTGGAGCATCGCACGGCTGGCAACCTCAACGTCAGTTTCAACTTTGTCGAGGGTGAAAGCCTGATTATGGCGTTGAAGGATCTGGCGGTTTCCTCGGGGTCAGCCTGCACCAGTGCGAGCCTTGAACCCTCTTATGTGCTGCGCGCGCTGGGCCGCAGCGATGAGCTGGCGCATAGCTCGATCCGTTTTACCATCGGACGTTTCACCACCGAACAGGAAATCGACTACGCGATTGAACTGGTGAAGCGCAAGATCGGTAAGCTGCGTGATCTTTCGCCGCTTTGGGAAATGTACCAGGACGGCATAGACCTCAACTCGGTGCAGTGGGCGGCGCATTAGGCCGGGGCGGGTTATGGCGATTACCTTGACGGATGCGGCGGCAGGCCGTGTGAAACAGTTTCTGGATCAGCGCGGCAAGGGTGTCGGGCTGCGCCTGGGGGTGCGAACTTCGGGCTGTTCCGGGATGGCCTATGTGCTGGAGTTCGCCGACGAGATCGGCGACGGCGATGTGGTGTTCGAGGACCGCGGCGTTAAGGTGATCGTCGATCCCAAGAGCCTGGTTTACATAGACGGTACCGAACTGGATTTCGCCAAAGAAGGATTGAACGAGGGCTTCAAGTTCAATAATCCCAATGTGAAGGATGAGTGCGGTTGCGGCGAAAGCTTCAACGTGTAGCTGCCACGCTGGGCCGTCTGCTGTTATGTCGTCCGTATTGACGCAAAATTACTTTGCCATTTTTTCCCTGCCCCAGCGCTTCGCTCTGGATCGTGCCCGACTTGATACGCGCTATCGGGATCTGCAGCGCTCGGTCCATCCGGATCGCTTTGCCAGTGGCAGTGATCAGGAGCGGCGTGCATCGATGCAGCAGGCCGCGCGGATCAACGAGGCCTATGAGGTACTCAGGGATCCCCTCAAACGCGGGCGTTACCTGTTGGAACTGCGCGGAATTGACCTGGATGACCGGCGGGGCGCGCATCAGGATGCCGGCTTCCTGATGCAACAGATGGAGCTGCGCGAAGGTCTGGCCGAGGTGCGGCAGCAGGATGATCCGCTCAGCGCCCTGGGTCGGCTGGGGGGCGATATCCAGGCCCGGTTCCGTGAACTGGAGACGCGCCTGGGTGAGGTTCTCGATGCCGAGGCGGGGGATGCCGCAGAGGCGGCGGCGCTGGTGCAGAAGATGCAGTTTTTCACCCGTCTGCGCGACGAGGTCCAGCAGCTGGAAGCCGATCTCGAAGACGAGCTGCTGTGAGCAACAGGACGCTAGCCGGCCGGTTGGTGGATGGGTCCGGCGTATAATGGGCAAACAGGTTGAGCACAGGCCTGGATGCGGTTTAGTGTCGCGCATACCTCATACGGTCGCGCCGGTACGGCTTGCGCCCCCCGCGCCGTTCCCATACCGGACCGCTGCTGTCGTTGCGGGCACCTGTTAAACCGCCAGCGTAGGGGTGATCATGGCATTACTGCAAATTTCCGAGCCCGGACAGTCTACTGCGCCGCATCAGCACCGCCTTGCAGCAGGCATTGATCTGGGCACCACGAATTCGCTGATAGCCACCGTGCGCAGTGGTAAAGTCGCCACGCTGCCCGACGAGGAGGGCCGGTGCCTGCTGCCCTCGGTGGTTCGCTACCGGGCCGACGGCAGCGTTGAAGTCGGTGCCTCGGCGAAGGCCGGGGCTGCCGGCGATCCGCTCAATACGATAAGTTCCGTGAAGCGTTTCATGGGGCGCGGCGTCGTCGACGTCAAGCGCCTGGGATCGGCGTTGCCCTACCATTTTGTAGCGGGCGATTCGGGCATGCCGATGATTCGCACCGCGGCGGGCGATCGCAGCCCGGTGCAGGTTTCTGCGGATATCCTGAGAGCTCTGAAGAGCCGCGCCGAGAAAACCCTCGGCGGTGAGCTTAACGGCGTCGTCATCACGGTGCCTGCGTACTTCGACGACGCGCAGCGCCAGGCCACCAAAGATGCGGGTACGCTGGCGGGTCTCAAGGTGCTGCGCCTGCTCAATGAGCCCACCGCGGCCGCGGTGGCCTACGGGCTGGACCGCGGTGCAGACGAGCTCATTGTTGTCTACGATTTGGGCGGCGGTACCTTCGACGTGTCCATCCTGCGCCTGCACCAGGGTGTGTTCGAGGTGCTCGCGACCGCGGGTGATACAGCGCTCGGAGGGGACGACATGGACCGCATCATCGCCACCTGGATGATGCAGCAGGCGGGGATCGGTGAAGACCTCGGCCAGGCCCAGCAACGCCGCCTGATGCAGGTCGCCTGTGCCGCGAAGGAAGCGCTTACCGATGCCGAACAGACCGAACTCGCCCTGGAACTCGATGACGGCAGTCGCTGGCAGGGCCACCTGACCCGTCCCCAGATGAATGCGCTCATCGAACCTCTGGTGCGCAAGACACTGGCGCCGTGCCGGCGCGCGCTGCGTGATTCCGGGGTCGACGTGGAGGACATCCAGGAAGTCGTGATGGTGGGTGGGTCGACTCGGGTGCCCAGGGTGCGCGAACTGGTGGGTGAGTTTTTCGGCCGTCAGCCGCTGGTGGATATCGATCCGGACAAGGTGGTCGCTATCGGCGCGGCGGTGCAGGCGGACATTCTGGTCGGGAACAAACCGGACGACGAAATGCTGTTGCTGGACGTGATCCCGCTGTCGCTCGGTATCGAGACCATGGGCGGTCTGACCGAAAAGATCGTGCCGCGTAATACCACTATTCCGGTGGCACGCGCCCAGGAATTCACCACTTTCAAAGACGGACAGACCGCCATGGCCCTGCACGTGGTGCAGGGCGAACGCGAGCTGGTCGACGACTGCCGTTCGCTGGCACGCTTCGAGTTGCGTGATATACCGCCCATGACGGCGGGTGCGGCGCGTATCCGGGTAACCTTCCAGGTGGATGCCGATGGGCTGCTGAGTGTCAGCGCGGAAGAGACAAGCAGCGGTGCCCAGGCGCACATCGAGGTCAGGCCCTCCTACGGTCTCAGCGACAAGGAAATCGAAACCATGTTGCGCGACTCCATGGAGTATGCCCAGGAGGATCTCGAGGTGCGGCGCCTGCGGGAACAGCAGGTGGAGGCGGACCGGGTGCTCGAAGCGCTGGGAGCGGCGCTGCACGAGGACGGCGAGAAATTCCTCAGCGCCGAGGAACTGGCAGCGATTCGGGAAGCCGCGAATCAGTTGGGCGAGGCCCGCAACGGGCGCGACTACCGCGCCATCAAGCAGGCCATGGAAAGGCTGGAAGCCGCCAGTACCGCCTACGTAGACCGTCGCATGAACGCTAATATCCAGAAAGCCATGGCCGGACACGCCGTGGACGATTTCAAATAGCAGGGTTTGTTATGCCGCAGGTTATTTTTCTGCCCCACGAAGAGATCTGTCCGGAGGGCGCTGTCATCGAGGTGCAGCCGGGTACCACCATATGCGATGCGGCGCTGGCGAACGGCATCGAGATCGAACACGCCTGCGAGAAATCCTGCGCCTGCACGACCTGTCATGTCTATGTGCGCGAGGGGTTCGATTCGCTCGAGCCCTCGGACGAAGATGAAGACGACCTCCTGGACAAGGCGTGGGGTCTGGAACCGGATTCCCGCCTCAGCTGCCAGGCGCGCGTCGCCAGCGCGGATCTGGTGGTCGAAATTCCCAAGTACACCATCAATATGGTGAGCGAGCATCATTGAGGAGGATTGCCGTGGGACTCAAATGGACCGACTCGCTGGATATCGCCATCGAGCTGGCTGAAAAGTACCCGGATGTCGACCCGCGCCGGGTCCGCTTCACCGAGCTGCGCGAATGGGTGCTGGAACTGGGCGAGTTCGATGACGATCCCGCGCACTCCGGTGAGAAAATTCTGGAAGCGATCCAGATGGCATGGATCGAGGAGTGCGACTAGAACCGGTCTTAAGCTGTGTCTCGATCTCCGTTGCGGTGTTGCGGGCCTTGCTCCGGTGCTCTCATATGTACTGCGGCTAAACGGCACCTTTCACAAGGCCCGTGCCTTGCCTGGACGCACGATCCGCGATTTTGGAATAGGTTATGGAAACAACCGGCTTTCGGTCACAATCCGGTCACTTTCTGCGCGTAGGCTGCTGGCACATCCCGATACAGGAAACTGCCATGCACAGCTGTCTCGAAGTCCAGTTACAGTCCGGGGAGCGCGGCGTCCCGCAATTGCGCGAAGAAATCAGCCTGCTGGAACGCCGGATACGCCTGATGGGCGAAGATGGAGACTGTGCCTACGAACGGGCCATGAGCATGCTCTATCAGAGGATGGTGGCGGAGCGCTGGCAACGAATTGCACTGCTTGAATCCAGACTGACCTGATCCTGACCTGCCCCCTCCCGGCAGGTAACCTGCACAAACCCTGGCGCCCGGCCCCTGCTCGTGATATCGCTTCAAGGTTGGGCAGGGTGTCGTTCGGGTCTGCGCGGGCTCCGCAGTCAGGCGCAACCGCCCGGTTGGCGCCGACCTGTTGTCTGGGTTTGCCCAGAACCTGTCTCATAATCCCGCGCGGCCGCGGGGGGTTATGAGACAGATTCTAGCCAAGGCCGCGGCTGGCCGCCGTGTCGTTTTGTGTCTATGTAACAATAATCGAGGTAATAAGGAGTTGTAAGTCGGTCGCTGCTCTCGCCCGGGAGCCGAACAGGGGATTCTGGCGCGCCAGGCAGGCAGAGCCTGTGATTGCCTGAATGCCGTCTCAGCAGGTACACTACCCAATTCGATTTGCACTATCTAAGCCACCGATTTCTAGAGACTTTGAGCGGTGCAGCAGAGTGTCAGGCCAGATCTGGTCTGCTGCGCGTCGCTAGCCATGGACAGAGCGACCGGGCGGCGCGGTAGTCCGTGACCTGGCGAAGGCTGAGCGCAGATGCAGGGATGTCTCTGGTTCGCCTTGCAGGCCCGCTGTGGCATGGAGTCTCCCTACTTCGGTGGAGGCGGGTCCGCGTTGGGTTGAGGATCAACAGGAATGGCGGCGAATACAGAAACGGACAAGGTTAATCTTCTCGATTTCGACCGGGCGGCGTTGGCGGCCTGGTTTGAAGCCCGTGGTGAGAAACCATTTCGTGCCCAGCAGCTGCTCAAATGGATCTACCAACACGGGGTCGACAGTTTCGATGCCATGACCAACCTCGGCAAGGGCTTGCGCGCGGATCTCGCCGCGACTGCCGAGATCCGTGGCCCGGCCGTGGCCGCCGACCAGCGTTCCGCCGACGGTTCACGCAAATGGCTGTTTCAGCTGGTGGACGGCAACCGTATCGAGACCGTTTACATACCCGAACCCGACCGTGCCACGCTGTGCATATCGTCGCAGGTGGGCTGTGCCCTCAACTGCACCTTCTGTTCGACCGCCCGACAGGGTTTCAACCGTAATCTGACCAGCGCGGAGATCATCGGTCAGCTGTGGGTGGCCAGCCGCCTGCTGGCGCAGGACGGCGCCCGGCCGGTCTCTAACGTCGTGCTGATGGGAATGGGTGAGCCGTTGCTCAATTTCGACAACGTCATGACAGCGGTAGCGCTGATGCAGGACGATTTTGCCTGCGCCCTGTCCAAGCGCCGCGTGACCCTGAGCACCGCCGGCGTAGTACCGGGTCTCAGGCGCCTCGCCGAAGTGACCGATATCAGTCTGGCGCTGTCGCTGCACGCACCCGATGACGAGCTGCGCAGCCGGCTGGTACCCTTGAACCAGAAGTACCCTATTGCGGACGTGTTGCAGGCGTGCCGGGACTATGTGGGAGACGGCAGGCGCCGGGTGACGGTCGAGTATGTTATGCTGGCTGGTGTCAATGACAGCGATGCGCAGGCCCGGGCGCTGGCCAGGCTGTTGCGCAACCTGCCGTCCAAGATCAATCTGATTCCGTTCAATCCGTTTCCCGCCGCGCACTACCGGCGCAGCAGTCCCGAGCGCATAGAGCGCTTCCGCGATATATTGCAGCGCTCCGGAATTGTCACCATTACGCGCAAGACTCGAGGCGACGACATTGATGCGGCCTGCGGCCAGCTGGCCGGAGATTTCCAGGATCGCACCCGTCGTCGGGAGCGATTTGCTGTGCAAGTGATTGGAGGCGTGGCTTGATGCGCATTGGGATTTTGGCAGTAGGGATACTGGTGGTGTCGCTGTTGGGCGCCTGTACAACGGCAAGCAAGCAACCGGAGAGTGACAGCGCTACCCAGACGCCCGCCGAAGTGAACACCCAGCTGGGTATCGCGTACATGCGCAAGGGTATGTATGAGGCGTCTCTGGAGAAGTTCAAGAAGGCCCTGGCGCAGAACCCGAAGCTGGCCATTGCCCATGCCTCTATCGCGGTGCTCTACGAGCAGCTCGGCGAGAACGAGCTGGCTGACAAGCACTATGTAAAGGCTTACCAGCTCAATCCGAATGATTCCCTGATACTGAACAACTACGGCCAGTATCTGTGCCGCATCGGGCGACTCGAAGATGCCGATAAGATGTTCGCCAAAGCGCTGCAGGATCCGCTGTACCGGTCCCCGGAGACAATTCTGACGAATGCGGGCCTGTGCGCGGAGAAACGCCCGGATGCCGAACTGGCAGAGCAATATTTTCGCCAGGCATTGCAGAAGAACCCCAGGTTTCAACCCGCCCTGCGCCAGATGGTACGTAACAGCTTTGCCCAGCAGCAGTACCTGGCAACGCGCGCCTATCTGCAGCGCCTGCAGGCACTGACGCCGCTGAGCGCCGAGTTTCTGTGGATCGGTGTGCGCACCGAGCTGGAACTCGGTGACCGCAACGCCTCCTCGAGCTACGCCATGTTGTTGAAGAACGGGTTTCCGGAGTCCGAGCAGGCGCAGGCGCTGATTGAGTGGGAGCGCACCCAGCGTGGTCACTGAGGAAGTCCAGGTACCGCAGACTGCGGGTCAGCAGGACGGCTTGGCCGCGGTCGGCGTCAAACTCGCCCAGGCGCGTGAGCAACAGCAGCTGAAAATCGAGTCGGTCGCCACCGACCTGCATTTGCGCCCGGAGGTGGTGCGGGCGCTGGAAACGGGCGACCAGACGCACCTGCCCTCGCAGCCTTTCGTGCGCGGTTATGTGAAGTCGTATGCGCGCCTGCTCGGGCTCGATGACGCAGCGTTGCTGGCGCAGCTGCCGCGGGTCGGGGAGCACACTTCGGCGCCGCTCAAGCGGGTCGGTATGCGCCAGCGCAAAACGGTGCAACTGGCTGGTGGCAGGTTCCTGGTGTGGGGACTGATACTGGTGTCGCTCGTGGTAGTGGCGGGCTACGGTGTGCCCGCGCTGCAGCGACTCTGGTCGGCGCGCACGGCCGAGCCGGAAGCGGATCAGTTGCTGATACCGTTGCCCGGTTATGAGCAGCCGGGCGAGCAGCTCGAGACCCCGGCGCAGGAGCAGTCCGAGCTGCCGCCAGAACCCGCTGACCAGCCGCCGGCGCCTGATGGTGCGGTGGCGGTCGAAGAGCTGGTCGAGGGCGATGTGGCCCCGCTGGCGGAGACCGACGCCGAGCCGGTTGTCGAAGCCCAGCCGGTGAGTGAGGAAACCGCGGGTCCGGCCTTAGTGCAGCTGCGCTTTGTCGAGGACAGCTGGGTCGAGATGGAAGCCAACGGGCGCAAACTGGTGGTGGGTACCCAGCGGGCGGGTACCGAACGCACCGTGCGCGTCGAACCGCCGGTATATCTGCTGCTCGGCAATGCCCCTGGTGTCGAAGTCACGTTTCGCGGCAAGCCGGTGGATGTGGCTGCCCAGGCGCGCGGCAAGGTGGCGCGCCTCACCCTGGAAGATTGAGATGTCGAAAGCGCTACAGGCCGTTCGGGGTATGAATGACATCCTGCCGCAGCACTCGGCGCGCTGGCAGTTTGTCGAGGAGCACGTGCGCGGCGTGCTCGAAGCGTATGGATTCCGCGAACTGCGCATGCCGGTGGTCGAGAAAACCGAGTTGTTCCGGCGTTCCATCGGCGAAGTGACGGACATCGTGGAAAAGGAGATGTACACTTTTACGGATCGCAACGGCGACAGCCTGACCCTGCGCCCGGAGGGCACCGCGGGCTGCGTACGGGCCTGCATCGAGCACAGCCTGCTGGTCAATCAGGCTCAGCGCCTGTGGTATGGCGGGCCGATGTTCCGCCACGAGCGCCCGCAGAAAGGGCGCTACCGCCAGTTCCATCAGATCGGCGTCGAAGTGTTCGGTCTGGAAGGTCCGGACGTCGATGCCGAGCTGCTGCTCATGACGGCGCGGCTGTGGAAAAGCCTGGGGTTACAGCGCTTGTCGCTGCAATTGAATTCGCTCGGCACCAGCGAGGCAAGGGCCCGCTTTCGCGACGCCCTGGTAGCCTACCTGAGAGAACATTTTGACCAGCTCGACGAGGACAGCCAGCGGCGTCTGGACACCAACCCGCTGCGCATACTCGACAGCAAGAACCCCGCTATGCAGGCACTGCTGGACGCCGCACCGCTGCTCAGTGACCACATCGATGACGCCTCGCGCCGCCATTTTGAGTCGCTGTGCGCCCTGCTGGATGCCTGCGACCTCGACTACCGGATTAATCCGCGCCTGGTACGCGGGCTGGATTATTACGGTCGCACCGTGTTCGAGTGGGTGACCGATGAGCTCGGCGCGCAGGGAACCGTGTGCGCCGGCGGGCGCTACGACGGGCTGGTGGAATACCTGGGCGGGCGCGCCACAGCGGCAATCGGTTTCGCGCTGGGTATGGAACGTCTGATTGCATTGCTGGACAGCCAGGAGGTGCCGGTACCGGACCGTTCACCGCACCTGTACGTGGTACTTATGGGCGAACAGGCGCAGCGCCAGGGGCTGTTGTTGTCGGAACACCTGCGCGATGCCTTGCCACAGCTGCGGGTGGTGACCCACTGCGGCGGTGGCAGTTTCAAGAGCCAGTTCAAGAAAGCGGACCGCAGTGGCGCGCGTTACGCCCTGGTGCTCGGCGACGAAGAAGTGAGCCGGCGCGAGGTCGGCATCAAGCCGTTGCGCGAAGAGCGGGAGCAGGAGACAGTATCTTTTGACGCGTTGCATACCCGCGTGGCGCAGTTGCTGGAACTGGTTTAATCGTTTCATCGCGTCATCCGGGTCATGCGGTGACGTTCCTACAACGAGGAGAAAATCCGATGGACGTACATGCGTCGGAAAAAGAGCAGGTAGAAGCATTACGCAAATGGTGGAAGGAGAACGGCAGCTCGGTCATTACCGGTGTGCTGCTGGGCCTGTCGGTGCTGCTCGGTGGCAAGGCCTGGTTCAGCTACCAGGAAACCCGCGCCCTGAGCGCCTCCAATATCTATGCGCAGATGATGGCTGCCCTCAATCAGAATGAGGACGAGCCGGTGCGAAATTTCGCCAACCAGCTGATCAGCGAATACAGCGGTTCCGGTTATGCCCCGCTGGCTGCGCTGGTACTGGCCCGGCTTGCGGTCAAGCAGGGCGAGCTGCCTGCGGCCCAGGTGCAGTTGCAGTGGGCGCTGGAGCACGCCGACTCACCAGAGCTGAAACACACGGCGCGTCTGCGCCTGGTCCGGGTGCTGATGGACCAGAAACAGCTCGCCGAGGCCGCGCAGCTGCTGAATTCCGTTGCTGAGGCTGGCGCCTATGCCTACCTGTACACTGAACTGCGAGGCGATCTGGCAATGCTGGAGGGCAACACGGCCCAGGCTGCCAGTGCTTACCGGCAGGCGCTGGACAGCATGCCGGCGCAAGCGCCGAATGCGGCACTGCTGAGCGCGAAGTACGAGAGCGTCTCAGGGGCGGGTAGTGCAACCCCATGATGCGCAGAATCGCTGGAATCGTTGCTGCGCTCGCTTTGCTGGGCGGCTGTTCCTGGTTCGGCGACAAGGACAATGCCGAGCCACCGGCCGAACTCGCTGCGTTCAA
This sequence comes from uncultured Gammaproteobacteria bacterium, assembly GCA_963695455.1. GTDB lineage: Bacteria > Pseudomonadota > Gammaproteobacteria > DSM-19610 > DSM-19610 > Thiogranum. The sequence goes on along the minus strand of CAVOGN010000002.1, from coordinate 428,081 downwards.
CGAACAGGTTAAGCTCAAAAAACTCTGGAGCCGCGATACCGGCAGCGGAACCGATGAACAGTTCGTGCAGCTGGTGCCTTTCGTAGCCGGCGAGCGGGTGTTCGTGGCGGACCGCAGTGGCGCCGTGAGGGCGTATACCCTGGACAAGGGCGAGCAGCTCTGGCACGCCAAAACACGGGTCGCGATCTCGGCGGGGCCGGGCGGCGGCGATGACCTCATGGTGGTTGGCAGCAGCGATGCGGATCTGATCGCCCTGGATGCGGAAACCGGGGAGCAGCGCTGGCGCACCTCGGTTTCCAGCGAGGTGTTGTCGGTGCCGCTGATCCACCGGGGCATCGTGGTGGTGCAGACCGTGGACGGCTACCTGGCCGGACTGGACGCCAGCAGCGGGGAACGCCTGTGGGTGCAGGGCCGCACGGTACCGGTGTTGACGCTACGCGGCACCAGTACCGCCCTTGTGGAGGACGGCGTCGTCATCGCCGGGTTCGCGAACGGAAAGATTACCGCGCTGGATATAAGATCCGGGGCTCCGCTATGGGAAGCCGTGGTTGCGGTGCCGAGCGGTCGCTCAGAGTTGCAGCGCATGGTGGATGTCGACGCCAACCCGGTGGTGCGCGATGGTGTGCTTTATGTCGTGAGTTTCCAGGGACAGATGGCTGCAGTCGGGTTGCAGAACGGACGCCTGCTGTGGAATCGCGATATGTCCGCATACGCCGGTATCGCGGTGGATTCGGGGCAGGTCTACGTGACTGACGAAAACAGCGAGATTTGGGCGCTGGACCGTGACAGCGGGGCCTCGCTGTGGAAACAGAGCGCCTTGCGGCGTCGCGCGCTGACCGGTCCCACAGTCGTCGGGGGCTATGTTGCGGCCGGGGATTTCGCCGGCTACGTACATCTGCTGTCGCGTCTGGACGGTTCCATCGTCGGGCGCGTAAAGGTTGACAGCAAAGGGATCCTGGCGTCCCCTGTCGCGCTGGGCGACCGGCTGCTGGTGCTGGGTGCCGGTGGCAAGCTGGTGCTGTACCGGCTGGAGCCGGTCTAGCCCGATCTCATGGTTACAGGTGGCTATCACAGTCGCGGGCGACGGAGCCGCGTTGACGGCGCGCTCAGGTTATGCCTAAGGATAGCGCCTGCATGTGCGTGGCTGCGCGGTTGCGCCCGGCCGCTGCCAGCGTTGTTACCCGGGTGCGCGTGTTGCTGCCGGTAATCGCGCTGATCGGCCGGCCCAACGTCGGCAAGTCGACTCTGTTCAACCGGCTGACCTGCAGTCGCGACGCGCTGGTTGCCGATCATCCCGGGCTCACGCGGGACCGCCAGTACGGCAACGGTCAGGTGGGTGAACGACCCTATCTGGTGGTCGATACCGGCGGCCTGGTCGGCACGGAGCAGGGTCTGGACGGCCTGATGGCGGAACAGGTGTGGGTGGCCGTCGAAGAAGCCGATGCTGTGCTGCTGCTGCTCGACGCGCGCGACGGGCTCAATCTCAGCGATGAACAGATTGCAGCGCGTCTGCGCCGCAGTGGCAAGAACGTTTATGTAGTGCTCAACAAGGCCGACGGGCAGGACCTCGCCGCGGTGGTTGCAGATACTTTCGCGCTCGGTCTGGGCGAACCCGCGCAGATTTCGGCCGAGCACGGACGCGGCGTGACCGCGCTGATGGAGCGGGTGCTGGCAGAGCTGCCTGCAGCCGCAGCCGGCACGCAAGCGTCGGAAGCCGGGTCCAAGGGCATCCGCATCGCGGTGGTCGGGAGGCCCAATGTCGGCAAGTCGACGCTCATCAACCGCATGCTGGGTGAGCAGCGCGTGCTGGCCTATGACCAGCCCGGCACCACCCGCGACAGCATCTATATCCCTTTCCGACGTGACGGCGAGGACTACACTTTGATCGATACGGCCGGCGTGCGGCGACGCAGCCGGGTCGACGAGGCGATCGAGAAATTCAGCGTGCTGAAAACCCTGCAGGCGATCAGCGATGCGCAGGTGGCGGTGCTGGTGCTGGACGCGCACAGCGGCGAGGTCGCCGAGCAGGACGCGACCCTGGCCGGCCATATTCTGGAAAGCGGCACGGCAGTGGTGATTGCCGTGAATAAATGGGATGGCCTCGACGCTGACCAGCGCCAATGGTTTCGCGACCAGCTGGATCGCCGTCTGCCGTTTCTGGGCTTTGCCGAACGCTATTTTATTTCTGCCCTGCACGGTAGCGGGGTGGGGGATCTGTTCGCCGCGGTGCGGGCCGCCAACCGGGCGGCGCAGATCAAGGTCAGCACCCCGGTGCTGACGCGTCTGCTGGAACAGGCGGTGCACGAGCACCAGCCGCCGCTGGCGCGGGGGCGCAGGATCAAGCTGCGCTATGCTCACCAGGGAGGGCAGAACCCCCCGGTTGTCGTGATTCACGGCAACCAGACCGAACAGCTACCCGACGGGTATAAGCGCTATCTGAATAACTATTTCCGCACTGCCCTGCAGCTGGTCGGAACCCCGATCCGGCTCGAGTTCAGGACCGGTGAAAACCCCTATCAGGGCAGGCGTAACGCACTCACGCCTCGACAGCAAAGACGCCGAAAGCGTATGATTCGGCACGTAAAAAAATAATAGCCTGGATGTTATCCCGGATCTGCCGACTGAGGGGAGCATGCCGCGACTGCCAAGCAGAATAGGAATATGGGTGATGGTCCTGTTATTACCGGGCTGTGCCGTTCGTTCCCCCTATGAGGATGCCAGTGACCCGCTGGAGCCGGTCAATCGCGCTATCTACAAGTTCAACGATACTTTCGACCGCTATCTGTTGCGGCCGGTGGCCGAGCGCTACCAGGAATACGTGCCCGCGGTGGCGCGCACGGGGGTGCGAAATTTCTACAATAACCTCCAGGAGCCGGTCACTATTGTCAACCAGGTGCTGCAGGGCAAGCCGGGGAATGCTGCCGGAGACACCATGCGTTTCGGCTTCAACAGCATTTTCGGTGTGCTGGGACTGATGGATGTCGCCACCGGATGGGGGCTGGAAAGGCACAACGAAGACTTCGGCCAGACCTTCGGCGTCTGGGGGTTCGGCGAGGGCTGGTATCTGGTGCTGCCATTGCTGGGCCCCAGCACGGTACGCGATACGGCTGGCCTGCCGCTGGAATTCCGGATGGGGTTGTGGCAATTCGCGTCCGAGTACACCAATGAATGGGGCACGGTGGCGTACTACTCACTGCTGTTTGTGAGCAAGCGCGCCGATCTCCTGTCGGCGTCCCAGGTACTGGATACCGGTGCGCTGGACGAATACCTGCAGGTGCGCGCCGCCTACCGGCAGAGGCGTTGGTACGAGATTCACGACGGTGAGCCGCCTGAGCCGGATTTCTTTGACGACGAGCTGTTCAACGAGTAACGGCGCCGCTTTGGTTTCCGGGTCCGGCCCCATTCCACCAGCTGCACTGAGCGGCGATCCAACCATCTTCGGCGAATATCTGCGCCGCACCGGCCAGGCCTTTGTGCTGCTGGGCGAGCTGCAGGATCAGTGCGCGCGGGTGCGTTTCAGCGGGCGCTTCGAGGCTGCCGAGGTGGTCTGGGACTGCGAGTTCGTGACGCTCCGATCCGAGTGGCAGCGCCAGGGCGCCGGGTCGCGAGACGAGGTCGACGGCCTGCGCAGTTTTATCGACATCGGCGCACCGGCCGAGCGGGGTGTGCCGGTGCGTGTCGGTCTCGATGTTGCGCACATCGACCGGCCCGCGATTCTCAAAATGATGGTGATGATGCGCAACTACAAGCGTCTGCGGCGCGGACGCCACGAGTTCGGTTTGCCTTATCGCGACAGCTGACGGTGACCGTTCGGTACCGACTGCGGGTACAGGGGGCTGGCGCGCAGGCCGAACCGCTCTCGGTGCGGCAATCAGCCACCAGCATGGCAACCATTGTAAGCTCAGACAAGGGTGTGGGGCGTGAGCACGCCGCACAGCCGGCCCGACCTGATTCCGTGCTTTCCGTATCTTCCGTGGCTAAGGTTTCTTTGGTTCCGACGGTGTCGGTTCCAGAAACAGCGCCGGGTCGACGCGCGCATCGTTGAGGCTCACGCCCCAGTGCAGGTGGGCACCGGTGACCCTGCCGGTCTTGCCGACAGCGCCGATCACATCCCCCGCCTGCAGCGTCTGCCCCGCCTGGACGTCGATACGCGACAAATGGCAGTACATGGTCACCAGGCCCTGACCGTGATCGATGAACACCGTGTTGCCGTTGAAGAAAAACTCCCCCGTATCCACCACCTCTCCGGCCGCCGGCGCCTTGATGGGGGTGCCTTCGTCGGCGGCGATATCCAGACCGCTGTGCGGCTTGCGTGGTTGCTGGTTGAAAAAGCGGCGCAGGCCGAACGGGCTGCTCAGTGGACCTGCAACCGGCAGCTCGAAACGCAACGTCGCGGGACTGGCGTCATTCCAGGTCGCCAGTGCTTCCCTGATGCGCTTCTGCTCCCGGCCGATGCGCTCCAGATCGCGTTGTTCCGGGTTCACCATACGCTTGTTCTTGATCGTCAGGTGCTGGGTTTCGTATTGCTTGGCCTCGACCGAGAATTCCCGGGTGACTTTCTCCTGCTCGCCAGTGCGCACCACCAGCTCGTGGATGCCAGGCTTGATTCCCAGCGACAGGCCGACCAGCGCGGCGTAAGCGTCTCCGTAGGGCAGCACCATCACGGGCTTGCCGTTGAAACTCGCCTGGGGCGGGGTTGGCGAAGCCGGTAACTCGACCAGTGCCACCCCGCCCGGTACGGACGCTGTTGCCGGAATGTCGATAGCAGCCGCCGGTGTGGCGAACAGCAGCGCAGACAGCGCGGTAAGCAGCGGGCGTATCAGTCCTGAATATGTCATGATGATTTGATATCCGTAATGCGACTGTAGACCCTGCCACGAGCCAGTCGGGTTTCCAGTGTATCGCCGACGCGGGCTTGTGCGCTATCCAGCAGTACCGCGCCGTCCGTTGCGTTCAGTGTAATGGAGTAGCCGCGCTGCAGCGTGGCGAGCGGGCTCACGGTCTCCAGTGCGCGTGATAAAACCGCGAGTTTTTCGCGCCGCCGTGAGAACTGGACGCCGGTGCAGTATCTGAGCCGCTGCGCCAGCTGGTCGGCACGGTTGCCCAGGTTCTGCAGCAGGCGGGCGGGGCTGTGCTGCAGCAGCCTGCCCCGGTTCGCAGCCAGCCTGGCGTGCAGCTGCGTTAATCGCTGCATCCAGCCCCTGCGCAGGCGCTGTTCCAGTTCGTCGAGCCGCTGCGCCTGCTGTTGCAGCCGGCGTCCCGGATGCGCCTGCTGCACACGGCGGGTGAGCCACGCGAGCCGTTCCGTGACGCGCTGCAGGCGCTGTTGAAGCCGGATGTGCAGGCGATTTTCCAGTTGTCGCACACGGGCGCTGACTTCCAGCTGGTCGGGGCTCAGCAGTTCAGCGGCCGCCGAGGGTGTGGCGGCGCGCTGGTCCGCAACGAAATCACTTATGACATCATCGATTTCGTGCCCCACAGCGGATACCACCGGGATGGTGCAGGCGAACACTGCGCGTGCCACCGCCTCTTCGTTGAAAGGCCAAAGGTCCTCGAGCGAACCGCCGCCACGGGTCAGCAGCAGCACGTCGCACTCGCTGCGTTGCTGTGCTGTCCGCAGGGCCGCGACAATCTGTTGCGCGGCCGCTGCGCCCTGCACCTGCACTGGATAGACGATGACCGGAATGGCCGGGAAACGCCGGCGCAGCACGGTGAGCACGTCGCGGATCGCCGCGCCGGTCGGTGAGGTGATGACGCCGATGCAGCGTGGCAATCGGGGCAGTGGTTGCTTGTGTTGTGCGTCGAACAGCCCCTCGCCGTGCAGGCGCTGTTTGAGTTGTTCGAAGGCCCGCCGCAGCGCGCCGTCACCGGCCTCTTCCAGGTGACTGACGATGAGCTGGTAGTTGCCGCGCGGTTCATACAGGCTGACCTCGGCCTGCACCAGCACCTGGGTGCCGTTTTCGGGGCGAAACCCGAGCCGCAATGCGCGGTTGCGGAACAGTGCGCAGCTCACCTGGGCCTGGGCATCCTTGAGGGTGAAATACAGGTGGCCGGAGGCCGGGCGGGACAGGTTGGATATCTCACCCTCCACCCACAGGCGCGGGAAACTGGACTCCAGCAGCTCGCGGGCTGCGCGGTTCAGGCGCGAGACACTGTAGACCTCGCGCCGCGGGGAGGCGTCGACGGCTTCTGGCATGCGCCGATGATACTGAATCCGGGCGCCCGGGGTAATACGTATGCCGGGACCGCGGTTTACCGCAAGGCCGCCAAAACCTATAATGGCACGTTTACATCTCTCTGACGCAAATACGGTGCCTCGCATGCTGCGTATCTCTGAGCAAGCCCTCACTTTTGATGATGTTTTGTTATTGCCCGCCCATTCGGTGGTGTTGCCCAGGGACGTCGATCTGGTGACCCGGCTGACGCGGGACATTCAGCTCAATATTCCGCTGATTTCCGCGGCCATGGATACTGTCACCGAGTCGCGGCTGGCGATCACCATGGCCCAGGAGGGCGGCATCGGTATCGTGCACAAGAACATGTCCACCGAGCAGCAGGCCAACCAGGTGCGGCTGGTGAAAAAGTTCGAGAGCGGTGTCATCAAGGACCCCATCACCGTTTCGCCTGGAACCACCATTCGCGAGGTGCTGGAAATCACCCGCCAGCACGACATCTCCGGGGTGCCGGTGGTGGAGGGCGAACAACTGGTCGGTATCGTAACCAACCGCGATACCCGGTTCGAAACCCGCTTTGACGCGCCGGTTTCCACCATCATGACCGGCAAGGACAAACTGGTTACGGTAAAAGAAGGCGCGGGTCGCGAGGAAGTGCTCAAGCTGCTGCACGAGCATCGTATCGAGAAGGTACTGGTGGTGGACGGCCAGTTCCGGTTGCGCGGTCTGATTACCGTTAAGGATATCCAGAAAGCCAGCGACAAGCCCAACGCCTGCAAGGATGATCAGGGGCGCCTGCGTGTGGGCGCCGCAGTGGGAGTCGGAGCGGGTACCGACGAGCGCGTCGAGGCGCTGGTCAACGCCGGTGTGGACGTTATCGTGGTCGACACCGCGCACGGTCATTCCGCGGGTGTGATCGAGCGGGTGCGCTGGGTGAAACAGCACTATCCGGATCTGCAGGTCATCGGTGGCAATATCGCCACCGCTGCGGCGGCCCGCGCGCTGGCGGAAGCCGGTGCCGACGCGGTCAAAGTGGGTATCGGTCCAGGCTCGATCTGCACCACCCGCATCGTCGCAGGTGTCGGTGTGCCGCAAATCAGCGCGGTGGCCAATGTGGCGCAGGAACTGAATGGCCGCGGTATTCCGCTGATTGCCGACGGCGGCATCCGCTATTCCGGTGATATGGCCAAGGCGGTGGCCGCCGGCGCCCATTCCATCATGGTCGGCAGCATGTTCGCCGGTACCGAAGAAGCGCCGGGCGACGTTGAGCTGTTCCAGGGCCGCTCCTACAAGTCCTATCGCGGCATGGGCTCGCTGGGGGCGATGGCGTCCCAGCAGGGTTCCAGTGACCGCTATTTCCAGGAGGGCAGCGAGGCCGACAAGCTGGTGCCGGAAGGGATCGAGGGTCGGGTACCCTACAAGGGGCCGTTGCAGCCGGTAATACACCAGTTGCTGGGCGGTCTGCGTTCCAGCATGGGTTACACCGGTTGCGCCACCATCGAGGAAATGCGCACCAAGCCTCAGTTCGTGCAGGTCAGCGTGGCCGGCATGACCGAAAGCCATGTGCACGACGTCACCATCACCAAGGAAGCGCCCAACTACCGCTTCTGATAGGTCCTATATTCCGTGTCTGAGCAGGATATCCATTCCCACCGAGTCCTCATCCTGGACTTCGGTTCCCAGTACACGCAGCTGATTGCGCGCCGGGTACGTGAACTCGGCGTGTACTGCGAGATTCATCCCTACGACATGGATGAGCAGGCGTTGCGCGTGTTTCATCCCCACGGCGTGATTCTGTCGGGCGGGCCCGAGACCGTGACCGGCGGCGATGCCCCGAAAGCGCCACAGCGGGTATTCGATCTGGGCGTGCCGCTGCTGGGTATCTGCTACGGCATGCAGACCATGGCCGCACAGCTTGGTGGCAGGGTCGAAAACGCCGACCGCCACGAGTATGGCTATGCCCAGGTACGGGCGCGCGGCCACAGCCGCCTGCTGTCCGATATCGAGGACCACACCAGCCCCGAGGGCTACGGCCTGCTCGATGTATGGATGAGTCACGGCGACCGGGTGATGGAGTTGCCGCCCGGCTTCAAACTCATGGCCAGCACCGATGCTGCGCCGATCGCCGGCATGGCGGACGACGAGCGCCGTTACTATGGCGTGCAGTTTCACCCCGAGGTGACCCATACCCGCCAGGGCGGGCGCATCCTGCGGCGTTTCGTACTGGAGATCTGCGGCTGCGAGGCGCTGTGGACGCCCGGCAATATCATTGAGGAAAGCATCCACCAGGTTCGTGAGCAGGTCGGCGACGAGGAAGTTTTGCTGGGGCTGTCAGGCGGGGTCGATTCCTCGGTGGTAGCGGCACTGCTGCACAAGGCGATCGGCGAGCAGTTGACTTGTGTATTCGTCGATACCGGCCTGTTACGGCATCGTGAAGGCGACCAGGTGATGGCAACATTCGCCGAGCATATGGGTGTGAAGGTGATGCGCGTGGACGCCGAGGCGCGTTTCCTCGCGGCGCTGGGCGACGAGGCTGACCCGGAACGCAAACGCAAGATCATCGGTAACCTGTTCGTCGAGGTTTTCGAGGAGCAGGCGGGAAAACTCAAGAACGCCAGGTGGCTGGCGCAGGGCACCATTTACCCGGACGTGATCGAGTCAGCCGGTGCCAAGACCGGCAAGGCGCACCTCATCAAGTCGCACCACAATGTGGGTGGGCTGCCCGAGGAGATGAACCTCAAGCTGCTCGAGCCGCTGCGTGAATTGTTCAAGGACGAGGTACGCAAGCTCGGCGTCGAGCTTGGCCTGCCCTACGACATGGTCTACCGTCACCCGTTCCCCGGACCCGGGCTGGGGGTACGCATCCTCGGCCGCGTCAGCAAGCAATATGCCGACCTGCTGCGTCTCGCCGATCACATTTTCATCGAGGAATTGCGCCGCCACGATCTGTACGACAAGACCAGCCAGGCCTTTGCGGTGTTCCTGCCGGTCAAGTCGGTAGGCGTAACCGGCGACGGGCGCCGCTACGACTACGTGGTGGCATTGCGCGCCGTGGAAACCATCGACTTCATGACGGCGCGCTGGGCGCACCTGCCCTACGAATTTCTCGACCATGTGTCGCGGCGGATTATCAATGAGATACCCGGCATTTCGCGGGTCACCTACGACATCTCCGGCAAGCCGCCGGCGACCATCGAGTGGGAATAGGATCGCGTTCACATCAGAGAACGCAGAGTGCGCAGAGATTCTTGCTGTTATCCGGTAAACGGCATGGAGGTCCGCCATCTCGGTGGCGTCCGCATCAGGTAGCCACGTAACGTGGCATAGTGCAGACTTGGTATCGCAAGGTTTTGGATCTGGTGCGCCCGTTGCTCGCGGCTGTGAATAAGGATTCGATATGGGTTGGCGGCAATGTGAGGTGTGCGCTGTATGTCGTGGGTTCGTGCGTTTGCGTTGCAGCCTGAAGGCGACTGACAGCTGAGGTAGGTTAAACCAGATTACGATCCTGCCTGAAAACCTCCGTGTCCTCCGCGTTCTCCGATGTGAAATGGCTTTCAGCGTAACTCAACAAACCGACGATATCCGCTGGATGGAGTACGCGCTGGCGCTGGCCGAGCGTGGCGCCGAGGAAGGGGAGGTGCCGGTCGGTGCGCTGGTGGTTAAGGATGACGAGGTTATCGGCGAAGGCTGGAACCGGCCAATCGCCAGCCACGACCCGACTGCGCACGCGGAAATCGTTGCCATGCGCCAGGCCGCGCAGCGGCTCGGCAATTACCGGCTCACGGGCACCACGCTGTATGTCACGCTGGAACCCTGTCTGATGTGCGCGGGCGCTATGGTTCACGCCCGCGTCCAACGCCTGGTGTTCGGCGCTTACGATCCGAAACGCGGTGCCCTCAACAGCACCGCACATGTCTTCGATGCCCAGGGTCTGAATCACCGCATCGACGTCGCCGGCGGCGTCCTGCAGCAGGCGTGCGCCGAGCGCCTGCAGGCGTTTTTTCGCACCCGGCGCCAGCATCCGGGATCCCCGTGAGCAATGCGGGTTAGCTGCCGGCAGCGTGGGAATAGCCCCCTGCCGCTGTTCGTCTCTCCATAATCATTCAGGTGAGGAACTCCGATGCGTTATCCAGCCATACTTGTTGTCTTGTTCTCGCTCACGGCGCCGGTTGTTGCCGGGACGGTACAGCCCGGCCGTTATCCGCCAGTTGGCGTGTCCATGAGCCTGACGCGGGTGTCCGAGCACGTCTATTTTGCGCAGGGCGAGGCCGGCATAGCCACCGACAACGAAGGTTTCATATCCAACGCCGGGGTAGTGGTAACCGATAGTGGCGTCGTGGTTTTCGATGCGCTCGGCACGCCGTCGCTGGCCAAGCGACTGCTGGAGGAGATCCGCAAGGTGACGGACCAGCCGGTGGTACGCGTTATCACCAGCCACTATCACGCCGACCACATTTACGGGCTGCAGGTGTTCGAAGAGCAGGGCGCGGAAATCTGGGCGCCGCGCGGCGCGGAAAAATACCTGCGCTCGGCGAATGCCGGGGAGAGGCTGGAGGAACGTCGTTTCTCGCTCGATCCCTGGGTGAACGAAACCACCCGTCTCGTGGAACCGGACCGCTACATTGCCGAGCGTGAGACGTTCGAACTGGGTAAGGTGCGATTCACAGTATCGCCGGTGGGTGCGGCGCATTCGGACGCCGATCTGACGCTCTATGTCGAACCGGACCGCGTACTCTTTTCCGGCGACATCCTGTTCGAGGGCAGAGTCCCGTTCCTGGGCGATGCCAATTCCGGCAACTGGCTGGAGGTCCTGCAACGCATGGAAGTGCAGCAGCTGGTTGCGCTGGTGCCCGGACACGGCGCCCTGGCCAGTGATCCGAATCATGCGATTGCCACCATGCGTCGCTATCTGTCTTACCTGCGCGAGACGATGGGTGCGGCGGTAAACGACTTCGTCCCCTTTGACGAGGCCTACGCGGCGACCGACTGGTCAGAGTTCGAGCACCTGCCGGCGTTCGCAGAAGCCAATCGCCGCAACGCTTACCAGGTCTATCTGTCCATGGAAGCGGAGTCCCTGGCGCAGTAAATTGGAGCCAATCGGCGTTCGCGCCGTGCACGGCGCGAACGCGTTTTGCGTGCCTTTCAGCTGTGGACTTTACGCCTCAGCCCGACACCGGTCATCCCAAGCAAACCGGATATGAACAGCCAGGCGGCCGCCGGAAGGGGTACGACCGCCGTTTGCTCAATCTGGATACCGTACTGGCCGAGATTCATCATGCCGTGGCCCTGCCCCCAGTCGTCAGAGCGATCGTGTTGCATGGCGTAGCCCTTGGCCCAGTCCTCGAAATGATCGCGTTTTTCCTGTTTCGCCGGTTTGTGCTTGTCGGACATGCTCTGGTGACGCTCCTTGTCGCGCTGTCGGTCTTTGTGCTTCTCTTTGTCCCGCCTGGTTCTGTTCTCCGCGTCCTTGTCCCGGTTCTTGCCGGACCCGGCGAGGGCAAAAAAGCTGACATAGTAAGTACCGGGATCCGCCTCGAAATCGAACGAACCGGGTGCAAACAGGGAGCCCAGTGTGTCTGTCGACGTGGTCACGTTCAAGCCCATCTTTTTCATCGGCTTGGGAAATTCGAAATCGGTCAGCGTGGCCTGATAGCTGCCGGCGCTGCCGATCTGGAATGTTTCCGTGAAGAACGTCTTGCCTTGGAACAATTCGACCTTCTCGAATACCACGCTGGACGCCGCGGCCGGCCCCGCCAGCAGCGCGACTAACGCGATCAGTTTTGGTAGTTGCCTGCAAGCGCTTTGCATCAGTGTTCTCCTCATTTTTCCTTAGTTGTCAAATCTTCGGGTTGATTTCGTCGGCACGAGCGAGTCCTTGTACTGCACGCGCGGCATTGCTGTCGGGTCCGCGTCCTGCTGCTCCGCCGATGGCGCATTCAGCATTGATCGCAGAGCATCAAGAGAGTGGAATGGCCGGCGCGTTTCCTGTTCGACCGACTCCAGCATGCCGGTCACCCTGTCGGAGTCACCGGGATCCCGGCCATAAATACGAACGATGTAATTTTCCATAGAGCTTTTCTCGTCGAACGGGTATCAGCAAGACTCGAGGCTAAGGGCTGCCCGCTTACGGAAACCTTACCCATTCGGCGATATGCAAAAAAAAATCGACAGCGGTGGGGCAGTCGGCGGGGCAGCTGAAGTGCGGCAGCGTCCGCGAGGCGAAGCTGTGCACACTGCGAGAAAAAAACCGGCCCGCCCGCGCTGTTCACGGGCTGCAGCCGGTATTCGGTCACGGGACGCTCTCCGAACAGCGGTGTGCAAGCACACCGACTGGCGTCCGCATCCGGGATCCCGCGGGAGAAATGCGGACTAGGTTCTCAGCGAATTGTACAGCTCACGGCTTGCCCGCGAGGGTTCGATCTGAAACTGCTCGGCCAGCACCGCCCGGCAGCGCTGGTAGCTCGCCAGCGCTTCAGCAACACGTCCGGTGGCGCGAAAACAGTGCATCAGGCGCTGGTACAGTGCTTCGATCAAGGGGTCGATTTCCAGGCCCCTCTGGTAGTAGCGCACCGCCCGGTCCCATTCGCCCGCCGCTTCCCACGCACGCCCGGCTTCGACAATGTGGCGCAGCAGCTTGCTGCGCAGCCGTTCGCGCAGCGACAACGCCCATGTCCGGGTCCCTTCGCGCTCCAGGAAGGCACCCTGGTACAGAGCAAGGATGCGTTCCTCGCTGTGTGCCAGCTCGCGCACCGACAGCGGTTCGTCGAACCGGTTCAGCAGCCGCTCGGCATCATTTACGGCCCGCTCGAACGCCCAGGCGTCGACCCAGGCCAGGTCGCTGTTGAGTGTCAGACGCCGGTCGTGCACCAGAAACAGGCCCTTCAGGCCGATCAGCTGCCTGAGGCGGTGCAGGGTTACATCGAAGGCGTTCTGGGCCTTGTCGCCCTCGGCGTCCGGCCACAGCGCCTGACTGAGTAGCTCAGCGTGGACGCCACGCCCACCGAAGGCAATCAGGGCCTGCAACAGCTCCAGTGGGCGCTGATTCCGGGCCTTGACGCCACCGGTGATAGCCTGCCGATGCAGCTGCACGCTGAAGCGGCCCAGGGAATGTATTCGCACCGGGCGGTCCAGGTCGTTGTCAGTCGTGCCTTCGGTCCAGGCCGCCTCGGGTTGCAGTCCAGGGAGCCGGCGGGCTCCGTTATCCGGCAGATTGGTATTCATCGCGTTTCCTCCGACACCTTGGCGTGGTGGCATCCCTGTTGTTGTGTTCCTCAGGGGTAGCCGGATTTGTGTTTAGTCTTTTTAAAACAACAGTATCTGACACCGCATACCGTCAACTGGAGACCGCAGGCCAGTGACGCGCACGCTAACCGCTGCCACCCGCTGCCCGCGGCGAGTCAAATACCCACACGGGGGCCAGTCTAGTCAGTGGCGACTTACACAGAACTTACAGAAAGGGGTCAAAGTGATGTCTGCCCGGCAGGCTGCGCGTGGCAAACGTGCTCGCCGTGCCCCGCAAGGAGGCCGGTTAGGGGGTTACCGCAAGAAACCGGCTATTACATTCGCAGTGAATTGTAGAGTTCACGCGTCGTCCGGGAGGGCTCGATCTGGAATTGCTCGGCCAGGACCGCGCGGCAGCGCTGGTAGGTCGCCAGCGCTTCGGCAACACGTCCGGTGGCGCGATAACAGTGCATCAGGCGCTGGTAGAGGGTTTCGATCAAGGGGTCGATTTCGAGGCCCTTGCGGTAGTAGCGGATCGCGGTGTCCCATTCGCCGGCCTTTTCCCACGCCGGGCCCGCCTCGTGCATGTGACGTAACAGTTTACTGCGCAGGCGCTCGCGCAATGACAGGCTCCATGTTCGCGCGGCTTCGCGTTCCAGGAAGGCCCCCTGATAGAGGTTCAGCATGCGTTCCTCGCAGCGGGCCAGCTGGCGCGCCACCGCCGGCTCCCTGATGCGAACCAGCAGCCGCTCGGCGTGGTTTACCAGGCGCTCGAAGGTCCAGGCGTCCACCCAGGCCAGTTCGCTGTTCAAGGTCAGACGCCGCTCACGGACCAGCAACAGTCCGTCGACGTCGAGCAGCTGGCGCAAGCGGTGCAGGGTAACGTCAAATGCGTTCAGGGCCTTGTCGCCCTCGGCATCGGGCCACAGGGCCTGGCTGAGCAGTTCGGCGTGCACATCCCGTCCGCCCAGCGCAATCAGCGCCTGCAACAGCTCCAGCGAGCGCTGGTAACGCGGGCGTGCGGCCCCCGTCAGGGGCCGACCCTGCAGCTGGACGCTGAAACGTCCCAGGGTGTGAATACGAACCGGACTGGCGACGTGCATGTCCCAGCGCCGCTCGGTCCCGTTTTGAGGCACGGACAAGCCGCGCATCGTGCTACCTTTCACGTTGACACCCATGGCACCACCTCCGACGCCTTATGCGTCGCAGCATCCCTGTGCTCGTTGTCGTTATTTCAGGGTAGCCGTTGTTGTTTGTTACTGTTTTTACTAACGTTTCTTGCGATCGATCAGAGCCGCGGCGGGGGTATGGTCCACGCTGGGGTCGCACCGCTACAGCGTAACGCCGCTGCTACTTCGCTAATGCTTCATTTTTAGTTGAAAAATCCCATTTGTGCAACCGGCGGCGAGCGTAAACAGACGAACGGCTAACCGGTGTTGCGCATACCGCTGGCAATAGCGTTGATGGAGCGCAACAGCGGTTCCAGCCAGCGCTCCTGCTCCGCTTCCGGCAGGCGCGGGTCACGCACCCGGCCCAGCAGTTTCACCTGGATGTGATTGAGTGGGTCCAGATAGGGCGCGCGTCGTGTCAGCGACAGTGCCAGGGCCGGCGTTTCCTGCAGCAGACAGTCGATGCCGGCGACCTGCCTGACCATTTCCAGGGTGCGGTCGTGCTCGGCGCGGATGCAACTGTAAATCGTGCGGGCGCGCACCTGGTCGGTGGCCAGGGCCGCGTACTCCTCGGCGATATCCATCTCGGCTTTGGCCAGCGACATCTGGGTGTTGCTGAGCAGGACGCGGAAAAACGCCCATTTTCCGTACATGGCGTGCAGTTTTTCCAGGCTCCCGCCGCCCTGCTGCGTGAACCACTGCAGGGCGCTGCCGATGCCATACCAGGCCGGCAGCGTGTGACGCGACTGCGCCCAGCCGAACACCCAGGGAATGGCGCGGATCGATCCCTTGGAGCGATCCTGCTGCTTGCGGTGACTGGGGCGGGAGCCGATATTCAACAAACCGATTTCGCTAACCGGCGTGGCTTCGTAGAAGTAGTCGAGCAGGCCCTCGGTACGGTCGACCAGCCCTCGGTACGTCTGTTCGCCCTGCGCCGCCAGGCGTGCCATGATGTCCGCGTATTCCTTGCACTCGTCGCTCTGTGGCTGCACCACGTTGCGGCTCGCCTTGAGCAGCCCGGTGATACCCATGGTCAACTCGTAGGCGGCCGTTTCTTCGTTGCTGTACTTGTAGGACAGCACTTCGCCCTGCTCGGTGAACTTGATCTGGCCGTGTACGGTGCCCGCCGGCTGCGACAGGATGGCATCATGGGTGGGGCCGCCGCCGCGCCCCAGAGTGCCGCCGCGGCCGTGGAACAGCCTGCAGTCCACGCCGTGGCGTTTGGCGATGGCGATGATTTTCTGCTGTGCTTCGTAGAGGTTCCAGCCGGAAGCCAGGATGCCACCGTCTTTGCAGGAGTCGGAATAGCCGAGCATGATTTCCTGCAGGTTGCCGGACGCTTTCAGGAGGTGCTGGTAGACGGGTTGATCCAACAGCTGCGACAACACCTGCTCGATATGCGCAAGGTCCTCGATGGTTTCGAACAGCGGGCTGATACGGATATGACAGTACCATTCGCCGTGCGCCCGTCCAGCCAGTCCGCACAGCGCAGCCAGCCACATCAGTTCCAACACGTGACTGGCGTTGTGGGTCATGGATATCACATAGGTGCCGAAAGCGCTGGGGCTGACCTCCTCGCGCATCAGCGCCATCAGCTCCAGCACCTGCAGCGTTTCGCGTGTGGCCTCGCTCAGGCCATGCTGTTCTAGTATCGCAGGCGGCTGCGCCTCGTTCAGCAGCGTGCACAACAGACCGATGCGCGCCGACTCATCGAGCGAGGTGTAGTCTTCACAGCTGCCAAGGCGCGCGCACAGTTCGGCGACCGCTGCGCTGTGACGGTTCGACTCCTGGCGGATGTCCAGGTGCAGCAGAAAGAACCCGAAGGTCTCCACCAGCCGGATCAGGTCCAGCAGGTCGCCGTGTGCGACGCCGCTTTCGCCGTGTGACTGCAGCGATGCCTGGATCAGTTTCAGGTCGGCAAGGAATTCCTGCTCGTCGCGGAAGCGGCTGGGGTATTGCTCCGGTGCGGCCGTTTCGGGATGCTCGGTGCGTGCGATGGCCAGCCTCAGGTTGTCGCGCAGCCGGTTGCGCATGATATACAGTTTGCGGCGATACGGTTCGTGCGAATAGCGGTGGGGATTCGCGCCGATGGATTGCGGGTAGTCGCGCACATCGCGCTCAAGGCTGTCCGTGAACGCCTGGCTGGGTTGTACCAGGCGGCTCGAATAGGTGAGCTTGCCGCGCAGATCCTCGAGCCGGCGCAGATACTCACAGAGTATTTCGCGCATGTGCATGCGCAGCGCGTAGGCGGTGGTGGCAGGTTTTACGTAGGGATTGCCGTCGCGGTCTCCGCCGATCCACGAGCCGAAGTTCAGCAGCCCGGGCACACGCAGCTCCACATCGCCGTACACGCGGCGCATGGCTTTTTCCAGGTAGCGGTACACGAGCGGCACCGCCTCGAACAAGGACTCGCGGAAATAGAACAGGCCGTTGCGGATTTCGTCCTCGACGCTGGGCTTCTGCGTGCGGACTTCGTCGGTTTTCCACAGCACCTGGATCTGGTCGCGCAGTTCCCTGATGACGTCTTCGCGTTGCTCTCTGCTCAAGGGCAGGCCATCCAGTTTCTCGGCGGTAACGAAAATGCGGCGCAGGTTGTGCATTATTGCGCGGCGTTTGGATTCGGTCGGATGCGCCGTGAACACGGGCAGATAGAGCGCCGAGTCGAGCAGTGCCTGAATCTGCTCCGCGTTGATTCCCTCGGCATGCAACTCGCGCAGCGTATGATCGAAGGAGCCGCGCCACAGCGGGCCACCCTGGCGCACGACGCGACGGCGTTCGCGGTGCTGAAACGCCTCCTCGGCAATGTTGACAAGACTGAAATACAGGTTGAAAGCGCGTACCACGTGGCTCAGGGTGTCAGGATCCAAACTGTCGATTTTTTTTGCCAGCCGGGCGCGCAGCGCCGCATCATCTCTGTTGCGCAGACGAATGTAACCTTTGCGCAACAGCTCGACGGCGGCCAGCACATCGTGCCCGGCCTGCGCTGCCAGCACTTCGCCGAGCAGGTTACCGAACAGACGCACGCGAGAGCGCAGCTCTTTGTCTCTGGGGGGTGGGGTTATGTTTTGCTGTACTGCCATATCCATACTTCAGGGTTCCAGGCGCAATCGGCCCCGGGGTCTCGATCGCAACGGGCCGGCCATTATACCCGGTTCCACAGCACGCCGTGCAGGCGCCGGAAAATCAAGCCGGGCAGAGCCAAAGCGGCTAGGCAAGAATTTCCGAGAGGTCCAGCGAAGAATTTCGCCGCAGGCTGCCACGGCCTGTGCGGTTAGCCTCCAGAACACGCTGATAAACCTCCAGATAGGAGTTTGCACTGCGCGTCCAGGAGAAATCCTGGTGCATGGCGGTCTCGATCAAATCCTGCCAGACCCGCTGCTGGGCGTACAGGTTGAGAGCCCGGTCGATGGCGCGCAGCAGTTGTGCGGGTTCGGCATCGTCAAACACGAATCCGGTGGCCTTGCGCGCGTACAGGTTCGGGCCATCGGCGTCGACCACCGAGTCCGCCAGCCCGCCGGTGCGGCGCACGATGGGCGGGGTTCCGTAGCGCAGACTGTAGAGCTGGTTCAGGCCGCAGGGTTCGAAGCGGGACGGCATCAGGAACGCATCGGAACCCGCTTCGATCAAGTGTGCCAGTTGTTCGTCATAAGCGATGCGCACACCGATTTTGCTCGGGTGGCGCTCATGGGCCTGGCGCAAGGCCTGCTCCAGCTGCGGCTGCCCGGTACCCAGAAAGACCAGCTGCAAACGGCGCTGCACCAGTTGCGGAACCAGCTCCATGATGAGATCCAGGCCTTTTTGCTCCACCAGCCGCCCGACGTGGCCGAACAGCGGTAGGTCGGCTTTCACCGGCAGCCCGAATGCCTCCTGCAGGGCCAGTTTGTTTTCCTGTTTCAGACGCAAAGTACGCGCTGTGTAGGGGTGCGGAATCAAGCGGTCGCGGCCGGGATTCCACACCTGGTAGTCGACGCCGTTGAGAATGCCGGTAAGGCGCGCGCTGCGCTGTTTCAACAGGCCCTCCAGGCCGCAGCCGAACTCCGCGGTCTGGATCTCCCGCGCGTAGGTTGGGCTGACGGTGGTTATCCAGTCCGAGAAAATCAGGCCGCCCTTGATGAACGACATCTGATCGTGAAACTCCAGCGCATTCATCGACCACCACTGCGGTGGCAGATCCAGCGCCTGGAACCGCGTCCGGCTGAACAGGCCCTGGTAGGCGAGGTTGTGAATGGTAAAAATACTGGCTGGCGGTTCGGCCTCCCGCGACAACAGGGCCGGGACCAGGCCGGTCTGCCAGTCGTTGCAGTGCACCAGGTCCGGATTCCAGTCCAGCCCGGCACGCCCCATGGCGATTTCACACACGGCGCGCCCGAACAGTGCAAAGCGTGCTGCATTGTCGGGCCAGTCGCCACCTTCCGGGGTGCTGTAAGGCCCGCCGGGACGATCGAAATACTCCGGCGCATCGACCAGGTAGAGGCGTACGCGGGTGTGCGGCAGGCCGCCCTGGAGGATACGCACCGGGGTGCCTGCTCCCGGCAGGGCCAGCTCGGCCACAGTCTTGAGGCTGCCCGCAGCCGCAACTGCGGGGCGGTACGCGGGCAGTATCAGGCGTATTTCCTGTTTGGCGTTCTTTATGGCGCGCGGCAGGCTGCCCGACACGTCGGCCAGGCCGCCGGTCTTGACCAGCGGGTGGGCTTCACTGCTTGCAAAAAGGATGTCCATGGCTGGCACCAGGTGCTGATTTCGGCTAGGTTGGGGTAACGGCAGGCAAGCGTCAAGCCAATGCATTAAACTGCGGTGTCAATAACACCAACAGCGGACACAAGCACGGACATGGAAGACTGCACATTCGTCATATTCGGTGCTACCGGAAACCTCGCCGAGCTCAAACTGATACCGGCGCTTTACAGCCTGGACGCGGCTGGGCGACTCCCCCCGGGATTCAGAATTGTCGGCTTCGGGCGCCGTGACTGGGACCACGAGGCGTGGCGCGCCCTGGTGCGTGACTGGCTGGCCGGCCGCCACACCGAGCCGCCGGTGCTGGAGCGCTTCTGCGCGCGACTGTTTTTTTTCAAGGGCAACCTCGACGATGCCAGCGCCTATACGGCGCTGGCGGATTATCTTGGCCGTGACGACCAGTTTGCGCCCAACGTGGCGTTCTACCTGGCGATTTCACCGGCCGATTTCGGGGTCGTCAGCCGCCACCTGGGTGCGGCTGGGCTGAACGGCGAACACGGGGGCTGGCGGCGGCTGGTGGTGGAGAAACCCTTCGGTTATGACCTGGAGAGCGCCGAGAGCCTGAACAACCGCCTGGGTCGCGACTTCCAGGAGTCGCAGGTGTTCCGCATCGACCATTACCTCGGCAAGGGCACGGTCCAGAACGTGCTGGTGTTTCGGTTTGCCAATCTGATGCTGGAACCGCTCTGGAACCGCAACTACGTGGACCAGGTGCAGATAACGCACTCGGAATCCCTGGGTACCGAGGGCCGCGCAGGCTATTACGACGGCGCCGGAGCGCTGCGCGACATGATCCAGAGTCACCTGCTGCAGCTGCTGACCCTGGTTGCCATGGAGCCACCCGCCAACCTGGACGCCGAGTCGCTGCGCGACGAAAAAGTCAAGGTGTTGCGTTCGATCCGCCCCATTCCACAGAGCGCGGTCAATGCGCATGCTTTCCGTGCCCAGTACGCCACCGGCAGCGTGAATGGCAAGAAGGTCCCGGGTTACCTGGAAGAGCCGGGCGTGCCAGAGCACAGTGTGACCGAAACCTACGCGGCGCTCAAACTGTTCATCGACAACTGGCGCTGGCGCAATGTGCCTTTTTACCTGCGTACCGGCAAGCGCATGAAGCACAGCAACTCCATGGTATCGATCCGCTTCAAGCATCCGCCGCAGCAGTTGTTTCGAGAAACCCAGATAGAGCAGCTGAAGCCCAACTGGATTTTGATGAACCTGCAGCCGCACGATTGTATCCGCATGGAGATGCAGGTGAAGAAGAGCGGACTCGAACTGCGTGCCGAAACCACCCGGCTGGATGCCAGCTATTGCGGTGTCGGTCAGGCGCAGCTGGATGCCTACGAGGCGCTGCTGCTGGATGTCATGGACGGCGATCATTCCCTGTTTCTGCGCTACGACGAAGTGAGCTGGGCCTGGAGGGTGGTCGATCCCATTCTCAAGGTCTGGTCGGTGGAGCGCGATTTCATCCCCACCTACACGGCCGGCAGCTGGGGGCCTGGTGAGGCGGATCGGCTGTTCGTGCGCGAGGACCAGCGCTGGCGCAACATGCTGGAGGACGAGGAAGGATGAGCCCGGCGCAAAACGGTTTGCTGAACGATTTGGATTGTTGCAGATGCCCGAGTTGACACAACTGCCCGCCTGGAAGGCGCTGCGGGCCCACTTCGCGCAGGTTGGCGACCTGCACATGCGCGACCTGTTCGCCGCCGATCCGCAGCGTTTCGAGCGCTATTCCTTGCGCTGTGGCGATCTGCTGCTGGACTACTCCAAGAACCGGATCACCGACGAGACCCTGGCTCTGCTGTTCTCGCTGGCACGTGAAAGCGGGTTGCCGGACTGGATCGAGCGCATGTTTCGCGGTGACAAAATCAATTTCACCGAACAGCGCGCGGTTTTGCATACCGCGCTGCGCAACCGCAGCAATACACCGGTTTGCGTCGACGGCGAGGATGTGATGCCCGAGGTCAACCGGGTACTGGAAAAAATGCGCGCTTTCACCGAGACGGTGCGCAGCGGTAACTGGAAGGGCTACACGGCGAAGCCGATCACCGACGTGGTCAATATCGGCATCGGCGGCTCCGACCTCGGACCGGTAATGGTGAGCGAGGCGTTGCGACCCTACGGTTATCGCCTCAAGGTTCACTTCGTATCCAATGTCGACGGCAGCCAGATCCACGATACCCTGGCCGGGCTGAATCCCGAAACGACCCTGTTCCTGGTGGCGTCCAAGACCTTCACCACCCAGGAAACCATGACCAATGCCAACCAGGCGCGGCGCTGGTTGCTGGAATCCGCGTCGGACCCGCGCGTGGTGGCCAAGCATTTTGTTGCTCTGTCCACCAACCGGGAGGCGGTGCAGGCGTTTGGCATCGATCCGCGTAACATGTTCGAATTCTGGGACTGGGTGGGGGGGCGTTATTCGCTCTGGTCGGCCATCGGTCTGTCCATTGCGCTCTACGTCGGCATGGACAATTTCGAGCAGTTGCTGGCCGGCGCCCACGACATGGACCAGCATTTCCGCACTGCACCGTTGGAGCGGAACATGCCCGTGATGCTCGGCATGCTGGGCATCTGGTACCACAACTTTTTCGGCGCCGAGTCACACGCCATACTGCCCTACGATCAACACCTGCACCGACTGCCGGCCTATCTCCAGCAGGCGGACATGGAGAGCAACGGCAAGCGGGTCGCGCGCGACGGTGAAGTGGTGGATTACCACACCGGGCCGGTGATCTGGGGCGAACCGGGCACCAACGGCCAGCACGCCTTCTACCAGCTGATCCACCAGGGCACGCGCCTGATACCGGCCGATTTCATGACCGCGGTCAACGCCCACCACAGTCTCAAAGACCAGCAGCGGATTCTGTTCACCAATTACCTTGCCCAGACCGAGGCGCTGATGCGTGGCAAGACGGAGGAGGAGGCCAGGGCCGAGCTGAAAGCGCAGGGCCTGGAGGAACAGCGCATCGGCGAGCTGCTGCCGCACAAGGTCTTTCCTGGCAACAAACCGACCAATTCGCTGCTCTATCCGCGCCTGACCCCGTTCCTGCTGGGCCAGCTGATCGCGCTCTACGAGCACAAGATATTCGTGCAGGGCATCGTCTGGCAAATCAACTCCTTCGACCAGTGGGGCGTGGAACTGGGCAAACAACTGGCCACGACGGTGCAGACCGAACTGGAACGGGGCGAGGTTGCAGGCGCGCACGACGCGTCTACACTGGGACTTTTGAGCTACTACCGGGAGGTGATTGAAAACTAAGCTAGCAAATCGATGTGTCGATAAGGGAAACACAGCGGCCGGCAAATGGACTGCCGGTCAGACCAACTTCGAGGGCTATCACATGGATGAACTACTGTACCCCGGTGCTACTGCACGGATGCGTGAGGCGCGGGAAGAATACCAGCTGGGCCGGGCTTTTTTCGATAAAAAACAATGGAAAACGGCTGCGCGTCATTTTGGCCAGGCGGAACGCCGTTCGGGCCGCGAGGATGTCTACCAGCACCTGTACCGCTCCTGTCACGGCCTTTCGCTGGTCTACTGCGGCGACGTCAGCGGGCTGAACCTGTGCCGGCACGCCGCCGGTGTGGAGACCGTCAATGCCGAGGTGTTCCTGAACCTGGCGCTGGCGGAGCTGAAATTCCAGCACCGCAAACGGGCCTGCCAGGCGGTGTCGCGCGGCCTCAGTCTGGATCCGCGCCACAAGAAGCTGGTGGCGCTGCGCAACAAGATGGGCATGCGCCGTCAGCCGTGCCTGCCGTTCCTGAAGCGCGACAATTTGCTGAACAAGTGGCTGGGGAAGGCGACCTACCGCAGTCCCAGGCGAGGATCGGTATCGCGCTGATCAGTGTCAATCGCGGCGAAAAAAAGGCGGCCTTGGCCGCCTTTTTTTCGCCTTAACCGAATGGTTCAGCTGCGGCGGCGTGCAACAGCCACCAGGCCGACCAGGCCGGAGCCGAACAGCCAGACGGCAGCAGGAACAGGCACCGCCGTGTTTACGATGTCGGTACTGACCACAGTCCCATTAACGGATCTCAATTGAAAACCCGAAGAAATCAAAGGGCGTACCGGCAGGAACACCGAGTGCACCGAGTAAGGCAATGCTCTTGATATCCGGACCTTGACCACTAAAGATCTCTGTTACACCCCCGGGACCCGGAATAGGGGTGTAACTGAAGCTGCTGAACGATCCCGATAGCAGGGTGGTCGGCGCGACACCGAGGCCTGGGACATCACCAACAATCGATATGGTGTTAGCCCCGGTATCGAAATTCAGGGTTGCATTGGTGATATAAACGCCAGCGTTTATCGGGAGTTCCTTGGGCGGTCAACGCTCCGAATGTTTATGTTCGCACCGATCTACGTTGACACCGTCATAGCTGATGGTGCCGCCAGGTCCGGCAAGCCCGGTTCCAAAGTCGATCACAACGGCTGCAGCAGCGTTTGCAGACGCCAATGACAACCGCAAGATAGGCAATAAACGACCAAATCCGTGACTAGTCTTCCTCTTATTCTCAAATCCATGCACTTCTCCTCAAGCCGGTCTTTCGTGCTCGTCAACCGGCCGCTATTGTTGTCGAAAAATGATTTTCGCTACGTTATCTTGCCGGGCTGGCCGCTGCAATTCACGAGCCAATACTAACTTACCATTATTAAAACAATAGCGCTGCAATTTTCTTATCGCTGTCGCTGTAAGTCGAGCTGTAAGTCGATTCGACAACCGAAAGCGTGCTGCCGGCTTGGCCGCCAACGACCGCTGAGCTAGAATTTACTTAGCCTAATTAGATCGTTGTATGCAGGAAACCGGTTCGATGCTGCGCAATACTCGAACGCTGTAAGAGAAGTCGACAAATTCTGCTTGCCAACACATAGATCTTGGGTCTATCTTGAGCGTCGGAAGTCGGCCGGACAGCCGCTGTGACTTCGGTCACGGAGGAAAGTCCGGGCTCCACAGGGCAGGGTGCCAGGTAACGCCTGGGGGGCGCGAGCCTACGGAAAGTGCCGCAGAAAATATACCGCCGATGGCCTTCGGGCACAGGTAAGGGTGAAATGGTGCGGTAAGAGCGCACCGCGCCGCTGGCAACAGCGGTGGCAGGGTAAACCCCACCCGGAGCAAGACCAAATAGGGGAACATGGGCGTGGCCCGCGCCGTTCCCGGGTAGGTCGCTCGAGGTGCACGGTGACGTGCATCCCAGATGAATGGTTGTCCACGACAGAACCCGGCTTACAGGCCGGCTTCCACCTTTACTGATTACCCTCCGCTTTCCCTGTACAATACACGGCCTGTTTCACGTATCGTGATGGGCCGTTCAACGCCAATCTCATACCCATGGCCGGAAAAGTATTTGTCAAAACCCACGGGTGCCAGATGAACGAGTACGATTCCGCCAAGATGGTGGACGTGCTCGCCGACGCCCATGGTCTGGAGCTGGCACCGTCGGCCGAAGAGGCGGACGTGCTGCTGCTCAACACCTGCTCGATCCGCGAAAAGGCGCAGGAAAAGGTGTTCTCGCAGCTGGGACAGTGGCGCGAGCTGAAGCAGAAGCGCCCGGAGCTGATTATCGGCGTGGGCGGCTGCGTGGCCAGCCAGGAGGGCGAGGCGCTGCGCGAACGCGCGCCCTACGTGGACCTGGTGTTCGGTCCCCAGACCCTGCACCGGCTGCCGCAGATGATCAGTGAGGTGCGCGCCAGTCGCAGTGCCGTGGTGGATATCTCCTTCCCCGAGATCGAGAAGTTCGACCGCCTGCCCGAGCCGCGCGCCGAAGGCCCCACCGCCTTCGTGTCCATCATGGAAGGGCTGCAGCAAGTACTGCACCTTCTGCGTGGTGCCCTACACCCGCGGCGAGGAAGTCAGCCGCCCGTTCGACGATGTCATCGCCGAGGTGGTCAGCCTGGCGCGGCAGGGCGTGCGCGAAATCACCCTGCTGGGCCAGAACGTCAACGCCTATCGCGGCGCCATGGCCGACGGTGGCAGCGCCGACCTGGCGCTGCTGATCACTTACGTCGCGGCCATCGACGGCATCGACCGCATCCGCTACACCACCTCCCATCCGCTGGAAATGAGCGACAGCCTGATCCAGGTGTACGGCGAGGTGCCGGAGCTGGTCGGTCACCTGCACCTGCCGGTGCAGAGCGGTTCCGACCGCATGCTGGCGGCCATGAAACGCAACCACACCGCGCTGGAGTACAAGTCGCGCATCCGCCGCCTGCGCGCGGCGCGCCCGGGTATCAGTCTGTCCTCGGATTTCATCGTCGGCTTCCCGGGCGAAACCGAGGCCGACTTCGAAGCCACCATGCGGCTGATCGAGGAGGTCGGCTTCGACCATTCCTTCAGCTTCATCTACAGCCGCCGGCCCGGTACGCCGGCCGCCGAGCTGCCCGACGACGTGCCGCTGGCGGTCAAGAAGCAGCGCCTGGCGCGGCTGCAGGCGCGCATCCAGGACATGGCCGCCGCGATCAGCGCGGCCATGGTCGGCAGCACGCAGCGCTTGCTGGTGGACGGGCCCGTCGCGCAAGAACCCCGCCCAGATGGCCGGGCGCACCGAAAACAACCGCGTGGTCAATTTCGACGCCGCTGCCGACCTGATCGGCCGCTTCGTCACGGTCCGTATCACCGAGGCGCTGCCGAACTCGCTGCGCGGCGAGCTGCTCGCTGTAGATGACCCGGGCATGGCCGACAAGACTGTTAACTGGGGCTGATGCCCGGCAAACAACGAGCGTTTTGGATCCCGAACCCGCTTCTGTCACCCTGACCCTGCAGCCCGCTGACAACCAGCGGCTGGCTTCTCTGTGCGGTCAATTCGACGAGCACCTGCGCCAGCTCGAGCGGCGCCTGCATGTCGAAATCAGCAATCGCGGCAATCAGTTTCGCATCGTCGGCGATGACCGCGCCCCGCACCTGGCCGGCGAAGTGCTGGAGAATCTCTACGACGCTACTCTGGAGGCGCCGCTGACCCCGGAGCGGGTGCACCTGTACCTGCAGCAGGCCGGGCTGGATGTGCTGGAACAAAGCGTGGATGGCACGGAAAAGGGCCTCCTGATTCACACCCGGCGCTCGATTATCCGACCGCGCGGCGCGCATCAGCAGGACTATATTCGCGACATCATGGACCTGGACATCAACTTCGGCGTCGGCCCGGCCGGCACCGGTAAGACCTACCTGGCTGTGGCCTGCGCAGTGCAGGCGCTGGAGCGCGAAAGCGTGCGTCGCCTGGTGCTGGTGCGTCCGGCGGTGGAAGCCGGCGAACGGCTCGGATTCCTGCCCGGAGACCTGGTGCAGAAGGTCGATCCCTATCTGCGCCCGCTGTACGACGCATTGTTCGAAATGCTCGGATTCGAGCGGGTCGCCAAGCTGATCGAGCGCAACGTGATCGAGATCGCGCCGCTCGCCTTCATGCGCGGCAGAACCCTGAACGACGCCTTTGTGATTCTGGACGAGGCGCAGAACACCACCGTCGAGCAGATGAAGATGTTCCTCACCCGGATCGGCTTCGGTTCCACGGCGGTGATAACCGGTGACGTGACGCAGATCGATCTGCCCAAGGGCGTGAAGTCGGGGCTGCGTCAGGTGGTCGACGTGCTGCAGGGGATCGACGGCATCGGCTTCACCTGGTTCGATGCGCGCGACGTAGTGCGCCATCCGCTGGTGAAGAAGATCCTCAACGCCTACGAGCGCTTCGAGCAGGGCAGCGATGACCACTGAGGGCGTACCGCAGGTCGAGCTCGAGGTGCAGTACGCGCTGGAGGATGCAGAGCTTCCGACGGAACAGGATTTTCGCCTCTGGGCTGTGGCTGCGCTGCAGCAGTGCAGCGAACCGGTGGAGCTGGTGATACGGGTGGTGGACGCGCCAGAGAGCCGCGATCTGAACCGGCGCTATCGCGGCAAGGACAAGGCGACCAATGTGTTGTCTTTTCCATTCGAGGCGCCGCCCGGCATCGACTCGCGGCACCTGGGTGATGTAGTGATCTGCGCCCCTGTGGTAAAAAGAGAGGCCTTGGAGCAGTGCAAGCGGGTGTCGGATCACTGGGCGCACCTGGTGGTGCACGGGATCCTGCATCTGCGCGGTTTCGATCACCACAGCGAGCAGGATGCCGAGGAAATGGAAACGCTGGAGAAGCGCATACTGCGGCATATGGGGATCGCCGATCCCTACGATGTGGCAATGTAAGGGACAGCATGAAAGAAGACCGGAGTAGCGGCGCGTCGACCCAGCGATCCTGGGTAGATCGCCTCAGTCAGGCCCTGCTGGGTGAGCCCAAGGATCGCGAACAGCTGATTGCGCTGCTGCGCGATGCGCAGGGGCGCGGCCTGTTCGACGCCGATGCGCAGGCGATGATCGAAGGGGTTCTGCAAGTCGCCGATATGCAGGTGCGCGATATCATGATCCCGCGTTCCCAGATGGTGGTGGTGAACCGCGATGCCGACCCCGAAGAGCTGATTGCCGTCGCCATCGAGTCGGGACACTCGCGTTTCCCGGTGATCGGCGACAGCCGCGACGAGGTCGTCGGGGTGCTGCTGGCCAAGGATCTGCTGCGCTATTCGTCCAAACGCGACCCGGAGCAGTTTTCGGTACGCGAGCTGCTGCGGCCGGCCGTGTTCGTGCCGGAGAGCAAACGCCTGAATGTGCTGCTCAAGGAGTTCCGTGCCAGCCGTAATCACCTCGCTGTCGTGGTCGACGAGTACGGCGGCGTGGCCGGCATGGTTACCATCGAAGATGTACTGGAGCAGATCGTCGGCGAGATCGAGGACGAGCACGACATCGACGAGGAAACCTTCATCCGCAAGTACAGCGACGTCAACTTCACCGTCAAGGCGCTGACCCCGATCGAAGATTTCAACGAGTACTTCGGTACCGAGTTCAGCGACGAGGAGTTCGATACCATCGGCGGACTGGTGACACACAAACTGGGTCGGCTGCCCAAGCGCGGCGAGACCATCATCATCGAGAACATGAGCTTCAAGATCCTGAATGCGGATAACCGTCGCATCCGCCTGATGAAGGTGACACTGCTGCGCGCCCCGGAAGCTGCCGAGCCGCACCTGAACGCCTGATCGCATGTCGTTGCCCGCGAGCAAGCTGCTGAACAGGCTGGCGGCGCTGCTGTCCGGTGCGCTGGTGCCGCTTGGCTTCGCTCCGTTCGGCTGGTACCCGCTGACGCTGTTCGGCATCGCCGCGCTGGCCGCACTGTTGTATGCCGCCAGGCCCCGCGATGCGCTGGTGATCGGCTGGCTGTTCGGTATCGGGCAGTTCAGTGTCGGCGTGTCCTGGGTGTACATCAGTATCTATCTCTACGGTCACGCCAGCCTGTGGCTTTCCGTCGCTGTGATGCTGCTGCTGGTCGCCTTCCTGGCGTTGTTTCCGGCGCTGATGGCCTGGGCTCTGGCGCGCGCCGCGGTCGCGCCGGCCGGCCGTTTCCTGGTCGTCATGTTTCCCGCCGCCTGGACGCTGACGGAATGGCTGCGCTCCTGGCTGCTGACCGGTTTTCCCTGGCTCAACCTCGGCTACAGCCAGGTGGACGGCCCACTGCTGGGCTTCACGCCGCTGCTCGGCGTGTACGGTGTCGGCTGGCTGGTGGCGCTGAGCGGCGGGTTGCTGGTGTGGGCACTGCGCACGGCGGGTAAAGCGCGCCTGTTCGGCGTCTTCGCCCTGGCGTTGATCTGGCTGGTTGGCCTGGTACTGAACCAGCTGCACTGGACCGAGCCGGCCGGGGACAAGCTGAGAGCGACGCTGGTGCAGGGAAACATTCCCCAGGAGCTGAAATGGCAGCCCGAGCAGCAGCGCGCCACGCTGGAGCGCTATGCGGCGCTTACCCGCCAGCATCTCGACAGTGACGTGGTTGTGTGGCCGGAAACCGCGGTTCCGGCGTTTTACGATCAGGTCGAACAGGACTTCCTGAAGCCGCTGGGCGTGGATTTGCAGCAGCACGGTGTTTCGCTGCTGACCGGCATCCCGGTGCTGGACCGCAGCCGCTGGGAGTATTTCAACGCGGTCATCAGTCTCGATCAGCCGCAGCGATTCTATTACAAAGTGCATCTGGTGCCGTTCGGCGAGTATCTGCCGTTGCGCGACTGGCTGGCGGAGGTGCTGGATTTTCTGCCGGTGCCGGAAGCCGACTTCAGTGCCGGCGACCCGCGGCAGTCGTTGCTCACCGCAGCCGGCTACCCGGTGGGTGCGTCGATCTGCTACGAAATCGCATTTGGTGAACAGTTGATCGGTGCCCTGCCGGAGGCGGCTTTCCTGGTTAATGTCAGCAATGACGCCTGGTTCGGCGACTCGCTGGCGCCCCACCAGCACCTGGAAATGGCCCGCATGCGGGCGCGGGAAACGGAGCGCTACCTGCTGCGCGCCACCAACACCGGAATTTCCGCCATTATCGATGCCGATGGCAGGCTGCTGGTGCAGAGTAAGCAGGCGCGCACGGAAACCATTTCCGCCGACATTGAGCCGCGCAGCGGGGCCACACCCTACGTGCGCTGGGGCAACTGGCCGGTGGTGGTCGCCTGCAGCCTGCTGTTGCTGGCGGGGCTGGGGCTGGGCCGGCGCGCCGCCTGACTAGAACCTGTCTCATAATCCCCCGCAGCCGCGACCGTGGCGATTTGCCCCATGGCGCGGCGCGGCGAGCATGGTGTAGCCCATGCTACATGAGCGAACCGCAACAAAGCCATGGGGCAAAATCGCCCGGTCCCCAGGTTTTTCGGCCAGCAACGCGGCTCGCGCGGGACCATGAGGCAGGTTCTACTTTTCCTCCAGCGGCCAGCGCCGGAAGCTCTCGTTCTCGCAGTGCGGGCAGGCCGGGATACGGGCGGTGTGATGGAAGTGCAGCGCTTCGTTGCAGGCGCTGCAGTACAGGGTGCCGGGCCCGGTCACTTCGCCGCTGTGGTAGGGGGGGTCGCGCTGCAGTTCATTTTGCAGTTCCGCCCATTCGACACGGGTACGATCGGCCACCTGGCTGAACAAATCCAGCAGGCCGGTTTCTATTCGGTCGATATCGAAGCGCAGCCAGTCACCCAGCTCTGTGCCGGTTTCCTCCAGGTGGCGGCCGACATCCTGCAGGTCGCGTCTCACGTAGTAGGCGATCTTTTCCGCCTCATCGCGGCTCAGTTCCTCGAGCTCGACCGCCGTTTCGCGCGCCCTTTCCACACTGTGCCGAAGCGTCGGCAGGGCGCGCGCCTCGGCCTCCTCGAAGGCGTGGCGTATGCGCTCCATCATGCGGTTGTAGGCATGCACCAGTTTGTCAGTCGCGGGGCTGGTCATTTCCGTCTCCTGGATCGGGCGGTTCCAAGCTAAGTCTAGACTGGATTTTTCTGGTGAAAACCCTTCTTAACCGCAAAGGACGCGAAGGACACGAAGGAAAACCAGAGCAATGAGGGCGAGGATCTCTGGCGCAGGCAGCGAGTTTTCGGAGCGTTGGAGAATGTTTCGCAAACTGGCGGTTTAAAGGAACCTTCGCGTCCTTCGCGTCCTTTGCGGTTAATGAATGGAGCGCCGGGGCGCTGCCAGGGCGTGTTGTTCGGCCGGTACGCGGTACGGTATTCTTGCCGCTTTGGATCTGGCGGCAGGCAATCGGGATGGAAGAAAACTACAACCCGCAGGAAATCGAGACAGGCATCCAGCGGGACTGGGAACAGCAGGCCACATTTCGTGCCCTGGAGGACGAATCCCGCGAGAAGTACTATTGCCTGTCGATGTTTCCCTACCCCAGCGGGCGCCTGCACATGGGCCACGTGCGCAACTATACCATCGGCGACGTGATTTCGCGTTACCAGCGCATGCTGGGCAAGAACGTGCTGCAGCCGATGGGCTGGGATGCCTTCGGGCTGCCGGCCGAGAATGCCGCCATCAACAACCGCGTGCCGCCCGCCAAGTGGACTTACGAAAACATCGACTACATGCGCGGCCAGCTCAAGCGGCTCGGCTTCGGCTACGACTGGGCGCGCGAGCTGGCGACCTGCGATCCCGCCTATTATCGCTGGGAACAATGGTTTTTTACCAAATTGTTCGACAAGGGCCTGGTGTACAAAAAGACCGCGCTGGTGAACTGGGATCCGGTCGATCAGACGGTGCTGGCCAACGAGCAGGTCATCGACGGCAAAGGCTGGCGCTCGGGCGCGCCGGTGGAACGCCGCGCCATCCCGCAGTGGTTCCTCAAGATCACCGATTATGCCCAGGAATTGCTGGACGACCTGGACGCGCTCGACGGCTGGCCGGAGCAGGTGCGCACCATGCAGCGCAACTGGATCGGCCGTTCCGAAGGCGTGGAGCTGCACTTCGAGGTCGAGGGCCAGGAGCAGCCGCTGACCGTCTTCACCACCCGGCCCGATACGCTCATGGGCGTTACCTATGTCGCGGTGGCGCCGGGCCACCCGCTGGCGATTGCAGGCGGCCAGGGACAATGCGGCGCTCGAGGCGTTCATCGAAGAGTGCGCGCACACCAAAGTGGCCGAAGCCGACATGGCGACACTGGAAAAGAAGGGTGTCGACACCGGTCTCAGGGCGATCCATCCGATCAGCGGGGAGGCTGTGCCGGTGTGGAGCGCCAACTTCGTGCTGATGGAGTACGGTGCCGGCGCGGTGATGGCGGTGCCGGCACACGATCAGCGTGACTACGAGTTCGCGCACGCATACGGACTGCCGATCCGGCAGGTGATCTATCCGGTCGATGATTCGGTCGGCGGCCGATGTGGAACAGGCCGCTTATACCGACAAGGGTGTGCTGAAACATTCCGGTCCCTTCGACGGACTGAGTTCGGAACAGGCCTTCGACGCCATCGCCGAGCATCTGGACAGCCGCGGGCAAGGGCCGCAAGACCATCAACTTCCGACTGCGCGACTGGGGCGTTTCGCGGCAGCGCTACTGGGGCTGCCCGATCCCCATGATCAACTGCCCGGCCTGCGGTTCGGTGCCGGTGCCGGAAGACCAGCTGCCGGTCGTGCTGCCGCGCGACGTGGTGCTGGAAGGCGCCGGTTCACCGCTGAAGACGGACCGCAGCTTCATCGATACCACGCTGCCCGGACTGTGGCGGCGCCGCCGAGCGCGAAACCGACACCTTCGACACGTTCTTCGAATCCTCCTGGTACTACGCCCGCTACGCCTGCAACGACTTTGACCAGGGCATGCTCGATCAGCGGGTGCACTACTGGACGCCGGTGGATCAGTATATCGGCGGTATCGAACACGCCGTGCTGCACCTGCTGTATGCGCGCTTCTTCCACAAGCTGATGCGCGATCTCGGGCTGGTGAAGGGCGATGAGCCGTTCGCCCGCCTGCTGACCCAGGGCATGGTCAACAAGGACGGTTCGAAGATGTCCAAGTCCAAGGGCAACACGGTGGATCCGCAGGAACTGATTGACCGCTACGGTGCCGACACGGTGCGCCTGTTCATGATGTTTGCCGCGCCGCCCGAGCAGTCGCTGGAATGGTCCGATTCGGCGTCGAGGGCGCGTCGCGGTTTCTTAATCGCCTGTGGCGTGCGGTGTTTACGCACGTCTCCGCGGGTCCGGCCGCCGTCCCTGAATGTCGACGCGCTGGATGACGCGCAGAAGGCCTTGCGGCGCACCCTGCACGAGACGATCGACAAGGTCAGCGACGACGTCGGGCGGCGCTATACGTTCAATACGGCTATCGCGGCGAACATGGAACTGCTCAACAACTGAACCGCCGCGAGGATGATTCCGGCAACGGACGGGCGCTGATGCAGGAGGCACTGGAAGCGATCGTGCTGATGCTGTCGCCCATTGTGCCGCATATCAGCCCAGGCGCTGTGGTCGGCGCTCGGCCACGCCGACAGCGTGGTGGACTGCCGCTGGCCGCAGGTCGACCCGGCGGCGCTGGTCACGGGACAGCATCGAGCTGGTGGTGCAGGTGAACGGCAAGATGCGTGGCAAGGTCGCGGTGGCGGCGGATGCCACCGATGCGGACATTCGCTCTGCGGCGCTTGCGGAGCCGAACGTTCAGCGTTTCCTGGCAGGCAAACAGGTGCGCAAGGTGATTATCGTGCCGCGACGGCTGGTTAACGTGGTGGCGGGCTAGCCGGCATGCTGGCCGTGCCGAATTTCAGTCTGGCTGCGTTCGCCGCGGCGTCGCTGGTGCTGCTGACGGCCTGCGGCTTTCATCTTCGCGCCGGGGTCGAGCTGCCGGCGGTGCTGGAGAACACCTACCTGCAGTCGCAGGCTCTCTACAGCGGTATTGCCACCGAGCTGCGCCTCGAGCTGCAGTCGGCTGGCGCCGATCTGACCGAACAGCGTGATGAAGCCACGGGGTGGTCAACATACTCAACGAGCGCTCGCAGCAGCGCGTGTTGTCGGTGGGCAGCGCCGGCCGGGCCAGCGAGTACGAGCTGTTCGAAGAGGTGAGCTTTGCGCTGGAGGATCCGCAGGGCAATGTGCTGCTCGAGCCGCAGACGCTGAGAATGACGCGTGACCTGGTGTTTGATGATACCGAGTTGCTCGGCAAGGTCGGCGAAGCCGAAGTGATCCGCCGGCAAATGCAGCGCGACCTGGCGCGCCAGATTATCACCCGTATCGAAGTGGGAATGCGCCCGCGGTGACCCAGCTGCGTCCCGAGCAACTGACCGGGCAGCTGCGGCGCGCTCTGGCGCCGGTTTATTTCATCCACGGAGACGAAACGCTGGTGGTCAACGAATGCGCGGACGCGATGCGCGCCGCGGCCCGTGCGCAGGGTTATGCCGACCGCCAGGTGTTCAACGTCGAGGCCGGCTTTGACTGGAACGCTCTGCGCGCCGCCTGTGACAGCCTGTCGCTGTTTTCCGAACGACGTCTGCTGGAGTTGCGGCTGCCGGGCGGCAAGCCGGGCAAAGAGGGTGGTGCCGCGCTGCGCGATTACGCCGAGCGACCCGCAGAGGACACCGTGCTGCTGATCGTGTCGGGCAAGCTGGAGCCGGCGGCGCGCAACAGCAAGTGGGTGCAGGGGCTGGACAAGGCGGGCGTGGCGCGTGACCGTGTGGCCGGTCGAAGCCGGCCAGCTGCCGGCCTGGATCGAGCGGCGCATGCGCGCGCGCGGCATGCAGGCCGAGCCGGATGCGCTGACGCTGCTGGCCGAGCGCGTCGAAGGCAACCTGCTGGCCGCCGCCCAGGAAATCGAAAAACTCTACCTGCTGCAACGGTCCCGGGGATGTGGACCTGGACACCGTCACCGAGCTGGTCGCTGGACAGCGCCCGTTACGATGTCTTCGGGCTGGTGGACAGCGCGCTGGCCGGTGACGCCGTGCACGCCCAGCGAGTACTGGTCGGCCTGCGCGCCGAGGGTGTCGATCCGGTGCTGGTGTTGTGGGCCCTGGCGCGGGAAATCCGTGCCCTGGCCGCCATGGCGACAGATCTGGAGAGCGGGCTGCCTGGCCCGGGTGCTGGCCGCCACCGCGTCTGGGAGAAGCGCAAGCCGGTGATCGGGCGTGCTTTGCAGCGGGTGCCGGCGCGCCGGTGGCGGGACTGGCTGCAGCGCTGTGCGCGCATTGACCGGGTCATCAAGGGTCGTGCCACGGGCAGTTGCTGGGACGAACTGTTACAATTGAGCCTCGACCTGGCCGGGCTGGATGCGGTCAGGATATCTGCCTGAATGCAAATGATACCGGATGAGTGAAACAGCGCAATCCATGAGCTTCGATGTATCCGCTTACATGCGGGGGCTGGGCGCAGACCGCGCGCGAGGCGGCGCGGCTGCTGGGACGTGCCGAAACAGCGGCCAAGAACGCCGCGCTGCTGGCGATTGCCGACGCCATTGTCGCCGAGCGGGCGCGCCTGGTGACGGAGAACCACAAGGACCTGGAGGCCGGCAGACAACGCGGCCTCGAGGCTGCGCTGCTGGACCGTCTGGAACTGACCGATGCGCGCATCGACAGCCATGGCCGAAGGTCTGCGCCAGATCGCGGCGCTGCCGGACCCGGTGGGGGCCATCAGTGGTCTGGATTACCGGCCCAGCGGTATCCAGGTGGGGCGCATGCGCGTGCCGCTCGGCGTCATCGGCATCATCTATGAATCGCGTCCCAACGTTACCGCCGACGCCGCCGCGCTGTGTCTGAAGTCCGGCAATGCCTGCATTCTGCGTGGCGGCTCCGAGGCGCTGCATTCCAACCAGGCGATTGCGCGCTGCATCGAACAGGGTCTGGAACAGGCCGGGCTTGCCGGCCACGCCGGTACAGGTGGTGGCCACCACCGACCGTGCCGCGGTGGGCGAGCTGCTGAAGCTGGAACAGTACGTGGACGTGATCGTGCCGCGCGGCGGCAAGGGGCTGATCGAGCGGGTCAGCCGCGAGTCGCGGATCCCGGTGATCAAGCATCTGCACGGTGTCTGCCACACCTACATCGATGACCAGGCCGACATCGACAAGGCGGTCAGGGTCGCTTTCAATGCCAAGACCCAGCGCTACGGCACCTGCAACACCATGGAGACGCTGCTGGTCGCCGCGGGCATTGCCGGCGCGTGTATTGCCGCGGCTCGGTGAGCTGTACCGGGACACGGTGTGGAACTGCGCGGCTGCGAGCGCACCCGCGAGGTGCTCGGCGATATCAAGGCGGCGCAGGAGACCGACTGGGACGAGGAGTACCTGGCGCCGATCCTGGCGGTG
Organism: uncultured Gammaproteobacteria bacterium; assembly: GCA_963695455.1. Lineage (GTDB taxonomy): Bacteria > Pseudomonadota > Gammaproteobacteria > DSM-19610 > DSM-19610 > Thiogranum. The sequence continues at coordinate 392,207 of CAVOGN010000002.1, read as the reverse complement.
CGGGTGGTGGACGATCTGGATGCGGCCATGGAACACATCGAAAGCACGGCTCCGGGCATACCGACGCCATCGTCACCGAGAACATCAGCCGCGCGCGCCGCTTCCTGCGCGAAGTCGATTCCAGTTCGGTGATGGTGAATGCCTCGACCCGCTTCGCCGACGGGTTCGAATACGGCCTGGGCGCGGAGATCGGCATCAGTACCGACAAGCTGCACGCGCGTGGCCCGGTTGGCCTGGAAGGCCTGACTACGCTGAAATTCATTGTCCTCGGTGATGGTCATATCCGCCAGTGAGCGCGGATCAGGGCCTGTTAACACCAGGTCCTGATCCATGCTTTGCATCCTCGGCGGAACCTTCGATCCGGTGCATTTCGGTCATCTGCGTCCGGCCCTCGAGGTGCAGCAGGCGCTGGGTATAGAGCGCGTACACCTGCTGCCGTGTCGCGTCCCACCGCACCGCGGTGCCCCCGTGGCTTCGCCGCAACAGCGCTTGGCGCTGCTGCGCGTCGCGGTGGCGGACGAAGCGGCGCTGGCGATAGACGAGCGCGAGCTGCAGCGCGAGGGGCCGTCCTACATGGTCGACACCCTGGAGGCGCTGCGCCGCGAACGCGGCGACCGGCCGCTGTGCCTGGCGCTCGGTATGGACGCCTTCGCCGGGCTGGAGAGCTGGCATCGCTGGCAGGACATTCCGGCCCTGTGTCACCTGGTTATCATGCAGCGCCCCGGCAGCGCGTGGCCAGATCAGGGTGCCGTCGCCGGGTGGGTTAAACAGGCGCGCGTCGACGCGCCGCATATACTGCGCAGTCGGCCGGCCGGCTGCATTGTTGCTGTGCCGGTGACCCAGCTGGCGGTTTCCTCAACGCAGATCAGGGCGTTGCTGGCGGCCGGGCGCAGCCCCCGTTATTTGTTGCCGGACGCGGTACTGGAGCGGATCAGGCAAGAGAACTGGTATGCAAGCTGATGAACTGAAGAGCATCGCGCGACAGGCGCTGGAAGACCTGAAAGGCGTCAATATCGTCGAATTCGACGTGCGCGACATGACCTCGGTAACCGACTTCATGGTCATCGCCAGCGGCACCTCCGACCGGCACGTCAAATCGCTCGCCGATGCCGTGGTGGTGGCGTGCAAGCAGGCCGGTGTCAAGCCGCTGGGCGTGGAGGGCGAGCGCGAAGGCGAATGGGTGCTGGTGGATCTGGGCGACGTGGTGGTGCACGTCATGCAGCCGCGTACGCGCGAGTTCTATGCGCTGGAAAAACTCTGGTCGGTCACCGAGCAAAGCCGCGAAAAAAGCGAGCGTGGTTAATCGCTGCCCGGCCCGCGAATGCGCCGAACCGGATGGCGGCGTGCATCGGGCGTCTCTGCGAATCATCTGCGCGCAGCGAGCCGAGCGGGAGAGCGAGGAGAGTTTTTCGATCGCTTGAGGAGAATAGCGGGCTTTGTTTGACTAACGGGATCAGAAAATGGACCGGTTTGCCACCGCCGCGGTAGCGACATGATGAGTCGGACAGGCCCCTAGCATGGATATCAACCTTATTGCTGTCGGTACCCGCATGCCCGGCTGGATCAGCGAGGGGTACCGGGAATACGCCCGGCGCCTGCCGCACGAATGTACTCTGAGCCTTACCGAAGTCCCGCTTGGGCAACGCTCCCGTTCCGGTTCGGTACAACGCGCGGTGGGCGAGGAGGGCCGGCGCATGCTGGCGGCAACCGGCGCCGGTCGACGGGTCATCGCCCTGGACGTCAAGGGGCGCAGCTGGTCGACTGGGGAACTCGCCGAGCAGCTCGCGCTGTGGCTGCAGGATGGCCGTGACGTCGCGCTGCTGGTGGGCGGCCCGGACGGCCTGGCGCCGGAGTGCCTGCAAAGCGCCGAACAGCGCTGGTCACTGTCACCCCTTACCCTGCCGCATCCGTTAGTACGGGTGATGCTGGCCGAGCAGCTGTACCGCGCCTGGAGCATCATCAGCGGCCATCCCTACCACCGGGCCTGATGGTGACCACCCTGGTGCTGGCATCGGCGTCACCGCGGCGCAGTGAGCTGCTCAACCAGATCGGTGTGCGGTTTCGCCAGCGCGTGACCGAAGTCGACGAAACAGCGCGCGAGCGCGAGTCGGCCAATGCCTATGTCAGGCGCGTGGCACTGGAAAAAGCCCGTGCGGTGCAGCGCGAATTGGGCCATGATGAAGTCCTGGTGCTGGGCGCCGATACGGCAGTAGTCGTCGACGACATACTGCTCGGCAAACCGGCGGATTTCGCCCACGCGCGGCAGATGCTGCGCCTGTTGTCCGGGCGGGCGCATCGGGTGTTGAGTGCCGTGGCCCTGGTCGGGGAGCGCGAGGCGGTGCGTGTCAGCGAGAGCACGGTCTGGTTCCGCTCGCTGAGCGATGCCGAGATCGACACCTACTGGCACACTGGCGAGCCACAGGACAAGGCTGGCGCCTACGCCATCCAGGGGCTGGGTGCGGTGTTCGTCGAGCGGCTGGAGGGCAGTTATTCCGGCGTCATGGGCTTACCCCTGTACGAAACGGCCCAGCTGCTGAAAGACTTCGGTATACAGGTTTTGGCTCAACACGCATGACTCTCGAATTGCTGGTGAATGTCACGCCCCAGGAGACCCGCGTGGCGGTGGTCGAAAACGGTGTGCTGCAGGAGGTGTTCATCGAGCGCGCGCGCCGCCGCGGCCTGGTGGGCAACATCTACAAGGGCGTGGTGCGCCGGGTGCTGCCGGGGATGCAGGCCGCCTTCGTGGATATCGGCCTGGAACGCGCGGCGTTTCTGCACGCCTCGGATATCGCCGTGTCGGTGGACAATGAAAAAATCGAGCATAACGGCGGCGAGGACAACATTACCAGCCTGCTGCGCGAGGGTCAGCTGGTGCTGGTGCAGGTCATCAAGGATCCGCTCGGCACCAAAGGCGCGCGCCTGACCACCCATATCACGGTGCCGTCCCGCTACCTGGTATTTATGCCCGAGGTGAGCAACGTGGGGGTCTCGCAGCGCATCGAGGATGAAGCCGAGCGCCAGCGGCTGCGCGACATCGTGATGGCCGCGCGCGGCGAGGGTGGCGGCGGATTTATCCTGCGTACCGCGGCGGAGAGCTGTCGGTGAAGAGGCGATCGCCTCGGACCTGCATTTTCTGCAGCGTCTGTGGGCGTCCATCCAGGAGCGCGCCACGCGTGCCGGCCCCGGTGAGGTGGTGCACGAAGACCTGCCGCTGGTGTTGCGGGTGTTGCGCGACCTGTCCGATACCGAGGTCGAGAAACTGCGCATCGATTCGCGCGAGACGTTCCAGCGCATCGAGGACTTCGTGTGCCGCTTTACACCGGAGCTGGTGGACAAGCTGGAGTACTATCCGGGCGAACGCCCGATTTTCGATCTCTACAGTGTCGACGACGAAATCCAGAAGGCGCTGGAGCGCAAAGTACAGCTCAAGTCGGGCGGGCACCTGGTCATCGATCAGACCGAGGCGATGACGACTATCGACGTCAATACCGGCGCCTACGTGGGGCACCGCAACCTCGAAGAAACCATATTCAAAACCAATCTGGAGGCTGCCCAGGCCATTGTGCGCCAGTTGCGGCTGCGCAATCTGGGCGGCATCATCATTGTCGATTTCATCGACATGCAGAATGAGGAACACAAGCGACAGGTCCTGCGCGCGCTGGAAAAGCACATCGAGCGCGACAATGCGAATTGTCACATCAGCGAGATCTCGAGCCTGGGCCTGGTGCAGATGACGCGCAAACGCACCCGTGAGAGTCTGGAGCACATACTGTGTTCGAGTTGTCCGACCTGCGGCGGCCGCGGCTCGGTAAAGACTGCGGAGACGGTGTGCTATGAAATCTTCCGTGAGATCCTGCGCGAGGCACGCCAGTTCGATTCGCAGCAATTGCTGGTGCTGGCTGCCCAGGAGGTGGTTGACCTGCTGCTGGACGAGGAATCGACCAGCCTGGCCGAGCTGGAAGCCTTTATCGACAAGCCGATCAAGTTTCAGGTCGAAGCCCTGTATACCCAGGAACAGTTCGACGTTGTCCTGTTGTAGTGCGGGGGAATGGTGTGCCTGATTGCATTTCAATCGCTTGGGCCGGGCGGGACGCGAGGTAGCAGCCGGTGTTAGTGCGGCGCGTGCTCCGTGTTTTCTGGTGGTGCTTTGCAGCCGTTGTCGTGAGCCTGGCGGTGGCGCTCAGTGCCGCGCGTCTGTTGTTGCCGGCGATGTCGGAATACCGCGAGCAGATCGAAGCGGTCGCCCAGCGGCTGGTACAGCGACCGGTCGAGATCGGTCAGCTGGACGCCGCCTGGCGCGGCCTGTCTCCCGTGCTGCGCCTGAAACAGGTGGTGGTACGCGACAGCCGCTTTCCGGACGGCGCTCTGGTCGTCGACGAAGTCCAGGTCGGGCTGGATGTGATCGAATCCGCGCTGCACCGCAAGTGGTTGACTGCCGGTCTGCGCCTGATCGGCACACGGCTGGCGTTTTCCACCGATCTTACCCATGTGCACCCGGTCTCCGAGCTCGCTCAGTTGCTGGGGTGGCTGTCGGTGCAGGAAAGTATCGCCCTGGAACGCGTGCAGCTCGAGTGGGCCGACCCCGGGCTGTTCAGTGCGCCGCTGCGGCTGTCCGACGTTTCCCTGCAGCTGGTCAATGACGGGGACCGGCATCAGTTGCTGGTAGAAGGCGGGCTGTCCGAGCCGTTTGGCAGCAAGCTCAAAGTCGCTGCCGACCTGCGCGGTTCGACGCGCGAGCCGTACCAGCTGCATGGACGTGTGTATCTGAAAGGCGAGGGGCTGAACCTGCAGCTTGCGGACCGCTGGCGCGATGCCAGTGGTGTCGCGGTTGCCGGCCGCGCGGATATCGAGCTGTGGGCAGGCCTGCACGACGGGCGGCTCGAATGGGGCAGCGGTTCGCTGGCACTGGAGCAGCCCCGCTTTGTGCTCGCCAGCGACACCACGCAGAGCTTCGATGCCGAGCAGCTGAACAGCGCGTTTCGCTGGCAGTTCGCCGACCGCGGCTGGCAGGTGGAACTGCGTGATTTCGCTGTACAGCGCGACAGTCGCGAAGTCTGGCCCGCCTCGGAAGTCAGGCTGATGGTGGAACCCGGGGAGCGGCTGCGCATCCGCGGCCGTGCCAGCCGCATCGTGCTGCAGGAGGTGCACGCGATGCTGCCGCTGTTGCCGTGGATGCGCGAAGATGCGCTGGTCATGGTCGACCGCCTGCAGCCGAACGGGCAGCTGCACGACAGCGAGTTCGAATTCGTCTACCGCGCCGCTGCGGCACCGGTGTTTTCGCTGCGCGCCCGGTTCGAGAATCTGCAGTTCGCGGCGAGCGAAAATCTGCCAGGCGTCAGTGGCCTGTCCGGAAGCATCGAGGGAAACCTGCAGGCAGGAATTCTGCACCTCGATTCCCGGGGGGCGTTGTTACGCATGCCCCGACTGTTTGCCGCTCCGCGCGCCGTATCGCGGCTGCAGGGCGCAGTGCGCTGGCAACGTTATGCGGACCTGTTTCGTATCGAAACCGACCAGCTGATGGTCCAGTCCGGGCCGATCCAGTCCCGGGTGCGCATGCAGCTGGACTGGCCCTACCAGCAGGCATCACCCTGGCTTGACCTGCAGCTTACTCTGGACGATTTACCGCTGAATGCGGTTGGCGCCGAGCTGCCCGAGCGGCTGCTGTCGCCCAAGGCGTTTGCCTGGCTGCAGGGCGCATTCGGGGCCGGTACCGCCAGCAATGCGCGCCTGGTGCTCCAGGGCCGGCTGGATCAGTTGCCGTTTGACGGTAATGAGGGGCGTCTGGAGGCGAGTTTCGATTTTGCCGACGTGGTGCTGAACTTCCATCCCGAGTGGGGGCGGCTCGACGGCCTGGCCGGCTCGGCCCTGTTCGTCGGTCGCTCCATGCGCGTCACCGGCCGTACGGCGCGGATCATGGAGTCAGCAGTGCAGCGGGTGGTCGCGGTAATCGACGACTTCACCAGACCGGTGTTGGAAATAGACGCAACGGTGAGCGGTACGGCAGCCGGAATGCTGGACTATGTGTCCTATAGCCCATTGGGAAAACGTTTCGGTGCGTTCATCGATCAGGTCAGTGTGCGCGGTGATGCGCACCTGCAGCTGGACCTGGATTTGCCGCTCAAGACCGGCCTCGGCGCGCTCGCGGTCAATGGCAGCGTGGCGCTCAACAACAACGAACTCGATCCGCTCGGTTTCGATCTGGCATTTACCCGCATCACCGGGGAACTGGCCTTCAACACCCGCGGCGTGACGGCCGAACTGCTGCGCGCCGAACTGCTGGGGCAACCGGTGCAGGTATCCATTTACCCCTGGGAAGCCGAACGGCGCGAAGGAACCGTGGTGGATATCGAGGGACCGCTGGACCTGGTGGCGCTGGCACGCAAACCGCTGCCGGGTCTGGGGCCGTTGCTGTCGGGCGTTGCCGACTGGCACGCGCTGTTGCTGATTCCCCGTCAGCCGCCGGCCGGTGAGCCGGCGCTCGAGGTGGAGCTGCGCTCAGATCTGCGGGGCATCGCTGTAGACCTGCCGGAGCCGTTTCGCAAGCGCCGCGAACAGAGGCGCGACACGCTCATCAGGTGGGCGCCCGGCCACACGGCCAGTCGTCCGCTGGAGGTGAGCTACGCCGACAGCGCGCGGGCAACTGTGCTGCTGAGTCCGCAAACTGCCGGCATCCAGCGCGCGGCACTGCGTTTCGGCGCTGAGCCGGCGCAGTTGCCCGCGCAGGATGAGATTCAGCTCGGTGGACGACTGCCGCTGCTGGACGCGGCGGACTGGCTCGCGACGCTGCAGTCGGTCGTCGCCGCGCGCGGCTCTGCAGCAGCGCCCACTCTGGCGCCAGTGGCGGTGCAGCTCGCGGTCAAGCGGGCCGACGTGTTTGGCTACCGGTTCGACAACCTGTCCATTCAGAGCGATGCGCGTGCGCCCTGGCAGTTTCTGTTGCGTGGCGATCAGGTGCGCGGCCTGGCAGGCTGGTCGCCTGCGCAAGCCGCCAGCCCTCCGGCACTGAAACTGGAATTTGAACGCCTGACCCTGAATCGGCAACCGAGCGAACCGGGAGACGCGCAGGCGCAGCCGCTTGGCCGGCCGCAGGCTTTTCCAGAGCTCGATGTCAGCATTGCCAACCTGCGCCTGGGCGAGAACAGTCTCGGCAGAACGCGGCTGGTCGGCAGGCGGGTCGATAGCGGTCTGCTGTTCGAAACCCTGGCGGTCGATGGCGAGGCGGTCAGGTTCAAAGGGGAGGGCTCATGGCTGCAGGCCGACGGCGTACAGAATACGCGTTTCAGTGCCGACGTGAGCGGCGGGCAGCTCGACGAACTGACCAAGCTGTTCGGCGACAGCGGTTCGGTCAAGGGGGGCAAGCTCAGCGGCCATATTGAGCTCAGCTGGCCCGGCGGTCCGGCGGACTTCAGCCTTCAGACCGTCGAGGGCGATCTGCAGATCACCGCGCTCGACGGCCGTCTGGTCGATGTCGAGGAAGGCGCCGGGAAGCTGATTAATCTGTTCAGCCTGAATTCGCTGCAGCGTCGCCTGTCGCTGGATTTCAACGACCTGATCAAGGAGGGCTTCAGCTTCGACAGTCTGGCAGGTCACATCGTGGTCATGGACGGCGATGCCTTTACCAACGACCTCACCATCAAGGGCTCGTCAGCGGTGATAGAGATCTCCGGGCGCACCGGTCTGGTCAGGAAGGACTACGATCAGCTGGTGACGGTGACACCGCAGCTGAGTGCCAGTCTGCCGATCGCCGGTGCGCTGGCGGGCGGCCCCGCGGTCGGCGCTGCGGTGTTTATCGCGGAGAAACTGGTCGGTGACGAAATCAACCGGATGAACCGGGTGCAGTACCAGGTGACCGGGAGCTGGGAGGCGCCGGTGTACCGGAAGTTGCGCAAGGAGCGCCGCTCCAGCGACACCGACGCGGAGAAAAAGCCCTAGCACCTGTCTCGTCACTCATATTGACCGGTTCGCAGCGCTCCCCACGAGATCAGTGTGCCAACCGTAGGCGCTTCAGGCGAGGTGCATTCCAGGGGCACTTCCTTCGGGCGCGCTCCGGCGGGCGATACCCGAAACGCTTCGCCGGGCAGGCTCTGGCATGTCCCGGCCAAGGATCGCCAAGCGGCGATGGCCGTGCGGCTCACCGCTTCCGGGCGCGCTGAACGGGTCGACATGAGCGACGAGGTACAGCGAGCCCGCATGGGTCTCCAAGGTGACCGGGAATGCGGGCGGACGCAGTGCGCCGCCGAGTTGCTGTGGTATGCTTCGGGCATGAAAACCAGACTCTGCATCGTTGCCGGCAGCCTGCTGTGTGCAGTGCTTCCGGGGCGCCCGGCGTGGGCGGAGGAGCAGTTCTGGTCACTGAGCGCCGACACCTGGGCCCAACCCCGCGACGGACGTTCGGTGGCGCAGATGGCGCCCCTGCCGGAGCTGGCCGCGGCCTGGCTCAGGCAGCCCGGGCAACGCATCGTGGTGCGCTATCCGGGTGGCGAGGAGGGTTTGTTGTGGGCCCACGAATTGCGCTCCTGGCTCATCGCGCTGGGTATTCCCGGCGCGGACCAGGAGCTGGTGGCGGGCAGTCACCAGGCCGATCGTATCGAACTTGAACTGGTGGCGAGGTAATTCATCTGTGACAACGGTAGCCTGCATTCAGATGGCATCGGGGCCCAACGTCGGGGCTAATCTGCTGGAAGCCGAACGACTGGTCGGTATGGCGGTGGATAAAGGCGCGGCCCTGGTGGTGTTGCCGGAAAACTTCGCCATCATGGGCAAAGAGGAGAGCGACAAAGTCGCGGTGCGGGAATCGGACCAGGGCGGCCCGATCCAGGATTTCCTTGCGCAACAGGCCAGGAAACACGGTATCTGGCTGGTCGGCGGCACCGTGCCGCTGGCGGCAAAGGACGATAGACAAGATACGCGCGGCGTGCCTGCTCTACGACGACAAGGGCAAGTGCGCGGCGCGCTACGACAAGATTCACCTGTTCGATGTTTCGTTGGTGGACAGCGACGAGCGCTATACAGAATCAGAGACCATCGAGCCGGGCGATGTTACCGTGGTGGTCGATACGCCATTCGGTAAACTGGGTCTGGCGGTGTGCTATGACCTGCGCTTTCCGGAGTTGTTCCGCACCATGCTGGATCAGGGCATGGAAATCATCGCGCTGCCGTCTTCTTTTACCGCGATTACCGGGCGCGCGCACTGGGAACCGCTGGTGCGCGCGCGTGCCATCGAAAATCTCTGTTACGTGCTGGCCGCCGGCCAGGGCGGTTACCATCTCAACGGCCGTGCCACCCACGGCCACAGCATGATCGTCGACCCCTGGGGCCAGGTGATGAACGAGCTGGCCAACGGTTCGGGACTGGTGTGCGCTGATATGGACCTGCAGCGCCTCAGGAACATCCGACGTACCTTCCCCTGTCTCGAGCATCGGCACATTGTGTGCCGGGTCTGACCGCGTTGATAGCCACGGAAAGCACGGAAATTCGCTTGTAATAGCCACGGAAAACACGGAAAGCACGGAAAAACACTATAGAAACACCAGCCGCTTCGATTTGAGAGGCTCCGCTGGTTCGAGTTCTGGGGTGCTTGGGGGACGGTCACGGGGCTGGCGGCGGCGTTGCGAGCCACGCTACTTGCCGCCCATGCACGACAAAACAGCTGCCGCACACATCTTAAATTTCCGTGTCTTCCGTGTTTTCCGTGGCTATTACCCAGCGCCCAGATCCCGGAGATAGCGGAACAGGGCGCGGCTGGCCGCGGGCGGCTGGTCGTGGTCGCGTTCCTTGCGCGCCTTGCGTACCAGCTGCCGCAGTTGCTGGCGGTCTGCTTGCGCGTGCAGCGCCAGGAAGGCTTCCACCGCGCTGTCGCCCTCCTCGATCAGGCGGTCGCGCCAGTGTTCCAGCTGCTGGTGAGCGCGCGCCTGAGCGCGGCTTTTCAGCCGCAGCTGTTCAAAGTGCCCGCGGACTGGTTCGGGGTCGATAGCGCGCATCAGTTTGCCGATGTACTGCAGCTGCCGTTTGCGCGCGCCATGGGCATGAATGCGTTTTCCGTCCCGCAAGGCGGCAATCAGCGTCTCCGGCAGGCGTAGCGCGACCCAGTCCGATTCCGGCAGTTCCAGCAGATCGGCGCCGAGCGCCTGCAGGGCCAGGGCATCGCGCTTGAGCTGGCTTTTGCTGGGGGGCGAGTCCTGCGGCTCGAATTGGTCTGCGTCGTCATTCATGGCGGGAGATTCAGCTGAGCGGGGCTTGCCGGTATTATGGTGCAAGCGAACTGCGTTATGCCAATCGAATCCATGACCGGGCTGCAGGAATACCGCATCGACTACTATGTGACCGAGCTGCCCGGGGCGGCCGCGGCCAATGCCGTCATCCTGGAGCAGTACCGGGCGCTGGCCGACAGCGCGGAAATCAAACGCAGTCATTATTTCGAGGGCCGCTACGAAAACATCTACCTGCCCGAACAAAGCCTGCCTGCCTTGCCGCCGGTGCTGGCAGCCGCCCGGCAGGCGGCCTGCCGCTTTCTGCGGCGCGAACAGCCTGATCTGGCGGTCGGTTTCTGGTTTAACGAAATGGGGCCCGGGCACAGGACACTGCCGCACAGCCACGACGAAGATGACGAGCTGGTGTCGGGCGTATACTACATCAGGGTCCCCGATGATTCGGGACAACTGATCCTGAGGCAGGGTGCGGCCGTTACCCGTGTCACGCCGCAGGAGGGTATGTTGGTGTTGTTTGCGCCGCACGTGGTGCACGAAGTGAGCGCGAACCGAAGCGACGGAACGCGCCTGTCGATCGGCATGAACTTCGGTGTCCGGCAGGCGCGTAATGGCAGTCGATAGCTATTATGGCTATCACGATATCGGGCTGGTGACAGCGGACCCGACGCGGTGAGGCGAAGTGAATTTCAAGGAGGTCATATCGCTGGCTGGCTATGGCATCGAGGCGGTCGGAGTGCTGGTGATTGTTGCCGGTTCAATGGCCGCGTCGCTGCGCTTCGTGAGCCGTTACCGCACGCAGGCGGAGGGCGTGGCCTACCGCGCCTACCGCAGGCAGCTGGGGCGTTCGATTATCCTGGGTCTGGAGTTTCTGATCGCGGGCGACATCATCCGCACCGTGGTGGTGGCAGACACTCTGGCCAACGTCGCGGTACTGGGGCTGATTATCCTGATTCGATCTTTCCTGAGTGTAACGCTGTTTCTCGAGGTGGAAGGGCGCTGGCCGTGGCAACAGCCGCAACAGCGCGAAGGCGGTTCGCGCGATGTGGTCTAAGCCGGGTGCAGGCGCTGCCCTGCAGTCGCCGGTTTTGGGGCCGCGACGCTAGCGCAGCCGCTGCGGTGATCACGTGAGCAGCGGCGAGACGCTCCGCCTGATACGCTTCGGACGCGAAATCTGCGGTGAGCTCGAGCTGGCGGAGCGGCGTGAATGGTGGCTGGCCAACGGGCGGGGCGGTTACGCCTGTGGCACCGTGGCTGGCTCATTGACGCGCCGTTATCACGGCCTGCTGGTAGCGCCCCTGCACCCGCCGCTGGGGCGTGCGCTGCTCGCCGTCAAGGCCGATGCGACACTGCGCTGCGGGGGGCGGACCTGGCCGCTGTTCACCAATCGCTGGGCGGGCGGGGTGGTAGAGCCCCCCGGTTACCTGCAGCTGCAGTGCTTTGGCCTGGAAGGTCGCATGCCGGTGTGGCGTTTCGCCAGCGCTGATCTGTTGCTCGAACAGCGCATCTGGATGGAGCACGCCAGCGACACCACCTGCATCGCGTTTCGGTTACTGGCCGCCCCGGCACAGCGGCCAGCGGAACTGCATATTGCACTACTGGCGAACTGTCGCGATCACCACCAGGTCAGCGAACACCGGGACCTCGCGCCGGCGATCGCAGCAGACGGCGCAACGCTACGGGTCGGCTTCGACCCCGACTGCGTGCTGCATATCCGCGCCTCGGGCGGCGAGCTGTGCGCGGACCGGACCTGGATCGAGGCGTTCGACCTGCCATTGGAGCGCGAGCGCGGCCTGGAGTACCGCGATCAGCATCTGCGCATCGGCTTTGCACGCCTGGATCTTTCGGCGCAGGCTTGGTGCGGAATAACGCTGCAGCGCCAGCCGGTACCGGTAAACCTGGAGGCCAGCCTGGAAGGTTTCCTGATGCGGGAACGCAGGTTGCTGGCGGCCGCCCGCACGGTTCTGGGTCCCCTGCCTGACTGGATTGCACAGCTGGTGCTGGCCGCCGACAGTTTCGTGTTCGCGCGCCCCCTGCCTGGTGGCGGCTACGGCGTCTCGGTGATTGCCGGCTATCCCTGGTTCGGCGATTGGGGCCGGGACACCATGATCGCGCTGGCCGGGCTGACGCTGGCGACCGGACGCCACCATACCGCGCTGCGCATCCTCGAGACCTTCGCCGGTTTCATCGACCAGGGGATGCTGCCGAATCTGTTTCCGGGGCACGGCGAGCAGCCCCAGTACAACAGCGCCGACGCCGCACTCTGGTACCTCGAGGCGTGGCGTGCGTACCTGGATGCAACTGGCGACCAGGCGAGTCTCGAACGCCACTATCCGGTGCTGCAGGCCATTATCCGGTATTACCGCGATGGCACCCGGTTCGGTATCGGCATGGATCCGCAGGACGGCCTGATACGCTGCGCCGACCCGTGTTTGCAGCTTACCTGGATGGATGCCAGCGTCGCCGGACGGGCGGTAACGCCACGCAGTGGCAAACCGGTGGAGATCAACGCGCTGTGGTACAACGCGCTGTGCGTCATGACCGACTTCGCCGGCCGGCTGCATGACCGAGAGGTCGACTACGCGGAACTGGCAGCGCGGGTGTCAGTGGGCTTTGCCCGCTACCGGCGTGATCCGGACGCCGGGCTGTACGATGTTTTGGACGGCCCGACGGGCCATGACCCCAGCGTCCGGCCCAACCAGATACTGGCGGTAAGCCTGACGCATTCGGCTCTGGAGCCCGAGGAACAGGCCGCGGTGGTGGCTGAATGCGGTCGCGAATTGCTGTGCGGTATGGGACTGCGTTCGCTGTCCCCTGGCGGGCACGCCTATAGGCCCGTCTACAGCGGCGACGTGCCGGCGCGCGACAGCGCCTATCACCAGGGGCCGGTATGGGGCTGGCTGCTGGGGCACTATGTGCTGGCCGAGTACCGCGTCAGCGGCGACCGCTGCCTGGCCAGAGAGCGCCTGGAGGCGCTGCGCGATCACTTGTTCGATGCGGGGCTCGGGACGGTGAGCGAAATTTTCGACGCCGCTGAACCGCATCGTCCGCGTGGTGCGCCGGCACAGGCCTGGTCGGTAGCCTGTACCCTGCAGGCCTGGTGGCAGGTGCAGGGCGGGGACGCCTGAACGCAGCGCGGCGCCGCCGGCTTGACGCGCGTGCCGCGCGCCGGTAATCATCGCAGGCAGGCGACGGGCCGCCAACGCGCGATCCGCTGGCAGCACCAGAATAATCCCATCAGCTTTTGACCAGGAGTACGCCAATGGCCAACGAAGGTTACCACGAACCGATCGAGGAACTGCAGGATACGACGCGCGACATGCATCGCGCTATCATTTCGCTCATGGAGGAACTCGAGGCGGTCGACTGGTATAACCAGCGTGTCGATGCCTGCAAGGACGAGGAGCTGAAGGCGATACTGGCACACAACCGTGACGAGGAAAAAGAGCACGCGGCCATGGTGCTGGAATGGATACGCCGTCAGGATCCGGCCTTCGACAAACAGTTGAAGGATTACCTGTTTACGGAAAAACCGATTGCGCACCAGTAGCGCGGCACACCGCTTCGACGCCCCGCCCGAACGCGGTGTCGGATATCGTCGCTGCTGGTTTTCCGCCAGCGGGGTGCGCACCGGGTGACAGCATAGCGCGATGGAGGTCGAGCGCAGATCAGTAATTACCTGCCCGTTGTGCGGCTGTTCGCGCGAGGAAACCATGCCGCTCGACGCCTGTCAGTGGTGCTACGAATGCACCGGTTGCGGCGCGCTCCTCAAACCCAGGCCCGGTGACTGCTGCGTGTTCTGTTCCTGGGGCAGCGTGCCCTGTCCGCCGGTGCAGCTGAACGGGCGCAGCGGCTGCTGCAGTACGTGATTTCTCACCACCTTAACCGGACACGAAGGACACAAAGGAACACAACGGATCTGAATGTAGTCGTGAAGGTTGTCCAGGCCTGCCGCTATACTGCGTGCACACCGCACAGGGTGCCGGCTGCGGTCTTCACTTCGAGTAACATTCGAGTCCATTTGTTCCTTTGTGACCTTCGTGGCCTTAGGTTTTGAGAAACCCGCACTAAAGCAGGTACAGCGTGCCGAGGCCCAGGAAGGCCATGAAGCCGACCACATCAGTGACGGTGGTGAGCAGCACCGAACCGGCCAGGGCGGGGTCTATACCGACGCGCTTCAGCAGCAGGGGAATCGTGAATCCGGCCACTGCGGCACAGATCAGGTTGATGATAATGGCGCAGCCGATAATGACGCCGATCTCCAGTTTCTGAAACCAGGCTATGGCGATGAGAGCCACCACCAGCGACCAGATCAGGCCGTTCATGACGCTGACCATGATCTCCTTGTACATCAGTGAGCGTGCGTTACCCGAGCCGACCTGACCCAGGGCCAGGCCGCGAATCATGATGGTCAGCGTCTGGCTGCCGGCGATGCCGCCCATGCTGGCCACGATGGGCATCAGCACCGCCAGCGCGACCACCTTGTCCAGCGTCGCTTCGAACAGGCCGATGATCCAGGAGGCCAGAAAAGCCGTCGCCAGGTTGATACCAAGCCACACCGCGCGGCGTCGCGCGCTGCGCACCACCGGGGCGAAGATGTCGTCGTCTTCGTCGAGGCCGGCCATGCTCATGAGTGAATGGTCCGCTTCCTCGCGGATAACATCGACCACGTCGTCGATGGTAATGCGTCCCAGGAGCCTGTTGTCATCGTCGACCACGGCCGCGGAAACCAGATCGCGGTCCTGGAACAGGCGCGCTACGTCCACGTCCCGCATGGACGCCGGGATGCCATCGACGCTGCTGTCCATGACCTCGGCGACGCTCGCATCCGGGGCGCTGGTCAGCAGCGCGGTGAGCGGCAGTACTCCCTGGTACTTGTCGAAGCGGTTGACCACCATCAGGCTGTCGGTGAGATCGGGAATGTCGCCGCGCAGGCGCAGGTAACGCAACACCACGTCCAGCGACACGTTGGCGCGCACCGTCACCATATCCGGGTTCATCAGTCCGCCGGCGGTGTCCTCGGGGTAGGACAGCACCGCTTCCAGCCGCTGGCGGTTTTGCCGGTCCATGGAGTGCAGCAGTTCGCGAATGACGGTGCCGGGCAGGTTTACCAGCAGGTCGGCGAGATCATCGGTATCCAGGCCTTCGGTGACCTCGATCAGCTGATGGGTTTCCATCTGCTCGATCAGCCCGGTGCGCACTTCCTCGTTGAGCTCAATGAGCACTTCGCCCTGGTCTTCCGGCGCCACCAGTTCCCACAGCAGTTCGCGCGGGCCGTGCGGCAGTGACTCCAGCAGGTCGGCGGTTTCGGCCGGGTGCAACCCGGACAGCAGGTAGCGCACCTGGCCGGCGGTACCGCTTTGCAGGGCCGCGGTGAGGGCTTCCAGCCGTTGCTGGGTACTTGTCTGGTCGCTTGATTCCACCATGGCTGACCTCGGAGTTGGCGCGGGCTGTAATCTACGGCGTATCACCGCAAGGAGTCAGCCGGTTTAGCTCGGGCGCATCACTGTTAGCGTGACGCCCGGCCGGCGTGACTGCGGTGGTGAAAAATCGCCGCTGAACCTGCGGTTCAGTCACAAACGCCGGACAGTGTAGCAGCGCGGTGGTGTGCAGAAAAAGCCGTGTCCGGCCAGGCGCCGGTTCGAGTCATTTGTGCGTGGCGACGCGAGAGGGGAAGCGAGGACAGCTTTGCGCTCGTTTGCGAGGAATAGCCGGCTCTGTTTGACGCAATGCATGGAGACAATTGACCGGTTTGCCTCCGTCGCAGCCGCGGCACGATGGCTCGGACAGGTTCCTACAGTGCGTTGAGCGCTCCCAGCAGGACGCTGATTTCCGCCGGGTCATCGCTGGCGAGCAGGTCGTTCACGACCGGGGTGAGGCGGCATATGTGGCTGCGCTGTATGACGTCCTTGACCTCCAGCAGCGCCGTGGGGGGTACCGAGAATTCCTCCAGACCCATGCCGAGTAACAGACGCGTGTAGCGCGGGTCGCCGGCCATCTCACCGCACATCGACACCGGTACCTGGTAGTGCTGGCCGGCTTCGATCACCATCCGGATCAGGCGCAGCACGGCCGGGTGCAGTGGATCGTACAGGTAGGTGACCGAGTCGTCGACGCGGTCGATGGCGAGGGTGTACTGGATCAGGTCGTTGGTGCCGATGGAGAGGAAATCCAGCTTGCGCGCGAACAGCGTGGCGGACAGGGCCGCCGCCGGCACTTCGATCATACCCCCGATCGGCATGTCAGGATCGAACGCCAGCCCTTCGTGGCCCAGTTCCTGACGGATGTCTTCGATCAGTTCCAGGGCCTCGTTGAGCTCCCCGGCGCTGGACAGCATGGGCATCATCAGGCGTACCGGCCCCTCCGCCGAGGCGCGCAGGATGGCGCGCAGCTGGGGCCGGAACAGCTCGGTATTCCTGAGGCACAGGCGAATGGCGCGCAGACTGAGTGCCGGATTGGTCGCCAGACGCTCGCCGCTGCCGTCGGCCGCATACCCCTTGTCCGCGCCCAGGTCCATGGTGCGAATGGTAATGGGCAGGCCTTTGAGCGCCCTGACCACGGCGAGATACTGCGCCAGCTGTTCCTCTTCGTCGGGTACATCGCTGCGGTTCATGAACAGGAACTCGGTGCGGTACAGGCCGATACCGTCGGCGCCGGCGCGGCGCGCCGCGCGTACGTCCTCCTCGAGCTCCACATTGGCGAGCAGGCGGATGCTGATACCGTCGCCGGTCACCGCCGGTGCGCTCTTCAGCCGGTCCAGTTCGCCGACCCGTTTCTGTCGTTCGCGTTGCTTGCGCCGGTAGCTCTTCAGCGTGCTCTCGGCGACATCCGCCAGCAGCACGCCGCGGCCGGCGTCCAGGATCACCGTGTCGCCGTCGCGCACCTGGTGCGAGGTTAGGTGGGTGCCGACGATGGCCGGCATGCCGAGGCTGCGTGCCAGAATCGCGGTGTGCGACAGCGGTCCCCCTGATTCGGTGACGAACCCGGCAATTCCCTGGTGGTGCAACAGGGCGGTTTCCGCCGGAGTCAGGTCGTGGGCGACAACAATGGCGCCGCGCAACTGGTCATCACTCTGCGCGCTGCCGTGGCTGCTGCCACCGATCAATATGCGCTGGATACGTGCTACCACGTGATCGACGTCATCCATGCGCGTGCGCAGGTAGGCATCGTCCATTTCGTCGAACACCCTGGCGAGTGCATCGCGCTGCATCTTCAGGGCCCATTCCGCGTTGCACAGGTTCTGGCGGATCAGCTCGACCGGCGCCACCGTCAGCATGGTGTCCTCCAGCATCAGCAGATGGGTGTCTATGAACTCGGTGATATCGGCAGGCGTCGATTCGGGGATGGCGTTGCGTATCGCCTTGAGCTGTTGGCGGGCGGTGCGGATGGCGCGCCGGAAGCGCGCGACCTCGTCTTCCACCAGCTGCTTCTCAATCGTGGTTGCGTCCACCTCGACAGCACTGGTCTCCAGCCGGTGTACGCGACCGATGGCGATGCCGCGCGAAATACCGATGCCGGAGATGGTGAGGCTCATTCTTCCTCACCAAAACGTTGTGCAATCAGTTCGGCGAGCCTGTTGACCGCGTCCTGTTCGTCGTCGCCATCGGCAATGATAGTGATGGCGCTGCCCCGCGAGGCCGCCAGCATCATCACACCCATGATGCTCTTGCCGTTCACTTCCTGGCCGTCGCGCGCCACCCGGATATCGCTGGCGAAGGACGACGCCAGAGTGACGAATTTTGCCGCGGCACGCGCGTGCAGTCCGAGCTTGTTGACAATGGTTACGGTTCTATTCTGCATGGGTTGTGTCTTGGGTCGTGCAGGTCAGTACGCCGTCACGGCCGCCGCTGATCGCTTTCGAGGCGAGTTCTTCCAGTTCCAGGTCCGGGTAGTTCATCACCCGGAGCAGCATCGGCAGATTGACACCCGACACAACGCGCACGCGGTGGAAATCGCGCAGCCGGCAGGCGATATTGCTGGGCGTCGCCCCGTACACATCGGTCAGCACCAGCACCCCGTCGCCACTGTCGAGCCGCCCGGCAGCACGCCGGGCATCCTGCAATACGCGCTCGGGGTCGCAGCCCGACGGCGCCCTGAGGTTCAGGGTCGCCAGCGGGCACAGGGGCAGAATATCCAGCGCCGATTGCAGCAGTACCGCGCCGATATCGCCGTGGGTAATGAGCAGTACGCCAACCGTCACGACAACTCCCGGTGGCGGGTAACGACGTTGGGATAGTGCGTCTGAAAATGGCGGGCCAGACGCTCGATCAGATACACCGAGCGGTGCTGGCCTCCGGTGCAGCCGACGGCGATGGTCAGGTAGCTGCGGTTGCCGGCCTCGAAGGCGGGAATCCACTGTTCGAGAAAGCTGCGCAGCTGCTCGTGCATGGCTGTCACCTGGGGTTCGGATTCCAGATATTGCACCACCGCCTTGTCGTGGCCGCTCAGTGGACGCAGCTCCGGTTGCCAATGGGGATTGGGCAGACAGCGGGCGTCGAACACGAAATCGGCATCGCGGGGGATGCCGTGCTTGTAGCCAAAGGACTCGAACAGCAGCGACAGCCGGTTCCTGTTCTGGCGCGCTACCCGGCTCAGCACCAGATCGCGCAGCTGGTGAATGTTGGTCTGGCTGGTGTCGATGAACAGGTCGGCGCGCTGTGCGATCGGTTCCAGCAGGGCGCGTTCCTGTTCCACCGCTTCGGCCAGCGCGGCGCCAGTGTTGCTCAAGGGGTGGCGGCGGCGGGTTTCGCTGAATCGCTTGATGAGAGTTTCGGTCTCGCAGGTGAGGAACAGTATCTCGCTGCTGATACCACGCTGCTTGAGCTGATCCAGGACCTGGCTGAACTGCTGCAGCGCCTGCGGCAGGTTGCGGGCATCGATGCCGACCGCGGCATTCTGTACCGGGGTAGGTGCCAGGCTCAGCTCCTGGGCCAGTACACTGAGCAAACCGGCAGGGAGGTTGTCGATGCAGTAATAGCCGAGATCCTCGAGCGTATGTAGCGCAACACTCTTACCGGAACCCGACAGACCGCTGACAATGACTAGTCTCACAATCAGCTATTTTCCATGAAACGCGCCTGGCGATCCATAAACAGCTGGGCAGAGTCGAAGCCTTTCAATCGCAGAGTCTGGTTCCGGGCTGCCGTCTCCGCCAGCACTGCAAGGTTGCGGCCGGGCGCGACCGGCAGGGTGATTTCGGGCACCTCAACGCCGAGGATGGTCCGCGTGGCGCGCGCTCCGTGCAGGCGGTCGATCCTGTGTATCTCCTCCTCTGACATTTGCACCAGCTTGAGGATCAGCCGCAGGTTACGGTTCTGTTTGATGGCGCTGTCCCCAAACATGGCCCGCACATTGAGTACGCCGAGCCCGCGCACTTCCAGAAAATCACGCAGGATATCCGGACAGTAGCCGTTCAGGACATCGGGTGCGGTCTTGGCGAATACCGGTGCGTCGTCTGCCACCAACCGGTGTCCCCGCGCCACCAGCTCCAGAGCCAGTTCGCTTTTGCCGACACTGGGGTCGCCGGTAATCAGCAGCCCCAGGCTGAACACCTCCAGGAATACGCCGTGCAGGATGATCTTCTCGGCGAACAGAGTGGTCAGATAGTACTGCAGGTAGCTGACCAGTTGCGCAGTCGGCTGGTCGGAGCTGAGTACGGGCACGGAGCCGGCTTCACTGCGTTGCCGGATATCGTCCGGCACGGGCTGGTTGTCACCGACGACGATCAGGTCGGTGCTGTCTGAGAAGATCTGATCGATCAGGTCGCGACGCGAGGATTCGCTCAGTCGTTCGAGGTGCTGGATCTCGATCGCGCCCAGTATCTGCACGCAATTGGGGCGGATCAGGTTGAGGTGTCCGACCAGAGCGGTGGCGGCGCTGGTGAACTGCGGGTTTTTGATAGTGCGGCCTTCCCCGTGCCGGCTGCTTGCCCATGCGAGACCCAGCTTGTGCTGCAGGGTGTCGAACAGGATGCCGACCGAAGCGTCCGTGTTCATGCGGAAAGCTGTTGCCGGGAATTCCAGTGGCTGATGAGTTTGTGGCATTGCTCGCTGCTGCTCGCATGGCGCAGCTCGCTACAGAATTTCTTGTCGCTGAACATTTCCGCGAGACGCGCAAGAATCTGCAGGTGCTCGTCGGTTGATTCCTCTGGCACCAGCAGCGCGAACAGCAGGTCCACGGGTTTCCCATCGATGGCGTCGAAGTCGATGCCGTCGCTCAGCACCAGCAGCGCCGCAATGGGTTCCTTGAGGCCCTGCACGCGTCCGTGAGGCAGCGCCACGCCATTGCCGAGGCCGGTGCTGCCCAGGCGTTCGCGTCCGATAAGGCTGTCGAAGATCTCGCCGTCGGTGAAATCCGGCAGGGCGTCAGCCAGCAACTTGCCCAGCCGGTCGAGGCTGCGTTTCTTGCTGCTGCATTCCTGTTGGCAGGCAATGCGCTCGGCGGTGAGTAGTTCGGGGATCTGCATGATGTTTTGTCTGGCACGCGAGGCAGCTTGTTGCGGCTGAAGCTGCCCGCTCAGGGTGGTTTCAAAACGCTTTTTTGATCGAGCCTTCGCTACGATGATGATCCGTCACCTTTTCCTTGTGCTTCTTGATCTGGCGGTCCAGCTTGTCGGTCAAGCCGTCGATCGCCGCATACATGTCATCCTGAGTGTGGTCAGCGAACAGCTTGCCGCCGGCGATGTGCATGGTCGCTTCCGCGGTATGCCGCAGTTTTTCCACGCTCAGCACCACGTGCACGTCCTTAACGTTGTCAAAGTGGCGTTCCAGGCGTTCGAACTTCTCGTTGACATAATTGCGCAGCGGCTCGGTGATGTCGACGTGATGTCCGGTAAGATTGATCTGCATGGAAATACTCCTCAACCATGCCTCAAGCGAGGCGTTTACGTTCATTGGAAGGGGGGATGGCCATCGCCTCACGGTACTTGGCAATGGTGCGTCGCGCCACCTTGATACCCTGGTCGGCCAACAGGCTGGCAATCTTGCTGTCACTGAGAGGCTTGGAGGGTTTCTCCGCCGCAACCAGTTTCTTGATTATGGCGCGAATCGCCGTGGCCGAACATTCCCCACCGTCGTCGGTGCCGACGTGGCTGGAGAAGAAATACTTGAATTCGAAGATCCCGCGCGGGGTATGCATGTATTTCTGTGTAGTGACCCGCGAAATGGTGGACTCGTGCATTTCGACTGCCTCGGCGATATCCCGCAGCACCAGAGGCTTCATCGCTTCGTCGCCATATTCGAAGAAATTACGCTGGCGGTCGACGATGCAGCGCGCCACTTTCAGCAGAGTTTCGTGGCGGCTCTGCAGGCTCTTCAGGAACCAGCGCGCCTCCTGCAGGTGATTGCGCAGGTAGGCGTTGTCGTCGCTGTTGTCAGCGCGCCGCACCAGGCTGGCGTAGTGACTGTTGATGCGCAGCTTTGGTGTTGCTTCCAGGTTCAGGTCCACCTGCCAGTTGCCATTGTTCTTGAACACGAACACGTCGGGCACCACGTACTGCGGCTTGCTGTCTGTTATCTGGGAGCCGGGCCGCGGGTTGAGCGACTGGATGAGTTTCAGTACTTCCTGAAGCTCGGACTCGGCCAGCTTCATGCGCCGCATAATCTGATTATAGTCACGATTTCCGAGCAGATTGACGTGCTGCTCCACCAACTGGATGGCCTGCGCGCGCCAGGGAGTCGCCGGGTCGATCTGCTGCAACTGGATCAGCAGGCACTCGGCCGGGTCACGTGCCCCGACGCCCACCGGGTCGAAGTGCTGGATACGCCGCAGCACCGCCTGAATTTCTTCCGGGCCGATTTCCAGTTCCGGATCGAAGTCCAGGCTTTCGTGCAGTTCGTCAATAGAAACAGATAGATATCCGTCTTCATTGATAGAGTCTATGATGGTCCTGGCGATCGCGCGGTCGATGTCGCTGAACGGGGTGAGGTCCAGCTGCCAGAGCAGGTGCTCCTGCAGGCTCTGACCTTCACCACTATGGGTCTCGAAAAAATCACGCCCGTCGTTGTCCGCCGGCGCGCTGTAACTGGTGGATCCCATGTCATAGGTATCCTCCCAGCCGGTATCGACGGGCAACTCGTCGGGAATCGTATCGGTGCGTGAGGCCAGTTCCGCATCGCTGCTCTCGGGGGCTTCGCTGGTGCGTTCCTTGTCCACCTGCTGGCCCGATTCCGCCGCGAGCTCGGCGGCCGATGGTGCGTCGCCCTCATCGACCTCCAGCATCAGATTGGAATCGAGGACGCCCTGGACTTCCAGCTGCAGCTCGAGGGTGGACAGTTGCAGCAGGCGGATCGCCTGCTGCAACTGGGGTGTCATGGTTAGATGCTGGCCAAGCCGAAGTTGGATGGACTGCTTCATTTTCCGCTATTGACCACTGTTTGCACTCCAGTGCCTGTGCCGTTTTGCGCTGATCACTGGAGCAGTATTTTACTGCATTTATTATGCCAGTGAAGCTTTTATTGCGTCTATTTTACCGAACTACATTCGGAACTGCTCACCCAGGTAAACCTGCCGAACCTGTTCGTTGTTGAGAATAGCTTCGGGCGCTCCTTCTGCCAGCGTTTTGCCGTTGCCGATGATATAGGCGCGGTTGCAGATGCCGAGTGTCTCGCGCACGTTATGGTCGGTGATCAGCACTCCGATGTCGCGTTCCATCAGGTGTTCCACAATGCGCTGGATATCGATGACCGAAATCGGGTCTACCCCCGCGAAGGGTTCATCGAGCAGTATGAAACGTGGCTCCATGGCCAGTGCCCGTGCGATCTCGACGCGACGGCGCTCGCCCCCCGACAGGCTCATGCCTTTCTGGCTGCGCAGGTGTCCGATATGCAGTTCCTGCAGCAGTGCCTCCAGTTTATCGGCACGTTGGCGGCGAGTTAAATTTTTGCGCATTTCCAGCACCGCGAGCACATTGTCCGCCACGCTGAGCTTGCGGAACACCGAGGCCTCCTGCGGCAGGTAGCCGACGCCGTGGCGGGCGCGTACGTGCATCGGGTAGCGGGTCAGTTCGCGGTCGTCGAGCCACACCGAACCGCCATCACTGGGGACCAGGCCGACGATCATGTAGAAACAGGTGGTCTTGCCGGCGCCGTTCGGTCCCAGCAGGCCGACGACCTCGCCGCTGTCCACGTGCAGGGACACCGATTCGATGACTTTGCGGCCCGAGTAGCTCTTGCTCAGCTCGCGCGCTTCCAGCCGGCTCATGGCGGGGTCGGCTGTTTGCTGTCTTTGCGGCTGCGCGGCTGTATGGTGATACGCACCCGTTCGTCGGGCTTGCTGGTGCCGGCGTTGACCTGATCGCTGGCGACATCGTATTCGATGCGTTCGCTGCGCAGTATATCGCCGCGCTGCAATACCTCGGCTTTCTTGAGCAGGATAACGCGTTCCGGGTCGGTGTAGTATTCCATGCGTTCCGACTTGGCGCGCACGTCCTCGTCCTTGCCGTCCGGCCGCTGACGATAGGTGGCGGGATTGCCGAGCATGATCACTTTCTGCACATCATTGCCCTTGTTGTGCACGGTCATCAGATTACCGGTCAGCACCAGCGTACCCTGGGTGACTTTTACGTTGCCGTGATACGTGCTGATGCCCTTGGCATCATCCAGTTCCACGCGGTCGGCCTCGATGGTCATGGGTTGATCCCGGTCGGTGGATAGCGCCCAGCCACGCAGCGGCAGCAGCAGAGTGATCATCAGAATCGACAGGTAAGCAGATCTATTCATGTGTGCCCCGTACCGGATTGAATAGCTCGATGCGTTGGCGACCGAGTTCGGCGCGCAGTCCGCCCGCGGTAAAATGCCAGTTCGCCGACCGTAAAACAACCGGCGCATCCGTTTCCATAAGCTCGCCGCCCGCGGCGATGTTGAGGCGCCCGGTGGTCAGCACGGGCCCCTGGCTGGCGTCGCCCGGCCGCAACACCACCTGCTGCTCCAACTGCAGCGGCCCGCCATCCGCAGCCAGGCGTCCGCGCTCGGCCTGCAGCAGCCAATGGCCCTGGTGCAGAGTGCGGATCTGCAGCCGCGGCTCGATGAGGCGCGTGTCGGGCTCTCCGGGCCACTGCTCGGCACGGCTGGCCCGCAGCTGGGTGGCCAGCCGGCCCTGCGCGTCGAAGCGGTCCCAGCGCGGTTGCTCGATGTAAAGGTCGGGCAGGGCGCTGGCTGCGGGCGGGTCAGAGGGGCTGCGGCTGGCGTGCAGCAGCAACCCCAGACTCGCTGCGGTTGCGACCGCAGCGATCGCCAGGGTCCCCTTGTGGGACCGGGTCACAGGTAACTTTCCAGCTCCTGCCTGAGTACTCCGTGCGCCTCCAGCAGCAGTTCGCAGACGTCGCGTGCTGCACCACGTCCGCCGCCGCGCGGGGTCTGCCAGTGGGCGTGTTGCAGCACCCAGGGGTGGGCGTCCCGCACCGCTATGGCCAGACCGACCTTGCGCATCACCGGCAGATCGACCACATCGTCGCCCACGTATGCGACCTGCTCGGGCGTCAGCGCGACGCGCTGGATCAGGTCGGCGAACCCTTCGAGCTTGTTTTCCTGGCCCTGGTAGATCAGCTCGATGCCGAGGTTGCGCATGCGGTGTTCGACGACTTTGGAGGTGCGTCCGGTGATGATGGCGCAGCGTACCCCGTGCTTCTGCAGCATCTTGATGCCATGGCCATCCTGGGAATGGAACGCTTTGTATTCCTGACCGTCGTCGCCCAGAAACAGACTGCCGTCGGTGAGTACGCCGTCGACGTCAAAGATCAGCAGTTTTACCTGGGCCGCCTTTTGCAGAATATCTTTCATAGTCTTTTCACCGGTCCTGTCAGACCACGCCTGCGCGCAGCAGGTCGTGCATGTTGAGTGCGCCTATCAGCCGCTGGTCGGCATCCACCACCAGCAGCGCGTTGAACTTTCCCGCGTCCATGATCTGCAGGGCCTCGGCGGCCAGCAGTCCAGGCGAGATCAGCTTCGGTTTGCGCGTCATCACTTCGTCGATCGGCGTTTTATGCAGATCGATGTCGTGATCCAGCGCGCGGCGCAGGTCACCGTCGGTAAAGATGCCCAGCACGATGTCGTGCTCATCCACAATCGCGGTGGTGCCCAGGCCTTTCTGGGTCATCTCCAGAAGGGCGTCGCAGATCAGGGTGCCGGAGGGCACTTTGGGGACGCGCTCGCCGGTATGCAGCAGGTCATCGATCAGCAGCAGCAGGCGTCGGCCCAGTTTGCCGCCCGGATGGGAGCGGGCAAAGTCGTCCGCAGTGAAGCCGCGCACCTCGAGCAGCGAGATCGCCAGTGCATCGCCCATGGCCAGGGCCGCGGTGGTGCTGGCGGTCGGCGCCAGATCCAGTGGGCAGGCTTCTTTCTGCACCCCCACGTGGATGTTCACGCTGGCGGCCCTGGCCAGGGTTGAATTGGGGTTGCCGGTGAGCGAAATCAGCGGTACGTGCAGGCGCTTGATAATCGGCAGGATAGTGAGAATTTCATCCGTTTCTCCCGAATTGGACAGCGCCAGCACGACATCCTTGCTGGTGATCATGCCGAGGTCGCCGTGGCTGGCCTCGCCCGGGTGGACAAAAAATGCCGGTGTGCCGGTGCTCGCCAGGGTGGCGGCGATTTTGCTGCCGATGTGCCCGGACTTGCCCATGCCGATGACCACCACGCGGCCTTCGCATTCCAGCATGAAATGGCAGGCGCGCACAAAATCGTCATCGATGCGTGACTTGAGCGCATCGACGGCAGCGCACTCGGTTTCCAGCACCGCCAGACCGAGTTTTTTCAACACTGTGTCGTTCATGCCGTTAACAACCGCGCTTCAGCTTTGGGCGGTGAAGTATACCAGGGTCTGGTAAGCGAGATAGCCGCCCAGCAGCAGTCCGCCCTCCAGGCGGTTTATGCGCCCCCAGGTGCGAAAGCCGTATGCCATGATCAACAGCACCACGGTGAACACGGCCATGACGGGGAAATCGCGTGTCAGCACCGCGCCGTCGACCGGGCCCGGCTGGATGATCCCGGGCAGTCCCAGCACCGCGAGCAGATTGAACATATTGGAGCCGATCACGTTGCCGATGGCAATGTCGTGTTCGTTCTTCAACGCCCCCGCCAGCGAAGCCGCCAGTTCCGGCAGACTGGTGCCGAGCGCCACGATGGTGAGACCGATGATCAGGTCGCTGACGCCCAGGAGCTGGGCGATACCCACCGCGCCCCACACCAGCAGTCGCGAACTGACCAGCAACACTACGAGACCCAGCGCCAGCCACATCAGTGCGCGGGTCAGCGGCAGGTCGCTGGGGACTTCCGCCGCGTACTCGGCTACCATCGGATCCAGCTCTCGCGACGTCAGGCCCAGGTACACCATCCAGGCCAACAGCACCGCCAGTCCGAGCAGCAGCATCACGCCGTCGCCCAGCCCCAGGTTGCCGTCGCTGATCAGCAGGTAGGCGACCAGGGTCGTGACGATCAGCACCGGGAACTCGCGGCGGATGGCCCCGGAGTGCACCGTCAGCGGGGCTACCAGGGCGGTGGTGCCGAGAATCAGGCCTATATTGGTAATGTTGGAGCCGATCGCGTTACCGACTGCCAGGCCAGGGTTGCCCTGCCAGGCGGCCACGGCCGAAACCAGAATCTCGGGCGCCGAAGTGCCGAAGCCGACAATGGTCAGACCGATGATGAGCGGTGACACGCCGAGGTTGCGCGCAGTGCCCGCCGCGCCGGTAACAAAACGGTCCGCGCCCCAGACAAGCAACCCGAAACCGGCGGCGATGGCTAACAGCTGCATCCACATAGGGAGCGTATAGTAGCGGTTTCCCGTCATTGGCGACACAATGGCAGCCAATCAGCGGAGCACACCCATGGCCAACGTCATTCCGTTCAAGCGACCGACGGCAGCGCAGAAGCACAAGGGCAACACCCTGTGCCGGCGCGGCTTTCACAGGTGGGTCGTGGTCGACAGCCCGTTCGATGTCAAACGGGGCCGACTGGTGACCTGCTACCGTTGCCAGCGTTGCGGGGCCGAGAAAACCGAGAGCCGCTGAACGCAGAGCGGCCCCGGACGGTACCCGAACGCGCGGCGATCCGTATAATAGGCAGAATTCGCCTTCAGGAAACGAGCGATAAGAACAGGGAACATGGTGGAAGCAAACGCCAAGGCAAAGTCCGACGTGCTGGTGAGCATCCGCGGCCTGTGTTTCGCGCGCGGCGAGCGCATGATCTTTGACGACGTCGACATGGACATCCTGCGCGGCAAGGTCACTACCATCATGGGGCCCAGCGGCACCGGCAAGACCACGCTGCTACGCCTGATCGGCGGCCAGTTGCAGCCCCTGAGCGGTAGCGTACAGGTGGACGGGCTGGAGGTTCCCCGGCTGGGCCGCTCCGACCTGTATGAGCTGCGCCAGCGCATGGGTATGCTGTTCCAGTCCGGTGCGCTGCTTACCGATCTGAACGTATTCGAGAACGTCGCTTTCCCGCTGCGCGAGCACACCGACTTACCGGAAAGCATGATCCGCGATCTGGTGCTGATGAAGCTGCAGGCGGTCGGACTGCGCGGTGCGCGGGAGCTGATGCCGAACGAGCTGTCCGGCGGCATGGCGCGGCGCGTGGCGCTGGCGCGCGCCATCGCGCTGGACCCGATGATGATCATGTACGACGAGCCCTTCACCGGGCAGGACCCGATCTCCATGGGCGCCCTCGTGCAGTTGATCCGTCTGCTGAACGATGCGCTCGGACTGACCAGCGTGATTGTCTCGCACGACGTCAAGGAAGCCGCGGCGATTTCCGACTACGTTTACCTCATTTCCGGGGGCAAGATCATGGGTCACGGGACTCCGGAGCAGCTGAGTGGCACCGCTTCGGACTGGGTGAAACAGTTCATGCAGGGGCTGCCGGACGGGCCGGTACCCTTCCACTACCCGGCACCGCCTTATGTCGACGACCTGCTGGAGCTGCAGGCCGCCGCACCCGGAGCCGCGCATGCTTGAGTGGATACGTCAGCTGGGCCGCGGCGGCTTCGAGTTTTTCGAAAAGCTGGGCCGCGGCAATCTGTTTCTGCTCAAGACGCTGATCGGTATGCCTCCGGTGCTGGCGCGTCCGCGCCTGCTGACCGCCCAGCTGTTGTCGGTCGGGGTATTGTCGTTCCTGATTATCGCCGTGTCGGGGCTGTTCGTGGGCATGGTGCTGGCGCTGCAGGGCTACAATACCCTGGTCGATTTCGGTGCCGAGGAATCGCTGGGCGTGGTCGTGTCGCTGTCGATTGTGCGCGAACTGGGGCCGGTGGTGACGGCGCTGTTGTTCGCCGGGCGCGCCGGTTCCGCCCTGACCGCCGAGATCGGTCTGATGAAAGCCACCGAGCAGCTGTCCGGCATGGAGATGATGGCGGTCGACCCTATCCACCGGGTCATCGCGCCGCGTTTTCTGGCCGGTTTCCTGGCCATGCCGCTGCTGGCGGCGATCTTCAGCGCGGTTGGCATCTACGGCGGTTTTTTCGTCGGCGTGGGCTTGCTGGGCGTGGATGACGGCGCCTTCTGGTCGCAGATGCAGGACAAGGTGGACGTCTACGAGGACGTGCTCAACGGCGTGATCAAGAGCCTGGTGTTCGGTTTTGTGGTCGCCTGGATCGCGGTGTTCGAGGGTTACGATGCGACCCCGACCTCGGAGGGCGTGAGTCGTGCGACTACGCGCACCGTGGTGCACTCGGCGCTGGCGGTGCTGGGACTGGATTTCGTATTAACTGCACTGATGTTCGGAGACACCTGAAGGTGAAACAGACCAAAACCACTGAACTGCTGGTCGGCATGTTCGTCGCGGCCGGGATCGCGGCGCTGTTCGTGCTGGCTATGAAGGTCAGCAATCTCAGCACCTTCACCCAGGCCGATACGTACACGGTGACCGCGCACTTCGAGAATATCGGTGGCCTGAAGGTGCGCTCGCCGGTCACCGTTGGCGGCGTGCGGGTCGGGCGCGTCGCGGCCATCGATTATGACACCCAGCGTTACGAGGCGGTGGTGAGCATGGAACTGGACCGGAAGTATGCCAATTTTCCCGACGACACGTCGGCGAGTATCTATACGGCCGGACTGCTGGGCGAGCAGTACATAGGGTTGGAGCCGGGCGGATCGCCGGATGTGCTGGTTGACGGTTCGGAAATCGAGCTCACCCAGTCGGCGCTGATTATGGAAAAGCTGGTGAGCAAGTTCCTGTTCAGCAAGGCTGCCGAAGGCGGCCAGAGCGCGGATGGTCCGTAACGGCGCCCGCGCATGCCGCAAGCTCGCATCGAAACAGGCGCTAACGGCCGGGTGGAAATCCACGGTGAACTGAATTTCGCCTCGGTGGCGCTGCTGTGGAATGCCAGCCGCCAGTGTCTGCACGAAGGCGACGCGCTGGACGTCGATCTCAGCCACGTGGAACGCTCCGACAGTGCCGGGCTGGCGCTGCTGGTGGAATGTCTGCGCCACGCCCGCCAATCCGGAAAGAAGATAAGGTTTTTCAATATTCCGGCCCAGATGCTGGCCATCGCGCGCGTCAGTGGCCTGGACGAAGTGCTGCCGCTGCAGCGCGATTGATGCTGCCCGGGGCGTACGTATTTAGAGCGACCTTTAACCACAAAGGACACGAAGGGCACAAAGAAATCAGAAAAAATGAGAAAAATGTCCGCGGTTATTACTGAGCGCGCGGAACTACCTATCGTCTCTGAGCAAGTTCTCACGAAAACATCTGCTCTGGTATTCCTTTGTGCCCTTCGTTTCCTTTGTGGTTAAAAAGCGCCCCAGGGGATCACGCGCCCGCTTTATAGTATGATGCGCGTTCGGATCAGCAGGATGGTATTGGCATGCAGGCAGACGAATTGAAACAACTTATCGAAGCCGGACTTCCTTCCGCCGAGGTCACTGTGCAGGGCGATGGCGACCACTTCGAGGCTACCGTGATCAGCCCTGCCTTCGAGGGCAAATCGCGGGTGCAACAGCACCAGATGGTGTATGGCTCGCTGGGCGATCTGATGCAGGGTGCCGTGCACGCGCTGGCCTTGCGCACCTTCACGCCGCAGCAGTGGGAACAGCAGATCCACTGACAGCATCGTTCCCCGCGCGTAGCTACCCTGGCTCATCGTATGTCCGAACAGCTTACCCTGGCCTTGTCCAAGGGCCGTATCTTCACCGAAACGCTGCCGCTGCTGGCGCACGCCGGCATCGAACCGCTGGATGATCCGGACAGCAGTCGCAAGCTCATCCTGGACACCAATCAGGCCGACGTGAAGCTGGTGATCATCCGCGCCTCGGATGTACCCACCTACGTGCAGTATGGTGCCGCCGACCTCGGTGTGGCGGGCAAGGATGTGCTGATGGAGCACGGTGGCGAGGGGCTGTACGAGCCGCTCGATCTGTGCATCGCGCGGTGCCGTCTGATGGTCGCCGGACGCGAGCCCTGGTCGGAGCAGGCCCAGCGGCTGCGCATCGCCACCAAGTACGTGAACAGCACACGCCGCTATTTCGCCGAGCAGGGACAGCAGGTTGAGATTATCAAGCTGTACGGTTCCATGGAGCTGGCGCCGCTGGTGGGGCTTGCCGACCTGATTGTGGACGTGGTGGATACCGGCAATACGCTGAAAGCCAACGGCCTCAGGCCGCTGGAGAAAATCGCCGACATCAGTTCGCGGCTAGTGGTCAACAAGGCGTCCATGAAGCGCAAGCACGCGCGGGTGCAGCGTTTCATCGAACAGCTCGCCGAGGCGGTGCGCCAGCAGCAGGAACAGGCGGCCTGAGATGTCCGGCATTACGCGACTCGACAGTGCCGCCGCCGATTTCTACGCGCGGCTGGACGCCTTGCTGGCCTGGGAGCAAGTGTCTGACCAGCAGGTCGAGCAGACCGTGCGCGAGGTGATTGCCGCGGTGCGCACCCGCGGGGACGCGGCGCTGCTCGAATTCACCAACCGCTTCGACCGCGTGCAGGCAGCCAGTGTGGCAGAGCTGGAAATCGGCCAGGCCACGCTGGCGCAAGCCCTGGACGCCATCCCTGCCGAGCAGCGCACTGCGCTGGAGCGCGCCGCCGAGCGTATCCGTGCCTATGCCGGGCACCAGAAGCTGCAGTCCTGGTCCTATACCGAGGTCGACGGTACCGTGCTCGGCCAGCAGGTGGCGCCGCTGGAGCGCGCCGGCCTGTACGTGCCGGGCGGCAAGGCCGCCTATCCCTCTTCGGTGCTGATGAATGCCATTCCGGCCAAGGTTGCCGGCGTCGGCGAACTGGTCATGGTGGTGCCCACCCCGGACGGAGTGAGCAACGAACTGGTGCTGGCTGCCGCGGCGGTAGCCGGCGTGGACCGGGTGTTCGCCATCGGCGGCGCCCAGGCAGTGGCGGCGCTGGCGTTCGGTACCGAGACGGTGCCGAAGGTGGACAAGATCGTCGGTCCCGGCAACATTTATGTAGCGACCGCCAAGGGCATGGTGTTCGGCCAGGTCGGTATCGATATGATCGCCGGACCGTCGGAAATCCTGGTGGTGTGCGACGGCAACACCGATTCCGACTGGATCGCCATGGATCTGTTCTCGCAGGCCGAACACGACGAGGATGCGCAGGCAATCCTGGTCAGTCCCGATGCGGCGTTCCTGGACCGGGTAGCCGCGAGCATCGAGCGGCTGCTGCCAGAGATGGAGCGCCGGAACATCATCAGCGCATCGCTCGGCGCGCGCGGTGCGCTGATTCGGGTGCGCGACCTGGACGAGGCCGCGCAGGTGGCCAACCACATCGCGCCGGAACACCTGGAGCTGTCGGTCGCCGAGCCGCAGGCCCTGGCGGCGCGCATCCGTCACGCCGGAGCGATTTTCATGGGGCGTTATACCGCCGAGGCGGTGGGCGATTACTGCGCCGGTCCGAACCACGTGCTGCCCACCTCGCGCACGGCGCGGTTTTCCTCGCCGCTGGGGGTGTACGACTTCCAGAAACGTTCCAGCGTGATTTTCTGCTCGGAGTCCGGGGCCGCCGACCTGGGCGCGACGGCCTCGGTACTGGCGCGCGGCGAGGGCCTGACGGCACACGCGCGTTCGGCGGAATACCGGATCGGAGAAAAATGAGCCCGGACACCAGTCTGGTGCAGCGTTGGATCCGCCCGGAAATCCGCGCGCTGAGCGCCTACCATGTGCCGCCGGCGCGGGGCTTCATCAAGCTGGATGCGATGGAGAACCCCTACGGCTGGCCGCCCGAGCTGGTGCAGGCCTGGCTGGATACCCTGCGTTCGGTCGAGCTCAATCGCTACCCCGATCCGGGCGCGGGCGAACTGAGCGACGCGCTGCGGCGCGCCATGCAGGTGCCGGGGCAAATGCAAGTGGTGTTGGGCAACGGTTCGGACGAACTGATCCAGATGCTGGCGCTGGCGGTGGCGGCGCCCGGGCGGGTGGTGCTGGCGCCGGAGCCGACGTTTGTCATGTACCGCATGATCGCGGAGGTCGCAGGCATGCGCTATCACGCGGTGCCGCTGGCCGACGACTTCTCCCTGGACAGTGGCGCGATGCTGGCCGCCATTCAGACGCACGCACCCGCGATCGTGTTCCTGGCCTATCCCAACAATCCGACCGGCACGCTGTTCGACGCACGGGTCGTCGAGGATGTCATCCGCGCGGCCCCCGGCCTGGTGGTGGTCGACGAAGCCTATGCGCCGTTCACGGACGCCAGTTTCATGCGCCGCCTGGGGGAGTTTCCCAACCTGCTGGTGATGCGCACGGTGTCGAAAATGGGGTTGGCCGGGCTGCGTCTGGGCCTGCTGGCCGGGCCGTCCGAGTGGCTGGGCGAAATCGACAAGACCCGGCTGCCCTACAATATCAATGTCTTGACCCAGGCCAGTGCGTGCTTTGCCCTGCAGCACAAAGCGCTGCTCGACGCGCAGGCCGCGCGCATCCGTGCCGACCGCGCCGACCTGCTGCGGCGGCTGGCCGCTTTGCCCGGGGTGCAGCCCTGGCCCAGCGAGGCCAACTTCATCCTGTTCAGGGTGGTGGCGGGGAGCGCGGATGCGGTGTTCGAGTCGCTGCGCGGGCAGGGAGTGCTGATCAAGAACCTCAACCCGGCCGGCGGGCGCCTGCGCGATTGCCTGCGCGTCACGGTCGGCACGCCGGACGAGAACGCGGCCTTCTTCGCGGCGCTGGGCGAGGCTCTGTCGATATGAGACGCCGGCTTGCCAGCGCCTGCCTGTTGCTTGCCGCGCTGCCGGCCGGCGCCGAAAGCCTGTCCGGGCGGCTGGACTGGGTGGCGCCGCTGGAGCTCTCCACGCCCCTTTCCGGCCTGGTCACGGAGGTGCTGGTTGCCAGCGGTGATCGCGTTGCGGCCGGCGCGGTGCTGGCACGCCTGGAGATGCGCGCTGCGCGCGCCCACCTGGCGGCGGCGCAGGCAGCGCTGAGTGGGGCCCGCGCGGCCATGGAGGAGGCGGCACGCGAACGTGACCGCACTCAGGAACTCTACGATCGCACCCTGTTGTCCGACCATGACCTGCAGGTTGCCCAGATTGCGCTGATCGCGGCCGAAGCAGCCCACCGTAAGGCGCAGGCGGCACAGGCAGATGCGCAACTGGAGGTCGAGTACCGCGAACTGCGGGCCCCTTACCCGGCGCTGGTACTCGAGGTGAGGGTTCAGCCCGGCCAGGCGGTGGTGAACCGCGTGTCCGCGACACCGATGATCCGTATTACGCAAAGTGACCGCCTGGCGGTCCGGGCGCTGGCCAGCCCGCAGCAGGCGGCCCGGCTGGCCAGCGGGCAGTCGCTCAAGGTGCAGATCGGCGGCACGCAGCTGGACGGTGTGGTGGTCGACCCCGGCCTGATTCCCGACCCGGACAGTGACGGCCTGCAATATCGGGTCGAGGTGCGTTTCGACCGCCCGCAGGGCGGTGACTGGCGCGTCGGCCAGGCGGCCGAGATCCTGCTACCGTGACGGTCTGCTACCGTTGCCTGGTGAGTGGGCGGGTGCAGGGCGTGTTCTTTCGCGCTGCCACCCAGCGCGAGGCGCTGAAACTGGGGTTGACGGGCCACGCGCACAATCTGCCCGACGGCACGGTGGAAGTGCTCGCCTGCGGGGAACCGGCCGCCGTGGAGCAGCTCAGGGACTGGTTGTGGCAGGGCCCGCCGGGGGCCGCGGTAGCCAACGTAGAATGCGGGCGCGTCGAGGTGCCGGCGCCGGCGCGCTTCAGGACCGGTCAGGCACCCTGACCCGAAACATCAGTCAGACCGGCGCTCAGCGGCGCGGATGCGGCGGCCGGCGTGTCGGGCTGCTCGGGCGCCAGCACCGTGTCCTGTGGTGTGCGGCTGGCATCCGGTCTGGGGTAGTCGAGGGTGTAGTGCAGCCCGCGGCTCTCTTTGCGCAGCTGCGCCGAGCGGATGATCAACTCCGCCACCTGCACCAGGTTGCGCAATTCCAGCAGGTCGTTGGTGACGCGGAAGTTGCCATAGTATTCCTGTATTTCGCGCTGCAGCAGCTCGACCCGGCGGCGCGCCCGCTCCAGGCGCTTGTTGGTGCGCACAATGCCGACGTAGTCCCACATGAAGCGGCGCAGTTCGTCCCAGTTGTGACTGACCACCACCTCCTCGTCGGAATCGGTGACCTTGGATTCGTCCCACTCCGGCAGTTCCGGTGGCATCGGCGTCGCGGCGAGCCTGGCGTCGATGTCCGCCGCCGCGGCACTGGCGAACACCAGACATTCCAGCAGCGAG
Organism: uncultured Gammaproteobacteria bacterium; assembly: GCA_963695455.1. Taxonomy (GTDB): domain Bacteria; phylum Pseudomonadota; class Gammaproteobacteria; order DSM-19610; family DSM-19610; genus Thiogranum. The sequence goes on along the minus strand of CAVOGN010000002.1, from coordinate 357,350 downwards.
TTGCTGGCCATGCGGTTGGCACCGTGCAGCCCGGTACAAGACGACTCACCCACCGCATAGAGGTTATCGATATCGCTGCGCCCGCGCAGGTCGACGCGGATACCGCCGCAGGTATAGTGGGCGGCCGGCACCACCGGAATGGGCTCACGGGTGATGTCGATGCCCAGTTCCAGACAGCGCAGCTGCACGGTGGGAAAATGCTCATGGATAAAGGCCGCCGGCTTGTGCGAGATGTCCAGCAGTACGTGGTCGTAGCCGAGGCGTTTCATTTCGTGGTCAATGGCGCGTGCCACGATATCGCGCGGCGCCAGTTCGGCGCGCGGGTCGAAGCGCTGCATGAAAGGCTGGCCGTCGGGCAGCAGCAATTTGCCTCCTTCGCCGCGCACCGCCTCGGTGATCAGGAACGATTTGGCTTGCGGGTGATACAGGCAGGTGGGGTGAAACTGGTTGAATTCCATGTTGGCAATGCTGCAGCCGGCGCGCCAGGCTATGGCGATACCGTCGCCGGTAGAGGTGTCCGGGTTGCTGGTATACAGGTACACTTTGCTGGCGCCGCCGGTGGCGAGTACCACGCAGCGGGCCCGAAACACTTCCACGCGCCCCTTTCCGCGGTCCAGCACATAGGCGCCGAGGCAGGAGTTTTCCGCTTGGCCGATGCGTCTGCCGGTAATCAGGTCGATGGCAATATGCTGTTCGAACAGGTCGATGTTGGCGCGGCTGCGCGCCGTGTCCACCAGGCTGTTTTCCACCGCTCTGCCGGTCGCGTCGGCAGCGTGGATAACGCGCCGGTGCTGGTGTCCGCCCTCGCGGGTGAGATGGAAGCTGTTGGCGCCTTTGGCCTTGTGGCGGGTGAAGGGCACACCCAGGTCGACCAGCCACTGCACCGCTTCGGGGCCGTGCTCGACGGTGTAGCGCACCACTTCCGGGTGGCACAGGCCGGCGCCGGCATCCATGGTATCGGCAATATGAGACTCAACGGAGTCCTCCCGGTCCAGCACCGCGGAAATACCGCCCTGGGCGTAATAGGTGTTGCCTTCCTCAATCGGCCCCTTGGCCAGCACCGCCACGCGGGTCCCCTTGGCCAGCCGCAGCGCCAGCGTCAGCCCGGCCGCGCCGCTGCCGATGATGAGTACATCGTATTGGTGCTGAGTATGCATCGCTTGTGGCCGGTTCCCCGGATCGGGTATGGTTTAGCCCGGTTAACGTGTTCACGCTAAAGACCTTTGTCCACTAAATCTACTCCAAACAGGCGCTGCTGGCGAACTCTCCGGGTATTTCCCGGTCTACTCCCCCTATGCACGCTCTCCGAGAAACTGAGGGGTTAGCCCGGATGGGCGATCGAGACCTGGATCAGGAGTTGGTCGAGCGCGTGCAGCAGGGCGAGAAAGGTGCCTTCGACATCCTGGTGCGTCGCTACGAACATAAGCTGGTCAACGTGATCGGCCGCTACATTCGCGATCCGAGCGAAGTATTCGATGTGGCGCAGGAGGCGTTTATCAAGGCCTACCGTGCTCTGCCGAATTTCCGCGGGGACAGCGCGTTCTATACCTGGCTGTACCGGATTGCGATCAACACCGCCAAGAACCACCTGGTCGCTTCGAGCCGGCGCCCCCCGGGTGACGACGTGGACGCCCAGGAAGCGGAACAATTCGGAGCGGACTCGGGTCTGAAAGAGTACGCAACGCCGGAACGCATGGCATTGAGCAGTGAACTGGCAACAACCATACAGGCTGCCATCGACGAGTTACCGGAGGAATTGCGCACCGCCATTGTGCTGCGGGAGCTGGATGGCCTGAGTTATGAGGAGATAGCTGCCGCGATGGAATGTCCGATAGGCACGGTGCGATCGAGAATTTTCCGGGCCCGGGACGCCATTGAACGGCGCATTCGGCCTCTGCTGGATTAACCGGATACGGGTATGGAGCAATGAGTGACGAGATCCGCGAACAGTTGTCTGCTCTGATTGACGACGAACTGACTGATTTGGAACGGCCGCTGCTGCTGGGACGCCTGCAGCGCGACGTTGAACTGCGAGAGTGCCTGGGCCGTTATCAGCTCATCGGTGAAGTGCTGCGCGGAGATGGGAGCGTCGCCACGTTGAGTGTCGCCCGGCGGGTTCGGGAGGCGGTGGAGCGGGAAACCGTGATCGGGCCGCCGCAGGCGCAACCCGCCCGACGCGGCGGCGTTCACTGGAAACCGCTTGCGGGGGTTGGTGTGGCGGCATCGGTTGCGCTGCTGGCATTGCTCGGCATTAACACGCTGCGCGAATCGGACCCCAAGAACCCGCCCGCGCTGGCCTCCGGTGATGCAGTGCCGCGGGTGGCAGGGGTCGGCAGCGTGCAGGACGGGCAGTGGGATCGCATTGAGCCACGTATCGATGAACGCCTGTCCGGCTACCTGGTGAACCATAGCGAGTACGCGGCCAGCCGCGCCGTGCAGGGCGTGATGCCGTATGTGCGAATTGTAGGATTCGACAACGAGCAGTAATGATCCGCGCGCTCGTTCCTGTCATCGCTGCCCTGCTGAGCGCACCGGCATGGACCGGCGCGCCGACAGAATCCGATGCTCGCGAGTGGCTGGAACGCATGTCGATGGCAGCGCATTCGCTGAACTACGCCGGCACCTTCGTCTACCAGCACCAGGGTCGCCTGGAAGCCATGCACGTCGTGCACGCCATGGACGCTGAGGGCGAACGCGAACGGCTGTTCTCGCTCACCGGCCCCAAGCGCGAAGTGCTGCGCGACAATCAGGAGGTCACCTGCATACTTGGGGACCGGCAGGCGGTGATGGTCAACAAGAGTCTTCCGCGCACCGCGTTTCCGGTCAGTTTCCCGCGCGAACTGATGCAGCTGGAGCAAAACTACCGCTTCGAAGTGCTCGGCGAAGACCGGGTCGCCGGACTCGCCTGCCGGCTGGTCGAGGTGCAGCCGCGCGATAGTTTCCGCTACGGGCGTCGGCTGTGTGTACACGAGGACAGCCACCTGTTGCTGAGTCTGGAACTGACCGATCCGCGCGGCGAGGTTATCGAGCAGGTCATGTTCACCTCCATTGAGTTTCCGGAGCGCATCGACCCTGACGTTCTGCTGCCCGATCTCAGCGACGCGGGCTTCAGCTTCAGGCATCAGCCCGAGCAGCAGCCGGCGCGCAGCGACGGTGCCATCAACTCGCGCTGGAAGGTGCTGCGGGTACCGGCGGGCTTCATGCTGACCGACCATAGCTGGCACCAGCTGTCGGCACAGGATTCGGGGGTGGAACACTGGGTGTACAGCGATGGCCTGGCCAGCGTGTCGGTGTATATCGAAAAATCGCAGCAGGCGCAGGACAGTTACAGCGGTGTAACGCATCGCGGTGCACTGAATGCCTATGGCACTATGGTGTCCGGTCACTACGTGACCGTGGTGGGCGAAGTGCCGCGCCAGACCGTCGAGCTGATCGGCGCGTCGGTACGGCTGCGCTGAACGTCGCAGCATGCTCGAAGAAACCGCCCAGGTCGTCGCCGTGCAAGGCTCCGAGGTGTGGGTGGAGACCGAGCGTCGCTCCAGCTGTTCCTCCTGCGCGGTGAACAAAGGTTGTGGGAGCGCAGCTCTGGCCAGGGTGCTGGGGCAGCGTCGCAGCAGGGTTCGCGCCCTGAGCCGGATTCCGCTCGCGGTGGGCGATCGGGTGGTGATCGGAATAGGGGCACAGGCAGTGGTGCGCGGTTCGCTTGCGGTTTACGCGGTACCGGTCGCTATGCTGCTGCTGGGTGCAGTTATCGGCGAGCTGGGCGCCCGGCAATTTCTGTGGCAGAACGCGGAACTCGCCAGCGTGGTCCTGGGGATCGCCGGCCTGGCCGCCGGGCTGTGGTGGCTGAGCGCTTTTTCGCGCCGCATCAGGCACAGTGCGGATTATCAGCCGGTGGTGCTGCGCAGGCTGGGCAAGCCCGCGGCGCATTTGATGGTAAGTGAGTAATCGGGAGTAGTTATGAGTTCAGTAAAGAGAGCGGGATGGTTATCAGCGTGCCTGGCGATGCTGCTGGCGGTCACTGTGCAAGCGCGCAGCCTGCCGGATTTTACCGACCTGGTGGAAAAGACCAGCGACGCGGTGGTCAACATCAGCACCACGCAAAAGGTCAGCAGCGGTTCAATGCAGCTCCCGGAGGGCATGGAAATTCCGGACCTCCCGGAAGGATCGCCGTTCGGTGACCTGTTCAAGCACTTTTTCGGTGAGCCCGGCAGCGGTATGCCGCGCGAGCGGGAGGCCAAGTCGCTGGGTTCCGGCTTCATCATCTCCAAGGACGGCTACGTATTGACCAACAACCACGTGGTCAAGGATGCCGATGAAGTCATCGTGCGACTCGAGGATCGCCGCGAGCTCAAGGCGGAAGTGATCGGTCTGGACGAACGCAGCGATATCGCGCTGCTGAAAATCCAGGCCGACGACCTGCCGGTGGCGCGCGTCGGTCGTTCCGACAAGCTCAAGGTCGGAGAATGGGTGCTGGCCATCGGCTCGCCGTTCGGATTCGAGCTGTCTGCCACCGCCGGTATCGTCAGCGCCAAGGGCCGCGCGCTGCCGCGCGAGAACTATGTACCGTTCATTCAGACTGACGTCGCGATCAATCCGGGCAACTCCGGTGGTCCGCTGTTCAATCTTGACGGCGAGGTGGTGGGCGTGAACTCGCAGATCTACAGCCGCACCGGTGGTTATATGGGGCTGTCGTTTTCGATTCCCATCGAGGTGGCGATGGATGTTGCCCAGCAACTCAAGGAACACGGCAAAGTCAGCCGCGGCTGGCTGGGTGTGCTGATCCAGGATGTGACGCGCGAGCTGGCGGAATCGTTCGGCATGAGCAAGCCAGAGGGCGCGCTGGTGGCTAAGGTGTTGCCGGACAGTCCCGCCGCGGAAGCCAAGCTGCAGGTGGGTGATGTCATTGTGGCCTTCAACGGCAAGGAAATTCTCAGCTCTTCGGCGTTGCCGCCGGTGGTGGGCAGTACCCCGGTGGGCAAGCGCGTGCCGGTCGAGGTGATGCGCGAGGGACGCGCCCGGACCCTGTGGGTCATGCTGGGTGAGCTGCCGGACCAGGACAAGCAGATTGCCAAGGCCGAGGAGAGTAAGACCAGCAGCGATAACCGCCTCGGTATCCAGGCGGCCGACCTGACCGCCGAGCAGCGCAAGGAGCTGGAGCTGGACGGCGGCGTGCTGGTCGAGCGGGTTGGCGAGGGTGCGGCCGCGGACGCCGGCATCCGCGACGGCGACATCATAGTGCGTATCGACAACCAGCTGGTCAATGACGTCGACGAGCTGGAACAGCTGATCGACAAACTGCCGCCGGGCAAATCGGTGGCGGTGTTGGTGCAGCGCCGTGGCGGGCCGATTTTCCTGGCGATGAAAATGCCCAAGACGTAAGGCATGCCGCAGCCCGAGCTGACGCTGTTTTATCGCGCAGGCTGCCATTTGTGCGACGACATGCTGCAGGCCCTGCGGGGCCTGCAGCCGCGTCTGGGCTTCGGGCTGCGTGTGGTGGACGTGGACGAGGATCCCGGCTTGCAACGGCGCTATGACGAATGGGTGCCGGTGCTGTGTTACGGTGAACAGGAAATCTGCCACTATCGGCTCGATGAAGGCGCCCTGCGCCAGGTCCTCGTTGAGGCTGCCGAGAGCCGGGAACAAGGCCACGGAAGACACGGACAGCACGGAAATTAAAATTCTACGCCTTGGCTGCTGCGCGGCCGGCGCGCGCATGTCCCGCCAGCTCCCCGGCCGGCCGTGCGGGAGAGCCGGAAGCCTGGATATTGGCCACGGAAAACACGGAAGCCACGGAAACTAAAGCCATATATTTTTCCGTGCTTTCCGTGTCTTCCGTGGCTGAAAAATGTTCCTGGCGCGCAGTAGGTCCGCAGCCGCATAGCGTGTATAATCGCCGGTTAATTTTCTGAATACTTTGGAATTTCTCCGGGCGGCTCGCGTGCTGTGTAACGACTCTGGCAAGGACGGACATGACTGATCTGTCCCATATCCGCAATTTCTCCATCATTGCGCACATCGACCACGGGAAATCCACCCTCGCGGACCGCTTCATCCAGATCTGCGGCGGTTTGACTGCCCGCGAAATGGAGGAGCAGGTGCTCGACTCCATGGACCTGGAGCGCGAGCGGGGCATCACCATCAAGGCACAGAGCGTGTCGCTCCCCTACCACGCCGATGACGGCCAGGACTACGTGCTGAACTTCATCGATACCCCCGGCCATGTGGATTTTTCCTACGAGGTGTCCCGCTCCCTGTCGGCCTGCGAGGGCGCGCTGCTGGTGGTGGACGCGGCCCAGGGCGTCGAGGCGCAGAGCGTCGCCAACTGCTACACGGCCATCGAGCAGGGCCTGGAAGTGGTGCCGGTGCTGAACAAGATCGACCTGCCGTCGGCGGAACCCGAGCGCGTCAAGAAGGAGATCGAGGACATCATCGGCATCGAGGCCGCCGACGCCGTGGAGGTCAGCGCCAAGACCGGTCTCGGCGTGCACGAGCTGCTGGAGCGGCTGGTGCAGCGCATTCCGCCGCCGCAGGGCGATGCCGAGGCGCCGCTGCAGGCGCTGATTATCGATTCCTGGTTCGACAATTATGTGGGTGTCATCTCGCTGGTGCGGGTGATGCACGGCACGCTGCGCCGGCGCCAGAAGATCCGCATCATGTCCACCGGGCGCGACTTCCTGGCCGAGAAGGTGGGTATTTTCTCACCGCGTCGCGCCGACCGTGAGCTGTTGAAGGCCGGCGACGTCGGCTTTGTGATCGCCGGCGTCAAGGAGATCGACGGAGCCCCGGTGGGCGACACCATTACGCTGGCCGACCGGCCTGCCGGCAGTGCGCTGCCGGGCTTCCAGAAAGTCCAGCCGCGGGTGTTCGCCGGTCTGTACCCGATTGTCTCGGACGACTACGAAGACCTGCGCGAAGCACTGCAGAAGCTGCGCCTCAACGATGCCTCGCTGCACTTCGAGCCGGAGACCTCCCAGGCGCTGGGTTTCGGTTTCCGCTGCGGCTTTCTCGGCATGCTGCACATGGAAATCGTGCAGGAGCGCCTGGAGCGCGAATACGACCTGGACCTGATCACCACGGCACCGACCGTGGTCTACGAAATTCTGGATACCAAGGGCGAGGTCAGGCAGATCGATAATCCCGCCAGCCTGCCGCCGGTGAACCAGATCGCCGAGGTGCGCGAACCGATCATCCTGGCCAACATCCTGGTGCCGCAGGACTACCTGGGTGCCGTCATCACCCTGTGCATCGAAAAGCGCGGTGTGCAGCGGCGCATGCAGTACCTGGGCACCCAGGTGTCGCTCAGCTACGAAATGCCGCTCAGCGAGGTGGTGCTGGATTTTTTCGACCGTCTGAAGTCGGTGAGCCGCGGCTTTGCTTCCTTCGACTACAGCTTCGAGCGCTTCCAGGCTGCGCCGCTGGTGAAGCTGGATGTGATGATCAACGGCGAACGGGTGGATGCCCTGTCGGTCATCGTGCACCGCGATTTCGCCCAGAGTCGCGGTCGCGACCTGGCCGAGCGCATGAAGGAAATCATCCCGCGGCAGATGTTCGATGTGGCTATCCAGGCCGCCATCGGCTCGCAGATCATAGCGCGCACCACGGTCAAGGCGCTGCGCAAGAATGTGACGGCGAAATGCTACGGCGGCGACATCACGCGTAAACGCAAGTTGCTGGAAAAGCAAAAGGCCGGTAAAAAGCGCATGAAACAGTTTGGCAAAGTGGAAATTCCGCAGGAGGCGTTCCTCGCGGTGCTGCAAGTCGGGAAGAAATAATATGAACCTGGATTTTCCAATGATTCTGGTCGCGGCGACCCTGATTACCGGCCTGATCTGGGCCGCGGACGCCGTAGTGTGGGCGCCGCGGCGCAGGCAGCAGGCGGCGGCGCTCGGTGCGGCCGGCGGGCAGGTCGATCGCGGCGAGCTGGAGGCGGTGTTGAAGGAACCGACCCTGGTGGAGTATTCCAAGTCCTTCTTCCCGGTGATCCTGGCGGTGCTGCTGCTGCGCTCTTTCCTGGTGGAACCGTTCCGCATTCCCTCCGGCTCCATGATGCCGACCCTGCTGGTGGGGGATTTCATCCTGGTCAACAAGTATGAATACGGCATCCGGCTGCCGGTGCTCAATACCAAGGTGGTGGACCTGGGTAGTCCGCAGCGCGGCGACGTGGTGGTATTCCGGTTTCCCAAAGACCCCTCCATCGACTACATCAAGCGGGTGGTCGGCGTGCCGGGTGATCACGTCGAGTACCGCAACAAGACGCTGACCATCAACGGCGAGAAAGTGGCGCAAATACCCGCCGGCAGCTATATCGGCGCCGGCTCCGGTCTTTCCATGTCGGGGGCCGACGTGCGCCGCGAGGCGCTCGGCGATGTCGAGCATGATATTCTGGTGATGACTAACATGCGTGGTGTGCCCGCCGATGTCGTGGTGCCGGATGGGCACTATTTCGTTATGGGCGACAACCGCGACAACAGCAATGACAGCCGTTACTGGGGTTTCGTGCCGGACGAAAACCTGGTCGGAAAAGCATTCATGATCTGGATGAACTGGGATTCCGCGGCGGGTGGGGTTGCCTGGGATCGCATTGGTGACTCGATTGAATAGCCTGCGGAGGACGGCAATGAATACATGGCATCATCAAAGGGGTATGACGGCAATCGGCTGGCTGCTGGTGCTGGGCCTGATCGCATTCTTCACTCTGGTCACGCTGCGCCTGGTGCCGATGTACCTGGAGTATGCGAAAGTGGTATCGACGCTGGAATCGCTGCCGAATGAACCGGGCATATCGAAGCTGAGCAAGGGCGAGATCGTCAGTATCATCACCAAGCGTTTCGGCGTCAATGATGTCAGAGAATGTCGATCCGAAGAAAGTTCTGATCAGCAAGGAGCGGGGAGTTGTGAAGATCGGCTTCAGCTATGAGCGCCGCGAGCACCTGATCGGTAATATCGACGTGGTCGGCAACTTCGATAAGTCCGTCGAGGTGCCGATCAATTGAGTCCGTCGCTGGACGGTCTGAGCCGGGCCCTGGGTTACCGTTTCGCCGATCCCCAGTTGCTGCAGGCGGCCGTCACGCATCGCAGCGCAGGCAGTCACAACAATGAACGACTGGAGTTCCTCGGCGATGCAGTGCTCGGGTATATCATCGCCGAGTGGCTGTTCCAGCAGTTTCCCACGGCGAGCGAAGGACAACTCAGCCGCCTGCGCGCCAGTCTGGTGAAGCGGAGCACGCTGGCCGACCTGGCCCGCCAGCTCAGCCTCGGTGACTATCTGCTGCTGGGCTCCGGTGAACTGAAAAGCGGCGGCTTCCGGCGTGACTCGATCCTCGCCGATGCCATGGAGGCTATTCTCGGTGCCGTGGTGCTGGACAGTGACAACGGTCTGGAGCAGTGTCGCGCCTGCATTCACCGGCTTTTCGCGAGCAAGGTCGGCGAGCTTTCCCCGGCGGAAGAACTCAAGGACCCCAAGACCCGACTGCAGGAACTGCTGCAGTCGCGCAAACTGGACCTCCCTGTGTACGACGTTGTGGACGTCACCGGTAAGGCACACCATCAGCGCTTTGCCGTCGAGTGCCGCGTGGAGGCCCTGCAACAATGCGCCCGCGGCGAGGGGAGCAGCCGGCGCCGCGCCGAGCAGGCCGCCGCCAGAACCATGCTGGATCAGCTAGGTAATGACTGAATATCATTGCGGTTACGTTGCCCTGGTCGGCCGCCCCAACGTCGGCAAGTCGACTATCCTCAATCGTCTGGTCGGCCAGAAAATCAGTATTACCTCGCGCCGCCCGCAGACCACCCGCCACCGCATCCTCGGTATCAAGACCGATGCTGCGACCCAGATTGTGTTCGTTGACACGCCGGGGCTGCACGCGCACCAGCCGCGTGCCATGAACCGCTACCTGAACCGCGCTGCCGCAGACGCGCTGCAGGATGTCGATGTGGTGGTTCTGGTGCTGGAGGGCACCCGCTGGCACAAAGACGATGACTGGGTGCTGGAGATGCTCCAGCGCGTATCCTGCCCGGTTATCGCTGCCATCAACAAGACCGACCGGGTGACTGACAAGAAGACTCTGCTGCCGTACCTCGCCGCGTTGGCGGAGAAGCGCGATTTCGCAGCGCTGATTCCGGTGTGCGCCAGAACCGGCGAGCGCCTGGACGAGCTGGAGACTGCGGTGCGCAACTACCTGCCGGAGTCACCTCCGTTGTTTCCGGAAGACCAGATCACCGACCGCAGCGAGCGCTTTCTGGCCGCCGAACTGGTGCGCGAAAAGCTGTTTCGCAAACTCGGCGAGGAAATCCCCTACGGACTTAGCGTGGAGATCGAGCGGTTCCGCACCGAGAACAACACGCTGCATATTCACGCGCTGATCTGGGTCGAAAAGAGCGGCCACAAGGCGATCGTTATCGGTGCCAAGGGTGAACGCCTGAAAGAGGTGGGTCGCGAGGCCCGCGAGGATATGGAGAGGGCGTTCGGGCAAAAGGTGTTTCTGAATCTGTGGGTCAAGGTCAAGGAAGGCTGGGCCGACGACGAGCGGGCGCTGCAGAGCCTCGGTTACCGGGACGATGCGTGACGGGGAAGAGCGTTATTCACATCGAGAGCGCGGAGGACGCAGAGAAGAAATGTGTTATGGCCGCGGTGTCTTTGCCGGGCCTCGGCGCGAGTTCCTTATTCACACCAGAGGTCGCAAAGATCGCAGAGAAAAACAACAATTATGTAATGTCTTTGCGTTCTTTGGGTGCTTTGGTGTGAAACCGATCAAGGCTGCGATAACAGGGAGAAACACTGTTATCACCAGGCTGGGCAAGAGCACCTGGCCTGGGGAACAAAAAACTCTGCGTCCTCTGCGATCTCGATGTGAACGATTTTCTGTCTCCAGCGCGGCCCGGGTGTGAATGACCGCCTCCCGCGTTCAACTCGAACCCGGCTATGTGCTGCACCTGCGTCCCTACCGCGAAAGCAGCGCGCTGCTGGAGGTGTTTACCCGTGACCACGGGAGACTGGGGTTGGTGGCGCGCGGGGTGCGTTCGCCGAAGTCCAGGCAGCGCGGCGAACTGCAGCCGTTCCGACCTCTCAAGCTGTCGTGGAGTGCGCGCGGCGAACTGGGCACCCTGACCGCAGTGGAGTCAAACGGTGCTGCGCCTGGCTTGCGTGGAGCGGCCCTGTACAGCGGCTTTTACCTCAACGAACTGCTGGTGCGTCTGCTGGCGCGTCAGGATCCGCACCCGGTGCTTTATGCGCTGTATGAGGCTGGTCTGCAGCGTCTCGCGGCCGAGGCGCACGTCGAGCCGGTGTTGCGCCTGTTCGAAAAACGACTGCTGGAGGAAATCGGCTATGGCCTGCTGCTGGACTGTGAGGCGCAGCACGGCGAGCCGCTCGAGCCGCAGCGCTACTATGACTATCATCTGGAATCCGGGCCGGTGGCGGTGGCGGACGCGGCTGCGCCCGGATTCATTTTCCGTGGTGACAGCCTGCTGGCGCTGGCGCGCGAAGCGTTGACGACAGCCGAAGCCCAGCACGATGCCAAGCGCCTGATGCGCGCGGCCCTGAACCTCTACCTGGGCGGCAAGCCGCTCAAGTCGCGCGAACTGTTCAAGCGGACAAAGACCTGAGCGGGGTACGGGAGTAATGCGGGCCCTATTATTCACATCGAGAGCGCAGAGGACGCGGAGTTTTGTTTTCGACGGGCCTGGCACTCTTGCTCAGCCTGGTGATATCCGTGTTTCTCCCTGTTATCGCAGCCTTGATCGGTTTCACACCAAAGCACCCAAAGGACGCAAAGACACTGAATGATTGCTGTTTCTTCTTTGCGACCTTTGCGGCCTCTGGTGTGAATAAAGCATTCACACCGAAAACCGGCAAAGCCGCGACGGCTATAATACGTTTTTTCTCTGCGCTCTCCGCGTTCTCGATGTGAATCCGTTGTTCACCCGCCTATGCAAACAAAGGCCGGAATGACATATAGTACGCACCTGTTTCAGTTTCGACTCGTTCCGGGAAATCGCTCATGAGCTCCATATTGCTGGGTGTCAACATCGACCATGTCGCAACGCTGCGCCAGGCACGCGGTACGCGTTATCCCGATCCGGTGCAGGCCGCCATTGAATCAGAACAGGCCGGGGCCGACAGCGTCACCCTGCACCTGCGCGAAGACCGGCGCCACATTCAGGAACGCGACGTGGAGCTGCTCAGCAGCATTCTGCAGACGCGCATGAATCTGGAAATGGCGGTTACCGGGGAAATGCTGGATATCGCCTGCCGTATCAGTCCCGCCGACTGCTGCCTGGTTCCGGAACGGCGCGAAGAGCTGACTACCGAGGGCGGCCTGGATGTGGCGGCACAATTGCCCCGCGTGCGTGACGCCTGCACGCGTCTGGCGCAAGCCGGTATTCGCGTGTCACTGTTCATCGATGCCGATGCGCGCCAGGTCGAGGCGGCCAGGGAAGCCGGCGCCCCGTGTATCGAGATTCACACCGGCCGTTTCGCCGACGCTGCCGGGGCCGCGCAGGAAGCGGAGCTGCAACGGATTATGAAGGCCGCCGAGCTCGGCGAACAAATCGGTCTGCAGGTCAACGCCGGGCACGGTCTGCACTATCACAATGTACAGGCCATCGCCGCGATTCCCCAGGTGCGTGAGCTCAACATCGGGCACGCCATCGTCGCCCGGGCACTGTTTTCGGGGCTCGGCGAGGCGGTGCGGGAAATGAAGCGGTTGATGCGGGAGGCGCGCCCTACTCTTGCGTAGCGGGCTTCACTCACGCTGCTTCAGTGGCGATTCTTTGTTCACATCGAGGTCGCAGAGGACACAGAGAGTTTTACGGGACGGGTTGCCTGGCTTTGCCCAGCTTGGTGACAACGGTTTTTCTCCCTGTCACCGCAACGGTACATTGTTTCACACCAAAGCACCCAAAGGACGCAAAGACATCAAATAATTCTTTTTTTGTCCTTAGCGATCTTCGCGATCTCTGGTTTGAATACCGGTTTCAACCCCGCCTCGCAACGCAGCTAAAGACATAGAATTCCTGTCTTTCTCTGTGATCTCCGCGTTCTCGATGTGAGTAAGATTTGTCTGCCGCCGCCCGGGCCGCAGTGATCAATCGCCGTCGCTGCAGGTATCCGCGGGTGGCTGGTAGAGCTGCGGACCGGAAGCTGCGGCCTTAGCGGCGTACATGGCTTCGTCGGCATTGCGCAACAGAGTGGCGGCGTCGCGGCCGTGGTCAGGATAGACAGCAATACCGATGCTGGCGCCAGTTTCGATTTCTGTGCCCAGAATCTGGAATGGCTGTTTGAACGCGTCGCACAGCTTGTCAGCCGCAGCCCGTGCGTCCTGCGGCGTATTGATCTGTTCGATGCACACAATGAATTCGTCGCCGCCCAGGCGCGACACGGTATCCGACTGGCGCACGGTATCGATCAGGCGCCGCGCCACGGCCTGCAGCAGGCAGTCGCCGGCCTCGTGACCGAAGCGGTCGTTGATGGGTTTGAAATTGTCCAGGTCCAGGTACACCACGGCCAGCCGTTTTCCGTCGCGCCCGGCGCGTGCGAGGCCGGCGTGCAGGCGGTCGTTGAGCAGCACCCGGTTGGGCAGGTCGGTGAGGTCGTCGTGCTCAACCCGGTAGGCCAGCCGCTGCTCCCGCTCCAGGCGCTTGGAAGAATCGCGCACGACCAGAGTAAAGAGGCTGTGTCCCAGCATGGGCGACTGCGACAGCGAGACTTCGCAGGGAATGCGCTCACCGCTCTTGTGCCGGGCGATGATGCGGTCAGTCTGAAACGTCAGGTGCTCGTCACGCGCGATGCGCGTCAGCGCCGCGAGGCGGTTTTTCGCCTCGCAGCGGAAGCGGCTGCACAGCAGCTCCAGCAGCGCCGTGCCGAGGACTTCCTGGCGGCTGTAGCCGAGTAGCTTCTCAGCGCCCTGGTTGAAGGCCACGATGCGGCAGGCGTTGTCCACACACAGAATCGCTTCGCGGGTGATATTCAGCAGACGCAGATAACGATCTATCTGCCGCACCAGTCGGCTGGTGGGCACAATCGGTTCATTCCGTGAAGTCTGGTCGTCCTGATGAGCGGTAGATGCATCCTCTTTGCGGATCATAGGCGTCGACCTGCGGACGGTACGGCGGAGTGTTCCCTTTGGGACACTTTTCACAAGACTAGCACAGGATCAGGGCGGTGACAGTCGGGTTCCCGGCTTAGAACCTATCTGATGATCCCCCGCGGCCGCGGCCGCGGCGATTTTGCCCCATGGCGCGGCGCGGCTCGCGCGGGATTATGAGATAGGTTCCAATCACTGCTACGCTAGCGTTCCCTGCGCTGTGCCAGGGGCCCCAGGCGTGCCTGCGTGCCGGTGGGCTTCCTGGGATACGGCTCGCGCGGTATTCCAAAGGACTGTGTTTTATGAATTTTTCAACCATCGAGCAATTTGTCGGTAACACACCGCTGGTGATGCTGAAACGCCTGCCCGGCGACACTGGCAACGCCGTGCTGGTCAAACTGGAAGGCAACAACCCGGCCGGCTCCGTGAAGGACCGCCCGGCGCTCAGCATGATCGTGCACGCCGAGCAACGCGGCGAAATTGCCCCGGGCGACACGCTGATCGAGGCCACCAGTGGCAACACCGGCATAGCGCTGGCGATGGCCGCCGCCATGCGCGGCTACCGGATGGTCCTGGTCATGCCGGAGAACATGAGCGTGGAACGCCGCCAGGTGATGAAGGCGTTCGGCGCCGAGATCATACTGGTGACGCGCGAGCAGAGCATGGAGGGCGCACGCGACCTGGCCAAACAGATGGAGGCCGACGGCAAGGGCAGGGTACTGGACCAGTTCTCCAACCCTGACAATCCGCGCGCTCATTACGAGGGCACCGGGCCGGAGATATGGCGCGACACCGATGGCCGAGTTACTCACTTTGTCAGCGCCATGGGCACCACCGGCACCATCATGGGTACCTCGCGTTACCTCAAGGAAATGAATCCTGACATCCAGATCATCGGCGTGCAGCCCGTGGAGGGCGCCTCCATTCCGGGTATCCGGCGCTGGCCTGAGGCGTATCTGCCGTCGATTTTCGAGGCCAGTCGCGTGGACCGCACCATAGACATCGCTCAGGACGAGGCGGAGAACACCACCCGGGCGCTGGCGGCGCGCGAGGGCATTTTCTGCGGCATTTCTTCCGGCGGCGCCGTCGCGGCGGCGCTGAAGCTCAGTGCCGAGGTGGAAAATGCGGTGATTGTCGCCATTGTCTGTGACCGCGGCGACCGCTACCTGTCCACCGGGGTGTTTCCCGATTGAGCCGCTGGTCGGGCGGCATCGTTCTGTTGCTGCTGGCCTGCACGGCATCGGCCATCGAGCGGATCCAGCTCCGCTGGGGCAGCCTCGACGCCGAGACCTGGGCCGCGCGCGACATCGCTCTGGAACTGGACTGGAGCGCAGCTGACGCCGGACGACTGACCCTGTCCATTGCGCAGCTGGAGATCGGCGGGGAGCGCGTCACCGGCGTAAAACTTATATGCAGCGCATTCGAGCTGCTCGGCGACGCGGCGCACTGCCGCAAGGGCACGCTGGCACTAACGAGCGACTGGCTCGAGGCGCAGCAGGTGCCGGTGAGTTTCGATTACCGTTTCGATACCGGCAGCCTGGACGTTTCCCTGGCGCGGCTGCCGCTCGCCGGTGGTTCAGTGCATCTGGTGCTGCATCAGCAGGCCGACAGCTGGCGCCTGGAGGCGGCATTCGGGGAGGTGCGGCTGGCGCGGCTTGCCCCACTGGTCACCAAAGCCGGCGTGAAGCTGCCGGCGCTCGAGTTGGCGGGCACTGTCAGCGGGCAGGTGCAGCTGCACGGTGGAGCGCAGGGTCTGCGTGTTATTGACTGGCAGCTGCAGACGACGCAGGCCGGTTACGGCAACGCCGAGGGCAGCCAGGCGGGCGAGGCGCTGGCAGTGACAAGCCGCGGCCGCGCCACGCCGCGGGGCAAGGACTGGCAGGTGCAGGCCTCGCTCGCGGCGCGTGGCGGCATGCTGTACAGCGATCCTCTGTACCTGGAATTCTCCCCGACACAGCCGCTGGAATTCGATGCCGAGCTGCGCTGGCGTGCCGCCTCTGCCGAACTGCTGCTGGATTCGCTCGAGTTCAGACAACCGGGTGTCACCCGCGGCCGGGTGGAGGGCGTGCTCGCGCCGGGCGCCGAGCGCCCGCTGCGACAACTCAGCGTGGCGCTCGACGAGGCGCTGCTGCCAGCTTTTTACGCCAACTGGGTGCAGCCCTGGTTCGCCGGCGGCGTGCTGGAAAAACTCGACACCGGCGGGCAGCTGCAGGGCCGAGTGCAGATCGAAGATGGCCGGCCGCGCGCGGCGCGGCTGGCGCTGGACCGGGTCTCGTTCGGCGAACGCAACGGCCTGTTCGGGGTACAGGAACTGACGGGTGCGCTGGCATGGGATACCAGCGGTGAGCCGCTGCGTTCGCAACTGGCCTGGGAGGGCGCGCACTTCCACCAGCTGCTGCTGGGCGCCGCGGCGCTGCAGCTGGAAACCGGCCCCGACGGCCTGCGCATCCGCGAACCGCTTACAGTACCGCTGCTGGACGGTCAGCTGCATGTGGAGGAATTCGAACTGGGCCGCGACGCCGAGGGCGGGGTGCGCTGGCTGCTGGACGCGACCCTGACGCCGGTGTCCATGCAGGCGTTCAGCAACGCGCTGCGCTGGCCGACCATGGGCGGATCGCTGTCCGGCATGGTGCCCAGGGTGCGTTACGAAAAAGGCGAACTGACCCTGGGCGGCACGCTGCTGGTACAGGCCTTCGACGGCGCCGTCACGGTGCGCAACCTGCGCATCCGCCAGCCCCTCGGACTGGTGCCGCGGCTGTGGGCGGATGCGCGCCTGGAGGGGCTGGATCTGGACACTCTGACGCGGACCTTCTCGTTCGGCCGTATCGAGGGGCGTCTGCAGGGCGAGGTGGACGGTCTGTACATGGAGGCCTGGCAACTGGTGGCCTTCGATGCCCACTTCGAGACGCCCCCCGACGACGACAGCCGCCACCGCATCAGTCAGCGCGCGGTGGACAACATCTCCAACCTGGGCGGCAGCGGTGTCGGCGGCGCGCTGTCACGCAGCTTCATGCGCGTGTTCGAGGACTTTCCCTACAAGCGCCTCGGTATCCGCTGCCGGCTGGAGAACGGGGTCTGCCACATGGGCGGCGTGGCGCCCGCCAAGCAGGGCTATTACCTGGTGGAGGGGCAGCTGCTGCCGCGCCTGGACGTCATCGGCTATGCGGAGCGGGTGGCCTGGAGTTCACTGGTGGAGCGCCTGGTGGCCATCACCAAGGGCGAGACACCGCGCATCGAGTAACCTTTTCCGTGCCCTGACGTTAATGCCTATAATACGCGGATACCAAACAAGGAAACCGAGACCTATGCATACCATCCGAACGAGTTCCGTGCTGGGCATGCTGCTGTTCATCACAGCCTGCGTGACCATCAACGTGTATTTTCCCACCGCGCAGGCGGTGGAAGCGGCGGACCAGATCATCCGCGGGGTGTACGGCGAGGAGCAGGCTCCGGCGGCACCGGCCGAGCAACCGGCCCCGGGCAGTTCGCTGCAGCTGCCTGACAATCACAAACCGCTGCTGGTCGGTGTGCTGGAATGGCTGGTGGCGCCGGCGCAGGCCAACGCCGACATCAATATTCAGTCGCCGGCCATCAACACCATCCGCGCCTCCATGGAAGCGCGTTTCGCAGCGCTCAAGCCGTTCTATGATAACGGCAGCATTGGCATGACCGCGGACGGCCTGATCACCGTGCGTGACCTCAACAGCGTGCCGCTGCGCGACCGCAAGACCGTCAACACACTGGTGGCCGACGAGAACCGCGACCGCAACGCCCTGTACAAGGAAATCGCGCGCGCCAACGGCCACCCCGAGTGGGAAGCCGATATCCGCAGCACCTTCGCCAAACGCTGGGTCGCCAACGCGCCGGGCGGCTGGTGGTACCAGGAGGGTGGCTGGAAGCAGAAGTGACTTGATTAACCGCTAAGGACGCTAAGTACGCGAAGGAAGACCAGCATTATAAGTAATATGTTTTCTGCCTGTGCCGTGGTATTCCTCGGATGTTTGATGCGCACCCGCAGCTGAGCTGGCAGACAAGCAGCGAGGCCGGCCGTCGACTCTGCAAATAGTCGTACCACCAAAGCTCACGCAGCAGACACACTGGTTTATCAGGTTTAACTTGCCTTTCCTTCGCGTCCTTAGCGTCCTTCGCGGTTAATTGGTTTCCCTTCCTGTCCCTCGTGCCCTTTGGGTATTCGCGTCCTTAGCGGTTAATATTACCCGCTATGAATAACATCTTCGTATTCGATATCGAAACCATCCCCGACGTTGACAGCGGGCGGCGCATCTACGACCTGGGCGAGCTGAGCGACAAGGACGCCGGCAAGGCGATGTTCGCCCTGCGCCAGCAACAGACCGGCGGCGAGTTCCTGGCGCTGCACCTGCACCGCATCTGCGCCATTTCCGTGGTGTTGCGCCACGCCGACCGGGTCAGGGTGTGGTCGCTGGGCGAGCCGGATGCCGACGAGGCGGAACTGGTGCGGCGGTTCTTCGACGGCATCGACAAATTCGCGCCCACCCTGGTGTCCTGGAACGGTGGTGGTTTCGACCTGCCGGTGCTGCACTATCGTGCACTGCTGCACGGCGTGGCGGCGCCGCGCTACTGGGACACCGGTGGCGAGGACCGCGATTTCAAGTGGAATAACTACCTGAGCCGCTACCACGAGCGTCACACCGACCTGATGGATGTGCTGGCCGCCTACCAGCCGCGCGCCAGCGCCAAGCTGGACGAAGTCGCCACCATGCTGGGCTTCCCCGGCAAGATGGGCATGAGCGGCGCCAGGGTATGGGACGCCTTCCTGGGCGGGGACATCGAGGGTATCCGCAACTACTGCGAAACCGATGTGCTCAACACCTATCTGGTATACCTGCGCTTCGAACTGATCCGCGGCCGCCTGACACCGCAGGCCTACGACACGGAACTGAAGCTGCTGCGCGACACTCTGGCGCAGGAAGACAAGGCGCACCTGCGCGAGTTTGTGGAAAACTGGACGGGTGGCTGAAAGAACCTCAACCGCGAAGGACGCTAAGGACGCGAAGGGTTTTGTGTTGGTTACGAGGTGGACGATGGCCCTGCGGTCAATCCGAAGCTGTCTGGAGACCCAGTTGAACGGATTGCTCCGGGTTCATGTGCCGGCATTTCTGCACGGTTAGGTCTGACTGGCAGAGCTGCATCGGGCTCGCCGCCGAACAGAAAATATTTACTTCGCGTCCTTAGCGTCCTTCGCGGTTAATATTCATCCCATGAGCAAACGCCAAAGAAAAGCCAGACTGCCGGACCAGCCGGTGCGGGTCAGCATCGAGTCGCTGGCACACGACGGGCGCGGGGTGGCGCGGGTGGAGGGCAAGACGGTGTTCGTCGACGGGGCGCTGCCGGGCGAGGAGGTGAGTTTTCTCTACACGCGGCGGGCGCGCAAGCACGATGAGGGCAGGGTGTGCGAGTTGCACAGCCTGTCTGCCCATCGGGTCGAGCCCAGGTGCGCGGCGTTCGCCATTTGCGGCGGTTGCAGCCTGCAGCACCTGGCACCCGAGCAACAGATCCTCGCCAAGCAGCAGACCCTGCTGGACAATCTGCAGCGTATCGGCAAGGTGCAGCCGGAGCGGGTGCTGGATGCGCTCACCGGGCCGGTATGGGGCTACCGCAACAAGGCGCGTCTCGGCGTCAAATACGTGCGCAAGAAAGGCCGGGTGCTGGTCGGTTTCCGCGAAAAGCGCGCCCCCTACCTGGCCGACATCGCGCGCTGCGAAGTGCTGCACGCCGCGGTCGGCCCGCGCCTCGGTGAGCTCGCGGAACTGATTCAGGGCATGGAAGCGCGCGAGCGCATCGCCCAGATCGAGGTAGCCGTTGGTGACGACATCGCGGTGCTGGTGTTCCGCAACCTCGACCCGCTGTCAGCGGCCGACACGCAGACGCTGGTCGACTATGCGAAACACACCGGCCTGCACATCTACCTGCAGCCGGCCGGGCCGGACAGCATCGAGCTGCTGTGGCCGGGACGCTCGGAACTCTGCTACCGACTGCCCGATTACGACCTCACGCTGCACTTTCTGCCCACCGATTTCACCCAGGTGAATCCGGCCATCAACCCGCCCATGATCCGCCAGGCCCTGCAGCTGCTCGAACTGGATCCCCGGCACCGGGTGCTGGACCTGTTCTGCGGCCTGGGCAACTTCACGCTGCCGATGGCGCGCCGCGTGGCCCACGTGGTGGGCGTGGAAGGCGAGGCGGGGCTGGTGCAGCGGGCGCGCGACAACGCCGCGGCCAACGGGATAAATAATGTCGACTATCATGTGGTTGACCTGAGCTGGCGAGGTCCTGCAACAGCCCTGGATGCAGCAGCGCTACGACCGCATCCTGCTGGACCCGCCGCGCAGCGGCGCGCAGGATATAGTGCCGCATATCGGGAAACTGGGTGCGGCGCGCATTGTCTACGTGGCGTGCCATCCCGCTTCGCTGGCGCGCGATGCGGGTATACTGGTGCACGAGCTGGGCTATCGCCTGGCAGCAGCCGGGGTGATGGACATGTTTCCGCACACCGCGCACGTGGAATCCATGGCAGTTTTCGAGAGGCAGGATGGCTGAAGCAGAGGCGCTGGCGCGCCCCCAGGATTCCCCGGCCCCCGCTGTTAACCGCTACAGCTGGGGTCGGGTGCTGGATATCGTCCGGGAACACCGCCGCGAGCTGGTGTCCGCGCACATGATCGCCTTCTTTGCGGTGCTGGCCGGCGTGCCGCTGCCGCTGATGATGCCGCTGCTGGTCGATGAAGTCCTGCTCAAGGAGCCGGGTTTCCTGGTCACTACCATGGACCGGGTGTTCCCGCAGGCCTGGCACGGGCCGGTGCTGTACATCACCACCATCCTGCTGATGACCATCGCGCTGCGCCTGACCTCGGTGCTGCTGAGCGTGTGGCAGACGCGCCAGTTCACGCTGATCGCCAAGGATGTGGTGTACCGCATCCGCCGTGACCTGCTGTTGCGGCTGCAGCGCATTTCCATGGCCGAGTACGAGGCCATGGGCAGCGGCGAGGTGACCTCGCATTTCGTCACCGACCTGAACGCGCTGGACGATTTCATCGGTATGACGGTGAGCAAGTTCCTCATCGCCATCCTGTCGCTGCTGGGGGCAGCCGCGGTGCTGCTGTGGATGCACTGGCAGCTGGCGCTGCTGATCCTGTTTCTGAACCCGGTGGTGGTCTACTTCACGGTGGTGCTGGGCAAACAGGTCAAGCACCTGAAACGGCGCGAGAACCAGGCCTTCGAGCTGTTCCAGGAGGCGCTCACCGAGACGCTCGACGCCATCCAGCAGATGCGCGCGGCTAACCGCGAGGGCTATTACCTCAAACGCGTGGTCGCCAAGGCGCTGCAGATCAAGACCGACTCGGCGGCGTTTTCCTGGAGCAGCGATGCCGCCGGCCGGCTGTCGTTTTTCATCTTCCTGGTCGGTTTCGACCTGTTCCGCGCGGTGAGCATGCTGATGGTGGTGTTCTCCGATCTGACCATCGGCCAGATGATGGCGGTGTTCGCCTACCTGTGGTTCATGATGGGGCCGGTGCAGGAAGTGCTCAACATCCAGTACGCCTATTTCGGCGCGCGCGCCGCGCTGGAGCGCATCAACCGGCTGCTGGACCTGCACGAGGAGCCGCAGTACCCGACGCTGCAAAACCCGTTTGCCGGCAAGCGCGGCGTGGCGATCCAGCTGAAGGACATCCAGTTCGAGTACCGCAGCGGCGAGCCGGTGCTCAACGGCGTCAGCCTGGCGATCCCGGCCGGGCAGAAAGTCGCGCTGGTCGGCGCCAGCGGCGGCGGCAAGTCGACCCTGGTGCAGGTGCTGCTGGGTCTGTACCCGGCGCAGTCCGGCGAGATCCGCTTCGACGGGGTGCCGGTGGAGCACATCGGCCTGGAAGTGGTGCGCGAACACGTCGCCACCGTGCTGCAGCACCCGGTGCTGTTCAACGACACGGTGCGCAACAACCTGACGCTGGGCCGCGACTACCCGGACGAGGCGCTGTGGGAGGCGCTGGAGCTCGCCCAGCTCGCCGACATCGTGCGCGACATGCCGCAGGGCCTGCAATCGCAGCTCGGCCGCCAGGGCGTGCGCCTGTCCGGCGGGCAGCGCCAGCGGCTGGCCATCGCGCGGCTGCTGCTGGGCGATCCGCAGGTGGTGATCCTCGACGAGGCCACCTCGGCGCTGGACACCGAGACCGAGGCGCGCCTGCACGAGGCGCTGAAGGACTTCCTCGCCGGGCGGACGGTGATCATCGTTGCCCACCGCCTGTCGGCGGTACGGCAGGCCGACCGCGTGTACGTGTTCGAGGATGGCCGCATCGCCGAGCAGGGCACCCATCAGGAACTGATGAAGGCCGAGGGGCTGTACAGCCGGCTGTACGGCTAGCCTACGGGCGCGGGGCGCACACCGTCAGCCGATCTGCTGCAGAGGACTGCGCACGGCGTTTCCCCCGCGCTTCAGCACATGGGTGTAGATCTGGGTGGTCTTCACGTCCTTGTGCCCCAGCAGCTCCTGCACTGTGCGGATATCGTAGCCGTCCTCCAGCAGATGGGTCGCGAACGAGTGGCGGAAGGTGTGGCACGAGCCGGGCTTCTGTATGCCCGCCTGCAGTATCGCTTCCTTGACCGCCCGCCGGATGCTGGTCTCGAATATGTGATGGCGCTTTTCCTTGTTCGAGACCGGGTCCACGGAGCGGTGATTGGCGGCGAACAGGAATTGCCAGTGCAGACTGGTGGCCTGGCCGGGATACTTGCGCGCCAGCGCGTAGGGCATCTGCACCTCGCCAAAGCCCTCCGACAGGTCCTGTTCGTGCAGCGCCTTGACACGTGACATGGCGTTCTCGATATCGGAGATAAGTTTCTCGGGCAGAATAGTTACGCGATCCTTGTCACCTTTTCCCGCGCGTACCACGATGGCGAGCCGTTCCAGATCGATGTCTTTCAGCCGCAGGCGCAGTGTCTCCATGACGCGCAGGCCACTGCCGTACATCAGAGAGCACATCAGGCGGTAGGGTTGCCTGGTGCGGGTCAGAATGGCCCGCACTTCGGCGCGCGAGAACACGACCGGCAGGCGGCGACTGCGCCTGGCGCGAATCACCTGTTCAATCCGCTCGAGTTGTATATCCAGAACTCTGTTGTACAGGAACACAATCGCGTTCAAGGCCTGGTTCTGGGTTGCCGCCGATACCTGCCTGTGAACCGCGAGCCAGGTGAGAAACTGAGATAGGTGCTGCGCGGTGAGTTCGCTCGGGTGGCGGCAGTTGTGGAACCGGACGTAGAACCTTATCCAGTAACAGTAGGCGTGCTCGGTTTTGCGGCTGTAATGCAATGCGCGGATCGTGTTGCGCACCCGATCGAGAAGGCGTACCTGGGTCATTGGCCACTCCTTGGCTAATATGCTGTATAAATATCCAGGTATATTGAAGACCGGGCAAACCAGTATGTCAAGATCGGTGGTCGTATATCAGCCCCAATATACGAGCGGAGGCCGAATTTCCAATGGATTACAGGCGCCTGAGACGCCCGCCTATTTTGCGCAGTCGGGATGATATCGAGCGCCCGCTCGCTAACACCCGAATACGCTGGTATCCGGGCGTCTGCGTGCTATTTACGTCCTGTTGTCAGACCGATAAAAAAACGGTAAAAGCGACAAAGCATTAAAAGTAAATCGGGATCGTGGGGAAATTCATGATATCGGGCATCTGCTCGCTAACGCAGCTATTAGGGTTATTAACACCCACGTACTCGGTGTTTCCTGTTATCGGGCGTACGCCCTCTAATAGACGTTATGCCGACAATTGTGCAATGACATAGAGAAACGACGTCAAATGCATTGATGAGCTGATGTTGCTAATTGAAGGATGAACGATATGTTTCGTCTCAGATAAGACCGGGCTTTCATGAAGCACAACTGGTCAGACTCGACGTTCTCGACTATAGGTGCGATAAAGAGTGCGTGAAAGAAGAGCCATGTTCGCTTAGAACAAGTGTCGCACTGATGGTGGACTCGTCGCCATGAAGCGTTAGTTGAAACGGGCTGTCGCATGAATATGCGAGTATCGGTCTGCAGTCCAATCGCAAGACAAGCATCGTAGGCACTCCCTGTAGTGGCTGAGATAATCAGTATTATTTGTGTGCAGAGCATGACCTCCTGGGCGTTGCAGTAGTGATGTCGACGCAGAATAATTCGAGCAGTAGATCAACAGCTCTCAGTTCGGATCCGGCGCTGGCCGTCTATCGCTGCATCGCAAACAGGCGCTGCTCGATCGTCAGCTGTTCGTCGGCGGCTGTTAGCACCGCAACGGCGTTAGATGCCAATGGACCCAAGAGAGCTCGACCAAATCTTAGAGGAAAACTTCTCGCACACCGATGACATGTTCATCGGAAAGAATAAGAATGAGCGCGAATACATCGAGAACGCAGTAAAGAGTATTCGGGCGGCTAAATGCGTTCCTTTTTTGCTGCGTGCTAGGGTTGTCGAGCCGGGATTCCCTGGTAAGGCAATAGGCGACACCATTGAGGGTCAATGCGTTGCTCACAAAGAAGGTTATTGGCTCGTGTATGAGCCACGCGAAAAGACGTTTTATTGTTTTTGGGGAACAGCAAAAGAAAATCTTGGAGCGCATGGGGTGTATGGAAATGCGTTGTATTGTTGGACAGCGTAATGGCATCTAACAACCGCTTGGAGTTCGCGTCCCTTCGGGCCGCCGGACCTCGCTGTCGCTCGGCCGCTCAAGCGGAACGTTGAAGCTGTAGAAAAAGGTCCTGGTGCCCGGGGAATAGTGATAAACTGCAGCTGTTTTTGAACTCCCGACCCCTCATGTAAAAGGAACACGTGATGGCCCGGTACAAAGACGTTCACTACGATCAGGACAAATTCATCCCGGTCGCGTTCCACAAGCAGATCCTTCCCGGCACGTTCGAATATACGCTGAGTTATCTGGTCGACCACGAGCTGGATCTTAGCGTGTTCGATGATCGCTACCGCAATGACGAGACGGGTGCACCGGCCTTTGCGCCGGCGGTGCTGCTGAAGATCATTCTTTACGCCTATTCCCGCGGCATCACCTCCTCGCGCAAGATTGAGCAGGCGTGCCGGGAGAACATCATCTTTATGGCGCTGTCAGCCGACAGTCAGCCGCATTTCACGACAATCGCCGACTTCATTTCGACGATGGACGAGCAGATCGTGCCGCTGTTCCGCAATATCCTGATGATCTGCGACGAGTTGAAGCTGATCGGCGGCGACATGTTCGCCATTGACGGCTGCAAGCTGCCGGGCAACGCCTCGAAGAGCTGGAGCGGTACCAAGTGGGAGCTGAAGCAGAAAAAGAAGAAGCTGGAAAAGGCGGCCCGCGCCATGCTCAAGCGCCACCGGGAAGACGATGCCCGCCCGGATGATGAGCAGCTACAGCGTGAAGTGCAGGCTGCGCAGGCCATCAAAGAGAAGGCTAAGAAGAT
This sequence comes from uncultured Gammaproteobacteria bacterium, assembly GCA_963695455.1. Taxonomy (GTDB): domain Bacteria; phylum Pseudomonadota; class Gammaproteobacteria; order DSM-19610; family DSM-19610; genus Thiogranum. Next base: position 331,803 of record CAVOGN010000002.1, on the reverse strand, counting down.
CCAGCGGTGGCTGGATGACAACGACGACAAGCCGGGCAAAGGCGGCAAGCCCAGGAAAAGCAACATAACCGACAATGAAAGCGCCAAGATGAAAACCAGTAAGGGTGTAATCCAGGGCTATGACGGGGTGGCCTGTGTGGACGCGGAACACCAGGTCATTGTTCATGGCGAAGCCTTTGGCGAGGCCCAGGAACACGACCTGTTTCAACCGATGATCAAACACACGCAACAGCACTTTCAGGCGCTCCGTGACAGGGATATCTTCAAGACCGCGAAGCTGACAGCGGACTCCGGTTTTTACAACACCGCCAATGTGACCCATCTGTATCAGAACGGCATCGACGGCTATCTGCCGGACCTGGGTTTCCGGAAACGTGATCCGCGCTTTGCCGAGGTTGAACGCTATCGGGCGCGCGCCAAAAAGGATAAGGAAGACTACTACGGGGAAACGCGGCGCCACTATACCGCACCGGACTTCCATTATGATGAGGCGACGCACACCTGCGTTTGTCCGGCGGGCAAGAAACTGTATTCGAACGGTCGAGCCAACAACACGGGTGGTTATGAGGCATTGAAGTTCCGTGGCGCCAAGCGCGACTGTGTGCCGTGTACGCATCGCGAGAAGTGCTTTAAAGATCCCGACAAAACACAAACCCGCCAAGTGGCAATCTTCATTGGACGTTCGAAACAGGCACCTGCGAGCTACCTGGATCTGATGAAACAGAAGATCGACACCCGGGAAGGCCGTTACCAGTACAGTCGCAGAATGGGCATCGTCGAGCCGGTGTTTGCGCACATCTGTAGCACGCTGGGGCTAAACCGGTTCAGCCTGCGCACCCGGCGCAAGGTGGATATCCAGTGGAAGCTCTACTGTATGGTGCACAATCTGTTAAAGATACACCGGTACGGCGAATTGGGGATATAACGCCAGGCTACGAGCGCTGATTACTTCAATATCGCCTAACGAAGCCGAGTCAATGCATCTGTGAACACGAAACAATGCAGACCATGAAGACGCATTGTCGACACCGACTTATTCTACAGACTCGTTAGGCGCAAAATCATGAACGCATATCTCAGGCTAAGACACTTAACACTGAGTCTTGCCGTCTTGCTCTTGTTCGGCTGCGCGCCCTATATCAACTCATATTACTTGCCGGACTCCATTGAGGGATACCGGAGTGGTCACTCCACGCGAACCTCTGACGAGCCGCTATGGATTCTTGAACGAGATGGCGCAACGTTCTATTTCTCTGCTGGTCGGGATGAAGCGGAAAACACCATTTTCAGGCTTAATATTCAGCCGCTTCGTTTACCTGGAGAAATAAGTCTTTCGGCCAAAAAAAGGGAAGAAGCGAGAGCAGTGGTAAAACCAATTACCGTCGATTTCAGTAAGCTGAGAGAAGGCGCGTTGGTGACCTCAAACGGAAAGAAAAAGAGCGCTGACAATATTCGTATTGCACAGGGTCAATACGGCACTAATAATCGTTCTCCTGTTGAGCTGCCGACCACTGAGGTGTACTTGCCCGTGGATCACTATTTAGAGTTAAGTGCGTTTTATAAGGGTGGCAAATCTGATGTTTATATCGTGGAGTGGCCATCAATGCTCATTAACGGCAAGTTGGTTCGGGTTCCGCCAATTAAGTTTGAATGGAAGAGCGGCATACAGGTTCAGTTTCTAAATGGCTAGCGCATTTTCGACTAACGGCGCCCAGTTCGCCGCTTCGCGGCTGGGACGGCGCAAACCGCGCGCCGCCCCTGGCGCGCGACGTTATATGCTTCTCAATATGGAGCCGTGGTAAACTCTTGGCATCGTTTCGACAGGTGAGCCGCTTATGGCGACGAAGCTCAAGCAACTAATTGAAAATATAAAGAAACTTTCCGCTGACGAAAGGGCGTTGGTTGCTCACTGCCTGATATCGTCTTTGGAACAGCAGCAAGACGAAAATGTTGACGAAGCTTGGGCGGAACTCGCCGAACGACGTTACGCTGAGCTCGTTTCCGGTCAAGTGGAATCCTTGTCTTGGGAAGAGGTGAAAAAGGAAGTCAAAGGCTAGGATGCCAACACTGAAATTCCACCCCGATATAGCGTCAGAAGTTAAAGCGTCATATAGCTGGTACCAGAACCAGGCGGAAGGCTTAGGTGATGATTTCATTGCTGAGCTTGAATCCGCCTACGATACCATTGTAGAGCTTCCTGAAACGTGGCCTAAATTTCAGAAAGGCTTCCGTAGATATGTCCTCGCTAGATTTCCCTTCTCTGTAATCTACAAAAGTACAACGGATTCTGTTTTTGTAGTTGCTGTTATGCACAACAGCAGAAAGCCCGGCTACTGGGTTGGTCGCATATAACCAATCGCCGAAGCAGACGCCAGCATCGCTGACTGCGGCTTGGCTCAATCGTTATGTGCCTAAAATAATAGACAGAAATAAAATAGTAAGGAGATAGGAATGAAAAAATTGATAACAACCATGTTGGGCTGCATGTTCTTTTTAGGCGGAGTAACAGTTGCTGCAGAACTATCAGATAGCCATACCAAGCTCCTCAAAGAATCGGGAATCCCGCTTTATAAGGATACACAATTCATCAATGGAGGGTTGGGTGATGATGTTGTTGGTGCACGTTTCGCTACAAGCGCGGCAGTTGATGATGTTCGGACGTTTTACCGGGAGGCTTTTCCGGGTTGGGCATTGCAAAGTGAATACGGTTGGACGCTTTATGATGGTAAGCCGAGTAAGTCACCTGCCGCCTTTATTGGAAAGAAATCGGTTACGGTGCAGGAAAATAAGAATTTACCAGAATGGTTCGGCCTGCCCAAGGACATGACGACGGAAATTATGATTGTTGTTCCCTGACAATAGCTGCCTAAAGAGTTACTGCAGTGCAATCAAAACACATAACAAAACACTAGAGTGGATTCGAAAACCAGCGCGGCCTTTCGGGTTGGCATAGGGGGCTCGCCACTCAGTCTAAACTTTAGCTCATAGATTGGGAGCGCACATTGTCGATTGATCCCACAGATTTCAGCCGCAACGAAGCGTGGTTGCTGTTTCAACTGAATGATATCCCGGTGCACACCGAGCAGGATGGCGATTTTAGTGCGTTGGCTATCATGGAACTTGCAACAGGCATCATTCTCGGGATGGAGATGGTTCAGGTCACCGAACCCGAGATATCAGAGTTTCAAGCAAGAAAGTTGCTTGCGGCAGCGGAAGTACAAGCTGGCTCACGGCCACAACGGCTATTCATCGATTTGGAGCGCAAGGCGGATAATTTATCCTCAGTTGCAGCTGCAATGGGCATCGGCATTGAGCGAGCACCATCGGACGAACTGGCGCCTCTTTCAAGAGAGGCAAGAGATGGTTTTGCAGCGTATGTCTTGGGAGGTCGGGTGCAGTGAAACCTGGACGGGCGCTGCACCCGACGTTAAACCGGTTTGCGCTCGGCGCGGGTGGGTTTCACCGTTATCGTTCAAAGGGATTGCGGAGTAATATTGAGACACGGGTGGAGAGAGTGGCGGAGCTGATACGCGCGCATCCTGCCACTGGGTATCCGATAGATGAAACAATACGTAGTGGTGTTAGCACGGTTTCGGAGGTACCCACTAGCGGGGGCAAGCCCGGCGGCTCGATGAACGATGTTAACTTGAAGCACGGTGGTACGTGCCCCGTATGCCAGGCGTTGTGGCGAGCGGCGCTCCTTGTCGGGCGCCGCTCGCCTCGACACTATCCACGTTAAGGGCCGAGTAACAATGATCACCGCGAGTGAAGCAGTAGAAAGATTAAAACAAGGTAATCAGCGCTTTGTATCCGGAGTGCGCAGCATCGATACTATTGTAAAGCAAATTCAAAGAGCGGATTTTGTGGCAGGCCAGGCACCATTTGCGATTATCCTTGGTTGCTCGGATTCTCGTGTTCCGGCGGAGATCATATTCGATCAGGGATTGGGAGATCTGTTTGTAATAAGGGTTGCCGGCAATATTGTCGCTCCATCCCAGGTTGGTAGTGTTGAGTTTGCAGCGGAACGATATGGTACGCCGCTGGTAGTTGTTCTTGGTCACTCGATGTGTGGCGCCGTTATGGCAACTATCGACGAACTGGAAAGGCCGTCGAACGAAAAATCCTCAAATGTTCTCTCGATCGTTAATCGTATTCGATTAACGGTGGAACCATTGTTCGAGACTGAACTTCGAAATGATCCGGAAAAATTACTGGAAGCATCGATTCATGCGAATATCCTTGCGGCCACAAACCATTTGATGCACGGATCACAAATGCTCGAGGAGTTGGTGCAACAAGGCAGGCTTAAAATTGTCGGGGCAGAATATTCGCTAGCAACAGGTGAGGTGGAATTTTTCGAACAATAATAAATCGTGTATAACAAGGCAGTTGTGCGGGGTCGTCTAGGATGCTGCGCACTGTATCCAGATCCACAATGCCAATGTTGTGCGTTTTAGGGAGCTGAGTATGGGAATATGGAAAGATATATTCTGGGCCTGCGTATTATTGTTTGTTGCCCAGCTAGCAACTATTCCGTTTAGTTCTGCCGGTACGCTATGGGATGCGGTGAGACTGATAACCAGTGGACTCTCCCTGGTCCCCCTCTATGGGTACGCCTACCAAGTAGCAATAGGAAATAGAGCGATAGCATTATTAATATTCGGATACAACACGATATTCCTGACTATTGCCATGCTGCTTGCGGTCTATGTCCTTTTGACGAAGGGAACCTTGTTCATTCTATTTTTAGTAGTACTTTTATTGGCGGTATCGTTTGCGTTTCTGTATCCCCAGTATAAATATGCTGTTGATTCCGATGATCTTTGGGGTGAAAGCGCATAACCGCGGTGCCCGTGGCGCAGGTCGTTGCGGACGCATGAGTTCAGTTGGCGCGGGGGCGTCGCCTTACGCGTCCGGTGGTTTTCGACCTCATCCCCCCAAGTTGCGTATTCGACTACCCGAGGCAGGCGGTGACTGAGGTGACAACGGTGAGGCCGGGAAAGCAGGAAATAGATTTGGCTTCGACAATCCAAGTGAGCTATTGGCGGTAAGGTATCTAGCGTGGGCTATCGCCCGGGCTCATGGCAAGGAATGGTTTGAATCATCATTGGGGCATAGCGTTCAGGTTCTGATCGCGCTAGCTTGGATGCGCCTGTTCGGTCGGCGGGGATCGGCGGCGGGGTGTCCCAGATACATGGCAGCCTGGAGTCGGGCTGAGCTCAGCGAGCGCAATGGACGCATGCCTGTGCTGTGTGACCAGCCGCTGCCTGTGCCCTGCGACAGTGCGGCAGTGGGTAGCAAAACAGCGTTGCAAAGAAATATGGATAACAGATATGAAAGACATCAACAAATTCGGTCACAAGGCACTTACCGCGGTGCAGGACATTGGCCTGCTGATCATCGCGCTGGCCACCGTGATTGCCATCGGCTTTGAGATCGCAGCCATGATCGGGGCGAGGACAGTCACGCTGGCTGACCTGCTGCTGATGTTCATCTACCTGGAAGTGCTGGCGATGGTGGCGATCTACCTGGATTCGGGCCAGTTGCCGGTGCGCATACCGCTCTACATAGCGATCATTGCGCTGGCGCGCTATCTGATTCTGGATATGAAAAATCTGGACACCTGGCGCATGCTGGGGGTCGCTGGCGCGGCCCTGCTGATCGCGCTTGCCGTCCTGGTGATCCGCTTCGGCCATTCCCGCTATCCCTATGCGAAAGCGGATCATGAGTGAAGCGCTGCGCGTGGAACGGTTTGCGCGGACGTTCGACGGGTGACGAGCAGCTGCAGCCGCCTTTATATCCTGATTCTGCAAGCCGCGCTGCTGTTGGCGCCCGGAGCGTCGACGGCGGAGCAGATGCGTGTCGCGGTGGCCAGTAATTTCGCCGACGCCATGGCGGCCATCGCCCGACGCTTCGAGGCGGCGACGCAGCACAGGGTGGCGCTGAGCACCGGCTCCACCGGTAAGCTCTACGCGCAAATCCGCAACGGTGCGCCGTTCGATGCCTTCTTTGGCGCCGACGTACGACGGCCGCAGCTGCTGGAACAGGAGCGTGTCGCCGTGCCCGGCAGCCGCTTCACTTATGCTGTGGGCAGACTGGTGCTCTGGAGTCCGCGGCCGGGCTATGTGGACCCCGAAGGCCGGGTCCTGCAGCGCGGCGCATTCCGCCATCTGGCAATAGCCAATCCCGTGCTCGCGCCGTATGGCAAGGCGGCGCAGGAAGTTTTACAGGCGCGCGGTTTATGGGACGCGCTCAGCGGTCGCCTGGTGCGCGGCGAAAATATCGGTCAGACCTATCAGTTCGTCAGTACGGGTAACGCGGAGTTGGGTTTCGTCGCCTGGTCGCAGCTCATGCGCCCGGGGCAGACGCTGGCGGGCTCCTTGTGGCGGGTGCCGCAGGCGCTTTACAACCGCATCGAGCAGCAGGCCGTGCTGCTGCAGGACAAGCCCGCGGCGCGCGAATTCCTGGCGTTTGTACGTAGCGATGAGGCATTGAAGATCATCCAGGATTATGGCTACGATCGACCCTGATGCTCAGTGAACCCGACCTCACCGCGCTTGCCATCACCCTGAAGCTGGCCGGCCTCAGCACTCTGATCCTGTTGCTACTGGGCACGCCGCTCGCCTGGTGGCTGGCGCGCACACGCTGGCGGTTCAAGTTTCTGCTGGAGGCCGTGATTGCTCTGCCGCTGGTGTTGCCACCCACCGTGCTGGGCTTCTATCTGTTGTTGGCCCTCGGTCCCCGGGGGCCGGCAGGCGCACTGATGGAGGCACTGGGTGGCAGGCCGCTGGCTTTCACCTTCACCGGGCTGGTGATCGGCTCGGTATTCTACTCCATGCCCTTCGTAGTGCAGCCGTTGCAGGATGCGTTTCGCGCTGTCGGGCGCCGCCCGCTGGAGGTGGCCGCTACCCTGCGCGCTGCGCCGCTGGATCGCTTCTTCACGGTAGCGATCCCGTTGGCGCGTGCCGGTTTTTTTACCGCGGCCGTGCTCGGGTTTGCCCACACGCTGGGCGAGTTCGGCGTGGTGCTGATGATAGGCGGCAACATCCCCGGCGAAACCCAGGTGGTGTCGATCGCCATCTACGATCACGTGGAGGGGCTGGAATACCGGCAGGCCCACTGGCTGTCGGGCGTACTACTGCTGATGTCGTTTCTGATGCTGGCAGCGGTATACGCCCTCAACCGGCGGTTCAGGGTGGTACAAACATGAACATCGAGGCGCGCTTTTGTATCGACAGGGGTGACTTTTCGCTGGACGTCGATCTGCGCGTCCCTGCCCGCGGCGTCACCGCACTGTTCGGTCCGTCGGGCTGCGGCAAGACGACACTGCTGCGCGCCATTGCGGGGCTTGAGCGCCATCGCGATGGTGTTCTGAGAGTGGGTGATATGATCTGGCAGGCGGCCGGACGTTTCGTGCCGCCGCATCGGCGTGCGCTGGGCTACGTATTCCAGGAGGCCAGTTTGTTCGCGCATCTCAGTGTGCGGCGTAACCTGGAATATGGCGTCAAGCGGGTGCCGCGGGAACAACGCAAGGTGGCTTTGGAGCAGGCTGTCGAGCTGCTGGGAATCGCACCGCTGCTGGAACGTAAGCCGGCTGGCTTGTCCGGTGGCGAGCGGCAGCGGGTGGCGATCGCACGGGCTCTGGCCGTCAGCCCACGCCTGCTGCTGATGGACGAGCCGCTGGCGGGCCTGGACGTGAACCGCAAGCAGGAGATCCTGCCCTACATCGAGTCGCTGCATAACGAGCTGGATATTCCCGTGATCTATGTGAGTCATTCCCCCGATGAAGTGGCGCGTCTGGCGGATTACCTGGTGTTGCTGGAGGCAGGCCGGGTCCTGGGGGCGGGCGACATCCATGGAATGTTGACCCGGCTCGATTCACCGCTTGCCCATGGCAGCGATGCCGAGTCGCTTATCGAGGCGACTGTTGCCGGGCACGATGACGCGTATCATCTGACCCACCTGGATTTTGCCGGCGGCCGTTTTACCGTGATACGCAAGCCCCTACCGGTCGGCAGCGCGGTGCGACTGCGCGTCGCCGCCCGTGATGTCAGCCTCACACTGGAGCATCAGTCCGGTACCAGTATCCTGAATATCTTCCCCGCGACCATTGCTGAACTCATTGCCGAGGGGGAGGCCCAGGTGACGGTGCGGCTGATGGTCGGAGGTGTGCCCATGCTGGCCCGCGTCACGCGCAAGTCGGCCTCGGTCCTGGATCTGAAACCCGGCAAGTCGGTGTATGCACAAGCGAAGAGTGTCGCACTGCTGTCCTGAGGCGCCCGCGACGCGCAACCATGGGGCGGCCGACGGTCGGTGCAGTCAATGACCCGATTGAATTTGTCCCTGAACGATTGCGGGTCCGGGCTGTTTGCGCGGCAACTGAAGCGCGAGCTGGAGCATCTGCAGCCCGGCACGCTGCCGCTGGAGCAAGCCACCACCCAGGGTGGACAGGTTGATGACGGCAACATCTCGGCCACTGTTGTCGAGGTGCGTGAGGATGGTGGCGTTGTTCACGCCCGGGTAGGGATATTCTTTAACGAGATTGTCGGTGGCTGCAGCTGCGGCGATGAGCCGCTGTCGGTCAATGCGTACTGCCAGATTCAGGTATCGATTGACAGGGCAAGCGCCGAAGCTGAATTCGCGGTGATTCCCGAGTGAACCGCGGCCTCGTGCCTGGATCAACCACAGCTTGCCCGCGTCGTTACTGGCGGTACCAGCGTTTGCCCAGCGCCTTGAACACCAGTTGCGGGTACCAGGTCTTGCCGACACTGCCGTTATAGCGCGCCAGTGCGCGGGTGCGATTGCCTCGCTCGCGGTCCAGGTAGTGGCGCAGGATAGTACAGCCCATGCGCAGGTTGGTGCGGATATCGAACAGGTCGTCGTCGGGGCGGCCAATTTCGTCCAGCCAGAACGGCATCACCTGCATCAGGCCGCGCGCGCCGGCGTAGGAGATGGCGAAGCGATCGAAGTTGCTCTCGACGTCGATCACCGCCAGCACCAGCTCGGGCGGCAGCTCGGCGCGGGTGGCCTCGTAGTGGGCCGTCTTGAGGATCAGCAGACGTTCCTGCGGGTCGGGGACCTTGCGGTCGAGACGCCGGGACATGTCGGTCAGCCAGACTTCGGCATCGAAGCGGTCGGCAAAGCTGTCCGCGGAATCGATCGCCTGGATGAGAATGTGACGCAGCTCGTCATCGGGGCGTTCCGTGGTGGCGGCCTGGGCGCCTGCCACGCACAGGCTGATGACACCTGCAACCAGGGTTCCGCCGACAGCCTTGAGGAGCGGCCTGCGCGCCGCGATGCTGCGCAGGCTGACGCCTCTGGCCCACAGACGGGTGCAATTCAGCCCGTGTCGTTCAGCCAAGCTGGTCTCTGAGGAATGCCACGATCTCGTCGCCGGCGATGGTGCGGTTCTCGCCGCCGCGCCGCGTCTTGTATTCCACCAGTCCCTGATCAAGGTTCTTTTCACCGATGACAATCCGATGTGGTATGCCGATGAGTTCCATATCGGCAAACATGACGCCCGGCCTTACGTCACGGTCGTCGAAAATCACTTCAATACCGGCATCCTGCAGCGCCCGGTACAGTTCCTCGCAGGCTTCCCGCACGCGCTGCGATTTCTTCTGGTTCATGCCGAGCAGGGCGACCTGGAAGGGCGCCAGCGCATCGGGCCAGATAATGCCTTGCTCATCATGGTGTTGCTCGATCGCCGCGGCTACGACACGGGACACGCCGATGCCGTAGCAGCCCATGGTCATGACGATTTCCTTGCCGGACTCATCCAGCACGCTGGCCTTCATGGCCCGGCTGTATTTGTCGCCGAGCTGGAAGATATGGCCGACCTCGATGCCGCGCGCGATGCGCACCTCGCCCTTGCCGTCCGGGCTGGGGTCGCCGTCGACCAGGTTGCGGATATCCACCGCCAGCGGCTCGGGACAGTCGCGCCCCCAGTTCACGCCGGTGAGGTGCTTGCCGTCCTGGTTGGCGCCGCACACGAAGTCCGCCAGGTGCGCCGCGGCGCGATCGGCGATCACCGGGATGTTCAGGCCGACCGGCCCCAGCGAGCCGGGCCCACAGCCTGCCGCTTCGCGTACCTGCGCGTCGCTGGCGAAGCTGAGCGGGGCGGCGACCTGGCGGAGCTTCTCCGCCTTGACGGTATTGAGGGTGTGGTCACCGCGCAGGCACAGCGCCACCACGCCGCCGTCACTGCCCTCCACCAGCAGGGTTTTGACGCAGAGTTCGGGCGCAACACCGAGTGCCTGTGAGACGTCCTCGATGGTGTGTTGGCCCGGTGTGTCGACCGTTTGTGTCTGTGCGCCCGGGGCAGGTCGCTCGCCCTGCGGCGCCACGGCCTCGGCCAGTTCCAGGTTGGCGGCATAATCGCTCCCGGTGGAGAACACGATGGCGTCTTCGCCGGAGTCCGCCAGCACGTGGAACTCGTGCGACAGGGCGCCGCCGATGGCACCGGAGTCGGCGCGCACGGCGCGGAATTCGAGTCCCAGGCGGGTGAAAATACGCGTATAGGCGTCGTACATCAGCCGGTAGGTATCGGCCAGCGAGGCGTTATCGAGGTGAAACGAGTAGGCGTCCTTCATCAGAAATTCGCGCGCGCGCATGACGCCGAAGCGCGGGCGAATCTCGTCGCGAAACTTGGTCTGGATCTGGTAGAAATTGACCGGCAGCTGCTTGTAGCTGCGGATCTCGCGCCGCGCCAGGTCGGTGATCACCTCTTCGTGGGTCGGCCCGAAACAGAACTCGCGCTGGTGGCGGTCGCTGATGCGCAGCAGCTCCGGGCCGTACTGCTCCCAGCGCCCGGATTCCTGCCAGAGTTCGGCCGGCTGCACCGCCGGCATCAGCAGCTCCAGCGCACCGGCGCGGTTCATCTCCTCGCGTACCACGGCTTCCGCTTTGCGCAGCACGCGCAGTCCCAGCGGCTGCCAGCTGTAGATACCGGCGGCGATCTTGCGGATCATGCCGGCGCGCATCATCAGCCGGTGGCTGGCGATCTCGGCATCGGCGGGGGTTTCCTTGGTGGTGTTGAGCGGGAACTGGGAGACTTTCATGCGCGTATGTTCTTGATGGATTTGAGCGCAGAATTGTAGCGAGGTGCTGTGGCTGAGTACAGGAAGTGTGTTTGCTTAACCGCGAAGGACGCTAAGGACGCGAAGCAAAACCTTTCCTTACTGTCTTCTTCCATCGCATCCCCATGCACTCGAACGGGAGCCGCTGCCTTCATTCATTTGCAGCCGGACGAACGCGGGTTTGGCAATAAGACCTTCGCGTCCTTAGCGTCCTTCGCGGTTCATACTGCTCAGAACGTCCCGCCGTTCCAGCCCCACATGCTGCGGGGGGCGTCGGCGAATTCGATATAGACGCGATCGGCGGGCAGTCCCAGTTCGCTGCTCATGAGTTCTGCCAGGGCCTGCGACAGCTCGGCGGTGCGGGCTTCGGGCAGGCCAATGCTTTTCAGCTCCAGATAGGCGAGCGGCGCGTTGCTGCCGCCGAACAGCATGGCGGGATTTTCCTGCAGGCTGACCATCACATAGCGTTCCGGTTTGCCCAGCAGGGCGGCAACCTGTTGCGACGCTTTGCCGATGACGCGGGTCTGGGCGTCGGCGTCGACGGGCTGGTTGGTCTCGATCTTCAACAGCGGCATGGTGTTCCTCCTCAGCTACAGTTGTCCTTGACCTGCTGGTTGGCCTGGTCGATGCGTTGTTGTTTCTGCTCGTCAGTAAGATAGGTCACGGTGCCATCCGGCAGGCGCACCCGGCGGTGCCCGTCTTCCTTCAGCACAGCAAGATTCTTCTGCGCGATCTTGCAGTTCTGCTGGCGCAGGTCGTTGCGCTGCTGCGCGACCCGTGATTCGGCCTCCTCTTCGTCCTTTTGCTTCTGCTGTTGCTCCAGCTCCTGGAGGCGTTGCTGGGGCGACTTGCCGTCTGGCGCCTCGACTTTATGCGTAGTGCCGGAGGCGCTGATGCGCTCGGCTTGGACACCAGTGGGCGGGAACTGGCCATACTGAACAGTGCCGTTCTGGTCGGTCCATTTATACATGGCGGCATGGGCGCTGGCGGCAGCCAGGGTCAGGGCAAGCGCAACTAAGGTGCTTGGGCGCATGGTTTTTCCTCTATGGTCTATGGCTGTGGTTAGTTAACATATTGGCCGGGTTAGCGGCAAGCGACGCCATCTCAATATAGTCTCCAGGCCCCAAGAATCGCTGGATTCTGCCGTGCAACGGTGGCATATTAGCCGGTTCTAACCCTTCGCACGGCGCGGCATGTGCCCGATATACGGGCTTTTTTTCTGGTTATATGGGTTTGGCCGGCACCCGGGAGATAAAACAGGTGGAGCTGACTGGCGCTGAGATTTTCGTTCGCTGCCTTGCCGAGCAAGGCGTCGACTACCTATTTGGCTATCCCGGCGGGGCGGTCCTGCCGATTTACGACGCGCTGTATCAGCAGGACAAAGTCAAGCATATCCTGGTGCGCCACGAACAGGCGGCGACCCATGCCGCGGACGGCTATGCCCGTGCCACCGGCCGGCCCGGCGTGGTGCTGGTAACGTCCGGACCGGGGGCAACCAACGCAATCACCGGCATCGCGACAGCGTACATGGATTCCATTCCGATGGTGGCCTTCACCGGTCAGGTGCCCACGGCGCTGATCGGCAACGATGCCTTCCAGGAAGTGGACAGCGTGGGCATCACGCGCCCGTGCGTGAAGCACAATTTTCTCGTGAAGGACGTGCGGGATCTGGCCGTCACCATCAAGAAGGCGTTCTACATCGCCACCACCGGCCGCCCCGGCCCGGTGGTGGTGGACATACCCAAGGACGTCAGCACCATGAAAGCGGAGTTTCATTATCCGCGTCGGGTCAGCATCCGTTCCTATAATCCGGTAACCAAGGGGCATCCGCGCCAGATCAAAAAGGCCCTCGATCTGATGCTCGCGGCCAAGCGCCCGATGCTGTACACCGGCGGCGGTGTGATCCTGGCCAACGCCAGCCGTCAGCTCACCGAACTGACGCGGCAGCTGTCTTTTCCCATCACCAACACGCTGATGGGGCTGGGCGCCTATCCGGCCACCGACAAACAGTTTCTCGGCATGCTGGGTATGCACGGTACCTATGAAGCCAACATGGCGATGCACAACTGCGACGTGCTGATCGCCATCGGCGCGCGCTTCGACGACCGCGTGACCGGCAACGTGGAGAAATTCTGTCCCACCGCCACGATTATCCATGTCGATATCGACCCGGCCAGTATTTCCAAGAACGTGAAGGTGGATGTACCCATCGTGGGCCCGGTCGACCAGGTCCTGAAAGAAATGCTCGCCGTGCTCAAGGAGAGCAAGGCGCAGCCCGACCAGGCGGCTTTGAAGGCCTGGTGGAAGCAGATCGAGGAATGGCGCGGCATGGACTGCCTGAAGTACGACCACGACAGCGAGGTGATCAAGCCGCAGCATGTGGTCGAGACGCTGTATAAGGTGACCAAAGGCAAGGCGTTCGTGACCTCCGACGTGGGCCAGCACCAGATGTGGGCGGCGCAGTTCTACAAGTTCGACAAGCCGAACCGCTGGATCAACTCGGGTGGCCTGGGCACCATGGGGTTCGGGTTCCCGGCGGCGATGGGTGTGCAGTTCGCGCATCCGGGCGAGACCGTGGTTTGCATCACCGGTGAAGGCAGCATACAGATGTGCATCCAGGAGCTGTCGACCTGTCGCCAGTACGCGCTGCCGATCAAGATCGTCAACCTCAACAACCGCTACCTCGGCATGGTGCGCCAGTGGCAGGAGTTCTTCTATCAGGGCCGTTATGCCATGTCGTACATGGACTCGCTGCCGGATTTCGTCAAGCTGGCGGAAGCCTACGGACACGTCGGTATGCAGATCACTCGACCGGAGGACGTGGAGCCGGCGCTCAAGGAAGCGATGAAAATGAAGGACCGGCTGGTATTCATGGATTTCCTCACCGACCAGACCGAGAATGTCTATCCCATGGTGCCGGCCGGTGCGGGCCAGAACGAAATGATTCTGGTGTAAGCAAACATGATGCGACACATTATCTCGATACTGATGGAAAACGAGGCGGGTGCCCTGTCGCGGGTCGCCGGGCTGTTTTCGGCGCGCGGTTACAACATCGAGTCGTTGACTGTGGCGCCCACCGAGGATCCGTCGCTGTCGCGTATGACGCTGGTGACGCGCGGCACCGACGAGGTGGTCGAGCAGATCAAAAAGCAGCTGAACAAACTGGTTGACGTGGTCAGGCTCATGGATATGGCCGAGGGCGCGCATATCGAGCGCGAAATGATGCTGATCAAGGTGCGCACCCGTGACGACGGTCGTGAAGAGGTCAAGCGGCTGGCGGATATTTTCCGCGGCAAGATCATCGATGTCACCGATACCGTTTATACCGTCGAGTTGACCGGCACCGGCGACAAACTGGATGCTTTCGTCAAGGCGGTGGACCATGCGGACATCGTCGAGGTGGTCCGCTCCGGGGTCACCGGTATAGCGCGGGGCGAAAAAGCGCTGCGCGCATAAAGCGATTAAAAACTCAATCTTAGGGTAGAGAACAATGGCGCTGAATATCTATTACGACAAAGATGCCGACCTTTCCATTATCAGGAATGCCAAGGTCAGCATTATCGGTTACGGCTCGCAGGGTCACGCGCACGCCAACAACCTGAAGGATTCCGGTGTGAACGTTACGGTGGGCCTGCGTGCCGGCTCCATTTCCGAGGCCAAGGCCAGGAATGCCGGGTTGACCGTCAAGTCGATTGAAGACGCGGTTGGATCCGCCGACGTGGTGATGCTACTGGCGCCGGATGAGCACCAGGCGAAACTGTACCGCGACAAGGTGGAGCCGAACATCAAGAAGGGCGCGGCGCTGGCCTTTGCGCACGGCTTCAATATCCATTTTGAACAGATCGAGCCGCGCGCCGACCTGGACGTGATCATGATCGCGCCCAAGGGTCCGGGGCACCTGGTGCGTTCCACCTATACACAGGGTGCCGGTGTACCTTCGCTGATCGCGGTGTTCCAGGATGCCAGCGGCAGAGCCAAGGACATCGCGCTGTCCTACGCGTCGGCCAACGGCGGTGGCCGCGCCGGGGTAATCGAGACCAGCTTCCGAGAAGAGACCGAAACCGACTTGTTCGGCGAGCAGGCGGTGCTGTGCGGCGGCGCCACGGCGCTGGTGCAGGCCGGCTTTGAAACTCTCACCGAAGCGGGTTACGCGCCCGAGATGGCCTACTTCGAGTGTCTGCACGAGCTGAAACTGATTGTCGACCTGATGTATGAGGGTGGCATCGCCAACATGCGTTACTCCATTTCCAATACCGCCGAGTACGGTGACCTGACCCGCGGCCCGCGCGTCGTGACCGCCGAGACCAAGGCGGAAATGAAACGCATCCTCACCGAAATCCAGAACGGTGAATTCGCCCGCGAGTTTATCCTGGAGAACCAGGCCGGCGCGGCAACCCTGAAGGCCAAACGTCGTCTGGGGCGCGAGCATCCGATCGAGCAGGTCGGCGAGCGCTTGCGCGGCATGATGTCCTGGATCAGCCAGAACAAGATCGTCGACAAGAAAGTCAACTGAGCGTCACTGGGGGCTGCCCGGCGGCCCCGCGACCCGACAGAGGCGATCGCAAACATGCCAGCAGGCCGTCACCCCTATTTTTCCCGTGCCGGGTGGATTCCGTTCGCCGTGTGTGCAGCCGGCGGCGTACTGATCGCCCGTACACTGGGCTGGGCCTGGTCGGTGCCGTTCTGGCTGGGCTGCGTGGCTATCGTCTACCTGTTCCGTGACCCGCGCCGTGAGATACCTTCCAGTCCGCTGGCAATAGTGAGCCCTGCCGACGGGACCGTGGACTCGATCGAAGAGGTGAGCGATCCTTATCTGGACCGCCAGGCCCTGTTGATGGTGATCAATATGAGCCACACCGGTGTTTACAGCACCCGCAGCCCGGTGGAGGGCAAGGTTCTGGAGCCGCGCAACTCGGCGGATGGGGCAAACCGCCCGCACGGGGTGTGGTTGCAGACCGACGAGGCCGACGACCTGGTGATGGTGATGCACCGGGGCGCCCTGCACAACCTGCCGCAATGCTACGTGCAGGTCGGCGAGCGCGTGGGGCAGGGTCAGCGCTGCGGCTACGTGTCGATGGGCGGGCGCGTGGAAGTCTACCTGCCCTCCAACAGCCGCCCCCTGGTCAAGCCCGGGTCGCAGATCCGGGCCGGGTCTGATGTAATAGCCACTCTGGTTCACAAGTAGTCGCTGGCGGTCCCGGAGCGAAGCGCATGGACGAAGACGAAAAACAGCCGGCTGCGCGTCGCAGGGGCATCTACCTGCTGCCCAACCTGTTCACCACGGCCGGCCTGTTCGCGGGGTTTTACGCCATCATCGCTGCCATGAGCCACGATTTCGAAAACGCGGCGGTGGCAATTTTTGTCGCCATGTTGATGGACGGAATCGACGGGCGGGTGGCGCGCTTGACCAACACCCAGAGCGCGTTCGGCGTGCAGTACGACAGTCTGTCGGACATGGTGTGTTTCGGTCTGGCGCCGGCGCTGGTGATTTTCCAGTGGGCGCTGCGCAGCATGATCGAGCAGGGCTGGATCTGGTCGAAGCTGGGCTGGCTGGCAGCCTTCGTTTACACCGCCGGCGCGGCGTTGCGACTGGCGCGCTTCAACACCCAGATCGGCATCGCCGACAAGCGCTACTTCCAGGGCTTGCCGAGCCCGTCGGCTGCTGCGGTGCTCGCCGGGCTGGTGTGGTTCAGCGTCGATCACGGACTGGAGGGCAGCGAGATGTGGCTGCTCGGCTCGTTGCTGGCCGCCGCCATGGGCATCCTGATGGTCAGCAACGTGCGCTACTACAGTTTCAAGGAAATCGATTTCAAGAACCGGGTCCCCTTCGTGGCATTGATTGCGGTGGTCCTGGTGTTCGTCGTGGTGTCCAGTCACCCGCCCAGTGTGTTGTTCTTCGGGTTCTCTGCTGTACGTGGTCTCCGGTCCGGCG
Source organism: uncultured Gammaproteobacteria bacterium (assembly GCA_963695455.1). Taxonomy (GTDB): domain Bacteria; phylum Pseudomonadota; class Gammaproteobacteria; order DSM-19610; family DSM-19610; genus Thiogranum. The sequence continues at coordinate 314,793 of CAVOGN010000002.1, read as the reverse complement.
CTGACGCTGTACCAGCTGCGCAAGCGCCGTCTGCAGCGCCGCCAGCAATCCTGAACCGGACGCAGTGGCGCGCCCTGTCCCGGTCGCCAGCGTTTACCGCGAAGGACGCGAAGGGAAAAGCAGTCGATCCTCCATCGTCACAAACCTGCTGGGCACGCCAGGCGGTTCGGCGCCAACAGTGGCAAGCTCCGTAAAGGTTCGCGCTTCGGATCTATCACTGCCGTTTCGCGGCAGTAATAGATCCGCAGTTGGTTTGTCTCATGCGATTTCTTTAAGCAAGATAGACAATATTTAGCGTTTATGCTAAATATTATCCGTTATTGTCAATAATTGACGCAAACGCTAATATTGTATTTGATCTATAATAGACAGTTGTGACAACTATCGCTCCACAAACCACCTCGGTTGCGGCCAGGCTGATGGCCGATATCCTCGCCCATGCGCGTGCCCGCGACTGGACGCAGAGCCAGCTGGCCGAGCGCGCCGGGCTGCCCGATTCGAGTATCTCGCGCATCAAGCGCAGCGGGCGGGCCGATCTCGACACCCTGGCCCGCCTCGCTGCAGCGCTCGGACTGCGGCTGACGCTGGTGCCCGACCACGACTACGCTGAGAAAATCAACCGCGGCGAGCTGTTCTGATGCGCGACATGGATCTCAGCGTGTGGACGCGCATCGGCGGCGAGCCGACCCGCATGGGGTCGCTGTACGTCACGGACAGCGAGGCGCGGTTTTCCTATGCTAACGCTTACGCGCAGTCGGGGCTGCCGGGGTTGAGCCTGGTCTATCCGCCCGCGCTGTTCCGCGACAGCACCATCGTGCACCGTCGCAGCGGCTCGCTGCACCCGCGCTTTCACGCCCTGATCCCCCCCGGCAACGAGCACAACTTTCAGCGCAAGCTGATGCTGGCCTATCTGCGCGAACAGGGCATACAGCCGGCGACAGTATTCGAAGCGGACCTCGCCCTGCTCGCGCACACCGGCCACGGCGGTATCGGGCACGTGGACGTATTTCCCGACGATGGCGCCGCCGAGGCCTGGTACGCCAACAGCGACAGCGGGCCACTGGTGCCGCTCGGCGAGCAGTTCGGGTTTTCGCTCAAGGAGATGATTTCCTGGCTGGACGCCGATGCGCGCTTCATCCTGGAGAGTCTGGGTCCGACGCCGAGTGTGGGCGGGGCGATCCCCAAACTGCTGGTGGCGATCCCCGCCGGCGGCTGGGACGGGCGCATCAGCCTGCCCAACCGGACCCGGCGCGCCGACCGCATCGACGTGGTGCTCAAGATCGAGCGCAGCACCACCTATCCGGGACTCGCCGCACTTGAGGCGATGGCGTTGGACCTGCACCGCGCGGCCGGCTTTGAGGTGCCGCGTTACTGGCATGCCGAAGTCGGTGGACTGCCGGCGCTGGCGATCGCACGCTTCGATCGCGACGCCCAGGGTGCGCCGCTGCCCCAGGAAAGTCTGTATTCGATTCTTGCCGCCGGTGCCCGCGACATCGAGCACAACACGGATGGCAGCCTGGACCGCATCGGACGGGTGATCGACCTGGCCAATCCCGTGCTGATAACCGACAAGAAGGCAGCGCGCCTGCACCTGTTCAGGCGCCTGCTGCTGGCGCTGCTGAGCGGTAACGGCGATCTGCACCTGGACAATCTGTCCCTGCTCGGAGCAGCCGGTGAGGCGCGTTTCTCGCCGGTCTATGATCCGACGCCGATGCGTGCCTACAGCGTGCACAACATGCTCTGCGCCGTACCGTTCGGCGGTTACGGTGAAAGCGCCGTCGACGGCGACCCGTTGCCGCGCGCCTGTGCCGCCTTTGCCGCCAACCTGGGTCTGGGCAAGGCGGCGGTGCAGGAGAGCGTCGCCGGCCTGCTGGCCATCAGCGCCGACTACCCCGAGCGCGTTGCGGCGATCGAGGGGCTGCCCGCCGACAACAAGGCGCGCCTGGTAGCGATCCATCGCGACATCCGCAAGCGCCTGCAGGTTCTGGGCTAAGGGGACTCTAACCGCTAAGGACGCTAAGGACGCGAAGGAAGAACAACTGTGTTGCTCGCTGCACGTGATGAGGCGTTGGGGATAATGTCCAGCGTGCCATGTGTACACCCGGGCATGTTGAGATACAGCGGGATGAAATAGTAGAAAGCCTTCGCGTCCTTAGCGTCCTTCGCGGTTAATGTACCTGTTTGCCCCGTCCTACGCCTCGTTCTCCCACTCCGACCAGTCGCTGCGGTTTTCGGCGACGTGGAACAGCGCCGCGACCACGTGGCGGTCGTACTTGCTGCCGGCGTCCTTCAGCAGGCGGTCGAGGGCAGCCTCCGGCTTCATGCCGCCGCGGTAGGCGCGCGGGCTCACCAGCGCTACAAAGGCGTTGGCGACTGCCAGTATGCGCGCCGTCAGCAGGATCTGTTCGCCGCTCAGGTGGTGCGGGTAGCCGCTGCCGTCCAGATGTTCCTGTTTCTGTTTGATGGTGTCCAGTACCGGTCCCTCGAACTCCAGTTCCTCCAGCAGTTCGGCGCCGAACTGCACATGCCGCTGCACCAGCTCCTGCTCGGCCTCGGTGAGCGGCTGGGTCTTGGTGAGCACTTCGCGCGGGACGAAGATCTTGCCGAGGTTGGCCAGGTTGGCGGCCATGTCCAGAGTCGCCCGGTCTGTTTCGCTCAGTCGCAGTTCGCGGGCGATGGCGTTGGCGACTTCGACCATGCGCTCGGAGTGGTGTGCGGAGTGCGGGTCGTGCAGGTCCACCACGTGCATCAGTGTGCCGACCAGCTTGCGCAGCAGACTGGCGTGCTTTCGCTGTGCGCGCTGCAATTCGGTGATGTCCTGCAGCACCAACAGCGTCGCGTTGAAGCGTTCGCCGACCCGGTCTACCGGTACCATGGAGCATTGCAGGGTCTTCTCTTCACTGCCAATAACCATCTGGCAGGTGCAATGCTGGGCGACCGTCTCCCGGTGCAGCTCTTCCATGCTGTCGGCGAGCGGTTCGACACTGGCCGGTCCGATCACCGCGGACAGGGTGTTGCCCACCAGATCCTGAGGCTCGGTGCCGGTGGCACTGGCCAGGCGGGCGTTGGCGAACAGCACGCGCTGCTGGTCGTCCAGCAATACCACATAGGCTTCGGCATTGTCGGTGACCGCGTGCAGCAGCTCGGTCTGCTTCTGCAGTTCCAGGGTCTTGGCGCGCAGGGCATCGGCATCGTGCAGCGCGCGCACGCTGCTGCCGTGGCGCCAGGCGGCGACCAGCGTCGCGGCGATGAAAAACAGCAGCAGCGAGAATGCAATGATCAGGAAGCGCCGGTGGCGGTTCGATTCCTGCAGCGCCAGTCTGGCATTCACTTGCTGCAGCAGCACCCAGGGGACCGAACGCAGCGGACGGCTGGTGGCGAGCACCTCAACGCCGGCGTAGTTGCGAAACTGGCCGAACACGCCCGGCTCGGCGATTGCCGCCGCAGCGGCAAGCTGGTAACGGTCCAGCGGCAACGACTTGCGCGTCGGCACCCCGCCATCACGGGTGGGCGAGAGGTAGACGACCTGGTTGTCCTCCCGTTGCACCAGCAGCGACTCGTCGCTGGTGGTCAGCGGGACGCCGCTCCTGAGCAGTGGATACAGGTGCTTCTCGGCGTTCAACACGGCAAGGATCACGCCGCTGTGCGTGTCTTTGCCCTGCGCGCCCAGCACCATGGGTACCGGCACGGCGATGCCGAGCAGGACGCGGTCATGGGAGTCCGGCGTGAGTCTGCTGTAACTGATGCTGCCGTTTTTCAGCGCCGCATCGATGGCGTTTTTGAAGGCTTTGCCGACCTCCGGCATGCCGGAGGTGGCTACCACCAGATGCTGGTGCAGGTCCAGCAGGGCAAGGCCGCTGGCGTGACGCAGCGGCACATTGGCCGGTAGCGCGGGTTGCTGCTGATTGTCGGTGAAGCCGTAGCGCTCGGCGCTGGCCACGACCAGATTGCGCAGGAAGGTCAGTTGCGCCGGTTCGGTAGCCGGCTCCGTTTCCTCGCGCTGCGACAGTTGCCACAGATACAGTTGCAGTGAGGCGTTGCCCGCCAGTTCCTGCAAGGACTGTTGCTGCCGGTGCAGCCAGTCCTCGATAGTCTCGACCCGGGTTTCGGCAATCAGGCCCAGCCGGATCGACCAGTCATCCAAATCGCGTTGCCGTTCCTTATCGATGTAGGCGTTGATCAGCACCGCGCCCGCGACCAGGATGACGAGCAGGGCGGCAACGCCTGCCCAGATCGGTTTTGTGCTGAATTGCTGCAAAATAGGCTGTCCGTCTAGGGCCTGTTAACACTCTCCACGCCGTGGCGGCGGCCCGTTTGCCGCGAAGCCAAGGCGCGCCGAACGCAGTGTACTTGATGTGCCTGAGCGAGGTGCGACGCCGGCTCGCGGCAAACGGGCCCCGTCCCTGTGGGTTGCGCCCCAAAAACCGTCATGCCGCGTTGCTCGTCGCTCATCTGGAATAACCAAACATCTCTCCTCGCGCCTTGCCTGACGCTTTTTTGGGGCCGCAACGCCATAACGCCGACAGTGTTAACAGGCCCTAGTCCGGCAGATGGATCCACCAGTGCTGCTCGTTGATCGAGTAAACCGGCAGGTAATGCACAATCGCGTGGTGGGAAAGCACTTGCTCGACCTGGTTGTCCAGAATCAGGATATCATTCTGCTCGGCCACGGCGAGCACCGCATGCGGAACGCGCAGGTTGGTGTCCTGTAGCACCACGATGCGCAGTTCGGCAGGGGGAAAATTCAGCCAGCGCAGCGAGAACAGCTTGGTGATGGCGTAGTCCTCGCAGTCGCCGTCGTTGTAAAGAAATTCCCGTGCCACCGCCCAGTAGTCCTCGGCGCCGTAGTTATCGATATCCAGAACGTAACGTTTCTGGTTTGCATAGCGGTTCACGGCGGCCAGTTGCTCGCTGCGAGTCCGGTCGCGCAGGGTTTCGAGAAACGCCAGCCAGTCGTTCAGGTGGCAGCGGTTGAAGCGGCTCGCGCTGCAGTCGCCTTCCGGAACGTCCAGCAGCAGGTGGCGTTCAAGCACTTGTATCCATTGCTCAAACAGGCCGGTGTCGGGCTGCCGGGCCTGCTGGTAGCCGAACAGGTCGGCGGGAAATGCGGCAGCGGCCTGGGCAGCCACGGCGAGTGCGAGCCACAGGCCGCCCAGCAGCGCTGCGGGAAAATGCAGGCGGGTCCTGTTCAATTCTGTTCGGCTGCCGGGTTTCTTAGTATAGTTACGCTTCAAGGGTTTCCGCTGTCATCACAGAATCAGACCCAAGATGAAGATCTAAAATTAACCGGGGAAGACTCATGGTTCAAGCAATAACTAATAAAGCAGACTGGATCGGCGCCTTTTTCGCAGCGGCCATACTGGTCGCACCGGCGGCGGTCGCGGCCGCGGATCCGGATGTCGAAGCCCAGTTCCAGGAAGGTATGGACGCGCTCGAGGACGACCGCATTAAATCGGCCGTGCGCGCCTTCAGCAACATTGTCGACGCCGAACCCGAGCTGCACCGTGCGAAGCTCGAGTTGGCACTGGCCTATTACCGCTCGCTGCGCTACGAAGATGCGGAGAAGCTCGCCCAGGAGGTGTTGGCCGACCCGACCACGCCGCCCGAAGTCAGGGTCACCATCCTGGCATTCCTGGCCCAGGTGCAGGCGGATGCCGAGAAATATGGGCGCAAGAGCGACTATAACGCGTTTATGGCCGCCGGGATCATGTACGACTCCAACGTCAATGTCGGTCCCACCAACGCCGGTATCCGCGTCGGTGATTTGGACCTGACCCTGACCCCGGGCTCGACGTCCAAGAGCGACAACGCCTATGTGCTCAATACCGGTGTCGATCACCTGTTCCAGACCGGCAAACGGGTGGAGTTCGGCGAACGCACCGGGACCCTGCTGTGGCAGAGTGGCGGCAGCGTCTACTGGCGTCGCTACCACGAGGAGAACGATTACGATCTGCTTGTCGCCAGTCTGAATACCGGGCCGGCGCTGCTGATGCTGCGCCAGTGGCGGGCGTCCTTGCAGTTGAAGTCCGACTATCTGACCATCGGTGGCGAGGCGCTGGGCTGGTTCAACTCCGTCAATCCGTCCGTCACCTGGCAGTTCCCCAACGGTGAGCTCAACTGGGATTTCAATTACACGCGGCGGTTCTATCACCGCGATGTCGACGATGGCCGCGAGGGCGATTACCTCGACACCGGCGTCACAGTTGGCCGCTACTTCAAAAATCGTCAGATCGCCGCGACCGCGGGGCTCACAGCGATCAAGTTCTTTGCCGACGATGATCAATACGGCTACTGGGGCGGGCAGCTCAATGCCGGCTACAGCGCCGATACCTGGCCCGGTGGTACCTTCTATGTTCGTGGCCGTGGCGGTGCCTACACCTACGACGGTGACGATCCGCTCTACGACAAGGACCGCACCGATCTCGAGTTGCGTACCACGGCGGGTTTGACCCACGAGTACAACAACGACGAAGACCTGCTGAAAGACTGGATTGTCAATGTCTTTTGGGAACGCACCTATAACAATTCCAACATCGGCGACCTGTACACCTACAAGCGCTACCAGATGATGCTGATGCTGTCGCGCGCTTTCTGAGCGGCGGGCGACGTCACGTTACAGGCAATTAGCAGCTCTGTCCGGACGTTTCGGCCGTGTCAGCGTAGTTCGCTGACACGGTTTTTTTCTGTCTATCTGTCGGTATAATTGACATTATATTGTGAAAAAGTTCACATTTTTATCTATTCAGTAAAGTATTGAAATATAAATAACAAATTGCGTCTGTAAGGGGGGTGTAAGTGTCGCGTAATGTCGGTAAGTTTTACAAATTAAGCGAACATTGATTCAGGGGCCGGCAGCTAACTATCTAAAATTAATGGGAAATTCTGGTTCGGCACAGACGTTGCTTCGGTTATACTAGATCAATTAACGATAAAGCCTTGAGAAGTCGGGGGCAAAACGAAATGAAACTGAAGATAAATCTGGTTGCGATCGGAGTGGTAGTGGCACTGGGCGCCGGTCAGCAGGTCGTGGCGGCACAGAAGAAAGAACAAGATTCCGTCTACAAGTGGGGCCGCTGGGCGGTCCTCAGTCCTGCTGCCGGTGGCCCGCCGCCTTATGTTGCCGCGCTGGAGCCGGACGCCGTCAACAATGCGCGTCCCGAGGAAGCCGAGGAGTTCAGTCCCCAGGTGGAGGGCAGCGAAGTGCAGCCGCCGGAACCACCACCCGTGGTGGTCGAGTCCTGCACCGCCGGTGCGGCCTGCGGGTTTGCGACCTATTCGCGCCAGGAGGGTGACGGGCCGAAGAACGGGCCGGTGCTGGCGGGTTTCGATTTGACGGAGACGCCGCCGGAGCATCGCGACAGACCAACTTTTCCGTGACCGATAGCGGTGACGCGGCTTTCCCCGATATACAGTCCGTCGGACATGTACGGCCACTTCAGCGACGGTGAGGATGTCACTGGATCCCAGGGTACGGCGACATTCGATCCCGAATCTGGGTGCCGTGGTCACGGACGGGGAAACGGCGACGCTCAGTCATTCCAACCAGGATACCGGCCAGGTTTACGATTTCGACGGGGTCGAACGCGGGCTACTGGAGGCAGCTTGCCGCAGCAGCAGCTCGAGTATATCCTGGGCGATAAGGCGGGACACTACCGAAATCATCCTCGTCAGTGATTCCGATGGCTACTTCGTTCAGGGGCTGGTAGCGACTGTGGAGCAGATGGAAGCCTTCGCCGCAGGACGTGTCGTCGGCGACCTATAATGGGTTTGTGCTCGATTACGCCTCGCCGGTGCAGTTGAACTTCAATTTCGACAGCAATACCTTCAACGGCAACTTCGGCACCGCGAACGGTTTTAACGGCTTCGAAATCGACGGTGCCGTGAAGGGCGTGAACTTCAGTGCCGCGGATGCCGGCAAGGAAGTGGTCGGCAGCTTCTTCAACGCCGGCTGCAATGCATCCGGTGCGGTTAACAACGGAACGCAGCTAGGTGTGTTTTCAGACGGATCTATGCAGGTTCTACGGTGGAGGCTTCGAGGTGATAACAAACACAAACTTGTAGGGATGCTGTTGCATTACCGGTGACAATCTGGTGCTGGCGGCTGCACAGGCGTGACGTCGATCGGAGGCTACGATCGTCGCGTATGATGCGTCTGCGAGCTATGCCGCTAGATTACTAGTCCCGGTGCGCAGGTTCGGCGTTCGATAACATACCGGTTTCTGACTTGACTGCGCCGCAGGCCGATACGTCGGTTCGATACCGCTTGCGATGTTCGACCTGGTCGGGCCGGCTGACGCTTGACGCTGAGCTTTGCCGGTCACTTTCGGTGGCCGGGAGCAGACTTGGTGCTGTTTGAGGTCGGCGATCCTGTCGAGGCATTCAGCAGCCTGAGCGTAGACGGTCAGTAACAACGTGTGATCTCACTCCGAGCTGGACCGGTGACACTATCAGCGGTTCCCTCGGGTGCGGACGGCTGGAGGTGCTAACAATCTGAACGCTCTTGCCATTGACATCGACGCTTTGGCTCGGCTCTGGGCTTCTGCCTCCTACCATCGTTCTGGGCCTAGCGAAGTGCCGGTGCGGACTTTGCTCTTGGCGGGAGCCGTCGGTACCGGTCCCCGCCGCCGTCTGGATGTTCGGCTCGGGCCTGATCGGCCTGGTCGGCGTCGCACGCCGCCGCCGCGCCTGATACCTCTTTGTCGTGGGGAAAAAGGGCCCCGGGATGGGCCCTTTTTTATTGCCCGGCGTTTGACTCGGGCCAGCGCCGGCTTGGCAAGTCGCGGCGCTTGTTCTATAGTCGGGGCTCGAATGACCGATAGCCAACGCATGAACCATTACAGCGACAATTTGATTGTCTCTCCGGCCCGGGGTCCCCTTGGCCTGTCGCTGCTGCTGTGCCTGCTGCTGCCGCTTGGCGGCTAAATACTCTGCCTGGCGAGGCTAAACGCAACACCCGGAAACCCTTGAATAATTGATACGCACACGGCGTGCCTCTTTGGTATGCTTTGGGCGCAACAGGCGGCGCAGGCCGCGATGGAGCAGATCATGAGCAGCGATCGTTTGATCATATTCGACACCACCTTGCGCGACGGCGAGCAAAGCCCCGGCGCCTCCATGACCAAAGACGAGAAGGTGCGCATCGCCCGGGCGCTGGAGCGCATGCGGGTGGACGTCATCGAGGCCGGCTTCCCGATTGCCAGCCACGGTGATTTCGAGGCGGTGCAGGCGGTGGCGCGGGCGGTGAAGGACTGCCACCGTATGCGGACTGGCGCGCGCCCTGGAGCGCGACATCGACCGCGCCGGCGAGGCGCTGAAAGAGCGCGCGCTCGGCGCGCATCCACACCTTTATCGCCACCTCGCCCATCCACATGAAAAAGAAACTGCGCATGGAGCCGGACCAGGTGGTGGAGCAGGCCGTCAAGGCGGTGAAGCGGGCGCGCCAGTACACCGACAATGTCGAGTTTTCGCCCGAGGACGCCGGCCGTTCCGAGCTGGATTTTCTCTGTCGGGTGCTGGAAGCGGTGATCGATGCCGGTGCCACCACGGTCAATATTCCGGATACGGTCGGTTACAACCTGCCGCACCAGTTCGGCGACCTGATCAGGCAATCTGCGCGAGCGGGTGCCGAATTCCGACAAGGCGGTGTTCTCGGTGCACTGCCACAACGACCTCGGCCTGGCGGTGGCCAACTCGCTGTCGGCGGTGCTCAACGGTGCGCGCCAGGTGGAATGCACCATCAATGGCCTGGGCGAACGCGCCGGCAACGCCTCGCTGGAAGAAGTGGTGATGGCGGTGCGCACCCGCCAGGACGTGTTCTCCTGCGACACGCGCCTCGACACCACCCAGATCGTGCCCTGTTCGCGGCTGGTGTCCAGCATCACCGGTTTCGCGGTGCAGCCCAACAAGGCGATTGTGGGGGCCAACGCCTTTGCGCACGAATCCGGCATCCACCAGGACGGCGTGCTCAAGAGCCGCGAGACCTACGAAATCATGCGCGCCCAGGACGTGGGCTGGGCGGCCAACCGCATGGTGCTCGGCAAGCACTCCGGGCGCAACGCCTTCCGTACCCGGCTGGAAGAACTCGGTATCAGCCTGGCATCGGAAGAGGCCGTGAACGAAGCCTTTGCGCGCTTCAAGGACCTCGCCGACAAGAAGCACGAGATCTTCGACGAAGACCTGCAGGCGCTGGTGACAGAAGCCAACTCGAGGCCGAGAACGAGCGTTTCAAGCTGGTCTCGCTCAAAGTCTGTTCCGAAACCGGTGAAACGCCCAACGCCGCCATTACGTTGAGCATCGACGGCGAGGAACACGCCGCCAGTGCCGAGGGCAGCGGGCCGGTCGATGCGACGTTCAAGGCCATCGAAGCGATCGTGCACAGCGGCACCGAGCTGCAGCTGTACTCGGTGAACAACATCACCAGCGGCACCGACTCGCAGGGTGAGGTGACGGTGCGGCTGGAGAAAGGCGGTCACATCGTCAACGGCCAGGGCGCCGATACCGACATCGTCATCGCCTCGGCGCGCGCCTACGTGAACGGGCTGAACAAGATCATCCGCCCGGAGGATCGCCAGCACCCGCAGCGCGGTGACGTGTAGTAGGGAGCGGGGGTCTGGGCTGCGATGACAGATCCGACCGGCAGCCGCAGGCTCGAGTACCTGGAGGCGATGGGCATCCAGGCCTGGAGCCTGCGTGCGCCGCCGGCCGCTGTTGCCGAGGCCGAAGCCAGGGCCGATGCGGCCGATCCGGCCCCGGCTGCGCCGCAGGAGGCCGAAAGGCTGCCGGCGGAACTGCCCGGGGCCGGCTGTGCCGGTCGCGGAAATACCGCAACGTTCCGACGTATCGCGGCTGGACTGGGATGGCCTGCAGGCACAGGTGGCCGGCTGCACGCTGTGCGAACTGCACAGCAGTCGCACGCAGACGGTATTCGGCGTAGGCAACCGCGCGGCCGACTGGCTGGTGATCGGCGAGGCGCCCGGCAAGGACGAGGACCAGCAGGGCGAACCGTTCGTGGGACGCGCCGGGCAGCTGCTCAATGCCATGTTGCAGGCCATCGGTCTGAAGCGCGAGCAGGTCTACATCGCCAATATCCTCAAGTGCCGGCCGCCGAATAACCGCGATCCCAAGCCCGAGGAGGTGGTGTGCTGTGAGCCGTACCTGCTGCGTCAGATCGCGCTGATCAGACCCGGCATCATCCTGGCGGTGGGCCGCATCTCGGCCCAGAATCTGCTGCAGACCGATACGCCCATCGGCAAGCTGCGCGGCAAGGTGCACCGCTTCCGCGATACCGGCATTCCGCTGGTTGCAACCTATCATCCCGCCTACCTGCTGCGCTCGCCGGTGGAAAAACGCAAGGCCTGGCAGGATCTGCAGCTGGCGGTAAGGACCCTGCGGGAGTCAGCGTCGTGAGTGCGATACTCGCCGATCAGGGCTCGCGTCTGCGTCCGCTGGCGGCGGCCGACCTGGATGCCATCATGGCCATCGAGCTGCGTGCCTACGAGTTTCCCTGGAACAAGGGCATCTTCCGCGATTGCCTGCGGGTGGGCTACTGCTGCTGGTGTTACGAAAACGACGGCCAGATAGACGGCTACGGCGTGATGAGTGTCGCCGCCGGCGAGTCGCATATCCTCAACCTCACGGTGCGGCCCGAGTCACAGCGCCAGGGCATCGGCAAGAAACTGATGACGCATTTCCTGCAGCTGGCGCGCCGCCACAATGCCGACGTGGTGATGCTGGAAGTGAGACCCTCCAACCAGGCGGCGCTGGGTCTCTATCAGCAGTGCGGATTCAACGAAATCGGCGTGCGGCGCAATTATTACCCGGCCGAGAACGGGCGCGAGGATGCGCTGCTGCTTGCATTAAGCCTGGTCTGAGCGGGTGCGGTCAGGGCGCGACCGGTGCGCCGAGGACGGCTTGCAGCAGTAAGACCAGGTCGCCACTGTCCAGGCTGCCGTTGTCGTTGAGATCCCCCAGCACCGATGCAGGCGCGATCGGGTCGGCTGCGCCGCTTACCAGCCGCGTCAACACCAGGTAATCCGCCACGTTGATGACGCCGTCGGGACTGCCGCTCGGGGCGAGATCGCCGAGATTGGAAGCCAGCGGATCGGTAGCGTAAACGATCACCTCTTCATAGTCGGTGAGTCCGTCGGCGTCGCTGTCAGCGGCGAGCGGGTCGGTAGCGTAGGTCCGGTTCTCCTCGAAATCGGTCAGTCCGTCGTTATCGCTGTCGCTGTCGAGGGCATCGGTACCCAGGCCGATTTCTTCCACATTGCTGAGCCCATCGCTGTCCGAATCGATGAGCGGCAGCTGCAGCTTTCCGGCGCCATACACCGGGTCCGCCCCTGGGGAGCCCAGGTCGATTGCTTCCGCCATCAGAAGGCTGCCCAGTGCCCCGGCAGTCAGACCGGGACTCTCCTGCAGCAGCAGCGCCGCGGCGCCGGCGGTGGTCGGCGCGCTGAACGAGGTGCCGAAGGCGCTGGGATAGGTGAGGCTGCTGGTGCCGTCGGGTCCCACGAGCTCCGGCTTCTGGCGCCCGTCGTTGGTGGGCCCCTGGCTGGAGAAGGACTCTGTAGGCGGATTGGCCTGCTGCCAGCTGGCCTGGTTGATCGCGCCCACGCTGAAAGCGCCCGGGGCGCTGGCCGGGTCCATGAGGCTGGACGCAGTCACCGGGCGGTCGAAGTTATGGTTGAAACTGAACAGGGTGATGTCCAGTCCTGCGGGGTTCGCGCCCCGAACGAAACTGACTCTGATGCTGTATGGCGCCTGCGCCGGGTTGTAGATCAAACCGATGACTTCGTAGGGGAGGGCCGGATTGCGCCCGGTCTGGTTCCCATTACTCGACGCAACCGTGCTGCCCAGATTGTCCAGCAGTTCGATTTTGAGGTCCGTGCGGTTGCTTATACCGTACTGGTTCCAGTTCAGGAATACTGCAATGCTCGATGCGCCGCCCGACAGCGCCAGCAGCTCGTCGCCCGCGGCGAACTCCAGCACATCGTCTCCATCCGTGTCCAGCCAGTTGCCGCGCCAGTGCTTGCGCGCGTAGTTTCCCGAGGAGATGCTCCAGAACACGCCGTCGTTGCTGCGCGAGTCGTTGATGATGGCGTTGACGGGACCGGTGCCATCGTAATAGCTGGCATACGCCCAGGCCACCGAATGGTTGGCGATCTGGATGTTGTTGCTGGCGATGTAGTCGGCGGCGTTCTGGAGGCCGACCAGGTCATTAACCTTGAGGCAGTGCAGTTCGACGCCCGGCGCCATGTCGACCACGTGTTCGGCGACACCGGTACCGTGCGGAGTGCCGGTCTGCAGGCCGGTGCCGGTGAAGTCCTGATTGAAGCCCGCCGCGCAGGCGCTCGGCGGCAACTCGCCCTGGCTGACGGCATTGTTGAGATTGTCGAAACCGAGGTCCACCACGGCCACTTTCACGCCGTTGCCGTCGAGGTTTCCGGCCTGGTAGCCGTCGGCGGCCGTCAGCGCCACACTCTGGGAGAGAATGGTCCCGACGCCGAAATCAGCGTGCGCCGGATAGGGCGCGCGCAGGCGTTGATCCGGGAACTGTGCCGCGAGCTGCTCGAGCCTGTGCACTGGAACCAGCAGCCGTGCGTAGGAGCGTGACACCGCGTCCAGGCTGGCCCCGGCGCGCGCCAGGCGGGGATGGAAATCGGCGTTTTCGGTCGCACGCCGTTCCATGATCACCGGCACCAGCAGCTCGCCGCCGGCGTCGCGCAGGGTTATTCCGATACCTTGGGCAAGCTGGCGCACTGTTTCCGGGCCATGGCGGGTCGATGCCTGCCGTATCTGTTCCAGCAGGGCGTCATTCATGGCGTGCAGCGGTTGCTGCGCTAGCAGAAAAACCAGTGCTATCAGCGCCCTAGCGATATTTCTTGTTATTGTCATGGCTGGACGGCCGGTATCGGCTATGTGAGTTGCGAGTATATTACAGCCACGCCGCCGTGACACGCCCTGCGCTGTCACCGACGAGCGGGTGACGGCAAAATCCTGTAAACTAGGCCGTTATTTTTCTGTTTAACGGTTTGTTTTTCTGAGTATGAGTACCCTCGCCGACGAAGCGGCACGCCGCCGCACTTTCGCCATCATCTCTCACCCCGACGCGGGCAAGACCACGCTGACCGAAAAGCTGCTGCTGTTCGGCGGTGCCATCCAGCTGGCCGGCACGGTCAAGGGCCGCAAGGCGGCGCGTCACGCCACGTCCGACTGGATGGAGCTGGAAAAGCAGCGCGGCATCTCAGTGACCTCGTCGGTGATGCAGTTTCCCTACAAGGACGCGATGGTGAACCTGCTGGACACGCCCGGCCACGAGGACTTCTCGGAGGACACCTACCGCACGCTGACCGCGGTGGACTCGGCGCTGATGGTGATCGACGTCGCCAAGGGCGTGGAGGCGCGCACCATCAAGCTGATGGAAGTGTGCCGCCTGCGCGCCACGCCGATCTTCACCTTCATCAACAAGCTCGACCGCGAGGGCCGCGATGCCATCGAGCTGCTCGACGAGGTCGAGGAGGTGCTGAAGATCCGGTGCGCGCCCATCACCTGGCCGATCGGCATGGGCAAGCGCTTCCGGGGTGTCTACCACCTGGTGCAGGACAAGGTTTATCTGTATGCCCACGGCGACAGCAGCCGGCGCCAGGAGGCGAAGGTGATCAACGGGCTGGACAATCCGCTGCTGGATGAAGTGCTGGGCGGTCAGGCGCAGGAGCTGCGCGAGGAGATCGAACTGGTGCACGGCGCCAGCCACGCCTTCGACAAGGACGCGTATCTGCGCGGCGAGCTCAGCCCGGTGTTCTTCGGTTCCGCGATCAACAACTTCGGTGTGCAGGAACTGCTGGATTACTTCGTCGAGTACGCGCCGTCACCGCTGGCACGCGAAACCACCACCCGCAGTGTCGATCCGCTCGAAGACAAGCTGACCGGCTTCGTGTTCAAGATCCAGGCGAACATGGACCCGCAGCACCGCGACCGCATCGCCTTCTTTCGCGTCTGTTCGGGCATGTACAGCAAGGGCATGAAGATGCACCACGTGCGCATCGACCGCGACGTGCAGGTGGCCAATGCGCTTACCTTCCTGGCCGCCGACCGCGGGCACGTGGACGAGGCTTACCCGGGCGACATCATCGGTCTGCACAACCACGGCACCATCCGCATCGGCGATACTTTCACCCAGGGCGAGGAGCTGAAGTACACCGGCATTCCCAACTTTGCGCCCGAGCTGTTCCGGCGCGCCGTGCTCAAGGACCCGCTTGCGCATGAAGGCGCTGCAGAAAGGCCTCGCCCAGTTGAGCGAAGAGGGGGCGACCCAGCTGTTCCGGCCGCTCAAGAACAACGATCTGATTCTGGGTGCCGTCGGCGTGCTGCAGTTCGACGTGGTGGCGCAGCGGCTAAAGGACGAATACAAGGTCGACTGCCTGTTCGAACCCGTGTCGGTGGCAACCGCACGCTGGGTGCAGTGCGACGATGCCAAGATTCTGCAGCGGTTTCGCGACAAGGCCTATGAGAATCTCGCTGTCGACCAGGCCGGCGAGCTGGTCTACATCGCGCCGACGCGGGTCAACCTGGAGCTGGCGATGGAACGTTACCCGGATGTGCAGTTCCACGCGACGCGGGAAATCTAGGTACCGCGCCGCTGATAGTGACCCGTTCAGCGCGACCGCGCCCGGTCAGTGCACCAGCCGTGGGCGCTTTGGACGCGGCCGGCCTTGCGGCTAGGTGCTTCCTCGCCTGCCGGATGGGGCGCACTACCAGTGGCGGGCCAGCCTGCAGTTGCGCGTTTACCGGCCACGAATTGGTGCGCACTGCGCTACAAACGTGCAGAAATATCGTGTGGCGGCGCAGCCGTTTTCTATAACTTATTGAAATATAATGATTTTAAAAGTGGCACGCGCGATGCATCGGCATTGGTGTAGTCATTGTTATCTCCTCCAACCGCAAGGTTATTCGGGGTGCGTCAGCACCCCGTTTTTTATGCTGCGGTCGCAGTCAACTGCTATGCACTGGCGCCGGTCAGGGCCGGGAACAGGCGCTTGGTCTCCAGATGCAGGCGCTCGTCGACCAGGCGGAAGATTTCCTGGGTCTCGTGGATAAAGTGGTCGCGGTCGCCGGAGTGGTAGTGCTTGCACCAGCGTTTGGTGTATCCGGTCAGGATGCGTTCCAGCTCGTGGGTGTTGTCCACGAACTTTTCTGCGACCTGATTGAGATCGTGATCGCGGTTGCTCAGCATCTCCGGGTAGAGCGCCCGGGACTCGTGGTTCAGGTGGCTCTCCAGCCGCTTACGGAAGCGGTCCAGCAGCTCGCAGAACACGGCGTTATTACGCAGATCGGAGTGTGCGATGAGTGCCGAGAGTATCACCCGCAGATCTTGGATTTCCTTGTTTTCGGCCTCAAGTTCGGCGACAGGCAACATGACGTGTCCTCCTTATTTCCTGTTCGTTCTGGCAATTGTGCATAGCATGACCCGCTCAGGGGGCACGCTTCCATGTACCTAATTATAGGTGAGAAAAACGGCCGGGCCGAGCGGGGCGTAGCAGCCGTTCGGTAGGGGCTGAATGGTTGGCCTATGGTTCCATGGACGCCGGCGCTTTGTCCCGTTCGAGTATTTTCTGCAGCGACTGCTCGTTGTTGCAGAAGCCGATGTCCGCAGCATCCACCTCGCCGCGGGCGAGACGGTCGTCGCATTCCGCCGTGCGTCCGCAATCCGAGCAGCGGCCCATCTGCTGCTGGATGTCCAGGATGCGCTCGTTGTGCAGATAGCCGGTGACGTCGATGCCCAGCGCCGCGAGCATTCTGCTGAGCCTCAGCTTGTCGATGTCGCGCGCCAGCGTCTGACGGTATTTCCTGCCGACGTTCAGATTGAACACGATGGCGGCGAACAGGAGTCCCGCAAAGGCGGCCATCAGCAGGCCGAACAGCCCGGTGGCAATGAGACTGACTAGATTCATGAACCCTACCCTTGATGTTGCGTCTGCGATCAACAGAGTGACCATATAGAAAACCGTTCGCGGCGTCCATGACGTTGATCAGGGAAAGGCCGAGCAACCGATTGCTGTTGCACTGTTTTGATCCGTATGCCCCAATCCGGTTCCCGCTTCTGGTGCGTGTCGGTCGCGACGGATCGCCTGTAACCCCGCGCCAGGCGGCCACGGGTGCACCCACAGGGCGTTTTGCGGTACAAAATGGTACGCAGGCACGTGGATTGCAAACCGGCAGGGAACCCTCACTGCAGAGTCGCGATCAGGTGTCGATTAAGGTATGTTGGAAAAAACACTCGCAATTATTCTGGCTGGCGGCGTCGGGTCGCGCCTCTACCCCCTGACGGCGCGACCGCGCCAAACCGGCGGTGCCGTTCGGCGGCAAGTACCGGATTATCGATTTCACCCTGGCCAACTGCCTGCATTCCGGTATCCGCCGTATCCTGGTGCTGACCCAGTACAAGTCCCATTCGCTGCACAAACACCTGCGCGACGGCTGGTCCATCTTCAACCCGGAACTGGGCGAGTACATCACCACGGTGCCGCCGCAGATGCGGGTCGACGGCGAGTGGTACTCGGGGACGGCCAATGCGATTTACCAGAACCTGTATATGCTGGAACGCAGCGACGCCGAATGGGTGCTGATCCTGTCCGGCGACCACATCTACCGCATGGACTATGCCGAGATGTTGCGTGCCCACGTCGCCAGCCAGGCCGATGTCAGCGTCGCCTGCATGGAGGTGGGCATGCAGCAGGCGCCCGAGTTCGGCATCATGACGGTGGATGCCGACGGGCGTATCAGCGACTTTGCCGAGAAACCGGAGCAGCCGCGCGCCTTGCCGGAGGACCCCGGGCACGCGCTGGCGTCCATGGGGATCTATGTGTTCAGCAAGAAGCTGCTGCTGGAGGTGCTGCAGCAGGACCACGACAAGCCCGATTCCGGCCACGATTTCGGCCGCGACATACTGCCTGCCATGATCCCGCAGGGACGTGCCCATGCCTACCGGTTCGGCGGCAGGGGCGGGCGCGTCACACCGGATCGCTATTGGCGCGATGTCGGCAGCATCGACGCCTATTACGATGCCAACATGGCGCTGCTGGAGCCGGTGCCACCGCTGGACCTCTACCAGGAGGACTGGACCATCCGCACCTACCAGGGGCAGCACCCGCCGGCGCGCACCGTGCCGGGTTACTCCGGTAACGAAGGCGTGTTCGTGAATTCCATTCTGGGCAGCGGCACCGTGATTGCCGGCGGCGGGGTGAATCATTCCATCCTGTTTTCCCGGGTGCGGGTCAATGACGAGGCCATTGTGGAGGACGCCATCCTGTTCGACGATGTGGTGGTGGGCAGCAACGCCCAGGTGAAGCACTGTATCGTCGACAAGGGTGTGGTGATTCCGGACGGGGAAACCGTCGGCGTCGACCGCGACAAAGACGCGCAGCGCTTTCACGTCTCCGCCCAACGGCATCGTGGTGATTCCCAAGCACTACCGTTTTCAGCCCTGAGCGGCACTCTCTTGTCAAACCATTGACGTGCGGCTCCGGAAGCCGTGTTTGACATGCCCCGGTGGCGGGTTAAGCTTGGACGGCACGCGCGGCGTGAGCCGGGCCCGTTACAGGAAGCAAGCGTATGTCGACCGAAGTCAGTGTTCCCGCGTCAGCCGGCGAAAATCGCGGTCCACGCTGGACCCATGTCCTGCTCATCGTGCTCGCTACCATCGTGGTCACCGTCGGCGTCACCTACTGGGTGCTGGCGACCTGG
Source organism: uncultured Gammaproteobacteria bacterium (assembly GCA_963695455.1). Classification (GTDB taxonomy): domain Bacteria; phylum Pseudomonadota; class Gammaproteobacteria; order DSM-19610; family DSM-19610; genus Thiogranum. The sequence goes on along the minus strand of CAVOGN010000002.1, from coordinate 296,052 downwards.
GTGTTCGTCAAGGAATTCAAACCGGTGCAGCTCAACGCCCGCGAAGAGCAGGTGCTGAATTCCAAGCTGAGGGCCATCGGTTACGAGGTCGACGAACTGGACGCGCAGGGCAATCTCAAGCCGGAACGGTACAGCGAGGTCGGGGCAAGCCGCGAAGTGAGCTTCAGCGAGCGCGAGCTGAACGCCATGCTGGCCAGGAATACCGACCTGGCGCACAAGCTGGCCATCGATCTGTCCGACGAACTGGTCAGCGCCAAGCTCCTGATACCCCTGGAGCCGGATTTTCCGATGCTGGGCGGGAAGACCTTGCGCGTCAATGCCGGTGTCGCGATGGCCTACCGTGAAAGCCGGCCGATTGTCATTCTCAAGGGTGTCAGCATTATGGGAGTGCCGATTCCGAACGCATGGCTGGGCAACCTGAAGAACGTCGACCTGGTGAATGAATTCGGTGCCGATCGCGGGTTCTGGAAGAGTTTCTCGGAGGGCGTCGACAACATTCGCGTCGAAGATGGGCAGATGAAAATCAAGCTCAAGGAGTGACGACATTTCATGCGCGCCGATGCCGAAACCCTGAGGCCGGAGTTGCTCCGGTGAAGTGCAACGCTTGCTGGCTGGTGGTGGCCGGCGTTGTGCTGGCCGCCTGTGCCGGCACGCCCAACCCGGTGCTGTATCCCAATGCCCACCTGCAAACGGTCGGCTCGGCCGCGGCCGAGCGGGATATCGCCCAATGCCGGCAGCTCGCCAGCGCTTCGGGGGTTGCCGAGCAGCGCAGCGGCCAGGTGGGTGCGAATGCTGCTACCGGTGCGGCGGTGGGCGGCGCGTCGGCCGGCGCCTGGGGTCTGGTGCGGGGCAACGCCGCGGAGAACGCACTGGGCGGCGCCGCGGCCGGTGCCGCCGCGGGTACCGTGCGCGGTGCCATAAAAAATTCGGAGACGTCCCCGGTGTACAAGAACTTCGTGCAGAAGTGCCTGCGCGACCGCGGCTACGAGGTCATCGGCTGGCAATAGCAGTCGTTGCCACTGCGGTGCGGTGGGCATGCCGCCGTCGAGCCTACAGGGATGTATTCACGGCGCGTCCCGACAAAGCCTGCACCACTCGGCGCACCACTCCACGACTGCGTCAGTTGGGGCGCAGCGCCTAGTGTGAGCCCTTGCGCTCATGGCTGCGGCGCTGGCGGCTTCGGTTTTGCCCGCGCCTTGCCTGCGTGCTTCGCTGCGGAGCGAGGCTTGGCTGCACGCGTTCCGGCTGCCGGTTTGCCCTTCGCCACGGCTTTGCGTGGCGGCCTCGCGGTTCCCTGTCCAGCGTTGGATCCGGTTGCCGGTGCGCGTCGGTCGGGGTCCGCTTTCCCGGCTTTGCCGCCCATGCGTTCGATGGCCAGACGCTGCTGGCAGACGCGGGTCTTCTTCAATGCGGCAAAGGTCTCTTTCGGCATGCCGGCCGGCAGGTCGATGGTGCTGAAGCTGTCGTGGATTTCGATGTGACCGATGTATTCGCTGTCGATGTCGGCCTCGTTGGCGACAGCGCCGACGATATTGCCCGGCTTGACCCCGTGCTGATGGCCCACGGCCAGGCGGAAACGCTCCATCCTGACTTCGGGGTGGCCTTTGAGCGGCAACGCCTCGTTTGAAATACGGGCGCCTCGCTCCCGCTGCGGTGCTGCGGGGGCGGCCTGTCGGGCGCCGTGCGTTGCTTGTTCTGCGGGGTTTGCTCGGGCAGTAACAGCGGTTCGTCGCCCTGCAGCAGGTGCGCCAGTGCGGCGGCAATTTCCAGCGCTTCCGCCGCAGTCTCTTCCTGCACCTCGGTCAGCATCTGGTAGAACAGTTCGTTGCGCTCATCGGCCAGCGCATCGTGCACCCGCTGCTTGAAGCGCAGCATGCGCTGGACGTTGATGTCTCTGGCGGTGGGCATCTGCATGGGCGTAATGGGTTGGCGGGTGGCTTTTTCGATGCTGTGCAGCAGGCGTTTTTCGCGTGGTGCCACGAACAGGATGGCATCGCCTCTGCGCCCCGCGCGCCCGGTGCGGCCGATGCGGTGAATGTAGGCTTCCGCGTCGGTGGGGATGTCGTAGTTGATGACGTGGCTGATGCGTTCCACGTCCAGGCCGCGGGCCACCACGTCGGTGGCGACCAGGATGTCCAGCTTGCCTTTGCGCAGGCGATCGACAATGCGTTCGCGCTGCTGTTGCGGAATGTCGCCGTTCAGGGCCTCGCAGGCGTGGCCGCGGGCTTCCAGTTTTTCCGCCAGTTCCACCGTGGCGGTCTTGGTGCGCACGAAGATCAGCACGGCTTCGAACTGTTCGGCTTCCAGCAGCCGCGTCAGAGCATCGAGTTTGTGCAGACCGCTGACCGGCCAGTAGCGCTGCGTGATGGTCTCCGCCGTCGCGGTGCGTCTGGCGATCTGAATGACCTTGGGGTCATGCAGGTGCCGGTGCGCCACCTTCTGGATTTCTCTCGGCATGGTGGCGGAGAACAGCGCGATCTGGCGCGTATCCGGGGTGTGTTCCAGCACCCACTGCACGTCGTCGATGAAGCCCATGCGCAGCATCTCGTCGGCTTCGTCCAGCACCAGCGCCTGCAGTGCGTCCAGCTTCAGGGTCCCGCGGCGCATGTGATCCATGACCCGGCCGGGCGTGCCCACCACCACCTGGGCGCCGCGCTTCAACTGGCGCAACTGGATGTCATAGGACTGACCGCCGTAGATGGGCAGTACGTGAAAGTCCTGCAGGTGGCGCGCGTAGCGCTGGAACGCCTCGGCCACCTGGATGGCCAGCTCGCGGGTCGGCGCCAGTACCAGCACCTGGGGCTCGCGGCGCGTCACATCGAGGCGCGACAGCAGCGGCAGGGCAAAGGCCGCGGTCTTGCCGGTACCGGTCTGCGCCTGCCCGAGCAGGTCATGACCGTCCAGCAAGGCCGGGATGCACTCGGCCTGAATGTGCGTAGGGGCTTCATAGCCGACCTCCTGCAAGGCTTCGAGCAGGGGAGGGGCGAGGCCCATGTCGCGGAAAGCGGGCAGCGGTTCGGTGGTGGCCATGTGGGAAATGCCTGCGGGTGTTGGTCAGCTGGGGGGTGAAAACGGAGTAGGGCCGACCGCGGCCGGTTTCGCGCCGCGGAAAACGAGCGCGTGATAGTAGCACATCGCGCCCGACTGGCAAGCGACCGCGACACATTCCCGGGTCTACCCGCGCGTGCCACGTAAACCGGCTGGAAATCTGCGGCTTAGCGACCTCGCCCGGATCTTGGCGGGGATCGTCCGAGGTCCGGCTATTGATCGCCCCCGGCTTCGCAAGCACAATGCGCGTCTTCTATTTCGCCCCGGCTGCGGCAGACGCAGGCAAACCGGATGGGTGTCGTATATCAATCAAGAGGGATGAGTCTGATGAAGTTGATTCTTTTGGGTGCGCCGGGTGCCGGCAAGGGTACCGTTGCCAAGCAGCTGACCAAACTGGACGGTTCGGTGCAGATTTCCACCGGCGATATTCTGCGCGGTGCAGTGCAGGCGGGCAGCGACCTGGGCAAGCAGGCAGAGGCCTATATGAAAGCCGGCGACCTGGTGCCCGATGAGCTGATCATGGGCATTATGGAAAAGCGTCTGCAGGAGCCGGACTGCGCGAAGGGGTTTCTGCTGGACGGGTTTCCCGCGCACTATTCCGCAGGCCGAAGCGCTCAAGAAACTGCTGGCCAAGCTGGGCATCGAACTGGACATGGCGGTGAACATCGACGTGCCGCGCGATGTGATTCTGGATCGTCTCACCACTCGTCGCACCTGCTCGAATACCGACTGCCAGGCGATCTACAACGTCAAGAGCAATCCGCCCAAGCAGGAAGGCGTCTGCGACAAGTGCGGCAGCCCGGTGGTGCAGCGCGAAGATGAAACCGAGGAGGCCATCAGCCACCGCCTGCAGACCTACAACGAAAAGACTGCGCCGCTGATCGGTTTTTACGACAAGGAAGGCCTGCTGCTGACTGTTACCGCGACCTCGAGCGAGGCGGTCATCGACGCCATCCAGAAGAAACTCGCCAGTTGAGCACGCTGCGGCGGCCGGGCGCTGTTGCGCTCGGGCCGCTCAGGCGATTGGAAATACGGCGGCCCCGGGCAGGGCCGCTTTTTTTTGCCCGCGTGCTGCGGACTCAGTGGTGTGCGCAGTCCACCGGCAGCAACGGATGTTCGTCGGCCGTCGCCTGCTTCCATACGTAGATTTCCGTGCTGGCCGGATCGCATTGACTGCAGCTGCCGCCACAGGAGGCGGTCGCCATCTGTTTGTGCACCTTGCCCTTGCGGATCCAGACCTGCAGCATGCCACGCACCGCATCCGGTTCGGTGTCGAAATGCAGCGCGATGTCAGCCAGTGTCGCCCGGCCGCGTTGCTGCAGATAGTCGCGTACATCCGACAGGATCACGCTTCCACCCTCACAGGTTTGCTGGCCGGCTCGGGACGCCGCTGCTCCCAGCGGCGCAACAGGAACACCACCAGCGCAAACACACTCCACATGCCCGCCAGCCAGGCGCTGGACGCCGCGGGGTGCAGGTCGAAACGGGCCACCTGGTAAAAGCTTGCCGCCGTGATGTAGGCTACCAGCGTGGTCCAGCCGGCGACGAATGCCGCCCAGGGCAGTACCCGCTTCCCGTTTGATCGCGCCGATGGTCGCGGCGCAGGGGAAATACAGCAGCACGAACAGCAGATAGGCGAAGGCGCCGGCCTGGCCGTCAAAACGCGAACGCATGGTCCCGAATACGCCCTGGTTCACGCCCTGCTCGGCGGCCGCGGCATCGGTGTCGCTGACATCTCCGATGTCGAGCCCGACCGGATCCAGCAGGCTGTCGCGCAGCGCGGCAAGGTTGGCCGGGATGGTGGCAGCAGCATTGTTCAGGTCGGTCCCAGAGGTCGAATGGCGCCTCTCCCTCGCGGCCCGCATCGGCTGCCAGGCTGGTGTACAGATTATCCAGGGTGCCGACCACAACTTCTTTGGCGAGCACTGCCGGAGAACACCCCGACCACTGCCGGCCAGTTGTCTTCGTGAATGCCCAGGGGCGCGAACACCGGGGTCACCACGCGACTGGCGGCGCTCAGGATCGAGCGCTCGCTGTCCTCGTTGCCGAACGAACCGTCGGTACCGATCGAGTTGAGAAAGGTTCAGCGCCAGCACCATCAGGATGATGACCTGGCCGGCCTCCTTGACGAACAGGCGCACCCGGTCCCAGGCGCGCAGCAGGATTCCCTTGAGTGTCGGCAGGTGATAGGGCGGCAGTTCCATCATGAAGCCGCTGCTGCTACCCGGCAGCAGGGTGCGTTTCATCAACAGGCCGGTCAGGATCGCTACCGCGATGCCGGTCAGGTAAAGAGCGAACACAATGTTCTGGCCCGAACTGGGGAAGAAGGCGGCGGCGAACAGGGCGTATACGGGAAGCCGCGCGCCACACGACATGAAGGGGTTCATGAGGATGGTCAGTTTGCGCTCGCGCTCGTTTTCCAGGGTGCGGGTTGCCATCACCGCCGGCACGTTGCAGCCGAAGCCCACAATCAGCGGCACGAAGGCTTTACCCGGTAAGCCGATGGCGCGCATGGAGCGGTCCATGACGAAGGCCGCGCGCGCCATGTAACCGGAGTCTTCCAGCACCGACAGGAACAGGTACAGGGAGGCGATAATCGGGATGAAAGGTCGCCACCACCTGAACGCCACCGCCGAGACCATCGGCGAGCAGCACGCGCAGCCAGTCCGGTGCGCCGATACCCGTGAGCAGTTCCCCGAAGCCCGACACGAACAGAGCACCGGCGGTGCCATCGAAGAAGTCGATAAAGGCGCCGCCGATGTTGATGGTGAACAGAAACATCAGATACATGATGCCGAGAAACAGCGGGATACCGCACCATTTGCCGAGCACGAAGCGGTCGATGCGGTCGCTGAGGGTGCGCGTAACCGTGCCGCGGCTGCGTGACACGTCTGCGCCAGGGCGTGGGCATGGCCGTAGCGGGTATCGGCGATCAGGATATCGGCATCCTCGCCGGCGCGGTTGGCGATCTGCTGGCGCCAGTCGAGCACTCTGCCGCGCAGCGTTTTCCGGTGTCTGGTGACCGACCGCATCATCGCCCTCGATCAGCTTGATGATCAGCCAGCGCCGGTTGGCGGCCGGGTGGTCGCCGAATTCCGGCTCCAGATCGGCCACCGCCTGTTCCACCACTTCGTCCAGGGCGAGCGAAAAGCCGCCCTGTTCGCGGCCGTCGGCGACCGCCAGCATACGTGCCTTCAACTCGGTGGTGCCTTCGCCGTTGACCGCCACAATCGGTACTACCGGACAGCCCAGTTCCTGCGCCAGCAGCCCGGTGTCGATCTGGATGCCGCGTTTGCGCGCCACGTCCATCATGTTCAGGGCCAGCACCACCGGTACGCCCATCTCGAGCAGCTGCACGGTCAGATAGAGGTTGCGCTCCAGGTTGGCCGCATCGACGACATTGACCACCAGATCGGCTTCGCGCGACAGAAGATAATCTGCGTGTCACCTGTTCATCGAGCGAGCTGGCATCCAGCGAGTAGATACCGGGCAGATCGACCACGGCCACCTGGCGGCCCTCGAGCTCGAAACGTCCTTCCTTGCGCTCCACCGTGACGCCCGGCCAGTTGCCGGTCTTCTGGCGGATGCCGGTGAATGCGTTGAACAGGGCTGACTTGCCGCAGTTCGGATTGCCCGCCAGCGCGACCGTCAGGCCCGGCTTGCGCCCGGAGCGCGGGGCGGCAGTGGTGTGGCAAGCGCCCATCAGTCGAGGGCCTCGGCGCGCACTTTGTCGGCCATGCCCGCGCCCAGCGCCACCCGGTTGCCGGCGTTTCCCACCACCACCGCTCGCCCGCGGTGATGCAGCACCTCGACTTCGGTTCCGATGCTGAGCCCGAGCGACAGCAGTCGGCGGGTCAGTTCGCGGCCACCGTCAATCGCGACCAGCCGCACCTTGCGGCCGACGGGGGTTTCACTGAGGGGCTGGACTGGCATGGCTCGGCTCGATAAACGAGAATGGTTCTCAACTATACTCCAGTTTGGTGATATTAGTAAATGCTAAATATACAGGCTGCCGCGAACCCGCATGCGAGCCTTCAGACCGGCACCGTCAGGGCGTGTATCCGAAGCCGGACCGATCGGCCGTTCGGTCGATCGAGATCAGGCCGTGCTGATTACGGCTGAGCCCAAGAGCGTCGCCCGGTCGCCCTGACGCCCGACCAGCGGCGTACGGCACCCGACAGCTGTCCTGTTTTGCCGGATTGCTGTTGGGCTTTGCTACGCTCAGCAGCAACGTACCCACATCCGTCGCCCGGAGGCGCGGAGTTTAGGCTGGTATCGCACCGCCGCCAGCGGTGCTGTATAACCATACAGCCAAAAGGTTTTTGTTGGTCAAACAGCGCGATTGGCTTTATCATTCGCAGCCCGCCCCTGCGTCGCGAAGCAGCGCGTCTGCACGGGGCATCAGGCGAGGCGGCCCGGAAGTTCTGGACGGCGACAGAGCCCCGCGAACGCTGCACAGGCAGGTGCGACAAACCTGAGGGCTTCACCGTTGTTCTCCAACAAACCGCACCTGAAACACACCCTGCACAGCATCGGCCAGCAGGCCTTGTCTGTCACTACGCGACTCACCGATATCAAGCGCGCCGGTCCACGCCGCGAAGCGGAACTGTACGCCCAGCTGGGTGATCTGAACCGCAAGCTGGTCGAGCTGGAGGCGGCGCACCTGGCCTTGCAGGCGCAGTTCCAGCGGCGCCGCGACGAGTTTGCCCGCAGCCAGGACCAGGACCGCGAGTGCATCGCCGCTCTGCAGCAGCAGGTCACAACGCTGGGATCGCAACGCGACAATGCCTGGCAGCGGGTCCGCGAGCTGGAACTGTCGCTGGCCGAATCGCACGCCCGGCAGGTCGATATCCAAGCCCGCTTCGAAACCTTGCGCGAAGCTCTGGAGCGCGATCGCAGCGCCCTGGAGGCCGAGCTGGATCAGGCGCAAGCGGCGCTGACAGCCTCCCGCGAGGAAGTGCAGCAGTGGCGCGCGCACGGCTCGCGGGTACTGGAAGCCATGCAGCAGGCTCAGCGGCTCGCCGATGAGAGCGGCGCCGCGGCGCGCGAACTGGACCGCTATCTGGAACGCAGCTCGCGCCTGTTTGATCCAGGCGTGCCTGATCTCGGCACGCTGCCCGGTTCCAGCGACGCAACGCTGGGCGAGCGCCTGTCAGCCTTCCGGCGTCAGTGGTCGAGCCTGGTCGGCAAGGCGCGGCTCACGTCACGCGAGGTGCGGTTCGCAGCCGCCCTGCCGCTGTTGATCGGCGCGCTGGCCAGCGCCAAGGTGATGTGGGACACCCGCGACGACATGCAGCTGTTCGAAGCGCTGGACCAGCAGGCGCAGCAGGCCGGGAATCGGCAGGGTGAAGGTGCGCTGATCGGGGTGAATGCGGATTCCGGCCCGGCAGTCCAGGCCGACGCTGCGACCGAAGCCGGCCCGGTTGACGCGCCGGTCGCCCGGGAGGCGCGCGCCGCGCTTGCGGCACTCGAACTTGGTTCCCCGGTGGGCCGTGGGCAGGCGGAATTCGACCCCCAGGTGCAACGCCAGCAACACGACCTGCTGGCGCTGGGCTTTGACCTGGGACACAGTCGTGCCGATGGCCTCATGGGTGCCCGCACCCAGCAGGCGCTCAGCGAATTCGAAGCGCTCTATGTGCCTGCCACCGGACTGGACTCTCTGTCCGACACGGGGCAGCTGGTGGCGATGCTGGCAAGCCGCGCGCGCGAGGATGCTGCGCGCCTCGACATCAGCAGCGAGGTGCTCGCCGCGATCCAGCTCGGTCACCTGCGCACCGGCGTGGCGTTCTCCTATCTCGCCGAGCTCGCTGCGGTGGAGAGCCGCTTCGATCCGACCACCCGATCGGTGAGTTCCAGCGCAACCGGTCTGTATCAGTTCACCGAGGATACCTGGCTGCAGGTGTTGCGGGCACACGGCGAAAAATACGGGTTGGCGGACTATGTCGCGCAGATCGAGTATGTCCCCAACGGCACCGGCAGCGGGCGACTGGTGGTGAGCGATCCCGAGTGGCATCAGCCCTTGCTGGATCTGCGCTATAGCGCGCGCATTTCGGCGCTCATGGCTGCAGAGTTTGCCAGTGACAACGAGCGCAAGCTGGTCAGTGCCCTGAATCGCGAGGTCACGCCCACCGATCTGTATTTTGCCCACTTCCTTGGCGTCGCGGACGCTATTGCCTTTCTGAGTCTGTTGCAGGTGATGCCTGACCAGGTTGCCGGCCAGCTGTTTCCCGAAGCGGCCAGCGCCAACGGCGCTATCTTTTATCCGCCGGGAGAGAAGGCCAGAACCGTAGCCGAGGTCTACGCGCTGTTCCAGCGCAAGTTCGATACCGGTCGCTACGAGGGCTGGGATCTGGCGCCCATGGTGGCCGAAGCGGGTCAATAACGGGGTAGCGTGCGGATCGGCGCGCGCTGCTTGCCCTGCTTGGAGGCCAACGGACGTATGGCTACTTGCGTTGCGCTCCGAAAAGGTGCAGTTTTAGCGACAGGCCCTTTTGTGCTACCCTTCCTCACATACTATAAGGATAAAAGGTAGAACGGCGTGACCCCCGACAACCTCAAATCAGTGCGCGAGCACATTGCCTCGCACGTTATCGGTCAACACAAACTGATCGACGGCATGCTGATCTGTCTGCTAAGTGACGGCCACCTGCTGGTCGAAGGCATGCCCGGGCTGGCCAAGACCACGGCGGTCAATGCCCTATCCGAGGCAGTGGAGGGTGATTTTCACCGCATCCAGTTCACTCCCGACCTGCTGCCGTCGGACCTGGTCGGTACCGATATCTACCGTCACGAAAAGGCCGAGTTCGAGTTCCGGCCCGGGCCCGCTGTTCCACAACATTCTGCTCGCCGACGAGGTCAACCGCGCGCCGGCCAAGGTGCAGGCGGCGCTGCTGGAGGCCATGGGCGAACGCCAGATCACCGTGGGTCAGAAGACCTATCCGCTGCCGCAGCTGTTCATGGTGCTGGCGACCCAGAATCCCGATCGAGCAGGAAGGCACGTATCACCTGCCGGAAGCGCAGCTGGACCGTTTCCTGATGCAGGTGGTGGTAGACTACCCGAACCGTGACGAAGAACTGAAGATCCTCGAGCTGGACAACGATCGTCAGCGCGAGAAGCCCAGACCGCCGGCCAATCCGCTGCCGCAGCAGGAATTGTTTGCCATGCGCACCGCGGCGGCCGAGCCTGTTCATCAATCCGAAGCTGAATCGCTACATCGTCGACCTCATTCAGGCGACCCGCAATCCGAGCGCCTACGACAAGGACCTGGCGCGCTGGTGCCGCTTCGGTGCCTCGCCGCGCGCCACCCTGGCACTGGCGCGTTGCGCGCGCGCCCGCGCCTGGCTGGACGGCGAGTCCTTCGTTTCACCGGCTCATATCCAGAAAATCGCCGCCGACATACTGCGCCACCGTCTGCTGTTGACCTTTGAAGCCGAGGCCGAGGGCATTACCACCGACGACGTGATCGGGCGCCTGATTTCGCTGGTGGCGATTCCGTAGGCGCGTTATGAGTTTGCGGCCGCGTCTGGATGATCTGCTCGAGCTGCGGCACCAGGCACATACTCTCGGCCTGGCTTCCCATCACCTGGTCAATTCGTCCTTCAGCGGCCTGTACGCCTCGGTATTCCGCGGTCAGGGGCTGAATTTCGAAGAAGTGCGTGAATACCGCGAAGGCGACGACATCCGCAACATGGACTGGAAGGTTACGGCGCGCACCGGCGAGCCGCACCTCAAAGTATTTCGCGAAGAGCGCGAGCGCAGTGTCATGATGTGTGTCGACCGCGGGCCGCACATGGATTTCGGTACCCGCAGCACCTTCAAATCGGTGCAGGCCGCGCACGCCGCCGCACTGATCGGCTGGGCGGCCAACGGGCTGCACGATCGGGTCGGCGGCCTGCTGTTCGGCAGCGGTGACGACAATGCCTATTTCCGCCCCACCAAGGACCGGCGTGCCCTGTGGCGGCTGCTCAAGGCGCTCACCGCGCCGCTGAACAGCGACAGTGAATCGCCTCCCGAACTGCTCTCCAACATCCTGCAACAGGCCTCCCGTGCCCTCGGCACCGGCGGGCTGGTGTTTGTGATTGCGGATTTCAATCGCGAGCTGCAGGGTCTCAGCAAGGGCCTGAGCCAGCTGCGCCAGCACCATTCCGTGGTACTGGTGCCGGTCGACGATCCGGCCGACCGCGAGCTGCCCGACATGGGCAACGTGCTGTTTCGCGCCCCCGATGGCGAGCTGCTGTCGGTCGACACGGCCGAGGCCACCGGTCGGGAGGCGTACCGGCGCAGCTGGCAGCAGCGCCGTGAGCGCCTGGTGCAGATCGCCAGCAACTGCGGGCTGCGCGCTGATTCCGCTGCGCACCGATCAGGATGTGCACATGGCGCTGATGCACGGGTTGCAGCGGCGTTTGCGCATGAGGGCGTTCCTGTGAACCCCGAACTGGTCAGCCAGCTGCGCGATATTCGCGGACTGGATGCGGTGCCCTGGTGGCCGCTCGCGGTCCGGGCTGGTGGCTGCTTGCGGTGCTGTGCATCGCCCTGGCGATTACGCTGTTTCACCTGGTTCGGCATCTGCGCCGCTATCCGCTCGGGTCCTGGCATCGCAGTGCCTGGCGCGAGCTGCACCGACTCAGAAAGCAGGCGGAAACTATGCCGCCAGAGCAGCTCGCCAGTGCGTTATCGGAGTTGCTGCGGCGTATCGCTATTGCGCGGGTCGGTCGCGCGCAGGCGGCTGGCACTGACCGGCGAGCGCTGGCTGGCCTGGCTTCAGGAGCACGACCCGGCGGGCTTCGCCTGGAGCGAGCACGGCAAGCCGCTGCTCACGTTGCCCTACGCGCCGCCCGATGCACAGCCGACAGGTCGTGAGCAGCTGCTGCGACTTAGTGGATGCGGCCTTTGCCTGGACCGGCAGGCGCAGGAGATCGCAGCGTGTTTGAGTTCCAGTGGCCGTGGATGGCGATTCTGCTGATGGTGCCACTGCTGGTCTGGGTGCGGCGTGTCAACCGCGCCATTCACTCCATGGACCGCCAGGAGCGGCAGGTGACGCTGCTTCATCCGCATCTGCACAACCTGCAGTCCGCGTTCAGCACCCGGCATCCCGACATGACGTTTGGCTCGCGCCTCTACTACCCGCTGCTGGCCCTGCTGTGGATCGGGCTCACAGTCGCTCTCATGCGGCCGCAATGGCTGGAGCCTTACACCGAGCAGCGCACCGAAGGCTATGACCTGATGCTGGCGGTGGACGCTTCGCTGTCCATGGAAGCGCTGGATTTTTCCGTCGACGGCCGGCAGGTCAGCCGCATGCAGGTGGTAAAGGGCGTCATGGACCGGTTTATCGACGGACGCCTTGACGACCGCGTCGGCCTGGTTATTTTCGGCAGTCAGGCGTTTGTGTTGTCACCGCTCACCCTGGACCGCGAAGCGGTGCGGCACCTGCTCGCCGATCTGGTGCCGCGCATCGCCGGTGATGGAACGGCCATGGGTGATGCCCTGGGCCTGGGCGTGAAGAAACTGCGCGAACGTCCGCCGGGTTCGCGTGTCCTGGTATCTGATCGCCGACGGCGAGAACACCGCCGGCACCATTCCGCCCCTGGAAGCCGCGCGGCTGGCCGCAGCCGAGGGGGTGCGGATCTACGCCATCGGCGTGGGCAGCGACCGTGACGGAGGTCCCGATCATGGAGAACGGGCGCGCTGATCACGCGCACCGATCTCGGCTTCGATGAAGAGGTCATGCGCCGAATCGCCAAGATTACCGGCGGCGAGTATTTTCGCGCCACCGACACCAGCGCCCTGGAAACCATTTACCAGCGTATCGACGAACTGGAAAAGAGTGAGGCGGAGTCGCGCACGGTGATGATTCCTCATCCGCTGTATCGCTGGCCGCTGGGACTGGCCCTGCTGGCCCTGCTGTTGCTGGGCCTGTTTCCGGGCGGGCGGCCGCGCCGCCTCCAGGGGGTGAGTCGTGCCTGACACCGGTCTGCACTTTGCTCAGCCGCTGTGGCTGTGGGGCTTGCTGCTGATCCCGCTGGTGTTGGTGTGGCTGTGGCGCTCGGCGCCGCTGCGGCGCGTCGGCCAGGAGCAGAAGTATGCAGACCCCCACCTGCTGCCTTACCTGAGTGGCGCGGCAACGGTGCGCATGGCGAAGAACCGGCGTCTGGTGATTGGCTGGGTGCTGGTGTGGAGCCTGCTGTCGCTGGCCATGGCCGGCCCGCGCTGGGGCTACAGCGAAATGAATCCCTTTGAACCGGGTGCAGATCTGGTGGTGCTGCTGGACATCTCACGCTCCATGGGCGTCACTGACGTGTTGCCTTCGCGTCTCGAACGCGCGCGCCAGGAAATCCAGGATCTGCTGCAGGCAAAACGGGGTGTGCGCACCGGCCTGGTTGCCTTTGCCACTATCGCTCATGTCGTGACACCGATCACCGAAGATACCGACAGCCTGTTGCGCCAGCTGCCGGCCATTTCCACCCGCCCTGGTGCGCTTGCAGGGCAGCCGGCTGTCGGGCGCGCTGGACCGTGCCAGCCGTCTGCTGACTGCGCAGGGCGACGAAGTCGCGCACAACATCCTGCTGATCAGCGACGGAGATTTCGCCGAGACGGGCATCGAGGAGCAGATCGCGGAACTGCGCGACCGGGGTATACGGCTGCATGTTCTTGCCGTCGGCAGCACTGACGGCGGTGTGGTGCCCGGGCTCATGGCACCGAACGGCGAGCCGGTGGTATCGCGACTCGACGAAGACCGGCTGCGCGAGCTTGCGCAAACCGGTGGCGGAGTCTTCCGCGTCGCCGATTACCGCGGGGATGACACCCGTGACCTGCTCGACGCGATCCTGTCCGGGACCACCGCACGGCAGATCGAGCGGCTGCAGACGCTGGTTTGGAACGAGTATTTCTATCTGCTGCTGGTTCCGGCCATGTTGCTCGTGCTGCTGCTGTATCGCCCCGGCGGCGGGAATCTGGCGCGGATCGGCCAGCGAGGTGAAGCCTGATGTTGCGGTGTGCGGCAGTATTCTTGTGCACACTGCTGGCTGTACCCGCCGGGCACGCCGGCCTGTTCGACAACCCGGAGCAGGAGGCTGCCCAGCTGTTCGAAAAGGGTGACTACGAGGCGGCGGCGCAGGAATTCAGCGATCCCTACCGGCGCGGCGTGGCCCAGTACCGGGCCGGCGAGTACAGCGCGGCAGCTGAGTCCTTCACGCGGGTTGAGCGCGAAGAGGTCAAGACGGATGCACTCTACAACCTGGGTAACAGCCGCTTCCAGGAAGGCAAGCTGGAGGCCGCGGCGGATGCCTATCGAAAGGTGCTGCGGCGTGATTCGAGCTTCCAGGACGCGCGCCACAACCTGGGCCTGACCACCGCGTTGCTCGCCGAGGCCCAGGCCGAGGAAGAACAGACAGGAATCCGAGGAGCAACAGAAATCCGAGGAAGAACAACAGGAATCCGAGGAGCAACAGGAATCCGAGGAGCAACAGGAGTCCGAGCAGCAGCAGGAGTCCCAGGAGCAGCAGGAGTCCGAGGAGCAGCAGGAGTCCGAGCAGCAGCAGGAGTCAGAGGAACAACAGGAGTCCGAGCAGCAGCAGGAGTCCGAGCAGCAGCAGGAATCTGAGGAGCAGCAGGAATCCGGGGAACAGCAGGAATCCGAGCAGCAGCAATCGGGCGAACAGGAGTCGGAGCAGCAGGAATCCAGCGGCGAGCAGTCGAGTGAGCAACAGTCTTCGGGGCAGCAATCCGGGGAGGAGGAGTCTTCCGGTGAGCAGTCCGAACAGGAGCAGGGTGGCGGCGAGGAGTCCGACGAGGAGTCGAGCGGCGAGCAGTCCGGCGAGCAAACGTCGTCGGGCGGTGAGGAGGCCGAGGAGCAGCAGGGTGCCGCGGGCGATCAGCAGGAGGAGCAGGCTCAAGGCCGCGATTCCGAATCACAGGAAGGACAGGGCGACGAAGAAGCGTCAGAACGCGAGTCGTCCGCTGGTGAGGAATCAGACCAGTCTGCGGAAGCCGGAGCTTCGCAGGGGCTCGAGGACAGCGACAGTGGCGAGGCCGAGGACCGCGAGCGCCGCGGTGAGTCGGCCGAGCGCGAAGGAGATGAGTCGAGCGCCGAGGAAGCCGGCGATGAGCAGCAGCCGGAAGGCGATGGCGCCGAAAGCCGGGAGCGGGATGACGCCGCGAGCGGCGAGCAGGACGGCGACCTGCAGAGCGCCGAGGCCGGCCAGGAGTCAGGAGACCGGGAAGGCGGCAGTGACGACAGCCAGGAGGGCGAGGGCGAGGCGTCAGACGAGTCCTTGCCGTCGCGCGCCTCGGGGGCAGGCGGCGACAAGGAATTCGATCCGAGCAAAGCGGGCCAGGATGCGGCGGCCATCGACTGGTTCGATCAGCTCGGTAACCAGGCCCAGGACCAGGAACAGGATCCCGAGCGACTCGCCCAGCAGGCTCAAGAAGACGCCGAGGGTCATGGTCCTGGCAGTGCACTGGAGCAGCTGCTCGACCAGGTGGAAGGAAATCCTGCCGCTTTGCTCAGAAACCAGTTTATACTTGAGGAGCAACGCCTGATGGGGGCGCAAGGGGGCAGACTTTACGAACCGCGACCCTGGTGATATGCCATGTTCAAACCGCCTAGAGTGAGGATTTTCGTTACCGTGCTGCTGGCCACGGGCCTGTCTGGCCTTGCGGGTATGGCGCGCGCCTATCAGCCGTACGGTTACCAGAATATGCCCGCTGCGTATCCGCAACAGTTTCCTGAAACTGGCAACCAGGGCCAGACCCCGGGGTACTGGCCGGGTTACCAGTCATACCCGCAGGCCCAGCAGTATCCGCAATATCAGCAATACCCGCAGGCCCAGCAGTATCCGCAGTACCAGCAATATCCCCAGTACCAGCAATACCAGCAGTATCAGCAGCCCGCATTCGAGCCGCCGCGCATCGAAACGTCGGTCACCGACAAGTCGCCCTACGAGCAACAGAGTCTCGTATACCGGCTGCGCATCACCAGCGGCGCTAACGTGAAAAGTATCACTCCCGATGTGCCGCGCACTGGCTCGGTCGTATTGCGCGCCCTTGGCGATCCGGTGACCACCCAGAGCAGCAGTGGTGGAGCTACCGAGTTCGTTACCGATTACCACTACCTGTTGATGCCGCTGGCACCGGGCACGATCGCAATACCGCCTGCCGGCGTGCATGGCAAGCAGGCGGGTGCAGGTGGTGGCGAGGGGGTGACCTTCGAGGCGGCCGCGCTGGAGCCGGTCATACTGAATGTCAAGCCGCAGGCGCGTGACCAGCAACCCTGGTTGCCGCTCTACGATCTCAGGATCGACGCGGATGTCCAGGAGGCCGAGACGCTGGCGGCCGGCAACCCGATCAACCTGCAGGTGGTGATCAGCGCTGTCGGTGCCACCGGCGCCCAGTTGCCGTCCATTGCCAGTCAGCTCAAGAGCGATGAATTCCGGATCTATCCCGGCAAGACCTCGACGGAAGGGCGGATATCGGCGGACGGCCGGCAGCTGCTGGGGCGGCGGGTGGAAAACTACACCCTGGTGCCACAGTACGGCGGCTGGCTGCAGGTCCCCGCGCTGCACATCGATTGGTGGAACGTGCGCTATGAGCGTCCCGAAGTTGCGGTACTGCCGATGCTGCCGTTGCAGGTGGACGGGCCGGCCAACCCCAATCCGGTACGCCTTGAAACCGGCTCGGACAGCAGCGCGGGCTTTGGCGACTCGGTCTTCTTCTGGGTGCCTCTGGTAATTGCGGTCCTGATCGCCATGTACGGCTGGCTGAGCGCAGCCTTCCTGGGGTCGGGAAGATTACCGCTCGGTGTGAAACTGTCGAAAATGTTCAAACCGCTGCTGGGTGAACTGTATGCACCGGTTGCGGCCTTCGCTGCACGAATCTCGCCACGGCGCCATTTTCACCGCATGCGCACCTGGACCGGCCGGCACCTGCCGGTGTCGTGGAAGCTATGGTTCTGCATGAATGCTCTGGAGCGTGAAGATGATCCCGCTGAATGGGGCCAGGCATTGCAGATTCTGGCGGCCAAACATCTCGGCGTGCGACCGCACGCTCACCTCAGGCACATCGGCGAGCGCATCGTCGCCTGCCACCCGCGCGCCAACGCCGCTCAGGTCGACCGGCTGATGGGAGAGCTCGACCAGGCGGTGTACGGTGGTGCCCCCATCGAGTCGTTTGCACGCTGGAAGCGTGACTTCAAGAATCAGATCAAACCCAGCCTGTTGCGCATCCGCTTCAGTTGCCGGCTGACCTCCGTACAGAGGAGGGCGCTCCCGGGCCTCAATCCGAGCTGGAACTGAGGGGGATGCTTCCGCCGACCGTCGGGATGCTGCGGCGTCCCGGCGGGAGAGCGTTTCGGGGCGCAACGGGTCAGATAAACTGATGTATACCGATGCTCGTACACTGACTGACGGCACCACCGTCCAGGCCGATGTGGCGGTGGTGGGGGGCGGCCCGGCCGGCATCACGCTGGCGCGCGCCTTTGCCGGCAGCGGTGTCGAAGTGTGCGTGATAGAAGCCGGCGGTCTGCAGCCGGACCCCGAGGTGCAGGCCCTCTACCAGGGCGAGAATGCCGGTATCGAGTACCCCCTGTCCGCCATGCGTATGCGCATGTTCGGCGGCAGCTCCAATCACTGGGGCGGCTACTGCCGGCCGCTCGACCCCATCGATTTCGAAGCCCGCGACTGGGTGCCGTACAGCGGCTGGCCCTTCGGTATCGATGAACTGCAACCGTACTACGGTCCGGCGAATGAGCTGGTGGAAGTTGCGCCGGCCGAGTACCAGGATATGGTCTACTGGGCACAGACCACGGGCGACACCTTGCCGGAACTGGCTACCGGACGCATGTGGATGCGTTTCGTGCATTTCAGCCCGCCGACGCGTTTCGGCGAGAAGTACGGGCCCGAACTGGAACGGGCTGACAATATCCGCGTGTTGCTCAACGCCAATGTCGTGAACATCCAGGCTGCCGCGGAGGGCCGCGTGGTGAACGGACTCGAGGTGCGCACCCTCACCGGACTCAGCCACAGGGTGACAGCGCGTTACTATGTGGTCGCGTGCGGTGGCCTGGAGAATGCCCGTATGCTGCTGCTGTCCAACAACGTGGTGCCAGCCGGGCTCGGCAACCAGAACGACCTGGTGGGGCGGTTCTTCATGGAGCATCCGCACCTGGGAGGGTTCGGCGAAATAGTGGTGGCGGACCTGCAGCGCCTGCCGCCGATCTACCGCGATCGTATCCTCGTGCACGGCCACAATGTGAAGGCGGCGTTCAACCCCTCCGAGGCGTTCCTGCGTGAGCAGCGGCTGTTGAACGCGACGTTCATGGGCGGGGTGGCGGGTGAATATCACAAGGGCGGCAAGGCCGGAGCGGAAAGCGAAAAAGGCGCGGCACATGCCGACATGCTGATGGCGGCGCAGCGTTTCCTTGCTGACGGTACCGGGCCAATCAAGGCGGATGACCCGGACTATCTCGGCGTGTGGTTAGGCATGGGTTGCGCCTGCGAGCAGGCGCCCAACCCGGACAGCCGGGTAATGCTGTCCAGCGAGCGCGACGTGCTGGGTCTGCCGCGCATCAAGCTGGACTGGCGTCTTACCGAACAGGACCGTTACAGCCTGCTGCAGCACATGCATTCTCTGGCTTACGAGTTCGGGGCGCTGGGCATCGGACGCCTGGTCTTGAATGTCGCAGAAGACAGCCAGTGGCCCGAGGTCGTGGCCGGGGGCGCCCATCACATGGGTAGCACCCGCATGCATGACGACCCGCGCCAGGGCGTGGTGGACCGCAACAGTAAGGTGCACGGCGTAGATAACCTCTATCTGGCGGGCAGCTCTGTGTTCCCGACCTCCGGGGCGGCCAATCCGACCCTGACCCTGGTGGCCTTGACGCTGAGGCTCGCCGATCATCTCAAGGGGCAGTTGCAGTGAGTGCCTCCGAGCAGCGGCCGTTATTGCTGCACGCAGGCCCAGGCTGCTCGCGCCGGACGTTTCTGCTCACGTTGATGGTTGGCGCGCTGGCGGCTGCCGGCTGTGGCGAACAGGACACATCCGGTTCCGCTGCTCAGGTGCCTGCGTGGCTGCCCGGCGCGGTCGGCGATGTGAATGCCGCCGCCCGTATCGGCCGCGCCTACCTGGCAGCCAACCCTGGCGAAGCGAATCTGGATACCCTGCTGGCGGCGATTGATACCGCGCTCGGTGGCGAGATCGAAACAGCCGACAGTGACCCGCAACGGATCCTGACTGCGCTACAGCACACGGTGCGGAGCGAGTACCTGCGTGGCGAGGCGGTAAACGTGCAGGGCTGGGTGCTGAGTGTCACCGAAACTCGCGTCTACGCGGCGCTGGCGCTTGCGGCAGACACCTAGTGCCGGTGCGGCACCGGACTGCTGGAGGCAATCGGCAGCGGAAATCGTCGCAGTGGTGCTGCTGACGGACCAGCGGGTCAGGATCAAACGGGAAGTGGTGCCGAGGAGAGGACTTGAACCTCCACTGAGTTACCCCAACTAGCACCTGAAGCTAGCGCGTCTACCAATTCCGCCACCTCGGCATGAGGCACCGGCACAGGCTGCCGGTACAGCGAGGCGCGCACTCTAACGTCCAGCGGGGGGGTTTGTCAATCGGCGCCCCGCACCGATCGTACGCATTTGCAATTTCCTTTATGCGCCAAAGTGGTTAGCATGCGCGCATGGTGAAAAAACGCAAAAAACAGCGCAGCCACAAGGAGCGCTTTCCCAAAGACCCGTTCGCCGAGCGCGAGGCGGCCAAGTACGAGACGCCCATCCCCAGCCGGGAGTTCATCCTCTCGGCGCTGACCGAAGCCAATCGACTCATGAACCGCGAGGAGCTGGCCTACGCTTTCGGCCTGTCGCGCGAGGAGGACATCGAGGCTCTGCGCCGGCGCCTGCGCGCCATGGAGCGCGATGGCCAGCTGTTGCGCAACCGGCGCGGTGGCTATGGGCTGGTCGAGCGCATGGACATGGTGCGCGGCCGCATCATTGCACACCCGGACGGCTTCGGTTTCCTGGTCCCCGACGAGCCCGGCGATGACCTGTTCCTGTCACCGCGGCAGATGCGCGCGGTGTTCCATGACGACCGTGTGGTTGCACGGGTCACGGGTATCGACCGGCGCGGCCGGCGCGAAGGCACGATCGTGGAGGTGCTGGAGCGCAACACCCATTCCGTGGTGGGACGTATCTACTTCGAGAGCGGCATCAGCTTCGTAGTGCCCGATCACAAGCGCCTCACCCAGGACATCCGCATACCGCCCGAGCATGTGGGAGCGGCGCAGCACGGTCAGTTCGTGACTGTCGAGATTCTGGAACAGCCTTCCTCGCGCACCGGGCCGGTGGGCAAAGTCGTGGAGGTGATCGGCGATCACATGGCGCCGGGTATGGAAATCGATGTCGCCATCCGCGCTCACGAGCTGCCGCTGCAATGGCCGGACGCGGTCGAGGACGAGATCCGGGATCTGGCCGCGGAGGTTGCCGAGTCCGCCAAGCGCGATCGCGTTGATTTGCGTGATCTGCCGCTGGTGACCATAGACGGGGTGGATTCGCGCGATTTCGATGACGCCGTGTTCTGCAAGCGCACGCCCAAGGGCTGGCGGCTCACCGTCGCCATCGCCGATGTTTCTCATTACGTCGAACCCGCCACTGCGCTCGATCAGGAAGCGCACCAGCGCGGCAATTCAGTGTATTTCCCCGAACGCGTGATCCCGATGCTGCCGGAGGTGCTGTCAAACGGCCTGTGTTCGCTGAACCCGAATGTCGACCGGCTGTGCATGGTGTGCGAAATGTACATCGATCAGCACGGCAAGGTGACCCGTTCACGCTTCATGGAGGCGGTGATGCGCTCGCACGCGCGGCTCACCTACGATGAGGTGGCGGCCATGCTGATCGATGGCGACCGCGAGTTGCGGGCCCGCTACCAGCCGGTGCTGGACAATCTGGAGCAGCTCTACAGCCTGTACAAGGTGCTGCGCAAGCTGCGCAGCCGGCGTGGCGCGATTGATTTCGAGACCACGGAGACGCGCATCGTGTTCGGCGCAGAGCGCAAGATCGAGCGTATCGTGCCGGTTGAACGCAACGACGCGCACAAGATCATCGAGGAATGCATGATCGCCGCCAACGTCTGCTCCGCGCGTTTTCTCAGTCGTCACAAGCTGGCCACCCTGTACCGTGTGCACGAGGGGCCCAAGAGTGACAAGCTGACTGATCTGCGCGAATTTCTGGGTGAGCTGGGTTTGTCGCTGGCTGGCGGCGACAAGCCGCAGGCGGCCGACTACGCCAAGCTGTTGAACAAGATCCAGGATCGCCCGGATGCGCATCTGATCCAGACGGTGATGCTGCGTTCCCTGTCCCAGGCGCGCTACAGCCCCGAGAATATCGGGCATTTCGGCCTCGCGCACGACGAGTATCTGCATTTCACTTCGCCGATCCGGCGTTATCCGGATCTGCTGGTGCACCGCGCCATACGTCACCATCTGCAGGCCGGTAACAGGAAGGCCAAGGGCGGGCGGCCGGCACGTTCTGCGGACACCTTTGCCTACAGCGTCGCGGACATGCAGTCGCTGGGCGAGCATTGCTCGATGACCGAGCGGCGTGCGGATGACGCCACGCGGGACGCCGTCGACTGGTTGAAGTGCGAGTACATGCTCGACAAGGTCGGCGAGGAATACGAGGGCATCGTCAGCAGCGTGACGTCGTTCGGTATCTTCGTCGAACTCAAAGATATCTACGTCGAAGGTCTGGTGCACATCACTGCGCTGCAGAATGATTACTACCACTTCGATCCGGCCGGTCACCGCTTGCGCGGTGAACGCACCGGACGTATGTACCGCCTCGGCGATCAGGTGCGGGTGCGGGTGGTGCGCGTCGACCTGGACGAGCGCAAACTGGATTTCGAGCTTGCCGATAGCCAGGCTGCAGAAAAGCCCGACAAGCCGGAAAAGCGCGGCGGGCGTGGCAGGAAGCGCGGCAAGCGCAGGAGCAAACGATGAGCCGTCCGGCTGATACGGCTGCGCTCAATGCAGCTATGCACGCTGGCCGGCAGGTTGCGGCGGGCTGATCGACCCAGGGTCCGGAAGCAGTGGTGAAAATGGCACAACGGGTTTTCGGCCTGCATGCGGTGCGCAGCCTGCTGGAGCGCAGTCCGGCGCGCGTATCGGTGTTGCTGGCGCTGGAATCGCGCGCCGACGCGCGTATGCAGGCGATACTCGAGCTGGCGGAGAAAGCCAATGTGCCGGTGCGGCGGGTCGCGCGGACCGAACTGGATGAGCGCGTGCCGGGCGTCAGTCACCAGGGCGTGGTGGCGGAGATGGCGGTCGCGGCTGCCCTGTCGGAGAACGAGCTGCCGCAGTTTCTGGACGGCCTCGGCAAGCCGCCGCTGCTGCTGATACTCGATGGCGTGCAGGATCCGCATAACCTGGGGGCCTGTCTGCGCAGTGCGGATGCCGCCGGCGTCGACGCCGTGATTCTTCCCAAGGATCGCTCTGCGCCGCTCAACGCCACCGCCCGCAAGGTGGCGTGCGGTGCCGCAGAGACCGTGCCGGTGGTGCGGGTGACCAACCTTGCGCGTACTCTGCGCGCCATCCGTGATGCCGGGGTGTGGCTGTATGGCGCCGCCGGGGAGGCGCAGCAGGTGCTCTATGACGTCGATCTGAGCGGTCCGGTGGCGCTGGTGCTGGGCGGTGAGGGCAAGGGCTTGCGGCGTCTGACCCGCGAGCACTGCGATGCCCTTATGGCGATTCCGCTGGCCGGCTCGGTCAGCAGCCTGAACGTCTCGGTTGCAACGGGTATCTGCCTGTTCGAGGCCAGGCGTCAGCGAGCGGCGGCCGCCGGCAGCGCTGACAGGCCGTCCGGTCACTAGCCGGGCCGAGGCCGGGGCTGTGCAGGTAGTGCAGTGCTCCGGGGCAGCAGTTGCGAAGGTCCGATGAAAATACCGGATAACCGGTTTTTTTGGGTGTTTCTCAAGGAGGTGTGGAATGTTGATGTCAGCGCTGATGAAACGCGTGATGGCGATGCTGGTATGCGTGTCGCTGGTCTCCGGCTACTCGACCGCGACCTGGGCGGGCGTGGTGAGTACCGGGCAAATGCTCCAGCAACAGGCGGGCATTGACAGGTCGTCGCTGGTATCTGCGCTGGAGCGGGACGAGGTGCGGCAACGGCTTATCGAGCTGGGGGTTGACCCCGAGCAGGCGAAACTGCGCATCGCGGCCCTGGACGATGAGCAGGTTGGCGAAATCCAGGCCCACCTGGATGCGTTGCCCGCCGCTGCCGGCGTGCTGGAAGCCGTGGTGGCGGTGCTGGTGGTGCTGGTGATTCTGGACCTGGTCGGCGTCACCAACATCTTTCCGTTCATCCATTCCTGAGGTCGCTGAGCGACTGACTGTATGATGCTGCGCGGTGTGGCAGCGGACATATACCGGATCGCGAAACGTAGCGTGTATGTTCAGCGGCTCAGATTTCGGCTCGGCGCGTGGCATGAAAATATATCAGGATCAGTTTGTTGCGGCATGGTTCTGATGCGCGCGCGATTTTATCAGGCCGTCGCGGCGGTTGCGGGAGGGTCCAATGTTGCGTAGAATCCGGCCGGTTTAAGCGCGCCTCTGCGCGTCTCCTTGCTCGCCGCGCCGGCGGCGGGCTGCCAATCCGTAAGGAGTTGTAAATGCGTCATTATGAAGTCGTGTTCCTGGTCCACCCTGACCAGAGCGAGCAAGTGCCTGCAATGCTGGAACGCTATCGCAGCACTATCGAGTCATCGGGCGGTACCATCCATCGACTCGAGGACTGGGGTCGTCGCCAGCTCGCCTATCCGATCCAGAAACTGGCCAAAGCCCATTACGTGCTGATGAACATCGAGTGCGGCACCGAGGCGCTGAACGAGCTGGAAAGTGCATTCCGCTTCAACGATGCGGTGCTGCGTAACCTGATTATTTCCCGCAACGAAGCGGTCACCGAGCCGTCTGCGCTGGTCAAGCGCAGTGACGACCGCGACGAGCGTGGCTCGCGCTCGCGCGACGAATCCGATACCGACGACGCACCGTCGCGGGGCGCGCGCGGTGGGGATGACGCGGCTGAGGAGGGCGAGGCCGACGCCGACGCCCGGGCTTAAGCCGCTGCGCCGATAGCGGGCGGCGTGGAGCAGCCGGACAATGAGCTGGTGCTGACCGGTCAGTTACGTCGGGCGGCTGAAGTGAGGACCACGCCCGCCGGTATTCCAATTGCCCGTTTTGTGCTTGCGCATCGGTCCCGACGCAAAGAGTCCGGGCAGATGCGCGACGTGGAATGTCGCATCATGGTGGTCGCCAGCGGCGCCGGACTTGCGCAGGCCATTGTGGGGCGTCCGGCAGGGAGCTGGTGCAGGGTCAGGGGGTTTCTGAGTCGCGCCGGCTATCGCGCACCTGATATGCGCATCGAATTACACGCACTGGAAATTCAGACCGCCGAGAATGGCGGTCTACCTGAGAGGTAAAGACATGTCGCGCTTTTTTCGTCGCCGCAAGTTCTGCCGCTTTACGGCAGAAGGCGTAAAGGAAATTGATTACAAGGATCTTCAGACACTGAAGAATTACGTCACTGAAACCGGCAAGATCGTGCCTAGCCGTATTACGGGCACCAACGCCAAGTATCAGCGTCAGCTCGCCACCGCGATCAAGCGGGCACGTTTTCTGGCGTTACTGCCCTACTGCGATTCGCACCGGGGCTGATCGCCGCGGTTCTGCGGGGTCGAAACAGCACTGGCGCCTGGACGTGCCTGGCGCATCTGGCTGATCGGGCTGCGCTCATGAATCGCACGAACCCGGCGCACGGGATGGCCGAAATGAGGCAAGGCAGCGCGTCACTGCACGGCGGCCGGCTGCAGTTTGCCGGGGGGTGCGCCTGATGCGCGCCCTGGCAGCACTGATCGTTGCGGGGCCTGGACAGGCGGTATTGGTAATCGCCCTGTGTACGCTGGTCAGTTTCCTGGCGCCACCGCTGACCTCAATACTCGGCTACGGTGGAGCCGCGGCGCTGGCGCTCTACAGTCTGCACGCCGGCGCGACACCAGGGGCTACAGCGCTGCTGGGCGCAGCAGTTGTAACCGGCGTGTTGGCGCAGCTGGTGCTGCATCAGGGGCTCGCGGTCGTTGTCACCTCACTGATGCTGTGGATCCCTGTGTGGTTGGCGGCGATGGTGTTGCGGCGAACCGCGTCGTTGGCCATGGCTATGCTGGTGCTCACCGGGCTGGCGCTAATCCTGGTGACGCTGATTTTTGTCCTGTTCGGTGACCCCGCGCCCTGGTGGGTGGCGCGTCTCGAGTCGCTGGGCGATGCAGTGGCGGCGCAGCCGGAGCTTGGCATCGACACTGCTGCTGTGACGCAGTTCATCGAGACTGTTGCACCGTTGATGACCGGGACCCTGGCGGCGGGACTGAGTTTTGCCGCGCTGAGTTGCGTGCTGCTGGGTCGCTGGTGGCAGGCGCTGCTGGTCAACCCGGGTGGTCTGCGGAAGGATTTTTATGCGCTGCGCTTAAACCAGGTCTTGTCGCTGGCCGGTATCGCGATGGTCGGATTGGCGGCACTGAAACTCGGCGTGCTGAGCAGTCTGGCGTTGCAGTGGTCGTTGATCGCTATGGTGCCGTTTCTGTTGGTGGGTCTGGCAGTGGTGCACGCCTCCCTGGCAAACCTGAAAGCGGCCAAGGGCTGGCTGATTGCGTTGTACATATTGATGAGCCTGTTGCCACAGGTTCTGTTGATGGTAATACTGGTCGGCGTGCTGGATCCCTGGCTGGAGCTGCGCCGGAGGACGTCGAAAGCCGAGACGAACTGAATTGATGCCGTGTGCAAAGGGTAGGGTCGAAAGATGGAAGTCATTCTCCTGGAGAAAGTCGAAAACTTGGGTAACCTGGGCGACCGGGTCAAGGTGAGGCCCGGTTACGGGCGTAATTTCCTGATTCCTAGTGGCAAGGCGACGCCGGCCACCGAGGAGCATATCAAGGCGTTCGAAGCGCGCCGCGCCGAGCTGGAAAAAGCTGCCGCCGATACGCTGGCCAAGGCCGAAGCGCGTCGCGACCAGCTGGTCGGCCTGAGCATCACGATCAGAGCCAAGGCCGGTGACGAGGGCAAGCTGTTCGGTTCAGTGGGGACCACCGATATCGCCGCGGCTATAACTGCGACCGGTGTTGAGCTCGAGCGCAGCGAAGTGCGTCTGCCGGAAGGTGCGTTTCGCCAGATCGGTGAATACTCGGTTCCGGTGCATTTGCACACTGATGTGAACACCGAGGTCACGGTCATTATCGAAGCCGAGTAAACCCGTACTTTCCCAACGTCTTGTTGCTTCCCAGCGACGGGGCGTTGTTTTGTTTGTATTTCCCGCCCGGAGCTGCCTCGCGCTTGAGAAGCGCCGCCTCGCCCTTTAGTATGCGAGTCGCATAACTCGCAAACCCGCATTCACACCAGCGTCAATTCGGAGAACGGATGCCCGAGCCAGTTCAGTCGGCGACCACGGTCGAATTCAACGGCGATCGTCAAAAAGTGCCGCCCCACTCCCTGCAGGCCGAGCAGTCGCTCTTGGGTGGGCTGCTACTGGATAACCGGGCCTGGGACGAAGTTGCCGATCTGGTTTCGGATGCCGATTTCTATCGTCGCGACCACCGGGAGATTTTTAAGGCCATTGGGCAGCTGATTGAACGGGGTGACCCCTGCGATGTTATCACCCTGTCGGAACTGCTCGACGGCCAGGGTCAGCTTAAGGACATCGGCGGTCTGGCGTATCTGGGGGCGTTGGCCAAGGACACCCCCAGTGCCGCCAACATCCGTGCTTACGCCAACATTGTCCGCGAGAATTCGGTGCTGCGGCAGCTGGCCGAGGTCGGTACCGAGATCGCCAACAGCGCCTATTTTACGGAGGGCCGCGATACCGCAGCGCTGCTCGATCACGCCGAGCAGCGGGTGTTCCGGATTGCGGACCAGGGCAACACGCGCGGCTCCGGCTTTCACAACATCAAGGACCTGTTGACCAAGGCGGTCGATCGCATAGATACGCTGTTTCACCAGGATAACCCGCTCACCGGGGTATCCACCGGTTTTACCGACATCGACGACATGACCGCCGGCCTGCAGCGCTCCGACCTGGTGATTATCGCCGGCCGTCCGTCGATGGGTAAGACCACTTTTGCCATGAACATCGCCGAGCATGCCGCCATCAAGGATCAGGTGCCAGTGGCGGTGTTCAGTATGGAAATGCCGGGCGAACAATTGGCGATGCGCCTGATGTCGTCGCTGGGGCGTATCGACCAGACCAAGGTGCGTACCGGGAAACTGGACGACGATGACTGGCCGCGACTCACGTCGGCCGTCAGCATACTGTCCAAGGCGCCGCTGTTTATCGATGACACGCCGGCCCTGTCACCCACCGAGCTGCGCGCGCGTGCACGACGCCTGAAACGTGAGCACGATCTGGGCTTGATCGTGATCGACTACCTGCAGCTGATGCAGGTGCCCGGGCATAAGGAAAACCGCACTGGTGAGATTTCCGAGATTTCGCGTTCCCTGAAGGCGCTGGCAAAGGAACTGAATGTGCCTGTGATAGCGCTTTCGCAGCTGAACCGCAGTCTGGAACAGCGCCCCAACAAGCGTCCGGTGATGTCGGATCTCAGAGAGTCTGGCGCCATCGAGCAGGATGCCGACGTCATCATGTTCATCTATCGCGATGAGGTTTATGACGAGGACAGCCCCGACAAGGGCACCGCCGAGATCATTATCGGCAAACAGCGTAACGGGCCAATTGGCATGCGTCGTCTGACCTTCCTCGGCCAGCATACCCGGTTCGAGAATTTCACCGCCGTGGATTCGTACTCCGACGAGGGCTATGCATGACGCGGCCCTCGCGGGCGCGTATCGATCTGCAGGCCCTCGCACATAACTTCTCCGTGGCGCGCCGCGCCGCCCCCAACAGCCGCATCATGGCGGTGGTCAAGGCCAACGCCTACGGCCACGGTGCCATCCCGGTCAGCCGTGCGCTGGCCGGTGCCGATGCCTTCGCAGTAGCCAGTGTCGAAGAGGCGGTTCAGTTGCGGCAAGCCGGTATCGGGCAGGATATCGTGCTGCTGGAGGGCGTTTTCGAGCCGGCGGAGCTGGAACTTGCCGTTAGCCATGAGCTGCAGATGGTGATCCACAGTCCGCAACAGGTACGCTGGCTGGAGGCATTTTCCCCCGCTGCTTCGGTGTGCCCGTGGGTGAAGCTGAATACCGGCATGAACCGGCTCGGGTTCTCACCCCGCGATGCGTTGCCGGTGTGGCAGCGGTTGCAGCGTTTGTCCTGTGTGAGAAACGCTGATCTGCGCTGGATGTCGCACCTGGCCTGCGCCGACGAATACCACAATCCCGCCACCAGTGCTCAGTTGAACAGTTTTGTCGAAACGCTGCAGTTCGCTGACAGTCTGTCGGGCGCCCGCGCCGAGCGCTCGCTGGCGAACTCGGCCGCCCTGTTGACCCGTCCCGATACTCACTTCGATTGGGTGCGTCCGGGAATCATGTTATATGGCGCCTCGCCGATGGCGCCCGGGTATGAGGCCGGATTCGATCTGCGTCCGGTAATGACACTAGAGTCGCGCCTGATTGCCGTGCATGAGCTGCGCAAGGGCGACGCCATCGGTTATGGCCAGAGCTGGAGGTGCCCGGAGAACATGCCGGTGGGCGTGGTCGGTATCGGCTATGGGGATGGTTACCCGCGTCACGCGCCAAGCGGAACGCCGGTGCTGGTAAACGGGAACACCGTTCCGCTGGTCGGGCGGGTATCAATGGACATGCTGTGTGTCGACCTGCGCGGTCAGCCGCAGGCGACAAGCGGTGACCCTGTGATCCTGTGGGGCGAGGGCTTGCCGGTTGAGTGTATCGCGGAACAGGCGGGGACCATCAGTTATGAGCTGCTGTGCCGTGTCAGTGCGCGGGTGCCCCGCTTCTACCACTCAGGGCCGGGCTGACCAGCTTGTTCGGTGTAGCTTGCCTTGTTGTCTGTCCGTTACAGATAAAAACGCTATACACTATTCAGTGCTATGCGAGCGTTTCCTGTGGCTCGCGCGCCTTGCAAGCCACGGGTTCGTAGTTAGCGTTCGTGTCATCGCGCAACATATCCTGGATCTTGCGCACTTCGTTGAGCCGTCGCAGGAATGCATCTATACAGCGGGGGTCGAAATGCCGGCCAGACTCGTTGTGTAGCAGTTGCATCACGTCTTTGTGCGCCCAGGCGGGCTTGTAGCACCGTCGCGACGAAAGGGCATCGTAGACATCCGCTACCGCTACGATGCGCGCGGGGAGCGGAATGTTTTCACCGCTGAGCCCGTCGGGATAGCCGTTGCCGTTGTATTTTTCGTGGTGTCCGAGCGCGATGACAGCGCCCATTTGCAAGTACCTGGACGGGCTGTCCTTGAGGATTTCGTAGCCGATTCGGGTGTGTTGTTTCATGACGGCGAACTCTTCCGGCACCAGCTTGCCCGGTTTCAGCAGAATCTGATCCGGAATACCGATCTTGCCGATGTCGTGCATCGGTGCCGCAAGTTCAATGGTTTCGCACTCGCTTCTGTCCAAGCCGAGTTCTTCGGCAATCAGGCGGGAGTATTTTGCCATGCGTACAACATGGTTGCCGGTTTCCTCGTCGCGGTATTCGCCTGCCTTGGCAAGGCGTAGCAAAGTTTCGTGCTCGCGTACCCGTATCGCTCGCGTTGCCTCGCGGACTTTCTGCTCCAGCCAGTTGGCGCGGTCCTCGATAATCAGACGCTGCTGCTGTAACTGTAACAGGTTACGGAAGCGCGCCCGGCACTCGGCATGATCAATGGGCTTGCTGAGAAAGTCAGTGGCGCCGAGATCCAGGGCCTGGTAGCGGATTTCACTTTGCTCATGCGAGGTGATCATGATAATCGGTACATATTGCGCCATCGGCAGGCTGCGTGCGTGGCGCAGGAACTCGATGCCGTTCATCCCGGGCATCTTGTAGTCGGTCAGTATCAGGTCGGCCGGCGACTTTTCCAGCCACCCGAGTGCGGACTGTGCGTTTTCGAATGACTCGACACGCAGCGTCGCATCGATGGATTTTACGATCTGCCCCAGTATCTGGCGGCTGGTTGCCTGATCATCGATGACGAGTACTGTGGCCATGACTTTGATACCAAATGATCGTGAACGCTGGATAAGCTACGTTGTGCACATTAAATTCGGCACCGGATCAGAGCGACTCGATACGGGGTGAACCGCCTCGGACCGGGCACCCGGCTGCTCAGGGGATATCGGCCAGGACGACGAAACTCTTAGTCGCGCGGATATCGGACGGCTGCATGACAGCGCTCCCGTGCCGTGGGGCTGTGTGCAGGATGCTGATCAGACCCGCACCGCGAGCTGTCTCTGCGGTGTTGGGGAGCAGTAGTCCGGAACGGGGCTTGATCCCGATCGGATTTTATGGTGTGATTATGCCCGTCGCAACCGCGCGACCCGGGTCCTGAATTTGCCCGCACTACCGAGACCGTTCCCAGGCGATGCCATCTGCGCATGCTTTCGGGGTGGCTCTCGAAATCACTCCGCTTCCCCATATGTTCCAGACGACTCGCGTCCAGTCTGAGGGCGCAGTCGTTGTCGTCGGCGTAGCTGGCCGGCTCCGGAACTCGGCTGGGGCGAGCGCAAGGAGTAACGGGGCCTGACAAGCAAATGACCCGTGTTAATTAAAGGGAGCAGGGCGCCATGGATGGCATCTTTTATTTTGCTCCACTTTGTCAATCGCAGGAGACAGTTCCTTGGTCAAATTACGCTATGTCGTCTAGAGGCACGAACAGGGGCAGGCCCGGACGTCGGCTGGACGTCCTGATTGTGGACGATGACCCGATGATAGGGTTGCTGCTTCAAGGTGGCCTCGATGCGGAGAAATTTTCGGTATCGGTAGCCAGCTCGGGGTTGGATGCGATCGCAATGTGCGAGTCGAGCGGATTCGACTTCGTTGTCCTGGACTATCAGATGCCGGGAAAGTCCGGCCTGGAAGTTGCCATGGCATTGCGCAGGCGCAAGATCCCGTTCGTGATGTTGTCCGCCTACGCCGAGACTCGCATTGAGCAGCAGGCGGCCAGCGAGGGCGCACTGGGCTATCTGATCAAGCCGGTTACTCCGAAACAGGTGGAACTCGCGATCTACACTGCTCTGGCGCGTGCCGAGGAAATCAACAGCCTGGAGCGGGCCGCCGAAGTGTCCGGAATAGTGGGCGTAGCAGTCGGACTGGCGATGGGGGCGCTCGAGTGTGGACCAATGCAGGCGCTGGATGCACTCCGGTTGTTTTGCCGCCCTCGCAACAGGACGCTCAGGCACGTCAGTCAGGAACTCACCAATCTGTACGAGATGCGGCTAGCATCCGGTGGCGCCGCCTCGGCATGTGAGGGGCTCAGGGACTACCTGAACATTGCCGCTGGTTCGAAGAAGGAATGAACACGTCGCTACGCAGCCGCGTGGGTGATGTATCGTTGCACGGTGTCGTTGGCGGCATGCCCGATAGATAACGTTCCAGTAGCTTCGTTGTTTCAGCGTGCAAGTGAAATAATTGTTTCATCAGCACGCTCGCGGAATCGCGCAACTCCGTATCGGGACTCATCAGGTTCTCGTGGCAAAGTGTCGCGATTGGGTATGCTCCGATGGCCCCGCTCATGCCTTTGAGACGATGCAATAGCGCGCGGCTTTCGGCCATGTTCTCATCCCGAAGAGCATAACGGAGTTGCCCCAGCAGCTGTCCACCATCCTTTTTGAAACAGGCGACCAGCTGCGGCATGTAGTTTGGATGCTGAGCGCTCTGTGCGAGTTCGATCAGTAGTTTGTAATCTAGGGCCGCAAACATGGCTCGAGCCAGCCGGTTTTGCACAAGTGCTTCTTCGGGCAAAGATTTTGTGTCGCGAATGACACGACGCAATTCCCTGTAGAGCGAATGCATGGAGAGTGGCTTGTAGAGAACCGTAGCCGCACCTGCGTCAAGGCACTGTGAGCGGCACTGGTCGGTGGTGTCGGCGGTCAGGGCAATTAGAGGGATCGCATCAGCGGTAGCCTGTGCGGAATAGGACCGCATTACCTCTATCCCGGTCAGTTCCGGCATTTGGACGTCGAGCAAAGCTACATCGACGCGGTGTTGAGTTATTTTTCGCAATGCGTCACGCCCGTCGTAGGCCTCTAGAACCCGAATGTCCGCGTATCTCAGCAAGTTGGCGATAACTCGGCGGTTGAGTTCGTTATCATCCGCGACCAGCACTGAACATCCTTTCAGTGCCGTCAAGTACGCTTCCGGATGATCGTAATACATAGTCTCCGTTTGCTCGGAAGATTGGGTCAAGAACGCTATTTCGATAGCAGTTTGTATTATTCCGGGGGTCGCGGTAGCGCAAACAGATCGATACGCACGGTAAGATGCGGGGTCGAGTGTGCCGAGTGGCACGTTTAGCAGGATGAAGCTGGTGTCAGGGGAATCGCTAGAAGCCAAAGCGAGACCGGGTAGCTTGTCGAAATCACGCTGCTGCATATCGATAGGATCAACTAGAACGCAGCCGGCGCCAGAAAGGCTGTAAGCGCAATGGGCATCTTCGAAATCAACATCGTCTGGTGTAAGTATTTTGGCACTGGGCAAAATGTATCCGTTGCACCGTTCCCGCCAGTGTTCCATTCTCGTGGGATCGCAGACCACAAATAGAGGATCCGAACTTTTTATCGGTAGCTGGTCTAATGCGTCACTATCGGCAAGTCCCAGTGGCAGCGAAACGGTAAAACAGGATCCTTTACCCTTTTCGCTCTCTACTGCAATTGAACCACCCATGAGATTTACCAGCTCGCTGGCGATGCTCAGTCCAAGGCCTGCACCGGAATGGCGCCGCGCGTACGACGTATCGGCCTGCTCGAACCGTGAAAATATCCGATCGGTCGCGTGTGAATCCATGCCGATACCCGTGTCTCGGATAAAGCAGAGAAGGCCTTTGCAGATCCCAGTTTCGATATCGACATCCGGTCTCGCATCAATATGAATATATCCATCGTCTGTGTACTTCACTGCATTCGATACAATATTGTTCAGTATCTGCTCCAGCCTTAGTTTGTCACCAGATGCACGCAGGGGTGTGGCCGGGTCTACTGTCAGATATACTTGGAGGCCCTTTTTTCGCGCGTTTACTTGGTTGAAGCGCCTGATGCGCCCCAACAATTGCACGACACTAAATGGGGATGATTCCAGCCGTACACGTCCGGCCTCGATCTTTGCTATATCAAGAAGATCAGTTACCAGTCCTCCCAGTGTCGTAGTTGCCTCCTGCATATCGATCACGGGACGCAGATTTCGGTTGGTTCCCTGTAACTCACGGTTAAGAATCTCGCAATTCGCCATGATCGCATTTAGTGGGGTGCGCAGATCATGGCTTACGTTGGCCAAGAACCGAGTCTTTAATCTGTCAGCTTCGCGTGCGGCCTCAAGGTTTCGTTGCAGGTTTCTTAGAAGACCGCCAAGGTAAACGGGAATGACTATGGCCAGCAAGAACGTGCCGAGCGTCATTATTTCATAGTTCTCACGGTAGTATGGACTGAAATACGCGACGGTGTAGAAGGAGATCAACGCTGCTACAGTCGCGGCATGAAGATATTTGACACCGTATCGGAAACCATAGCCAACTACGAGCCAGATATACATTCCCCAGATAAGTATGCCACTATCACCGAACGCATAAAGAACTAACCCACACCAAGCCATGTCGTGTATGAGACCCAACGCTCTGCGCGGAGGGTTCTTTGCCGGGTATTTTATGATATGGCAGAGAAACCCTAGACCTCCAGTAACTAGCCCCCCGAAAAGGCATATCCATATCTGGGTTGTCTGACTAAACCCATAGGTTAGATCATTGGTCGGCTCGGTCAGTAAGGAATAGACTACGCCAGCAGCACCAACTAACGCTCGGAGAAATGGTTGAACATGTTCTGAATCAGGCCTCCCACGAAGCCTCTCAGCTAAAATTGCGATTGATACGAGCATCACTCCCTGACCTCGTAAAAGGCTTCAATCTGGCGTCTTGATCGCAATTACAGCGTTGAGTCCGCCAAACGCGAAGGCGTTTGAAATCGCCACTTTAATTTCTTCTTTTCGCATTGTGTTGGGTACATAGTCAAGATCGCAACCTTCCCCTGGTTCCGTAAAGTTGGCAGTGGGGGGGATCTGGTGGTGGTGAAGCGCAAGTACCGTAGCAATCGCCTCCAAGGCACTCGCCGCCCCCAGTGCGTGGCCATGCATGGACTTAGTCGAGGATACAGCCAAGTGTTTAGCGTGCGGACCGAAAACTCGGTGCAGGGCTTCTGTTTCTGCTAAGTCGTTGGCAAGAGTTCCTGTCCCGTGAGCATTAACGTAATCCACGCAATCCGGCGGGATGCATGCATCCGTCAACGCATTTCGTATTGCTACTGCTATACCGTCAACGTTAGGTCGTGTGATGTGCCCAGCGTCCGATGACATGCCGCACCCGGCGAGGCGGGCATATATCCGTGCTCCACGCCGTCGGGCATGTGTTTCTTCCTCTAAAACTAGCATCCCTGCACCTTCGCCAAGCACCATTCCAGAACGGTCCCTGGAAAAGGGCCGGCAAGTCTCGTTCGAAACAACCCGCAAGGCCTCCCAGGCTCTCATTAGACCATACGTAAATGGTGCATCTGTGCCCCCCACCAAGGCCAGATCAACGAGACCAAATTTTATCATTAGAAAGCCTTGTATGATTGCATGTGCGCCGGACGCACAAGCACTCGCTACTGAAAATACAGGTCCTCTAATACCAAGATCTTGGCTCACCATGCTGGCAGCTGCACTCGGCATACCCTTTGGAATTGTGAGTGGATGAATGCGTTGTTCTCCGTGCTTATATAGTAACCGGTAAGCATCCTCGTCTGTATGTTTGGCGCCACAGCCAGTTCCGATGACAGAGCCCGCGTGCTGCAATTGGTTTTGATCGTTCCCGAGGCCAGAGTCGGCAACGGCCTCGCGAGCGGCTATCACCGCAAACTGGGTAAAGCGATCAAGCAGAGGAAGCTCTTCCGATGAAAAGTGCTGTTTAGCGTCGACTTCTGGAGCTAGCGCGCCTACGCGAATCTTTGTTCCTTGACTTCTTTCTTCTAGCTCGACGATAGCTGAACGTCCGGCAGAAAGCCCCGCCCAAAAGTCAGAAGCAGTTGCGCCCAAGCCGCAGAAAGCTCCAACCCCAGTTATAGCTACGCGTCGTGGCATCACGATACGCCGTCGGCGCGAAGATGTTCGAGCTTTCTCACTATGTCCCCAACAGTCCTTATCGCGCTAACTGATTCGTTGGGTATGTCGATATCCAGTTCTCTCTCCAGTTCATAGAGAATCGATATCGCCTCAAGTGAGTCTATTCCCATTTCTTCAAGGTTTGATTCCAGCGAAAT
The DNA here is from genome assembly GCA_963695455.1 of uncultured Gammaproteobacteria bacterium. Classification (GTDB taxonomy): domain Bacteria; phylum Pseudomonadota; class Gammaproteobacteria; order DSM-19610; family DSM-19610; genus Thiogranum. The sequence goes on along the minus strand of CAVOGN010000002.1, from coordinate 260,596 downwards.
CTTCTCGCTCGGATAGTTCTTCTCGCGGGCGATGATTGTGATGACTGACTCTTTGATCATGAGATATAAAACCCAGTTAGCAGCTGATTATTAAAGCATTCTTCATTGCCGGTCGCTATACGGAGACGCGGTATACAGAGTGAGCAGGACGACAAACAAATTCTCGGTGTCACTCGTCGAAGAATATCAAATATGCCCGACAATCGTACTGCCACCACAGAAAAAACCTTATTGCTCAATGTGATAAGATGGAGGTCAGAGCCCGAGCAGGAGCAGGGTGCGCTGCGTATCCTTATTACTTTGTGCATTCTTGGCTATCTAATCCTTAATTGGCCAAGCTCCGATGAAGGTAAGGACATCTGGATAGCCGGATTTCAGGTTACAGCTACCTTCTTTCTCTACGCAACCCTCCTATTCGTTTCTACATTGATTTGGCCGTCACCATCCGTGCTTCGGCGCTTCAGTAGCATCGTCTGCGATATTGGTACGCTGAGTTACGGATTGTACTTAACTGGGCCAATGGGTGCGCCATGGTATGGGGTATATCTTTGGGTCACTCTCGGGAACGGATTCCGATATGGCGAGCGATACATCTATTTGTCCGGTGGAGTATCACTAATCTGCTTCGTCGCCGTTGTCACCAGCACTCCTTATTGGGACAGTCATGCCGAATTGGCGATCGGTCTTGCAATCACGCTATTAGTTATCCCCGCATACTCAGCAATACTAATCCGGCGCCTAAGCGAAGCCAGGCAGCGAGCTGACGCGGCCAGCCGTGCGAAAAGTGACTTCCTGTCGCGGATGTCACACGAAATCCGAACGCCGCTTAACGGCATCCTCGGTATGACAGACCTGCTGCGCACCAGACCGCTTGCGGCGGAAGACCGCGAATACGTCGAAACTATCCACGCGTCGGGCAAAATGTTGGCTCATCAGATTGACGAAATCCTCGATCTGTCCAAAATCGAGGCCGGTCAGCTTTCGCTTGAATACCTGGAATTCGACCTGTATGCGCTGATCAACACAACACTGCGCATATTCGAACCCAGAGCGCATGCCAAACACCTGCAGCTGACGGAGGCGATCAATCCGAAAACGCCGTTCCTGCTGTATGGGGACCCGCACAAACTGCGCCAGATTATCATTAACCTCGTTGGTAATGCGGTCAAGTTCACCGACCACGGATTTGTTTCTTTGCGAGTGTATCCGCGGGAGCAGCTTGACGGTCAGGTAATGCTCAGGTTTGAAATAGCAGATAGCGGCACCGGTATCCCGGAGAGTCGATTGCACTCGATATTCGAACCGTTTGCGCAGGCAGACAGCAGTGTCGCCAGGAGTCATGGTGGTACCGGCCTGGGTACGACGATCTGCAAGCATCTGGTCGAACTGATGGGCGGAAGCATTGGTGTTGAGAGTAGTCCCAATGTGGGTACAACTTTCTGGTTTGACCTGCCATTTGAGGTGACCAAGCGCGAGACCCAGAACGGAGAGCAGTCCTGGGCGGTCCAATGCAGGGTTGTCTATCTGCGCGGACAAGACAGCTGTCCAAGTAACGTTGACCTGATGCTGCGGAAATGGCAGATGCAGCTCAGGACGATTCATACGCTCGGTGAAGCCGTGCAGTTGGCTAGTGCAGCCCAGCCCGGCACCGACATATTCGATGCTCTGATCCTCGATGGAGTGGGCTACGGTAACGCACTGGCATCGTTGCTTGATTCACTTGATGGCGATAATTCCTTCACCTCGATGCCGGTTATTCTGATCGGAGCGGAGAACTACCCGCCGGAAATCGCAAACCGCTCGCATGAGAGGTTGTTCTTGCTGCAAAGCCCGGTGGACAAGCGAGTGCTGTTCAACACACTGCACGCGTGTTGCTCGCGACACAGCACGGAAGACGATGTAATCCATATCGCCCGCAGTCAGATCAAGTATCAGAGGACGTCGAAGTCGCTGAACGTTCTTATTGGAGACGACAATGCCACTAATCGCCTCGTGTTGCAGAGAATGCTGGAGAAAATGGGGCACCAGTGTACGGCCGTTACAGGTGGAGAGGAGGTGTTGACGGCGCTTGAGCAAAGTCATTACGACGTCGCGATTGTGGATAAGAATATGCCGGATATGACTGGTATCGACGTGTTCAGCGCTTATTCCATGGCCCATGGCGACCGGTCAGTCGCCCAGTTCGTAATACTGACTGCAGATGCAACAGCGGAGTCAAAGGACGCCTGTAGCGCAGCGGGTATCGAATACTTTCTCACCAAGCCAGTGTCGCTTGCCAGACTTCAAGATACTCTTGTTAAGGCGACGATTGCGGAGCGCCGACCAGAACAGGAGCCGGGAGCCAGTAAGCGCCGGAGAGAGTCTGAGACGGATTCTCAAATCGTCGATAACGAGGAACTGGAAAGACTACAGTTATTGGCGGGCGGTGACAGTCAACTTCATGCGTGACATGATCGCCAACTTCGAGCGGGATGCGGAACAGGATGTCAATGGCCTGGAAGCTGCGGTCGCCCGACGCGACTGGCAAGGATTTCGGGATAGCGCCCATGCGTTGAAGGGGGCGGCCCTGTATCTGGGGCTCACGCAGCTTGCCGCTCTCAGCGCTGAGGCTCAGAATCTGGACCAGGATGCTTTCGAACGCAGTGCAATAGAAAATATTCAGTCTATAAGGTGTGCGGTGGACACCGCGCTCAAGCTGCTGCATGAGAGGCTACGGATTCCCCGCAAACTGGGTTAAAGAGTTGTCCCTCCAGCGCGCGGTCCACTGACCATCGTTAATAGGTCCAGTTGTAGTTCCGGCAGTCCGGGTTGCTTGAGCGCGGGCGAAATAGGCCATCAGACGGCGGTTCTTTTCGCTTAGCTGCAGCGCGGTGTCGACCCAATGTTCGACAATGTCATTTAGCTCGTCATAACTCAACGGCATGACTCGGTCGACTGCCGCCTGGAATCCGTGTAGACCCGGAGCTATCGCAGTGTGACGGTGCATGTAATTCAGCACCGCAGCACGACCTTCGCCATCCGGCGCCAGCACATCAACTACGCCCATGTCGTAGAGTTCCTCGGCAGTATGGACGCGGCGATCCATGATAAGTCGCCGCCCTAGCGCCGGTGCAGTCTTCCGGGTCAATAACGAGATCGCTCCCATCCCCGGAAACATGCCGAAATGGATCTCCGGAAAACCGAATCTTGCCGATTCCTCGGCGATCAGCACGTTGTTTGACAAGGCAGCTTCAAACCCTCCACCCAATGCCTCACCCTGCACCAGGGCAATTGTGGTAAAGGGGATATCGTAGTGCGTAACCGAGGCAAACTGGATATCAATGCAGGTTCTTGCGTATGCGCCGAGCCCGTCGCGGTTACCCGCTTCAATCAGTTCGATGAAATAGGTAAGATCACCGCCCAGGCTGAAGGTGCGTGCATCGTTCGATGCAAGAACCTGAAACAACAGTCGGTCATCCAACCCCTGTTCGTATTCTGTCCGGACTGTTTGGCGGATGGCGTGCTGAGCAGTCCGAATGTCCGCCAGAATGTCGGTGGAGAAACACGGACGTCGCGTGTAATTAAGTTCTACCCAAACCGCGCGGTTCGGTGTATCCCGCTTGACTGTGACATTATGCAGACGCCGGTCTAACAGATCATCACTTTTATTCAGCACCGGTGCTTCTCCAACTCTCCTCATAGCCGTGAGTCCCTGCGTGTAAATCCCGCTTCTAGGTGAGGTCTCAATTTGCCAGATTTAGACAAGGAAGTACACTAGCTTGATACTCTTCAGACTCGCAGCACATGAAGTAGCGAAAATCGAACAGTAGCTTGTATTTTCTGACGTTCTAGACCGCCTCTATAAATGGTAGAACCTCGGTGATTCTTTGGCTTCGCTTCGCTCTAAAAATTTGACTCGGTTGCTTGAAATAGAAGCCAGCGTATTGGAGCCTCATTACATCGCGAGGATGGCTGGTCTTCTTGGACGAGGCTCTCGCAACCTGTCTTTGGCGGAAATCGCCTTGGCTGTCGCCATGGCATCTGGAAAGAGGGTTCGTAGTTATTGTAACGGAGATGGTGATGGCCCGATCTAAACTCTATACCAGTGCACTGAATGCGGCTCCCAAAGTCCCAAGTGGTCGGGACAGTGTCCTGATTGCGGCGCATGGAATTCCCTTACGGAGAGCCTGCCGGTGGCGCCAGGTGGCCCGGCGACGGGTCGATTCGCCGGATACGCAGGGGACAGCGGGGCGCAAGTGCAGACTCTCTCGGAGCTCAGGCCTGGAGAGGAGACACGGATCTCTGTCGGCGTGCAGGAGCTTGACCGGGTCCTGGGGGGAGGCCTGGTAGCCGGCTCGGTGATACTGATCGGCGGTGATCCGGGGATTGGCAAATCGACTCTGTTGCTGCAGTCGTTGGCGGCGTTTTCCGGCAAGCTGAAATCGCTCTATGTGACGGGGGAGGAATCGCCGGAACAGGTATCTCTGCGGGCCACGCGTATGGAACTGCAGGCCGACCAGGTTCGTCTGTTGGCTGAGACTTCGGTGGAACGGATCTTGCTCCATGCACGCAATGAATTGCCCCAGGTAATGGTGATTGATTCGGTGCAGACGCTCTATACGGAGCTCCTGCAGTCCGCTCCCGGATCAGTCGGCCAGGTGCGCGAGAGCGCCGCCCAGCTGGTCCGCTTTGCCAAGCAAACCGGTACCGCGCTTTTTCTGGTTGGTCACGTCACGAAAGAGGGAACGCTGGCAGGCCCGCGCGTGTTGGAGCATATGGTCGACACCGTGCTTTATTTTGAGGGCGATCCCGGTGGTCGCTACCGTGTAATACGGGCAATCAAAAACCGTTTCGGTGCAGTCAATGAACTGGGCGTGTTCGCAATGACCGACAAGGGATTGAAAGAGGTTCGTAATCCGTCCTCGATATTCCTGTCGCGCCACGAGCGGCCCGTCGCGGGCAGCGTGATCCTGGTTACAATGGAGGGCACGCGCCCCCTGCTGGTGGAGGTGCAGGCGCTGGTTGACGATAGCCAATTAGCCAATCCGCGGCGGGTCACGCTCGGTCTCGAACACAACCGGCTGGCTATGCTGCTTGCTGTGCAGCACCGCCATGGTGGAGTGCTGATGAGCGACCAGGATGTGTTCGTCAACGTCGTTGGCGGTGTGAGAGTCAACGAAACCGCAGCCGATCTGGCGGTGCTGCTGGCAGTGCTTTCCAGTTTTCGGGACCATACATTGCCGAATGACCTGGTGGTATTTGGCGAGGTGGGGCTTGCCGGAGAGATCCGCCCGGTGCCAAACGGGCAACAGCGACTGCGCGAGGCGGCAAAGCTGGGGTTCAGAAAGGCGCTTGTGCCAGCCGCGAATGCACCTAAATCGAAAATCGATGGCCTGGAAATTCAGCCGGTGTCGCGGTACTCGGAAGTCCTTGACTGGTTCGCGTGAATTGCCCGTTATGCGGTGATTCGGGTGTCCCAGCGTACGTACCCGGGTGGCCCGACAGACCAACGCCTATCTATCCCGTTAGCCGCGGATGTTTAGCCGAGCGCCGAGAGTTCCCGCTCCATCAGTTCGGTTTCTCCCAGATTGAGCTCGACCAGCCTGCGCAGGTGGGTAACGCTTTCCAGATCTATGTCCACGCAACGTAGCCCCAGTTCGTCGTCACGCTGGTGGGCGATCACGACATCCATGCAGATGTTGTGTCCTCCATCCAGGTGTACGGAGAGCTGATACTGGTGCTCCGTGGTCGCCGTCAAGGTCGGGGGAGCCTTAATCAGTGCGCCGTGCAACGAAATATCGATTAGTTCGGTGTCCCAGCTGCCTGCGGCCGAGTTCAGTGTCACCGGCACGTCGAAGGGAATGCGGGTGAAGCGGCGTTGTCGCCGGTCAGCCGGGTCGGAATGCCCGGCCCCTGAGCTACCAGCCTGGTCGTAGTAAAACTGAACCATAAGCTGTCCGATAGAGACAATATCTTTATCTTTCAATAGGGTAGACTTTTCGCCGATGTCGCGTTCATTGATCTGCGGCGGGGAGTCACCCTGTAGGTGGGACAGATAATACCCGTCGTCCCGACGGGCGACGACGGCCAGGTTGCCATCCGGTTTGCCAATCCGTGTGAAGGCCTTGTCCAGTCGGATGGTTCGCCCGAGGTGGCTGCCAGTGTGGATCTGCAGCCAGGCGTCGCGCGGTAGCTGGGTGACGGTTGTCGGCGCTCGCACGCCCTCGCTTTCTGTCGAAAAGCTCAGGGTGTGCTTTCCGATCTGAATCTGGTCCCCTTCGTTCAATTCATGGGGTTCGTTGAGGGCTTCGCCGTTTACAAGAATGTGCGCACCGCTGTCGAGCGCTTCCACCACAAAGGACTGCCCGGTGGCTCGAACCTGAGCGTGTCTGGGCGCAACGGCGAGACTGTCGATGGGAATAGTGCAATCGTTCTCGCGCCCGATGATACAGTCGCCGGATTGAAGTCCAAAGACCTTGAGTTTTCGGTCTTTGAACGAAAGCGTGAGTTTGGCCATGAGTGTCCCCTGTGGCGAACTTCGTCTGCAATTCCGAGTATAAACAGCGGCAGTTTTGGCTCAATCTGATGCCTTCGGTTCGGGATCAACGGCATCGTGGCAGCGACCAGTGGCCCGGGCAGGAAATTTTCGTCAGCTCGCCCGCGGCGGCGCCAGGAACCCGGTCCTGCGGTTCGTCAGGGGCGCCATCGACCCGGCTATTCCTCGGGCTTGCTCACACGGCGCTTGTCGGCATGCACCCGCAGAGTTTTCACCAGGTTGCCCTTGGTTTGCACAATATCAATCGGATAACCAGCCAACAGCACGCTGGTGCCCGGCTCGGGGATATCCTCGAGGTATTCCAGTACCAGGCCGTTGAGTGTCTTGGGTCCGTCCGTGGGCAGTTCCATCTCGAGTGCTCGATTCAGGTCGCGGACGCTGGTGGTTCCGCTGACCAGGAAGCTGCCGTCCTCCTCGGGTATGTAGTCCCTGCTGCTGGTTAACGGGTCGGTGGTGAATTCGCCCACCACTTCCTCGAGAATGTCCTCGAGTGTTACCAGCCCTTGAATATCGCCATATTCATCGACAACCAGGCCAACCCGTCTCCGCTCACGCTGGAAGTTGAGGAGCTGGCGGTTCAGCGGCGTATTTTCCGGAACGAATAGTGGTTCCCTTATCAGGCTCTCCAGCGTCTGTTTGTCCAGTCGGTTGCGTTTCAGAAGCGGAAGCACCTTGCGCAGGTGAATGAATCCGACCACATTGTCGATGCTGTCGCGGTACACCGGCAAGCGGGTGTACTGGCTCGACGTTATCTGGCGCACGATGGTGTTCCAGTCGTCCTCGAGATTGATTCCGGTAACGTCTTTGCGCGGGATCATGATGTCTTCCACGGTGACCTTTTCCAGGTCGAGGATGTTCAGCAGCATGTCCTGGTGTCGCTTGGGTATCATGGCGCCCGCTTCCAGCACCACCGTTCGCAACTCCTCCTGACTCAGCGCATCGGCTGCACTTTCCTCAGGGCGGACACCGATGACCTTGAGAAGCGCATTGGCTATAGTGTTCACCACCCAGACGAAGGGGTACATCAGCCATAGCAGCGGGCCGTAGATAAAGGCCGCTGGAAAGGCAACGCGCTCGGGATGGAGAGCGGCCAGGGTCTTGGGTGTGACTTCGGCGAAAATCAGGATCACCAGCGTCAGCAGCGCAGCACCGATTACCAGACCGGCTTCGCCGATCAGTCGGACCGCAATGACCGCAGTCAATGTCGAGGCGAGGATGTTGACAAAGTTGTTACCCAGAAGAATCAAGCCGATCAGCCGGTCAGGCCGTTCCAGCAGCTTTTGCGCGCGTATCGCTGCCGGGTGGCGGGCGCGCACCAGGTGCCGCAAACGGTAACGGTTTAGTGTCATCAGTCCGGTCTCGGAACCGGAGAAGAACGCGGACAAAATGATAAGGAATGCGAGTGCGCCAAACAGAACGCTTAGGGGGATCTGGTCCAAGGAGGTTTAACCCGATTGCCTAGTATCGCCTCATTCTAGGCCGAAACATCAAGGTTGTCAGGCGCTGCGACTGAGAATCAGTTCCAGCACCAGCTTGCTGCCGAAATAGGCCAGTATAAGGAATGCGAAGCCGCTCAGGGTCCAGCCTATCGCCTTGCGGCCGCGCCAGCCGAATTTCCAGCGTCCCCACAACAGCACGCCAAAAATGACCCAGCCGGTGATCGAGAGTATGGTTTTGTGCGCCAGGTGCTGAGCGAAAATGTCTTCCAGAAACAGGATGCCTGTCAATAACGCGACGCTCAGCAGGGCGTAGCCGACCCCGATCATCTGGAAAAGGAGGCGTTCCATCACCTGCAACGGGGGTAGCGCGCGGATAAACCCGCCCGGATGACGATTGCGCAGGTGATTGTCCTGGATCGCCAGCAGCACAGACTGGACTGCAGCGAGGGCGAATATACTGTAAGCCAGCACCGAAAACAGGATATGCAGATCGAGTTGCCAGGAAGTCTCGGCGATGACCGTGCGCTGATTCGGATACCAGAGCGCCAGCGCCATGGTCGCCGCCGCAACCGGCAGCAAAGGGATACCGAGGTTTTCCACCGGCTGTTTGATGGACGCCATGAGCAGCAGTAGCGCTGTTATCAACGCGGTCAGGGATGCCGCATTGAAAAAGCCGAGGTTCAGACCCCGCTCCGTCACCAGATCTGGATACAGCGCCATGGCGTGCAGCGTCACGGCCCCAAAACCGAGCAGCAGTACGACGCCGCGGTTCATGCTGAGCCCCGATTCAGCACGAGCCAGACGCATAGTCAACGCTGCACTCGTAACCAGGTACAGTAGTATTGCGAATGTGGCAAATCCGATGGCCTGCATGATCAGAATGATGGCACAAGCGGGTATTCGCTGAAAGTCCGGCTCAAGTAGCCTGCCGGTCTGGGGCATGGCGCCTGACGCGCAGGGGCAGCTGGGTGGCCCGGCGGCGGCCGGGCGCGCGAATACCGGCGCCGGACACGCGCGAACTGCGACGCTTTCGACACTTTTGCTGTGAAATCCACTGGCACGGTCTTCGCATCGCCGAGGGGAACGTTAACTTGGCGAGCGACACATGGAACTCAGAATACTTGGATGCAGCGGCGGGATCGGTGGCGATTTGAGCACCACGTCCTTGCTTATTGACGATGACATACTGATCGACGGCGGCACTGGAATCTCGGAGCTGAGCCTCGACGAGATGGCTCGCGTGCGGCATATCTTTGTGACCCATTCGCATCTGGACCATATTGCCGGCATCCCGATGCTGCTCGACTCGATTTTCGACCAGGTCGGCGAGCCCGTGAGGCTGTATGCGCGACCCGAGACCCTGCAAATTCTCCGCGATCATATTTTCAACTGGCAGGTGTGGCCGGATTTTTCCTGCTTGCCCAGCAGCGAGCGTGCGGTATTGCAGTTTGTGCCGATGACGCCCGGGGAGCAGCAACGGATTGAGGGCCGCTCGGTGGAAATGATCGAAGTCAACCATGTGGTGCCGGCCGCCGGCTACCGGGTACAGAACGGTGTCGGCAGTTTCGCGTTCAGTGGCGACACCACCAGTAACGACGGATTCTGGGAAGCGCTCAACCGGCATGAGAAGCTGGATCTGCTGATCGTTGAGAGCGCCTTCACCGACGAAGATCGCGAGCTCAGTACCAAGGCACACCACTACTGCCCCGAATTGCTGGCGGAAGACCTGAAAAAGCTCCGCCACCGGCCGCCTCTCTACCTCACTCACCTCAAGCCAGGAAGCGAGGAAAAGATAGTGGAGCAGTGCCGGAGCCGGATTGAGGCGCTGGCGGTGCACCGCCTGTGCGGAGGGGACCGCTTCAAGTTATAATCCCGGTTTGTTATTGCCGGGATTGTTCACATGTTCGAAAACCTCACTGAGCGGCTGACGCACACCATCAAACGCCTGCGCGGGCAGGGGCGTTTGAGCGACGATAACATCAAGGAAACCCTGCGCGAAGTGCGCATGGCGCTGCTGGAGGCTGATGTAGCGCTGCCGGTGGTCAAGCAATTTGTCGAAAGCGTGCGTGAGCGTGCTGTCGGTCAGGAGGTGATGCAGAGTCTGACCCCGGGCCAGGCGCTGGTAAAAATCGTCAATGACGAGCTGGTTTCCATCATGGGCGAGGCCTGTGATGAGCTGCAGCTCAACGTGCAACCGCCAGCCGTAGTCCTGATGGCGGGTTTACAGGGGTCGGGTAAGACGACTTCGACCGCCAAACTGGCGCGCTGGCTCAGGCAGCGCAAGAAGAAATCCGTGCTGGTGACCAGCTGCGATATATACCGGCCGGCCGCCATACACCAGTTGGAGAAGCTGGCGGGTGAGGTGGAGGCAGAGTTTTTCCCCAGCAGCACCGAGGACGATCCCGTTGCGATTGCTACCGCCGCCCTCGAGCACGCGCGCAGGAAACACCTGGATGTGCTGATCGTCGATACCGCCGGTCGTTTGCATATCGATGACCAGATGATGGCCGAGATTCAGCGCATTCACGCAGTCCTGAATCCGGTTGAAACGCTGTTTGTGGTGGACAGCATGACCGGTCAGGATGCCGCCAACACCGCGCAGGTATTCAACGACGCGTTGCCGCTGACCGGCGTGGTGCTGACCAAGACAGATGGCGACGCGCGGGGCGGTGCGGCGCTGTCGATTCGCTCGATCACCGGCAAGCCGATCAAGTTTCTGGGCGTAGGGGAAAAGACTGCTGCCCTGGAACCCTTCCACCCCGATCGAGTCGCGTCGCGGATTCTGGGCATGGGCGATGTGCTGAGTCTGGTCGAGGAGGCGCAGCACAAGGTCGACAAGGACAAGGCGGCAAAACTCGCCAGCAAGCTTCACAAAGGCAAGCGTTTTGACTTGGCCGATTTCCATGATCAGCTCGAGCAGATGATCGGCATGGGCGGATTGGGCAGCCTGATGGACAAGCTGCCCGGGGTGGGTCAGCTGCCTCAGGCGGTGCGCGACCAGGTCAATGACCGGGAGATGCATCGCATGTTGGCTATAATCCGATCCATGACGCCGCAGGAGCGCCAGTTCCCGGATATCATCAAGGGATCCCGGCGCAGGCGGATTGCGGCGGGTTCCGGAACCCAGGTTCAGGATGTAAACCGCCTACTGAAACAGTTCATGCAGATGCAGAAAATGATGAAGAAGATGTCCAAGGGCGGTATGAAGAACATGATGCGGGGCCTGAAGGGGCGCATGCCGCAGGGATTCCCGTTCTGACAAAGAAAAAGGCGATCCCGCTGGGATCGCCATAACTCAGGGCCGTCTTGTATTCGCCCCCCTTCGCCACCGATACTCGTTATTGTTATTTTCGGTGGAAAGATGTGATCGTTCGCAGGCTGCTCTTGGTGGCCGCTGGCGAGCAATCGCCCTTTTCCATGATTATTTTTGGTTATTCCTTGCTGAGGTAAGCAAGCAACCCGCGTGCCACAAAGCGAAACAAATTTTAAATCAGTGAGTTAAAGTTTTCGTCTTATAAACTTAACACACCCTTTTGAATAGTATGTAAAGAAAAGCGGCAATTGTCGCCAACCGGTGGATCATGTTTGACGGCATAAAAAGCATGAAAAACAAAAGGTAAGAATGGAAAGGCAGCATGGAATAAATCGTTTTTCGCACGTAAATAATACCGACATTTTTCGCGCTATGTCGGGAAACTTTCCGAAAGGTGTTGCTCCCACAGACGTGAATGATCAACCGCGACCGCGTTTCAGCTGCGGTTTGCGCTGAGTCAGGTTTAAGCGCTTCACTTTTTTGCCAATTCGCGTAAAATGCGCGCTCTTTCCGTGGTGCCGGGCACCGCATGATTTGCTTTGTGTAGAGGATCACTCTCGATGGTGACTATTAGATTGGCTCGCGGTGGCGCCAAGAAGCGGCCTTTTTACCACGTTGTGGTGACCGATTCGCGCAATCGCCGCGACGGCCGTTACATCGAGCGCATCGGGTTTTTCAACCCTGTTGCCGTTGGCGAGGAAACGCGACTGAGTATCGATGCCGCACGTGCCCAATATTGGGTCGGTCAGGGTGCCAGGACGTCCGACAGGGTCGCCAAGCTGCTCAAGGAGCAGCAGCAGTAAACCGAAGCCAGAGCCCGTCGCGAATTGTAACGGTAGGTCGCATTTCGGGCGTCTACGGAGTTCGCGGCTGGGTACGAGTGTTCTCATACACGCGACCGCGCGAAAACATTGTCCACTACCAGCCCTGGTACCTGAACCGGGAAGGCGAGTGGCAGGAGCACGAGCTGGCGGAGGGGCGACCGCACGGCAAGAGTGTTGTGGCCCGCCTCGCCGGTTGCGAGGACCGTGACGCGGCGTCTCGCTTTATAGGGGCCGAGATTGGTGTGCGCCGCAAACAGCTTCCCGCCGCGCAGCCAGGTGAGTATTACTGGAGCGACCTGCAGGGGCTGGAAGTGGTAACACTGCAAGGCGAGTCGCTCGGAACGGTTGACCATCTGCTGGAAACGGGCGCTAATGATGTGCTGGTCGTGAAAGGGGACCGCGAGCGCCTGATTCCTTTCGTCCTCGGGCAGGTGGTCGACGATGTGGATCTGGAACGGGGTGCGATCCGGGTCGACTGGGACAAGGATTTTTGACAGGGCACGTGCCGGTGCGCATTGACGTGGTGACCCTGTTTCCCGAGATGGTGCGGGATTTCTGCCGCTACGGTATACCGCGTATTGCGCTGGAGCGCGGGCTGCTCGCGCTGGGAACCTGGAATCCGCGCGATTACGCCGCTAACCGGCATCGCAACGTGGATGACCGCCCATACGGTGGTGGCCCGGGCATGGTGATGCAGGTTCAGCCGGTCCGCGATGCCATTGAGGCGGCGCGGGCGCAGGGTGAAGGGCCGGTCCTCTACCTTAGCCCGCAGGGCAGACGGCTCGATCAGCAGGCCGTGCGGCAGTTTGCGGAACTGCCCCATATGATTCTGTTGGCGGGGCGCTACGAGGGTATCGACGAGCGGCTCATCGAGGCTGAAGTCGACGAGGAATGGTCGATCGGTGACTACGTGTTGAGCGGCGGAGAGCCCGCGGCAATGGTGTGGATCGATGCCGTGGCCCGCCTTATTCCGGGTGCTCTGGGCGATGAAGAATCCGCGCAGCGCGATTCGTTTATGGACGGGTTGCTGGACTATCCGCACTACACCCGGCCGGAGGACGTCGACGGACAGCGCGTCCCCGCTGTTCTTCTGGGCGGCAACCATGCCGATATCGCGCGCTGGCGCATGAAACAGTCGCTCGGGCGGACCTGGCAACGCAGGCCGGATCTGCTCGAGCAAATGAGTTTGAACAAGGAACAGCAGGCGCTGCTGGCGGAGTTTATTCGCGACCAGCAGTAAGGTAAGCAGATCCAAACCCGCAGTAGGGGAAGCGTCATGAGCAACATCATCGAAGAACTTGAAAGAGAGCAGATGACCAAGGAAGTGCCCGAGTTTGCGCCGGGTGATACCGTGGTCGTCGAGGTAAAAGTCAAAGAAGGCGAGCGCGAGCGGTTGCAGGCTTTTGAGGGCGTGGTCATTGGCAAACGTAATCGCGGCCTGAACTCGGCGTTCACCGTTCGCAAGGTATCCCACGGCGAAGGCGTGGAACGCGTGTTTCAGACCTACAGCCCGACGGTCGCCAGCATCACGGTCAAGCGTCGCGGCGCTGTGCGCCGGGCCAAGCTCTACTACCTGCGTGAGCGCTCCGGTAAGGCGGCACGTATCAAAGAGAAGCTCTGATCCAGCGCCAGCCGCTGGCTGCCGCGAAGGTCTGGCTTCGAAGCTTTTGATCAACGGGCAACCTTGCCACAGGTTGCCCGTTTTCGTTTGTCTCTGAACGGCAGTACGTACCCTTTCCGGCGCTTTGCGGGGGTGTATAACATGGTTTCAGAACATTCACTCGACTGCTCTGGTTCTGCATCGCATGGCGTCGCGCGTTGCGACTGTTCCACTGCGCAGCCGCGTGACAGCCTCAGACGCAGAGGTTTCGTGCGATTCGCGAGCGCCTGTCTTTTGTCGCTGGTCACCTTTTCGGCTGGTCCTGTCGGGGCGCTCGACGCGGACGGTTTGAGGGACCTGGCACAGCTTGCGCGTCTGGGTGCGCCGCAATTGGCGTTACGCCGCATGGATGCGGCGCAGCCTGAGCCGGACGAGAGTCTGGTCGACTGGATGGCGTGGGAGCAGGAGCGGCTGCAGATTCTCCACAGTCAGGGTATGCACCGGGAACTGGTTGAGCGGCTTGCGAGCCTGCCCGATTCTGTCGACGAGCGTTTCGTGCGCATGGCTCTGTCTCTAAAGGCGGACGCCTTCCTGCAATTGGGGGAGATCGATCGCGCCCGGGCTACAGCGAGTGAGTTGCTGTGGTTCTACACTGCCGCAGCGGAGCCGCAGGAGCTGGAGACGTGGCGGCGTCTGGTCGTGCGCAGTTATGTCCTGGAAGGCCGCAGTGACGATGCCGGTCTGGCGTTGCTGCGCTATCGCCAGGATTTCGGTGGAGACTCCGCAGAGTGGCGCTGGCTCAACGCAAGAGTGATGCTGCAAACCGGGCGGGCACAGGCCGCATTGCGCCTGTTGGAGGACGACGCCTCGCCGGAGGGGCGGCTGCTGAGTCTGGTCGCGGAGCTGGCCGCATTCCCCGACCGCGCCGCGCAAGTCGAATCGGCGGCGGTCAAGGCGGCCGGGGAGAGCGAATCGCCCGGCATCCGGGGCGCCTACTGGGCTTTGGCGGCGCAGGCTGCCCGGCACGCGAACAAGCCGTTTGACCAGATACGCTATCTGGAAAACGCCCTGTCATTGCCGACCGAGCGTGAATTAGGTCATGCACTCCTGGAGGTCGATGCTGATTCCCTTTGGGACAGCTATATTGAACTGGGCAAACAGATCGGCAATCAGGAACAGCTACTGATAGGCAGCGACGAAGACTGGTACTTCCCGGCGACCGAGGCCCTGCAAAAGGATCCATTGCGGGCGCGGGTTCTGTTTTCCGTGCTCGGCGAATTTGGCTCCACTGAGGAAAGCCGCTCTGTCGCCCATGGGTACCTGGTGGGCATGCTGGACGAATTACCCGATGGCAAGACGCTGGTCAGGCGCCTGTACCTCGATTCGGCGCGTTACTCCGATGCCCGCAATCTTCCGCCGGTGGTGCGCTACCGGCTCATCGACGAGGCGCTGCAGGGGGGCGAGCTGCAGACCGCGTCGCGCCTGATGGAGGGGCTGAGCGCTCCAGCGAGCGGAACCGATGTTTTCGATTGGGAGTTGCGGCGCGCGCGTGTCTATATTTACACGGGGGAGGTGAGCACCGGGGTGCAGATGCTGGAGAAGCTGCTCTCGGCGCAGGATCAGCAGTGGGATAGTCAGCAAGTCGACCGTTTTCTCCAGGTGGTATTTGACCTGCAGACCGTTCAGCAGCATCAACAGGCCCTTAGGCTGTTTTCGGCTGTGCTGGAAAAGTCCGTCGCAATGCAGCAGCGTCGGGAACTCCTGTTCTGGATGGCCGACTCGTTGCAGGCGCTGGAAAAATACGATCAGGCGGCCTACCTGTACCTGAAATCTGCAACCCTGCAGGATCCTATGGCGATGGACCCCTGGGCGCAAACCGCGCGCTATCATGCCGCCAAAATGCTGGCCGAGGCAGGCCTTGTCGAAGACGCGAGGCAGATCTATAGCAGTCTGTTGCGGGCAACCCGCGATGCCAACCGACGGGCGGTACTGGAAAATGAAATTCAGCGGCTGCATCTGGTCGAAACGAGCAAACGTGCGAGTCGGTAACCGGCTGCGCACCTGTTTCAACGCGGAGGGCTTGAAATATGCTCAGGCCGCCTCGATCTATGTGTTTTGACCGTTTTATCGGGTAATTGCTCGCGGGTGGCCCATGCTGGCGACATGTGCGGACCCAATGTGAATCGCTTGAAGAGGATATCTGTTGATCATGACAGTAGAAACCGGGAAACAAACACTGGAATTTCAGACCGAGGTTCGGCAACTGTTGAACCTGATGATTCACTCCTTGTACTCCAACAAGGAAATCTTTCTGCGCGAGCTGATTTCGAATGCGTCCGACGCTTGTGACAAGCTGCGCTTCGAGGCGCTGTCCGATGAGGCGCTGTATCAGGGCGACAGCGACCTGAAAATTCGCATTACGTTTGACAAAGACAGCCGCACCATCACTGTGAGTGATAACGGTATCGGCATGTCGCGCGAAGAGGTGATCGAGAATATCGGCACCATAGCCAAGTCCGGTACGCGGCAGTTTTTCGAAGCCTTGACCGGTGATCAGCGTAAAGACCTGGAACTCATCGGCCAGTTCGGAGTGGGTTTCTATTCCGCGTTTATCGTGGCCGATGAAGTGACGCTTACCACCCGGCGGGCCGGCACGCCAACCGAGGAGGCGGTCTGCTGGACATCCAACGGTGAAGGCAGCTACACCCTGGAGGCGGTTGAGAAAGACGATCGCGGCACCCGGGTAACCCTGCACCTGCGCGAGGGCGAAGATGAGTTTCTGGAAGGCTACCGGCTGCGTTCCATCATCAGCCGCTATTCCGACCATATCGGCCTGCCGATCGAAATGGCATCGCTCGAGGAAGGTAAACAGGACGAGTTCGATACTGTAAATGATGCCTCGGCACTCTGGAAACGGCCGCGGCGTGATATCTCGGAGCAGGAGTACAAGGAGTTCTACAAGCACGTAGCGCATGATTTCGGGGAACCGCTGGCGTGGACGCATAACCAGGTCGAGGGTACCCAGTCCTACACAACGCTGCTGTATATACCCAAGCAGGCGCCGTTTGATCTCTGGGACCGCGACAGGCGCCACGGTATCAAACTCTATGTGCGTCGGGTGTTCATCATGGACGACGCCGAGCACCTGATGCCACAGTACCTGCGTTTCATCCGCGGCCTGGTGGACTCGGATGACCTTCCGCTCAACGTCTCGAGAGAGATCCTGCAACAAAACAGATTTATCGACAGTATAAAGACCGCGTCGGTGAAGAAAATTCTTGGCATGCTTGAGGCCATGGCCAAGGACGAGCCGGAAAAGTATGCCGAGTTTTGGGCCCAGTTCGGACAGGTTTTGAAGGAAGGGCCGGCCGAGGACTACGCCAACCGGGAACGTATTGCCGGCCTGTTGCGTTTCGCATCCACCCATAGCGGGGCCGCCGAGCAGAACGTTTCGCTGCAGGACTACATCGATCGGATGAAGCCAGAGCAGGACAAAATATATTATGTGACCGCGGACAGCTTCGCGGCGGCAAGCAACAGTCCGCACCTTGAAATGTTCCGCAAGAAGGGAATCGAAGTCCTGTTATTGCACGACCGGGTCGATGAATGGCTGGTCTCCCACTTGACCGAGTTTAGCGACAAGAAGCTGGTTTCTGTCGCCAAGGGGGACCTGGATCTCGGCAAGCTGCAGGACGAGCAAGAGCAGAAGGCAGCCAGGCAGGCAGAAGATGATAACAAGGATCTGGTCGAGAAAATGCGGGCTGCGCTGGAGGACCTGGTGAGCGAGGTGCGTATCAGCCACCGGTTGACCGATTCGCCGTCCTGCCTGGTCCAGGGTGAGCACGAGATGGCCATGCACATGCAGAGGCTGATGAAACAGGCCGGCCATGATGTTCCGCTGAGCAAGCCGAGTCTCGAAATCAATCCCGAGCACGCGCTGGTAAAGCGGCTCCGTGATGAGCAAGACAGCGAGCGTTTTGCGGCATGGTCGCGGTTGTTGTTCGAGCAGGCAATGCTCACTCAGGGCGGGCAACTCGACGATCCGACGGCGTTCGTCAAACGATTGAACGGCATCCTGGTCGAGTTGTCGCAGCACTAGAGGAAGCGGCTGCCAACCTGGGCATAGGGTTAATGGTTGGCACCGGATTCCGTCCTGTGGGGTCGGGCTGAGGGGGCAGTGTGGGAGAGTCAAAACCGGCGTTAAAAGTCACTGTCTTCAGCGACTATATCTGTCCGTTCTGTTACGTGGGCGCTGCCCGGCTGGAACGGCTGCGTGAATACTACGACCTGCGCGTGAACTGGTGTTTTGTCGAGATTCACCCCGAAACCTCGCCGGCCGGTGAGCCTGTCGCAGCGCTCAACTATCGTTCGGACACCTGGCAGCGCATGATGACTGGTTTGCGCGAGCTCGCGCGCGAGGAAAATCTTGCGTATCGGGAACATGACTTTACCACCAACTCACGCGCTGCGCTGCAGCTCGCGGAGGTTGCCAAGTTTACCGACCGCGATTTGTTCTACCGCCTGCACGCAAGTCTATTCGCAGCGCTGTTTCAGCGCGGCGACAATATCGGAGACCGTGCTGTGCTGCAACGGCTTGGCTGTGAGGCGGGGATGTCTGAGCAGCAGGTAGAGCGGGCCTGGACGGACGAGGCGGCCGCCGCGCGCCTGCGGCAGTACCAGATGGCTGCCACTGAGCTGGACGTGCGTGCAACGCCGACGTTTTTCGTGGGCGAGAAACGCCTGGATGGCGTGGTTCCGGTGGCGCAACTCATGCGGGCTGCGCAGGCTGCTGTATAAGGCTGCCGGTTCGTGGCCGGCTGTTGTCTGAGGCGGTATTGCCGCTGAGCGGAAAACCTCGATGACCGAAATGGTTCGCATTGACAAGTGGTTGTGGGCAGCGCGATTTTTCAAGACACGCAGTCTCGCCGCGCAAGCGGTCAGCGGCGGCAAGGTGCAGCTCAACGGCCTCCGTGTGAAGCCGGCCAGACCTGTCAAGCTCGGTGATGAACTGGAAATACACAAGAGCGGGTTTGAGTACCAGGTGCGCGTCCTGGGTGTCTCGGAACGCAGGGGGCCCGCCGCGGTTGCGCAGACCTTGTACCAGGAATCCGAACAGAGTGTCCGCCGTCGGGAAGCGCTGCGCGAGCAACATCGATTGGCGGGCGCCTGTGCGCCGCACCCGCAGCACCGACCTGACAAGAAGGCCAGGCGTCAGTTACGTGATATGAAACGGTGAATACATGAGCGTTCCGCGTACTCCATTGCTCACGGTGGACACAGTCATCGAAATGGTCGATCGACCGGGACGTCCCATCGTACTGATTGAACGCAAGTATCCACCTTACGGGTGGGCGTTGCCCGGTGGTTTCGTGGATATCGGTGAGCGACTGGAACGGGCAGCGGTGCGAGAGGCCAGAGAGGAGACAACGCTGCAGGTGCAACTGGTTGCCCTGCTGGGCTGCTACTCTGATCCCGGTCGCGACGCGCGCGGTCACACGGTTAGCGCTGTCTACGTCGCGACGGCTGCAGGGGTGCCGCAAGCACGCGACGATGCGGGGGATCTGATGATTTGCGATCCGGCCGACTGCCCGGAACTTGCCTTTGATCACGCGACCATCGTTGCCGACTACCTGCACTATCGCGACACTGGTCAGGTCGCGCCGTTACGTTGAAATTCGCAGCCTTAACAGTAAGCCGGCTGATGCAGGAAGGGGTTGCAGCGCAGATTGTTCAGAATCGTGAGTACGGGGTCAGCGCCGCTGCCCGTGTCGATATGCAGGGGCGACTTGTGTGACCAGCTTGTGGTCAGGGCGGTACCAGTCTGGCGAACAGGGGCGCGAATCAGCGCCAGGTCGTAATTGCGCAAAGCCATTGCGATGCGCGCTTCCTGGGTGGAACGGGCGCGGAACAGACACGTCTGCTTGCCGATCGTGTTTTGTACCAGGGACGCCAGAGCGTCATCGTCCTCAACATGCAGTATTCGTGGCGCACGACCAGCTGAACGCTGCCCGGCCTGCTTGAGCGCGAAGATCAGCCGTGCATAATCGCCGGACCGTGCCAGCCAGTCAGTTCCGGTGTCCAGGTGCGGGTCATGCTGCGTGGTAGATACCACCAGAACCGGGAGCCAGGGGTGCTCCTGGCGCAATTCGAGCGCAAAGGAAATTCCATCGCGGTCTGCGAGCAACAGGTCGATGGCCACGCCGTCGTAGTGCTGTTTCCACATCAGTTCGCATGCCTGTTCAGCGCCTGTGGCGCAATCCACCTCAATCGACGCCGCATTGAACCGCTGCCGCAGCGGTTCGAGTTTTCCCGTGTCCGAGGAGCACAGTAGCAGGCGGGTCATTGGCGCTTGATCAGGTGACATTTGCGGGCGTGCTTGGCAGTCGTCGAATTACCGATACATAACGGCGTCGGTGCGAATTTATTGAGTTGGCTACCCGGTGCCGGAGTGGCCTCCAAGGCGCTAGTGTTTAACCCTTTGTGTTCTGGTGATTTTCGAACGACACCATGCATTTCGATGCGTATTTGCGTACCATGATTCGGTTTCTTGGGAAGCGCTAGGGTTCGCCCGGGTTGTGGAGGGAAAATGCGTCCAAGCCAGTTGTTAACGATCCTCGAGACCGAATTTCAGAGTGTGCAGCACGGTCAGCACACGCCGGTGATGCTGTGGGGACCACCGGGTGTAGGCAAATCGCAAATCGTCGCTCAGATTGCGCAGCGTCATGAGGTGCCGGTGATCGATATTCGGTTGTCGCAGATGGAACCCACTGATCTGCGTGGTATTCCGTTTCGCGTCGGTGACCAGGTCGAATGGGCCGTACCCGCCATGCTGCCGGATACAGAGCGCCACGGTCGGCAGGGAATTCTATTTCTGGACGAAATCACCTCGGTGCCGCCCAGTGTTTCGGCGGCTGCCTATCAGCTTATTCTCGATCGCCGACTGGGGGCTTACGAGGTACCCAATGGCTGGGCGATTTTCGCAGCCGGCAATCGTCAGGGTGATCGCGGCGTCACCTACAGCATGCCGGCGCCGCTCGCAAACCGCTTCTCGCACTATGAATTGGATGTCAATCTCGATGACTGGGTGGCCTGGGCGTATGCCAACGGTATCGACGAACGCCTGATCGCTTTTCTGCGCTTTCGGCCCGAGTTGCTGTTCGAGTTCGATCCTGCGCACAATCCGGTGGCCTTTCCTTCGCCACGATCCTGGGAGTTCGCGCACCGTGCGCTGCAGAAATTCGTCGGCAGTTCAGGCATTCTGGTTGAGGCGTTGCAGGCGTGCGTGGGTCCGGCAGCCGGCATCGAGTTGCACGCTTTCGTCGATAATCTCGACAAGCTGCCGGACATCGATGCAATCACCCGCGGGGAATCCGTGCCGGTACCACGGGAGACCGACCTCCAGTATGCGGTGGCATCGGCGCTGGTTGGCCGCGCCATACGTGCGCGTAATGATAGTGATGCGCAGACGGTTTTCGGTCACATCATCGATTATGCGGGGGCGTTCCCGCAACGCGAGATGGGAGTCATGCTGATATCGGATATGCATCGCGCCATTGGTCAGGATCTTTTCCAGGTACCCCAGTTCGCCAAGTGGGCCAAGGCGGTGGCGGATGTCATGTTGTTCGACATGTAACGTAACCTGGGCGATGCTGGCTTTCTGATGTCAGACGAAATCGAAACCAAGCTCAGCGCCGCGCGCACTCGTCTGATCCTGGATCGGCCCTTCCTCGGCGCGCTGGTATTGCGCCTGCCCATGCAGGCGACCAAGCCGGAGCGCTGCAAGACCATAGGCACCGACGTGCGGGCGCTTTACTACAACCCCGAGTACATCGGGAGACTGACGCTGGAGCAGACGCAGTTTGTGCTTGCCCACGAAGCGCTGCACTGCGCTCTGTCCCACTTTGCGCGACGCCAGCATCGCGTCAAGCATCGCTGGGATATTGCCTGTGACCTGGCGATCAATCCGCTATTGCTGAAAGACGGGCTCAAGCCACCGCCGGGCGTTCTTTTGAAAAGCGGATTTGAGGGCATGATGGCCGAGGAGATCTACCCCTATATCGACGACGATATGGAGGATGAGACCCACGACGAGCATTTCTACAACGAGGAGCAGAAATCCGGGGGGGCGTCGGGCGGTCAGCCGCTCGACCAGGAGCAGCGGGAAAGTGGCGCGAGCGGTGACAGTGAAGGTGATGCCGGCGGGCAGGGGAATGGTCCGCAGCCGCTGACTGAGACGGAACGCGAACAGCTGGCCGTGCAGTGGCGCCAGCGCCTGGCCGGTGCTGCACAGCAGGCCATGCAGGCAGGCAAGCTCGGTGCCACCATGGCACGTCTGGTCGAACACCTGCTCCAGCCGCAGCTGCCCTGGCGTATGCTGCTGGCACGTTATATGACCGCTGCAGCACGTGACGACTACAGCTACCAGCGCCCGTCGCGCCGCGAGGGCGACGCGATTCTGCCGACCCTCAAAAGCACCCAGGTCGATGTGCTTGTGGTGCTCGATACCAGCGGCTCGGTGACGGATGTTGAGATGCAGGAGTTTGTTTCCGAAATCAATGCCATCAAAGGGCAGATGCGGGCGCGCCTTACGCTGCACGCGTGCGACGCCGAGCTTTGCAGCAACGGGCCCTGGGTGTTCGAGCCGTGGGAAGAATTCAGCATGCCGCCCGATGTGTATGGGCGCGGTGGGACCAGTTTCAAGCCCGTGTTCGAGTGGCTGGATCGCGTAGCATGCAAACCGGACCTGCTGGTGTATTTCACCGATGCTGACGGGGAGTTTCCGCGCATGGAGCCCGGTTTTCCTGTCATCTGGCTGGTGAAGGGACGCGCAAGAGTCCCCTGGGGCCAGCGTATCCAGCTCAATTAGCATCAACCTCTTCAGAAATCCCTGAATCAGGTCGATATCCTCATGCTCCTGGATCGTTTAGGGTTCAGGGCGGGGACGGATTCGCGATTGCCGCACGGAGGCTAACAGAGCGCAACGCTCCACCAAAACGCATCCGGCAGGTGAACCACCCGATGGCGACTATTCTCGATGCTGATCAGATACGCGCGATTGAGAAGCGGATCGAGCAGGTCTACGAGTTACCGCCCATGCCGGAGCTGGCGCGCCGCATCCTGCAGCTGCAGTCCGATCCAAACGCCGGTGCCGTGCAGCTGGCAAAAATCGTTCAGCTGGATCCCAGCCTTGCCGCGCAAGTGATTCGTTATGCGAGCTCCGCTTTCTACGGGTATCGCGGGCGTATCAGCAACATTCACGATGCCATCAGCCGGGTACTCGGCTATGACCTGGTGCTCAACCTGGCCCTGGGTCTGGCTGCGGCGCGTTCTTTCCGGATTCCCGATGAGGGCCCCCTGGGCCTGTCGCGGTTCTGGGAGCACGCCATTCTTAGTGCTGTGCTGACGCAGAAGATCGGTGCGTGCATGCCCGCGGCACGGCGTCCGCAACCCGGCTTCAGCTACCTGTGCGGGCTGTTGCATGACTTCGGCGTACTGTTGCTCGGCCATCTGTTTCTGCCGGAATTCCGCCTGCTGAACAAATTCGCCGCGGCCAACCCCGACAAAACCCTGACCGAGCTCGAGGGTCGCCTGCTGGGTATGGGCGGAGCCAGGGACCTGCTGGCGATGGGGCACGCGCGCATCGGGGCCTGGCTGATGGAAGCCTGGAATATGCCGGAGGCGATCGCGGTTACGCTGCTGGAGCATCACAATCCCGACTATCGGGGTGTGCACGAGGTGTCAGTGCATCTGGTCCAGCTGTCGGATCTGCTGCTGTCGCGCGGATCCGACATCCCGGAACCGAGTGAGTTGCCGCGAGTGCACCTCGGTATACTGGAGGTGCCACCGGAGCGGATTCTGGAATTGGCGGCGCAAGTGTCCGAGCAGAAAGCCGACCTGCTGGCTTTGTCAGCCCTCGCCGCCACAGCTTCATAAATCAACCGCATCCCCTCATATATTCTATTCGGTTTTCTTTCCGCCTGGCGCCGGAGATAATCCCCCGGATAATTCGCGGCTCTGCGATTCGGCGCCGTGATCCATTCTTGCGGATCGGCAGCCGTGATCGGATCCGCCACTAGAAGGGAGGCATCAGATGCGCATCATTCTGCTCGGTGGTCCCGGTGCCGGAAAGGGTACCCAGGCCAATTTCATCAAGGAAAAGTATCGGATTCCCCAGATTTCTACCGGCGACATGCTGCGTGCAGCGGTGAAACAGGGTACACCGCTAGGCGTGGAGGCGAAAAAGGTCATGGATGCCGGTGGACTGGTGTCGGATGATATTATTCTGGGTCTGGTTCAAGAACGAATTGCCCAGCAGGACTGCGCGAACGGGTTCCTTTTCGACGGCTTTCCGCGCACCCTGGCACAGGCCGAAGCGTTGAAAGATCAAGGTATTGGCATCGATGCCGTAGTCGAAATCGACGTCGATGACGAGGAAATCATCAAGCGCATGAGTGGCCGGCGTGTGCATCCGGCCTCGGGCCGGACCTACCACGTGATGTTCAACCCGCCAAAACACGAAGGCAAGGATGACGCAACCGGTGAACCGCTGGTACAGCGTGACGACGACAAGGAAGAGACGGTGCGCCAGCGGCTCAAGGTCTATCACGATCAGACCGAGCCATTGATTGGTTACTACTCCCGGTGGGCCGAAAAAGGTGGTAAGGGAGCGCCGCGCTACATCCGGATTGCGGGTGTTGGTAAAGTTGAGGAAATCCGCGACGCGATATTTGCCGCGCTGGGCTGAGCCGGGCGGTACCTGAACCTGCTGCAATGGCCGGCCCAAGAGCCGGCCTTTTTGTCGAAAAATATTACATGCAGGGCAGCTTACTAAGTCGCATTGTGAGAGACGAGCCAGGCGCAAGACGTCAAAAATGTGTCGTCGTTTGGAGACGCTTGACCCGGAAAGGCCGTTGAAAACAGCGTTTGGACGGCTGAGAAAACGCTATGCTGTCGTGTAAGAAAATAGCCGTGTCCTCCGTTTCGCTGTATTCAGCCGCGCCGGGGACCAGCGTGTCTCTGGCTAATATATTGTTATTTATGAGAAAACACTGCTGTCTCGGTCTGAGATGCCAGATGCGGCGCGCCAGCGCGTAGTGATGACCGATTCGGCAGTCGGTTTGAGCAAGGGCGTGCGGGGAATTTGCCGGTTTGTTCTTTTAACGGAACCGGAGTAACTTTCTAAACGAACCATACCCGTTGTCCGGACTGAGGTCGGAGCAACAACCGATAACAAGAACTTTGCACATAACAATAACGACGATATTCGTCCTGTGGGTCAGCGTTGTCGCGGGAGTCAATTCGAAGCATGGGTTCACTTAATCTGAACAGGGTGGAAGGGGCCGGCGCACAGAAGATCCTGTGTCTGCTGGATGCACTGCGAGGGTCACAGACGGGGAGCGCGATCTACCGCCAGGTAGAGCGGATGCTGGATGACGTGGTCAGCAGCCGACAGACCGCGGAACGAGCTTACATCGCGCTTATCAACCAGTTGCTCGATGCATATCTCGCGCATCTGCGTGGCGGCTCACCCCTGCAGGTACAGATTCGCCTGCTTAAAGCGCGTTTGCAGCCCCCTTTGACGGCTGCCGATCTGACCGCGCTGGCGGATTACGTGGAGCGGTATTCCGGTCAAATCGAGGCGTTGCAGCAGCTGGATACTGGCTTGGTCGAGGATGCTGTCGGTCCTTTACTGCAGTCATTCGGAATCATTGATGCGGGAGCCGCGCAAGGAGGAGTCGTGCAGGTTGCGGAGGAAGTCTCCGCGCCCCGGAGTCCGCCCGAGGCGCCGTCGGTGCGCGTTGCCAGACCGGCACCCGAGCCTGTCGACGAACCTGAGCCTGAACTTGGACGTGAACCCGAGCCAGCCGCGGTTGTGGGAGCGTTGCAGCCCGAAAGAACGAATCCGGAAGCTCGAGCGGCAGCGGAAACTGAGTCGCCGCCCATGCCCGAGGGTATGGTCACCGGGACGCCAATCAGAGGCGACAGCCCCGGTACAGAGATCGGTAATGTGTCAGAGACCCAGGTGGACACTGCCTATCGCAGTCACCTCGATTCCAAGCGGCGCGATATCCAGAAACTGCAGGCGACGCTTGCCAAACAGGTCCTGGAGACTATTGCGCAGAACGAAGAGTTCGGTGTGCTGCTGGAAGTGGTGCTGGGTGAACTGCGACAGGCGGGTGACGGCCGGGAAATGGAGGATCTGCGCTGGACGTTGATCCGCGAGATCGAGAAGCTGACGAAGGGGCATCACGATCTGGCTGAGAAGCTCGACAGCACGCACCATTATCTGCAGCTTATCGAATCGGACAGCCGGCAGCTCAGTGATGAACTCACCCGCGTGCGCTTACTGAGCCTCACCGACGAACTCACTGGTCTGCCGAACCGCCGCGCATTTCTGCGCCGCATCGAGGATGAGGTTGCGCGCGTGCAGCGCTATGGGTTCCCGTTGTCGCTGGCGCTGATTGATCTGGATCATTTCAAACAGATCAACGACAAGTACGGTCATGCGGGTGGCGACGAGGTGTTACAGATCTATTCCAAGAATATTCTTTCCATTTTCCGCCATCACGATCTGGTGGCGCGCTACGGCGGCGAGGAGTTCGCGGTGCTGCTGCCGAATACCGACGCGGAGGGGTCAATGCGAGCCCTGACCAAGGTGAGGAATCGGGCGCTGGAAACGCGCTGGCAGGCAAACGGCGAATTGATCGCGGTGCCTACTTTCTCCGCCGGTGTTTCGCTCTACAAACCGGGTGAAACCGCCAGCGCGTTCATCGAACGGGCGGACAAGGCGCTGTACCGGGCCAAACGTCTGGGGAGAAATCGCGTTGAGCAGGACGCGACCTACAAGGAACCGGAGACGCCGGACAAGGAGCCCGAGCGCAAACAGCGCAGCGAATCCTGAGCTGCCTCGAGGGGGCGCGTCGAATTGCATCCTTTTCTGTGGTTTTGCCTGGCACCTCGTCCTTGTTACACTGGGGCTCCGTTTTGTACAACCAGATGACAGGCATGCTGATATGGCCACGATCGAAATGACCCGCGAGAACTTCCAGGAAACCATCGAGAGCAATGATATCGTGTTGATCGATTTCTGGGCCTCGTGGTGCGGGCCCTGTCAGAGTTTCGGGCCGGTTTTTGAACAGGCTTCTGAAACCAATCCGGATATGGTGTTTGCTAAGGTCAATACCGAGGAGCAGATGGAGCTCGCCGCGCACTTCCAGGTTCGATCGATTCCCATGCTGGCGATATTCCGGGAACAGATCCTGATTTTCGCGCAGCCCGGGGCGTTGCCCGCTTCATCGTTCACGCAGCTGATCGAGCAGGCGAGGGAACTGGATATGGACAAGGTTCGCGCCGATATCGCCGCCCAACAACAGCAAAACGCCTGAGCACGACACAGACCGCAGCTACGCTCTCATTATCGAGCGCCCGAGCCTGACAGAAGGCGGTGGTGGCGGTGCCGAGGTTTCCTAGGTGGAGAAATCCTGGAACGGTTGCACCGTGACCAAATCGCCTTCGGTCGCACCCGCGCCCTCCGCGGGCAGCAGAATAAAACAGTTCGCTCTGCTCATGGAACTGAGTACGTGCGATCCTTGCAGCCCGGTGGTCGAAACCTGCCACTGTCCGTCAGCCCGCCGCTGCAGGATGCCTCTCTGAAACTCCATGCGCCCTGGCGCCTTTTTCAGGGCCTGAGCGCTGCGCGCCTGGATCAGGAGCGGCTCGAGTGCCTGCTGACCGGTCATTTTACGGATCGCGGGCAGAACGAACTGGTAGAAAGTCGCCATGACCGATACCGGGTTGCCCGGCAGTCCGAAGAACACCGCGTTGCCCAAACGCCCGAAGGCCAGTGGTTTGCCCGGCTTCATGGCCATACGCCAGAAACTGATTTCCCCCAATTCACCGAGCGTCTCGGTGACGTAGTCCGCTTCGCCGACCGACACACCACCGGTGGTGAGCACCAGATCAGCCATGGCAGCGGCTTCCCGGAACGCCGTCCTTACTGACTCGCGGCGATCGGGAATCACTCCCAGATCGTAGCATTCGATTTCCGGCCGCGACAGCATGCCAAACAGGGCATAGCGATTGCTGTCGTAGATCTGGCCGCTGACGAGCGGCGTTCCTACGCTTGCCAGCTCATCGCCGGTGGAAAAAAATGCCACCCGCAACCTGCGTGTGACGCACACTTCGGCGACTCCCACCGAGGCCAGTAAACCCAGTTCAGCGGCGCCCAGCCGCCGGCCAGCGGGCAGCACGGTGTCGCCACAGCGGGTATCCTCGCCCGCATAACGTACGTTCTGGCCGCGCTGCACGGGCCTGTGCTGGTAACGAATCTGTCCTGAGTCACGGCTGACGTGTTCCTGCATCAACACGGCGTCGGCCCCGTCGGGCAGCATTGCCCCGGTCATGATTCGGACGCACTGGCCTGCGCCTACCCGGCCCGCAAACGGCGTGCCGGCAAAGGCGGAGCCGATAATTTCCAGCGCCACGGCCTGTGAGTCGGGGCAGTCTTCGCTGCGCACCGCGTAACCGTCCATTGCCGAGTTGGCGAAAGGCGGAACGTCAATCCCGGAAACAACCGGTTCGCAGAGTATGCGGTCCAGTGCGGCCCGCAGGTGCAGCTGCTCGGTGGTGTCGATGGCGGGTACCGCCGCCAGGATGCGCTCGCGGCCTTGTTCGACGCTCAACAGGTTCTGTCCGGGGTCGGCGCAACAGTCTGTCGGGGTATTGCTCATTCGAGGGCTCCAGTCTGTGCGGTGACAATGAAATCGAGAATAAAGCTGAGGATCTGGCGCGGCTGGTTCAGATCCAGCTGTGGCAGTGCAGTCCCGGCGCACGGCTCGTCACTGGCAAACGCAATGATAGAGCTATCCTGGCGATGCAGAAAGGGCTTTCCCCGGGCACGGCGGTGCAGTTCTATCTTGGGGAAACGTTCGTGGCGGAAACCCTCCACGAGAATCAGGTCGAGCTTGCTGCGGTCCAGTTTCAACAGCAACGATTCCAGGCGCGGTTCCTGCGGTGGGCGCTGCTCTTCGATCACGACGGTGCGGAAGCCCGAGGCGATCAGCGTTTGCTGTGCCCCCGCTTTGCGAAGCCGGAAGCTGTCCTTCCCGGCTCGGTCGATCTCAAAATCGTGGTGCGAATGCTTGATTACGCCAACGCGAAGATCGCGTTCCCGCAACATCGGCAGCAAGGCCTCCAGCAAGCTGGTCTTGCCGGTGCCGCTGAAAGCGGCGAAACCCAGCACCGGTGGTTTGCGCAACAGTGAGTCCATGACACCCTGGTGTGGCTCAGCTGCGCAGCAGTGCTTCCAGTCTGCGCTGGTCGCCTGCCCGGTTGAGATTGATGAACTGCTCGGGAGCATCCGAGAAATCGACGCGTGTTGCCCCGATTCGCTCCAGCCACCCTTGCACCGAACGGTGTCCTGCCGCCAGATATGTCTCCAGCGCCCGCGCTGTGCCGTGTTCGGCAAGACAGAAAACCGGTTCCAGCTGTCCTTGGCATTCTGCGACACAGGCTGGTTTGTCAGTTTGCCGCAGGCATTGAGTCATGCGTTCCAGGTAGTCGGGGCTTACCAGCGGTGCATCGACCGGCAAGGTCAGCATATAGGCGCTGTTACAGGCGGAAAACCCGGCCAGGAAGCCAGCCAGTGGCCCGGCGAATCCAGCCACCGTGTCACAAACCACCGGGTAGCCGTAGCGCGCATAGTGTTCGAAGTTTCGATTGGCGCTGATCAGTATCCGCTGTGACTGGGGCCCGATTCGCGCCAGCAGGTGGTCGAGCGTTGGCTTGCCAAGTATCGGAACCAGGCCCTTGTCGCAGCCGCCCATGCGGCTGCCGCGGCCTCCGGCAAGAATGAGGACAGTTATTTCCTCACAAGAAAAATGGGTATGTTCTCGCATCCAGTCAGAGCATCACGGTCGGGTCCGGAGTCTAGCATGAGCGCGCTCAGGCGGCGTGATTGTGGTAGGGTTGGAGCCCATTGGATACACGCGGATTTCTGACCCATGCCCTCCGGTTTCCCTTCCCCGTCGGAAAAGTCACTATCGTCCGCGGGCCGGTGTGCAGCGGGAGATATGACCCTGATCGATCGGTTTGCCGATTCGCTGTGGATGGAAAACGGTTTGAGCGAGAACACGCTGGCTGCCTATCGCAGGGATCTGTGCGGCCTCGCGGTATGGCTGCGTGGGCGAGGCGTTGCGCTCGGTGATGCGGTTGCGGCTGATCTGTTGAGTTATCTGGCACGGCAGTACCGGAACGGGCATGCCTTGCGCAGTAACGCACGGCTATTGTCAAGCCTGCGTCGCTTTTTCCGTTACCTGGTGAGGGAGGGACGCCGCACAGATGATCCCACCGCGAATATCGAGGCGCCCAAAATGGACCGGCCATTGCCGCATTCACTGAGTGAAGCGGAGGTTGAATCATTGCTGCAGGCGCCCGAAATCGAGACAACTCTGGGGTTGCGCGACCGCGCTATGCTGGAACTGCTGTATGCCACTGGAGTGCGGGTTTCGGAACTGGTGGAACTCAGCGTCGACAGACTTAACCTCGGCCAGGGTGTGGTGCAGGTGATCGGGAAGGGCAACAAGGAGCGTCTGGTACCGGTCGGCGACGAAGCTTTGTTCTGGGTACGCCGTTATGTGCACGGCCCGCGTGCCACGTTGTTGCGCGGCGCAGCCAGCGACAGGTTGTTCGTTTCCCGTAAGGCGGCGGGCATAACGCGCCAGGCGTTTTGGTACCGGCTGCGCCAGTATGCGCGCCAGGCCGGGATCAGGGGGCACCTGTCGCCGCATACCTTGCGCCACGCATTCGCCACCCATCTGGTGAATCATGGCGCCGACCTGCGCGTAGTGCAGATGCTGCTCGGACACAGTGACCTGTCCACGACCCAGATCTATACGCATGTCGCGAAAGAGCGGCTAAAACGGCTTCACCAGGCGCACCACCCGCGCGGCTGAATTGTCGGATAAAATGGTGAACCCGGCGCTGGAACCAGGGTCAAATTTATTTCTATTCATTCAAACTCAAGGTAACCGCACGTGAAAGCAACGCAAGCAGCACTATTCCTTACCGGGCTCCTGTTGTTGAGCACCTCCGCCCTCGCCGATGCGAGCGCCGACCAGGCCACCATACGCGAGGCCCTGCCAGGGCTGCAGATAGACGCCATCGAACCGGCGCCGATCGCAGGGTTCTACGAGGTGGTGGTCGGCTCGCACGTGGTGTACGTCAGCGCCGACGGACGCTACATGCTGCAAGGGGATCTGATCGATCTGAAAACGCGTCTGAGCCTGACCGAACCGCGTCGACGTGAGGCACAGCGAGCGGCGATTGAAGCGGTGGGTGAGGACAAGATGATTATCTTCAAGCCGGAGAAAGTGAAGCACAAAGTCACCGTGTTTACCGATATCGAGTGCGGCTATTGCCGCAAGCTGCACAGCGAGATGGATCAGTACCTGGATGCCGGAATCGAAGTGCGCTACCTGATGTACCCGCGTGCCGGTGTCGGCTCCAGCGCCTACAAGAAAGCGGTTGCGGTCTGGTGCGCCGAGGACCGCAACAGTGCCCTTACCGATGCCAAGGCCGGCAAGAGCATTGAAATGAAGAGCTGCGATAATCCGGTTGACGAGCACATGGAACTCGCTGCGACCCTGGGGCTGCGCGGTACGCCGTTCATCGTCCTCGAAAGCGGTGAAGTGCAGCCCGGTTATGTGCCCGCCGAACGACTCGCCCGTCTGCTGGATGGTGCTGCGCAGCCGTAGCGGCGCTGCCGGCCGTCGCACTTGCCTCTGTTGCCATCATCGCGAGTCCGGCAAGCGCGGCTGCCGCCACGCAGCGGCGTGGCAGCCGTCCTGATCTGACAGCCAGAGATAAACTGCAAAGAGAGCAGGATCTCTGTTATAAATGCATGCTCGATCGGTAGGGACCGGGTGCCAGCCACGCTATGGAAAACACGCTTCTTGATACTCACCAGAAGGCGTTGTCCATCAACCTGGACACCACCAAATATGGGACTATTGCCGAAATAGGGGCTGGGCAGGAAACGGCCCGCTGGTTCTTCCGCGTGGGCGGCGCGGCCGGGACCATCGCCAAAGCGATGTCGGCCTACGACATGAAGTTCAGCGATGCCATTTACGGGCGGTGCGGTCGCTATGTCAGTCGGGACCGTCTGCAGTCCATGCTGGATCACGAGTACGCATTGCTTCTCGAGCGGCTGGGCGAAGGGCGTGGCAACGATTGTGCGTTTTTTGCGTTTGCCAACACCGTTGCTGCTTACAGCTTTACGCAAAAGACAAACGGCCACGGCTGGCTGGGTATCCGGTTCCAGCGGCGAGCGCAGGAAGCGGCTTCGCAGATCGACCTGCATGTCCAGTTGAAAAGCCAGGAGAACGTCCAGGATCAGGAAACGCTCGGGTTGCTGGGAGTCAATCTGATCTACGGTGCCCTGTATCTTCACGAGAATCCGGAGGCTTTGATCAGCTCGCTGCTCGATCAGCTCAGCACCGATCTGCTGGAAATCGACATGATCGATCTCGACGGACCGGCGTTCGCGCAGGTGGATAACCGTCTCATGGCGTTGCGTCTGGTGCAGCGCCGCCTCACCAGCGCTGCGATGTTTCGGGCCGATGGCAAGGTAGTGCAACCCGCTGATCTGTTGTACAAGAAAGCGGTGCTGGTCGAACGCAGTCGTTTTCGCCCTCCCACCAACCTGACCATGCAGTTGCTCGACTGTGCCTATCAGGCGTTTTGCCGGGAGTCGGAAGTAAAGCCGGAAGACGTGGTGGTGCTCAGTGAGATGACCTTGCACAACCTTGCGCAAGGCGACGATATCAACGTGGCCGACTTCCTGGATCGCGCGGAAATCCTGTGTGCGCTGGGCAAGCACGTGATGATCTCTGACTACGGGGCGTTCTACCGTCTGGCAGCTTACCTGTTCCGCCATACGCGTATGCCGATTGGCGTGGCGCTGGGCGTCCCGACCCTGGAGCAGATCTTTGATGAACAATATTATCTTGATCTTGACGGCGGAATACTGGAAGCCTTCGGTCGCCTGTTCAGGAATGACCTGCGCCTGTACGTGTGTCCGGCGCTGGACCACCACAATGATGGCTTGACCACCGTCCACAATCTGAGTGTGGCGCCCAACCTGCGTCACCTGTATCAGCACCTGCTGGAAAATCGCTATATCAGGGAGCTTACCGCGATCGACAACGCCGATCTGGGGATCTTCTCCCATGTGGTACTGGAGAAGATCCGTGCCGGCGACCCGCAATGGGAGACCATGGTGCCGGAAAAGGTGGCGCGGATTATCAGGGACAAGGGCCTGTTCAATTGCCGTGCTTAGCAGGCTGTTGAGGAAGTCTCAGGTGAGTGCGAGACAAGGACGGCGCGGCGGAAACGCGGGGTATACACGTCAGTACCTGAGCATTTTGAGCTGATCTGTGATGCCGTATCGTGCCGCATGAGGCCTTTTTCAACAGCCTGCTAATGTAACAGTGCGAACATTTGACGCCGGTAGCGGGTGACGCGCTCGTCCTCGTCCCCGAGTAAGGCAAACACGGCCAGCAATCCGCGCTGCGCAGCACCCTCGCCGTAGTCGCTGTCCTGCTTCAAGAGTGTCAGGAAATTGTCCAGTGCCTGGTCGTAGTCAGCGGCCAGCGTTTGCCTGGCGGCGAGCTGAAACCGCGCCTGTTTTTGTGCCGGATCAGCCTTAAGTGCCGCTTGCAGTTCCGCCAGCGGCGGCGCACCCGAAATTGACCGCGTCAGATCCACCAGCGCTTGCAGGTTTCTCGCCTGCGGTTGTTCGCGGATCTCCCTGGCCAGCGCCTGCAGAAGCTCGTCTGCCCGGTCGATTTGATCGGCCTGCAGACAAAGGCGTGCATATTCGAGCGGCAGTCGCGGGTTATCGGGGTCGTCGCGATAGGCGCGCGCC
The DNA here is from genome assembly GCA_963695455.1 of uncultured Gammaproteobacteria bacterium. Classification (GTDB taxonomy): domain Bacteria; phylum Pseudomonadota; class Gammaproteobacteria; order DSM-19610; family DSM-19610; genus Thiogranum. The sequence continues at coordinate 226,961 of CAVOGN010000002.1, read as the reverse complement.
ATCAAATCCAGGGCCGCGGCACGGTCTCCGCCCTGGGCAAGCGTCAGCGCCTCGGCCAACAGGCGGTCCGATTCACGTTCGATGTAGGCGTCAATCAGGGTGCGCAAAGCAGCCTCGGGCTGTGCCCCCATAACCTCTTCGACGACTTGGCCGTGCCGGTACAGTCGCAGAGTGGGGAGGCTGCGGATGCCGTGTTCGGCAGCCAGGTCGCGCTCGACATCGGTGTTGACCTTGGCGAGACGCAGCTGGTCGCCGTATTCCTGTGCCAGTTTGAGCAGCACCGGCAGCAACATCTTGCACGGTGCACACCAGTCGGCCCAGAAATCCACCAGCACCGGAACCCGCTCGGACGCAACGATCACCTGTTCCGCGAAATTGGACTCGTTGACTTCGACAACATTTGCTAGCTCATTCATTACGTCACCTTGTCAGGGCATGCAGCATTACTAATGGTTCAGATAGGGTCGCATTACTCGATTTCAAACAGTTGTCCGCCGTGCGTGAACAGCAGGCATGTCTGCACCGGGCGGCCCGGCCAGATGCGCTGTACGCCCTCACGGTACAGTGCCAGTTGCGCCCGATAGCGGTCACACAGGTCGCGAAGTTGTGTCGCGGAGCGCACCTGATGGGTCTTGTAATCGATCAGCCAGACACCGGCATCTGTTGCGACCAGTCGGTCGATGATACCGTAGACGGTCTGCCCCCTGTCCAGATACTCGATCGGCACCTCGTTATAGGCCTTTGCCGGAGCCTGCGGCGCGAACAGCCAGGCGAGCTGCGGATCGTCGAGCAGGCGTTCGACCTCCTGCCACCAGGACCGCAGCGTGGGATCGCTGTCTGCCCACTGCATTTCCGCCGCAACACGCTGCGTAACTGCACTGCGGCTCGGCCAATGACCCCCTGCCTCGGTGGCAAGCTGCAGCATGCGATGGATAGCCGTGCCGCGCAGCCTTCCAAGGGCATCGCCCGATTTCATATCCTCCTGCAGGGCGGCGCGGCTCGGTGCAATTTCGCACCACAATCCGCGGGTGGGTATGGGTTGGCGTAAGCGAGGGTCGACATCCGCGTCGGACAGTTTCCGCGGCGGTTCGGCAATCGGCCGGTCGGGGGCTTGCAGGAACTCGTCAATCCAGCGCGCTTGCGGGGCATCCTGGCCGCAAACCGCCGTCGCTATCTGTGCGTACCAGCTGCGGGACCGGTTCCGGGACGTCGGTGCGCAGCCCGACACGATCAGCATGTGTTTGGCGCGCGTCAGCGCCACGTAGAGCAGATTGGCAGACTCGCGCTCCTCCTCGTGCAGTTCGAGTTCATGCAAACCCCTGCTGATGGCATCGCGTTGCCGGGTATTGCCCAACAGCATGAAGTCGCTGGGCCGATCGGCTTGCGCCGGCCAGCGCACCAGCGGCTGGTGGCCGGGCGGACTGTTGCCCAGGTTGGTGCTGTCGGCGAGAAACACCACCGGCGACTCGAGGCCCTTGGCGGCGTGAATGGTGAGTAAGTGAACGCGTGCGCCGCCCTCCGCGGTCGGTGTCGCCTGGTTCGGGCCTTCTCTATCCAGTTTGCGAAGCTGGCGCACGCGCTCGAGGAAACGCGGCAGGGTGGGGTAACGTCCGGCGTCGACCTCAAGCGCAAGTTCGATGAATCGGGTGAGATTGGCCTGCACGCGTGCGCTCTGGGTAGCAGGGAAGGCAGCTTCATAGCGTGCCAGGACATTCGCTTCGTGGAACACCCGCTCCAGCAGATCGTGAATCGGTACATGCCCGGCGAGACTGCGCCAGGTTTCCAGCAGATGATTGGCGCGTCGCAATGGATGCCCGGCGTTCAGCATCGCGGCCACAGCGGCGAGACGCTCGATCCAGGGTCCGCCTTCTTGCTGTGCCAGCAGCATCAGATCTTCGTCAGTCACCGAGAATATCGGCGAGCGCAACACCTGCGCCAGCGAAAGGTTGTCCTGCGGTGTCATCAGAACCACCAGCAGGGCTTCCAGATCGCGAATTTCCAGGCTTTGCAGCAATGTGCCCCGGTCGAGGCTGAGGTACGGAATGCCATTGTCCCGCAGCGCCGCTTCGTAATCGGCCAAGTGGGTGCGCGAGCGCATCAGGATCACGACATCCCCGTAGCCTGCGACCTGTTCCCGAACCAGCTCCTGGATACGTGCTGCAATGGCTTGCCCTTCCCGGTAGTGGCGACGATCCAGCGCCACCAGTCGCGGTTGCTGCAAGGGATTGCGCAGGCCCTCACCGGGCGGTTCGGGGCTGACGGTCTGCGCTTCGATCAGGGGCCACAGCTCCACCCGACCCCAGGCCTCCGTCTTGTGGGTGGTGTGGGGCTGGAATCCGGGCAGCAACTGCTGCATCTCGGCTTGCAGGAACACTTTGTTGACAAGTTCCAATATTGCGGGAGACGAACGGCGTGAGGCGTCCAGATGGATGGACTCTGCGTTCAGGTGCTGCTGCATCCAGGTCGCAGCGCACCCGAGCAGGCGCGGATTGCCGCGCCGGAACCGGTATATCGACTGTTTGGCGTCACCGACAATGAACAGGCTGCGCCAGCGCTCGCTGCCGGCTGCCATCTCTTCGAGCAGTGGCAGGATCAGTTGCCACTGCGTCGGGTTGGTGTCTTGAAATTCATCGATCAGCAGATGATCGATGCGCTGGTCGAGTTTGAACTGCACCCAGTGCGCCTGTTCCCGGTGGCTGAGCAGCAGGTAGGTGTTCCACTCCAGGTCTGCGAAATCCAGCAGGCGCCGTTCGCGCTTGATACGCTGATAGTGGTCGAGCATGCGCTGGCCGGCACGGTACCATGCCGTGTTGGTGCGTAGCGTCTGTTGTCGCCTTTGTTGCTCGATGACAGCTTCGATTCTTTCGCACAACCACGCATGCAGTTCGAGAAACCGCTCCTGGCCTTCTTCCCCCATGGCCTTGCGCTGCGTATTCCCCGGCGAGCGCTTGCGGCGCTCGCCAGCGGTGGTGAAAAACGCGGGCTGAAGCAACTCAATCGCGTTGTCTGCATCCGGATTGGTTGAGAGGCTGGCCTCGATAAGAGCCGCGTGCGCCAGGTTGGTGCCGGTGGCATGGCGCCCCAGCAGAGTGGCGAATTCAGCCAGCTTGTCGCGCATGGCTGTGTTCCAGAAATCGTTCGCGCTACAGGCGGGATCAGCCGTCAGTTTTGCCTCGAGGTCGGTCACCGCGCTACCCACCGGATCCCGGGCATCGCGCGTAAATGCCCACCAGTCGCTGCGGTGTTCAACGAAATCGAACAGCGCCGCGCGGGTATTGGGCAGTCCGTTGAGCGCCTCGAACAGGACTTCCAGCGCGTCGGCCAGCGGTTGATCAGGGGCACCGGTTGCCTCGGCAAACAGGGCGTCCCAGCTTTCCTCCAGCAGCAGACCGGTTTGCTCGGCGAGCTCGAAGCCGGGCGGCAGACCGGCTTCGAGCGGGAAACGCTGGAGCAATTCCCTGCAGAAGCTGTGAAAAGTCGTGGTGCGCAGGGTCTGCTCGCTGCGCAGCCACTCCTCGAGCAGATTGCGCGCCTTGTCGCGCAGCGCGGCTGTCGGCTGTGCGCCGATCTGGGCCAGCAGCGAGTCCAGTTCCGGATCGTCGGCGTGCAGCAATTCCTGCAAGCGCTGGTTGAGCCGCAGCTGCATCTCGCCAGCGGCCTTGCGGGTGAACGTAATAGCCAGAATGCTGTCCGACTTTGCACCGTGCAATAACAGGCGCGTGAGCCGGGCTACCAGCTGCCAGGTCTTGCCGGTACCGGCCGACGCCAGCACGCTGAAGCTGCGGTCCGGCTGTGTGGCAAGCGGCGTGTCAGTCATCACTGAACTCGTGGTGCGACCACATGTCGCGCCGGCAGACGCCGCCGAATTCGCAGTATGCGCAGGTGCGGACATCCCCCCATGCCGGTAGCGGCGCGTCGTCGTGCAGCGCGTCGGTGAGCAGAGTCAGCCGTTGCGCCACCTGGCCGAGCAACTCATCCAGCGCCTCGCCCGCGGCGCATGTGGTTGCGTTCACCTTGTCTCTGGCGAACTCCAGATAGTCCAGTTGCACTACGGGTTTGTCGATAAGCAATGCATAAGTGGGCAGTTGTACCGCTTCACCGCACAGAACCTCTTCGGGGCGCGGCGGGCGTCCGGTCTTGTAGTCGAGCAGGGCGATGCTGCCGGCGCGTTGATCCACGCGATCGATGCGGCCGCTGATGCGCAGGCGCTCGCCGAGTGCCTTGTCTACCTTGAGTTCAGTGCTGATCGGTTGCCACTCGGTGCGACGCTGTATTTCCCAGTCGAGATAATTCGGCAGTACTCTGAGCCACTGCCGGTACCAGCTGCGCGCCTGGAAGTTGTCATTGATTGCTGGTTCGAATACCGCCGCACTGATGCGTCTCAGCAAAGTACTCGCCGGGTCAAAGTCCACGCGAGTCAGCGCACCGGACCAGGGACCGGGCAGTCCGGCCACCTTACTGTTGAAGGCCTGCAGGATGCGGTGCACCAGCGAGCCGTAATCGCTCTTGCTCAGCGCTTCGCGGATTTCATCCTGTGGTTTGAGGTTCAGGGCGTCGGCGGCAAAGAAGCGGTACGGGCAGTCGATCAGTCGCTGATGCGTGTAGGCGGACCAGTGCTGTGGCCGAAGGGCTGCTTCTACCCGCGGTGCCGGTCGTTGCGCCGGACCCGGAATGGCCGCCTGGTCGGGAGCCCTTGGCCGCACCTCAGGCCGGTCTGCCAGCGCCTTGAGCGTATGGTTCTCGAGCGTGGCTCCATAGGCGCTGGAGTAAAAAATATCCAGCAGGTCGAGCCACGGGCTGGCGCTCACGGGCTCCCCGTCCTGTTCGCGATGACAGGTCAGGAGCACCTGTGGTGCAGCGTGCAGAACACGGCAGAAATGATGCAGCTTGGTGGCGGCTGACTGGGACCAGGTGGGCAGACCAAGCTCGGCACGCACCCGCTGATTGAAAAACGCCTGACCGGCCGGTGTACCAGGCAGGTGCTCACGACTGCAGCCGGCGACAATAACTGCAGCGAAACGCTGCAGACGGGTTTGTTCCAGGGTCAACAGTTGTACCGGGCTGGCCGAGGTCGGCGGCTGAAAAGTGGTGCGTTCCAGATGGCGCCCCAGCCAGGCCCGGAACTCCGGCCAGTCCAGCTGCACGCGGGAATACCGGCCGGCCTGATGCAGATCCTCCAGCGCCTCCAGCAATTGCAGACCCGCCGCATCGCCTGCGAGGGTCTGCCAGGCACCGAGCTCCCTCAGGCTGGCGTGCAGGGCGGTGAGAAAGTCCTGCGCGGCATGTGTGCCGGCGAGCAACGCCACCAGCGGGCTGGCGGCGTGATCCAGCAGGTTGAGCATGCGGTGCAGCGCCTGGCGCGTGGGTTCCGACCACTCGGGCAGGCGTTCGCTGCGCTTATCGAGGTGGTGACGATAGCGTTGCAGCCCGCGGGCGATGTTTTCGTGCAGGATAATATCCTGTTCGAGACGGCGCACCTGTCCAAGATGCACGTCGCGCGCGGCAAAGCTTACGAAAGGGGATTTGAGCACATCCAGCAGCGGGCCGGCGGCAAAGTCCTCCTCGACCGTTTCCAGCCAGCGCTCCAGGGTGGCCGCGGCGCTGGTGGTGGACAAAGCCCAGCCGCCAGGGTCGTCGAGCTGGATAGCGGATGCTTCCAGCAGCGCGCGGACTCTGCGCGCGATGCGGCGGTCCTCTGTTACCAAAGCAATCGACTGCCGACCCTCGAGCAGCCAGCGCCGGATTTGCAGCGCCACCGCCTGGCCCTCGTGCTCCGGGTCATCGGCGCGCACGATGCTCAGCCGGTCGCAGACAGGGTCTTGCTGATGCAGCTTGGCAAAGCGCTGTGCGCGCACTTTCAGGTTATCCTCTGATGCCTCGAACAGCGTCGCAACGAAGTCAGCCAAAGCGTCCGGCTCGGTGCTGGCAGCTCCGGAAAGCTAACCCCGAGTCGGTCGAGAATGTCGGTCAGCGGAGCGTCGGGATGATACCCCTGCTGCCCGGCGCCGCCATGCAGTATCAGCCGGGCAGCATCGTTTTCGAGCAGACCGCGCAGCCAGTTCGCTTCCGCCGGCGTCACTTGCGTGAGGCCTGTGAGCCACAGGGTCGATCCGTCAGGGGGCTTGCCGCCGCGCAGCTGCTGGCGATAGGCAGACGCCGGGTCGAGCAGCTCGTCCGCGGCGAGCTGCTCCTGCCAGGCATGCCACAGGGTGTGCAGGATGCCGGCTTCCTGTTGCAGCAGCGTAGGCGATTCGCCGAGCGCATAACAGTTGCGCAGCGCTGCTTCGAAGCGTTCCAGTTCATCGGCTACTGGTACGTCGTATCGAGTTATTTCATCGAACAACGTGAGCAGTTGTTCGGCCAACAGCCAGGGGTCGGTATCGGCATAAATCGGGGTGGCATCACGCAGTGCTGCGGCGAGCACGAGTTCCTGGGCGGGGCGATTCAGGACGGTCTGCCCGACCGCGCTGACGTGCTCAAGCCACTGATCGAGGCGCTCGATCGAGGGACCCAGTAGTGCGCCGAATCCGCGCTGTCCGGCTTGGCGCAGCAGCTCGGTGCGCAGCCGGGGGGCGCAGCGATCCTCTGCGACCAGGATCTGACAGGTGCTCAGATCCGGTAAGCACTTCTCGTAGTGATCGAGAATCTGCTGCGCTGTCCAGACCAGCGGGTCCTGGCCGAACGGCACCAGGGTTATCCGGCCTGCTTTCGATGCTGGCGCGATCACTGACGGCCGCTATTCGGGAGTGTGAACTCAACGCTCCAGCAGGTCCAGTTTGCCGGGTTTGCCATTCCACTCGTCGGCATCTGCCGGCGCATCCTTTTGCTCGCTGATCACCGGCCAGGTCTGCGCCAGTTCGGCATTCAGTTCCAGAAACACCGCCTGGTCCGCGGGCAGGTCGTCTTCCGGGAAAATGGCTTCAGCAGGGCATTCCGGTTCGCAAAGTGTGCAGTCGATGCACTCTTCGGGGTCGATGACCAGAAAGTTGGGGCCCTCATGAAAACAGTCCACCGGGCAGACTTCGACGCAATCGGTGTATTTGCACTTGATACAATTTTCACCCACTACAAATGTCATGGCACGCTCCTGCTAGAACAGGCGCCCATGATACACGCATCGCGGGGGGTGTTTCTAACCGTCCGTCAGGGTCCGTGACTCGCCAGGCATCGCCCGTTCTGACGCCACTTCTATGCGGTTGCGACCGCGCTCCTTGGCGCGGTACAGTGCCTGGTCGGCGGCGCAGACCAGGTCTTCCGCCGGCTCGTCCCGGGCCGGGCAGCGAGTCGCGACGCCGATGCTGAGTGTGAGGCGTTCGGCGACCGCCGATGCGGCGTGCCGAATGCCCAGTCTGGCTACTGTGCTGAGCACTTTCTCGGCAACCGCGAGCGCGCCGTCCGCGTCCGTCTCGGGAAGCACAATGACGAATTCTTCGCCGCCGTAGCGGCTGACCAGGTCGGCGGGGCGGTGGACCGTCTGCTGCAGGGCGGCGGCGACCTGTTTCAGACAATCATCGCCCGCCTGATGACCATAATGGTCGTTGTAACGCTTGAAGAAATCGATATCCGCGAAGATCAGGGATAACGGGGTCTCCGAACGCGTTGCGCGTCGCCACTCGCGCTGGAGGACTTCGTCAAACCGGCGGCGGTTGGCGACTCCCGTCAAGCCGTCAAGGGTTGACAGGCGCTGCAGTTCGTCGTTGCTGCGGGTCAGCTCAGTGTTCATTTTCTCCAATTGCTGCTGCAATTTTCTGAGCGTGACAAACGCCTCGTCGCGTTCGCGTTGCGCCAGGTAACTCTTGGTGTGGGCGCGAATCCGTGCCAGCAGTTCGACCTTCTCAGGCAGCTTCACCAGGTAGTCGGTCGCGCCCTGATAAAAGGCGTCGCTCTTGACGTTGGGGTCGTCTTTGCTGGACAGCACAATCACCGGAATGTCACGAGTTGCCGGGTTGTTGCGGTAGAAGCGAACCAGGGTCAGGCCGTCCACATCCGGCATGACCAGGTCCTGTAGAATCACGGTCGCCTTGATGTCGACAGCTTGCTGTATGGCATGTCTGGGATCGGAGCAATAGTGGAACTGAATATCCGGCTGGTCCGCCATCATCCTCCGGATACCTTCCGCGATCAGGGCCTGGTCATCGACCAACAGGACCACCGCCCAGTTTTCACACTGGGCGGCCTGTGCTTCCCCAACCTTTTCGGTTTCCGTTGTCATCCTGAGTTCCGGATTCCCCGTCCTCTCTGCGAGGCGTTGTGCGCCCATCTAACCGCTGCCGGCCCGATTTCCCCCAAGGGCAGAATCTCAACGGCCGCACCCACTTCCATGGCGGCTTTCGGCATCCCGTAAACGGCACAGCTTTCCTGATCTTGAGCGATGGTATGCCAACCGCGCTCTCGCATGGCCTTGAGTCCCGCCGCGCCGTCTCTGCCCATACCGGTCAGAAGAATTCCAAGCGTCTGAGTATGGTATTGTTTCGCAAGACTTTCGAAGAAGACATCGACCGACGGCCGGTACGCGGCAGCGGTCGGCTCCGGGCTGTAGGCAAGGGTTGCGTCGGTGTTCAGCAGCAGGTGATCGCCGCGGCCGCACACCAGCACGGTACCGGCTTCGAAGCGGTCTCCCGGCTGCGCCGCGTGCACCGGCAACGGGGTGTGATCGTTCAGCCAGTTGATGAAGCTCGGCATGAACTGCTCGTCCACATGCTGCACGATCGCGAGCGCAGCAGGCAGGTCCGCCGGTATGGCCCGCAGCACCTCGATGAGCGCGGAGGGACCGCCGGTCGAGGCGCCGACCGCGATCAGCGCTGGGGTACGCGCGTCGACCGGGCACGCGGTGTCCGGGAGCGGCTCCCTCGCGCTCCGCACCAGCGGTTTTCCGCGCAACAGGGTGGCGATGCTGTTTATCTTGCGGACCAGGATTTCCTGACCTTCGCCCTGACCGGCGTCCCCCAGCACCGGCGTGTTGACGGCGTCCAGCGCACCCGCTCCCATGGCCTCAAATACGCGTCCGGCGTGTCCGTGGACGGTGGCAGTTACCACCAGGATTGCGCAGCTGAACTCTGCACTGATTCTGCGGGTTGCTTCGATGCCGTCCATTTCCGGCATGATGAGATCCATCAGAATGACATCCGGACAGTTCTGCCTGCAGTAGCGCAGCGCCTCATGACCGTTGTAGGCCACCCACAGCAGCTGATAGGCCGGCACCCGATTGACCACCCGTCGCAGGCATTCCGCTGCCATCAGCGAATCGTTGACAATACCGATCTTCAACACCGCCACGGCTAGTCCGCCTCACCGATCAGATCCACGACTGCTTCGATGAGGGTTTCATCGTGGAAACTGCCCTTGGTCAGATAATAATCGGCACCTGCCTCCAGGCCTCGCTGCCGGTCTTCCTCGCGGTCCTTATAGGAGACAATCATGACGGGGGTGTCGTGCAGGCGCTCGTCCTGCTTGATAAGCTGGACAAACTCGAAGCCGTTCATGCGCGGCATATCGACGTCACTGATAACCAGGTCGTAGCGGTTCATGCGTATGGCATTCCAGCCGTCCATACCGTCGACGGCAACGTCAACCTGATAGCCCCGCGCGGCCAACATGTTGCGTTCCACTTCGCGGACGGTAATCGAGTCGTCCACTACCAGGACATGTTTTCCCCGCGGCTGGACATTGCGCTGACTGTCCTGGATCCGGTTCAGACGCCCGCCTGCCACCAGAATGTCGATGGACCGCAGCATGTCGTCGACATCGATAATGAGACAGGGGGCGCCATTTTCCAGCAGGCCAGCGGCGCTGATGTCCTTAACTTTGCCGATGCGTGGATCGAGCGGATGAACCACCAGCGAGCGCTCGCCGACGAACCGGTCCACCACCAGCGCGGAGCGGTTGAGCCGTTCGCCCAGCACCACAACGGGAAGACTGTCCCCGGGTTCACCATTGTTGCCAGACCCGAGTACCTGACTGGCGAAGACCAGCCCCACATGCTGGTTACCGAGTGTGAAATATTGTCGCCCCTCCAGGGATTCGATCCGGGCGACGTCGAGTTTGAGTGTGCGGTCGATACGAGCCAGCGGGATTGCATAAGGCTCGGCGCCGATCTCCACCACCAGGGCGCGGATCACTGACAGGGTGAGCGGCAGCTGCAGATGGAAGCGGGTGCCCTTACCGTGCTCGGTGCTGGCGCGCACCATGCCGCGCATCCTCTGCACAGTGCTCTGCACGACATCCAGACCGACGCCGCGACCGGATATTTCGGTCACCTGATCACGCGTGGAGAAGCCGGGGAGGAACAGGAACTCGAGCAGTTCGGTTTCGGACAGCTCGCCCGCCATGGCCTGGTTCACCATGGCTTTTTCGACTACGCTCAGGCGCAACCGCTCCGTATCGATGCCGCGTCCGTCGTCCGCAACTGTTATGGTCAGCATGCCGGAACTGTGTGCCGCACACAGCGTCAGCGTCGCTACCGGAGGTTTGCCCGCACGCAGACGTTCCTCGGGTGTCTCGATTCCGTGGTCCAGCGCGTTGCGCAGCAAATGATTCAGCGGAGCCTCCATATGTTCGAGAATGTCACGGTCGACCTGGGTGGTCAGACCTTCGATTCTGAGCTCCACCTGTTTGCCCAGTTGCCTGGACAGATCGCGCACCATGCGTGGAAAGCCGCGTGTGGCGTCCGCGAACGGGCGCATGCGGCTGACGATAACCTCGTTGTGCAGGCGCTTCGCGAGCCCGTCCATGCGCCGATCGAATGCGTCGAGCTCCACCAGCTGATCACCCAGCGAATGCCGGCAACGGTTCGCTTTGCTCTGTATGTCGGTGGCCAGTGCGCGGCTGTACTCGTCGACGCTGCTCGCGTACAGGTGGTCGTGAAGCTGATCGAGCAGCCCCACCAGCTCCGCCTGTCGGTGCTTGATCTGCAACAGTGTTTCGGCAAACGGTCGCAGCCAGCGCGACTCAACCTGTACCTCCCCGGCCAGTCCCACCAGCCGGTTGAGACTCTCCGGACTTACCCGCACGGCTCCGGTGCCGGCCGCCTCACTGCGCGTGCCGGGCGCCGGTTCGACATTGCTGTTCAGCAACGGGGGGGAGGGGCTTTCGGCGGGTGCCGGCTCAGCGGCGGTACCGCCGGCGGATAGCCACTGGGCCGGTTCAGTCATCGATGCACGATGATCTGGCACGTCCGCTTCGGCAGGCGGGGCGTGGTCGGGCTCCTGCTCCGGGTTGCGGAGTTGCTGCGCCAGGTGTTCGATTTCCGCCTTGTCCTGTTCATCGCGCGAAATGGCGAGCAGTTGGTCTACGGCTCTGAGCAACAGGTCGACCTGGCGCGCGCCGAATTGCAGCGCGCCGCTCTGGGCGGCGACAAAACTGTCTTCCATGGCGTGCGCGAGCAGCACGCCATCGTCGATACCAACCATGCGTGCGGCGCCCTTGACCGAGTGTGCAGCACGCATCAAAGCCTCGAGTTGCGGGGCAGACTGGTTGCCGCGCTCCAACGCCAGCAGTCCTTCGTTGAGGATCGCCGCCTGATTGTCGACTTCGAGGCGGAACAGCTCCAGCATCGAAAAGTTGCTGAGTCCGTCGCTCATTCGAGCCCCTTGTTCAAGGCAAAGAAGAGCAGCTCGTGATCCAGCACGCCGACGTGGCGCTGCTGCCATGACAGGACGCCTGCGGTAAAACTCTGGCGCGATTTGGACAGCGTTGCTGGCGCCGGCTTGAGAGCTTTATCCGAGTAGTGGTGGATGCCGTGCACTTCGCTGACCGGAAACACGAAACTCTGACCGTCCTTCAGTATATGGATCATTCGTTGGTGTATTTCGTGGTCGACGCGGTAGTCTTCCTGTGACTTGGCGAGCTGCAACAGCGAACCAATCGACACGCAGAGTTTGAGTTCGCCGCGTATATTGACTATTCCCTTGACCAGCGAGTCGGTCCTGTGAGGAAGGCTGTGAATGGAACGCATCTCACTGACTTCCTGCACATGCCGACAGCCGAGTCCCAACCATTCGTCACCGAGCCGGAACAGGAGCAGCGCCTTGGATCCGGTTTGCCGGGTCTGTCTGGCCGACGCCAGGCGTTCTGTCCACTCATCGCGGTAGTCCGCCGTCATAGGGTGTTCCAGCATCGACCGGCCGGCATCGGAGTATCGTGCGCAGTTTCGGCAGTGGATCACCTGCTGCAGTTCCGGGCAGCTGGCGCGCTCGGGGCTCCAGATTCCGATGCGGTTCCAGCAGTCATCGAGTCCTGACGGGTTGGCGCGCGCCGCTGCAGTCATTTTGCGGTCCCCGATTGCTGCTGACGGGACTCGGCGCGTGTGGCGCGTTCAAGAAATCGCCGTGCGCCGCCCGTGTCACCCGTTCGTTCGCAGATGACGCTCAGATGCACCAGTGCCTGGTAGTAGTCCGGCTGCAGGTAAACGGCCTTGCGGAACATTTGTTCGGCTTCCCGGGTGTTCCCGGCCGCCTCACGAATGACGCCCAGCAGATAGTACGCGTGCGCCTGATAGACGGTTACTCTCAGCAGGGACTCGCAGCACGCCGCTGCTTCGTCCATGTGACCCTGATCTGCAAGCTGAAAAGCCCGGGCCAGCAACGCTTCCCGATCCGCTGCTGAAAACGCGGCTTTGACTGGAGCGGCCCCGGTGGTGACTGCGGAAAACGGGGCCGGCACAGGTGCGCGCTTCTTGACGGGCCGATGACCCCGGGCTGGGCGTGGTGGTGTGCAGGGAGCGGCGGGAGTCCGGGCGACTGCGGGTTCCCGCCGGAAACCGAAGCAGCGCTCAAACGGGAGCGGCGCAAAGCAGCGTTGCTGCAGCAAGCTCGTTTCGGAATGGCCGAGGAACAGCAGGCCGTTTTCCGTTAACAGCTGTTCCAGCTGGTCGATCGCCCGGTGCTGGGTGGGCCGATCGAAGTAGATCAGTAGGTTGCGGCAGAAGATTACGTGGTAGGGCGAGCGATCCCCGGTGAAGTCGCTCTCCAGTATGTTGCCGCGCTGGAAATTCACCCGTTGCCGGATAGCGTCGCTCAGGTGGTAATACGGCGCCCGGTGGTCGAAGTGGCGGTCTCTGTAAAAGATGTCGTCACCGCGGAAGGAATTGCGTCCGTAGCGGGCCCTGCGCGCTTTCTCCAGGTTGGCGCTGCTTATATCGACGGCATCAATGCGAGCCTCGTCTGCCCCGAAGCCGCACTCAGCCAGGCACATTGCCAGGGTATAGGGTTCTTCACCGCTGGAGCACGGCACGCTGAGTATGCGCAGAACCGCGGCTCCCCGTCTGTTGGGTATCCATTCGTTACGGAGCCAGTCACTGAGTGCGCGGAACGCGGTCGGTTCGCGAAAGAACCAGGTCTCCGGTATGACGACCGCCTCTATCAGGGCGTCGAGTTCGGTATCGGAGTGGGTCACAATGTCCCGATACTCGTTTACTGTTTCGATGTTGCAGGCGCGCATGCGCTGCTCGACGGCGCGCGCGATGGTGCTGCTGCCTACTGTCGCGCTGTGCAGACCCATGCGCTGTTGCAGGAGTTGTTCGATATGATGCCGCGGCATCTAGTGCACCGCTGAGGCAAACAGCTGGGCTCGCAACTGATGCGGCAGCAGCTCGGCCACGCTGATGTTGCGCACCAGACCCTGGCTGGAATGGGCCGCCCGCCCCAGAAAGGGCGCCGTGTCCACCTTAATGCCCGTGTCAGCGAACGCAGACTCTTCGATCCGCAATGTTTCGGTCACGGCCTCGGCCAGCAGTCCAAGCGTGCCGGTTGCACCATTGGCATCGGAAAACCGCACCAGTATTATCCTTGTGGTGAGCGAATCCCTGCATCCCTCGCTGTTGATCAACTGGCACAGGTCGATAACCGGCACATGCGCACTGCGGTAATTGAGCAGACCGGCGACATAGTCCGGCGTGCCCGCCAGTGGTTCCAGTCGAACCCGCGGCGTAACCTCCACCACATCCCGGGCGGGGAGCGCGTAACGGCTGTTGCCCAGCTTGAATAACAGCATCAGCATTAGGCCTTGACCTGGAAATGTGAGGCCCCGTCCTGCAGTCGCAACGCTGCTTCATTGAGCTGCATGATCGCCCCGTTGGACTGACGTAGTGATTCTGCTGTCTGTTGCGCCGATTCACTGAGCTGGACAATGGCATCGCGGATCTGCTGTCCGCCCTGCGCCTGTAAGCTGACCGTTTCGTTCACTTCCTCAAACCGCGGAATCAGGGCGTCTACCTGCTCGATAATGTGGGCCAGCTGCGAGCCGACCTGGCGCACGTCGTCAACGCCGCGGCGTACCTCTTCCGAGAACTTCTCCATGCCCATGACGCCGGCGGAAACTGCCGACTGCATTTCCTTGACCATCTGTTCGATGTCCCAGGTCGCCACCGCGGTCTGATCGGCGAGGCGGCGAATTTCGGTCGCGACCACGGCAAAGCCCACCCCGTATTCGCCTGCTTTCTCGGCCTCGATAGCGGCATTGAGTGACAGCAGGTTGGTCTGGTCGGCGACGCGGTTGATGGTGGTGACAACAGTATTGATATTGCCGGCTTTCTCACTGAGCACTGCCAGTTTTGAGCCGATGGATTCGGTTGCTTCGACCATCTGGTGCATGGTGGTTTCCATGTGCTGCAGGGAGGAGCGCCCGGCGTTGGCGCCTTCCGAGGTTCTCCAGGCCACCTCGGTAACATCGTTCATGGTTTTTACGAGTTCTTTGGAGGTGGCCGTGATCTGGGTTACGGTTGCCTTGATCTGGTTGGTCGTTGCCGCCTGTTCGGTGGCGGTTGCTTCCTGCTGCTTGGCGGTCGCCGCAATCTCGGTAGCCGAGGAAGTTACCTGCACGCCTGACTGCTGAATGCGGGCCACCAGCGAGTTAAGGCTGTCCAGCATCTTCTGGATGCCGGCGGCCAGCTGGGAAATGACGTCCTGGTCCCGGTACACCATGACCTGACCGGTCAGATCGCCTTTTGCGGCCATGGCGACCACATCCTGGATCAGTTCGACCTTGCCTTTTATGTCCTCGGCAGCCTGGCGCTCGCGTTCGATAATATCGCGGACTTGCTGGGTCATGGCGTTGAACGCGTTGGCGAGGATGTGGAATTCCTTCAACGCGCGGCCGTTCACGCTGATTTCGGTGTCGCCCTCGGCTACCCGCTTCATCTCTCCAATCATGGTTTTAAGCGGCTGGAACAGGAACCGGTTCAGGATCAGGATGGCGATCAGCAGCGCTGCACCGATCAGGGCGACAACAGCCGCGGTCGTGGCGTCGCGCGTCTGAGCAGTGGCGCGGTACAGGCCGGCGAAGTCATCCAGCACCATCAAGCCCAGCAGTGGTGATCCGTCGCTGCTGTGCACCTGGAGGCTTACCTCATGCACTGAGCCGCTCGTGTTCCCCCACTCTCCGGCCTCGAACAGAACGGTTCCGGACAGCGAGTGCATGCGCAGCGGCAGATCCGTGAGTTCGGCAACCGATTGCAACGAAACAACCGGGTCAAACCGAATCTCCAGGTAACCGGCTGCCGGTTTCTCACCGATCGGCCGGATTACGGAGTAGCGCGGACCCGATTCGGCAAGCCAGAGTCCCCCAGCGGGTTGTTCGGGACCGGCCTCGGCCAGCAGCCGACTGTCCTGGACCTCGCCCTGACCGGCGCCCATGAGGGGTTGCCGGTCCGGGTTGTAGAGTCGCACCGAGAGCGGCCTGAGATTCGGCAGGTTTGTCTTGAGTGTGGCCTCGAGCAGCGGGGCCAGCGTCGGGTTGGCGGTGCCGGCCGGCGCCTCGGCCAGATAGGTCCCAAGACCGGGCTGGCGGCCGATGGCCTTGACCGCAGCGGCCGCCAGCTGATCGCTGTCCAGCGCGAGCCTGGTGAGTGCGGCGTCGGTTGCCACGTCGAGGATGCGTGAAACCGCCCTGGTCTGCGACTCCACCGCCGCCTCGCGGTACTCGGATTCGGAGACAAAAGAAAAGGCGATTGCAACAATCCCCACTACCAGTAGCACGCTTACAGTTAATGCCTTGAGTGAAAACTTTTCGATCCGCATGTGCTGCTCTCGTTGTTGTGTCGGGCAGACCGGTTCTGGCCTGCATCAAAGCGAATAAACGGGCGGCTGCAAAATGCTTGCCATTAGCAGCAGGCGGCCTGACTACAGACGTGAACTGCAGTCGGGCACCGGCCGAGGACCGCTCCTTGTGGTCGAATATTCATAAGTGATTAAAAAATAGAAGAAAAAGTGTTATTGGCTGGCTGCTGGCGCAGCTTCGCGAGCTGCGGGGGAAGGCCGCGCGATCCGGCCCGGGTAAGGCTCAATTTGGCGTTCTGTGTGCCGCTAAGCCTTGTACCGACAAAAAATTGTCATAAACACGGGGTCGAGATGTCCAGGTCAATTGCAAAACTTGCTGTGTGGTGGCTGTCGCTGGCCACGGCTAATCTGGTTATCGCCGACTCCTACCGGACCATCCCGATGAATCAGAAGCGGCTTGCCACCTACTACGTCGAGGCGAACATGCACGGTAGCGGTGATGTCGAGTTCATGGTCGACACCGGTGCCGGTTATACCACCATCAACGAATTCACTCTGGAACGCCTGGTAGAGGCAAACAACGCCGTGTACGTGGGTGAACTGACCGGCGTACTGGCAGACGGCACCCAGCACCGGCTGCCCGTATATCGCATCAAGCGCCTGGTGCTGGGAAAAGACTGCGTGCTGGACAATGTCGAGGCAGCCGTATTTCCGCAGAACACGCGTATGCTGCTCGGCTTGACCGCCCTGGAGAAAGCTGCACCTTTTGTGTTTTCCACCAATCCCCCCAGCCTCAGCCTGAGCAACTGCGGCACTGCATCGGGTTGATAACCTGGTGCGCGCATTCACTTGCGCTCGCGCACCGCCTGATTGAAAATACCCCTGGATAAGTTCCGGACCTCGCTTATAAAGCAGGCCCGGATGCCTGCGTTTACAAGCACAGGATTGTCCTGTTTGTGCGCAGCGCCCGGTCACCGTGGCTGGCTCTGGTCCGCGGCCCCGGCGCGGGTGCAACAGTTACAGTATTCGGAGGCGACGAGAATGAAACAGATAGCCCAGATGCTTTTGTTTGCGGGCTTGGGTGTGGCCAGCGGTCTGAGCAACGCCGTGACCGGCTACGTCGATGACAGCCAGAGTACTGTCGTTCGTACCGGCTACGGCGATTGTGTGCACACCCAGCGCTGGTCAATACCGAACGCCATAGCCGAATGTGAGCCCGAAATCGTCGCCGCCCGCGATAAGATGGATGTCGCGGCAGTGGAAGTCGTGGTGCGAACCGAACGGCAGCCGATCCGCCTGAAGTCCGATGCGCTGTTCGGCTTCGATAGTGCCGAACTGACGGATAACGGTAAGGCCAGCCTCGACCAGATGCTCGGGAGTATTACTGCGGCTGACCTGCAGGAGAAAAAGATCCAGGTCAACGGCTACACCGACCGAATCGGGCCGGAGAGCTACAACCTGGAGCTTTCCAGACAGCGCGCGGTCGTCGTGCACGACTACCTGGTGTCCAAGGGGGTGGTGCCGAGCTTCATCGAGGTCGAGGGTTTTGGAGAAACCAACCCGATAGTCGACTGCAGTGGTGAACGAGGCGCGGCCCTGATCGACTGCCTGGCGCCTAACCGTCGCACCGAAGTCGAGTTTTCGGCTGTGGAAACGATTGAGGTTGAGGAAACGGTGCCGGTCTCGGACGCGCAGTAGACCCGGTCTGCCAGCTGCCCGTAGCGATCGGTCCGCCCGCTTGCCCAGGAACAGCGGTGGAAAGATTGCACCTGCGCCCGGTCTGATTGACAATAGGCGTCAGTGGGCTGCTGCTATTGACAGAATGTTGACACCAGCTAGGCTTACGTATAAGGGGTTATGATTTTTTGACGGCCTGGCTATTCGGCGTCCCCATCTGCTGCCTGGTCAGCATTACTAGTTTTTCGTGTTCGGAGGTAAAAAAAATGAAACCGATGATTAAAGGGCTGTTACTGGCGGGCCTGACGGTCGCGAGCGGATCCAGCGTTGCTGCGACCGGCTATGTGGACGATTCGGCCAAAGGCATCGTACGCACAGGGTATGGCGACTGCCTGCATACGGGGCGTTGGTCCGTGCCGAATGCCATCGCCGAGTGTGATCCGGAAATTGTCGCGATGCGCGACAAGCCGGCTGAGGTGGCGGCTGTAGAGACTGTTATAGTCAAGGAACTCAAGCCGCTCGCCCTGCAAGCGGATGCGCTGTTCGCGTTTGACAGTGCCGAGCTGACCGCCGACGGGCGCGACCAGCTTGACCAGGTTGTCGGGTCATTGACGGCCAAGCAGTTGGATAACAAGCAGATCGAGATCACCGGCTACACCGACCGGATCGGCCCGGAGACGTATAACCAGACGCTGTCTGAGCGCCGGGCGCAGACGGTGCGTGATTATCTGGTGTCCAGGGGTCTGCCGGCAGACGCCATCAGCACTCAGGGTCTTGGCGCTGCCAAGCCGGTGGTAGGCTGTGAAGGCGAGCGAGGTGCCCAGTTGATCGACTGCCTGGCGCCCAACCGCCGGACTGAGATCGAGTTCTCCGCGATGGAAGTCATCGAAGTGGAGAAAACGATTGAAGTAATCGAGAAGTAATCGAAATGGATTAAACCGTGGCTGCTGGTCAATAGGCCAGTTAGGCGGTTGTTCGGAAAAGCGGGCCCGAGGAGGGCCCGTTTTTTTGCCTCAGCGCGCCAGCTCCTTGAGCTTGTAAACTAACTCCAGCGCCTGGCGCGGGGTCAGATGATCAGGGTCTATGCCGTGCAGCGCGGCGACCAGCGGGTGATCGTGCTGCGGCGCGAACAGGTCGATCTGTGCTTCAGGGCGATGACCCAGTTCGATTCCATGCACCGGCTTTGCTTCCAGTTCCTCCAGAATACTGCGTCCCCGCAACAACACGCGCTCCGGAACACCGGCCAGGGCGGCGACCTGCAGGCCGTAGCTGCGACTCGCCGGACCTCCCTTGACGGCATGCATGAAAATGATCCGCTCACCGTGTTCCACGGCATCCAGGTGCACGTTGGCGATCCCGGGTATGTCATCGGGCAGCGCGGTTAACTCGAAATAATGAGTCGCAAACAGCGTGTAGGCGCCGATCCCGGCGAGCTCCGTGGCGACCGCCCAGGCCAGTGCCAGCCCGTCGTAGGTGCTGGTGCCGCGCCCGATTTCGTCCATCAACACCAGACTGTCGCGGGTAGCATTATTGAGGATGTCGGCGGTTTCGGTCATCTCCACCATGAACGTCGAACGGCCGCCGGCGAGGTCGTCCGAGGCGCCGATACGTGTGAAAATCCGGTCAATGGTTCCAATGCAGGCCTGGTCGGCCGGCACAAAGCTTCCCACGCAGGCCAGCAGCACGATCAGGGCGGTCTGCCGCATGTAGGTGGATTTGCCCCCCATGTTGGGACCGGTGATCACCAGCATACGGCGCTCGGCGCTCAACGCCACGTCGTTGGGCACGAACGGATCATCGGTGAAATGCTCGATGACCGGGTGTCTGCCGGCATTGATCGCAATGCACGCCTTGTCCACCAGCTCGGGGCGCGACCAGTTGAGTGTTTCGGCGCGCTCGGCGAGTGTGGCCAGCACGTCGAGCTCGGCCAGGCTTTCGGCGCACTCGGATAACGGCTGTATCACCGCGAGCAACCGGTCGAGCACCTCTTCATACAGCAGCTTCTCGCGCTCCAGGGCCTTGCTGCGCGCCCCCAGCACACGGTCCTCGTGTTGCTTGAGTTCGGGTGTCACGAAACGCTCGGCGCCCTTGAGAGTCTGGCGGCGCTGGTAATTGTCCGGCACGCGGTCGGCCTGCGCGCGACTGACTTCGATGTAGTAACCGTGTACCCGGTTGTAGCGAATCCTGAGATTGTTGATCCCGGAGCGCTCGCGCTCCACTGCTTCCATCTCCAGTAACACCTGATCGCTTTGTTCGCTGAGGCGCCGCAATTCATCCAGCTCGGCATCGTATCCCGGCGCGATGACACCGCCGTCGCGCAACAGTGCCGGAGGTGTTTCCGGCAGCGCTCTGCGCAGCAGTTCGACCACCCCGGGATGCTCCTGGATGTGCGCTGACAGCCGGTCCAGCAGGGGATCGCTGTCGCCGCGCAACAGGGCCTGCAAATCAGGAAGCCGCGCCAGCGTATCGCGCAGCGCGCTCAAATCACGCGGTCGCGCCGATTTCAACGCCACGCGCGACAGTATTCGCTCCAGGTCACTGCTGCCGCGCAGCTGGTCACGTAATGCCTCGAACAGACGGCCCTGGAGCAGCGATTCGACGCACTGGTGACGCTCGGCGAGCACGTTGCGGTCGCGCAGCGGGCGGTGCAGCCAGCGGCGCAACATGCGGCCGCCCATGGCGGTGACGCTCTTGTCCAGTACCGCGAGCAGGCTGTGGTCCCGGTTGCCGGACTGTGAAGTATCGATTTCCAGGTTGCGGCGCGTGGCCGCATCCATGACCACGCTGTCCTGGTGTTGTTCGGTGCGCAGTCCGCGCAGGTGGGGCAGGGCAGCGCGCTGGGTGTCCTTCACATACTGCAGCAGGGCGCCCGCGGCGCCCACGGCGACCGGCATGTCCTGGCAGCCAAAGCCGCTCAGGTCGCGGGTGCCGAACTGCTGGTTGAGGGCGCGGGCGGCGCTCTGGGTGTCGAAGTGCCAGGGTGGCAGGCGGCGCAAGCCGGGCAGGCGTTGCAGCAGCCCCGGCAAGGTCAGATCCTCGCTCGCCAGCAGCTCGGCCGGCTGCAGTCGCTCGATTTCACCCAGCAGTGTTTGTTCGCCGCTGAGCTCCTGCACCACGAAGCGGCCGGCAGACAGATCCAGCCAGGCCAGACCGAAGCGGTCCTCAGCGTCGCTATGCAGCGCGACCAGCAGGTTGTCGCGCCGTTCCTGCAGCAGGGCGTCCTCTGTCAGAGTGCCCGGCGTGACAATGCGCACCACCTTGCGTTCCACCGGGCCTTTGCTGCTGCCGGGGTCGCCGATCTGCTCACAGATCGCCACGGATTCACCCAGACGAACCAGTTTGGCGAGATACTGTTCGACTGAATGGACTGGAACGCCCGCCATGGGGATCGGATTGCCCCCCGACTGGCCGCGGCTGGTCAGGGTAATATCGAGCAGGCGGGAGGCCTTGCGCGCGTCATCGTAGAACAGTTCGTAGAAGTCCCCCATGCGGTAGAGCACCAGGATGTCCGGGTGCTCCGCCTTGATGCCCAGATATTGCTGCATCATAGGGGTATGTTTGGTGCTTTCCGGGACAGCCGACATGGCCGGCAAGTCTAGCCGATTTGCGCCCGCGCCTACAGCTTGCGCAACGGCGCCTGCTTTGTTAATCAGTGACAACACAAACGGGGGGGTGGCCTATGTGTCCGGATCGGCAGTCATACGATGAAAAACGCGCCTTTCTGCGTATCCCGGTGGATTGCGAGCTGACCCTGCAGACAGCGCAGGATGGCAGGAGTTTTAACGCCATGGGCAGGAATCTGAGTGCCGGGGGCGTGTTGTTTCATACCCGGGAGCTGCTGCAAACCGGTGACCGGCTGGAAATGCATATCGACTCGCGTCAGCCGCTGTTTCCGGATCTGGACGCCACGATCGAGGTGGTGCGCGTGGAACCGCTCAGCGACGGCGGTCGCTACGCGATCGGCAGTGCGATCCGTACCATCCACAAACGGACCACGTGACCATGGCTGTCGAGTTCGAGCAGCAGACCGCCGCGCTGGCCGCACAGCTGTCGCGCCGTAACCAGCTTCTGGCCACGGCCGAGTCCTGTACCGGTGGCTGGCTGGCCAAGGTCTGTACCGATCGGGCCGGCAGCTCCGGCTGGTTCGAGCGCGGCTTTGTCACTTACAGCAACGCTGCCAAGCAGGAGCTGCTCGGGGTGGAAGGCGACACTCTGGCGCGCCACGGCGCGGTCAGCCGCGAGACGGTGCTGGAAATGGTTGCCGGCGTGCTGGCGCACAGCCGCGCACACTGGGCCCTGGCAATCAGCGGGATCGCGGGGCCGGGCGGCGGGTCTGCCGAAAAGCCGGTCGGCACGGTGTGGTTTGCCTGGGGTGGCCCGGACGGCTGGCAGCTGGCCAGGGAAGCCCGGTTTCAAGGGAATCGGGACGCGGTGCGCGAGCAGGCGGTCGCTACCGCCCTGGAGGTCCTGGTGCAGCGACTCAGCGAACTGCCGTGAACCGGCCGACTCCGGAAACCCAGCGTTTGTTCTTTGCCCTGTGGCCGGACGACGAAGTCCGCCAGCGGCTGGCGGCCGCCTCCCGGCAATGGAGCCGCCATCCGGTCCCGGAGCACAACCTGCACATGACGCTGGTGTTTCTCGGTGACTGCACGCAAGAGCAGCGCGCCTGTTACTGTGCCGGGGCGGCGGCTGTGGAGGTCGAACGCTTCTCGCTGGCGCTGGATTTTCTCGGCGGCCGCGCGCGGTCCCGCATCCAGTGGCTGGGCAGCAGCGAGACGCCGGAGGCCCTGCGGTGCCTGGTGCGCGAGCTGTCACGGGGCTTGCTGAAATGCGGTTTCGAACCGGAGAAACGGCGTTTTCTTGCGCACGTAACGCTGTCACGGAAAGCAAAAAATCCAGTCGTAAAGACCGGCCTGGATGGGCTTGTCTGGCGGGTGGACGATTTCGTCCTGGTCGAGTCGGTTCAGGAACCCGGGGGCGTGCGTTACCAGGTGCTGGAGCGCTGGCCGTTGCGTCAGGACGGCTGATCCAGGACTTGCTATAGAGGTTGTTTTCATACTGTTTATTTTCACAGTGGTATGAGGCATACTCGCTGTCGTCGGCCGCAGGCTGGATTGGTCGACACCCAGGGCCTGTGTGATAATCGGGCGCCTGTCACAGCCAACCAACGGGATCAGGGATTGACCCGTGAATCGAACGCTTGTTAGCCGGAGGAGTGTATGGACGATCATAAACGCAAGGCGCTGAGCGCAGCGCTTGGTCAGATTGAAAAACAGTTTGGCAAAGGTTCGGTTATGCGCATGGGTGACGTCAGTGCGGCGCGCGACGTCGATGTGGTATCCACCGGATCGCTGGGGCTCGACGTGGCCCTGGGCGTCGGCGGGCTGCCGCGCGGGCGCGTTATCGAGATCTACGGTCCGGAGTCCTCCGGTAAGACCACGCTCACCCTGCAGGCCATCGCCGAGGCGCAAAAGGCCGGCGGGACGGCCGCTTTCGTGGACGCCGAACACGCGCTCGACCCGAGCTACGCCGAGAAGCTGGGCGTACAGATAGACGACCTGCTGGTGTCGCAGCCGGATACCGGTGAACAGGCGCTGGAGATCGCCGACATGCTGGTACGCTCAGGGGCCGTGGATATCGTAGTGATCGACTCGGTGGCGGCGCTCACGCCCAAGGCCGAAATCGAGGGCGAAATGGGCGATTCGCACATGGGACTGCACGCCCGGCTGATGTCCCAGGCCCTGCGCAAGCTGACCGCCAACATCAAGCGTTCCAATACACTGGTGATTTTCATCAACCAGATCCGTATGAAGATCGGTGTCATGTTCGGCAATCCGGAAACCACCACCGGTGGTAATGCCCTCAAGTTCTACGCATCGGTACGGCTGGATATCCGCCGCACCGGCGCCATCAAGAAGGGCGATGAAATTATCGGCAACGAGACCCGCGTCAAAGTGGTCAAGAACAAGATGGCGCCGCCTTTCCGACAGGCGGAATTCGAGATTCTCTACGGCGAGGGGATTTCCCGCGAGGGGGAACTGATCGACCTGGGCGTCAAGAACGGCATCGTCGACAAAGCCGGTGCCTGGTACAGCTACAAGGGCGACCGGATCGGCCAGGGCAAGGACAATGTCCGCGGCTTTCTGAAAGATAACCCTGAGGTTGCCGAGGATATCGAACAACAGTTGCGCGCCACCCTGCTCGGTCGCACGCCCGTCGTCGAGACCGGTGAAGAGCTGGAATCCACGGCCACTGCCTGAAGGCGACGCCAGCGAGGACTACCAGAAGTCCTGCGCTACGGCGTTACGGCTGCTGGCGCGGCGCGAGCACAGTGAACTGGAGCTGCGCCACAAGCTGGCTGGCCGCCAGTTCGACGATGACCTTATCGCTACCGTGGTCGCCGAACTTGCAGCGCAAGGGCTGTTGAGTGACCGGCGTTTCGCCGAGACCTATGTGAGCGGGCGCTTCGAGCGCGGATTCGGACCCCTGCGCATCCAGTCCGAGCTGCGCGAACGCGGTGTGGCGACCGATCTGGTCGCGGAAACCCTGGCCGAACTGTCCGGGGCCTGGGTCGATTCCGCCGCCCGGCAGCGCAACAAGCGCTTCGGAGCCGAGCTGCCCGAAGACGCGCGGGAACGGGCCAGGCAGATGCGTTTCCTGCAGCAGCGGGGCTTTACCGGTGACCAGATCCGTGCGGTATTTCGCCTTTAAGTGATTCGGTTACTTGTATCTTTATACCGCAATCCTGTAACTTTCTGCGTGATGACTAGCTCAAAATCCCCAGCCTGGTCCTGGTGCAGCCGGCCACGGCGATCCGTCGAGTGCCTGCCGCGTGTGCAGTGTTCGTCTGCGCCCGCCACCCGGCGCGGTCTTGCCCCCTGGTCGAGGGCACCCGAATCCCAGCGCGACCCACGGTGAGCGACCATGCAGGCCACACGAAGCGCTGATATCCGCACGGCATTCCTGGAGTTCTTCCGCGGCAAGGGCCACGAGGTGGTGCCTTCCAGTCCGCTGGTGCCTGCCAACGACCCGACCCTGCTGTTTACCAACGCCGGCATGGTGCAGTTCAAGGATGTGTTCCTGGGTAGGGAAAAGCGCCCCTACGTGCGTGCCGCGAGCTCCCAGCGCTGTGTGCGTGCCGGCGGCAAACACAATGACCTGGAAAACGTCGGCTACACGGCCCGCCACCACACTTTCTTCGAGATGCTGGGCAACTTCAGCTTTGGCGATTATTTCAAGCGCGAAGCGATACAGCTGGCCTGGGAATTTCTGACCGAGGTCGCCGGACTTTCGCCCGAGCGCCTGTGGGTGACGGTGTTCGAGGAGGACGACGAGGCCGCGGAGATCTGGCTGAACGAAATCGGCGTCGACCCGCAGCGGTTTTCCCGTATCGGGGCCAAGGACAACTTCTGGTCCATGGGTGATACCGGTCCCTGTGGTCCCTGTTCCGAGATCTTTTATGACCACGGCCCGGAAGTCGCGGGTGGCCCGCCGGGCACGCCGGAGGAGGACGGCGACCGCTACATCGAAATCTGGAACCTGGTCTTCATGCAGTATGACCGTGACAGCAGTGGGGAGCTGAATCCCTTGCCCCGGCCCTCCGTCGACACCGGCATGGGACTGGAGCGTCTGGCCGCGGTGCTGCAGGGCGTGCACAGCAACTACGAAATCGACCTGTTCCAGAATCTGATCAAGGCGGCCGCCGGGCTGGCCGGCGTTTCCGATCTCGAAGACAAATCCCTGCGGGTGATCGCCGATCATATCCGAGCCTGCGCCTTTCTGATCGTGGACGGGGTGATACCGTCCAACGAGGGTCGCGGCTATGTGTTGCGGCGGATCATCCGCCGTGCCGTGCGCCACGGGCACCAGCTGGGCTTGCGGGAGCCGTTTTTCTACAAACTCGTGGCACCGCTGGCAGACGAAATGGGCGCGGCCTATCCCGAACTGGTCAGCGCCCAGGCACAGGTCGAGCGGGTATTACAGCAGGAAGAGACCCGGTTCGCCGAAACCCTCGATCATGGCATGCGGATCCTGGAGGAAACCATCGCGGGGCTGTCGGGCACGGTGATCCCCGGCGAGCGCGGTCTTCAAGCTGTATGACACCTACGGATTCCCAGTCGACCTGACCGCGGACATCGCACGCGAACGCGGCCTGTCGCTGGATATGCAGGGGTTCGAGACCGAAATGAATGCCCAGCGCGAGCGCGCCCGCGCCGCCAGCACCTTCGGTCAGACGCAGACCGGGGGCTTGCAGATCGAATGCAGCAGCGAATTCACCGGCTACGAGCGGCTGCAGGACGAGTGCCTGGTGACGGCGCTGTTCCGCGACGGTGAGGTGGTCGAGGCGCTGAACGCCGGAGACGAGGGCATTGTGGTGCTCGACCATACCCCCTTCTACGCCGAGTCGGGTGGCCAGGTGGGCGACCAGGGCGTGTTGCGGATCGGTGAAACCGGCCGGTTCGAAGTGACTGATACCCGCAAGCAGGGCGAGGGCGCAATCGCGCACGTCGGACGGGTGACGGCGGGAGCCGTGAGCCTGCGTGCCGAGGTGCTGGCGGAGGTGGACCGCGAGCGCCGTGCCGCCACGCGCCTGAACCATTCCGCCACCCATTTGATGCACGCGGCCCTGCGCCAGGTGCTCGGCGAGCACGTGCAACAGAAAGGCTCGCTGGTCGATCCGGAGCGGCTGCGTTTCGACTTCTCCCATTTTGAGCCCGTTACCCCGCAGCAGCTGCACGAGATCGAAACCCTGGTCAACGACCAGATCCGCGCCAATGCTGCAGCGGAAACCCGCATCATGCCGGTCGATCAGGCCATGCAGATGGGCGCCATGGCGTTGTTCGGCGAAAAATACGGCGACGAAGTGCGGGTGCTGTCCATTGGCGACTTCTCGGTCGAGCTGTGCGGCGGCACCCATGTGACGCGTGCCGGGGATATCGGCCTGTTCAAAATCGTCTCGGAGACCGGCATCGCGGCGGGTGTGCGGCGTATCGAAGCGGTCACCGGCGCCCGGGCGCTGGACTACATTGACGCCACCGAGAAGAGTCTCGGCGAGGTGGCTGGACTGGTCAAGGCGGGGCGCGAAGAGGCGGTCGCCAAGGTCTCCCAGCTGCTGGATCGCAACCGTCGGCTGGAAAAGGAGCTGGAGGCGCTGAAGGCCAAACTCGCCAGTGCCCAGGGCAGCGATCTGGCCAGCCAGGCGCAGGAGGTCGGCGGCATCAAGGTGCTGGCGGCCCGGCTGGATGGGGCCGACGCCAGGATTCTGCGCGACACCGTCGATCAGCTGAAAAACAAGCTTGGCGCGGCAGCCATCATTCTGGGCGCAGTTCAGGGCGACAAGGTGTCCCTGGTGGCCGGCGTCACCAAGGCCGAAACCGACCGCATCAAGGCCGGCCAGCTGGTGAACCACGTGGCCACCCAGGTGGGCGGCAAGGGCGGCGGCCGCCCCGACCTGGCGCAGGCCGGCGGCAGCCAGCCGGAAAATCTCGACGAGGCGCTCGCGTCGGTGGCCGAGTGGGTCGCGGGCGAGATCGGCGCCTCCCAGCCTGCCTGAAACGGCATCCGGGAGTTTAATCCGGGCGCGTTTTGTAGTTTAATGCGCCGTTTTCGTGCGCTCGACGCCCAATTCTTCAACACAATGGCACTGATAGTCCAGAAATACGGCGGAACCTCGGTCGGCAGCCCGGAGCGGATACAGGCTGTCGCCGACAAGGTCATCCAGTACCGCAACCAGGGGCACCAGCTGGTGGTCGTGGTGTCCGCCATGAGCGGCGAAACCGACCGGCTTCTCGGGCTGGCCGGCAGTGTCTGCAAACGACCGGTGCCGCGGGAACTGGATGTGCTGCTCGCCACCGGCGAGCAGGCCACCATTGCGCTGCTGTCCATGGCGCTGCAGGAAAAAGGCTGCCCGGCGCGCTCCTACACCGGGCCCCAGGTCCAGATCCTGACCGATAGCGCACACAACAAGGCGCGTATTCAGGCAATCGACGCGGCGCCGGTGCGCCAGGACCTCGCCGCGGACCGGGTGGTGGTGGTTGCCGGTTTTCAGGGCGTCGACGAAAGCGGCAGTATCACCACGCTGGGCCGGGGTGGCTCCGATACCACGGCAGTTGCGCTCGCCGCGGCTCTGAAAGCCGATGAATGCCAGATATTTACTGATGTGGACGGTGTCTATACCACCGATCCGCGGGTCGAGCCGAGCGCCCGCCGCCTGGCGCGCATAACCTTCGAGGAAATGCTGGAAATGGCCAGCCTCGGCTCCAAAGTGCTGCAAATTCGTGCCGTCGAGTTCGCCGGCAAGTACAATGTGCCGTTGCGCGTGCTGTCCAGCTTCGAGGAAGGCGAGGGTACGCTCATTACCTATGAGGAAGAAGGAATGGAACAGGCGTTGATTTCCGGAATCGCATTCAACCGCGACGAAGCGAAACTGACCGTGCTGGGCGTTCCCGATCAACCCGGTGTGGCGCATCTGATCCTCGGACCGGTCGCCGACGCCAATATCGAAGTCGATATGATCGTTCAGAACATCGCGTCGGACGGAAAGACCACCGACTTCACCTTCACCGTGCACCGCAACGACTACCAGCGCGCCCTGGAAGTTCTGCAGCGCGTTGCGACTGACCTGGGCGCACGTGAAGTCTCCGGTGACGCAAAAATCGTCAAAATCTCCCTGGTCGGGGTGGGCATGCGCTCGCATGCCGGAATCGCCTCGACTATGTTCGAAGCCCTGGCCAAGGAGGGTATCAACATCCGTATGATATCCACCTCCGAAATCAAGATTTCCGTGGTCGTCGACGAAAAATACCTCGAACTGGGTGTTCGCGCTCTTCACGAGGCGTTCCATCTCGATCAGGCCGCAAGCGCCTGATTTCGGGGAGCCGCGCCAGCGGTTCTCGCAATACCCAAATAAAAACAACATTTTTGTGGATTGGTTGAAGTTTTATAGCGGGTGGCCGACAAAAGCACTACGTTGGTTGCCTCAGTGAAATATGCCGACCACGGAAGCGTGAAGTTGGTGAGCGAGTAGGTCAAGGAGACACTAGGAATGTTGATACTTACACGAAGGGTCGGCGAAACCCTCATGATTGGTGACGAAGTCACGGTTACCGTGCTGGGTGTTAAAGGTAACCAGGTTCGCATCGGCGTGAATGCGCCGAAAGACGTCGCCGTTCACCGCGAAGAAATCTACGAGCGGATCAAGCGCGAGCAGGAAGCTGACGCCGGGAATGTGGAAACCACGGATTGAGGAGTTGATCTTTACCTTGCGGGCGAGCGCCGGTATCCTACCCGACTCTGCAAACCACCAGCCAAAATGTTTGCAACCGGGAGAGATGGCCGAGAGGCTGAAGGCGCGCCCCTGCTAAGGGCGTATGGGGGAAACTCCATCGAGGGTTCGAATCCCTCTCTCTCCGCCACCTCAAAGAGGGTCCTTCGGGACCCTTTTTCGTTGGGCGCGAAAAGCTCCCTGCAAGCATGAACGCGGGGGCCGCTCTCCCCTCCGAACCGGGTCTGGGAACCTGAGCCGGGGCAGAGCCCTTGTCCGGTCGCATAGCGCCCTCCGCGGCTGGCCAAACGCGCCTTTCCTCCGTCGCACCTTGAACTTTGTTTGCCGCTCATGGATAATTCCGCGCTTCCACGCGCCCGTAGCTCAGCTGGATAGAGTACTCGGCTACGAACCGAGCGGTCGGGAGTTCGAATCTCTCCGGGCGCGCCATAATTCGCATCAGGCGGTTATTCAACTCCCCACTCACCGCCTTTCCTTTCAGTATTGGTGCCGGGCTTGAGGCAGCGGCATACGGCTCTCCCAACCGCGGCGCTGTTGGTCTGCTGCGCGGCAGCCGAGTGCCTGGCTACGAACCAGGCGGTGGGAGGTTCGAGCCGCGGCCAGCGCCGCCCGTCGAGACAACGCGCAGCGAACGCAGTGAGCGAGCGGCCCCCTTGAGGGGTGAGCCGCGTAGCGCCGAATCATCGTTCCGGGCGCGCCATCATTTTCAGACACCGGAAAGAAATTATCCTGACTGACACGCACTGTGCTCAACCGAGGGTGCTCACTCGGGTACCCGTCTTGCAGGGGTACCCGCAGCAACGATGCTGGCACGCTCATACTCACTTGCCGTCCAGGCGAATCCATCGGCATCGACCGTCCTGTGCTCAAAGCGACCGATGGCGGCGAGTACGTCACTGTCACTGTGTCAGGCGTGAAAGGGAACCAGGCACCCATAGGGCGGGCAGTGCGGATCATGTGCAAAGCACTCGCCACCTTCGCGGGCCAGGTTCGCGCCTGCATTGAAGACGCGGCGGTCATGCCCGAATCACTTCGTGGGGCAGGCTCTTGAAACGATTCGCGCCTGGCTGGATAGTGACTGTGGAATAACGCAGGATTTAGGGGTGATCGAAGGACGCAGACCCCGTCGTTAGCGGTACATCATCCGTTCGCGAGTGATCAAAAGGGCTCGCATTTTCCCTATACTCCTCATCGTCCATTCAGATTGGAAAGGAATATGAAACATTTCGATTATGACCTGTTGGTAGTGGGGTCTGGTCCTGGCGGGCAAAGTGCCGCCTTGCAGGCGGCCGGTCTTGGCAAGCGTGTCGGCCTGGTGGAGCGCAAGCCCTATATCGGAGGCGTCAGCCTGCAGACCGGTACCATTCCCAGCAAGGCGCTGCGCGAGGCGGCCTACCTGTCATCGCGTTTCGCTGTGCGGGGTATGCGGCAGGGCGCCGGCGGTCGCGGCAGTGTGGATGGCGCTTTCCTGGGCGAAGCGATCGGACGCAAGCAGCGCATAGTCGAGAGCCAGGAAAGCCTGCTGTTGAACCAGCTGTTACGGGATGGGGTCGACCTGCTTCCCGGCGATGCTTCCTTCGTCGATCCGTACACCCTGGTCGTGCGGCGCCCGGGTGGCGAGAAGAAGGAACTGCGGGCGCCGGTCATCATCCTCGCGACGGGGTCGCGGCCACGGCGTCCGCCAGGTATCCCGTTCGACCGGGAGCGGATCCTCGATTCTTCCTCCTTGCTGAATTTGCGGCGCCTGCCGCAGACGATGCTTGTTGTCGGAGGGGGCGTGATCGCCTGTGAGTTCGCAACCATGTTTGCGCCGCTGGGCGTCAAGGTGCAACTGGTCGACTCCCACCAACATCTGCTCGACTACCTGGACACCGATATTCAGCAGATCCTCGAGAACGACATGCTGGACATGGGTATCAAGCTGCACATGCAGTCCCGCGTCGATGAGATCCATCGTGAAGAGGACCGGGTCAGCGTGGTGGTAGCCGGCGGCCAGTTTCTGGAGGCGGATGTGCTGTTGTATGCGCTGGGCCGAGAGCCGAACTACGAGGGACTGAATATCGCCGGGGCCGGCCTGGTTGCCGATGACCAGGGCTGGGTGACGATCAATGCGCAGCACCAGACCGCCTGTCCGCACATCTACATCATCGGCGATCTGGCCGGGCGCCCGTCACTGGCCTCGACTGCCATGGAGCAGGGGCGTGCCGCGGTCAATCATGCCTTTGGCAATGAGACCACCGCGGCCCCGGCCGTCCTGCCGATGGCCATTTACACCATCCCGGAACTTTCCTATGTGGGTCAAACCGAGCGCGAACTCGTTGAGCGGGGCGTTCCCTACGTGGTCGGACGTGCCAAGTTCTCCGAAACCGCGCGCGGGCAGATCATCGGTGAGGAGCGCGGCTTTATGAAGTTGCTGGTCGCGCGCGATGATCATGCACTGCTGGGCATTCATATCATCGGAGAGTCGGCCAGCAACCTGGTGCATATAGGTCAGATGGCCATGAACTGCGGCGCCGGGGTGGAAACGCTGGCAAAAAGCGTGTTCAACTACCCGACCCTGGCGCAGTGCTACAAGACCGCTGCACTGGACTGTCTGCGGCAGCTTTCGGGACCCAGCGGCGCAGCGGACTGAGTTTTTCAGCCGGTGGTCTGCTGAACATCGAAATAGCGAGGCGCTGGATCTGCGACACGCTTGATGCGCCCGTTGCAGTGCCTTGGGTGCGGTGTCCCATAAACGGGGGGTGCGGTTAATCCAGGAGTCAGGGGCCGTTGCTGGGAAAGACCATTGGACAAAGAACGTGATGAAATGCCGGGGATTGCACTTGCTTGGATTTCGCCTGCGAACATCAGAGTGGCGGCGTCACCTGTATTGCAGTGGGGATGTCAGAATTGAATTCCAGCCGCTTCATTAATCCCGGTGTGACCTGCACTTCTCCCTCTTCATCGATAAACATCACCAGTTTGAGCTGCAGTTTTTTCGCCACCTCGAACCAGTGGTCCGGACCGGCCACAAACAAGGCAGTGGCAGCGACATCGGCCAGGCCCGAATCATGGTGCACCACGGTAACGGCCTGCGTCCCCTGGGCGGGGTAGCCGGTGCGCGGGTCAAGAATGTGGTGGTAGCGTTTGCCCTGATAGAAAAAATAGCGTTCGTAATCGCCGGAGGTGGAAATGCCTTCCTCACCCTGCATGTCGAGGCTGGCGATGACCGCGTCCTGGCGAGGGTGTCTGATGCCAACGCGCCAGGCACGATCCCCATGCCGGCCCAGGGACTTGACATCGCCGCCGACGGCGAAAATGGCATTGCTGATACCCATCTCGCGTAACTGACGCATCGCCATGTCGACGGCGTAGCCTTTGGCGAAAGCACCGAAATTGAGTTCGACCTGCGCATTGTCGCAGCCCAGCTCACTGCCCTGCAGAGTCAGGTCCGCGAGCTTCGGATCAGCGGCCACCAGGGCGGCGATCTCTTCTGCGTCCGGCGGCTGGATGTCGGGCTCGTCATGACGATGGAATTGCCACAGCTTGATCAGCTTGCCAATGGCCGGGTTGTAAAGATTTCCGGTTTTTTCAGCGAGCGGTAGGGAGAGCGTGATCAGTGGCAATACCGATGCTGCGACGCTGACGGTTTCTCCGGCTGCGATGGCCTCATTGATCTGTGTCAGGTCGCTCGGCTCGTAGGGGGTCCAGCTTTTCTGATAATGGGCGAACTGCTGATCGAGATCGGCAAACGCCTGGTTGGCGAGCTGCTCGTCAACACCGTACAGCGTGACATTGATCAGCGTGTCGAATTCCAGGATGGCGTGGTGAAATTCAGCGGGCTTCTGACTGCAGCCGGCAAGCAGGATACACAGGAGGAGGCCGTATTGACGCTTCATCGCATCAGGGTCTCGCCGTAATCGATTCTGATCGTTGCTGTCCAGCTCACTGCGAAATTTTAGCCGATCGGGTGGAGACCGACCACACAGGTTCCCCGGGGGAGCTTGCCGTGCCGGCCGACACATGGTCGGGTGGGTTGCGCCGTTGAAGCGCGGGTTGCACTCGATGGCGGGGAAGCGCGGCCCCGACACGGGGTGAATCCTGTGGCACATCCGCCGGCTCGGAGGAAGGGCTGTCGGTGGTGGTTGGGTCAGACCGGGGGCAGGTTGGCGGGATCCAGGTCTGCTGCGACAAAACCCAGCGCAGTTGCTCCCGACGTGACACCGTACATCAGGGTCACGCAGGGACGCTGGGTGACCAGGCTCAGATACGTGTCGCAGAGAAACGCACCCGCGAAAGCCGCATTATTCAGGACTGCCAGGCTCACGGAGTAGGGCCGCCGGGACAGGTCCTGCCCGTAGGCGCTGGGGTCCACCGAATCCGCATAGACATTCGAGCTGATTTGGCGCCCGTCGATATCGATCGCATAGATCAGATCGTAGTAGGAGCACAGGTAGATGTGTTCCGCCAGCACCTGATCCAGCCGCTCCCGATTGAACCATACCCGCACGGCGCGTCTTGCGATCATGCGCAGCGGCGTATCAAAGAACGCGCACAGCGCTTCGTGGTCCTGGTGTACGGAATCGCTGAGGGAGCTGATCATGGCGGTTCCCCTGTGCGGCCGGTGGCCGGGCAGTCGCGCGGCAGAATCGAAGTGGCCGTCCTGTCTGGTTTGTGGCAGGAACCGTGCCAGTTAGGCGGGTTTTGCAATGTCTCGTTTGTAGACGACTTTTTCATGGAGACGCGCGGAGCCGCAGGATCAGGAGGGGTGATTTCTGTGCGTTGGGCGCAGCGTGCGCCCAACAGGGGTGCGCCTGCCTCGAGGTCGGAGCGGCCGCGGGTGTCCGTTCAAGCCGTGCGCTCACCGGCGACGATGACTTCGTGCATCTCCAGCTTGCCTTCGCCGTCGAAGGCTTCCCTGGGCATCGGATTGCTGTGCGCCAGCTTGAAGTCATCGCTGCCCACCCAGGCTTCGAAGGCCGCTTTGTCCTGCCAGGTGGTCAATACCACGTAGGGTGTGTCGTCGGACTGCGGTTTCAGAACCTGCATGCGAACGAAACCCGGTTGCTTGTCAATCTGCCCGGCACGCTGGCGGAAGCGTTCCTCGAAAGTGTCTTCCCAGCCGCTGGCGACGGGTACTCGGTTGGCGACAATAAACATCGTGGCTCCACAGGGTGGCGGGAAGGGAGTGCTCAGTGTAGAAAAGAGCTTGCTGCCGGTAAAGCGCCGTTCGCGACAAACGCCGACCGCAACGGCGTGCCTGTTGACCTGTTGCTCGCCGCCAACAGCCGCGAACCGCAACGCCTGGAAGACGAGGGGCAGACTCAGCCTGGCTCACGGTACACCTCCGCGCCGGGGGTGCTGGCTTTGTGGGTGCCGGCTGCCGAGTCGGGTAATGCCGATGCCCGCGCCGCATTCGCGCCGGCCGCACGGCGGCGGGGGCCATCGCCAACCCGCGCACCGCACCTTACGGTGCGGCCGCGGAGGTGGTGCTGCAGGCCTTGGGAAGGGTTGTCGACCCGTTGTCGGCCGCGGCTCGCTCAGCAATTCGACAGTAAGATACTGCGGCATCGCCTTACGGTGTTGCGGTGCACTGTCCAGCGCCCGTGTAGCGATCCCGGGGCCGTTGCCAGATTGCCATCAGGGACAGGCAGTTACATAATCAGCCGGTCTCAAGCATAGGGAAAACACGGGCACACATTGGGCGGAATCTGCATATACATTGTCGAAGACGAGCCATCGATTGCCCAGACCGTGCAGTTCACGCTCGAGGCAGAGGGGTTTGCCACCGAACACTTCACGACCGGTGCCGGCTGCCTGGCTGCGCTCGAAGGCGCCAGCCCATCTCTCGTGTTACTGGATGTTGGTCTCGCCGACGGCAGTGGTTTCGAGTTCTTCCGCAGGATTCGCCAGCTGACCGAAGCACCTGTCATCTTTATGACGGCCCGCGGCGATGAAATAGATCGGGTAGTCGGACTGGAGATGGGTGCCGACGACTACATCGTCAAGCCCTTCAGCTTGCGCGAACTGGTGGCACGCGTGCGCGCCGTATTGCGCCGCGTCGATGCCACCACTGCGATCAGCGATGGCCAGCCGGAGTCATTGGTCGCTACCGCTCCGCCTGAGGTGTTCCGCATCGACACCATCCGCAGGCAGATCTACTACCATGCACAGCCGCTGGATCTTACCCTGCACGAATACCGCTTGCTGGAAACCCTGCTCAGCCACCCGGAACGGGTGTTCAGCCGCGGCGAGTTACTGGAGCGCGGTTGGGATGCGCCTGACCACCGGCTGGAGCGCACCATCGACAGTCATATAAAGAGCCTGCGCAACAAACTCCGCGAGATCGATCCCGAGGCAAGCCCCATTTGCACCCATCGAGGCATGGGGTACTCGCTGGCCCCGGGTGCATGACCATACGCACCCGCATCTTCCTTGTGTTTGCGGCCGTAGTGATTGCCGGGTTCGGGTTGCTCGCATTCTGGATCAGCAAAGATGTTGCGGACCGCTACAGTGAGTCCTTTGAAGAGATCATGGTTGATACGGCCAATCTGCTTGCGGAAATCATCACTACCGACATGAACAGTGGTGATACGGCGCTGCAGCAACTGGATGATGCCTTCCGGCGGCTCCAGCTGCGCCAGTTTTCGGCGCGGATCTATGAGCTGGAAAAGACCAGTGTCGATATCCAGGTCTATGTCACCGATGAGAAAGGTAAGGTGATATTCGATACAGACAATGGCAAGGCTGTGGGGGAAGATTATTCACAGTGGAACGATGTGCATGAGACATTACGCGGCAGGTATGGCGCCCGTGCCACCCGTGTGCGCAGCGAGAACCCGGCAGGCGATAGCGCGCAGCAACTGACTATCGCCTATGTTGCCGCCCCGATTTACCAACAGGACAGGATTGTTGGTGTTGTAACGGTCGCAAAGCCGAAAAGCAACATCGACCGCTTTGTCGCCAATGCCAAATCGAATCTGTTGCTGGCGGTTCTGATTTCTCTGGCCATGGCGTTACTGCTTGGACTCATGCTGTATACCTGGGTCAGTCGGCCGCTGCAGGCGTTGGTGGATTATGCCAACGGCGTCAGTCGCGGTGAGCGGATCGATCTGCCGCAGCTCGGCAACAACGAAATCAGCAAGGTCGGTGATGCCATGGACAGCATGCGCCGGGCGCTGGAAGACAAGCAATACGTCGAACAGTATGTGCAGTCACTGACACATGAAATCAAGAGTCCGTTAACGGCGATCCATGCTGCCGCCGAGTTGCTGGCCAGGGATCTGCCGGCGGAAAAGCGTGCGCAGTTCGCCAATACCATAGTGAAGGAAACGGACCGTCTGAATGATTTTGCCAGCCAGTTGCTGCAACTTGCGGCACTGGAAAAACGCCAGCGTATAGATAACCCGGAGCTGATTTCTGTTGAAGCGCTGGCAAAAGACATCATTGAAGCGCATGCGCTTGAATGTGAATCGCGCCATCTGACCGTAACGCTCAACCGGGGCAAAAGTCAGTCGGTTCATGGTGACCGGTTCCTGATACGCCAGGCAATCGACAATCTGTTCCGCAATGCCATCGAATTCTCACCGCAAGGCGGCAAAATCGAAGTCGATATCCATCCTCAGGATCACAGCGTTGCCATCGACATCAGCGACGAAGGTCCCGGCATCGCCGATTTTGTCGGCGAGCGGGTGTTCGAGCGCTTCTATTCCCTGCCACGACCGGACACCGGCCGGAAAAGCTCCGGGCTCGGGCTCACTTTCGCGCGAGAGGCAGCCCAACTCCATGGCGGTACGCTGGCGCTTGAGAATCGCCACCCGGGGACCTGTGCCCGGTTGCTGTTGCCGGTCGGGAAATCCTGAGACAGCCTGGCCCGCATTTCTCACGGGGACAGGCGTGCCGTGAGAACATGCTGTTTCCCGTTCAATCACAATGCTCATCATGAATTCAATACGTTCTGTTACCTCCCGGCCGCCCCGTGAGAAATGCGGGCTGATCTCCACGCAAGCTCCATAAAATCTCCATCGCGGCTCCGCACAGACTGCAGATGGATGTTGCATAGTGGATCCGTCACCAGGTTCCGACGGAGAACAGCATGTCCGCTTACCTTCACAAACGCATTGTTATTATTGCCGCGTTCATCGCGCCTGTACTGCTCGGCTATGGGCATATCGCCCGCGCCGCAACCGCAGAGGGCGAACCGGCCGCACCCCTGGCGCCGTACTTCTTCGTGGAAGGGAGTGATTCGGGTGTCGACCGCCTGCCACTGAAGAAGACCGGCGCTGCTGTCCGGCTCAACGGTTTTATCGCCAGTGTGCAGTTGTCTCAGGTGTACCGCAACGAGGGCAATCAGCCGCTCAACGCCACCTATATCTTTCCCGGCTCGACCCATGCGGCCGTCAATGGCATGACGATGACCATCGGCGACCGCAGGATAGTGGCGAAAATAGCGGGAAAAGAAACAAGCAAAACAGGTTTTCAACGCCGCCAAGGAGGCCGGAAAGTCAGCATCACTGTTGTCGCAGAAGCGCCCCAATGTGTTCTCCATGGCGGTTGCCAACATCATGCCGGGCGAGGAAGTAACCGTCGCGCTGGTCTATACAGAAGTTCTGACGGCGGAGGAGGGTGTTTACGAATTTGTCTATCCCGGTGTTGTCGGTCCAAGATATGCTGGTGATGCGGCGCACGCAGCCGGTGAAACGCAGTGGATACAGAATCCCTATCTTGCCGAGGGCGCTCGCGACCCGGTTGCCTACGACATCACTGTCGATATGACCTCGCCGCTGCCGATCAGCAGCCTGGAGTCACCCAGTCACTCCCTGAAAACTGCATGGCAGGACAGGCAATCGGTAAAGCTGTCACTCCAGGACGCAACCGATGCCGGTAATCGCGATTTCATCCTGCACTATCGCCTGCAGGACGATCACATCCTCACCGGTCTGACACGCTTCGAGGCGAACGGTGAAAACTACTTCCTGCTGGTGTCGGAACCCCCGCAGCGGGTGCTGGCCGAACAGATACCGGCGCGCGACTATTTCTTTATCGTCGATGTGTCCGGCTCCATGGCGGGGTTTCCGCTGGATACCGCCAGACAGTTGATGATCAACCTGTTGCGCAATCTGAACTCGACGGACCGCTTCAACATCCTCTTGTTTGCCGGCGGTTCTGCGGTGTTGTCACCACAACCCTTGGCGGCAACGCCGGTGAACATCGCGCTGGCGGAGGCCATGCTGAACGAACAGAGCGGTGGCGGCGGTACGGAGCTGTATCCGGCACTGCAGCGCGCGTTCGCAATGCAAAGTGACGACAATGCATCGCGCAATATCGTGCTGATTACCGATGGGTATATCAGTGCCGAAGATCGTGTGTTTCAGCTGGTGGATGAGCGTTTGCATCGTAACAACCTGTTCGCCTTTGGTATCGGGTCTTCCGTTAACCGGTTCCTGATAGAAGGCATTGCCAGGGCCGGTCGCGCAGAGGCCTTTGTCGTGACCAATCAGCGGGATGCGGTTCGGCAGGCCAAACGGTTCAACGACTATATTTCGGCGCCGGCCTTGACCAACATTCGCCTGGAAGCAGAAGGGGTGGAGCTCTATGACCTGGAGCCCGCGAAAGTACCGGACATGCTGGCACAACGACCGGTCATGGTGATCGGCAAATACCGCAATGCATCAGACCATGCAAACATTACGCTGAGAGGGGTGGGCGGACAGGGGGAGCAGCAGTGGTCTTTCCGGCTGCAGGAGGCACAAGCATCTGACGCCACGCTGCCGCAATTGTGGGCACGCAAGCGTCTTGAGCGGCTATACGTGGTTCCTCCTGCAA
Source organism: uncultured Gammaproteobacteria bacterium (assembly GCA_963695455.1). Classification (GTDB taxonomy): domain Bacteria; phylum Pseudomonadota; class Gammaproteobacteria; order DSM-19610; family DSM-19610; genus Thiogranum. Next base: position 188,204 of record CAVOGN010000002.1, on the reverse strand, counting down.
GCAAAGACGAACAGCGAGACAGCATTCTGCAACTCGGCCTGCAGTATTCCCTGTTGACCAGTCATACCTCTTTCGTCGCAGTGGACGAAACCGTGCGCAATACCGCGGCCAATGCGGAGGACGTCAAACAGCCATTGCCACTGCCACAAGGTGTGAGTAACTACGCTGTAGGGCGGCCGATGCCGGAACCGGACCTGCTGTGGCTGGCGATCATGGGGGTCTCGCTGCTGATCTGTACCCGGATGTGGGGGCGCAACCGTGCGACTTTGGCGTGAAGCCGGGTCCTGGCAGTCCCTGTTGTGGTGGCTGGCCGTACTGGCGGTGGTGGTGCAGCTCAAACATCACTACAGCACTGCGACTGCGGCGGAGCTTGAATGGGTACTGCGTCCCTTATCCCAACTCCTGGAATGGTTTACCGGACATGAGTTTCACCGGGATGACCGTTATGAATGGGTGAGCGAAACGGCTGATGTGCGTCTGGTGAAAGGCTGTGCCGGTGTCAATTTCATGCTGATGTCATTCATGGCGTACGCATGGAGCGCCAGGCCGAACCGTCGCGTGGCTGAGGGTCTGATGCCATGGATCGGAGGTCGACTGCTGTTGCTGTGTGCCGCCATTGTTGCCGCCTGGGCAACCGGCCTGGTTGCGAACAGTCTGCGGATCATTGTCGTGATGAGTGTGGATTCCGATGGCTGGGAGCTGGCTGCGGTTGGTATCGGGGCGGCGGAACTGCACAGGTTGATCGGAATGATTGTCTATCTGCCGGTGTTGTCACTGCAGATGGTGTTGGGTAATCGCGGTACACGCAGGGATGCTGTTGTGGTCCCGTTCCTCCTATACCTGCTGCTGATGGTCGTGGTTCCGTTACTCACAGGCAATGCCTTGCAACACCCGTCCCTGTTTATCAAACACCTGCTGAGTGTGTCAGCGATGATGGCGGTGATGTGGGGCATTGCTCTTCTGTGGCACCACCGGCCAAGCAGCAGTGATACAGGAACAGCCGGTCACGGTCTGGGCTAGTATTCTATCCCTGTGCGCCTATACTGGAATTGCCATCGCCCCGGATGGCTCCCCTGGCCCGGACGACGCCCGACGGGTGATCGCTACATGACGCGAGCATTACAACGAAAGCCGGCCACACGAATCATTGAGTGATCCGCGAAGCTATGTACTCGCCAGCCGCGCGGCTTGATACTATGCAGGAAACCCCATCACAAGCGGTCCGGGTTCGGGTCGGCAGTCAAACCAGTGTTTGCAGAATGCGTAGCAAAAAGTAAATGACCGGTAATCACCCAATATGAGCACGATCAAGATCAACCAGACACAGCGCAAGCAATTCGTGTTGGCACTTGGTGGCGGGGGCGGACGGGGTCTGGCCCATCTTGGCGTTCTCAAAGCCCTGGAGGAGCATGGAGTGACGCCTGCAGCAATGATAGGTACCAGCATCGGCGCACTCTTCGGTGCCATGTATGCCTCATGCTGCGATGCGGACGCCGTGATTAAAAATGTCAAGGACGTGTTGACATCCGAAGCCTTTAAACACCTGGGCTTGCCATATCTGCGTGACGCTGAAACCGAAGATCACACCTGGCTGGGCAAATTAACGGCCTCCGCACGCCAGTCGGTGTTGTACACCCGGGCAGCAACAGGCGTCGCATTAACCGATACGCAAGCCGTGTTCGATATTGTCACGCACCTGTGCGGTAACCAGGGATTCAACAATCTGCACATTCCGATGTACGTTACCGCTGTGCACTTTCCGAGCGGCGAACTCGAAATATTTTCCAGTGGCGATATGACCAGATGCCTGGTTGCCAGCATGGCAGTCCCGGGCGTATTTGAGCCTGTCGAAATCGGAGGCAAACTATATGTCGATGGTGGATTGGCGTGTGAATTACCTGCCAAAGAAGCCAGGATGATTGCTGAACCCGAGCAGATAGTGGTTGCCGTCGATGTTGGTGCCCGCCCGAATCCCGCGAGTATGCCAGGCACAGTTATCGGCATGCTCGACTGGTCCATCCGCATAAAATCATTCTATCTGCGCCAGTACAAGGCGGAATACGCAGACGTTCTAATTGAGCCGGTGCCGGGCTATCGGCAATGGAGTGATTTCTCACACCCGGATCAGGAGATTGAACGCGGCCGGCAAGTTGCGTTTGAGAAACTGCCTGAGCTGGTCGAGCGTCTAGGTGCTTGAGTCGTAAGTCCACGACAGAGCATGGCGAGGCGCGGCGGTCTGTTCAGGTGCGAATGCAAATCGGAGGCAGACGAGCCGACCAGCCGACAACGCGTGTCCAGACATAGCTGCAACGGTTCGCAAGGGGACCGGGTTGCGTACCGATGTCGGGGCCGCCTGGACTCAGCGGCGCGGTTATTTCATTTATCTTCATGGTCTCCAGGCTCGGGTGTATACCAGGCATTGCCGTCCGCGGCGATCAGCGCTTCGGCACTTTCCGGCCCCCAGGTCCCCGCCGCATAGTTGGGGAAATCCAGGGGCGGGCTCGCGGCCCAGGTTTCCAGCACGGGGTTCAGCAGACGCCAGGCGGCTTCGACCTGATCGCCGCGCATGAACAGACTGGCATCGCCCGCCATCAGGTCCGTGAGCAGAGTCTCGTATGCCGATGGTGTGCGAACCTTGAAGGTTTTACGGTAGCTGAAATCCATATTCACAGTGCGCAGACGCAGCAGCGTGCCGGGTTCCTTGACGTAGATGCGCCAGCGGATACCTTCGTCAGGCTGCAGCCGCAGAATGAGGCTGACGGGTCGCGCGCTGTCGGCCACCGTATTCGGGAAGGCCCGGTGAGGCACCGGTCTGAAACGCATCGATATCTCGGAAACCGCCGCTGCCATCCGCTTGCCGGTGCGCAGATAGAAGGGCACATCCTGCCAGCGCCAATTGTCCACATATAGCTTGAGCGCCGCAAAAGTCTCGCTCGCAGAGTCAGGCTGCACTCCGGGCTCCTCGCGATAGGCGCGGGTTTTCTGTCCGCCGATCCAGCCGGCGGCGTACTGGCCACGGGCAACGTAGCGGCCCAGGTCGGTTTCGGGGATGGCGCGCAGCGCGTGCATGACGTCCATCTTGCGGTTGCGGATATCGTCGGCCTCATACACCGCCGGCGGTTCCATAGCCACCAGGCACAGCAGCTGCAACAGATGGTTCTGCACCATATCGCGCAGCGCGCCGGCGTGTTCGTAGTAACCGGCACGATGTTCCACTCCGAGTGTCTCGGCGACGGTGATCACGACATGGTCGACGTAGTTGCGGTTCCACACCGGCTCCAGGATCGGGTTGGCGAAGCGCAGCGCCAGAATGTTCTGTACGGTTTCCTTGCCGAGAAAGTGGTCGATGCGATAGATCTGGTTTTCGTGAAAGTGAGCGCCCAGTGCTGCGTTGATTTGCAGAAACGATTCGAGGTCGCTGCCGAGCGGTTTTTCCACTACGATGCGCGTGTGTTCACGCTCGCGGTGCAGCGCGGCGGAGGCCAGACCGTCGGCAATCGGCCCAAAAAACCGCGGTGGCGTCGCGAAGTAGAACACCCGTTCGGCCTTCGCGGCCCAGTCTTTTTCCAGGGCGTGAATCTTTTCCTTCAGGCCCGTGAACAGCGAATGGTCGCCCAGGTCACCCTGCAGATACGCGAGGCCGGCCGAGAAATCGTCCCAGCTGTCGTCCGACAACTGTACCGACTCCTGTGTGAGGGACGCGCGGTACTGCGCCGCGAGTTTTGCACTGGACAGGGAAACGCGGTCCGTGCCGATGAGTGCGAACCGGTCCGGCAGCTGTCTGTCGTGATAGAGCGCGTAGAGTGCCGGCAGGATCAACCGGTGCGACAAGTCACCGGCGGCGCCGAACAGCACGAACACCACCGGGCGATCGGGAATGCGCTGGAACATCATACCGCCTCCTGAGGTGACCGTGGTGTGCGCGACTGCGCGGCAAGTCCGGTGTTGTGGCAGGCGGCGATGCGTGTCTTGTCGGGCTTGTCATGTGCGGCCTTCGTTTCGTCACCGACGGGTCCCGGCCGTGGACCGAGCAGTTCGATCAGCTGCGCGTGCTCTATGACCTCCTGATCGAGCAGACAGCTGGCGAGCCGGTCGAGCTTGTCGCGCTCGCGCCCGAGCAAGGTGGTTACGCGCTCGTGTTGTTCAGCCAGCAGCCGGCGCACTTCCCGGTCGATGCGCGCGGCGGTGTGCTCGCTGTAGGCGGGCTGGCCTCCGAGTTCGTATCCCAGGAAACGGTTCTGACTGCTGTCCTGATGGGCGGCCAGGCCCAGATCGCTCATGCCCCAGGACATCACCATATGGCGTGCCAGGCGCGTGGCCTCGATCAGGTCATTCTCTGCGCCGGTTGTGACATCACCCATGACCAGTTCCTCGGCAGTGCGTCCGCCCAGCAGCACCGCCAGCCGCGCCAGGAGGTAGCTCTTGGGGAAGTTGTACTGATCGGCGCCGGGGCGTTGTTCAGTGACCCCCAGCGACTGACCGTGCGGCACGATGGTCACTTTGTGCACGGTGTCGGCAGCGGGTGTGAGCCAGGCGACCAGGGCATGGCCGCTTTCGTGCCAGGCAATCACGCGACGGGTATGGTCGTCCAGCACCAGTGCTCGCACATCGCCGAGTCGGAGCTTGTCGAGTGCGGTTTCGAAGTCCTCCTGACGCACCCGGTCGCGGCCTTTGCCGGCGGCAATCAGGGCGGCCTCATTGCACAGGCTGGCAAGTTGAGCCCCGCTCATTCCGGTCGTGATACTCGCCAGCACCTTGAGGTCGACATCCTCGAAAAGACGGATGCCGCGCGTGTGGATTTGCAGGATTCCTTCGCGCCCTTTTGCGTCGGGTAAATCGACCACGATCTGGCGGTCGAACCGACCCGGTCTCAACAGGGCGGGATCCAGTACGTCCGGGCGATTGGTCGCGGCCACAACAATGACCTTTTCACTCACGTCGAACCCGTCCATCTCCACCAGCAGCTGGTTCAGGGTCTGCTCACGTTCGTCGTTGACCATGCCCAGCCCGGCGCCGCGCCGGCGCCCGACCGCATCGAGTTCGTCGATGAACAGTATTGCGGGCGACGCTTCCTTGGCCTGCTTGAATACGTCGCGCACCCGGCTGGCACCGACGCCGACGAACATTTCGACGAACTCCGAACCGTTGATGTTGAAGAAGGGTACATCCGCCTCGCCGGCAACCGCCCGCGCGAGCAGCGTCTTGCCTGTTCCCGGCGGTCCGACCAGCAGTACACCGCGCGGAATCCTGGCGCCCAGGGCGTGGTACTTTTCCGGATGGCGCAGGAAATCCACCTCTTCCTGCAGTTGATACTTGGCGGCGTCGGCGCCTGCGACATCCTCGAAAGACACCGTTGTCTTGTGGCTGTCAAAGCGTTTCACACTGCTCTTGCGAATTCCGAAAATACTGCCCTGCTGTTTCATGGCACGTCGACCCATCCACCAGAGGTAGCCCATCAGTAAGGCGAAGGGCAATACATTCATGAACAGGGTAAACAGCCAGGGCTTGCTTTGCTGGTCGGCGCTGATCTGCACCCCGTGGGTCTCCAGCAATGGCAGCAGTTGCGGGTCGCCGACGGTTGCGGGAAAAGTCGTTACAAAGGCCTCGTAATCAGCCGGTTTGAGCGTTTCCTGATCGGCGAACGGCCAACCGGTCGGGGGCTTGCGCAACGGTTCTTTGCCGACGGTCGCTGGCGCCTGCTGCGCGGGTCTATGCGCTGCGCTGGAAGAGGACTCAGCTGCGGACACTGGTTTCGCCGCCGGCCAGCGAACTGGGTGGATAAAGGTGCCGCCGATCCTGCTGCCAACGATGCGGACCACGGAAACGTTCGCCTGTTTGACCTGGTCGACAAAAACACTGTAGGGCAGGGTCACCACCGGCGGTTCCGACGGTCGGAACAGCCAGCCCGCCAGGTTCCATATCAGCAGCAGGGCGAGCAGTGTCCACGCGGCGGTCATCAGGCGAGGCGGTCGCGCGGACGGGTCTGGCCGGGAGTGTGTTATGTCGCTGTTGGTCATGGCGGCGAGTCTGTTCAGATGGTCGATTACTGCATGCGTGCTGGATAGACAGGTTGCAGCAAGCATGCCAGTATTCAAACGGTCGAAAACCAAGCGCTTGTCCGCGCGAACAGGTGCGTTGACGTGTACTTTGGCACGCAAGCGGGGATTATTGCCCTAACCCGACGCTGCACGTGTCGCCCGAGTGCTGCAACGCCGCCGGGAACACAGCCGGTATGAGTCGCGCAGGCCACCCTGTGGTGACAGCTGGTATGCTGTTTGCTGCACTGATTGATGCCTGCACCAGGGGCGCTGCCGTCTGGCACCCGGCCAGCGGTGCAACCGGAAAGCACATGCGGGACCCGAGACACGTGATAGAGCGCTACCGTGACCATGCTGCAAATGAACGTACCTACCTTGCCTGGGTGCGCACGGGTATTACCGTCATGGTGCTCGGATTCATCGTGGAAAAATTCGAAATCTTTCTCGCCAGCCTGCACGGGGTCCTGACCGAAACAGTCCATGATGTCGCGCCAAGCGAGGGCACGCAGTTTGTCAGCGTGGCGCTGGTATCGCTGGGCGTAGTGGTTATTGTGGCAGGGGCAATCCGGTACTTTCGCGTGCGGGCACAACTCGAATCACCGGAAAATATTGAGTGCCGCGGAATCATGCTTGCCCTGCTGCTGACGGTGGCACTGGTCGCATTTGGTATCTACCTGCTGTTGTACCTGGTACGGATTGTCTGAGGCCGGCAGCGGCGCATAGGACTGCGCTGCGTACTTTCCCCCAGGCACTGCAATATTTCCCCCGCCTCTTTTGCCTGGCGTCGCCCAGCTGGCTGAATTGACAATGATTTTCCGTCTGGCACGGCATATGCCCTGTGGTTGGGTACTACTGCAACCCATTCGATTCGAGGAGTCTTCCCTATGTTCGCAGCCAGAATCAAACCGCTCGTCCTCACGGTTACGCTGTGCGCCGCGGGGCCAGCCATGCTTGCACGCCCGGTTTCTGCTGAAAGCCTCCAGGAGAAAGTGACGGTCACGCCGGTCAAGACCATCAGTCCGCAGGAGGAGGCGGTGATCTCATCAGCGGGTGTCAAGGTTTTGCGCCATATCGCACAGGCCCGTGCGGATATCCGCGGCAAAGAGCTGCAACGTGCCACCACAGAGCTCGGCCAGGCGGAGAAGCTGCTGGATATTATCCAGGCGGCACTGCCGACCAGTCAGATCAAGGACCGGATCTGGATAGCGAAGAAGCATCTGGAGTACGAAAACACCCAGGAAGTGCTTCCGGACCTGATTCCCATCTACGCGTCGCTGGACGAGCTCATCGACATCATGCCGACCGATATGGCGAAGCAGCATCTCGACGAGGCCAAGGACCAGCTCAAGTCGGGTGACAAAGAGAAGGCGAAACAGGCGCTGGACGCAACCTCGGGAGCTCTGCAGTACACCGAGGTGGACCTGCCACTGGGCACCACACGCCAGCTGGTCGCGCAAGCCAAGGCGGACCTGACGCAGGAAAAACCGGCCGCAGCAGACAAGGCACTGAAGGCTGCCGAAGACAGCGTTGTGTATCTGTCGGTGGCGCTGCAGCAGCCGCTGTTCAGAGCGAAAACGCTGTTGCGGCAGACGCTGCTTGATATGCAGGCGGGTGACAGGGTCGCGGCCAACTCCGCGCTGCTGGAGGCGATTGGCGATCTGACAACGGCCAGCCGGTCCGGTGACAAGGCGACCCGGGACGCCGCCGCCGACCTCCTGGCGCAGGCCAGGCAACTGCAAAGCGACCTGGAAGGTGGAACGGATATCGCTTCAGGACTCCTCCATCTGTGGGAGCACACGGAGGCGCTGGCGGATCGCAGCGTCGAGTATCTCGCCGACGGTTGGGCCAGATACCGTGCCGAGGGGCCTCTGAAGTCCCAGCTGATTGAAGCCAAGCTGCACCTGGCGAACGCCAGGATTGATCTGTTTACCGGGCACGAGACGGACCGGGCTGCGGAAGAATTGCGGCTCGCCGGGCGATATCTCGATCAGGCCGCCGAGACAGCGCAGCAACAGCAATCGGACGCGGCTTATCAGCAGGGGATTGCCGAGCTGCAGCAGGCTGTCGAGAAGCTGAGCGGCGATCCGGCCGCTGGTAAAGAAGCCACGTACGCGGGAATGCAGAAGCAGCTGCACGACATGATCCGCTCACTGTAACCCCACTGATCCGGGCGCCCGCCGGTACGCCGGGTGTCGCTTGCAGGGATTTGACCGGGCCGTGGCCGATGTCCGGTTCGGTGCAACAGGTGCAGTGCGTCTGGCAGGCTTGCGGCCAAGCCCCGGCTTATGCGAAGCCACATGAATGGAGGATCGGACGATATGACATCCCGGGTAAAAAACAGACTCCTGATGCCGCTCCTGGCAGGACTTGTTGCAGTGGCGTCAGCACAGGCTTCGACAGGCTCCGCGGGCATGAGCGGCGAGTGGCAACCGGCGTTCGACTGGGAGCGTCCCGCATGGCCTGCGGTCGGCGACCAGGGCGTCCCGCTGCGCTATGACCCCTTGCTCCTGCAGCTGGGGCGGTCAGTTTATGCAGACCTTCAGGAGGCGCGGCAGGCCGCGCTCAACAAGGAGGCCACCAATCTGCGCGTAGCGCTGCGCGAGGCCCGGGATACTGTTCATCGACTGCAGCTCCCGCCCGAGCTTATGGCGCTGGAGGCCCAGCTGCGGGTGATCCGCAATGACCTCAAGGACAGGAGCAAGAGCCTGGACGGGGATCTGTGGGTGCCGGTCGAGGCTGAGATCGACCAGGTTCTGGTGTATGCACCGGAGGCGCTCAAGGCCAGCGCAAAGGCGGGTATTCGCAATGCCAGAGCCGCGACCGCCCGCGGGGATCGCGCAGCGGCCTCGACGCAGCTCGATGTCGTCACATCCTCACTGCAATACAGTCTGGCTATTTTCCCGCTCCACAAGGTCAGACAGGGTCTGGCCGCCGCGTTGGCGGCTGCCGATATGCCGACACCGGACTGGAGCGCTGCGCTGCAAGCCGTGCAAAGCTCGCTTGCCGTGTTCCACTGGTACACGCAGGTCCCGGCGCACGGATTGCTGTCCGCCTACAACGCGGCAGTCAGTGCTTATGCCCTGGCGGCAGGGCCGCAGTTCCGTCCCGATCAGCGCCAGCAAGTACTCGACTACCTGGGGCGGGCGGAAAAAGATCTGAGTGACACTCCGGCCGGCGGGCCGCTTGCCGCGGAGGCGGACGGCCTGATCGAGAAGGTGGAGCCGCAGGGCAGTGATATCAAAATGCTGCTGCAAGACATCCAATCCCAGATCGACCTGCAGCGGCAGCGGGCCGAAGACCGCTACTGGGACGCGATCAGCCGCAACGCGACCGAGTCGGGAGGATAAAGGTGCCCGCCGTATGGACTATCTGAACGATGCGGTGCTGCTTGCGCGGCTTCAGTTTGCGCTTACGGCCATGTTTCACATGCTCTGGCCGGTCCTGACCATCGGCCTGTCATGGTTTCTGGTCGCGGTCGAGGCGCTGTGGCTGAAAAGCGCGGATGAGGCCTACTACTATCACGCACGCTTCTGGTCGAAGCTGCTGCTGCTCAACTTCGCGGTCGGGGTGGTCAGTGGCTTGCCGCTGGAATTCGAGTTCGGGACCAACTGGGGCCGCTTTTCTGCGGCCAGCGGTGATTTTTTCGGCAACGTGCTCGGCTTCGAAGGTGCCATAGCCTTTATGCTCGAGGCGGGATTCGTCGGCATCATGGCCCTGGGCTGGAACCGGGTGTCAAGGTCGATGCACTTTTTCGCCACCTGTATGGTGGCGCTGGGTGCGTCGCTGTCAGCGTTCTGGATTCTGGTGGCGAATTCCTGGATGCAGGCGCCCACCGGGGGCCACATGGAGGCGGGGCGCTTTGTGGTCGACGATCTGCTGCAGATCATCTTCAATCCCGCCGCCCTCTGGAGCGTGGCGCACATGTGGATAGCCTGCCTGCTTACCAGTGCGGTCGTCATTGGCGGTATCAGTGCGTGGTACCTCAGGCGCGACCGCCACAGCGCCTTGTTTCTGCAGTCGCTCAAGCTGGCAACCATCACGCTGGCGGTCGCCGCACCATTGCAGGTCTGGCTCGGCGACGGCAGCGCACGGTCGGTCCTGGTCCACCAGCCGGCAAAAGCCGCGGCCCTGGAAGGTCACTGGGAAACCAACCCGCCAGGCAAGGGCGCCGCCTGGACCGTGCTGGGCTGGCCGGACAGCAATGCCCAGGCCAACGACTGGTCGATTGCGATTCCAGACGGCTTGAGCCTGCTGGCGACCCACACCTTGCAGGGCAAGGTCACAGGCCTGCGCAGCTTTTCCAGAGACGACCAGCCACCCGCGTTGCCGCTGCTGTTCTACGCCTTCCGGGTGATGGTGGTCATTGGTTTGTGGTTCCTGGTGCTGGCCGCCTGGACCCTGTGGGTGTGGCGCAAAGGCAGATTAACGGTGGAGAAGGTGGCCGGGAGTGGCCGCCTGCTGATCGCCTGGATGGCGTCTGTCCCGCTCGGGTATGTCGCAGTCGAAGGCGGCTGGATGGTGCGCGAAGTCGGTCGGCAGCCGTGGGTGATTTACGGTCTGCTGCGGACCGGCAGTGCGGCCTCATCTCTGCCCGGCGCCGGCGTTGCAACGACACTGGTCCTGTATGCGCTGGTCTATTTCGTTCTCGGCGCAGTATTCCTCATCTTTGCCCGGCGGATACTCGACGCCGGGCCCGACTTCGCCCGGCCATGACACGCGTATGCGCGAGTGGCGGGCTGTCATAGGGAGCCGGCATGCAGACAGACATACACAGCTTCCTGGCCGACATCTGGTACCTGCTTCTCGGCGTCATCCTGATGCTCTACGTGATTACCGACGGTTTCGATCTGGGGGTCGGCGTTCTGTGCCTGTTCGAACGCGATGAAGAGCGGCGTACCGATATGATGGCCGGGATGAGCGGTGTCTGGGACGCCAATGAGACCTGGCTGGTGCTGTTCGGCGGGGCCCTGTTCGGCGCCTTTCCGGTGGTATACGCGGTGACGCTGCAAGCCCTGTACGTCCCGATCAGCGCCATGCTGTTCGGCCTGATTCTGCGCGGCATAGCTTTCGAGTTCCGCGTCCATGCACGTGACAAGCGCATCTGGACCCTGGTATTCGGTGCCGGCAGTCTGACCGTGGCACTGGCGCAGGGCTGTGCGCTGGGTGGTGTGATCGGCGGACTGCCGGTCGCAGGCAGTCAGTTCACCGGCAGCCTGTGGTCCTGGCTGAACCCCTTCGCCATCGTCGTGGCTGTGGGGGTCGCGGCGGGTTACGCACTGCTGGGGGGCACTTATCTGATTATCAAGACGGAGGGCGAATTGCAGCTCGCCAGTCGCAGGCGCAGCAGGGTTGCGGCCTGGGTCATGTTGGCGGCCGCGGTGTTCGTGAGCATTGCCACGCCATTGTCTCATGCATACATCGCAAATCGCTGGTTCAGCATTCCGGAACTGCTGTTCCTCGCGCCTTTGCCCGCCGCCGCGCTGGGCGCTTATGTGATGCTCATGCGGGCGCTGGAGCGTGGCTGCGAAGTATCGCCCTTCGTCTGGACGCTGGCGATATTCGTGACATCGTTTGTCGGCCTGGCGGAGAGTCTGTATCCTTATTTGGTGCCATCGGCGTTCACCGTCGCCGAAGCGGCGTCCTCCAGTGCCACCCTGGTGTTCATGCTGGTGGGCATCGGGATGCTGATTCCGGTCATGCTCGTTTACAACGGCTATCAGTACCTGGTGTTCGGCGGTAAAATTTCCCAGCGCACCCGTAACGCCGTTCGACGCCTGGAGCCAGGGACAGGGTCGGAGTAGTTGCCCGCGATCGCGTGTCGATCCCGACCGGCCAACAGCTTGAGATCTCTTGGGGGAGAGTGGCGAGTGTTTGAGCAGCCTGGCGATTCCCGTTATCGGTACTACATGTCATTGTGGTTGCCGGCCGCGCTGCTGGGGGCCTTGCTGATCCTTTCGCTGGCCATTCAGGTTGTCTGGTCCTGGAAGGCCCACGAGCAGCTCGCGCCTGTCAACCGGCACTTGAGCGGCATGATCCGGTTGCAGAACATCAATCTCGAATTACAGCGGGAACTTCTCGAGAGTCTCGGCGGCGAGGGTGTTCTGACCGGCGCCGAGCGCGAACAGATACGCACCGAGCTCGACAGCGTTCGCGCCATGCAGGGCTCCCTTGCAGGCGCCGCGGCGGATGCGCTTTCCGCCGCCGATGACCTGCTGGCCGATACAGCCGTACCGGCCGATGAGGTCATGGTTCTCGCCCTGTCAGAGCTGCGCACAGTGCTGGCTCAGGAGACCCATGTACACAAGGCGCTGATCGAAGAGATCACCCGCGCCACGGCCTCCGAACTCGAGCTGGGGGTTATCACGCTGCTGGTGTTTCCGGCCAGCGCGATTCTGCTGGTCTATCTGCTGAGACGGCGCATCCTCGCGCCCCTCAAACAGCTGAGCTTTCTGATGACGCTGCTGGGGCGCCGCGATGTCTCGCCGGCGCCCGTCGCGGCCGTCGATCCGCTGCTGCGACCGCTTACCGAGAACTATAATGCCATGGTGGTACGCCTGGCCGAGCTGGAGCAGGAGCACAGGCGGCGCGAGCAGGACCTGCAGGGTCAGGTGCAAAGCGCCACCCGCGCGCTGCTCGAGCAGCAGCGTAATCTGGCCAACGCGGAGCGGCTTGCCGCGGTGGGCGAAATGATGGCGCGCATCGCCCACGAACTGCGCAACCCCCTGGCCGGTGTCAAACTCGCATTCAAGAATCTGGGTCAGGAACTGAGCCAGAAGATGGGGTCGCCTGACTATGCGGAACGCATCAAGATCGTCGCAGCCGAGGTCGATCGAATCATTGCAGTGCTGAATTCGCTGCTCGAGCAGTCGCGGCATACGCCGGAACCGGCGCGCCGGGTCGCGGTAGCGCGGGCGGTTGCGGACCTGGTGGTGCTGACGCGTTACCAGATACCGGCGCAGATAGAGATCGAGCAGTGCATCGATGAGGCTATTGTGTGCCAGCTGCCGGACGCCTTGTTCCGCCAGGCACTGCTGAACCTGCTGCTGAATGCGCAGCAGTCGCTGGGTGAGGGGGGAGGACGGATTGTGATCGAGGCGCTGGCAGGCGAGGGCAGACTGCGCGTGAGCGTCTCCGACGACGGCCCCGGGTTCCCGCAGGAGCTGCTGCAATCCGGTATCCGGGCATTCGTCAGCCACCGTGTCGGCGGAACCGGGCTGGGCCTGTCCATGATCGAGCGCTTTGCGCGCTCAATCGGGGGCAGCATGAAGATTTCGAACCTGGAACCGCATGGGGCTTGTGTCACACTCGACCTGCCGTGCAGGAAGGAGGAGCATGTCTGAAACGCTGTTGATCATCGAGGACGAGCAGCTGCTCGGTTCCGAGCTGGTGCGCCACTACCGCCGCGCGTCATGGGAGGTGGTATGGTCCAGGACGTTCGCCGAAGCCCGCAGTCAGTTGTTCGAGCGCGACCTGGAGCCACTGGTGGTGCTGTCGGACATCAATTTACCCGATGGCAACGGCCTCGATCTGCTGGATGAAGTGCGGCGCAGGGGCGGGCGCGGCGAGTGGGTATTGCTTACCGGCTATGGCGAGGTGCCGGACTCGGTGCGCGCCATGCGCCTCGGGGCGTTTGATTTCCTCACCAAACCCTGTGAGCAGGATCATCTGGATCTGGTCATCAACGGTGCGGCGCGCGGCGCGCGCGCCCAGCGGCGCCTGAAAGATGAGAGCGCAAATCGCGCGCGACGCTTTACGCCCGAGTCGTTTGCCGGCCACAGCCGCCCGGCCGGCGCCGTGCGCGAGCTGCTGGTGAAGCTCACCCAGGTTCCGTTCAGTGCCCTGATCATTACCGGCGAAACCGGAACCGGCAAAGGCCTGGCGGCGCGCATCGTCCATCATGCCGGTCCGCGTGCCGAAGGACCGCTGGTCGAGGTCAACTGTGCGGCGTTGCCACGCGAGCTGCTCGAGTCGGAACTGTTCGGTCACGAGGCGGGTGCGTTTACCGGTGCCCGAGGACGCCGCCGGGGTCTGCTCGAGCAGGCCCAGGGTGGTACTATTTTCCTCGACGAAATCGGTGAAATGCCGATCGATCTGCAGGCCAAGCTGCTCAAGGTGATCGAAGACCGCAGTCTGCGCCGGCTCGGCGGAGAGCGTGAAATTCAGGTCGATGTGCAGGTGCTCGCTGCGACCAACCAGAATCTCGATGCACAGGTGCGCAACGGCGAATTCCGCGCCGACCTGTATCACCGGCTGAGTGTGTTCAAGCTCGAACTGCCGCCGTTGCGCGACAGGGCTGCCGATATCCATGACCTGGTGCCCCTGTTCGTCGCCGAATACAACGCGATCGCGGGCAAAAAGGTCAGCGAGATTCCGGATGCCGTCTGGCAGCGGCTGCAAGGTTACAGCTGGCCCGGCAACGTGCGGGAACTGCGTAACGTGATCGAGCGTTGCGTGCTGTTTGCAACTGACCAGCGCTTCCCGCTCGAGTGGTTACAGCTGGGCTCGGCTGTTCCCGCAGACGAGCTGCCGGGTCCCAGCGTGCAGGACGATCGCTTGTGCCTGCCGCTGGATGGCTCCATGGGACTGGATGACATGGTTGGCCGTATCATTGAAACCATGTTGAGCAGGCATGGCAATAACGTCGCGGTGACATCGCGTATGCTGAAGACCACGCGCGAAAAGGTGCGTTACCGGATCGAGAAGTACAACATCAAGGTGCCGAAATGAATGCGCTGCTCGCAAGGCCCGGCACACGCATAGCGGCCCGCTCCACCCTCGCTGACTGCGCATTATTTTGCCCAGTCAGGGAATTATCGCTGTACAGAGACACATTTGCGGCCGTCGCGCTGGCGTTTTTGCGCGTGGTAACAGGGTTGCGCCAATTGGCACTGTTGCTGCATCGGGGACAAGCGGGGCGCAAGCCCCAAGCAGTTCCGACGAGACAAAGGAGACCAAGCATCATGCACGAATTACCCGAACTCCCCTATCCTGTGGACGCGCTGGAGCCGTATATATCGCGCGAAACCATGGATTATCACTACGGCAGACACCATCGCGCATACATCGCCAAGCTCAATGAACTGGTCAAGGGTACAGATCTGGAGCACGCGGAGCTGGAAGCTATTGTGCGCGCCACCCGACCTGCCCCGGGCGAATCCAACCCGACATTCAACAATGCGGCGCAGGCATGGAATCACGCTTTTTACTGGCAGTGCCTGACTCCCGGGGCATCCATACCGGGGGCGGTCCTGGCGGAGGCGGTGAATGCACGCTTCGGTTCGGTGGAAGGACTGCGCCGCCAGTTCAGCCGGGTGGCGCTCGACACCTTCGGCTCCGGCTGGACCTGGCTGGTGGGCGGTGCTGACGGAGCCCTGGAAATTCTCAGCACCGGCAACGCGGATACTCCGCTGACCGAAGGCCGGGTGCCGCTTTTGACCTGTGACGTCTGGGAGCACGCCTACTACATCGACTATCGCAATGCCCGTGCCGAGTACCTGACCGGCTTCTGGAACATCGTCAACTGGAACTTTGTCGAAGCCAATCTCAGGCGGCTGCTTGCAGGGCGGAAGGCCGCGTGACAATGGGCCGGTCCGGGCGGACGGCGCCGGCGGGCGCGCCGTCCGGCGGGTCCGCAGGGTCGTTTCAGAGCAATACAGTGCCTGATCCCGGCGTGCGGGCAGCCGCTATCCACACCCTCACCTCGGCGCGTCTGTTGCGCCAACGCAGACAGAATCTCTGCCAGACTGCTGTCAATCGCGACCGGATCAGGCCATTGGAGGGGCGTTCACTATGAGTTCCGACAAACCCAGGACGGCCATGAATGTCGTACCCTTGGTACTGCTGGCGATCGCAGTGCTTGCCGGTGTCATCTACCTGGTCGCCTTCGAGGAGGCTGAGCACTCCGGCATTGCGGAGAAGCGCGCGCTGGATGCCCGGCAGGTGGAACAGGTCATCGAAAACGAACCGGGCAACTCATCTCCGGCGGCGGCCGACCAGGCGCCGACCCGTTGATATTCAGTCGAGCTGCATATCCCGCTGTTCGCCGGTCAGCGCGCCCAGGAAACGTACCAGGTCGGCGCTCTCGGCAGCGGTGAGTCCCAGGGGTTTGAGCAGCGGACTCCGGTTCGGATCATCGCCACCGCCGCGGTTATAGAAGGCCACGACATCATCCAGGGTGGCCAGCGCACCATTGTGCATGTACGGGGGCGAGCTCTCGATATTGCGCAACCCCATGGTACGGAACTTGCCGCGGTCCGCCGGGTCCTTGCTCACCAGCTCCCGGCCCGGGTCGTGATCAAGCTTTGCCCACTCCTGCAACCCCATGCGCTGCGCATCGAAACGTATCGCTGCCAGGATTTGCGCGTCGCCCACAATGTCCTGGTCGGGGACGCCGAGGTTGTGAAACTGATTGTCGGTGAGGTTGGGGCCGAGGTGACACTGAATGCAGTTCGCCTTACCGAAGAACAGCGCCAGTCCCCGCGTCTGCGCCGCATCGAGCGCGGCCAGGTCGCCATCCATGTACCGGTCCAGCGGGCTGTCGTCGAACACCAGGGTTCGCTCGAAACTGGCCAGCGCCGCGGCGACGCGTTGTGCGCTGATCTCGGTGTCGCCGTATGCCTTGCGAAACGCGGCACGGTAATCATCGCTCGCCTTGAGCTGCTCGACCAGCAGATCCACGTTGTTGTTCATGTGCAGAATATTCTTGACCGGACCGAGCGCCTGCTTGTCGAGGTCGGGTGCACGTCCGTCCCAGATCAGCGGCCGGTTGTACGCCACATTGATCAGCGACGGCGAGTTGCGGCGTTCGTGCTGGCTGGGATACGCCGGCCCGACCGCCTGAGGGACGGCGAAGCCATGGCCGGGCAGATGGCAGGTCTCACAGGACACGCTGCTGTCTCCGGACAGGCGGTTGTCGCTGAACAGCTTTTTGCCCAGCGCTACCTTGCTGGCGCTGAGTGGATTGTCCTCTGGCACTGGAACCGGGCCCAGATGACCGATGGCAGCCTTGACCTGCTCCGGTGCCGGTGGGGTCTGCGCCGCCGGTGCCGCCGTGCACCACCCGAGCGCCGTCAGTAGCAGAGTGTATGCAGCTACCGTCCGCACATGCTTATGCTTTGTCATCAGTCCCTCCCGTGTGAGTTGCGCCGCGACACCGTTGCGGCAACGCCTGCGGTTACGGTCTACGCTTTGCGCGTTCGCCCTGTCGAGTATAGACGCTCAGAGGAGTGGCGTTTTGCTCGTCACAGGCAGCACCGGTTCAGCGTTCCCAGGTCACCAGATTCAGCTCCAGCGGCAGGCGGGCGGCCGGATGCTCGGGTTGAATGCGCACCGTGTAGTCGTCGAGCGGGCGCTGCGTTGCCACCTCTGCCCGATACACGCAGCTTGCGGAGTTGTCTCCCCGATTTTCGACCGCTGTCATGGTGATCCGCTCGGCGGCGCCGTCGGGCGAAAGCGCATCGGCATAGAGTTCCACCTTCAGCCCGTCTGGATTCAGCCCGTTGCAGTTGACGCGCGCCGTTACCAGGCGGCCGCCTTCACTGACTCGCTCGACAGCTTCGATAGTCACGGCAGGCCAGTGGCGCGCCGTCTCCTGCGCCCAGGCTTCCAGCGTGGCGCCGAGGCGTGCACCGTTCGCACGGCGAGCCCGATACGCCGACGCGGCAGCCAGATAGTAGCTCTCGGTATATTCGCGTCCCATGCGGTTGGTGGAAAAACGCCCGGTGAGCTGCGCCATGCTCTCGCGCATGCGGCTGACCCACGCCGGCGGGATGCCGCGCTCATCGCGCTGGTAGAAGGCCGGCACCACCTCCCGCTCCAGCAGGCCATACAGCTGCTCGGCCTCGACGCGGTCCCAGGCGGGATCGTCGTCATGCTCGCGCCCGTCACCGAGCGACCAGCCCAGCTCCGGCGCATAAGCCTCCGCCCACCAGCCGTCGAGCTCGGACAGGTTGAGGCCGCCGTTCACCAGCACCTTCATGCCGCTGGTGCCGCTCGCCTCCCAGGGTCGGCGCGGGGTGTTGATCCACAGATCCGCTCCCTGGACCAGGGTCGCCGCCACGCTCATGTCATAGTCCTCCAGAAACACCACCCGCGGCCGCACCGCCGGCCGGCGCAGGAACTCAGCCCAGGCGCGCAGCATGCGCCGGCCGACCTCGTCGCGCGGATGGGCCTTGCCGGCGATAACCAGTTGCAGGGGCCGTTGCGGGTCGGTGAGCAGCCGTTCCAGGCGGTCGGGCTCGGTCAGCAGCAGGTTGGGGCGCTTGTAGGCAGCGAAGCGCCGGGCGAAGCACAGTGTCAGGGTTCCGGGATCGAGCACCTCGGCCAGGCTGTCGCGCGTGCTCGAATCGACACCCCGCGCCGCGAGCTGGTTGGCGAGCCGTGCGCGCACCTCGTTTATCAGTCGCCCGCGCGCGGCGTTGCGCAACGCCCACAGCTCGGTGTCCGGCAGTCGCCGAAAGTCGTCTTCCAGGTTTGCCAGGTCGCCGAGCCAGCGGTGTTCCCCGCAGGCACGCGTCCACAGACTGTCCGCCGGCCCCGCGTCCCAGCTGGGCACATGCACACCGTTGGTGACATGACCGACCGGAATCTCCGCGCGCGGCAGGCGCGGGAACAGGGGCGCGAAGATGGCGCGGCTGACCTCACCGTGCAGCCGGCTGACAGCGTTGCTCGCAGCGCTGCCGCGCAGGGCCAGATAGGCCATATTGAACGGCTCGCCGGCATCGTCCGGATTGCGTCGCCCCAGGGCCAGCAGGGCCTGGTCGTCCAGCCCCAGGGAGTGCGCGTAGTCGCCCAGATACTGGATCAGCATGCGGGGCTCGAAACGGTCGAAGCCCGCGGCTACCGGCGTATGCGTGGTGAACAGATTACCGGCCCGGGTACAGCGCAGGGCGGCGGCGAAGTCCACGCCGCTGTCCGCCATGCAGCTGCGGGCGCGCTCCAGGACTGCAAAGGCGGCGTGGCCTTCGTTGAGATGGCACACCTCGCACTCCAGCCCCAGGCTTTGCAGCAGCCGCCAGCCGCCGATGCCCAGTGCCAGCTCCTGCTGGATGCGCTGCTCCGCTCCGCCGCCGTACAGTTCCGCGGTGATGCCGCGATCACGCGGGGCGTTCAAGGGGTCGTTGCTATCCAGCAGGTACAGCGTGACGCGTCCTACCTGCGCCTGCCAGGTGCGCAGCGTCAGTTGCCGACCGGGCAAATCGAGACGCACGCGCAGCCATTCGCCGGCGGCGTCGCGCACCGGAAGCACCGGCAGCCACAGGGGGTCGTTGAAGGGGTAATAGGCGATCTGTTCGCCTTCGGCATCCAGTCCCTGACGGAAATAGCCCTGCTGGTAGAGGAGGCCAACGCCGATGACCGGCACACCCAGGTCGCTGGCCGCCTTGAGATGATCGCCCGCCAGGATGCCGAGTCCGCCCGAGTAGATGGGCAGGGACTCGGACAGCCCGAACTCCATGCTGAAGTAGGCCACACCGTCGAGCCTCTCCCCGGCATGCGCTTGTGCCATCCAGGTGGGTCGCTCCAGGTAGCTCTGGCGCAGGTCCGCCAGCTCGCGCACTTGTGCGGTGAAGCCGGAATCGTCGGCCAGGGTTTGCAGACGCGCATGGGACACCATCTCGAGGATCAGCACCGGATTGCCGGACGCTTCCCAGAGGGGTGGATCGATCTGCCTCCACAAAGCAATCGCGGCGTGATTCCAGTTCCAGCGCAGGTCCAGCGCCAGTTCCATCAGGGGTGCCAGTGCCGGCGGCAGCTCACGGGGCAGAAAACGTTGCACGATCATACGCTGAACTCCATGGTTGGCCGCTCGCCCCGCGGGTTCCGGAAACGCATCTTCTTTCAGTCCGTGTCTCGACGTTCGGTCGGGGAGCGATGGCTCTTACCCGGGTGCGCCGGGAATGTGCCTGCTGCTTGCCCGGGGCGGTTTCCGCTGTGGCCGTGCAGCTGCGCACCCAGCGTGCCGACAAAGCCCCGGTGGCGCGGCGCGGTCCTGCCGAGGTGTTTGTATACCGCCAGCTTGGCCCGGTCCTCGACTACTGTGACAGGTCTCGGCACGGTCCAAAACCCTGTCGGGATTCGGCATCAGCCGATACCGGCCACACCGTGCACGCCTGGATGACGGCTCGCCGCATCAATCAGGTTGCGCAACTCCAGCAGGTCGGTCAGAGCGTCGCCGCCCAGATGCACCCGCAGCACCCGCCGGCGGCGTTCCACCAGTACTTTTAAATCGCCTTGCGCCTGGGTGGCTTCGACGCTGGCAAAGCCGGCGCGTTGTCCGGGGATGGCGAGGTCGTGGCCTGAGTCCCTGGTGAGTAGCAGAAACACGCCGGTATTGGCGCCGCCCTTGTAGGCCTGTCCGGTGGAATGCAGGTAGCGCGGACCGTAGCCGAAGCAGGTGGCGACCCGATACCGGTCGCGTACGGCATGCCGCAGGCGTTGCAGCGCCCGACCCAGTTCGCGGTCGCGCTCGTTCACATAGGCGAGCAGGGCAAAATAGTTCCAGGGCCGGAGCTGGTCGAGGTGCGCCCCGATCAGACTGACGGCGGTTTTCGCGTACCCGCGCTGGCGCAGCCGGGCAGCGTAATCATCGGCGGCGAAAAAGCTCAGTGTTCCGTGTTGCAGCAGGGGTTGGGAAGCGGGAAGTCGTCCGCTGCGTTCATAAGCGGCGCTCAGATCGCGGGCAGCCGTCTTGCTCGACTCCACGTCCGGTTGGTCGAAGGGGTTGATCCGCATCACTGAAGCGGCAATCGCGGTGGCAAGCTCGCAGCGAAACAGTTCGCCGCCCAGCTGGTGCAGATCGTCGATGTCAATCTGCACCACGGGTTGTCCCGCCGCCCGCAGTCGACCGACAGCCTGTGCCTGTTGCCGGTCCGGGTGGCTCGCCAGGCGCAGATAGAGAAACAGCCGGTCCTCGCGGTAGTCCTGCGGCGCGCCGACCTGTTCGCCGTTGATCGGAATCAGTGCCTTGCCGTGTTTGCCGGTGGATTCGGCAAGCAGTTGCTCCAGCCAGGCGCCGAATGCCGCCACCGGGGCCGAGCAGATCAGGGTGATCTTGTCGCGTCCCAGGCGCTGCGCTGCGCCCAGCACCGCGCCAAGCTGCAGTCCCGGGTTGTTCCGGGCAGGCACGCACGCCGCACAGGCCTCGGCCATGGTTTCAGCATCTTTCAGGATGCGCTGCACGTCGATACCGGCCACGGCGGCCGGGACCATGCCGAAATTGGACAGCGCCGAGTAGCGGCCGCCGATGCCCGGTTTGCCGTGAAATATCTTGCGGAAGCCCTGTTGCAGCGCACGCGCCTCGAGTGGCGAACCGGGGTCGGTGATGACACCGAAATGCTCGGCCGCCCGGTGTGCTCCGACGCAGTCTTTCACACGCGCAAGGAAGTATTGGAGTAACAGGTTCGTCTCCAGTGTAGTGCCGGATTTGCTGGCCACGAGGAACGCGGTACGCGACAGATCGAGCTGCGCCTCCAGCGCCTCGATCTGCTCCGGGTCGGTGGAGTCCAGCACCAGCAGCTCGGGGTGATTCGGCTGTGGTCCAAAAGCGCGCGCAAACAGCTCGGGGGCGAGGCTCGATCCGCCCATGCCCAGCACCACGGCGTGCTGAAAGTAGCGTCCCTCGGCGAGGCGCATGAGGCGCTTGAGATCGCCCAGATGATCCAGCTGTGTGTGCGCGACGTCCAGCCAGTCGAGCCAGCGGTTCTCGTCCGCGCCGGTCCACAGGGTCGCGTCGCGTGCCCACAGGCGACGCAGCTTGTCACTGCGGTCGAAGTCATCGATGAGTTCCTCCGTCGTCTGCTGCAGCGGCTGCGGCAGGCTGAGTCGGGCCAGCCGGCGCTGGCGGGGCGGTTCAGAGCGCACCCGGGAAATGGTCTGCAGCAACTGCTGGTAGGCACTGGCGAAGGCGGCAACACCCGCATTGAGGAGCTCTTCGCTGACGGCGTCGAGGTCGATACCATAACGTGCCAGGGTCGCTATGATCCGTTCCCCCTCGTCGACGGCTTCGGTAAGGGACGGGCGCACCGTTCCGTGAGCGCGAAACGCATCCAGGGTCGCAGGCGGCATGGTGTTCACGGTGTCGCGCCCGACCAGTTCTTCCACATAGCGGATATCGCGATAGGCGGGATTCCTGGTGCTGGTGCTGGCCCACAGCAGGCGTTGCGTCTGCGCGCCTGCGCGTGCCAGGCGCTGCCAGCGTCTTGCGCAATAGATCTCACGATAACGCCGGTAGGCGATTCTGGCACTGGCGATAGCGGCTTTGCCCTGCAGTGACGCGAGTGTCTGTGGCGACCTCCCGCTCGGGAGATTGCCAAGGCGCTCGCTGATGCGCTGGTCAACGACGGTGTCGATACGGCTGACGAAAAAGCTCGCCACGCTCGCGACACCGGCAAGTTGCGCGCCTGCCCGGGCGCGCGTCTCCAGCGCACGCAGATAGGCTTCGGCCACCTGCACATAGGCATCCACGGAGAACAGCAGAGTGACATTGACGTTGATGGCTTCGGCGAGCAGGGTTTCGATAGCCAGCAGGCCTTCGCGGGTCGCCGGCACTTTGATCATCAGATTGGCGCGATTGATCTCGCGCCACAGCCGTCGCGCCTCGGCAATGGTGCCTGCGGTGTCGTGGGCAAGCGCGGGTGAGACCTCGAGGCTGACGTAGCCGTCACGCTTGCGCGTGGCACGGTAGATGGGGGCGAAATGATCTGCGGCGCGACGTATGTCGGCGATGGTCAGCTGTTCGACAAGCGCAGCCGCGGACAGGTCCTGACGATCTCGCAGGGTGTTCAAAGCGTCCTGATAATCGCCGCTGCCGGCGATGGCCTGTTGGAAAATGCTCGGGTTCGAGGTCAGCCCCTGCAGGCCGTCCTCTTCAATCAGCCGGTCCAGGGCACCGCTGGAGATCAGGCTCTCGCGAATGTAATCCAGCCAGACTGACTGACCCTGTTCGCCGAGCTGTCCCAGCGGGTTCAACGTGTTGGTGACGACTGCATTCATGGTGCACTCCAGCGGCTTATCGGTATGAAACGGGCTTGCGCGACCGGACCAGGCACGCGCGATCCGGCGCGCAGCGCGTCGGCCCCATTCTCCAACGCGTGTTCAACTCACCCGCAATTTCGATACCAGCAGCGACATTCGCTGTGTTTCGGGGCTTTGCTCAGGGGCGGGCCGCCGGTAGGTGGGCGGCTGTGGGTAATATGCCCCCCCGGGGGTGCGCAAAAATCCCCGCCGGCGGCAGGCGCAACAGCGCGCGACACCCGGACGGTACACGGCTGAATTCGGGATAGCGGGTGCGTGTCGAAACCGCGCATGCCTGCGCGCCTGCGTCAGTCTCAGCGCAGTTCACACGCAGCCATAATGTGCGACACAGGAGATGTCAGAGCTGCTGGTGGATAATCCCCGCGGCCTGCGGCCGATGTGCATTATTTGCGCAGCCGCAGCCTGCGCTGTGCAGCGGGATAGACTGAGAACAGACACTTACAGACTGGCACGGTCAGTGCTCTCGTCAGGCTGGGTAATCACACTATGGAGACCACGACCATGAAAACCGGTGTAAACGCTGTGCTTAAACCCCTCGCCGTGGCAGTTGCCGTGTCACTGGCAAGCGCTGCCATTTCTCTGCCCGCGGCTGCCGCGGCCAAGCCCTACACGGAGGTGACCGGCGTCGGCCAGTATGCCGGGTGGGGCGATCCGGCGATGGCAAAGATCGCGGTCGATTCGGGTCGCGCACTGGTGAACCATCTGTATTCCGCCAAGGCGCTGCTGGACCAGGGCCGGATTCCTCAGGCGCGCAGCGCCCTGATTGGCAGCCATGAGTTTGCTGAAGCCATCCAGCGCATGATGCCCTATCTGACCGTGGTGCAGGACATGCTGGATGCGGGCGATCGCGTTGTGCAGGAGCAAGTGGAAGCCTTGTCAACTGATCTGCTGCCCATATACGCCAGCCTGGATGAACTCGACGTGTACGCACCGGAAGTTGCGCACAAGACGCGCGGTATGCTGAAACAGGCGGAAAAGGATGCCGCCGGCGGCGACAAGCAGGGCGCTGCCAACGATCTCAGGCAGGCCGCCGCCGTGGTCAGCGAGCATACCGTGTATCTGCCCGTGGACTATGTGAATCAGCAGGTCCGGGTGGCGCTGAATGCGGTCGAAAAGCCGCAACCCGACCTGGCTGCTGCCAAGGCGGCCGTGGACCGGGCGCTGACCAGTGTGACCCTGGTGGTCGATTCGGTTGTGCAAACAGCTGCCCGCTGACGGCGCCTGCCAGGGAGTGAAAAAAATGGATAGCCCAGCTGCTGTAATAGCAACCTACGACAGCCATGATCAGGCGGAGGATGCGATCAGGGAACTGGATCGCTCCGGCTTCGAGATGAAGCAGCTGTCGATTGTCGGCAAAGGATACCGTTCTGGAGAGCACCCCGTCGGATTTTATACCGTCGGTGACCGTATGAAGACCTGGGGTGGCGTGGGCGCGTTCTGGGGTGCCTTGTGGGGCATCCTGTTCGGACCGGCCTTCTTCTGGGTGCCGGAGATCGGCCTCATGGGTGTCGCTGGCCCTTTCATCCACGTCCTGCTGAACGCGCTCGGAGGCGCCGCCGTGGCGGGCGGCCTCTCGGCGCTGGGCGCGGCACTGGCGAACATCGGCGTGCCGCGAGACGCCATCGTCAAATACGAGCGTTCGGTGCGCGCGGCCCGCTACCTGCTGATTGCACACGGCAGTCAGGAGCAGGTCGAACGGGCCCGCGCGATTATCGAGCGTACCGAGCCAGTCGCAACGGATTGCTTCGAGTTGCCCGAACCGCAAGAGCAGGCTACCTAGGGCCTGCTAACACTAACCCAACAGGCTCTGTTGCGCCTGAAAAAGCGCCGATGGAGGCGCGAGGAGCGAGGTCTGGTGGTTCCGAATGAACGACGAGCAACGCGTAGTGGCCCTTTTTCAGGCGCAACCCGACGGGCTGGCGCTCATTTCCCGCCCAGCGGCGTTATCACTCGCTCATGTAGAGCGACTACACATCGCTCACTCTGCCTTGCTGGACGAGAAATGAGCCCCAGCAGAGCCTGTTGGGTTAGTGTTAACAGGCCCTGGTCCGGTGCGGCAGCGCGATGTATACCATGCCCGGGGTCTGAGGCTGCGACAAGGGAGTTCTGCAGATGACGAGGAATAGTCGGCGAATCGATGCGGGTAGCGCGGGCCTGGGCTGGGCCGGACGTCTGGCGACGGCCGTGATGGCAGCCGCACTGTTCGTGCTGCTGCTGGTTTTCGGCGCGCTTGCGGTCGCGGTAGCAATGGCCAGCGCAGTGGTCATTCGGGCAAAGCTATGGTGGCTGAGCCACCGGCGCCTGGCTGGCCGGGCGTCGGGGCGGGGCGGGGGGACCACACTGGAGGCGGAATACGAAGTTCTGCCGCCAGACAGCAACGACCGCCCGGGTCCGTAACGCGGTAGCTATGTACGGAGCAATGGCGCTTGCCTGGGTGTCGCTCGGTCTGGCCGCGGTCATGTCAGCAGTTCAGGCGAGAGTCAGTCCCTGCACTCTGTCGTGGTGCCGCCCGAGGACCAACCGCGGCAGGCGCGCACTATTACGCCAAGCATCGGGAATAGTGCCCTGTGAACGCAGACGCGTAAACGTTCTCTGAAAATTATGTCAGAGAAAACAGCAGGGTCTGAATTGGCATCGTCGTTGCTGACTCGTTGCTGAACAACCTCGCGGTGCATGGTCACCGGGACAGATCGGAAAGCCGCGCCTTTACTTGCTATGCCTCCCATAAGCGGGAGGAAGGAGCAGATATGAAATCACAGAGATCAGTTCAGTTTGTGCTGGCAGCAGCCGTGCTCAGCGCGACGGCTGCAACCCCCGGCTCGCCGGTATTTGCAGCGGAGCACACAACTGCCGATGTTTTCGCAGCCGTTAACAATCGCGGCGGTATTGTTCCGGAAACGCTAAACATCGCGGTGAATTCAGGGAATGCAATGATCGATCACTTGCGCAAAGTGGAGCTGCTGCTCGACAGCGGAGCGGTTGCAGGCGCGCGCAGCGTTCTGACCGCGAGTCGGGAGTTTGTCCGTGAGCTCCGGTTTGTGAAGATGGAGGCAGACCGCGCCGATGCGCGTATCAGCGACGGAATCATGCCGGAATACACCCGTTTCAGCCCGCTAGCAACGGACTGGGTCGGTATTTACAGTAATCTGGACGAGCTGCAGGCCTACGCGCCGGAGCTCGCACAGGGAACACGGGACAGGCTTCAGGAAGCGGAAAAACGTGCAGAGCGGGGTGACATCCAGGGTGCTGCCTTGACGCTGCAGCAAGTGGCGGCCGGGGTGCCGTACAGCCTGCAGCCCGGACAGGACATCGACCAGCAGATGCTGCTGAGTTTAGAGTTGCTCGGGGAAAATCAACCGGATATTGCCGCGGCGCGGCGTGTCGTGGAAAAGACTCTGGCCATGCTGACGGCAGTCGGCGACGTCGAAACCACCCCGGTCACCCCGTCCTAGGGCCTGTCGAACGGATGGTCTGACAGCTTCGCAGCCAAGTCGCGACCGCGGCTCGCGGGGTGCAGACCAAGGCTCCGCTGGTACATGACTCCCCCCGGCTGCAGAGGATGGCCGGCACCTCCAGACGCACCTCGTCGCTGCGGGAGTCCCGCTCGCGGCGTCCTCGACCACCCCTGCCTGGGCGTAACCGGCAGTACCAGGGCGTCATGGCTTCGCTTCCGGACTGTTTCGAGCCATGACTGTCTACCCTGGTCGACGCGGGTTGTCGGCGTTCGTATCTGCATTGTCCACAGCCGCTAGAAGGCGTTTTCGAACACCAGTTCTTCCAGCGGCAATTGTCCCGGCTTTGGCCACGGATCTTTGATTCCTTTTCCAATTGCCACCATCGGTCCCATGACGTGATCATCCGGCAAACGGATCAGTTGCGCGACTTTTTCGATGTCGAATCCAATCATGGGACAGGACTGATAGCCCATATCCTGAGCGACCAGCATCAGGGTCTGCATGGCGATACCGATCGACCGCTGCGCTTCATCACGTTGCAGCCATTCACGCCCTTCATGGAAGGGGCCCATCCAATTGACCAGGAGGTCAGAGACCTCTTTTGGCGCATTCACCCAGTATCGTTCCGGATTTTTCCGCCATGCTTTTAGGTCTGCCGTAAAAACAATAAGCAGCGAAGCATCAGTCATTTGTGCCTGGTCATTGCCGAATTCCTTGCGTATTCTGGCGCGCAGGTTCGGGTCGCGAAGTATTACGAAACGCCAGTGTTGAATATTGAAACTGGTCGGCGCCTGAATCGTTGCTTCCAGCAACTTGCGCTCTTCAGCCTCGCTGAGGGTGTGGGTGCTATCGAACTGTTTTACCGCACGTCTCTTATACACTGCATCTATGGTATTCATTCCTGCGCTCCATTTCCGAGTTGGCGTTAGTTGGTTTATCCAAATCGTACCAGGGGAACTGACGTCCCGCCTGGCCATTATGTGTGTATCGAATATGTGCCGTTTTGTTCACCGATTTACTCAGCCACGCCTGTCTATACCCGTCGCGCGACGCCCGCGGCTGTATCGCTATGCTGCGGCCGGCGCTCCTGGCACTGGTCAACCCATGTCGAACAACAGCAGTTCGGCTGGCGACGCGCCGACAAGCGTGATCGTTGCCGGACCCTCGATCGCCACACCATCTCCTGGATGGAGCTGCTGGTCATTGAGCATGGCGCTGCCCTGCGCGACCTGGACCCAGCCCTTGCGGCCGTCGGCCAGCCGGTGGCTGACGCTGTCACCGTCGCCGAGCAGGGTAGCGTAGAGATCGACGTCCTGGTGAATGGTGACCGAACCCTCGCGACCGTCGCGCGAGCCCACCAGGCGCAGGCGTCCCCGCTTTTCTCCAGCGGAGAAGGTTTTCTGCTCGTAGCCCGGTTGCAGACCGTCTTGCTCGGGCAGCAGCCAGATCTGCAGGAAATGCACCGGCTCGGAGTCGGATGCGTTGTACTCGCTGTGCGTGACACCGGTACCGGCGCTCATGCGCTGCACGTCACCCGGACGGATCACCGAGCCGTTGCCCATGCTGTCCTTGTGCTCCAGCGCGCCGTGCAGCACGTAGCTGATGATTTCCATATCGCTGTGGCCATGGGTGGCGAATCCGCCGCCGGGGGACACGGTGTCGTCATTGATCACCCGCAGGCTGGAAAAACCCATATGCCGGGGGTCGTAATAGTCGGCGAATGAAAACGTGTGGTAACTGTTGAGCCAGCCGTGGTTGGCATGGCCGCGCTCTTGCGCGCGTCGCAGTGCAAACATGTCTGTTCTCCTCTGGCTGAGTTGCTGTGTAACCTAGTCTATTACTCAGGTAAGATAAACAGCGCTTGCAGCAAAGGACTTTTGCGGCTTGTGCAACAATGGCCGAGGATGATTGAATCGTCCGTAAGTCATACGGTGAAGCAGGCCTTGCGGTGGAAGAGCTAGAGGTATTCGTGACGGTGGTTGAAGAGCAGGGGTTCAGCGCTGCGGCAAAGCGCCTGGACTCGACCCCGGCTGCCGTGAGTCGTCGCATCAAGGCCCTGGAACAACGTCTGGGCGTCAGGCTGCTGCAGAGAACCACCCGTACGCTCAAGCTGACGGAGGCAGGTGAACTCTATTTCCGTGAGGTCAGCAGGCTGTTGGGCGATTTGAGGACTGTCGAGGAGCGGCTCGAAGAGGTAACCGGTCAAGCCAGCGGCGAACTGCGGATTGTCGCCCCGATGTCGTTCGGGCAGCGACGACTGGCACCGGTAGTGGCCCGATTTGCGTTAATGCATCCGAAGCTGCGTGTGACCTTGCGGCTGGAAGACCGGGAAACCGATATCGTCAGCGAAGGCATAGACGTGGCGATCCGCATCGCCTATCCGAGTGATTCATCCCTGGTGTCACGACCCATTGCGTCGGTGCCAAGGTACTTCTGTGCGGCACCCGGATATCTCGCCAGACGCGGTACGCCGCGAGCGCCGAGCGACCTGCTGCAGCACGACTGTCTGCACTATAACGTCATTTCCGAACGCGAGGAGTGGACCGTTCGCGGAACGCAGGGCGACGAAACGATTGTCATGAAAGGCGTATTCTGCAGCAACAACGGCGAGGTTCTGGCCGAAGCTGCGATGCAGGGCCTGGGAATCACGCTGCTGCCCGACTTCATCGTCGCGGATGCGCTCGCCGATGGACGGCTGGTGCGTATCCTGGAAGGCTGGGAACGCTCGCCGCTGACGCTGTCCGTGCTGTATCCATCGCGGCAGCACGTCCCGGCCAAGACGCGGCTGTTTATCGACCACATGGTCGAGCATTTTGCCTAGAACCAATCTCATAATCCCGCGCGACCCTGGGGGATTGTGAGATAGGTTCTAGCCTGTCGAGCGGTGGGCGGCAGCGTCGCAGCATTCGCGCTATCATGAAAAACTGATAAGCACAGCGTTGCACCAGTAACGCCGCGCAGAGGAGTCTGGTGTGATCGATCCAACCGGTCGCTTTGACTTGCCACCACAGGTAACCAGGCATGACGGCCGTCCCCGGCTGGTCGGGTTCGAGTTGGAGTTCTCCGGTATCAGTCTGGACGACACAGTCGCCGCGCTGAGATCCGCGCTGGGCGGAGACCTGCAGTCGGAATCCGCCGCGGAGCGGGCTGTTCAGGTCGACGCGCTCGGAAAGTTCAACGTTGAGCTGGACTGGGCCTACCTCAAGCGCAAGGCGGCGGAGACTGAGCGCGGGGCGGAGGGCGGCGAGTGGCTGGAACCGTTGAGCAAGGCAGCAGCCATGCTCGTGCCCGTGGAGGTGGTCTGTCCACCGATAGCGGTACCGGACCTCGCCGCACTGGATCCGATGGTCGACGCCCTGCGGGAAGCGGGCGCGGTCGGGACCGAGGAGTCACTGCTGGCAGCCTACGGCGTGCATATCAATACGGAAATCCCCCGTCTCGATGCAACAACACTTGCTGCCTACCTGAGGGCCTTTGCCGTCCTGCAATGGTGGCTGGTAGATGCTCACGCGGTCGATGTGACGCGTAAGGCGAGCCCCTATATCGACCTGTATCCGCAGGCCTACCTGAAGCAGGTGTTGTCCCGGACCGGGCCGACCATGGCCGACATTTTCGCCGATTATCTCGAGCACAACGCGAGCCGCAACCGCGCGCTGGACCTGCTGCCGCTGCTGGCCGAGATCGACGAAAAGCGCGTGCGCGGTGCGGTGGACGATCCGAGGATCAAGGCCAGACCGGCATTTCACTATCGCATGCCGAACTGCCACATCGAAAGGGCGGACTGGTCACTGGCCGGACCCTGGAACACATGGTGCGTCGTGGAGCGGCTGGTCGATCGAAAGCATGACCTCGACGCCCTGGCTGCCGCATTCCTGGCAGCCGAGCGGCCAATTATGGGGGTTAGCCGTAGTGATTGGGTCAGCTTCGTGGACCAATGGCTGAACGACCACGAGTTGGTGTAACCGGTGACGGCCGGGGCTGGTCACCGAGCTGGTGGTGTACGTGGCTGGCGCTGCGCCTGGCCGGTGCCGTCCCCGAGCGCATCAGCATTCGCCATTCCCCCAGTGGCCAACCGCTGGATGCCCTGATCATCGGTGGGGGTAGTGACATCGGCCCGGAGCACTACGGCGGAGACCTGGATGCCAAGGTCAAGGCTGACCCCGAACGCGACCGACTGGAAATCGAGTGGATCAGCAGGGCGCTGGAAAGCGGTATTCCGCTGCTCGGAATCTGCCGGGGCGCGCAGCTGATAAATGTCGTGCTCGGCGGTACGCTGCATCAGGACATTCGCCCGTTGCGCAAGCAGACCTACAACCGGCCCGGCCTGTTGCCGACCAAACAGGTGCGGCTGGAGCCGGATTCGGTGTTGGCCCGGATCTGCGGGAAAACGCGCCTGCGGGTCAACAGCCTGCATCATCAGGCGATCAGAGATACCGCTGCCGACCTCAAGGTGGTCGGACAGGATCTCGATGCCATCACTCAGGCGGTGGAGAGTTCGGCAGGGCGGCCCATACTGGGTGTGCAGTGGCATCCGGAATATCTCATCTATTTGCCCTCACAGTTCGCCCTGTTCCGCTGGTTACTGCGGCGTGTGGCATGATGGCGTCTTACCTGCTGCTGTTCGGTTCCGCTTTCCTCGCCGCGACGATTCTGCCGTTCTATTCCGAAGTGCTGCTGTTTGCGCTGCTGCAAAAGGGCGGCGATCCCGTTGCCCTGGTGATCGTCGCAACGCTCGGGAACACGCTGGGCGCGGTTGTCAACTGGGTGCTGGGTCGTTATCTGCTGCATTTCAAGGAGCGACGCTGGTTCTATTTCAATTCTGTGCAGATCGAAAAGGCCCAGCGGTGGTTCCAGCGTTACGGCTTCTGGTCACTACTGCTGGCCTGGATGCCGGTGGGTGGCGATGCGCTGACCCTGATTGCAGGCATCATGAAGGTTCGGTTATGGCTGTTTCTGCTGCTGGTCGGTACCGGTAAGGCGCTGCGCTATATCTCGGTGGTGTATGTTACGGCGTGGTCGGGGCTGTGAAGATGGGTCGGGACATGCGTCCGTGTACGGCGCGGATTTCCTCGCCACTCGGCGGCCTCGTTCAGTGTGCGATCGCCGTAGGTGGGACCCCAACCAGGCGCAGGTTTTGGCCGACTTACGCCCGCCGTCGGCACCGCCAGACGAGGCCCGGAGTTCGTTGAGCGCGACCCGGACAATCGCTCTGCTGAGTGCGTTGGTCGCGGCGTTTCTACTCGTGGAGATGGCGATACTGAGCGTCGCCGGCTCTTCCGGTACCGATCGACTGGTTGTACACCTGGCGGACGCGGCGTGTTCGCGAACTCTTTATCGAGGTGACGACTCGTCTCGAAGTCGAGTACGTAGACCTTTACGATCCGGGCGCCGGGAATCCGTTTAACGCAAACCCCGCAAAGTATTATGCGACAGATGGTCTGCACCCGTCGGACGAGGGATACCGCCTTTGGTTCGAGCGACTGGTCGCGGATTCATCGATCCTCGAATCGTTGCGCACGAGCGAAAGCTCAGGGGTGGAATAGATATCCGCCAGGGTTCCTTGACGCCGGCCATCTGAGCAGTCTCTTTGCTCCATCTGTTCAGGTGCGCGGGGCGCTCGTTGCCAGGAAGCAGGCGGCCTGGCGGGGGCGTGCTATTCGCTGGCAATAGCGTGCAGCTGCTCGACGTTGGCTGCGTAGAGTTCATCCGCTCCGGAGTGGTCCTGGTTCACCAGGATGTTCCGGCGTTTGAAATCAGCGAGGGTCCGGCTCACGCTTTCGGTGGTAACGCCCAGAATGAATCCCATTTCCTCGCAGGTCAGAAGCTGCACCTGGGTGTCGGCGTTATCGTTCTGAAACTCGGATAGATAGGTGATCAGGCGGGCCACGCGCGCGCGTATCGGACCAGTAGAGAACTGCGTAATCCAGGTATCCGCCGCCCTGAGGTAACCGTACCAGCGCTCGACGAGACTGACATAAGTTGCCGCATCCTCCGCACGCAGTCGTTCCAGTGCACCCACGGGCAGCCGCAGTGCAGAGACCCGGGTTACTGCCACGGCCGTATGCGCATGGTCGTGCTTCAGGAGTCCACTCAGACCCATAATAGAGCCGGGTCGGTGCAGACGCACGATGCGTGCCCGGCCGTTGGCAAGGTGGGCAACAAGCTTCACGAAACCGCCCGTCATGAACAGCACGGCGTCGCTGACATTGCCCTGACGGTAGAGCACTTCCTGTGGTGCGAAGGAAACGCGTCGGGCATGCGCCACCAGGTTCTGCAGCGGCGATGGCGCGCTTTCTCCGAGCGCGGCCGCGATCTCCGCGGAACTCACCCGTGACCCGTGGCCTGCGGCGTGTGTATGGCTGCTCACTTCTAAAGTATTTACACAGTTCTGTGCCGACACAGTTTACCTCCTTGCTAGGGTGGACCAGCGGTTGCCCCGGTAAGTTCACCAGCGGGTGAATCCCTCTCGGCCTGCACCAGCGAGTCGCCCCGACAGGCTGTCGGCTGCCGATCTCGCTGGAGGCTGATGTGTGACAGCGGGCACGCCCACTCACACTGTCTGTATCTGTATAGTCCACCGCGGTGACAGGTGGTGTGCGTTACCGGACTCGGTCTTTCGGTTCGGAGGGAGCGCAGGGCGCAAACCGGCAAGCCGTTGCGTACGGCTGGGCCGATTGGGACGCTAACTGCGGTGTTGTGCGCAAGCTCTGCTGCCATCGGGTCGTATTCGGCCGAGGCATCTGTCATAAGCACAGCTTATTGAAATTCGGCGCACCCATACGGATCGTAGGCGATAAGCGGGTCCCGGCGCCGGATGAGCGGGTGGTCATAACGACATGCAGACATGGCCGACCGCAAGTGCACCGCGCTGGGGAACCTCTGCACAGGCCGCTGAAGCGGCCCTCACGGCGTTGCACAGGCGCTCGGAATGCTCATTTACTCGCGGTAAACTGCGCTTCCTCGCGCCTCTGCGTCTGGTGATCTTCCGCTTGATCGACCTGTGCAGAGGTTCCCTAGCGTTCTGATTCCGCCAGTCCATCGAGGGTCTCGGGTTGCGCCGCGGCGCGAAATTCGATCAGGGTGGTGGTGCCGTTGCCACTGTCGACCCGCAGACCCTGATGGGCAGCGCCGCTCCTGCGACTGTACAGGGCGACGGCGTCCTGGATAAGAAAGGACGTTTCGTCGGTTCCTTCTCCGACTGTCACCATGACTTCGGTGAGGTCGTCGGTGCGCCCTTCACGCAGCTCCTGCAACGGGCGGCTGCCGGGAAACAACTGTTTCGGTGTGCGTGCGGGCGGCACGGTTTGCTCGACATCCCGGGTATCCACCTGACACACGCCAACCAGCCAGCCGTGGTGCTGGCGGGTGAAACCCTCACAAAAGGCCTGCCACTCGTTCTCGGGTATGCGGATATCGCTCATTGAACCAGGCTCCTTGTCCGGATTTCTGCCGCCCGCCACGCCAGCGGCGGCTTGAGGCTTGACGCAGTTCGGACAGCTGACGGTGTTGCCGACCCGGCCGACAGCGACCTGCGCGGACCTGCAGTCAGCGCGCTTCCCAATCAGCGGTCCGCTCCGGACTACCCCGGCACCTTAAGCGGTTGCGGCGCAGCTCTCATTGCGTTTTCGCAATGCGGTGGTGATCAGACGCTCGGAACGAGACCCGGGCAGGACTGAAATTCCGCCACGCTTGAGCGACCCGGCTGCACGACACTTTCGCCCGGAATGCAGACAGTGAAGCAGGACTTTGCCTCGATCACCGGGTCGCAGGGGCGTGAGCATGGCGAGCGCCTGCGGGCGGGCGGTGTCCACAACACGCTACCAAACCGAACGTGCGGCCCCGGCGATCAAGAGGTCCGGCGCCAATCGCTGGTTATTTTACCCAGCCAATGGGTTATATCCACCAAGTTGCAGGTTGTGACCGATGATCGTGGAGACCGGGCAGTTATCATTCGGATCGCCACAGCGACGTGATCGCAGCGCACAACCGCCCGGGGGCGCCCCCGTGCGCAGCGTGGCACCAATTTTGCCGTCTGTATTGCAGAGACGTCTTCACCAGGCCCTGCCGTGCTGCAAGGCCATGGTTGAATCGTCTGACACGATGCTGTTTGCACGCCTGCCGGTGGCGTCCAGCAGTGTGCGGGACACAGTCCAGGACGCAGACAGCAGGATCTGAGCAACCGTATGGCCGTGCACGAGCCGTACCGGAACCAGACCCGGGTTGCCGCCGCAAGAGGTGCTGACCCGGGCGCGAACGCGAGGCTTGCCTCATGGAACACCTCTACATAACGAGCAACGATCCCCACCTTGTTGCGCTGGTCGCCAGCGAGCTGGTCAGCGACGGGCTGGATGCCGGGCGCATGCGCGTGTTCAGCGCGCAGCCGGAGCGGGCGCCGGAGTTGCCGGTGAAACTGGTTCGTTACCGCTCGCCGCCGGCCAACATGGCCTACGGGACCTTGCTCGGCGCGGCGGCCGGCGCTGTGCTCGGACTGTCACTGATGCTGTTCGGTGGTGTCGGTGTTGCATCCCTGCTGGCAATCATTGTCACCGTCGCTGCCGGTGGCGCGCTGTCGCGCTTGTGGTTCGGGCACGGTCTGGGTGGCGCCCTGTCCCGGCTCGACGCCGCGTTGCGCCAGGGTCAGCTGCTCATGGTGATCGAGCTGGACAGGGCGCGCGTCGCCGAGGTGGAACAGGCGCTCACCAGCAGGCATCCACAGGTGGCCGTGCTCGGCACCGACATCGAAGGCACGCCGCCGTTTCCGTGATCAGGGGATGCGCAGTGTATGACTCGGAGAGGCGCAGGCGCGACCCGGAGGAACAGCAGGTCAAGCCGGAACAAAACCGGCGCCAGAATGTCCGCAGACCATCCGTGGCGTGTTGAAACCTCTTGCCGCCGTCTTGCGGAACGAGCCGCTGGCCCCGGAAAAGCGTGTTTTCCTTACCGTAGCACAACCGTGAGCCGAGCAACCATGCAGATCTGGACCCGCCGCGTCTACGATGCCCCCGGCACTCGCGACGGCACGCGCATTCTGGTCGACCGGGTGTGGCCGCGTGGTATCAGCAAACAGCGGGCACAGCTGCACGGCTGGTACCCTGAGGTGGCTCCCTGCACGGCCTTGCGCCAGTGGTTCGGGCACGATTCGGCGCGCTGGGACGGTTTCAAGCAGCGCTACTTTGCCGAGCTGGATGCCAACCCGGACGCAGTCGGTCGGCTGCAGGCCGTCGCCCGGCAGGGGCGGTTGACCCTGCTGTTCGGCGCGCGCGACACAACGCACAACAACGCCACGGCCCTGCGGGAGTACCTGCTGCACATGGCATCGCAGCGCTAGCGCGGGTGCCAGGGGTTGCGCCCGCGATGTCCAGCAGTACCGAGGGCAGAGGGCAGCAAATCCGTGTGGCGCGGTGGGCTGTCAGCGCGTCGCGCCATGCAGTCTGTTCGCGGCCAGGCCGGCGCTATCAGGCGGGTCGTGCCTGGGTCGCAGAACGGGACAGCTTGAGGCGCTACGATTCGTCATATCCCGACACTCCGGGAGGCTCGCTGTTTCCCGTGCGGTCCGGCCGGCACGGCCTGTCCGGCACACATCTGATTGGAAATCGCTCGGTTAGCGGCGCGTGCCCAGCCTGCTGGCAGGATTGGCACGATACCTGAAAGCAGCCGGTGGAAAGGCGCAAACACGGGTGTCCATAGTGCCGGCGCCCGTGCACGCTACCGGGTCGATGTCGCCACTCGGCAGGTAGTGCCGCTGGCCGGCGGGATCAGCTTACAGACCGGCGCGAGTGGCGCCTTTTCTTGTTGCGCAGCCAGGCGCGCTGACCGACGGGCCGAGCCCGGAACGCGGGGTAACACTCCGTGTACCGGGTGGCATCGGGAGCCGAACGCCGGCGGAACGAACAGCGCGGGCTGAGAACTCTTTGCATACTTCGCCGTAGCGGGCGGAGCTCGGACTTGATCCGGGGGCGCAATCTGATTTGCTGGTCAATATGTTAGCGGATTCCTGCCCCCGGAGACGTCTCAGGAGTGAACAGGCGGCCGAATGAGGCAAAACAGATCCATCGGTGTTTTCCTCAGTCGCCGGTAAAAAAGTCCGATAGTACTTTCGGAACCTCGGGTACTCCTGGTCGAATAGGATCCGCCCAACGGGGGTAATAGATGACCACGATACTGTTCGTTATCGGCGTAGTCATTGGAACGCTGGCTCTGGTGGTACTGGCAGCCTTGCTGCACGGTGCCGGGGCATATCTGAACTCACGCTGGCGTCACCTGAAGCTGCACCGCTGACACGCAGCGGTTTTTGTGTCGAGCGTGCAGCTTGCCGGATGCGCTTGCGGCCGGTCTTATCCAGGCCGTCCGTCGGGATGCTGCAGACGCAGGAACTCGCGGCGTGTCTTGGGCCCGTACGTCTGGAAACTGGGGTTGGGGTTGTGACGGTAGTCCTGTTTCAGCTGCGCCAGTGTGTCGTGACGGGTGGCGTGCAGGCGCTCCCGGAAGTCCAGCCCATAAGCCTCGGCGGCGTTGAGGCCGAAGATACGCCGCCGCGCGCGTCCGGTCAGTGGCGGATAGCCGTACTGTTCCTGCATCGCCGGCGATATTTCGAACGTGCGCAGGGCCTGAATCTGGTCCTGCGGACTGCCGTACCACAGTGAGTCGGTGCCCCAGCAGATGCGTTCCTCGCCGAAGTAGCGCAGCAGCTTGCCGAGCAGGTGGGCGGCCTGGTCGGGCTTGCTCATGCAGGCGCGCCAGGTGCTGCCCAGCTCGGCGTAGAGATTGCCGCGGTTGGCTTGAAATCCGTTGTCCTGGTGGGCCTTGATGAGCCGGTCGACCCCCTGGTCGGCATCCGGGTCATAGGGTCCCTCGGCGATGCCCGGCTCGAAACCGGAGTGATAGCAGATGAAGGTCACGTCGGGAAAGCGGCGCGCCACCCGCGCAATGTCAGCCGGGTGAGAATATTTGTAGTCCAGACCGCCCAGCGGGATGCCGCGGTGTGCACAGATCACTTTCACGCCCAGCTCGCGCGCCTTCTCGATGAAAGGGATGCCGTACTGTTCGTCATCCATCCAGTAGCCGGTACCGTCCGGTCCCCACTGCGGGTAGGTCTTCCAGGCGGCGATATCGAACTCGCGTGCCTGCACCTCCATGAACGCCAGGGCGCCGGGTTCGTTGGGCAACACGCCGCCGTGGATCAGCGCACGCTGGCGGCCGCCCAGGGTATCGACAATGGCGCGCGCCTCGGCGGCGTACTCGATGGGTGTGGGGTTGCTGCCACGTGCACCCCAAAGCGCAGAGACCACCGAGACCTGGGTATCACTGTCGAGAAAGACTTCCTTGACCAGTTGTTCCGCGGAGTAACAGGCGTAGCCGCCGGCGTCACACTTGCGGCGCTGCGCGAACACCTGATTGAGCACCCGCTCCCAGCGTCTGCCGTCGGCGCCTTTGGTCCAGGCAGCGGAAGGGTCGACGCAGTGATTCTGGATGTCGAAGATGAACTCGTCGCCGGCCAGTACACTGCTCGCGATCTCGGGGTCGTAGGCCGCCTCGGGCGGAATGGCGAACGCGCCGCCGGTGACACCAGCGCGCGCGTGCACCCGGTTGAAGGCGAGCAGGGTGGCGGCGGACCCCATCAGGGTTTTGAGGAAGCTGCGCCGTCCGAGGCCGGTCTTTGCTGCCGCCGCCGCAACCCGTTGCCGGGCGTAGCTGTTGGCGGCGCGCTGCAGACTGGTTAAGGGGCGCGGCGCGAATTCGCCATTGCTGGCGCTGTCCACCTTGATGGGCAGGCGGCTGCCCTGGGGATCGAACTCCATCGGACTACCTCGCGTCGGTCGCTGCTGTGTATGGCCTGTGACAAGCGCAGACGAAATCGGTTCGCACCCGACACCACGGAGCATGGCTGTATCAGGGGCGGCAAATGGCCGGAGCAGCGTTACCCCGGTTATCAGGTTTGTGCGGTCTGTTCGGTCACCGTGTCGTCGACAACGGCCTGGGCGCGGCGCTGGGCTTCGGCATTTGCGGCGTGCACCACGATCACGTAGTAACCGGCCTCGAGTGCATCCCGGACCACGCCCGCGAGCACGGTTTCACGCAGCCGAAGGCCGCGCACAGCACCGGCAGTCGCCCCGATCAGCGCGCCGTAGCCGAGGATGACCAGCGGGGCCACCACAGGGGCGCTGACGAACAGCGCAGGCGCCGTCACTGCAAGCGCACCTGCTGTCGCAGCGCCGGCGGCAGTCCCGGCGGTACCGCCGCTAATCGTGTCTCTGATCACTGTATTTCGGATTGCGCCTGTCTCGGGCTCGATGGTCCGGTCCACCAGGCTGTCACCGGGTGCAAGTCTGAGGACTGAGACGTTATCCAGGTCGGCGGCCTCCAGCGCCATGGCCGCGGCCTCTGCCGCAGGGCCGTCGGGATACACGGCGGCAATCTTGTTGGGATACAGTTCGGTCTGCATGACAGGCTCCAGATCTGGCCACGGCATCGTGGAGCGCCGGTGAGGCCGCCTGCAAAATCCACCCGCCGCCCCCGGCGTTGGCTACGTGAACCCACCATAACCGCGAACGCGGCGTTCGGCATTGCGATATCGCAACGCCCCTGCCGGGTTCACGAGCGTTACCGCGCCGGCTCGGGGGTGGGGCAGCGCAGCCTGGCAGCGCTGGTCAGGCGCGCCGCGATGCGCCGAGCAGCGTGGCGGCGAGCGCGGCCAGCGCGGCCCCGACCGCAAAGGTGAACACGGGGTCCAGGTTCCACAGCAGGCCTGCCATGAGCCCGGCCGGTAGGCCGGCGACGCTGGTGGCCATGTGGTAGCTGCCGAGCGCCGAGCCGCGCTCCGATTCCGGAGCCAGATCGGAGACGTAGGCACGCTCATTGGCCTCGACCAGCGCGTAACTCAGACCATACAGCACGAACAACAAGACAAAGGCCGGCAGGCTGGAGGCGAAGATGAAACCGACGCTGACCAGGGCAAACAGCCCGTAGCCGGACATCAGCACCTTGCGCCGGCCGACCCGATCCGAGGCGATGCCCGCCGGTACCGCGAACAGGGTGTAGGCCAGGTTGTAAAGGCCATACAGCAATATCGGGATGCCGGCCCCGCTCCCAGTGGCAAAAGCGCTCTCACTGCGCAGTACGAAAAACATATAGCTGAAATTGGCCAGTGCGAACAGAAACGCGACCAGGATGAAACTGCGCAGCTCCGCCGGCAGCCTGCTCAGGCTGAACCGGTAGCCGGGTCTGTGCGGCGGGTGCGCCGGTTCCGTGACAAAGGCGATCGGCAGGAGCGAGGCGAAGCCGATCAGGCCCGCCA
This sequence comes from uncultured Gammaproteobacteria bacterium, assembly GCA_963695455.1. Taxonomy (GTDB): domain Bacteria; phylum Pseudomonadota; class Gammaproteobacteria; order DSM-19610; family DSM-19610; genus Thiogranum. Next base: position 148,386 of record CAVOGN010000002.1, on the reverse strand, counting down.
CCAGAAAGATCTGGTCATAGCTCAGACCTGCAAAGCGCAGCAAAGCAAAGGCCATGAGTGTCCCGAGCACGGCGCCGCCACTGTCCATGGCGCGGTGGATCCCGAAACTGCGCCCGCGCGTCTCCCGTGCCGTCGCAGCTGCCAGCAGCGCATCCCGGGGCGCGGATCTGATGCCCTTGCCGAGGCGTTCGGCCACCCGCAGCCCCAGCACCTGTGGCCACTGGGTGGTGAACGCAAACAGGAATTTGGCGATTGCAGAGATAAGATAACCGGATAATACGAACAGCTTGCGTTTTCCCGTCCGGTCCGACCAGTAGCCGGCGAACAACTTGAACAGACTCGCGGCGAAGTCGCCAACCCCCGAGATAAGACCTACCGCGAGACCGCCGCCACCGAGCTGGGTGATAAACAGGGGCAAAACCGGCAGGATGATCTTGCTCGATGTGTCGTTGATGAAACTCACGCTGCCCAGCAGCAGGACGTTGCCGCGGGAAGCCGCGGGCCGATCCGGTTCGCCTGTCATAGTGCCTCACTTCGCGCTTTGCACCTTACCGCTGCCAAACAGGCTGAAGCGACTGTTGACGTCTGCAAGTCGAGCGCTGTGCATTGAAAAAAGTCAAAGTGCCGCCCATTCTGTGATGTTACCAATTACGACGTTGACAAAGCCTCAAGCCCGCAGGGGCGAATGCACCGCGTCGCGCCGGGAGACAGAGGCTTTGTCAATGTATGGCTCAGTCAGTGGAAATAATCCAGGCTTGCACTGACGAGTCGCAGTTTCAGGCCGTCAGTGCGCCCGGGCGAGCCGGTGACCGGCCGGCCCGGGGCCGGCGGCGATCGCAGCGCGAAGGTAAAAGCATGTCCGAGATCATTCAGTTGCCAGGCAATCTCATCGGCAAGGAAGACCGGGAGAAACTGGAAAGTTTTGCCGGCCATACGATCGCGCACGGGCGCGCAACACGCTGGCACTGGGGCACCGACGCCCATGGCAACGATGTGCTGGAAATCTACCGGGGCGGCGCGGAGGAACAGCTGGCGGCGCGCCTCGGTCGAGACCGGCAGCGGGATGCATTCCGTGCCCGGGACGCGAGCGGTTAGTAACGCGTGGTCCGGGTAAGGGGCTGGCCAATCGAGCTGGCCCGCCGCGTTTTTCATGCTGGTACAGCCTGAGGCTCGAAGCTCGCGCCCTCGGTAATGTAATCCTGTGGCTGGGTCTGCAGCTCCTGAAATAGGCGGCACCCGGGGCAACGGTCGGTGACGTAAAGGTGATCACCAGCGGCGTGCGCATACGGCGCATGATCAAGAGTGATTCTGACTGCCTATGCTGGTTGAACGCTGCTGTCTGTGTGGTTTGGACTGCAGCTGTTCTTACCCCCCTATCCGGCAGGTTCATTGCTTGAGCCAGGCTTCCGCTTGCTGCGTTTCTTCGAGATCGAAGCCCTTGACCGTTATGCCCGGTAGCAGTGCGCCTTCGATCTCGCTTAATGTCTGTACCCAGGGTTCCCCGGCCAGCACCGCGATACGCTCGAATTTGACTATGAATCGGAACAGTTCGGGCAGCCGCGACAACTCGACGCCGATAGCGCCCAGCGTGGGCAGATCGAATTCCGGGATGCGAAACAGAAGGCGTCCGTGCTCGATTTTCTCGGCTTTGCTGATCAGCTCGTCGAGCGCCACTCTCATGCCGTCGCGGTCGAGCTTGCCGCTGAGCTCGACGTCGAGCCGGTTGCGGCCGTTCGGTATTACGCTGTACATAGAGGTGCCTCCTGATGACAGGGCGCGACCGGGTTGAAGCCTGAGCCCGCCGGGCGTGCGCCGCAACGCCGATCAGCAAGGGTTCCGTACAGCTTTCCCCTTCACCTGTCCGGGCGGCGCCGCGAACACCTGCGACAGGCCGGCGTTCAGGCGAGGCGCAGTTGCGCCAGCGAGGCCCGTGCGGGTCCGCCGCCGATTTCGGGTACGATGCCGAGCTCCAGTTCACTCAAAGCGTCGAGCTCCACGCCGTAGTCCTCCAGCTCCTCGCTGGTGTGCGGCGGACTGAAGGTGTATTGCTGGCGTACGATGTCGCGCCACTCGCCAGCCGTGCCGGAGCGCCAGCGCAGCACGAACTCCTGGGTTCGCTGCGTTTCCGTTTCGCGAAACAGCAGCCGGATGTGACGGACACGGATCGGCACGTCGAACAGCAGACGAATGGTCTGTTCGCCTGTGCCCGTTGCGCGCCAGCCAGACTCGCGATCGCCCTGCAGGAGTGCCGCCTCGATGGGATACGCCGGATCCTCGGATGTCAGCTCCGCCTGAGCCAAAGAAGCGATATCCAGCCACACCCGCTGCTCTGCCTCAGTTCCCGCGACGGGCGGTCTGTCGATGATGTGTTTGCGCATGGCTTCACCTCAAGTATGAGTTCGCTCCATTCTGCGCCCGTCCGCTCCCAGCGGCAAATCACGCCCGGGCACCACAGTCCGGAGCAGGGTTTCACCAGCAACGAAGTGACCGCCGCGGCGGGTGGCAAAAGGCGAGCCGCGCGCATAGACCGTACGTCAGCCGCGCCGCTCCGGGTCCGCGCTGTAGATCCATTTCGGCAACAGCGGTGTGGCCAGTGTGGTTACGATTTGGGAGATAACTGCGTTGCAGGCGATTGAAGAATAGCAATGCCGCAGGCTTACCAGTTGATCCAGTGTGAGCCTGTATAGCGGTACCGGCAAGCGCAGTCCGCTATCGAGCCCGGATAACGGAGAAGGTCTTGATGCAAACGGGCGGGATTGTGCTGGTCGTCGATGCGCCCGGCCGTCGTCGTCTAGTGCCGCTGAATATTGGGGGCTGTCAAATTTTCGCGAGCGGTGCCAACGGAGTTCAGAGAATTGGTTTGAATTTCGTATTGCACGAAGTGCGAAATTCAGATTCAGGCAGTAATCGGCTTTTATCGGGTTAGTCCTGCCGTTCCCGAGGAGGTCTTTGACGCATGCGCCGGTTTGCTATCCGTCTATCGGGAAAACCCCTATGTCTGTAAAGAATAAGAGACAGCTAATCTGCATTTCTTTACGTTCGCGGGGTTTTCCAGCCCGTACGATAAGAACAAACGTACCTGTCTGATGTCGCTCCGCACGGATGGCTTATTTATTGCCTGTTGCGTTCTCGTGTAGCTGAAAGGCCGCTCAGACAGCTGCAAAACAAAAACCAAGGAATAATGGAGGAGGGTTTATGAATTCCCATAGATTGTCACCTATCGGTCTCCGGCAACGCTGCGCGCTGTTTTGTGTCAGTATTGCTTTCTTGGCGTCCCCGTTGCACGCCGACGGCACGTTTGCAGTACCACAGATTTCGTCAGCTCGTTGGCACACGCTACTGTTGCGTGATGACGGTTCTGTTTGGGTCTGCGCGGATAGCGTCGGAGACACGTATGCGGGTCTTTTATTCACGGACCCGGATGTCGAGAGCGCACCATGGCCCGTCCAGGCGTTGCCACCGGGAACCTCCACTTGGATCTCAGCCGGACGTTATAACAGTTTTGCTGGTGTCCTGGGTGTTGGTTTCAATGACTACGGCCAGCTCGGCGTAAACCCCGCCTTTTATACCTCACTCCCACCCTCCTACTTTTACAGCCCTCCCGTATCAGGCACGCCGGTTGCTGGATTCGAGTTCAGTTATTACATCGAGGACGGGAAGGTTATGGCGGCTGGCCGCAATGATCTTGGCCAGCTTGGCAATGGCACTTTGTCGCCAGTTGACACCCCGAACTGGATATTCGCACCGGTCCTTACCGGCGACGGGACGCCGCTCACGGAGGTGCAAATGGTTGCGGCCGGATCGGACTTCGGCGTTGCGGTGAAGAGAGACGGCACAGTCTGGACATGGGGTGCCAACGATTATGGTCAGCTTGGAGACGGTACCCTAGTAAATCGCTACTACGCGGCACCAGTGAGCGGGCTGCCGTCCATCGTCACGGTTTCCGCGAGCACGGGGCGCTATCTGCCACCTCCGCTCGAGGACAGTCCAGTACACGACCACGTGCTGGCCTTGGCAAAAGACGGCACGGTGTGGGCGTGGGGTGAGAATCGCGACGGGGAATGCGGCAATGGAACGCCGGGTGTTCCTGTTACTGACCCGGTTTCGGATTCCGATCCGGTGACGGTTCCGGTGCAGGTGATGACTGCCCCCGGAACCTACCTCGACGGTGTCACAGCGGTCGCCACGGGCGGTGCACACTCTCTGGCTTTGCGTCGTAACGGCACCGTGTGGGCCTGGGGATATAACGGATCCGGGCAACTCGGGTTTGGCAGTTACCGCGAAGGAGCCAATTCATATGCGGTACGCGTACCCGATCTACGCAGGATCAGTTCCATAGCCGCTGGACCGGCAACCTCGTTTGCCGTGGATAAGCGCGGTCGGGCCTGGTCATGGGGCTGGAATTTCAATGAAAATCTTTGCCAGGGTCCGGAAGCCGATGCAGACGACGGCTTTAGTCCCGCCAACTTTATCGTCAGCCCAACCCCTATTACAAACGCTGACGGCAGTCCCTTCAACTTGAAGCTCGAACGCGGAAAAAGAAAATAAATGCACAGTAGAGACGGTCGGCATTGTCTGGCTTTGGGTGCCAGCTCATAGTTTGCTTCTCTGATGCCCTGACCTGGAGTAGCGGCGGTCCTCGTCCGAGGGTCGCCGCGTTTGTTTGCGACGACTATCCCAATTTGGGTTAGCAACTCAGTGCTTCAAACGGGTGTGAACCTTCGGAGTTGCCGCAAAGTTGCCCTTCGCTCGTCGCACGGGAGGGGCAAATTTTGGCAGGTTATCTGCGTTGCCAGACCCATCTGCTCTTGGAGCCTTGATTAAATCCAGCACCAGACAGGTGCCGAAACAGGACGCCATGACTGATGTGCCGAGAACGCTTTGTGTGCTTTGGTTCTCGACTGCCAGAACAAATCAATAAGGTCCAGATAACCCGGTGCAAAAGCCAATCGGCTGGTTACGTCCCGTATGCCTGGTAGCTCTATTCGACCGTGACCGATTTGGCGAGATTGCGCGGCTGATCCACGTCGGTACCCTTTAAGACCGCTACGTTATAGGCGAGCAGCTGCAGGGGCACGGTGTACACGATGGGCGCCACGCAGTCATCGATTGGCGCCACCGGCAACACCGTGCTGGTGCCGTTGGATGCCATGCCGGCGTGCCGATCCGCGAACACCAGCATTTCCCCGCCGCGCGCGGCCACCTCCTGCAGGTTGGATTTGAGTTTCTCCAGCAGGGTGTTGTTGGGCGCCACTGCGACAACCGGCATAGCGGCATCGATCAGGGCGAGCGGCCCGTGCTTGAGCTCGCCGGCGGGGTAGGCCTCAGCGTGGATATAGGAGATCTCCTTGAGCTTCAAGGCTCCCTCCATGGCCACCGGGTACTGAGCACCGCGTCCCAGAAACAAAGCGTGCTGTTTGTCGGCGAAGCGTTCGGCAAGGCGTTCAATCTTGTCGCCCAGCTGCAACACATTCTCGATTGTGTGCGGCAAGCGCAGCAGTTGCTGCACCAGCTGATGTTCGGTGTCCGAGTTCAGCGTAAATCGGCGACCCAGCACAATGCTCAGCAGCATGAGGGCGACCAGCTGGGTGGTAAACGCCTTGGTTGAGGCTACGCCAATTTCAGGGCCGGCGCGCGTCATCAGCGCCATGTCTGACTCGCGGGTCAGTGAACTCTCCGGCACATTGCAGATCGCCAGCGACCGGCCGAAGCCCTGCCGTCTGATTTCGCGCAGCGCGGCGAGGGTGTCTGCAGTCTCGCCCGACTGCGAAATGGTCACGATCAGCGAGTTCTTCGCTATCACCGGGCGGCGATAGCGGAATTCGCTGGCTACCTCGACGCTGCACGGGATACCCGCCAGCGACTCCATCCAGTAGCGTCCGATCAGACCGGCATGATAACTGCTGCCGCAGGCGATGATCTGGACGCCCTGCACGCGGTCGAAGCAGCTCGCTGGCGCCGACGCCGAAAGCTCTCCTCCAGCACCCGCCCCTGGTCGATCCGACCCTCCAACGTGTCGGCGATGGCTCGCGGCTGCTCATGGATTTCCTTGAGCATGTAGTGGCGGTACTCACCGCGCTCCACGTTGTCGCACCGACAGCTGAGAGCGGGTTTCGGGGCGCTCGACTTTCGCACCCCGCTCGTCGTAGATCACCATGGCGTCGCTGGTGAGGTCGACCAGGTCTCCATCGTGCAGGAACACGAAACGCCGGGTGACAGGAAGCAATGCCGTCACGTCCGACGCAATGAAGTATTCGCCGATACCGAGACCGATCACCAGCGGACTGCCGCGGCGCACCGCGATCAGCCGTCCGGGCTCGCAGGTGCTGACCACGCCCAGCGCGTACGCGCCCTCCAGCTCCGCGCAGGCACGCTGCACCGCTTGGAGCAGAGAGTGGCCTCTGTCGAGGTAATGGTAGACCTGGTGGGCGATTACCTCAGTGTCGGTCTCCGAGGTGAATGGAAAGTCGAGCGCCTTTTGCGCGTCCCTCAGCCTGGCGTGATTTTCGATAATGCCGTTGTGCACCACCGCGACACGGTTGCGACAGATGTGTGGATGCGCATTGGCCTCGCTGGGTCTACCGTGGGTCGCCCAGCGGGTGTGGGCGATACCGGCCACTCCCTTCAGCGGCTGGCGATCGATGGCGCGAGCGAGCTCGGCCACCTTGCCCGTGGTCCTGAGTCGCTCCAGTTCGCCGTCGCCGTTGAGCACCGCCATACCGGCAGAATCATAGCCCCCGGTATTCCAGGCGTCTGAGACCTTCGAGAAGAAGGGACGCCACTTCACGCTGGGCAATGCCCCCTACAATTCCGCACATAAACTCTGTCGCCTGTGTCTGAATGACGGACCATTTAGTGGCCCTGCGAATCGCGGCTCGCCTGATGGCCGCCAAAACTCGTGAGCACCAATGTCAGCCGTACGGTTTATACACACTGTCCAATGGCGACTCTCGAACCGACTCGGAAGTTCAGCGCGGGAGACTGAATACCCGGAATGTTAAGGTGACCACTATTCCGCGGGTCGATGCGGGTCGGGGTCTAACTGGCATCAATCCGCGGAGTCCGAGTCAGATAGATCAGGGAGCCACTCTCCCGGATTTGTTCAAGACCGTGCCGACGACATTGGTGTTGCTGAGCAGATCGACGGCACGCGCAATGTCCTTCCTGTTTGTGACGCCGTCTTCAATCACCAGCAGGGCGGCATCCACCTGAGCCGAAAAAGCCAGTGTCTCGGCGGTTCCCAGTACCGGTGGCACGTCGAAGATTATGATGCACTTGTCCGTCGATGACTTCATGTCCGATACGAGTCGCGTCATTTTCGAAGAGTTCAGCAATTCGGCAGAATTTTCGACCGCCTGCCCGCCCGGTACCACCACGAGATCTTCGAGATAATACGGTTGAATCAGCAGTTCCTCGATGAGGAGATCTTCGGTCAGGTAATCACCCAATCCGCGCCGTTTAGGCAGTCCAAGATACTCCAGCAAAACTGGCTGACGCAGATTGGCGTCGACAAGCACAACGGTGTAATCAATTTCCCTGGCCATGCTGATCGCGAGGTTGATAGCGGTCAGCGTTCTACCTTCGCTGGCGCAAGGGCTGGTGACTGCCAGCGTGTTCCAGTGGTTTTCCTCGAGGCGTTGCAGAATCTGCGTACGCAGCAACTGATAGGATTCCCTGAACAGAGCGGGCTCATGACCGGTCAACACCCGGTTCTGCCGTAACACGGTTTTGTTCAGGGGAACGTGCTCGGCCCGCAGATAGTTGATCTTGTCCGAGTTAGTGTAGCCCCTGCCGACCGGCGACGGGTCTGACACGTTGCCTGATCCGATGCCGGTCCGGGCGCGTTTCCAAGGATTCCATCAATCTTTCCATAATCCATCTCCACTTGATTTAAACTGGCTGCATAGACGCCGGCACCGTCAGCGAGCACCGGCCGACACCGAGCACTTGCGGTCAGACCGCGTCAGACCTGAACCCCCGGCGCGCTATGCCAATGATCCCGGTCAAGCCAGACAGGAATAGCCAGAAAGCCGGTGGAATCGGGATCGGTAGGACCTGCATTCCCCAGAGTCCTGGTCCGACATCCGGCCCCACGCCGCTGACGTGCACCGACAACGGGATGTTTTCATCCAGAATGTTGAACGTGAACGCATCGGTAAAGAAGGTGCCGCCAAGTACTGTGCTGCCCTGCGTGATTACCAATGACAACTGCTTGAAGGCGGCCGGAAACTGATAGTCGAACAACTGGGCTTCGTAGAGTCCTGGTGCCGCAACCGAAAACGCCTCTACGTCGTTGAAATGAAACTCACCTGAAGAAAACTGGAAATGCTCATACAAAGCGGTCGAGGCCTGAACACGGCAAACGGCCACAGAGAAAAGCAGAATAACCAGCGCGTAGTACACACGTTTGTTTAGTGTCATCGCTATTACTCCTGTCAACTTCGGACCAGTCAGTCGCTGGTCAGTTAAATGAAAGACCATCATCACCTGTCGCGGCGTGCCGTAGCCCGGTCCGGGCACGGCTCGCCAAAGGGAGATCCATCTTTGACAGGAAACCGTCACTGCATATGACCTCATCCCAACAAGGTCACCGTGAGTTGCATCGTATGGCGGAGATGTATCCGTTACGTTGACGGCGGCACTGTAGCCACGTGATGCCTATCTCAGTTTTGCTGCTGAGCGGCGGAATTATCCCGATCGGGCAGGCGGCGAATAAAAGCTCAGATGACGGCGATGGACCCGGTGAAGGACCACTCTGCAAATAAGGAATAAGTGTGAGCGCTGTCGCAATAGTGAGCGCCGGCTCTCCAAGCCGCCGGCGTTCGTCGAACACTTGAGCATCTGGAAGTGCAAGGCAGGGGAGAACCGGAGACCGTTTGATCGTGTATTTAGCGTTGGCCCGCTTTTCCGTCAGACACAGACACAGCCTCTTCGATCGCTGCCGGCGAATGACTGCAATTGAAAGACCTGTTAGTGGTATGGCGCGGTCGTCCCGGCGGGCTCCCTCGTTGTGCCGAAATCGCGTTTGCTGCGGTAGACCTTCAGCTTGTCTTTCATAACAGCGGGTCAGTCAGCCGCGCGCCTCGCCGGGTGGCGGCTGCCCTGCAGCGCGGCGCCGGCCTGCTGTGAGCGTATCCCGGGCCATGGCGCATGGACTCAGTCGTCCTGGCCCTGCTGCGCTTCGGCGTCCGCCACCTGACGCTTGACGGCGACGAAGCTGTCGGGGTTGACCGAAATCGAGTCAATGCCCGCCGCGACCAGAAAGCGCGCGAAATCCGGGTGGTCGCTGGGGGCCTGCCCGCACAGACCGACCTTGCGTCCGTAGTGGTGTGCCGTTTCGATGAGACTGATTATGGTGCGCTTGACCGCCTGGTGCTGTTCATCGAACAGCTGTGCCAGGCGCTCCGAATCACGGTCCACGCCCAGGATCAGCTGGGTGAGATCGTTGCTGCCGATGGAGAATCCGTCGAAGCGCTCCGCGAAGGCATCGGCCAGCACCACGTTGGAGGGGATCTCCGCCATGACATACACCTGCAGACCCTGCGCGCCGCGCTGCAGACCGTTGTCGGCCATGACTTCCAGCACCTTGTCTGCTTCTTCCGGCGTGCGGCAGAAAGGGATCATGACGATGACATTGTCCATCCCGATCTCTTCGCGCGCCTTCTTGATGGCCTGGCATTCCAGCGCAAAGCCTGCGCGGTACTCGTCGCTGTAATAACGGCTTGCACCGCGCCAGCCCAGCATCGGGTTGGCCTCCTGCGGTTCGAAGACGGCGCCGCCGATGAGCTGGGCGTATTCGTTGGTCTTGAAATCGCTCATGCGCACAATGACCGGCGCCGGGTGACGCGAGGCGGCGATACGCGCGATCCCGCGTGCCAGGGTGTCGACGAAGTACTGGCTTTTGTCCTCCCAGGCGGCGGTGAGGGTGTCGATCTGCCTGCGCGTCTTGCTGCTGGCCACCCGCTCCGGATGCAGCAGTGCGAGCGGGTGGATCTTGATGATGTTGTTGATGATGAACTCCATGCGCGCCAGCCCCACGCCGGCGTTCGGCAGCCGCCACCAGCGCAGTGCGGCGGCCGGGTTGGCGAGGTTCAGCATGATGGCGGTGCGGGTCTCGGGAATGTCATCCAGGTCGACATCGCGCGCCTCGAACTCGGCAATGCCGTCATAGACGAAACCCGCGTCGCCCTCGGCGCAGGACACGGTAACCTCGCGGCCGGTGTCCAGCACCCGGGTGGCATCGCCGGTGCCGACGATCGCCGCGAGCCCTAGCTCGCGGCTGACGATGGCGGCGTGCGAAGTGCGCCCGCCGTGGTCGGTGACGATAGCGGCGGCGCGTTTCATGATCGGCACCCAGTCGGGGTCGGTCATGGCGGTGACCAGCACCGCGCCGTCCTCGAAGCGCCCGATATCGGCCGCCGAGCGCAATCGGCACACCTTGCCAACGGCGATGGCGTCGCCCACGCTCAGTCCGCTGAGCAGGCGTTCGCCCTTACGCTTGAGCGTATAGGTCTTGATCGCGCCGGTCTGCTTGCGCGACTGCACGGTTTCGGGACGCGCCTGGACAATGAACAGCTCGCCGCTGTTGCCGTCCCGGGCCCACTCGATGTCCATGGGGCGATCATAGTGATCCTCGATAGCAACGGCCCAGCGCGCCAGCTGCAGAATGGCATCGTCATCCAGGACCGCTGAGCGGCGTTCCTCGACGCTGGTTTTCTCGCTGCGGGTCGGCTTGCCGCCGCGCTTGCCGTACACCAGCTTCTTCTCCTTGCCACCGATGGCTTTCTCGATGATCGGCCGATAGCGCTGGTCGTTCAGCAGCGGCTTGAACACCATGTATTCGTCCGGATCGACGCTGCCCTGGACCACGGTTTCGCCCAGGCCCCAGTTGGCATTGATCAGCACGGCATCGCGAAAACCGGTCTCGGTATCGATGGAGAACATGACGCCGGCGCCGCCGGTGTCGGCGCGCACCATCAATTGCACGCCCACCGAGAGGGCCACCTGCATATGATCGAAACCGTGGTTTTCACGGTAGCTGATGGCGCGGTCGGTGAACAGCGATGCAAAGCAGCGCCGGCAGGCGTCGAGCAGGGCGCTTGCGCCACGGATATTAAGGTAGGTTTCCTGCTGGCCGGCAAAGCTGGCTTCGGGCAGGTCTTCGGCGGTGGCGCTGCTGCGCACCGCGACCGCCGGTTCGGTGTCGTCACCGTGCGCGCCCAGCGCACGGTAGGCGGTGCGGATGTCCGCGGCCAGGTCGTCGGGAAGTTGCGCCTTACGGATCATGCGGCGGATGGCGCTGCCGGTCTGGTCGAGTGAGGCCTCACCGTCGCGCAGCCGCGCCAGTCTGTCGCGGATGCGCTTGTGCAGCCCGCTGTGATCGAGAAAATGCCAATAGGCCGCTGCGGTGGTGGCAAAGCCGCCGGGCACCCGTATACCCGCATCCTGCAGATGCTGGATCATTTCGCCCAGCGAGGCATTCTTGCCGCCGACGTTGGCGGTATCCGCAATACTCATGCTGGACAGGGGCAGGGTGAAATCCCGTTCACTAACCATCGGTGCTCATGCCTTGTTGTTCGGCACCGGGGCAGGTGCCTCGATGCGTCGACTTCATTAGAAGTCAGTTTTATCGCAGGATCATTGCGATTTTTCAATGCCGCGGCTTGCGGTTTGCAGTTAGGCTGCGCTGCACCGTCACAGATCAGGTGGCATGGGTCAGGCATATCTGCCGCACGTTTGCGCTGCGCACGCCAGGTCCGGATCACCGTAGATACAGGCAGGGAGGAAATTATGGCCCGGATCAGGGGCACGGTAACAGCACAGCAGGGGAAGCCGGGCAGACAGGATGACGGGTTGCCCCGGTCTATCGCTCGGGCAGCGGCGCGACCGAGCGCCGCCCACGCAAGCCCTGGCGGACGGGCTGGCGGGGCGCCGATGGATCACCGCCAGGGCGGCCGCTGCCACGTCATGGTAATGGCCAGGATACGCTGGCGGGATGATCAGTCGGCGATCGGCCTGATGTATGACATCAGCCCGGACGGCATGTTTCTGCTGAGCGTACGCGGGCCGGCGCCGAACAATTGTGTCGAGGTGGATATTCTGTTGGCGCCCGGGCAGCGCAGTGCGGTCAGTATCCCGGGACTGGTAGTCCATCGCAGCCAGCATGGCTTCGGCGTGATGTTCCGCGCGCTCGACGGCCCGGCCCGGGCATTTGTGAAGCACTGTCTGGGTTGAGGCCGGCGCCCCGGATCCGGGCCCGATCATCATCCCTTCCGCTTGATTGAGAAATGCCAGGGTCGTGCGAGGCGCTTCAGCGCCGGTCTTCCAGCAGCTGCGCGAGCCGGCGCTTCAGTTCCTGCTTGGCCGGGGCGGCCTGCTCGAACACCCGTTCGGCGCGATAGAATTCCAGCGCGCGCACATCGACGAGGCGTGGCGCCAGATAGATGGTCGGTTCCTCGCGGCGCAGTTTTGCGGTCATGATGGCGTGCTGCATCACTTTGGCCGAGTTGAAGATGGTTTCGAAATAGCTGGGCGCCAGCGGGTGCGGCGGCGTGCGCTCGCCACTGACGTCGATGCCGATAACGATATCGCAGTCCGCGCTCAGAAGATCGTAGGGCACCGGATTTACGGTGCCGCCATCGATCAGCACCCGCTCGCCGAGCACTACCGGCTGGAACACCCCGGGCAGCGCCATGCTCGCCTTGATCGCGGGCAGCAGCGGGCCTGAATCCAGTACCACCTGAGTGCGCTCCCAGAGATCCGCGCTGGTGACCTTGAGGGGGATCTCCAGTTCCTCGAAGCTGTCGCGCCTCAGAGTGTCATACAGGAATGAGATGAAGCCCTCGCTGCTCAGCAGGCCGCCGTTGCCGAGATCGATTTCCAGGAAATCGACCCAGCGCAGTGCGTCGCGGTTGACCAGATGTTCGACCAGGCCTTCTTCAGGCGAAATGATGAACTGCTCGACCAGGTCGCGGATCTGTCGGCCGCTCATGCCGGAGGCATAAAGCGCACCGATGACCGCCCCGATGCTGGAGCCGGCGATGGCATGCGGTTTAACACCGAGCTCGTCGAGCGCCTCCAGCATCAATATATGCGCCAGTCCGTTGGCGCCGCCGGCGCCCAGGGCAATCCCGACTTTGGGATCAGCAGCGGCAATGCGCTGCTGGCCGCCGCTGTCGGCGGCGCCCGGCCAGGGCGGCGGCACGGCCAGCATCAGTGCCGCCGCCGACAGGGCCAGGAAACGGCGTCTGGAAGCATCGTGTGGCGGCATCAGCTGGTGCCCTCAGCCAGCGGCAGCAGCGGGCGATGGATGGGCCAGTGCTCCCGGGTCTCAACCGGCGCGCCGCCGTCCACGGTCGCGCCGAACACATTGAGCATGCGCCCCAGCAGGGCTTCCCCCACCGGCATCTGGAGCGTGCTTCCCATGTCCCGCACCGGCATGCCGCGACCCAGGCGGCGGGTGGAGGTCAGGGCGATGCAGCGCGCCGTGGTGGTGTCCAGGTGGGTCTGGACCTCCAGCACCACACGCTCTTCGCGCCCGGTGCGCAACGCGTGGTTGCGCGGCGGCAGGGGCGGGGGGAAGCGCACATCGACCACATTGCCCCGCACGGCAACGATTTCATCGGGCGGGCTGTCGGTTACGGGCTCGGCGCTGTTCATCCGGGTCTGCGCGCCGCAGCGTCCTGCAGCCGCTCGCGTCCCGCGGTCCGGCTCTTTAATCGCCATGCTGCCGGCGGCCGCGGCTGTGGCGTGCGGGACAGGCGGGCGCCATGCCGGCTGGCGCCGGGCACAATGTCAGGGTTCATGGTCGTCGATCCTGAAAAGCCTTTGCCCCTCGAGAGCATGCTGAGCTATGACCGCGGCCGCGGCACTCCAGCCCTGGTGCCGGGTGCCGCCGGGCTGGAGTGTCTTACCGTGCAGGTACTCGGGAAAACTCCAGGGCTCGTCGTCCATGGGCAGTGCATTGGCTTTGTGTATCGCCTGCAGATACTTGTGTCCTTGTTCCGTGTGCCGCCGCTGCGCCAGGTCAGCGACGTAAAACCCGGTGATCAGGGGCCACAGACCACCGTTGTGGAATTCATAGGGCTTGTTCTTGAAAGTATAGGAGAACATCACCTGCAGGTGTTCCCAGTCCTCGTCCACCGGCTTGATGACCGGGTGGAACGCCGGCAGCAACGGCAGCTCGTCCCGAACCAGTTGTCCAGCGATGAAGGCGTCCACCTTGTCACACTGCTGGTCATCGCTGACCCCCAGGAGGGAGGCCAGCACATTGGCAAAGGCATCGAAGCGATAACCGTAGCCGCTGGGGGAGAAGTAGGGCATCCAGTGGCGACCGGCGCAGTGGGCGGACGCCTGCACACCCTTGCGGTAGAGCACCTCGTGATAGGCGTCGTCGGGGACGCCATCGCCGTCGAACCAGTAGTTGGCGCGAATCAGGTGGCGCAGGCGGCTGATCTTTTCCAGCAGCTGGTGATCGCTGGAACCCTGGGTTGCGGCGTGCATCCGGGCCAGGGTGCGCTGTGCCTGCAGGTACAGCAGCTGGTCGTACAGCACATAGCCGTTGTGCAGGTACTCGTCGGCCCAGTCCCCCGTCAGCGGCACATAGAGCAGCCCGCGGCTGTTGAACTCCCAGGCGCCGAGCAGGAAGCGCACCTTCTCGATGGCCGGCAGCAGCTCCTCCAGAAACTCGTCATCGCCGCTTGCCTGCCAGTATTCCCCGCAGCCGAGGATGAACCACAGATCGGCGTCAACCCGCCCGGTGGTGCCGCCATAACTGATGCGCTGCGATAGCGGGTCGACATTGCTGGGGATTTCGCCGTGCGGTCCCTGGTATTCGGCCAGCGTGGTGAAGGTGCGCGCCGCGGCGCCGATGAGCTCACGCTCTCCGCTGAGCAGCGCCGCCAGCGACAGGATGGCGCCGTCACGGCCCCAGATGCGGTGATAGTTTTCACTTTCGGTAGGTGAGGCGACGAAGCCGTGCTCGGTGCTGCAGCGGTGCAGCAGTTCAATGGCTTTGTCATAGCCGTCCGAGGCTGGCGCTGTGTTGGTGTCTGTATCGGCTGTTTCGTTCATTCGAGCTGCCGCAGTTGCGGATCAAAGCGGGCGCAAAGCCGGGCTTCTCCCCGGATAGTCGCGTAATCCGACGGCGTCAGCTTCTGTGTGCCTGCTTCCGGACTGACTGTGTCTGGTCACGGGGCATCCCTCCAGCGTTGGCAAAGCAGGGCGAGCGGGATCGGTGGCCCCGCGACCCTCCCCGGTTGAACCGGGTCGCACAGCCACGTAGAAATAGTATCGCGATGCCCGATCCTTATGACATTGAAATTTCGCAATGCGCCTCAGCCCGAAGCGCAGCTGGGAGACGGTATCAGCATGGATTCTGTGCGCATGTGTCGCGGTGGGCGGAGGCGGGTCATCGTTTGCCGGCACAACGGCATTCCGCGCGACTCCGAGATTGGCTTCGATGCGGACGCGGCCGCGGAGGCTTTACAGTGACGCCCGGCGCTTTTTCCGTAGCGCCCAAGCGTCGCACGGACTATTTCACACGCGACTCGCGGGGCCGCGGCGCGGGCTATGCTGAATAGCACGGACCCGGCATCGACCAGTTTCGTCCTGGGATACAATACTGTGCGTCTGTTGACGAGGCGCGCATTCAAGATCTGGTGAGCCCCGGTTAGGGCCAGACCTCGCCGTTGCCTCGCGTCCAATAATGCGCCAGTCGCTGGGGGAAGCGTTGATTAATTCATCACTGCGAGCGCAGCATGGCAATCTTGCAGACGGCAATCAGCCGCCGGGAGATTGCTTCGTCACTCCATTCCTCGCACTGACTGTGGAAGGAAGATAGAGTCTTTACCTGGCCCGATCTGATCTCGCAGTCAGTACGGCAAATTGGAATATACAGTGTTTACCTCGTTCGTTTCGATTAGGTCACGTTGTAGCCGTTGCACCGGGACTGGGCTCACGACCGGCGATGGCTGAACGCCGCCAGGAGTTGCGCGTCCCGGAGACCAGAAAATACCGCTGATGGGGCTGCCTGGTCGGCGACTTCCGGCCGGAAAAAGACTTTCCCGGTTTTCACGGGAAGGTCTCAGATGCCGCAGAGGACTTGCCGTTCACATCAAACCGTACTTCGCTGAACGTTTTGTCATTCACGAAAAGAGCGGATAAGCACGATGCCAGCGATCCCGTATCAGCGCTTGTTGCTCATCGGTGTAATAGATCCTCGATCGGTATTTCATTGACAACATCCTCCTCTACAATCTGGACAATAGAATGTTGCGTTGACCGATCGAGCTCGCAATGGCTGATACAAGCGATTGCTGGAGAACCGGAGACGGCCGGTTCTTGCCATCAAATGGCTTGATAGTCGCTTAGCCAAGCTGTTGATTTAAGCAACGTAAGTTTATATCGATTCCATCAGGGTTAGAGAGTGGTAGGTGAAACGTTTTTATTCCACATGTCTTACAAAACCGCGTACCTGCAACTCCGCTCCAAGCGCCTGGCAAACTTCCCATCCGCCACACAGTGGTACGTGGTCATATTGTGGCGCCTGCGCTCTTCAGGAATCTGGCGTTGTCCATTTCGGGTCTTCGCCAGATCAGTGGTTTATACTTGATCACAGTCAGGCTGAATGACGAGGTGCCGCGGCCCGTTCGCCGGCCGCGGTAAGAAATCGTGGGAATCATTTACAGATCAGTATAGTTACTTATGAATATGTTAGCGCCAGCAGCGTCACTGGCATTGCTGCTATGGCTGTTATCCGGGTGCACGACCCAAGCTGTGCAGGACGCCCCTGCAGCACACGCGGGGGCGGGCAGCGGTGCTACGGCCGATGTCCCCGAAGGCGTTGCCCGGCCGATACCCCCCAGACCCGGTGGTTTCGATACATCGCTACAGCCGCCGAAACATGCCTCGCCGACTGATACTGAAGCAGCACAGGGCATCAGTGCTTTCGCAAAAGCAGCGGACAACACAGCGACCGCTTCTTGGAAAAAGTCTGACTCGGGAATGGCGCGCGAACACCGCATTGCCCTGCTAATCGGCAATGAACGCTACCGGTACTCACCCCTGCTGAATCCGGTCAACGACGCCCGCGCGATAAGCGAGGCCCTGCAATCCATGGGCTTTGAGGTCACGCTGCTCGAAAATGCCACCATCAGGCAAATGTCTGAGGCGGCGCGGGAGTTCGGCGATATGCTGCAGCAGGGTGGCGTCGGGCTTTTTTTCTACGCCGGCCATGCGATGCAGATCAAGGGGCGCAATTATCTGATTCCTATCGATGCCGATATCCAGCGCGAGGATGAGGTCTCATTCAACGCATTCGACGCTGCGCTGGTGCTGGAAAAGATGGAGCTGGCTCGCAGCCGCATCAACATTGTCATCCTCGATGCCTGTCGTAACAATCCGTTTTCACGCAGCTTCCGTTCGTCAAGTCAGGGCCTGGCGCAAATGGACGCGCCAATCGGTTCGTACCTGTCATTCGCAACCGCTCCGGGCAAGGTCGCGAGTGACGGCAGTGATGGCAACGGGCTTTACACCCGGCATTTGCTCGAGGCGATGCGAACGCCCGGGCTCAAGATCGAGGACGTGTTCAAGCGCGTGCGTGTCGGGGTGATGGTCGATTCCGACGGTCAACAAGTTCCCTGGGACAATTCGTCGCTGACCGGCGATTTTTATTTTGTTCCACCCAAATCGATTCCGCCCGAACCGGCCATGGTTCAAAAACCTGCGAAGACAGCCAAACCGGTTTCGCATGCCAGTGCGACAGCCGTAACCCAACTCGAAATCCCCGACAAGCATCTGGATGCAGTAACGGCAACCGATGCGTCCGCCACCAACAGCCTGGCAATGGTAAAACGCGCCAGTCCCCGCTCCGAGCCGCCTCACATAGAAGCACAGGCCGCTGTTCAACGCGCCGATATCATGCACCTGGACCAGGCATCACTACCCCTGTCTTTCGGTCGACAGTGGATCCTGGATTACCGCCCCAACCCGATTACGAAACAAACCCAGTGCATACTGGCATCAGAAGTCGTGAATATCCCCGATGGTTACGACAGGACCAATGTGCAAGTCTTGCTCACACTGGATTCGATCTACGTCAATACCGATTCCAACATCGACCTCAGTTACCCGCAGACCGGCATTCGTATCGGTGCCGGCGCATTACGCCCTTTCGACAAGCTCGCCGGTCAAACCGCAGCAATGGTATCCGGTGATGATGTATCGGCTCTGTACGCCCGTATGACGAACAGCCCGGACATGGTGGTCAGACTGGGTTTCTGGCCGACCTGGCCGGCCACCGAAACGCGCGAAGCAAGCTATACTCTGGAAGACTTTCAGACCGCCGTTACGGCGCTGCGAGCCTGCAACCGGATGTAATACAACATAACGACAACTCGAAACCGGGTGAAATAGAAGCATGTCTTTGAGACTGAGATTCAACCTTGTCCTCGGCTTGGCCTCCTTGCTGGGCATCCTGGCGTCGTGGTTTCTAGCGCACCATTTCCTGCAACAAAATGCGCGTGAAGAAGTACTCGACAGCGCGCGTATCATGCTGGAAAGTGCGCGCGCCGTGCGTGAATACACGGTAGCTGAGGTTCGCCCGCTGCTGGAGCTTCAGCAAAAACGCCAGTTCCTGCCGCAAACCGTGCCAGCCTATTCGGCACGCAAATACATCAACAAGCTGCAGGAGCAGTACCCCGATTACAGTTACAAGGAAGCCACACTGAATCCCACCAATCCGGTAGACCGCGCGGAGGGCTGGGAAAGGGATATTGTCGACTGGTTTCGTAACAAACCGGATGTGGAGGAACTGGAACTGGTCGGGGAACGCGACACGGCGACCGGCCGCTTTATGTACCTCAGCCAACCCATTCAGATTACCAACGAGGCCTGCCTGGTCTGTCACAGCACGCCCGCCAATGCCCCGAAGACCATGATCGCTAGTTATGGCAGCGCTAATGGCTTTGGCTGGAAACTGAACGAAGTGGTAGGCGCACAAATCGTGTCCGTGCCCATGTCGTTGCCTTTGCAAAGGGCCGAGGAGATGTTCCAAATATTCATGGCGTCGATGATAGCGGTGTTTGTGTTGATCGGCCTGCTGTTGAACCTGCTGCTGCACCTGCTTGTCATCAAGCCGGCAAAAAAAATTGCGGATAACGCCAATCAGGTAGGCATGGGCGTGCTGGATACCGCTGAGCTGGAGGTTAGGGGCAAGGATGAAATCGCGTCACTGGCGGAATCCGTCAATCGGATACACCGCAGTCTCCTCAATGCGAGCAAGAAGGCCAATAAATCAGGTATCTGATGATACTTGTTAGGGTGCGCTCCAACGCATACAGCCTTATGCTGGTGTTCAGTCGTGCGATTATTTTCACTCGACCACGAACCGCACCTCCGTTTCGGCCGCACGCTCCTTCGTGTCAGCTATAAAGAGAAACAGGCGATGTTTGCCGGTGGGAATTTCGGCATTCTCAATCTTCAGGCCCGATTTCTCAACGCGCACGCTGTTCAGAATTCGCTCTGTGAGATCGATGCGGAGAAACCCGTAATACGCACGGAACGATGCGGGATCGATATCCGCATCTGACGCGCTGGAAAACGTGAGCTCGATAAGAATCGGATTATGTAAGGGCTTCTTCCCGGAAATCACGGGCTGCAGAACGTGGATTTTCGGTGCCCCTGGCAGGGGGAAGGCGCGCGTGAGTGGCGGCTCCTCGATTCGCGCCTGCCGTTCCGCGAGAAACTCTTCGTGGGTGACAAGAACGAGGTTATCGGCCAGCGTTGCCTTTGTAGGTAACCAGATCGCGACTGTGAAGATGGTAGCAAGAACACGCCATACCAATACCCGAGCATCCACGCCACAGCCGACGGTTGGAAAACAATGTTCGAAGCGAGCACCAAGCCTAGTGCATAACATTGCAAGAGTATCCCACATTCGTCGGATATTGTCTGCTATGATCAAATAAAGCGATGCAGACCTTCCATGAGTTTTGTCGCAGGAAGCGCTCTTTAGGTGAACAGCAGTTGGATAGGCTTTCCAATCCGTGAATTGGAAGACAGTGAGGAGAGCTATACGATGCTATACGGGGGCCACGTTCCGTACCCTATCAAAGTGACTTCCAGCCTTTGGGTCACCCCGTTGGTTCTGGCTGCAGTCTTGCTGGCCGGCTACTCCGGCGATGGCTGTGGTGCGGACACGAACAGTCAACAAGAGCGCGCCGACACCGAGCTAGTCCTGTATGACTCCATCACTTTTGATATTAAGCTTTCCGGTGCATTGGCGGCGCAGCCGCCGATCGTTACTGTCAGGGTCATCGCCCCGTTCACTGCCAATAACATTCCGGAGCGTATCGACAAATGGCTCGACTCCGTGCGTAAACATGGTGGAAATGTAGAGGTCAAACCCGACCCGGACTATCCCGTCACGCGCGATTTCGGAGTGATCTTCGACCTGATCAACAAGGCCTACAACCTGGTCAAAGAGATGCTGCTGTACAGTAATGCCGAGAACTATAATGTGGCGGTACTCTACAAACAGAATTCCGGCGAAGTGACCAAGTTCGTCTTCACCCTGAAAGAGGGCGTGAAAACTTAAGGCTGGTGAGATACTGCGGCCCGAATCCCCTGGCGTCCAGCGGGTCATCCCCCGCCAAGAGCAAGACCCGGGTATGCTCTGAACACCTGTGAGCGAATCGACCAGGCAGAAACCTCATTGTCCGGATACAGGGAACAAACCCCGGCAAGCTGGGCAGATAACGATGCTGGTTTTTGCTGAGACTGACGAAACGATTCCTCCCACCGGGATGCTCTGGCGCCAGTGCCGCTATGATTGAGACTCCTCGGCTCCGCTCGATTCGCCGGCGACGGATCGCTGCCAGTGGGTCGCGATGACAGCCTGGGCGAACCGAGCAGAGTTTTCTCAGCCGTAATCAGGAGCTGTGGTTCCGGGCGCGGTGCCGCCGGGCGAAGGTCCCTCGCGCAGCAGCAGGGCGAGCGGGAAAGACCGGAGCAGATCCGCCGCGTTCAGCCAGGCGTGGTCCGGGTAGTGCTGCGCCTGCACGATTCCGTCGGTGAAGACGTTGCGATAGCCTGCGAGTTGCGGGCTTTCGGGACACCTTACCCGGGTGCCGTCCCAGCAGACAGCACTGCTGTCGGTCAGCTTGCCGCTGTCAGCGCCGAGAAGCGCAAACCAGCGCGGCGCGACCACCAGCAGCTCGTCGTTCTCCCAGCGGCGCGCGAAAGCACAGATACGCCCGGCTTTGGGCCCTTCGGTCTGCAACTCGAGATATTGACCGTCGGCGAACAGGCGGGGATGCGCGCGCCGCAGCTTCAGTGTCTTCCAGGTGACATAGAGCTTGGCACGGCCATCCGCCGGAGCGTCCAGTAACTCCCGCAGCAGTGCCGGCAGGCTGTCGCGGTCCCGGCAGGATTCGTCCAGCGTCTGTAACAGCGCCTGGTGCAGCAGTTTCCAGCGCAGGTCCCAGAGTTGGGCGGGGTCGTCGACCACCATGCGCCGCGCCGGCGGCGCTGCTCGCGGCGCGAAGCCGACAGCTCCGTGCGGCGCGGCAGTGATTTACAGTCGGCGCTAAGCTCGGCGAGTTCGTCTGAGGCGTCGTGGTTGGCGCCGGTTTGTTGTGCCGGGGCGTCGCGGCCGGCGGCGAGAATCTGCGGGTAGGTGCGCGGATCGAGGGGAAACAGATGTTCGTAGTAACGAACACCGAACTCGCCCTGTTCGAGGGCAAACACCAGTTTCAGCTCACCCTGTTCCAGCCCGGTTCCAGTACCGTGCCGTAATGGTCGGCGAGAAAGGGCAGCAGCACCTTGTTATGCAAGGCCGGGTTGACCGGGTGCCAGTCGATGTCGAAGTAGGGTGCGTAGGCCGAAGCCTCGCCATGTTCCAGTACGTCCAGCCACCAGACGTTGTCGTCGCCGCCCACCCCCATATGATTGGGCACGATGTCGAGCAGCTGTCCCATACCGTACCGGTGCAGCGTATCGATATAGGCGCTGAAGCTGGCGGCGTCGCCGATCTCCGGGTTGAGGGCGTTGTGATCGACGATGTCGTAGCCGTGTGGACTCCCCGAGCGCGCCGTGAGGAAGGAGGAGGCGTACACATGGCTTATGCCCAGCATGTGCAGATAGGCAACGAGGTCGCGGGCATGGACAAAGGTGAACCCGGCATTGAACTGCAGCCGGTAGGTCGCCCCGGGTGCCGCTGGTGCGTTCATGCCGTGCTGGCGTTTGGCGACAGATACCAGAACACCGACCAGGCTGGCAGACAGTCGTGGCGGGCTTGGCCCGACCGGTCCGGATGCGTTGCATAGAGCAGGGAACCGGGTGGAGGCGTTACGCCCGTGACCGCCTGGTCACCGAGGTTGGCGAGCACTCTGAGTTCGCAACCGTCGGCCAGCACCCAGCCGGCGGACAGCGCGGTGGCGCCAATCTCGTGACAGTGCCCGCCAAGCGCCTGGGCGCCCGCCAGGCGCGGAACGACTTCGCGCCGGCGTAACGCGAGCAGCTCACGGTGCAGCGCGAGCCAGTCCCGGTGCTGCGGCTCGCTGAGAGCCTTCCAGTCGAGCACCGCGGCGGCGAACGTACGCCGGTCCATGGGGTCGGGGATGCGCCGGCGTGCCGATGCGTCGCGGAATTGCGGGAAATGGGCGAACTCACTGCGACGTCCCGCCACCACCTTGTCAGCCAGGTCGGGACCGAAGTCACAAAAGAAAGGAAACGGCTCGGTGCAGCCCCACTCCTGCCCCATGAACAGCAACGGTGGAGACGGGGCGAGCAGCAGCAGGCTGAGCGCCGCGCGCAGCGGGGCGGCCCCGATCAGAACGCTGATACGCTCGCCGAAGGCACGGTTGCCCACCTGGTCGTGATTCTGCAGGAACGACACGAAAGCCGTGGCGGGCAGATGGGCACTGGACTCACCGCGCGGCTTGTTGTTGCGATAGGCCGACGGCTCGCCCTGGTAGGCGAAACCCTCCGCCAGACAGCGCACCAGGTGGCGCAGCGGTCGGGCTGCGTAGTCTCTGTAGTAGCCGTCGGTCTCCCCGGTGAGCAACACGTGCAGGGCGTGGTGGATGTCGTCGTTCCACTGTGCCACGTAGTAGACTGGCTGGCCGCCGCTATCCCTGCGCAGGTAACGGGAAGCATTGTGGTCGTTCTCCAGTACCAGATGGACGTGGCGGCTGTCGCCGAAGGTCTTGTGGACACATTCAGCCAGTTGGGTAAGGATGTGCAGCTGCGAATCGTCGGCGATGGCGTGCACGGCATCGAGGCGCAGGCCGTCGAGGTGATACTCCTCCAGCCAGTACAGCGCGTTGTGAATGAAAAACTGCCGGACCCAGTAACGCCCGGCGCTGTCATAGTTGATGCCGGCTCCCCAGGGCGTGTGATGACGTTGGCTGAAAAAGTCCGAGGCGTACACGTGCAGGTAATTGCCTTCGGGGCCGAAATGGTTATACACCACGTCCAGAAATACCATCAGCCCGCGCGCGTGCGCGGCATCCACCAGTGCCTTGAGGTCGTCGGGAGTACCGTAACGGCTGTCGGGAGCGAACAGATAAGCGCCGTCGTAGCCCCAGTTTCGCTCGCCCGGGAAGTCGGCGACCGGCATCAGCTCGATGGCGGTGACACCGAGCTCTGCCAGATAGTCGAGCTTCCCCTGCACACCGGCAAAGTTGCCCTGCGGCGTGAAACTGCCCACGTGCAACTCGTACAGGACGGTTTCTTCCCACGGACGGCCGCGCCAGTTCGTGTCCTGCCAGTGCCAGGCGGCCGGGTCGACCACGGCGCTGGCGCCGTGCACATCCTGAGGTTGAAAGCGTGAGGCGGGGTCCGGTACCTGCATTTCGCCCGCGATGCGAAAGCGGTAAGGCGTCCCCGGGGTGGCGAGGTCGGTGATCAGGTCAAACCAGCCCTCCAGCTCCGCTGTCATGGGAAGGGTGCTCCGGGGCGGACCGCGCTCCGTGCCGGGGTCCCAGAGACAGAGGTCGACTTCCCTGGCCGCGGGTGCCCAGACGCGAAAGCGCACCCGCCCGTCCTCGAGCAGCTCGGCTCCGAACGGCATGTTGTGTCGACGCACGGCCGTTGTCACGCTGCCCCCTCAGGTGAGTTCGATGCGCTTCCTGGCACTATGATAGTCGACAATGACCAGTCCCGGCAGCGCGGGCTGCGCCAGGCTGATCACGCTGGTATCTTGCGCGCTGCCAGAATGCGCTCACTCAGTGGCGGCTCACCGACTGGGGTGCCTGGAGCGCGCTGTCGAGCAAGCCGTAAAAGGTGTGTAACCGCTCCGCGGGTTCGACCGTTTCCAGCAGCACCTGCTTGTGCTGTTCGCTGAGCGGCAGCGCCATATGCAGACTGTTCATCAACCTCACCGTTGAAAGGCGTTCGGCCATGCTCCAGTCGGCCTCCAGTCCTTTGATCTGGAAGTAGCGTTTCAGGGTTCGGATCAGGCGATCGTGCTCAGCGCGCAGCGTTCCCTCGTGGTCAGCGTAGTCGTCTCTGAAGCGTGACCAATCCGGGATGATGAGACGATAGCCGCGGGTCGTCGGCAGTTCCTCACCGACATCGTAACGACACACCCCGCTCAGCACCATTTCGATACGCCCGTCATCTGTCTCACGATATTGCGTGATCCGTCCGGCGCAACCGGTGTGGCAGAGGTCGGTTGCATCCCCGCCATCCGGGTCGGGTTGAATCATGCCGATCATGCGGTGGGTGCTGAGCGCATCGCTCACCATGTTCAGGTAGCGGGGCTCGAAGATGTTCAAGGGGAGCTCATTTCCCGGCATGAGGATGGCGCCTGACAGTGGAAACACCGGCAGCGTGTCGGGTAACTGGTGATATCTTGCAATGAATGGGCTGTAGCTCATGGTTCACCTCCCAAGCGGCTGTGGCACATCCCAACACACCGTGTCAGCGTCGCCGGATGTCATTCGTTCTGCGTGCAGAGCGCATCGTTCGCCCACCGGGTTACCTCACTGTGACCTCATAGCCCGGGAATTGTTCGCCTGGACGGCGGTGCGTGCAGGCGTGTTCGGAAACGCTGCAGGGCATTCTGTCTGCGGGGCCTGCGACCCCGGCGCGGCAGCGCACGCATGCTGGTGCGCACATTTTGCGGTGCGTCCGGTGCGTGACCATCGGGGGCTTCGTCACTTCCGGTTGGGTGGCGCCGGGCAAATAAACGGTGCTGCCGTTGCCGAACTCCGCCTGGCCTGCATCGATCTCGGAGATTGTCCATGTTTTGTCCAGTTAAGGCCGTTTACAAAGAGGACATGAACAAGTATTGTACAGTTTATACGGAGGTGCGTTTCTCCCCGAGCTCGCACGCCAGACAAGAACGTGAAACTCGCTGACATTGCTGCCCGGTGCCACTTACCGTCGCGCAGGCACTGCGAAGTAGCGCGGTACCGTTGGATGGATGCGTGTTATGACTATGAAAACATTTACGGAATTCTGGAAGGGGATGCTCTTTATGGTCTCCACGCTGACGCTGGCTGTCATTTTCTACCTGGTAGTGGTGAAATGGCAGCCCCTGTGGACCGACGGGTTCAGAAACTTCGGCGATATATCCAGCGCCATCATGCGCCTGGACAGAACCGCACGACCGGTCGCGGAAATGGCACCGCTGATGCTGGGTGAGATGGATGAAATGCGCCAATCGATGCGGGACATGCAACAGTCCCTCGAGACCATCGAGAAAATCAATCCCAATGTCAGGGAAATGACTCGCACCATGAACCGCATGACCTGGGTCATGGATCAGCGCATGGGCATGATCAACAATGGAATGGACCGGGTGGGGGACAAGCTTTCACCTCCCGGCATGATGCTGCCGTTCAACTGGTGAGGAATTGCCCCGGCAGCGCTTCCGGATTGACTGACACGGTCAACACCTGTGTCAAACAATTTCCAGCCGTAGCCATGTTGGGGCAGTTTGAGAAAGTTACGGGTTAAGCGGCGCGCACACATGCACGCCGCTGTTCGTTACAGACTGGGCATCACGACGCTGTCGATGACGTGGACGATGCCATTGGCAGTCTCGATGTCAGCACTGACTACACTGAGCTGGTCTATCGAGAGTGTCTGCCCCTGCACGGTCTTGAACTCGCGCTGCTGCAACAGGTCCGCCGCCGTAAGACGTCCTGGCACCAGGTGGTAGCCCAGCACGGCAACGAGCGTGTCCTTGTCGGTCAACAGCCCGTCAAGCATTCCGTCAGGCAGCTTGGCAAAGGCCTCATCTGTTGGGGCGAACAGCGTGAAAGGACCATCTGCACGCAACGTATCGTACAGATCCGCAGCCACAACTGCCTTGATCAGCGTGTCGAAATTACCGGCCGCTGTTGCGGTTGCAATCATGTCCGCCTCATGCGCTGGCGCCGGTAGCGCGCTCGATGCAGTCTGATTTTCCTGCTGTCGTGCGTTTCCGCCTGCGTCCCTGGCCGACTCCTCGTTATACGTGGGTGCCCGGTGGGTGTGTGGCGGGTAGCCATAGAACTTCATTGCGCTGGAATACCCATGCATGGCGGGTGGATGCATCGGTGTCATGTAGCCTTGTCCATACGGCTTTTTCATGCACACGTGTGCGTTCACGGCGCCACTGGTCGCACCGAGTGCCAGTGCAAATGTGCTGTAGCAACAAGGTTCGCCTGATCCGCTGGGTTGGTCTGGTCATCCTGAGTTCCTCGTGTTGGGGATTGAACACTACCAGCAAACGATAGTGCGCGTGTGCCTGCACAGCCCCTCCAGGCGTGGAGCGGCATCATGCAGCATGCACAGACCTGGGATGCTCGAGAGGTATGAAAGTTCATCACGACAATAGCGGAAAAAGTTATGCCCTGTTCGACCCGCTTTATCGCGCCGCAACGATTATGGAACGGCTATTCCCATGCGCAGAGCATGGCGAATTCGTCACGAGACCTGTCTGCGCGCTATGCACTCGTTCGAACAGGGCGGCGCAACCTGTGGTTCGGGACCCCGCAATGAAACTGCGGACGGAGCTGGACGAGTCCGGGTCAATCCCGAACCGGATAGCGGGTTCTTGATCGAAGTGCACACTGCTACACTCCCGACATCAGACCCCGCATGACCACTCTGCGTGCCACCCATTCACACTCGCGCCTGCCGTGGCCGGCGCAAAGGACAGGACCAAAACTGCAATGAAGAATCCCGACGAACCGCTCTTCGATGTGGACGGTACCGCGCACGGCCCAGACGCAACAGCCGATCCGGCTGTTCGGGAGCGCATCCGCCAGTTGGTCGACAAACAGCCCTACGCGGTGCTGTGCGTCCAGGGCGAGGGTCAGCCGTACGGGGCCCTGGTGGCCTTTGCGTTCTCGGCAGATCTGCGCCATGCGGTTTTCGTTACACCGGTCGCGACCCGCAAGTACCGCCTGCTCAGCGACTGTAATCACGTCGCACTGGTCATCGACAACCGCCCGAACAAGGCGGACGAGCTGATGGAGATCGAAGCCGTGACCATCACCGGCCGTGCACAAATGATCGCACGCGGCGGCGAGTTTGACCGCTGGGCCGAGTTGCTGATCGCTCGCCATCCGTACCTGAAGTCGTTCGTAAACGCGGACAGTTGTGCGTTGTTTCGCGTCGATGTTGTGCGCTTTCTGCATGTCGCGCGATTCCAGGAGGTCAGCCAGTGGATTCCGGGCGACCGCTCCTGATTCGGCTCGAGGCGACCGGATCGTGGAGTAACCAGATTGTCGGCGCCGGCCGAGCGCGCATCCACGCTGTCGTCGGCGGTTATGCGCAGCCTCGATGCGCAGGTCGAGATCCAGGTCGACGCGGTTCCGGAGAGTAGGCAGGCTCCTTAGAAACTATCTCATAATCCCGCGCAACCCTTTGGGGACCGGGCGCTTTTGGCCCATGGCTTTGTTGCGGCTCGCTCATGTAGCCTGGGCTACACCGCGTTCGCCGCGTCGCGCCCTGGGGCAAAAGCGCCACGGTCGCGGCCGCGGGGGATTACGAGATGGGTTCTAGTCGCCAGCCCGGTGCAGGTGCCGCTTCGGACTACCTCTGAGAACGGCGAGTCCGCCGGTGTTACCGGCTAGGCCCAAATACCCGTGAAGGTGCCTTGTTTGTTCGCATAGCCTGACCGCTTCGTTACCGCTCGCTGAATCGTCCGGCATCCATCAGGTGGATGTTCGCTGTGTGCGCAGACACACAGCTCGAATGCGCCGAATATCCGGTAACGAACCGTTGCGAAACGGGGAACGCGAAATGAATTTAGGTTCCGGTTAAAACGCGTTCACCTATCAGTGAAGGGTCAGCCGTAGTCTACACTTCGGTGATAGTCGTCAAATCTTTCTGATTGCTCAATGCTCACCAGTGCTGATTACTGGAAACCAGCTCAGAACAGCGGATCGGGCGTCCAGGCGACGGACGGGCCCTGTGAGGAGCGCAGTTCACGCGCAGAAAACGAGCGGCGCAGCGTGGCCCGCAATACCGCATGGCAGGTCGCGACGCCTTCCGAGACAGGTTCTAGAACCTTCGTTCATATTGTCACGACAGAGGGAATCAAAAAACTATCCTCGACAAGCGCAGCACAAATGCGATTTCAGGCCACCCCATGACAGTCGGGCAACAGCTGCCTGCCGGTGCTGCTCAGGCCGGTCTCTATTGGGAGTAGAACGAAATGACTGTTACAAATAGCCAGTCCGGGACCAACGTCCATGAAATTTCCGATGGAATCTATCGAATCAATACACCGGTTGTGTTTGAGAATGGAAACAGATTCTCGTTTAACCAGTATCTGATTGCTGACGATGAACCATTGCTGTTCCACACCGGCCCAGAAAGATGTTTCCTCTCGTGCGTGAAGCCGTCGCGAGTCGTACTGCCGGTCGAACGGCTCCGATACATTGGCTTTTCCCATGTGGAGGCAGACGAATGCGGCTCACTTAATGAATGGCTTGCTGCAGCCCCGCAATCCATACCCCTCTGCGGCACGATTGCAGCCATGGTATCAATTGAGGATCTGGCCGATCGGAGTCCCCGCAGCCTCGCAGACGGTGAGGTAATTTCTCTGGGTAAACACCGGGTGCGCTGGTTCGATGCCCCGCACCTGCCGCACGGATGGGACTGTGGATTTCTGACCGAGGAGCTGACCCGGACTTTTCTATGCGGAGATCTCTTCACCCAGGGCGGCGCAGATCTTCCGCCCGTCACAGAATCGGACATTCTCGGGCCGAGTGAGGTCTTCCGGCACCGAATGGATTATTTCTCATACACGAAAGACACCCGGGTAATGCTGGAGCGACTGGCATCCACTGAACCGGCAACACTGGCCTGTATGCACGGCAGTGCCTGGAGTGGCGACGGTGCGACACTGCTGAGAGCGCTCGCCGATTCGCTGTCTTCCTGATGCAGGCTCAATCGACGGCGGTCGGTCCGTAGAAAGCGTGCTGCTCGCGGCTGCGGCGATTGACCGGTGCGAACAACAGGATCACGGGTGAGGCGCCCGGCAGCAGCAGAGCCGTCATCGGCCCGATGCCGGGTTGGCCGGCAAATTCCTGTCCGCTGTGCTGGTGATCTCCAGTTCCTTCCCGTCCCACCGGATCGATACAAATTCATAACAATTCCGACCGGTTCCGACATCCAAACGAAACACGGCCTGACTACGCTATTGACCATGCACCAGGGATGGCACACGCGGGTACTTTGTCAGGCAAGCGCCTCAGCAGCGCAACAGCGAGACCACGGGGGTGTGACATGACGACCAGACAGCTACACATCCGGGCCTACACAGAGTGGCAACGATCTCCTGACATCAAGCGCGAATATCACACCTTCGAGTATTATTGGTGGGAAAAATACGCGCGGGTCTACGGGCTTTCCGCGCGGGCAGGCTCAGTCGAGACAACGGTCCATTAAACACCGAACGTCACTTCGCCTGTAACCGGGACGGGTTCGAGAGCCTTTGTCTGCACACAGGAAGACCTTAGTTTTTGTGCTATAAGATGATTTTTGCTTCCTCTACGGCAACAGGCTGCCCGGATGACAGAGCAGAACTCGATCCTTGTGCTGGACGACGACCCGGACGTGCGTGAAATGCTGACGGATTATTTCACCGGTCAGGGCTACGAAGTGATGGCACTGGGCACGGGCGAAGCGATGCGCGAGGCGCTTGGCGAGCGTGTGCCGGATGCCGTGTTACTGGATGTCGGTTTGCCGGGGGAGGACGGACTGAGCCTGGCGCGCTATGTGCGCGAGCACTTCGACGTCGGCATCATCATGGTGTCGGGCGCCGGCGATACCCTGGATCGTATTATCGGCCTGGAAGTGGGCGCCGACGATTACGTGGCAAAACCCTTTGATCTTCGCGAGTTGCACGCCCGCGTCAAAAGCGTGATCAGGCGCTATGCGCGCAGCGCAGCCTCGGCCCGACCCGGATCCGCTGAGCCCCCGGCGCCGCCGAGCCGCGTGCCCTTCGGTATCGGGCTGCTCTGTCTGGACAGTTGCCGGCTGCTTGGTCCGGACGGCGCGGAGATCCCGTTGACGGCCATGGAGTTCGGGCTTCTCAAGGTGTTCGCCGAGCGCCCCAATCGGCCGCTGTCGCGCGATCAGTTACTGAACCTGACCCAGCATCGCGACTGGGACCCCTATGATCGCAGTATCGACATCCGCATTGCACGCCTGCGACGCAAAATCGAGCCCGATCCGGGCAATCCGGTTGTGCTCAGGACCGTGCGCGGCATGGGTTACATGTTCGTTCCCGGGCAGGCGAAACCGGCCGGCTAGGGGGCAGGCCTGCGGCTTTGCCTCCGTCAATGTATCCGGTCCGTTTCAATTGTTTCAGTCGTGTAACAGCCCGCCACTATTTCCGCCACTCTGTATAAACTCTGATCAGGTAAGGGAGTAAGCAGCCGGTGAAGAGACCCAGACCATGAGCGCCGAGACGGGCAGTGTGCAACAGCATAGCGATAGCGGAGACCTGCGGGAGATTTTCCGCATTGCCGCGGCGGGTGTCGCGGCCAAACGCGGCGACAACGTGTTTCGCGAACTGGTGCGTCACATCGCGCTGGCACTGGACGTGGATCACGCTTTTATCGGTATCCTTGAAAACGAGAGTGCCGACACGGTACGCGTCATTGCCGGTTATTTCTTCCGGCAGTTTACCGACAGTTTCAGCTACGACCTGAAGGACACGCCCTGCGAGAACGTGATCGGTCAGGAGTTCCGCTGTTACCCGGAGGGTGTGACCGAGCTGTTTGCCGACCCGCATATCAAGGAACTGCAGACCGACGGTTATGCGGGCATTCCGCTGTTCGATTCCCGCGGTGGCGTGCTGGGGCTGATGGCAATTGCGGACCGCAAGCCGTTGCGTGATATGCCGCTGATCGAAAACCTCCTGAGAATATTCTCCGTGCGTGCGGCCGTCGAACTGGAGCGTCTGTACGCCGACCAGGCACGCAGTGAAAAGGAGCAGGCGCTCATTAAAAGCGAGGACCGCCTGCGCGCCACGGTCGCGGCTGCGCTGGACTGTATCATCGCGATGGACCGGGAGGGCCGGGTGATCGAGTTCAACCCCGCGGCGGAGCAGGTGTTTGGCTACACCAGGTCCGACATCCTGGGGCGGTTACTGGCGGACCTGATTATCCCGGCGCGTTTCCGCGCGGCCCATGCGCAGGGCATGTCGCGATTCTGCGAGACCGGCGAAGGCGCCTTCCTCGGTCAGCGCGTCGAGGTGGTGGCGATGCGCGCCGATGGCAGGGAATTCCCCGCGGAACTCGCCATATCGGTTGCACAGGGTGCCGAAGGGGAGATTTTCATTGGCTACCTGCGTGACATCACCGAGCGTCGCAACGCCGAGCAGCAACGCAAACTGCTCGAGGCGCAGCTGCGCCAGGCGCAGAAAATGGAGGCGATTGGCCAGCTCACCGGTGGTATCGCGCACGACTTCAACAACATTCTGACTGCCATGATGGGTTATGTGGTGCTGGCAGAACAACAGGTGCAGGAGCGGGGTGACGAAAAACTCGCCAAGTACCTCGACCGCATCGACAGGTCGGGGCAGCGGGCGCGCGATCTGATCCAGCAGATGCTCACCTTCAGTCGTGGTCAACGCGGGGAGCCGCGGCTGGTCGACCTGGCGCCGCTGGTCGGCGAGTGGGTGAGCCTGATCCAATCGACATTGCCATCCAGCGTGGAGATCGTTACGCAGCTCGACCCGCAGCTGCCAGCCGCCATGCTGGATCCCCTGCATGTCGAACAAGTGTTGATGAATCTCTGCATCAACGCGCGCGACGCCATGCAGGGGCAGGGCACGCTATCCATCCGGCTGCGGAAAACCCGTTGCGGGGACTGTATCTGTGAATCCTGCCGCCAGCCTCTCGCAGGCGAGTACATCGAGCTGGCGGTCAGCGATACCGGCGCCGGCATAACGCCGGAAGTCCGTGAGCGGATGTTCGAGCCCTTCTATTCCACCAAGGCGGTCGGGCACGGCAGCGGGATGGGGCTCGCCATGGTACACGGAATTGTGCACGAGTACGGTGGTCATCTGCTGCTGGATTCGCGACCGGGCGAGGGCGCCAGTCTAAGCGTGCTGCTGCCCGCGCTTGCCGAAGAGGCTGCCGCCAATGATGTGAAGGAAGACCAGCTTCGCGTGGCCGGCAGTGCGCTTGAAGGGCGCGTCCTGCTGGTGGACGACGAACCGGCCGTCAGCGAGTTCATGGAGGATCTCCTGGAAAGCTGGGGTCTCTCGGTCAGTGTATTCAACCACAGCGTGGAAGCCTGCCAACACTTCGCCGAGGATCCGGACGGCTACGATCTGGCGATTCTCGACCAGACGATGCCGAAACTCACCGGGCTGGAAGTGACGGAGCACCTGCTCAAGCTGCGGCCCGGGCTGCCGGTGGTGATCTATACGGGTTACACCGACAAGATCACGCCGGATGTTGTCAAACGTCATGGTATCCGGGCTCTGATCAGAAAGCCGGTGGACACGGAAAATCTGTATGAACTGGCGAAACAGCTGCTGTCCGGCAGGTCACCCCGCAACGACGGATAACGACCGCACAGACCTGTTACCGGTCTGAAACAATCCGAATACAAAGGGACGTTCTCCCGACGTCATCCTGATACACAAACTCCCTAAGCTTTCCCCCAACGGCAGCGCAATGATTGCGTTACAGCCGGATCCAACCGACAGCCACAGAGAGGGGATATCACCATGAAAACCGGTAATGCAAACGTCATCGTGTATGTGCAGGATTCCGTCGACGCGGAGCAGATCAACCGGATCGGAGCCAGCGTTGCAGGCCTGGCGGGGGTGGTGCAGACGCGGCCCGGTGCAAACACCCGCCGTGTCGTACTGGTGGACTACGACCCGCGCAGCGTCGACTCACAACACATCCTCGGGCGCGTGCGTGAGCAGGGTGTCCAGGCAGCGCTGGTCGGCATGTAGGCAGCCGGCACGACAAACTGAAACACTATGCGTAATTTCGGAAGAGGAACATGACCATGCAAACCCAGATCGACAATCGCACCTCTGAACGCCAGCGTTATGCGAAGTGCATCGAGGTATCGAAGCGCATCCGCTGGGATATCGAAACCGACGTTATCCGCAGCCGGAGCTTCGACTTCGAGCACAAGTTCCTGCCCGACGGGCTTTCCAAAGTCCAGGAGCTGGGCTTCATCAGTAGCGCGGAGAAACGTCTGCTGAGCCAGATCCAGGGCCGCACCTACGCCAACATTTTCGGCCTGGTGGAACGCTTCATCAACGCCAAGGTGCTGGAAGTGAGTCGCGACCACTGGCTGGGCGACCAGACGGCACTGGAAGCACTGATTCGTTTCAGCGATGAGGAACTGAAACACCAGGAGCTGTTCCGCCGGATAGAACAGATGATCGCCGCCGGTCTGCCCGAGGGCTACGCGTTCGTGCCGCAGCCCAACGAGGTGGCCTCGGTGGTATTGTCCAAGTCCACCTGGGCGGTGCTGGGTCTGACCTGCCATATCGAGTTGTTCACCCAGGCGCACTACAAGCAGAGCATCGAACCGGATGACGGTGTGTCGGAGCTGTTCAAGGACGTGTTCCTGTTTCACTGGCGCGAGGAGTCGCAGCACGCCATTCTCGACGAACTCGAATGGAGGCGTGAGAATGAAAAACTGAGTGACGAGGAGCGCGACCGCGCGGTGGATGACCTGATCGCACTGGTGGTGGCGGTGGACGGCATTCTGCAGGCGCAGAGCCAGTCCGACGCGAACTATTTCTGCGCCGTTGCAGGGCGCCCGTTCAGCACCGATGAACGCGATGCTGTCGAGCAGCAGCTGCTGCGCGCCTACCGCTGGCAGTACATCCTCTCGGGTGTACAGGAGCCGCGCTTCTCGCAGATCCTGGGCAGCATGGTGAACGCGCAACAGGGCGAGCGCATCGGCGCGGCGCTTTTGACACTGATCTGAGTGTGATTGAATCAACAGGAGCACAGACATGGCAACCGGATGTCCCATCAACTTCGACGTGGCGTACCTGCGGGAGCAGGTACGCTTCACCTACGATCGGGTCGCGCGCAATCCCGAGGGCGACTATCACTTTCATCGCGGGCCCGACTATGCCCACCGTTTCCTGGGCTATGACCCGGATGAACTGGCCAGGTTGCCGGAACTCAGCACCGCGCGTTTTGCCGGTGTCGGCAACCCGCTGGCGATCGGGCCCATCGAGGCGGGCGCCACGGTGCTGGACCACGCCTGCGGGGCCGGTATGGATCTGCTGCTCGCCGCCGGAAAGGTCGGTTCGCGGGGTCGTGCTATCGGTATCGATATGACGCCGGCGATGATCGAATGCGCCACGCAGGCCGCACGCCAGGCGGGCCTGTCGCGCATCGCCGAATTCCGACAGGGCTACTATGAAAGCCTGCCGGTTCCCGACGCAAGTGTCGACGTGGTCATTTCGAACGGTGTGCTGAACCTGTCTCCGGAGAAGCTCCGGGTAATGACCGAGGTATTCCGCGTGCTGAAGCCCGGCGGTCACCTGTACCTCGCCGACGTCGTGGTGCAGCAGGAGTTGAACATGGAAGCGCGCAGCAACCCGGATCTCTGGGCAGCCTGCGTAGGCGGCGCGCTGGTGGAGCCCGAACTGGAGGCGCTGGCCAGGGAGGCCGGCTTTGCGGGCGGGCGTATAACGCGGCGTTTCAATTGCTTCTACGATACGACAGCCGAATCCAAGGTGGCGAAGCACCTGTTCGTCCAGTCAGTGAACTTCATTGCCCGGAAGCATCCCTGATCCGGACACCTGCGCCAGGGCCCCGTACCTTACGGGGCCCTCTGATTACAGCCAGAGAACCGTTGTCTGTATTCGCTTGGCGATAAACCGGTATAGCGTTTGAAGACACTGCGAAAGAAAGGCACGTCTTCATAACCCACCTCATAGCATACTTCCTGCACGGATTTGTACTCGGTTTCCAGCAGCTGCCTGGCGCAGTTAATGCGTAGCTTATGCAGATAGGCCAGGGGTGTCTCACCGGTAGCCTGTTTGAAACGGCGGGTAAAGTTGCGGGCGCTCATGCCCAGGCGCTGGGCCAGTTCATCCATGGTAAACCGGGCATTGAAATATTCGTGCAGATGATCCTGTGCCTGTTGTATCTTCGCGTCGTTATGCTGTTGGTTAAGCAGGGGCACGCTGAAGCTGGCCTGCCAGGTCCGTGGTGAATCAATCAGCAACGCACGACCGGTCTGCTTGGCAACCTCGTAACCCACGAGGCGTTCGACAAGATACAGACATAAATCCAGTGCCGCATAGACCCCGCCGCCACAGAAAATATTCTCCGATTCGGTAATAAACAGCTCGGGTTTCCAGTCGACGTTCGGGTAGCGCTGACGGTATCGATCGGCCAGCGCCCAGTGGGTCGTGGCCGGCCGCCCGTCGAGCAGTCCGGCCTCGGCGAGCAGCGCCACACCGGAGCAGACGCCGGCGATCGCCGTGCCATTTCCGGCCTGGCGTTGCAGGAAACCGGTCATGGTGCGGTTGTGAGTCAGGACCTTTTCCAGATCCAGACCGATAGTGGGGACAAAGATCAGATCGGTGTGTCTGACGCTTCTAATGGCCTTGTCCGGCTCGATAGTCACGCCACCATCGAATCGCACCGCCTTGCCATCCACAGACGCCGTGACGACCTCGAAGGGCGCCGCCACCGCTTCGCCCCGCAGGATATTCCACAGCACCCCGGCATTGGTAAACACCTCGTACGGTCCCGTGACAGAGGAGGGCAGGCCGAAACCGGGAACCAGGATCGTGATATGCATGAGCGGAACTCACGGTCAAAGCAGTGGCGGAAATGCCTATTAACAATGTCAGATACGCCAATTGGCGTCAAGGCTGACCTTTGCCAGACTGGTCCCTGTCAGCACGGTCCCGCGCCGTCAGTTGGCAACTCGATCGAACCAACCACTGAGGAGAAATACCATGGACACATTCGTTATACGACGTCGCAATGCCTGGCAAAACGCCCGGGAACTGGAAGCTACTGCAGGCGTGTCTCTGCGCATTGGCAATGATGAAATGGCGGACCAGATCCGCTGGATCCGCTCCTATGTCGTTCACGAAGCGGATGGCACACTCGGTACTGTGTGTGTCTATCAGGCGAGCAGTGTCGACGCCATTCGAGAGCACGCCAGGCGGGTCGGGATGCCGGCGGATGAAATCACACCCGTTGCCAATACCGTGATCATTCGAGCCGATCCCACCGCGACGGAGCAAGCGGCCTGACGACCCTTATCGTGATGCTCATGGGGTAAAGCACGTTCCCTCACCGCCTCACTGCCACGCTGGCTTGCGCCAGAAACTCAGCGTCGAGTCGTATGGTAGTGGGTGGTGAGGGGTAACCGTGGACGCCGACTGAGTTCCAGCATTGGTCGGTCGGCTCTCTTGTGTCAGTGAACGGGAGCTTTTTTCAGTTCCATCCGAAGGGCAATTTTCAGCCGCACCTTTCGCTTAAACAGCCACTGGCTGCCCCGCCCCGTGCTCGACGAAACGTCTGCGAGACGGGGGCAGACTCAGCGGAGCAGGGCGCCCCAACGACGCGCATAATGCCGATCCACGGTGCGATCATCGCACGGGAACTCGGCATCCCCTGCGTAAATGGCGTTCGCAATGCGGCCGAAATCCTGAAAAACGGCGACCTCGTAACTGTCGATGGCCACCTGGGAATCGTCACCGTCGGGGCCGCGGAGTTCGATCTGGAACTGGGTGCCGAGAGCAGCTAACGAAGCTCGGTACTGAGATGCCTGCAAGCACAGCGTCGAGCTGCGGCTTGGGGCCTGGACAAAAGCTTCATCTTCCGGCGCCAGTAAAACGAATGGCCCATTCCCAAAGACGCTATGCACATGACCGGGTGGCTGCACCGCGGCCATTGTTCGTATTCGGGCAGATCTCGTGCCAGTTCCGGAAGCGATAATGTACAAACTCTGTCCAATAAAACAATTGACAAAGTCTAGACGTACAGATATTGTACAACTCACGTTCCTGCTGAGACCCGATCAGGTTTGTGCAACCGGGCTGCAGGAGTCGCGTTAATCGTGCCGGCTGGTTGGATGCAGTGGTCCCGGCACGAGATACGGCCCCGGCGATCACCCAGACCACCGGGATCTGTTGTTCAGCATCAGGAGGCACTGTCATGACCCGAATCACCAAACTTTCAGCCGCACTCACGTCCGCCCTGGGTATCGCACTCGGCGCGCCAGCCGTGCTTGCCGGCCCGAACTGTAACCACGCCGACCGGATGGCTCCGGTCAACCCCGCGGGCTATGCGCCGGCGCTCTATCAGCCTGCGCCCGAGAGCTACGCAACGGCCCGTGCCTACCGCACCGGCATGGGGTACGAGGCTCGCCACGACACTGACGCCCAGAGCTCAACCCAGCCCGACATTATTGACACCGCGATCGCGGCCGGCAGCTTCAACACGCTGGTCGCTGCCGTTCAGGCGGCGGGTCTGGAGCAGACTCTGAAGGGGCCGGGCCCGTTCACGGTGTTCGCACCCACAGATGCGGCATTCGCCCAGATCCCCAAGGCGCAACTGGATGCGCTGCTGGCGGATAAACAGGCGCTGACCAAGGTGCTGACTTACCACGTCGTACCGGGCACCGTGAAGGCGGCCGAGGTGGTCAATCTGACCAGCGCCACGACGGTGGAGGGTCAGTCCCTGACCATCACAGTCGGTGACTCCGTCATGGTGAACAACGCCAGTGTGATCAAGACCGACATTGTGACGGGCAATGGCGTAATCCACGTGATCGACGCCGTCATGTTGCCGCCTGACATGGTGTCGAAGCTCTGATCACCAGGATTCGACGAGGCTCTGCCGGGGTGGAGAATCGAGTTTCCGCCCCGGCGTCGGGCACAGCGTCGAGGTTGCCGGCACTCTGGATTTTCTTAACCGATGCTTGATTGTCGCAAAGAGATAGGTCGAACCCGAGTTCTACTCGGCTTGGCAGGCGTACTAGCCGCCACGTTTTTCTTCATCTGGCTGCTGATCGGCTGGATTGGATGGGCGCCGAGCATGGTGGACATTTTCGGTGTCACCGGTATGCGAACTCCGGCATCGATCACGGTGGCGGGTCTTCTTCTCGCCGCCATCGCTTTCTGGGAATGCTAGCACCCCTGTGGTGACCAATACTCAAGGAGGTACCTGATTATGTTCAAGTGGTCCGATGTTTTCATCCTGCTCGCAGTGGTTGTCTCATTCGCGATATCCGCTTATCTGTGGTTCAACGGCTTCAAAGACCACGGTATTTTCACCGCCATATGGGTGCCGTCAATTCTGACCTTCGGTATCTATTTCAAGCTTGCCGTGCTTGCAGCAAGCAGGGAGGCATCATGAACGAACCAGACATCCTGTATCCGGCGATTTTCGTGTTCACCATGCTGCTGATCGGTCTCGCGCTGACCG
This sequence comes from uncultured Gammaproteobacteria bacterium, assembly GCA_963695455.1. Taxonomy (GTDB): domain Bacteria; phylum Pseudomonadota; class Gammaproteobacteria; order DSM-19610; family DSM-19610; genus Thiogranum. The sequence goes on along the minus strand of CAVOGN010000002.1, from coordinate 109,483 downwards.
TGTGGGAATTTTCCCGTCTGAAAAAGCGGTCTCAGCCGGTGCGTAACCGGGATAGACCCGTGGCAGCCTTGACGCCTGAAAGGAGCAGCAAGCGGACAGCGCAAGCGTCGAGCCGTTGACCGGTGCCGGCGCGAGCAAGGCCACTGGCGGCCGGTACAGTAAAACAACGCTGAGCCCACCGATGCATTCGCAGCGCTATAAGTGTTTTGACATTCTGGCGCGCCCGTCACAGCGGGCGCGTTTTGGTTGAGAGCAGCCTTGCATATGGCGCGTTAACCGCGCCCTGGGGCAAAAATCGCAGCGGTCGCAGCCGCGGGGGATTATGCTATAGGTTCCAGGAGTATTCCGGGTATCAGCCGCGGTGAATCCCGTGCAACGCTCGCCCGGATGCGTCTTGCCTGATCCGGGTGCGTCAATCGGGGTGGTAGAGAAGGCACCGGCCCGGACCGGGTGAAACTACAGGGAGGATCGCCATGTGGCTCCGAACAATCTGTAATCTCGATTTTCAACTGGGCGACTTCACCCCTTTGATCCTCATGCTTCGCCCCCGCAGCGGCATGCAGCAGTGGGTGGCACGGGAAGTCTATACACTGTCGCCAAATGTTCCGGTCGAAGAATACACAGACATCTTCGGCAATCTCTGTCAGCGAATGGTGGCCCCGGCCGGCGCATTTTCTATTCATACCTCAGCCGATGTAATGACTGCGGATGTGGTGGATACGGCCCCGGGTGCGTTCTTTGTGGAGATTCAGAATCTACCGGACCGGGTCCTGTTGTATCTGGTCCCGAGCCGTTATTGCGAATCGGACCGGTTCGGTAATCTCGCGCGCGACATCGTCGCCGGGGTGGAACTCGGGTACGATCAGGTGTATCGCATCAGCGAATGGATCCGGACCTCGATACGTTACACACCCGGATCCAGCGCATTTCCACTGTCCGCTGTCGAAGTGAATGCCCAAGGGGAGGGGGTGTGCCGCGATCTTGCCCATCTCGGCATCGCGTTGTGCCGCAGCATCAGCATCCCGGCACGGTTGGTGGTCGGATTCCTGCACGGACTCGAACCCATGGACCTGCATGCCTGGTTCGAGGCGTACGTTGGCGGCCGCTGGTACACCTTCGACCCCACGCAGGAGACGCTTCGTGGCGGTCGGCTTGCAGTGGCCTACGGGCGGGATGCCGCCGATGTTTCGGTATACCATCAGTTTGGTCCACCGGCTGTTTACACCGGTATGGAGGTTCGGGTGGAATTGCTGGATGGCCCGCCCGGCTGATGAATGGATAACCGGCCCGCGGCGACGGTGTTAATCCGGGATGCGGGTCGCCCTGACTTGAACCTGGAGCTCCGGCCGCGCATTGGCTGAGCCCGTAAAGGAACCTGCAACCGGGGGAATGGCTTCCGGGTGGCGGTGTACCGCCACGGCGATATGGTCACCACTGACCACCAGACCGCTGGTGGAATCAAAACCCCGCCAGCCGGAGCCCGGCAAGTACACTTCCGACCAGGCATGGGTCGCACTATGCCCCTGTGCTACGGCCTCGTTGAGGGCGTAACCGCTGATGAAGCGGCTGGCAAAGCCGCAATGGCGACAGATCTCGATAAACAGGGTGGCAAAGTCGCGGCAGGAGCCTCTACCCGTTGACAGGGTCTGGGCCGGGGACTGGACACCGGGTTCCTCGCGCAATCGGTATTCCAGCTGGTTGGCGATCTTTCGGTTCAGCGAGGTCAGCAGGGCGATAGTGTCGATGTCGCCCTGCTGATTGCAGACTTCGGCTGCCCAGTCTTTCAGTACTGCCTGGTCCTGGGGAAAGATCGCACTCCGGTAGGGCGCCAGATCGATCTGTTCCGCGGCGTCGTACTGGAAGGGAAAACGCCGTGCCGTATCTTCGAGCACGAATTCGAGCGGTTCTTCCTCATAGTGTTCCACCACCACTTCGCTGGAAATGACCAGGTCCTGGGCAGGCTGCAGGAATTCAACCACAGCCACGGAGTTACTGTAGACATCGCGTTTCCAACGAATCCTGTAGGCGGGATCGATCACCAGCCTGGACGCCTGTACGCGTATATCGTGACCCTCGCGCGGCCTCAGGTGCAGGGTATGCGGCAGCAGCGTCACCGTCTCGGCGTAGTGGTAGCGTGTCAGGTGCTGGATTCGAATGCGGCGCATACTTCTCAGTCTAGGTCAGCGGCGCGGGAAAAGGTATCACCCGGTGAGTTTTGACACGGCTTCACAACTGAGAAACACTGCCTGCCGTGAAACCCGACAACGGAAGTTTTGATGCAGCTATCCGCGCCCATGACGAGGCGGTGGCAGCCTCCGGTCTCGACGTCTGGGTAGGGGCCGAGCCGACCTTTACCAACCGCTGCTCCGAGTCAGCCGAATGGCTCACCGAGGCGCTCGGTGAAACCAAGCAGACTTACGCCTGCCACCTGGTGGCGCGCCTGCGCGACAGCCATCCCGGCTCCATGGTGTTGCGAACCCTGGGGCGCCAGTATGCCGGCGAAGACCGGCCCCGTTGGAGCCTCGGCCTGTACCGGCGCCGTGACGCGGGCCCCTTGGCCGAGGGGCTGCCTCCCGACCCCCTGGGTGCCGACTGTAGCTGCGATCTGCAATGCCTCACCGCCTTCTGGCAGGCCCTGACCGGGGCGCTCGGCCGGGATGGCTGGGCGGCCACCGGCTTTCAGGTCGACGCGGACATGGGACTGCGCGTACTGTTTCGCTGCGACGGGCAGCAGCCGGCCGCCGACCCGGCGACGGATGCGCGGCTCGGCCGTTGTTCGCTGCACGAACAGGCCATGCCGGCGAGCGGTGCAGTGGACCCTGTCGCCGGTGAGGGGCTGTATCTGGTGGCGCTGGGCTGGGCTCCTACCGGCGCCGGGAACAGCCTGCAGCCCTGCATTGAGTTACCCGACTTTTCCGAGGTTGCGCCGTTTCTGGATTTCGTGGCGCGTGTCGCCCGCGCCGCCGGCGAAGCCGGACTCACCGCCCTGGTATGGCGCGGCTTTCCCCCGCCGGTGGATGACACGGTAGCCTGGACCACCCTGACGCCCGACCCGGCGGTGCTTGAAGTCAACGCGGCCCCGGCGGCCAGCGTCAGCGAATTTCTCGCCATGAGCCGCAGCTTGTACGCCCTGGCCGAGGCCGAGGGCCTGGCGCCCTACCGGCTGCAGTACAACGGTGTAATCTCCGACAGCGGCGGAGGCGGGCAATTCACGCTCGGCGGCCCCAGTCCCGCGCGCAGCCCGTTTTTCATCGCCCCCCAGCTCATGACCCGCCTGGTCGCCTATCTCAATCATCATCCGTCGCTTTCCTACTGGTTTGCCCCCCTGTACGTCGGCAGTTTCAGCCAGTCGCCGCGCCCGGATGAAAACGTGCTCGAATCCTTCAGTGAACTGCAGGTGGCGCTGCAGCATCTGGCCGCCACGGCCGCACCTGAGCCGGAATTCATCTGGCGCAGCCTGAGCCCGTTTCTGGTCGACACCTCGGGCAATGCCCACCGCAGCGAAGTCAATATCGAAAAACTCTGGAACCCGGACCTGGCCGGTCGCGGGTGTCTCGGCCTGGTCGAATTCCGCGCCTTCCGCATGGCGATGGATGCGGAAACCGCGGCTGCCATCGCCGCCATGCTGCGGGCGCTGGCGGCAATGCTGAGTCGGCAGCAGGCGAACCCGTCGCTGATCGAGTGGGGCAGCCGGCTGCACGACCGTTTTGCCCTGCCATTCTACCTGCGCCAGGATCTGCTCACCGTATTCAGTGACCTGGAAGCTGCCGGACTGGGTCTGGGCAGGCCCCTCACCGAACGCCTGTGTGCCGACGACTGGCGCCATATCGGGCACGCCGAGCTGGCCGGCTGTCGGCTGGATGTCGATCAGGCGATCGAATTCTGGCCGCTGCTGGGTGATGCCGCCGCGCAGGCAGGCGGCTCGCGTTTGGTCGACGCCAGCACCACGCGCCTGCAGCTCAGTCTGCGTCCGTGCGCCGGTCACGTCCCGGACCTCGACGCCTGGCAACTGCTGGCGAATGGTTACCGCGTCCCCTTGCGTCGCGAACAGGACCAGTCGGGACCAATCTGCGTTATGGGGCTGCGCTACCGTGCCTTTGTGCCCTGGACCGGCCTGCATCCGGGACTCGGTGCACAGGGGCCGATTGTGCTCAGCCTGCTCGCGCCCGCTGCGCAGCAGGGGCTGCGCGTCACGCTGCACGACTGGCAGCCACAGGGCAAACCCTACGACGGCCTGCCGGACTCACTCGACGAAGCGCGCAGGCGTACCCGGGAGCGCTTTGTAGTGGAAGAGATCGCACCCGACGCGGCGCCCGATGCCGTTACGCCGCCGGCCGCGGCCCTGAGTGACTACTGTCTGGATCTGCGGCGCACCTGAGGGTCGAGCGACCGGGCGCAGGGGGCGAGCGTGATGCGCGCGCGAACCGGCCGGCCGATGAAAACCGCAGGTTGGGCTGAGCGCAGCAAATCCCAACGGCATCACCCGATCAGCCTGACCAGCCGCGCAACCGGCATTTCGATACCCCGTCTTCCGCCGGATGGGTGTTGGCGCCGCGCGCGGCGCCAACCTGCGCTAAATGCCCAGGGTGGTGACCTGCAGATCCAGCGGGTCGACATCGACTTCGCTGCGCGTGAACAGCTCGGTGCCCGGGTGCGCGGCGGTAGCGCTGCCGCAGATGACGCCGAAGCGCAGCATCGTCTGGGGTGCTGCGTCCTTGCGCGCCATTGCCACCAGGCCGGCGACCAGGGCATCCCCGCAGCCGACCGTGGACTGTTTGTGCAGCTTGGGCGCGTTGCAGTGATAACTGTTGTCGGCGTCGACCAGGATCGCGCCGTCGGGCCCCAGCGAAATACAGACGTATTCGATGCCCTGTTGCTGAATGCCGCGGGCCGCCTCGGCGATTCGGCCGGTGTCGTCCAGCCGCCGCTTGACCGTCATTTCCAGGACGTAAAGGTTCAGGCGCACCATGTAGGGCTGCGCCTGCAGCGCCTGTTCCAGTACCGCGCCGTGTGCATCCACCACCGCTTTGCCACCCTGCGCCCGGATACGCTCGGCCAGCTGGCGGTAGGTGTCGTCCGGCACGCCGGGCGGTACGAAACCGGTCAGGACCGTGATGCCGTCACCGGCGCTGCTCAGGAAACAGCCGGTGACCTGTTGCAGCGTCTCGGGCGGGATTTCCGGTCCGACGCTGGTGATTTCGAACTGGCCCGGCGGACTCTGCTGCAGGATCGTGGTGTTGAGCCGTGTTTCGCCCTGCACGCGGAACCAGTTGTGGTTGTCGCCCAGGGTGTCACCCAGCAGGCGCAGCAACAGGTCACCGCTTTCACCGCCGATGACGCTGCAGCAGTGCAAGGGCACGTCGAGTTCGGCCAGCGCGCGGGCCACGTTGATACCGTTACCGCCCGGGTGGTACCAGGTGTTGCTGGCGCGCACCTTCTGATACTCCAGCAGCTGGGGAATTTCATAGCTGATATCCACGGACGGATTCAGTGCCAGCACCGAAACCGGCGTGTCTTGTGTCGCGCTCATGTGTGTCTCCGTGTCATCGTAATCCGCGCTTGCGTATCAGGCTGCGACCGGTCATCACCGGTGGCTGCGGTACGCCTAGCAGTTCCAGTACGGTGGGAGCCACGTCCCCCAGGCCGCGACCGGTGCTGAGTCGCACCGGGCCTTCGCCCATGATCAGAAAGGGCACCGGGTATTCGGTGTGCTGGGTGTGGGGTTCGCCGGTATTGGGGTTGATCATTTCGTCGCAGTTGCCGTGGTCTGAGGTGAGCAGAATGCGCCAGTTGTTCTGCAGCGCGACCCGGAACACTCGATGGCTCTCGATGTCGAGCGTTTCCACCGCACGTATGATCGCGTCGCTGCGCGCCGTATGGCCCACCATGTCGGCGTTGGCAAAGTTGGTTACGATGAACGCGTAGTCGCCGCTCTGAATCGCTTCGATCAGGTTGTTGGCGATCTGGGCGGCGCTCATTTCCGGCTGCAGGTCGTAGGTGGCGACCGCCGGTGACGGCACGATGATGCGGTCTTCCAGCGGAAACGGCGGTTCACGTCCGCCGTTGAAGAAGTAGGTCACGTGGGCGAACTTCTCGGTCTCGCTGCAGTGCAGCTGCTTGAGGCCGGCATCGCTGATCACTTCGGCCAGCACCTGCTCGGGGGCCTGGGGCGCAAACAGCACCGGAAACGGAAAGGTGGCATCGTATTCCGTCATGCAGACCAGCTTTTCCAGGCACACCCCGCTGCGCTCGAAGCTGTCGAAGTCCTGCTTGGCAAAGGCCGCCGACAGCTGGCGCGCGCGGTCGCTGCGGAAGTTGAAGAACAGCACCGGCTCATCCCGGGCAATGCCGCCGTGGCCGACAATGACCGTAGGCTGAATGAACTCGTCGCCCTCGCCGCGCGCGTAAGCCGATTCGATGGCCTCGCGTGGCGTTGCGGCGCTGAATCCCTGCCCAAGGACCATGGTTTTCCAGGCGCGTTCGGTACGGTCCCAGTGCTTGGCGCGGTCCATGGCGCAGTAGCGTCCACTCACGGTGGCGATGTAGCCGCGCCCCATGCTGGCCAGCGCCTCCTCGAGTTCGGCGAGGAAGCCCAGCGCCGCTCGAGGGGCGGTGTCGCGCCCGTCGGTGATCATATGGATCACCGGCTCTATGTCGGTCTGACGCAGCAATCCGAGGATGCCGAGCAGGTGTTCGATGTGGGAGTGCACCCCGCCGTCGGAAACCAGTCCCACCAGGTGCAGGCGTCTGGCGCCGCCCAGCAGCGACTGCCAGGCCGGCATCTGTTCAATCGATCCACCGTAGATGGCATTGGCGATGCGGATCAGGTCCTGTTCCAGCACCCGGCCCGACCCCAGCGTCAGATGGCCTACCTCGGAGTTGCCGAACTGCCCGTCCGGCAGTCCCACCGCGCGCCCGGAGGCCTGCAGGGCGGTGTGCGGATAGGTGGCGAAATAGTGGTCCAGGTGCGGTGTTCGGGCCAGCGCCCAGGCGTTGTGCGCCCGGCTCGGGTTGAGCCCGAAGCCATCAAAAATGGCCAGCAGAACAGGTCTTGTTTTCACGTTATTCCCTTGAAACTTCGATGGCTGGGGCCGGCAGTGCCGGCGCGCGACAGCAATTGCCAGGACACGGGCTCCGTGCCAGGTGCCTACGATAGCACAGCGCCGGGCAATCGGAAGCCGGGCGATGCTGCAGCAAGGCCGTTCGCGTAGTCGGCTGCGGCGCCTGTCTGCGCGGCCAACGGTTTGGCGTGCCGGGATTACCCCCGGATACGCCCGGCCCGTACCCTGTGCATACGCAACGGCAACAGGACCGCTCATGATGAATCAGCGCCAGCAAGACTGGAATTCGGGTTACGGGTTTGTGCGGCTGGGGGCTGCCGCCCCGGTGCGTGCGCGTCTGGATAACCCGGTGTTATGGATCCTTTCGATGCTTCCGGAGTCAGAACTGATGGACCTGTACGCCAGGATGGAAGGCATGGAGTTCAAGCAGGTGTTCGACTGGATGGCCGAGTACGGGACGGCCGACCATGGCCTTGCCATCGAACACATGAAGAAACGTATTGCCGAGCACGTGGACCGGGCGATGCGCGCCTTGGGCGATTAAGTCATGCCCAGAAAAATCCGGCCCAGAAAGTGTGCCTGCGGGTGCGGAGCGATGACCCGCGGCGGCGATTTTTGCCCCGGTCACGATGCCCGCACCCTGAGTGCCGTGATCAGCAGCGTGGGTGGTGTGGCGGCATTGCGAAAGCTGGTCGAGACCGCGTTACAGCGCCGCATTGAAGTCGAAACAGAGTAGTTTGTGTCATGGAAAAGGAACCCGACTGCTGTCAGCGCAAGGTTGTCTGGCTGGTTATGGCGCTGTGTGCGCTGCTCGCCGTCGTGCTGCTGACCGGGTACTAGACCCCTCTCATATTCGTGGATCGGGCGTCCAGGCAGGGCGCCGACGCCGAGAAGACTGCAGTTAAGCCACAGTAACTCAGCACCGGAACAGGGGCGCGACACCGCACGAGAGGTTGAGACTCATTCTGAGACAGAGTCCAGCCTGCAGTTGTCACGGCGCTCCCGAATGCCGGCGCCGGCCTGAACACCAGGTGCAAGGCGTTGCGCCAGGACACTTGTGCGCAACGGTTCCGCTGTCTCAGTCGCCTTACTCCGCAGCCTGCGTCAGCCACCGCTGATAACAGTCCAGTCCGCAACAGTACAGCACATATTCCGTTGCTTCCGCGCTTTTTGCTTCGGAAACAGGGATTTCCTTCAGACATAATTCGCAGCTCAGGGTTTCGAGCTCAATCGGCATGGGGTTGGCGCTCATGTCACACCTCCATCGGCGGCACTGGCGTACAGGCATTGTCTGCCGTTTCCGACGCCCGTCAGCCTCTTTAGACTGTCAATATTCGATAAGTATCCCGGTGGTCATTGTCGCGACGCCTGCGGTGCAGCGCACGCTGCACAGAAACCTTTCATCGGCCTGCGACTCAAAACGTTATACTTGTGAATGAGACCGGTGTGCCGCACCCGCCGAGAGATGGGGCGCGCCGTTTTGCTGTAGCGGGCGGATTGTGAGATGAGTATTGCCAAAGCCATTGCGAGTCTTCTGGCGGCATTGCCGATCGCCTGCGGCGCAGCCGGTTTCCATGTGCTGCTGGACCAGCTGGACGCGGACCATGCTGCGTTGCTGGCGGCCGAGCAGGATTTCCGGCAACGCCGCGACGCGGGTGAACTCAGTGCCACTGCCGCCGCCGACTACAACGCCTACCTGGAAACCCTGCGCGGTCGCGTCGCCACGGACTGTCTGGCACTGGTCGAAGCGGGCGGCGTGCTGCCGGCCGGAGCACCGTGCGCGGCGTTGCCGCTCACTACGGTTGCTCCGCAGCTTCTCGATCAGGAGGTGCCACTGAACCGCGCGGAGCGTACCGGTGAACTGGATGCCGAACTGGAGGCGGGCCTGAGCCGGTTCGATGAGCTGCTGCTGCGGGAGCAGGAACGGGTCCGGGCGTCGGCGCCGCGTTCGGGAGACGGCGCTGCAGCCGGGGGCGACGGCGGTTCGGGCAGCGGCGCAACGCAAAGCGCAGGCGACGAAGGTCTGGCGGGTGCGGCCGGCAGTGCCGCAGAGAGTACCGGCCGCGAAGTGCGGCAGGGCGAGGCCGGCGATGGACGGCCACCCGGCGCCGGAGAGGGCGGCGAGGGCGCAGTCGGCCGCGGCGCTGTGCCGCCACCGCCGCCCGGTACTCCCGATGGCCGTGACGACGACATTGTCGCCCGTCAGTTGCGCGAGGCGGCCGAGCAGGAAACCGATCCGGAGTTGCGCAGCAAGCTCTGGGAAGAGTACCGCCGGTACAAACAGGGTATCCGTTAAGGTGGGTCGAGCAGACATGAGGTGGCGCCGGTTTCCAATTCTGCTGCTGGCGATCGGGTGGCTCGCCGGTTGTACCGCGACCGGTCCGCACCGGGACATCAGTGGTGAGGTGCCGGCGCAGAGAGCGGCGGCGGAAATTCCCGAAGCCCAGTTGCTGGACGTCTGGATCGAAGTGTTCGATCCGGGTGAGTTGCCCGATGATCCGGAGGAAGCCAGCGGTCTGTCCATGGATATCCGCGCCGCCGAGGCGCGCTACATGCCGGAGCGTCTGCGCGACACCCTGGAGCGCACCGGTTACTGGGGTGCGGTGCGGGTGGTGCCGCGCGGTACCGCCGGCAGCGAAGTGCTGGTGCGTGGAACCATTCTGGCTTCCGACGGTGAGCGGCTGGAGCTCCGGATCACAGCGCTGGACGCGAGCGGTCGGGAGTGGCTCAGGGGAAGCTACGAGGCGGAGGTTACTGCCGCTGATTATCCACCGCCCGAGCAGCCCGACCGCGAGGCGTTCCAGTCTCTCTACAATGCGATTGCAAACGACCTGGCGCGGTTCCGTGCCGGGCTGAGCCAGCAGGATATCGTGACCATTCGCCGTACCGCAGCGCTGCGCTTTGCCGCCGACCTGGCGCCGGATGCTTTTTCCGGCTATCTGCAGCAGGACGATGAGGACAACTACAGCGTCGCGCGGCTGCCGGCCCAGGACGATCCCATGTACCGGCGGGTAAACGCCATCCGCGAACGTGATTTTCTGCTCATCGATACCCTCAACGGGCATTTCGACAACTTCTATCGCGAGGTGCAGGCGCCGTATAACGAGTGGCGCAGGACGCGCAGCGAGGAAGCGGCCGCCATGCGCGAAATCCGCGCCGAAGCCAATAAACGCAAGGTGCTGGGCGCTCTGGCGGTGCTGGGCGCCATTGCCATCGAAGCGGCCGGCAGCAACAGTACCCGGCGCGCCACCGGTGGCCTGCGCAACGTGATGATCGTCGGTGGTGCCTATGCCATCAAGACCGGTTTCGACAAAGACTCCGAGACCGCGATTAACCGCGCTGCCATCGAGGAACTGGGCACTTCGTTTGCCGCCGAAACGCGCCCGCTGGTGGTGGACGTCGAGGGTGAAACCCACGAGCTGACCGGCTCCGCCGAACAGCAGTACACCAAGTGGCGGGCGCTCCTGAAACAGATCTATGCCTCCGAGACCGGTCTGGTCGACAGCGGCGAATGAGGTGACGTCAGTGCGGCGCGGTGCAGCTTCCGGCGACCAACACGACGCGCCGCCGCCGGGGGAAGCGACCCGGACACGTACGACGCAGGCTGCGCCGACGCTGCGCCCGCCCGGCACCCGGGCGGGGCCCGCCGAACCCATGACATCGGCGTATCGGCGCCTGTGGATGGCGCTGGCTGGTACCGTGGCGCTCGGCGTCGCGGTGGTGGTGGCACTGCCGCAATTGGTCAGCGATTCGGACGAACAGCCCGCCGGGCAGGCGCCGACGGTGCCGCTCAGCGAGCCGGCGCGCCCCCCAGCGGACGACAGCACCGCGCGCAGCAACGCCGAACAGAATCTGCGGGATCTCCTGCGCCTGCGCGCGCGACTGGAACTGGCCAACGCGGGTCGCTGGGGCGAGCCGGACTGGAGTCGCGCCGCCGCGCAGGCCATCGAGGGTGATCACCTGTTTGCGCAGCGGCGTTTCGCTGCCGCGGCCGAGCACTACGGAGCCGCGCTGCAGGCGCTCGAAACGCTTGAAGCGGATCGTGAGCAGCGCCTCGCGGCAGCGCTCGAGGCCGGTCAGCGCGCGCTGCAGGCCGACGATGGTGTTGCAGCGCAGGCCGGCTTTGAGCTGGCGCTGCTGATCGAGCCGGACCATCCGCTGGCCTTGCAGGGGCTGGCGCGCGCGCGGGTGCGCGACCAGCTTACCGGTCTGATGGGCGAGGGCCGCCAGGCCGAGCAGAACGGCGAACTGGAAAGCGCCCGCGCTATCTACCGGAAAGCCGTACAGCTGGATCCGAACTATGCGCCGGCGGATGCGGCTCTACAGCGGGTTGCAGGGCGGCTTGCCGATGCGGCGTTTCGTCTCGCCATGAGTGAAACCCTGGCCGCGCTCGACGCGGGTCGCCTGACCGCCGCCGGACAGTCGTTGCAGCAGGCTGCCGCTTTGCAGCCCGACGACAGCAGCGTGCGCGACGCCCGCCAGCGGCTGGCGCAGGCCCGCCAGCTTGCCAGGCTGGATCGCCTGCGCACCGACGCCGCCGCCCGGGTGCGCAGCGAGGACTGGGGTGCTGCGGTGAGCCTGTACCAGCAGGCTCTGGCACTGGAATCCGATGCCGGCTTTGCGCGCCGCGGTATCGCCCACGCCGAACAGCGGGTTCAGCTGCACGCGCAGCTCGACGACTATCTGGCCGATCCGGCACGCCTGCATTCGCCCGAGCCGCTGGCTGGCGCCGAACGGCTGCTGGCGGCGATCGCCGAGGCACCGGCCGGCGAACCCCGCCTGGCGGCGAAGCTCGCCACGCTGCGCTCGCGCGTGCAACAGGCCAGCACGCCGGTGACGGTGACGCTGCATTCGGACGGTGAAACGGACGTAGTGATCTACCATGTCAGCCGCCTGGGACGTTTCCAGACGCACCAGCTGCAGCTGCGTCCCGGCACCTACACCGCGGTCGGTTCGCGGACCGGTTACCGTGACGTGCGTGCAGTGTTTACCGTCAAGCCCGGCACGCCGCCGCAACCGGTACAGCTGCGCTGCGAGGAACCGGTTTGAGCCGCGTGTATCTGGTCAGCGATGCGCAGGGCGAGCGCCGCTTCAGTGAGGTGGACCTGCCGCTGAGCGTGGGCGGCGCCCAGCGGGCCGACGTGGTATTGCCGGGTGCGTCTGCGGAGGCCGTGGCAGCCTATATTGCGGTGGCCGACGGACACGCCTATATCCAGCCGGCCGATGACATGTCTCAGCTGTTTCACAATCACGAGCGCCTGACCGAATCCAGATGGCTCAAATCGGGCGACCGCCTGCAGCTCGGCGATGCGCTGCTCGACTGGCGGGTGCAGGGCGACCAGGTGTTCGTCACCGTGCGCCATCGCGCCGACAGCCTGCAACCGTCGCCGCCACAGGGTCCTGCAGCGCCACAGGCCGCACCGCCGCCACCGACCCCGCCCCTCACGCAAGCGTCCGCACCGCCGCAGCGGCATCGCGGCCTGCGCCGCGCGGCACTGGCCGCGTTCCTGCTGCTGGTGCTGGCGGCGGCCTTTGTGCTGATCGCCACACCGGTCGGCGTGCGCGTTACGCCCGCAGCGGCGCAACTCGCGTTGCGCGGTTTTCCGCCCCCGCTGCGCCTGGGCGAACGCTGGCTGGCGCTGCCGGGCAGCTACAGCGTCACGGCCGCTTACGCCGGTTATCGTCCGCTGCAGCAGCGCATCGACATTCCCCTGGGTGGTTTTACCGAGTTCGACGTCCAGCTGCAGGCGCTGCCGGGTCGGGTCGGTATCGCAGTCGATCCCGACGTGCCGTTTCAACTTTTCGTCGACGACGTCCAGCAGGAAACCGACCGCGCCGGTGTGGCGCTGATCGACCGGGGCCGGCACCGGCTGCGGGTCGAAACGGCGCGTTACCTGCCGCAAACGCGCGACGTGGATATCATCGGTCTCGATCAGTCGCAGCAACTGGCGTTCACTCTGAAGCCCGGCTGGGCCGAGCTGAGCATTGCCAGTGAGCCGGCCGGGGCCGAAGTCAGCATCGACGGCGAGCCGGTCGGGGTGACGCCGCTGCAGACCGAGGTGATGCAGGGTCTGCGCAGTATTGTAGTTTCGCTGCCGGCGCACAAAACCCTCACGCTGCAGCGCGAAGTCATCGCGGGCACGGCGCTGCAACTGGACGATATCCGACTGCAACCGGCTGACGGTCAGGTGCTGGTGACCTCCCAGCCTGCCGGTGCCAGTGTGAGTGTCGACGGGGCCTTTCAGGGTACCACCCCGGTGACTGTGACGCTGGCATCGCAGGTGTCGCACCGCCTGCAGCTGAGCAGGGCGGGCTATCAGAGTGTCGCACAGGAAATCCTCCTGGACCCGGGGCAGGAGCGCGAGCTGTCGCTGGCCCTGGCGCCGCAGTACGGCGTGCTGTTCATCGCGGCGCGTCCTGCCGACGCCGAGCTGCTGGTGGACGGTAAGCCGACCGGCACCGCCACCCGGCGCCTGCGCCTGCCGACGCGGCCGCACGTGCTGGAGTTCCGCAAGGCCGGCTATGCGACCCGGCGTATGACCGTGACACCGCGCGCCGCGGTCAGCCAGAACCTGGAGGTGACGCTCGTGACCGAGGCGCAGGCCCGAGTCGCTGCCACCCCGAGCACCGTCACTACCGGCGCCGGTCAGCTGCTGCGGCTGGTGCGTCCGCAGGGGCGCTTCGCCATGGGGGCTTCGCGGCGCGAGGCGGGGCGCCGCGCCAACGAGAGCCAGCGCCTGGTGCAGCTCACCCGGCCGTTCTACCTGGGCGAGAAAGAGGTGACCAATGCCGAGTTCCGTCGCTTTCGTGCCGCGCACGATTCGGGCCTGGCGGAGGGTGCCTCCCTCAATGGCGACGAGCAGCCGGTGGTGAACGTCAGCTGGGAAGACGCGGCGCGCTACTGCAACTGGCTGAGCGCGCAGGACGGCCTGCCGGCCGCCTACCGGGAGCAGGGCGGGCAGATGCAGCCGCTACAGCCGGCGACGCGCGGCTATCGCCTGCCCAGCGAGGCGGAGTGGGTCTACGTGGCTCGGGCACTGGGACAGGAAACTCCGGCCCGCTACCCCTGGGAAGGCGACTATCCGCCGCGGCAACAGGCCGGCAATTTCGCGGATGCGCGCATTGCCGATACCCTGGCCGACGTGGTGCCCGGGTATGATGACGGCTACCGGGCCACTGCGCCGGTCGGCAGTTTTGCGCCACGGCCCGCCGGCTTCTACGATCTGGGCGGCAACGTGGCGGAATGGACCAATGACTTTTATGCGCTGTATCCCGGTGAGGCGCAGCGGCTGGTGACAGACCCGACCGGACCGGCCAGTGGCGAGCACCACGTGGTACGCGATTCGAGCTGGCGCCACGGCAGCATTACCGAGCTGCGTCTTAGCTACCGTGACTACAGCCGTGCGGCGCGCAACGACCTCGGTTTTCGCATCGCCCGCTTTGCCGAATGACAGGAGCAACCATGACGAAAATTTTCGTAGCGGCCCTAACGGGCTGGCTGATACTGGCGACGGCTGTGGCGCAGCCGCCGCAGGGCGACGAACAGGTGCCGCCCGACACGCCCGCGGTCGCGCCGCAGCCGGCGGACGACAGGCGCAAGCCCTCGGCGCCGGCGCCTGTTTTCACCCCGTCGGAGAAGATCGGCGCCGACAGCGCGGTTTCCTTTCCGGTCGATATCTGAACCTCGCTGAGGACGCGGCATTTTCATGAGACAGCACTTTCCAACCGAATTCGTGTATCAGATCTTTTCGCTGCTGATCGCCTTCATTCTGGTGCACGCCCTGTACGTGACGCTGATTCGCCCCCAGGCCGAAGTATTCCTGGAGCGCGAGGCCGCCCAGCTGCAGGCCGACCCGGCCTACGTACCGCAGCGCTCCTTCTATGTGGTGATCAAGGACTACGAACAGGAGGCCTGCTTCGTGCTGATGCTGTGGGCGTTCGCGATTCTGGGTTACAAGGGTCGCGCGGCCTGGCGGCAGCAGAAGCTGCTGGAACAGGATCTGTTGCAGCTGCCGGACAACCTCCCGGTAGGTCCCGAAGACACCCGCAGCCTGATCGGCCGGCTGCAGTCGCTGCCGGCGCCGCTGCAGGACTACCTGCTGCCGCGTGCGCTGCTCACCGCGGTGGAACGCTTCAACGCCACGCGCAATGTGCAGAACGTGTCCACCGCGGCGCGCGATCTGTGCGACTCCGAGGGCGAGCGGCTGGAATCGGAGTTGTCCACCATACGTTACATCGCCTGGGCCATTCCCTCGGTCGGGTTCATCGGCACAGTGCGCGGCATCGGTGATGCACTGGGGCAGGCGCACCGCGCCGTGGAGGGCGACATCACCGGCGTCACCGCCAGCCTCGGGGTGGCTTTCAATTCCACGTTCATTGCCCTGGTGATCAGCATTGTGCTGATGTTTTTCATCCACCAGCTGCAGCTGATGCAGGAACGCCTGGTGCTGGACAGCGAACGTTACGTCGACCGCTGGCTGGTGCGGCGGCTGCAGACCTGAAGCGGGTGAACTGCCGTTTGCCATGAAGCGCCGTCCGGTTTCGCCCTTTTCGCTGTCTTTTCTGGACATCATGTTCTGCGGTTTCGGCGCCGTGGTGCTGCTGGTGCTGATTCTGAATACGGATACCGTCAAGGCGCGCAACCAGACCTTCGCCGACCTGCGCGGTGAAGTGGTGAAACGCGAGCAACAGGCACTGGTGGGGCGCGAGCAACTGGTTGCCGCACGCAACAGTCTCGAGGCCACCGAGCGCGAACTGGTGGTCACCCAGGGCGAGGCCGAACGGGCGGCGGAGGAGATCCGCGCGCTCACCCGCCAGATCGCGCTGCTGCGCGGCGAGACCGTCGCCAGCCGCGAGCACGTCAACCGGCTCAGCGCCGACCTGAAGCAGCTCGACACCGACAAACAACAGCTGGCGGCCGCGCCTGCCCCCAATGCAGGCGACAAGGTGCTGCAGTTCAGAGGCGAGGGCGACCGGCAGTACCTGACCGGTCTGCGCGTGGGCGGCAAACGGATACTCATTCTGGTGGATGTCTCTGCCAGCATGCTCGACGAGACCATTATCAATGTGGTGCGGCGCCGCAACATGGACGCGGCGCAGAAACGCAGCGCCCCCAAGTGGCGGCGCGCTTTGCTGAGCGCGCAGTGGCTGATCAGCAACCTGCCGCCGACGGCGCAGTTCCAGCTCTACCTGTTCAACACCGCTGCCCGCGCCGCCAGCAAGGACAGCGAGGGACGCTGGCTGTCGGCGTCGAATCGCGACGATCTGGAACGCGCCCTGACCGGCCTGCGCGACAGCGTGCCCGAGGGCGGCACCAGTCTCTATCATGCGCTGGCGGTAGCCAAATCACTTTCGCCGCGCCCCGATAACATCCTGCTGGTCACCGACGGCCTGCCGACCCAGGGCAGCAAGAAACCGGGCGGCACCACGGTGAGCGCCGACCAGCGCCTGGCGCATTTCGGCAAGGCGGTGGCCACCCTGCCGGCCGGCATTCCGGTCAATACCATTCTGCTGCCCATGGAGGGCGACGCCTACGCCGCGGCCGCCTACTGGAAGCTCGGCGTCGACACCGGCGGCTCCTTTCTCACCCCGGCGCGGGACTGGCCATGACGCGCCGCACCCGCCGTGCGGTGGATATTTTCAACCTGTCGTTTCTGGACGTGGTGTCGTGCGGGTTCGGTGCCATCATATTGCTGCTGGTGATCGTCAAGGTGTCCGAGCCGCTGGTAATCGAGAAACTGGCTGTCGACCTGAGCGGCCTGGTGCAGCGGCTGGAAGCCGAGCTGCACGAGTTGCGCGGCGACACCACGGTGCTCAACCGCGACCTGACGGAGAAGCAGGAACAGCTCGATGACAGCCGCGCCGCACTGGCGCGCCTGAGCGGCGAGCTGTCGACGCTGCGCGGCGAATACCGGGCCGCGCGCAGCGAGCACGATGCCCAGGCTCTTATCGAAGGCCGCCTGGCGACGGCGAAACAGCAGCTGTCCGAGGAAATGCGGCGCCTGCTCGGTGCCGATTATCGGCGTACCGCCAGTGCCAGCATCGGCGGCGTGCCGGTAGACAGTGAGTACATCGTGTTCATTATCGACACCTCCGGCTCCATGCAGCAGAACGCCTGGCCACTGGTGCTGAAGAAGGTCAGGGAAGTGCTGGACATCTACCCGCAGGTGAAGGGCATCCAGGTGATGAACGACATGGGGGACTACATGTTCTCCCAGTACCAGGGGCGCTGGATCCCCGATACGCCGGCACGGCGCAAGGCCATCAATACGCGCCTGGCGGGCTGGCAGCCGTTTTCCAACTCGAGCCCGGTGGAAGGCATCGAGGCGGCGATCCGGCGCTTTTACGCCAGTGACAAACGCATCAGCCTGTATGTATTCGGCGATGATTTCTCGCGCGGCTCCATCCAGAGCGTGATCGATACCGTCGCACGCCTGAACCGCGCCGACAGCGCCGGCCAGCGGCGCGTGCGCATCCATGCAGTCGGTTTCCCGGTGCTGTTTTCCCGCCCCGACCTGTCCATGAACGCGGTGCGCTTCGCTGCCCTGATGCGCAAGCTGGCCGAGGACAACAACGGCAGTTTTGTCGGGCTCAACAGTACCCGTGACTAGCGCCGGTTTGCGGGCATACCCAAAGGGCGCGAGAGCCTGCTCTTACCTTAGCAGTCATAGAGCCAACCAAGCGCGTGAAGATTATGGTGCTGAGGGCTGTGAAGCCAATGCCTCCAGGCGCGAAAAGGTCCATCAGGGGATCGGGCGGCCAGCAATTCGCGCGCGCCACCTGCCGAACATTCTCCTACCGTTTGCGTTCCTGGGCTCCCGCAGGTATCGCCGAAAACAGAACCAGAAGCTCCTCGAAAGAAGCTATCGTTTTGCGCCGGTCAACTCCGCTGCGACGGTTGCGTGTAACGCGCACGCCATTGCTGTCCGTTAGCGGAAACTCAACGGGTATCCCCCAACGCTTTTCCCCAGGCCGCCGTTTTCTCAGGTGCATATTTTTCCGTGTTACGGCTTGTCGTCTGAAACGGTATAGTCGGTAACAACGCCTTACCCCCGCAACAGGGCGCAAATCTATCCACCAACGCGAACCGTAAATCCCGATCCAACCCGGACCTCTGGAACTGGCGGGATTCGATCCCCGGCGGAGTTCCCCCTGCAAACGCTGTCGCCTTCATGCTGTCAATCGGGGAAATCCTGAAACAGCCGCTGCGTGATCCAACGCTCACAAATCACCCGCACAAGTCCGGCGCTGCAAAAAAACTCGTAACAAGCGCAAAACGAGCGGTTCGTGACCCAGCTCAGACGTACAAAATCTTTGCGTGAAGGTCAGAAATGTACTGGATGGTGCCATCCCGCGGCGGCCTCTGGTGGGCTACCTACGACCTTAACCGAAAACCAGCAGTGTGGCCTGGATCACCTGGTTGCGGAGTTGCAAGCTCAGGCATTGGAGCGGACCAGCGATCTGCGAGTCAAACGAGAGTTTATTCGTCGGCCCAAGCAGCGCTTACAGCTACAGAGGCTCCGGTAGGCCGAAGGTACCATCTGGTCCCCTTGCGTAGTACGAGGAAGGTCGCTTTTGACCGGGTGAGGAAGTGCTGGCTCCCTCCCTCAACGGGATTCTCTGTGTCCGGACCACGGCAAGTTATGCTCGAAATACGCCCTACATGCTTTCCCATCCCAACAGGCGAGAATCGGCCTGTTGTCGAAAAACTCGATCATGATTTATCAATCGTGGATCAGGAAACAGTTGACCTCCTGTACGCGTATCTAAGCGGCGTTCTCAGTGTAGGTAATGCATTTCGACGCCCTGGGAATCCGAAGTTTTCGAGCTGAGCCCGTTGTTCAACACGATAGACCCACGTTTGTCGTTGCCGAGATTCGCGCGGCAGATATGTGCTGGGAGTGGTCTTTATCATTCCCTGCTCAATGTCGTCAGCCTAGGACCGCAGCGTTGCCGTTGATTCGTTCCGGCTGTATGGCGTAACCAGGGTAGTGGGCGCATTGCCCGATGGCAACCTGGCACTCTTGTCGGCTCCTGCTAGGCTGAGTCAGATTGAAGGCACCCCGCGGGGGGCACACATCACCCGAGGATGGATTCGCTGCAGGATCTCGACCTGCCCGATGCTCCTGCAGCGTGAACCCCGAATCGCAACCATCGCCATACCAACGAGAAACAAGATTCCGAACACTAGGGGATGGGGAGGTATTCCGGCAGGCAGGACAAGGGCAGCCGGCAATGCAGCTGGCTCCAGAGTGCCATTTGCCGCGCAATCCCGACCCGCGATTTTCAGCTTGGTTTCACCTTGCGTTGCTAGATTACCGGTCCAACAGGAGGGACTACATATGCTGAACAATGCTGCAACCATTCTGCTGGCGATGACCGTACTGGTGCCGGGCAGCTCCGCGTTTGCGGGCAACGCGGTGGAGGACCTCCTCGCCGGGTACCGCTCCGCCGGTGCGGGCGACTTCAGTGCCGCGCGCGGACAGGCGATGTGGACCGAAGTCCTGGGCGGTGGCACGGCAGAAAGCTGCGCCGCATGCCACACTGATGACCCGACCGAGCCGGGCAGCCATGTGAAGACCGGGAAACCCATCACACCGATGGCCCCGTCAGTCAATCCCGAACGGCTCACCGATGCGTCCAAAATCGAAAAGTGGTTTGCAAGAAACTGCAAGGGTACCTGGGGCCGCGAATGCACTGTGCAGGAGAAGGGTGACTTTCTCCTCTACCTGAGCACGAAGTAAGGAGAGATCCGCGATGAATGCCAAACTTGTGACCCTGGGGTCTGCAGCCGCTTTGGCGGTATTGAGCCTGTTCGTCCTTGCCGACGACGAGCGTGAATGGTTCGTGCGGGGACCTGACGTCGAGGCCGTCGTCAACCCGGACTACGAGGCGGAGTGCGGTGCCTGCCACTTCGCATACCAGCCCGGTCTGTTGCCGGCGCGCTCATGGGAAGCGTTGATGGCGGGTCTGGATGAGCACTTTGGCGACAATGCCGAGCTGGATTCGGCGCTGGCTGGGCGTATCACCGCCTACCTTACGGGGCATGCAGCTGACGCGTCGGAGGCTCCGCTGTCGAAACGGATCATTCGCAGCTTGGGGGCATCGGGTACGCCGCTGCGGATCAGTGGGCTGCCGACGATCGCGCGGGAACACAATGAGCTCCCCGCCAGGCTGCACCGGAACAATCCCGACGTCGGCAGCCTGAGCAACTGTCCTGCCTGTCATCGACGGGCAGCCGATGGTATCTACAACGAGCACACGGTCAACGTGCCAGGCTACGGAGAATGGGATGATTGACGAGGCGGTTGCCGTCGGAAGTAGTCCGGCGCCTGCCCGCCGGTTCGACTGGCAGCAATCCGATGCCCGGCTCGGACGTCCGGCAGTCGGCGGAACGGCGCCTACCCCGACCTCAATGGTACGTACAGGTGACACGCATGAATGATGCGACAGTGAAAGTCTGGGACGCTTTGGTACGCATCATCCACTGGTCGCTGGTGATCTTCTTTACGATCGCCTACCTGACCGGCGAGGAAGAAAGCAACCTGCACAACAACGCGGGCTACGCCGTGCTGGGGTTAGTCGCGTTCCGCCTGCTGTGGGGCTTCGTCGGCACGGAGCATGCCCGCTTCCGCGATTTCCTCTATGGGCCGGCCAGCACTCTAGCCTACGTCAGGTCCCTGCTGACCTCGAAGCCCAGGCGTTACCTCGGACACAACCCGCTCGGCGGCTGGATGATTGCTGCGCTGCTCGCTTCGCTCCTCGTCACCTGCTGGAGCGGCATCGAGTATATTGGTTCGCGCGGCGAAGGCCCGCTGGCTGGCGACACCACGGTACTGATCGGTGTGGCGCTGGCGGACGAGGAGCACGGCGGAGGTGCTGAAGAGGAAGGCGATGAATTCTGGGAGGAGGTTCATGAGATCTCCGCCAACCTGACGCTGGTGCTGGTGTTCATCCACATCGCCGGGGTGATCGTAGCCAGCCGCATCCACCGGGAGAATCTGGTCAGGGCAATGGTCACCGGCTACAAGGCGAAGGAACCGAACTAGCGGCCCGACACGCGCCACGTGCGACAGCACCGCCGGTATTTGAGACGTTTCCAGGAAAAGCGGGAAGGCCTGTTTCTGGCCAGCTAAAGAGGTACTGGGTCCCGCCTCAGCGGCGTTTCCTCTACCCCGCGACGGCGCGTTGGTGGTCGAATCAGGTCCTGCAGGCTTTCCTGTTACTCCGCCAACGAGATATCGGATCGCTGACGAATACTAAACAGTCGACCACATGACATTTAAGCTTCAGTTAAGCGCGCAATAATAAGATATGTATGTGCGCAGGGACATGGTCTACCGTTACCGTGCCCCGGCTATGCAACTATCCAGCGGTAAATTGAAGTCAATAGGAGTTTGACAATGGATAGAATCATCAGTTTGGCGACCATAGTGTTTCTTGTCCTGTTCGGCACCAGCGCCCTCGCC
Organism: uncultured Gammaproteobacteria bacterium; assembly: GCA_963695455.1. Lineage (GTDB taxonomy): Bacteria > Pseudomonadota > Gammaproteobacteria > DSM-19610 > DSM-19610 > Thiogranum. The sequence continues at coordinate 87,954 of CAVOGN010000002.1, read as the reverse complement.
GGAAGCGGTAAAGGCGGCAGTGCTGGCGGGGGAGCGGGAGCAGCGGCTCCGGTCAGCAGTGAGTCGGCAGGTGGCACACCGAGCCAGTCGGGGACTACTGTAAAGGACATCCTCGGAGATCAGGATAAGGACCGGCTGCAGGACCAGGACCGGGTGCACCAGGATCCGGATCAGCGCCAGGACCGGGATCAGGATCGTGACCAGCTAAAGGACCAGGATCAAGATCCGGACCAGGATAAGGATCAGATCCGCGATCAGGATCGCCTGCATCAGGACGCGCAGTAAGTTCGCACAGGGCGACCGATATAAGGCCCACGAGCGGTGAAATTCGTGGGTCTGCGCCCAGTTGCGTGACTCACCCCGCGCTGCCTGAGCTGCCGCTGTCAGTAGCGGTCCAGGCGCGGCATCCGCGCACGCGCTCAGCGTGCCGGATCAGGCAGCCAGGCGGTCACTCGATAGCCCGCGACAAAAGATCACCACTGGCCAAGCCAAGCGACAGAGTAACCTCGATTCAGCCGGGCTTCCCGTCTCCGGTAATGACTCATTCTGGAGGGGGTGGTGCACTTAATGCCGCCCCCTCGTCACATTGACCACGGCGGTGGGCCGATTGATCGCTTTGCAGTTAAGGCCGTGTCTCCTCATGGCCAACCGAAACTCGCCGGAATGCGGCTACTACATGAACCACCGTGCGCGAGTGACAGCCCAAAAGGCGAGTAGCAAGGTCTCGTCAGTGTTGAAGACCGACAAAAGGTCTCGCTGCTGTGATGTCCGCTCCGATCGACAGAAACGGTTGTTCGCTGGCGCCCGGTGTAATTCCCGCGGGTGGCCGCTTTTCCCCGTACCCGGATGCGGCAGGCAGTGCGTGGCTCGCTATCGCGAACGGCAGGTTAGTGGTCGGCTCCGGTTCCACTATATTCGGCTTCGCTAACAGGCAGGAGTCGACCCGTTCGGACCTTCACTCTGAGCCAGATCGAACACTCGACAAACGATTTCTACGTGGCTGAGCCCGCACAGCCTGTTCATAATGGGGCAGAGATCCTGTGTTCGCCACGCGCTGTGGATATGGCGCGGGCCAACTCGTCTTCCCGAATCGGTTTGGTAACGAACAGAAAGCTGTCGTCGACTTTGCAGGTGTTGCGGATTTCCTCAGCGGAATATGCCGTTGTGAACACGACCGGAATCTGCAACCGCCCCCTGATGAGTCTTGCGGAATCTATGCCCGACATCTCTCCCTTCAATCGAATATCCATCAATACGACATCGGGACGGTATTGGCCGGCAAGATCCACCGCTTCCTGGCCGCTTGACGCAACGCCGACCACCGAGCAGTCGAGGGACTCAAGCATCAGGCGCATCGCCATTGCGGCGATGGCTTCGTCTTCCACTACCAGGACGCGCGTTATCATCTCTTAGGCTCCCCGAACAACACGCGGACACAGGTACCGTCGATGCTGTCGATTGAAACATGTCCGTCAAGCTGATGCGCGAGATCCTGTACCAGACGCAAACCCATTAAACCAGTGCGGTGCGAGTCCTCAAATCGCGAAAACCCTACGCCATCATCGATCACCGACAACTCTGTCCTGCCGTCAGAAACCTGTCGCGCGGTGATGTCGATTGTCCCGGTACGGCTACCCGGGAACCCATGCTTCAGACAGTTGGTGACCAGTTCGTTGACGATCAGTCCGCAGGGGATAGCCTGGTCGATGGGCAACAAAACGGATTCCGATTCGATGTTCGCTTTTATGCGATCACCGGCCGCATAGGCGGCGAGTAAATCGGGTACAAGGGCATGCAAGTACGCGCCAAAATCTATGCTCGACAGATCTCCGGAGCGATACAGCCGGTCATGGATCATGGCCATTGACTTGATGCGGTCCTGACTCTTGCTGAAAGCCTCCAGGGCCAGAGGTCCCACCTTGTCGCGGTTCGCGTGCGCCTGCAGGTACAGCAGGCTGGCGACGATCTGCATGTTATTCTTGACCCGGTGATGGATCTCGCGCAGGAGCACCTCTTTCTCCTTGAGCGACGACTGCAACCGCTGTTCCACCCACGACCGATCGAGTGCGTTGGCGAAGATCTCGCCGACAAGCTTGAGCAGACGGATGTCATCTTCGGACCAGGTTTTGCGACAACGCACCGCATCGAGCCCGAGAAACCCTAACATCTCACCCCGCAGCATAATGGGAACAGTGATCAGCGTCTTTATGCCCTCGGCTTCAAATTCTGCCCTCTCGGCACCCGCTTGCGCGGGAAGCTGGCGTACGTCAGCAACGTAGAAGATCTCTCCCCGGCGCATGCAGGCCATTGAGTAGGCAAAAACATCCACCGGCAAAGCCTGCAGGTGGTCCAGGTGCGGCTCTATGCCTTTGGCACACCACTCGTGAGTATTGCTCATAGTGTGGTCACTGTCATCGAGCTGGAAGAGATAACTGCGATCTACTCCGGCAAACCGGCCGATCTTGCTCAGGGCGCGTTCGAACTCGGAGCCAAGGGAACTCAGTGGCACATTGATGAACCGGGTGGAAATCTGCGCCACCAGGGTCTCCATCTCCACTTGGCGGCGCAGTGCAACCGTGGCTCGATTGCGTTCAATGGCGCCGGTGATGATTTCGCCCACCACTTTGAGCAGCTTAATATGCTCGTCCGTCCAGATCTGTGCATGGCGAACCGAATCAAAGCCGACGAACCCCAGGACTTTTCCGGCGCAGATCAGGGGCAGATTAATCAGAGATTGAATGCCCTGCCGTTGCAGCTCCGTCTTGACACTAGCGGCGTCGGGGGGGAGATCAGCCACGCGTTCGATGTAGAGCACTTCGCCGCGCTTGAAGCGGGACATCGCCCACTCGAATTTCTCAACCGGGGTGTTCTGGATGTTGTCGATTGCCGGCTCTATCCCGTCAGCACACCATTCGTGTGTATTCGATATATGGGACCCCTCATCGGAGAACTGAAACACGTAGCTGCGGTCCACCGCTGCAAACTCTCCGATCTCTCGCAGCGCATTGGTTATTTCGTCATCCAGCGTATCCGGGCCCAGGATAACGAAACGCCCGGTAAGCGTGGTTATAAGACTGGCGAAACTGGCGAGATAACGCAGCTCTGCGTTGGCATCTCGGCCTGCGCCAGGCACTTCTTGCCCGGATGGTGTTTTCGGCTGCTTCTGCTCGTCGTGTCGAACAATCTCACTCATGGATGTTCGGCACTTGCGCGGCTGTCAGTCTGCGGAACCGCTCGATTTCGTCCAGCAGTTCACGAGTCAAAGCGGCATTCGATTCAGGGGTTCCCTCGCGCGATTGCCTTTCCAGGCGCGTTGCTACCTCCTGCAATGCTACAGCGCCGCAATAGCCTGCTGCGCCGGCGAGGCGGTGTGCACTTTCTTTAAGTTTGTAAAGATCATCGCGTGCAAGGGCTTCGGATACCGAACATTCAGCCTCTGGCAACGACTCGAGCAGCATTGCCACGAAGCGCCGTGCCACGGTTTGATCGCCTCGGGCGCGGTTCAGCGCGATTTGTTGATCGTATACAATACTTTTCATGGTCCATGTGCCAGATTGTTATGGCAGTCTATCTTGCACCGCTCGGCTATATCAAGAATCTGCCTTTTCAGGAGCGCTCAAGCTGCCGGGTACGCTGCCGTTGACGCTATCCGCGCTTGCCTGGCTCGGGTTCTTGCTGACCAAAGGCCATCGTCGATAAGCCCACCTGGCGTCCAGCGTACTTGACACTGGGTTCGCGCGGTTGCAATCCGGTCTTTCGTCAAATCTATGGATGGGCGCCTATCCATTTGCTGTATCTGCTCCAGTCGACAGTCGTTCGAGCAATGACTTGTATTGGCCAGGCTGTGTAAAAACTCGCGTTACCCGAGTGCTCGCGAAACTTTGGCTTCGTCAGAAGCCCGCAGAGCGGCGAGCGGCATATGAGGAAGGGTTTCTGCACCCCCATTTTGCGCTTATTACGACTGTTTACACCGCGTAGGCCGAACTTCCCGGTACCAAGATGAAGCAAAGGGCACGTTGCTATCGCGAATGGCCGGTTAGTGGTCAGCTTCTGGTTATATTCGGCTTAACCCACGGGTCGGAGACGACCTGAATCGGGCATCCGCCGAAACCGATGCCCAGCGGTCCCAACCGGTACCCGTGTCTGTCGACAGCGCCGTGCGTACTGACCAGGTGGCTTGTGTAGTTTGATCTACATCAACGCATTTGCAGCGTAGCAACCAATTTCAGGGTTCCCCCGATAGCTAATCACGAGCAAAGAAGCAAATAGTTATATACGGAGATGCTGATACGGATTTCCAGAAGAATGGTTTGTTGAGTTCGTACAAGGAGGTCCGCTATGAAACCCCCACGCACTAGACAACGTCGTTTCGCAATGCCTGCTATGGTCGTTGCCGTTGTTCTGCTGTTTGCAGGCAGTCTGAATGTGAAAGGCAAGGACGGGATGACCGTCGCCGACCCAATGGGCCTGACTGATAGACAGACTGAATTCGCCGCGGTCGAGGTGTACCGAGCCGGCACTCCAAAACAGCATGATCTGTTCGGGTTGACCGACTCTGAGTAACGCTCCGGAGTGTTCGGTTGCATTCATGATAGGCTGTGGCTCGCATGATCAAGCCTGTATTCCATGCGGCGGTCTTTGTAATAGGTTTGTTGCTCGTAACAAGTCCGACGGGTGCAGGCCAGCCTTGCGCGCCCTTTGAGCGTGGCGGTGTTGACCCGGAAATGCTGGCGACCATGCGCGGAGCAGCTGCGGAGGGACGCCTGTACCGCATCGATGCGGCGGTATCGAAAGTGGGCTTCTGTGCACGGCATTTTCCGTTTCAGGAGTTTCGGGGTGAATTCACCAACGTTGTCGGCGGGCTGGCTTTTCCCCGCGATCGTACGCAGTACGGCCAGGCGTTGTTGCTCATTTACACTTCCAGTTTGAAGTCCGATAACGCGGCCCTGGAGCCGATGGTTAAGGGTCGCCATTTCATGGATACAGCCAATTATCCTGAGATCCTCTATGTGGGCCGGCGATTTGAGTGGCTTAATGAGGTGCATGCACACATATACGGCGAGCTGACTGTGCGCGGCAGGACGCACCCGGTGATCTTCGATGTCGATATCGATATGCCCGACGATACGGATGGGGAAGCGCCTGAGCGCATCCGCCTGCGGGGACTCTCGCATGTCAGCCGCTTCAATTTCGATATGCGTAGCTACCGGTTCCTGGTCAGTGACACGATACAATTGTGCTTGGGCGTCGAACTCGTACGCTGGGGTTCCTAGTGTCGCCGGACATTGGAAACTGAGCCAGCTCCAGGGCTCACCGAGAGACAGGAGGTGAGCCCGATGCTGACGAAGGCGGTTATGGAGATCAATTTACTGGCGCAAGCCGGCCCTACAGAAGGGCTTTATACGAGAATTCCCTGACAGGCGGTACACGAAACCCGGATACGCTGTTCGAGTCGTCTAACGGAATGGCAGGAGGACCCGCGAGCCCGGCGATCGGACTCCACATGATGATCGCTACCCTCGGCGCTAACTCAGCGCATGCGCACTCCCTGCAGCGGTAACACCCTAAGCAAGAACCAGGAATTGACAATTGCCAATGCACATTTGTCTCACTACGGATTAGCGTGTTCGTGAACGCGGACATACTGAAACACGGTCCCGATATGCTTGGCAGGTAAGCTTTAGGAAAGGTAGGCAGGTATCAGTGGAGGCCGGTCAGCCGCGATGAGGTTTTAATCAGCACAGTCATTAGGAGGTGCGAGATGTGTACACGCGTGATGACAATCCTTTCGCTCGTCATTCCTGTTGCCTTTGCTTTGCCGGCTTGGTCATACGATGCCGCCATGGCGGAGAGCTACGCAATATTGTTCCAGCCGGTCCAGGGCGCTGACGCCGGGAAGGGTTTGCACCTGATTGCGCCGGACGCGTTCTTGAACAAAGTAACAGCCGAAGAAGGTTTGGTAGCTCTGGATGTCAGAACACCTGCAGAAACTGCAGTCTACAGCGTGACGTTGCCGCGATCGCTGCGGATTCCAATAAACGAGCTGTTTACCGAGGCCAATCTGGCGCGTATCCCAACGGATAAGACCGTGATCGTACTGTGCTTGTCTGGGGCGAGGGCAACAGCCGCTGGGACCGCCCTTCGTCACATCGGCTTCGAGAACGTGTATGTCCTAAAAGGCGGGTTCAAGGCGCTGACGTCTTATATGGGACCGAAAGAAGCGAATAGGGCGCCGGTGCAGAAATAGGCGGATGTCGCTACAACTCCTGCTTTGCCGCGTTCCCTGGAACCAGCAAGCACTGCAGGCTTCGGTCCGATGACCCTCCCAAACCTGACAGCCGCAACAAGACGAGGCTGCATGGGCAAAAGCCGCGCCGTGCAGCTCCTGCTTGGGCATACCAAGCTGGAAAGCACTGTCCGCTATTTGCGCCGCATTTGACCAATATCAATAAACGTGCAATTTCCAGGCAAACATGGTGTTTCCCCCGATAGCCCCGATCACTATGGCTGGATTAGGCTGACCGACATCCGGACAGCTTTTAAATCAGTGCGCAGCCGGAGCTGCCTGGCAGCACAGTCAAATCATAAGGTATGCGTTGCATCGATTTAAAAGCATTGGTCACCGGTAGCCAGGAAAAATGCCTGGTACAAGCTGTAACAAACTAAGGGGTAGATAGTGATGAAGACATCGCGAAAATTGTTGTTGGCCACCGCTGCAGTAGCTCTAGGGGTGGCGGGTTCTATGGGTAATGCACTAGGCGCGTCCAGCGAAGACGGCATCGAGCAGGTCGTCATCTCAATAAAGACCAACCCACTGACGGATCCTGAGCCGTCGTGCGTCGCCCTTCAAATCGGCATTAACTTGCTGCTGCAAGCGGTTCCGGTCGGCGAGAGCCTGGTGCCCGTCATACCCGCAGACAGGGTGGTCCTGTTTCCGACTATTGACGGCGTTGAGCTCGTTAACCCGGATAACCAGATCAACAAACGCAAGAAACCGAAGCTAGTCTGCGATACGCCAAGTGGGGAAAACACAGCGTCACTGGCAGGTCTGCTGCAGAATTTTGTCAACCTTGGCGGCGAAGTCCTGATATGCCCGCTATGTGCGAATAGTCGCGGCATTACCGCCCCAACGCAGGGAAGAAACGCCAATGCCGAAGAAATTCACGATCTGTTCCTTTTTGCTGATAAAGTGATTGATTTCTAGCTGGCGTTTCTGTCGAGCGTGGTCTTCTGTGACTGCCAGGAACAGCCGGAAGCAAGAAAGTAACGCAACAGCTACAGCAGAACAACAGCGGCTCCGTCAGGAGCCGCTGTTTTTTTGCCAGGTCTGGTTGTGGCCGCGTCCGCAAGTGCGCGAAACCTGCATCGCGGGTAGTTTCCGGTTGCGGGGAACGGCGACTTTTGCAGTCTCAGGTCGTTCATTGGCCTGTGCCGATTATTACAGGGCAGATTCGAGATGCTTTCTCTGGCAGCGCTGCCCTGGGGAACCTCTGCACAGGTCGCTGAAGCGGCCATACGGCGTTGCACAGGCACTCGGAATGCTCATTTACTCGCTGTAAACTGTGCTTCCTCGCGCCTCTGCGCCTGGTGATCTTCCGCCTGATCGACCTGTGCAGAGGTTCCCTAGCCGCCCAGCTGTGCCGCCAGCGGTCGGAACTGCAGGCCGTAGAACATCTGCAGGTAGCGGTGGGTCTCGGCGCGCTCCAGGTCGGTGACGTATTTCCAGAACCCGTAGATGCGCGACAGGGTCATCATGCGCTCGGCGTAGCGCGCCCAGGTGTAGCGTTCGGCGACCCGCTGCAGGCCGCCGTCGGAGATGCGCTCCCAGTAGCCGGGATCCTCGCTGCAGCGCGCGAAGAACTCCGCCATGCGTGCCGGGCGCGCTCGCCGTGGTTGGGGTCGATGTGGAAACCCGACAGCGCCGTCCTCGATGATCTCCAGCGGACCGCCGAAACAGGTGGCGAAGGTGGGCAGACCGGAGCTCATGGCCTCGATCACGGTCAGACCGAAGGCCTCGAACAGCGCCGGCTGCACGAAGGCGCCGCGGCGGTCGGCGACGAAGCGGTACATCTCGCCGGCCAGCGGCTTTTCCAGGTGCAGGCCCAGCCAGCGCACCTGTCCGTCCAGCTCGTGCTGGTCCATGAGGTCGTGCATGCTGCTCGATCTGTTCGCGTTCCTCCGTGTCGCCGGACCGATCCGGATCGACGTGCCCGGAGACCACCAGCAGGTTGGCCTGCTCGCGCAGCTCCGCGCGAGGCGCCGTACCAGTCCACCAGGCCGGTGATGTTCTTGATGTGGTCCATGCGCGCCATGGTGAACAGCAGGGTTTGTCGGGGTCGGCCAGCACGCCGCGGATGTCGTCGCCGCTGTCGCGCCGTAGACCAGCTCCTCGATGTCCTGGCGAAGTGCGACAGGCGCCGCGGCGCTGTCCGAGTAGGGGAAGTACACGTCGGCGTCGGCACCGGGCGAGACGATGTTGAACTTGGGGTCGTACACATCGATGCCGTGCACCACCCGGTACAGACCGGGCATGGTGAAGGCGGTGTAGCTCTCGTACTGGCCCAGCGTCTCGTCGGTGCCGGCGATCTCCTGGTAGGTGCTGGTGATGATGAAATCGGCGGTGTTCATGGCGATCAGGTCGGCGGTGAACTGGCAGGAGAAGTGGTACTGCGCCTCGTTGTCCTGCCAGTACAGATCCGAGTACAGATACTTGGTCTTCTCCAGGGCGTGGGCGATGTTGCACTGGGTGACGCCGAGCTGCTGGGACAGCAGCGACGCGACCAGGTTGCCGTCCGAGTAGTTGCCGATGATCAGGTCCGGGCGCCCGCCCAGTTCGGCGAGCATCTCCCGCTCGGCCTCGTCCGCGAAGCGCTCCAGGTAGGGCCAGATCTCGAAGCGCGAGATCCAGTGCGGAATGACCTCGCCGCCCGCGTTGCGGAACGGCACCCGCAGGATGCGCGCGTTGCGTGGTGCCGGCGATGTGCTCGATGCGCTGGTCGCAGGTGGTGCCGTCGGCCTCCGGGATCAGCCGCGTCAGCACCAGGATCTGCGGCTCGATGTCCAGGCCCTGCTCGTGCAGGCGTTGCCGCATTTCCCGCTCCAGCGCCCGCACCTGGTCGAGGATGTAGACCACCTGGCCGCCGGTATCGGGTCGGCCCAGCACGTTGGACTGGCCGAAGTAGCCGTGCGGCGAGAGGATCGCCAGCGAGAAGATCATCGGCACCCGGCCGAGGAAACGCTCCAGCGCGGCCGGCGAGGGTGCCTCCAGGATGTCCAGCAGCAGGCGCATGGTCTCGCGGATGCGGCGCGCGTTGTTGCCCCAACCGGGCTCGAAGCCGGTGCGAGCGCAGTTCGTGGGCGACACTGTCCCAGGGGCGTCCTGGTCCTGGCCGCGCAGCTGGCTTTCGGCCTGGCGCAGCGCCATGGCGCAGGTCCGCTACATTTTCCACCGCGTCGTTCAGCATCAATTGCTGGTCGCGGTATTTGTGCACGCGCAGAAAGTCGAGCAGGCGCTGATCGCCCTTGCCCAGGTCCTGGAACAGCTGGCTGGACAGGTGGCGGTTGAGAAACTCCACGCCGCGTCCGATGGAGTCGGACTCGTGCAGTTTGTAGAACTCGCGGGAAAACGGCTCGAGGTCCACCTCCAGCGTCCAGTCGCGTTCCGAGCTGCCGTTCACCAGGCGTTCCTTGAAGGCCAGGAACTCGGACACGTCGATGGCCTCCATGTTGAGGGTGTCCAGGTGGATGCGCATATACACCCAGCGCGCCACGCGCTGGCGCAGGGCGAAGCACAGCCAGGCCTTCTCCAGCGCGGCTTCCTGACACCAGTCGACCAGCGTCGCCAGGGGCTGCTGCGCAGCTCGGCGCCGGCATCTTCAGCGCACAGCTGCTCGAAGGTATCCTGCATATCGCTGCGCAACAGGAAGGGGCGGCCCATGGCCTGCAAACGGTGCAGCAGACTCGGTGAGCTCGTTGCGATGAGTGCGCAGCCAGGCTTCCGCGCTCTGCAACGGATCAATGCGTCGATTCATGCGGCAGGCAGCTCCCACTGGTTCGATGAAGGGGCGGTAGAAGTCCCGGTCCTGTACCGTAGCACCGCGCACGCCGACCATCGCGGAGGCGAATGTCTGGGCGCGCTCCAGGGTCAGCTGCAGTGGCCAGTTGCGCAGCAGCCCAAGGATGGGACGCTGGTGAAGGCGTCACCGGCGCCGACCGTGTCGACCACCGTGTTGCCGGCCCCCGGCCGGGTTGCGGCGCGTCTGACCGTCCTGCGAAAATGCCAGCTGCGCCGGCGCCGCCGCGGGTGACAATCAGCAGTTCGGGCCATGTGTCTCGCGCAGGCGGGCGGCACGCTCGTCGAGTGTGCCGCTGTCCGGCCGAGCAGGCTCAGTTCGTCTTCGTTGAGCTTGACCCAGCGGGCGTCGTCCAGCAAGTTGTCTGCGCGGCCTGCAGCTCCCACCACGGTGGACGCAGGTTGACGTCGAGAAAGTACCGGCGGCCATAGCCGGCTGCTTCAGCGCTTCCAGCGCCTGTCGCGAGACCGCCGCGCGCAGCGCCAGGGTGCCGTGGTAAATCAGTGCGCGGGCCGTGACCTGCGGGCAGGTGACCGCGGCTCGATGAAATCGTAGGCGCGCTCGGCGACGATGTCGTAGGCCGGCTCGCCGTCGCTCGACAGCGCTGACCTCGCACCGTGCCGGTAGGATGCTCGGAATCCATGCTGCAGCCCGGCGCTGTCCATGCCCCAGTCGTGCATGGCAGCGCTGGATGCGCGCGTCCGGCGGTCGTCGTTGCCGACGCGGCTGACGAACAGCGGCGACAGCCCCGAACGCCTGCAGGTGCCAGGCGACGTTGAAGGGTGCACCGCCCAGCACCTCGTTGCCGTCGGGGAACACGGTCGAACAGCACTTCGCCGAAGACGCAGCGGCGGTCTGGCTGCTGGCATGTCAGGTCTGTCCCTCAGGCCATCCAGGCGCGGTCTCGGGAGAAAGTGCGCCACCCCCTCGAGGATGCCGGCGCTGTAATTGCCGTTCATGCCCGCACAGTCCACCGCGGGCCAGGTACAGGGCGTCGCTGGTCCCGCAGCGCGCGGCCAGCTGCAGCGCCTGTGCGCGCACGTCTGTCGGTGGCATTGGCCACCAGCACGGCGGGATCGCGCTGCTCAGCACTTCCAGGTCGTTGCCGCTGTCGCCGGCAAACAGCGGTGTTGCTCCAGGCGTAAGCCGGTCGTGCTGCATCAGAAATCGCAACGGCGTGCAGCTTGGTAGCGCTGGCGGGCAGCGACGTCGAGCAGGCCGATGCCGGCAGGCTCATCGATGCTCCAGATCATGCGCGACGCCAGACACTGGCCTCGTTCAGGCGCTGCTGCATCTGCTGTTGCAGCAGCGCGTGATCGTCGGCTGTACACGGGCGCGTAAAAGCTGCATCTTGAAACGACCCTGCTTGGTGCGCTTCCTGCAGGCTGTCAGTGTCGTCGATGTCTGCAAACAGCGGTACCGATGGCCGTGTGCCGTCGCGTCTCGCCCCAGTCGGCTCGCAGGATCGTCCGTCCCACGCCGGCCCGGTGCCAGCCGCGTCGTCCGCACATCGTAGATACTGGTGCCGACATCGGCGATAACGAAGTCCGGCTGCGGCAGCTGCGTACTCGGCGATGGCCTCTTCGACCAGGGCGCGGTGGCGGCCCGTGACGATAGGCCAGACGCACTTCGCGTGGCGAGCGAGCCCGGCGTAACCGCCGGCGTGCGTCCGGCGACTCGGGCTGCTGCGCCGTTGGGCAGCAGCGTGCGGTCGAGGTCGGTGCAGAGCAGCAGGCGGTCAGTCATCGTGGGTCGCTCCTCGGCTTCGGGCACGCGGCAGGCCGTAGAAATCGTAGTGGTCGATGGCCTCGAGTGATGCCGGCCGCGTAGGGGCGCGTGGCGAAGTAGATGCGGTCGAGTGTCGGCCAGCCTCGACAGTTCCTCGTGGTGGCGGTTGGCGACCACCACCGCCAGCGTGTTGCCGCGCATCATGTCCTCGTCGGCGCCGGAACCGCCGGCGGCCAGAATGTGCTCCAGCGGGATGTCCCACTGCTCGGCGAAATAGCGCAGCGCCAGGCCCTTGGAGGCGCGCACCGGCATCACGTCGAGGAACTGGCCGAAGGACAGGATGACGTTGACCGTCTGCTCGGCCTGGTGCAGCAGGCTGTTGATCTCGTCGAGCGACGGCGCCTTGCGCGGGTCGATGTAATAGCTGATCTTGAAACGGCTCTGCTCGCTCTTGGGCTGCAGCTCGAGTGCCGGGCAGCTCGGCCAGCACGCGGCGCACCGCCCGGGGTTCCAGTGGTGGTCGATGTGCCGGCTCCAGGCGCTGTCGGCGGTCAGCTGCGGGGCGTAGATAGATCTCGGTGCCGAGGCTGGTGATGCAGCACGTCGGGCTGGGGATGCCGAAGCGTTTCATGATGCTGCAGCGCCGAATCCAGGCGCGGCCGGTGGCGATGCCGAAGCTGGTGCACTTGCGGTTGCTCGCGCACCACGCGCGATGAAGCTCGGCCAGCGACTGTCCGGATCACCGAGCAGGTTCTGGTCCAGGTCGGTGAACAGAGCGCGGTCGTGGTACAGCATCGGCCGGCGAGTCAGCGGCGCGCGCGGCAGCGGTTCTGCGCCTGTCCAGCAGCGGTCGAATGGTCTTCAGGTAGCGGCGCGCGTGGGCCTCCCAGGAGTAGTGCGTCGTGCACGCCCTTCAGACCCGTTGTCGGCACAGCTTCTGCCAGTAGGCTGCATCGGACGCAGCAGCTCGCAGCAGCGCCTTGGCGATGGCGGCCTTGTCCAGCGGGTCGATCAGCAGCCCGTTGTCGCAGTTGGCGATGATGTCCTGCGGGCCGCCGTCCTCGGTGGCCACCACCGGCAGGCCGCTGGCCGCCGCCTCCAGCAGGGTCAGGCCGAAGGGTTCGGTCAGCGCCGGATTGACGAACACGCCGCGCGAAGCCGCCGCCAGCCGATAGATCACCGGCACTTCGTCGCGACTGATGGTGCTTGGGGTAGGCGACCTTGCCGTACAGGTCGTATTGATCGACCAGCAGCAGAATGTCGGTCAGCACGTTCTGGGCGCCGCTGTCCAGTTCCCGGATGTCCTCGCGGTTGCCGGCGACGATCACCAGGTTGGCCGCGTCCTGCAGCTCCGTGCGATTCGCCGTAGGCCTCGAGCAGGGTGGTGATGTTCTTGCGCTCGTCCGGGCGCGACAGCGCCAGGATCATGGGCTTGTCCGGCTGGCGCAGAAAGCGCGTCGATCTGCGATGGCGATCGGCGGCTGGCGCTCGCTCGCTCGGCCGGCGGGTGGAAGCGTTCCAGGTCGGTGCCCGGCGGGATGACGCGCATGCTGCTCCGGCTGATAGTAGTCGTACAGCGCGTACTGTTCGTCGATCTCGTTGTGGGTGCTGGTGATCACCAGATCGGCGGCACCGAGCATCGTCTCCTCGGCCTCGATGCGGCGGGCCATGTTGTAGTGCTGCTCGATCTGGGCCGCGCTTGAGGCCGGCGGCCAGCAGGCGGCGGCGCTTGACCCGTCCCAGCGAATGCCCGGTGTGCACCAGCGGCACACCGAGCACCGCGGCCAGACGTGCGCCGACGTAGCCGGCATCGGCGTAATGGCTGTGCATGATGTCCGGTTGCCGCTCCTGGTCCTTGCAGGTACTGCAGGGCGTTGTCGGCGAAGCTGTCGAGGTGATCCCAGAGCTCTTCCTTGCGGATATAACCGTCCGGGCCGGCATCGATGCGCACGATGCTGGCGCCGTCGTCCAGGGATTCGGTCTGCCTGGCGTAATCGGCGCTGACCTGGCTGTCGACCACGCGCCGGGTGAGCAGGTCGACGCGCTCGACGCCGGGCTGCTGCGCCAGCGCGCGGGCCAGCTCCACGACGTAGAGAATCTGTCCGCCGGTGTCGGCATCGCGGCCGAGTTCCAGTTTCTGTGCCCGGATCAGCCCGTGCACGCTGATCAGCACCACATAAAGTCCCTTTTTGCTGGATGTCTTGTCAGTCATGGCGAGTGTTTATGTCCAAGCTGGGCTTCGTCATGCCGGGGCGGCGCACTCATTTTGGCAGCCAGCTTAGCGGATTAGGATGACAAATTCGAGTCCGTTTACGGATCAGAGCGGCGCCGCGCGGGCTTGGCGCGCGGATTCACTGCGACGGCGGGGTGAACAGCCGGCGGGCATTGCCGAGACGGATTTTCTCGGCAAGCTCCGGCGCCAGCTGCCCGAGCCAGTTGCGGTGAAAGTCGATGAAACGGTGGTATTCCTGCCATCCGGTGTCGGCCTGATCCCAGCTGTCGAGTTGTTCGACCGGCCATACCGGGTCGGATCCAACCATGAAACGGTCGGGGTAGGTCTCGATCAGACTGCGCCATGCGGGTTTGAGCTTGCCGTCACTGTCGGTGATCGGATTGTTGACGAAACGCCATGGATCGCGCGCCGCCAGCTCGGCAATCACCCCGGGGCAGGCGGCCATGACTGTCCCGACCTGCTCTGCGCTGAGGATGGCCCCGGCGTGTGCCCAGAGGATGCGTGCTTCGGGGTAGGCGCGGCACAGTCCGGTCATATAGTCCGGGTTGCTCAGCTCGGTGTGCAGCAGCACGGGTACCTGATACTCCTGCGCCAGTTCCAGCAGGCCGCTGATGACGGGCGTGCGCCAGTCGGGGGCGAAGCCTCCGATCAGGTGCAGTTCGCCGATACCGTGATACTCACCGCTGGCGAGCGCGGCGCGGGCCCGCTCGAGGACTTTGCGATCATAGGCCCAGCGCGACCAGTCGGCCGGTTCGCGGTACGGACTCCAGATCGGGATGACGGTCTGCGGTGCCAGGCGGGCGAGCTCCAGCGCATACTCGGCAGGGGTGCCGATGACCACCGCCAGCGCGATGTCGTTGTCGCGCAGGATCCCGATCGCCTGCTGCGCAGTGGTGACCTCTTTCTGACTCCACTTGTAGTGCACGTGCACATCGGCCAACGGTGGCGCGCCGAATGCGGGCGCGCTCGTGAACAGCCATGCCAGCAGAGCAATAGGCAACAGGCGGGTCGCAAAGACACCGCTTACGCGGTCATCATCACCGACCGCAATGCGTGCGCCACGGGGCGTCATCGGCTGGGGTTGGGTGCGCGCAGGTGCCTGTGCCGGGCGGCGGCGCGACGGACGCGCGCCGCCGCCGATCTCAGGCGTGGCTGTGACCGTCGTGCCTGTGGCCGTCGTCGTTGCAGTGCCGGCGCAGGCAGGCGCGCATGTAGACAAACAACAGGGCAACGGCAACGGCGAAAGCAGCCGCCGTCCACCACTGATTGTCCTCAGGGTGGATTCCGGCCGCCGACAGCGTCAGCCAGGTAACGAACGCGACAAAGGTCGATATCAGTGCGACTATCGCGTAGGGCCAGGGTTTTCTAATGCATTTTCCACACAGTTTCATATAGACATCCCGTCAGATTTAGTTGCGAAACCCCAAGACAAACCTGTTCCGCAACAATTTAACCAAGACCGCAACGCTGCTCATTGACCCAGGTCAATGTTCTTTCCATCGGTCTCCTTTAATGGCGTTCGACGTTGCTCCGCGGGCTTGTCGGGTTTCGGCTTTGACCTATACTTAGAGTACAAAATAGCGGATTCGTTGCGCAAGGTGGGGGCTTTGGCGGCGTTCCGATAACGGGGGAGGAGGTGGAAGATGCATTATCTGACCCAGGACTTCGTGGTCGAGAAACCGGAATGTCTGGATGCCAAGGACAGTCTGGATCTCATGATTGCACTGTCCGAGCACGATCCCGTGGCCACATTGACCGATCTGTTGTCGCTGACGGCGAAGGCAGAGCGTGAATACGCACGGCTGCGCCAGTACCAGAAAAATTCTCCTGCATCGGAGACCTGAAACGCTCGGCCCACTCTTCGTGCCTGGCTACTCGGAGGGGCTCCCCGCGGCGTCCGCCCTGATCGGCCACTGGACGTTCGTCTAGCCCGACTCTCTCACGCGTTTGCCGCCTATGAAAAATGCGGGCTGGCCGGCGTCAGCGGTGCCTTGTCATATTGTCATGACACCCTGACGTCGCAGGGGAGGCGCACACGGGCCTCGGTACCGCCGCCTTCGCGCGCTGACAACCCGATGCTCCAGCCGTGCGCATTGCACAGCTGGCTCGCAATGGCCAGCCCCAGACCGCTGCCCCCGGTGTTGCGGCTCCGGGACGCCTCGAGGCGGTAAAACGGCTGGAACACCGCCTCGCGTTCGGCATCCGGTATACCGGGTCCCCGATCGAGCACGCTGATAGAAGCGCCTGCCGCATCGCAGCGGCAGCGTACGCCGACCGGCTGTCCGCCGCCGTAACGCAGCGCGTTATCCAGCAGGTTCACCAACACCCGACGCAGGGCCAGCGTATCGACCGTGCACAGACAGCAGTTGCCGGGCTGCCAGTCGATGGCGGCATCGCTGCGCCGGTAGCCGGCGACGATATTGTCGACGAAATCGCGCAGGTCGACTTCTTCGCTTTCGCTGGGACCCAGCCCCTGGGCCAGGTCCAGGCTGTCGCCGATCAGCTGGTTCATCTGCTCCAGGTCCTGGCGCAGCCGCTCCACCAGTCGCGGGTCGGTATTGTCCGGCAGCATTTCCAGCGCCAGCTGCATGCGGGTGATGGGGCTGCGCAAATCGTGCGAAATTCCCGCGAACAGGGTCGTGCGGTTGGCCAGCAGCTCGGCGATTTCGCTGGCCATACGGTTGAAGCGGCGGTTCAAGGTTGCCAGTTCGCGCGGGCCGCTTTCCGGCAGCGGTAGCGGGTTTTCGCCGCGGCCGATGCGGGACGTGGCGTCGCACAGGCTCGCCAGTGGCCGCGTCAGGCGCCGCACCAGCAGCAGGGTGGTCAGCAGGATGACTACGCCGCCGGCCACGATCACCAGCAGCGCGGCGGTGGGCGGGCGGGCGCCGATACGCTCGCGGGGAAAGCTGACGCGAATCACGCGACCGCCCATGGGAATGTCGGTAGAGTACCAGACACCGTTTTCGACGTGCGCCCGGATGGTGGCCGGTTGCCCGATGTGCTCGGCAAGCGCGTGTTCCAGAAAGCGGAGGAAGGGCAGCAGGCTGGTGGTTTCCGGCAGCGGTTCTTCGGCGACGGAAACCGTGAGCTGATACTCCTCCATCAGTTCTTCTTCCAGGAACGGTCGCGTTTCCGGCGGCAGTTCGACCCAGGTCTGCGCCGACAGCACCATGAGCGCGGCCAGGTCCCCGGCGCCCTGCTTGGCCAATGGAATCAGAATGAAATTCACCATGGCGGCGACGGTAAACAGCATGAATACCGCCAGGGCGATGGCCAGCGTGATGCCGGTGCGTGCAAACAGGCTGAGCGAGCGGCGCATGCTTACCCGGCCCCGGCAGGGTCACCGGGCGAGAACCGGTAGCCTTCCCCCCACACGGTGCGGATGTAGACCGGGGCTGTCGGGTCGTCCTCGATCTTGCGCCGCAGGCGTGTCACCCGGACATCGATACTGCGGTCATAGGGCGAGCGTTCGTAGCCCTTGAGCAGGTCCACCAGGGTGTCGCGGCTGAGCACCCGGCGCGGGTGTTCCACAAAAATCTTCAGCAGCGCGTACTCACCACTGGTGAGCGGCACCGGCTGGTCACCGCGGTGCAGCTCCTGGTTGATCATGTCGAGCCTGAAGGGGCCGAAGTGGTACTTGCGTTCCTGGTCGGTTTCGGGCTCCGCCGCGGTCGCGCCGTGCTGGCGCCGCAGCACGGCGCGTATGCGCGCCAGCAGCTCGCGCGGATTGAACGGCTTGGGCAGGTAGTCGTCGGCGCCAACTTCCAGTCCCACAATGCGGTCCACATCGTCACCGCGCGCCGACAGCATGAGGATCGGTATGCCGGCGTGGCTGACGCGCAGGCGTTTGGCGATGCTGAGTCCGTCCTCTCCCGGCAGCATCAGATCGAGAATCACCAGGTCGGGGCTATGCCCGGCCAGAAAACGGTCCATAGCGCTGCCGTCCTCGGCCGTGCTGACCCGGTAGCCCTGCTGCGAAAGGTAGCTTTCCAGCAGTTCACACAATGCCGGATCATCGTCCACCACAAGGATATGCGTGCCTTCCAGGTCCATGCCGGAGAGCGTAGCAGAAACCGCCGTTTGCGGTCACGGCAGTCGCTGAAACACCTTGTTACAAACTGGCGGGGCGACTGAAATCCGGCAGAAACATATCGTGACTAGGCTTGTCTGCAGTGGTAAGGGTGCAGCGCTGCGCGACGCTGCGCAGTTTGAACCTTTACGGGAGAGTGCATGAAGAAGCGCGCCGTATTCACGGTATACGGAATGGCAGTGCTCGCTGTGCTGTTTGCCGGCGCGTCGCTCAGCGCCGACGACCCGCAGAGCTTTGACGACCTGCGCGAGCGGCAACAGCTGCAGGTTTCGGGCGCTGCTCCAGCAGGACCCGAGCGGTCGGCCGGCGATGCGCGGCCTGAATCCGTGCCCGGGCCTGCGCAGCCGGATCCGAAGCTCGAGCAGACGCGTCTGCGCCTCGAGCAGGAAGTGCAAGCCCGGCGGCAAATGACCGGCGACGTTGCCGCGGATCCGGACAACCGGCGCCGCGATATGCGCTTCGGGGTCGGCTACGAATTTCGCATGCGCGGTCGTCAGGAGCTGGGATTCGACTCGCCCGGCGGTTTCGCCGGCGGTGGGGCGGGCCCGGGCCCGGGTCCTGGCGGTGGCCGCGGTTTCGGCAACGGCCGGCGCTAGACAGAAGCAGGACTAACCGGAGTACCGGAAAGGATGGCAAGGAGACTGTGTGATGAGTGTTAACAGGACAATTTCGGCCACGGTGGTGACGCTGGCCCTGGTGGCTGGTCCGGTCGGCGCGCTGGCCGCTGGCAAGGGTGGCAAGGACGGCGTTGCGGGTGCGGCTGTCTCGAGTATTGCCGAACAGACGCTGTCGGCAGTCGAAGTCGAGAACCTGATGTATATGCGCGAAGAGGAAAAACTCGCGCGTGACGTGTATCTGACGATGTTCGACGCCTGGGGGCTGGCGGTGTTTGACAATATCGCCGCTTCTGAGCAGAAGCACACCGACAGTGTCAAAGACATGATAGAGAAATACCGGCTCGCCGACCCGGTTGTCGACGATACCGTGGGTGTATTTGTCAACCAGGAACTGGCGACCCTGTATGCGCAATTGATCGCGCGCGGCACACAGTCCTCGCTGGAGGCGCTGCACGTCGGCGCGTTTATCGAAGAGGTGGACATGGTTGACCTGGCGCGGGCTGTCGAAGCGACCGACAACGCCGACATCCGCCAGCTGTACGAGAACCTGATGAGTGGCTCGCGCAATCACCTGCGCGCCTATGTTGGTCAGATCGAGGACCTGGGCGTGGTGTACGAGGCGCAATACCTGAGCCAGGATGAAGTGGACGCGATCGTGGATTCTCCGGTCGAACGTGGCGGCCGGCGCTAGCCGCTGTCAGCCTGGCCAACGGCCATGCCTGACGAACCGGCGGTAAAGAGCCGCCGACTGACAGGGTCGATTTCTCAGCTGCATGAAGGAGTAGTGTTATGGTCGTGGATGAACTCACCTATGCAGGTGTCATCGCCCTGCTGGCTGTGGTCAGCGTTCTGGCCGCGCTGTGGTGGTGCAAGAGCCACAAGCGGTGTTCGTGACAATGCGCACTGGTAACGCACGATGGTCACCCTTCGGGACGACGTCGAACCCGGTGCGATCGCTGCGCCGCCGGTGAATGTTGAGCATCCACTCACCACTGGTAGCCGAGCTTGAGCGTGTAGGTGGTATCCAGGTCATCGGCCTCGGCCGCGGAACCGCTGTCGTATTCGACTTTCAACTCGGTGCTGGCGACCAGCCCCAGTATCAGCGGGAAGCGCAGGCCGGTCCAGGTGTCCCAGATCACGTCGCCGGTGTGATACAGGTTCCACAGTCCCCTGTTGCGGTGATAGAACTGCAAATGATAGGACTCGAACAACCGGGGCAATACATACTTGTCGAAGTTGATCAGCCAGCCGGCACCCCAGTAACGGTCGCTGTCCTCGGTCTGGAAGTCTTCGAACACGCGTAGCAGCCCGGTTTCGACGGACAGCTTCAGCTCTTCGCTTTCGAAGAACTGGTAACCGACGCCGGGGCCGGCGCCGACCCGCAGGGTGAGGTCGGCGAGATCGTCGGCTTCGGCGAACACCAGGGCACCGTAGTAGCGCTTGCTGGTCACGAAATAGTCGTACTTGGCGTTCAGTTTCCAGTTGTCCGTGGTGGTTTTACCGTCCGTCTTGTCGCGCTCCAGTTCGCCCATCAGGGTGAATCGATCCTGTTTGCGCCGCCACAGCAGATCGCCGTCGATGTCGATCTCGTCCTCGTCGGTGTTGCCGCGCTGCGACTCCAGGGCGAAGTTGGCGCGGCCGGTAAACTTGAATCCCTCGCCCAGTCGCCAGGGCTCGGGGTTGATGAATGCCACTTCCGGCCGGCTCAGGGTCTGTGGGGGAGTGTCGGGCCCGCTCTGCACCGTTGTGCTGTCGGCGCCGTTTCTGAACACGCTCGCGCTGATCACGTCGTCGTTACGCAGCAGCACCTGCGCCGGCTGATCGGTGCGGAGTTCGCTGACCTGGTCCCAATCGACCTTGATGATGCCCGCGAACGAGGTGCTGAACTCGAGTGTGTTGCCTGCTTTTTTCTTTACCGTGCCCAGGATGCGCGAGCCGTCGCGCAGCAGGAGCTCGTCCGCCGTAGCCTGATGCGAAAACAGCGAAGCGGTCAGACAATACAGTGCAAGACACAAAATGCGATGGCTCATTTCATGACTCCGTGGTGTCGTTGGTGATTGCGTGAGTGGATCCGGTGCCGTTTTGCTGCCCGCCAGTACAGACGCGCAGGTAGACCGGCGGCACCGCTGGCGGCAGGCACGATCTGAGAAACGATATTACGCAAACGAAAAGGCCCCTTGAAGGGCTTCGACCCGGCTTCGGGAACCGCTATCTTTTTACCGCCCCGGCAGCCATGGGTGACATCCGGCGACGGCCGCGCCTGCCAGCATCGGGGGCGGGTGAATCAGCGTTGCCCTGAGCCAGGGACGCCGCCGATACCGAACCGGGCACGGGTCGGAGGCAGGTTGTGCCTCGCGCAACTACTCGGCTTGCATGGCTTTGGCGTACTCGCCGAACCAGCGCTTGCCGATTTCGTCCAGTGCGCCGAGCGCTTCCATGCGCATCAGGAAGTTCTCCGTCCAGTTCACGAACAGGGGGTCGTTGCCGGGCAGGGCAATGCCGATCGGTTCATAGCTGAGCAGCGAGAACAGCGAAACGAATCCCGCCTCGGGATGGTTCTTCACGGTTGACATGCAAATGGGGTAGTCGGTGAGCATGCCGCCCGCCTGGTCGCTTTTCACCAGGTCGACGGCAGCTGCACGGCTGTCGGTCAGCAGAACCGTCGCCTGCGGCAACAGCGTCTTGACGAAATCCTCGCTGGTGGATCCTTTCATCACGGCAATGCGCGTAGCGGGCGTATTGAGATCCTCGGCCTGCTGGGCCCTGGCGAGGCTCTCCTGTCTGGTGAGAATGCACTTGCCCGAGGTCATGTAGGGACCCACGAAGGCCACGCGCATATTGCGTTTCGGGGTGATGGTCAGATTGGAGATTACGACGTCGACTTCGCCGCGTTGCAGGGCGGGCAGCAGGTCGGTAAAGGGCAGCGTCCGGGTGGTGAGTTTCACGCCCATCGCCTGGGCCATGAAGCGGCCGATGTCGATGTCCAGGCCGACCAGGGTGCCGTCCTCGCGCGTGTAGCTCATGGGTTCCATGTCCCCGGAGGTGCCGAGTACCAGTTCGCCGCGCTGCTCTATGCGCGCCAGCGCCGATGTATCGCTAGCGCGTGTCTGCAGAGTATTGCACCCGGCGAGCAGCAGCAGTGCCAGCGCAACAGGAATGATCTTGCCGAGATTCGTCATCATTGCTTCCTTCTATTGGCCCATCAAAAGCTAACTGGATCGCCGCTGCGCGCGGTATTGCATGCCTGGCGAGCGCCGTGCCGCAGCCGGATCCGCGCTGCCGGGGTGCGCATGGTAACAGGCGCTCGCGCATGGGCGCCAGCGCTGCTCACTGCGTCGCGACGCGCTGCGGGCAGCAACGCGAGGGGTGGAAATCCGTGTCGAGACTGTCCGGATCGAAGCGCGGCAGGTCCGCCGTCGCCTGATTTTCAACGTGCACTGGTCGGCGGTAAATGGCGGGCTCCGCACCCGCCGGCGGTTCGCGGTCGATTCGTGGTTGCGTGATAACGGACAGCCGCCTTTGGTACAGCCACTGGGGGACTGGCTGCGATTCAGCCAGCTGGAAGAGGTTCTGGAACGCAATGCTACGAATCGCGACGCCCGCCTGGTCCTGATCGGCCTGTATCGCGAGCAGAGTAAACTGGAAATGCCCGGCCTGCACCTGAACCGGTTGCCGGATGTCTGTCCCGATGACCCGGCCGTGCAGGAACTGCAGCAGGAGATGAATCTCTGACGGAAAACAAACAGGGGTCCGGCAACCCGGACCCCTGTTTATTCTGCAACAGCTTCAGCTCCCCTGGGACAAGGGAGCAATCGCTGCCACTATTTCACCCGACCCAGCACCAGTACGTCGACGCGGCGGTTGTCGGCCCGGCCTTCCTCCGTGGTGTTGCTGGCGACCGGCATGCTTTCGCCCATGCCCACGGTGACAATCTTGCTGGCGTCTACACCGGCGGCGACCAGGTAATCGCGAACCGCCGCGGCGCGCTGCTCGGAGAGTTCCTGGTTGTAGGCGTCATCACCGACGTCGTCGGTATGACCGACCACCTCGATATAGGTCGCCCGGCTCAGGAGCTCGCGAGACTCGGCACGGTTTTTCTCCAGAATCGCCCGACCCTGGTCGGTGATTTCCGCGCTGCGGCGCGGGAACAGCGCCACGCTCGGGAAGCGGATGGTATCCAGGGCGCGGGGTTCGGCAATGACGATAATGTCCACGCGGCGGTTCAGCGCCCGGCCTTCCTCGGTGTCGTTGGATGCGATGGGGTCATTTTTGCCGCGCCCGGTGACGCGCAGTTTTTCCGGTTCGACGCCGGTGCTGACCAGGTAGTCGGCGACCGACTGGGCGCGGCGTTTGGACAGCCCCATGTTGTACTCGGCGTTACCGGTGCTGTCGGTATGCCCGATAATGATACCGGCGTAGGCTTCGGAGAGTTCCGGCCGCAGCTTGGCGCGGTACTCTTCGATGGCACTCTTGCCCTCAGCGGTAAGCACGTCGCTGTCGAAGGCGAACAGCGCTGCGGCCGGGATGCTGATCGCGCCGATCAGACCGCTCGGCTCGCCCTCGATGACTTCGATCTCGTATTCCAGCGTCACGCCATCGCAGCCGACTACGTTTGCATCGTCGGATGACCATGTGCCCGTGTGTACACAGTCGCCGGTGCCGCTGCGCACGATGTTTTTTCCTGAGTCCTGGGCATAGCCGGGCGTCGCTTCACGCGACTCGGCGGCGTTGCCACTGGTCGCGGCCAGCAGCACGGACGCAAGCACTCCGGGCAACATTGCATAACAGTTCTTATTAGTGGTGTATTGCATCCTCGGTTATCTCCTGTGGGCAAGCTACAAATAAGCCCCGTGTCAGCAACGACGCCTTTGGGCCGTAACGGTGGGACTGGTTGTTAATGAAAAACTTTGGGAAAATAGCATAGATTCGAGACGGTTGGAAACTGAACCAAGGTCCATGCGGTACGTGATACGCATCGCCCGGGATGCGCGCACGTCAAAGCGGGAGCCAAGGGCTCCGTTGTCACGTATATTCTTCAACTCCGTGTTGCGAATTCTGGATTGCCGTGATGTCTGTTTCCGATACCGCTGCCGCCCCGCAGTCCGCTGAAACCCGGTCGGCCGGGCAAGCCACCCGTGTCCGCCTGCAGGTTGGCATTGCGCTGGTGTTTACCCTGCTCATCGCGGCACTGGGTACGACGCTGATCTGGTACCACTACAAGGAAAGCCGGGAGGCGGCGCTGGTTGCGGCGGACGACCTGTTCGGCCGCATCACGCGCCAGACCGCCACCAATATCCAGAAACTGTACGCCCCTGCGGAAGCGCTGGTCGATCTTACCGTCACCCTGGACGACGTCGCCAGCGTTATGCACAGCGAGCGCATGCGCCTGCTGCCCTATTTTGCCGAGTCGCTGCGCACTGCGCCGACCTTGTCCAGTCTCTATGTGGGCTACCCGAGCGGCGAGTTTTTTCAGCTGCGCACGGTTGGCGATGATACCCGACTGCGTCGCAGGCTCAAGGCACCGGCGGGAACTGCCTTTGCCCTGTCCACTGTCGAGGCCGGCGTCGACGGTTTGCAGTGGTCGTGGACGTTCTATGACCAGGACCTGGAACCGCTCGGAACCCGGGCCCCGGTGCCCACGGACTATGACCCGC
This sequence comes from uncultured Gammaproteobacteria bacterium, assembly GCA_963695455.1. GTDB lineage: Bacteria > Pseudomonadota > Gammaproteobacteria > DSM-19610 > DSM-19610 > Thiogranum. Next base: position 63,559 of record CAVOGN010000002.1, on the reverse strand, counting down.
GCAGCCGGCGCTGGTATCAGATGGCAAGCGACAGTGCGCGGCAGGTGGGCACCGGCTTTTATCGCTTCCAGTCCTCGGGCGGGTGGGGCGCCACGCTGGCGCGGCGCAGGCCGGACGGCAGGGCCGTGGTCGGTGCCGATCTGACCCTGGATACGCTGTGCGCGGCGATCGCACGTGAGCGCGTCACACCTTCGACCGCGATTCTGGTGTTCTCTGCGGCCGGCAAGATGATCGGGTATTCCGGTGCCGGCAATGCCTCCTGTGCGGAGCTCGATGATCCTGTGAGCGATAGGGTCTACCAGAGCTTCAGTGCCGGGGCCAGGCAAGGTCGGCTCGACTTTACCGTAGACGGGCGCGACTGGCTGGGCTCGCTGTCGGCGTTGCCGTTGCGCAGCGGCAACCAGGCCCACCTGGCGGTGGTGGTGCCGCGGGACGAGCTGCTCGGTCGTATCGACGCACTACGTAATAACAGCCTGCTGCTGTCGCTGGGCGTATTGCTGCTTTCCATTGCTGTCGTGTGGTGGGTTGCCAGACGCATTTCCAGGCCATTGCATCTGCTCGCTGGCGCGGCGCGGCGCATTCGCAATTTCAAGCTCGACACCCCGGTTGGCGTGCGCTCGCGTTTCGTGGAGGTCGATGAGCTGTCGCACAGCATGGCGGTGATGAAATCGGCCATTGAACGTTTTGTCGCGATTTCCAAGGCGCTGTCGGCGGAGAAGGATTTCGATCGTCTGCTCGAGCGCCTGCTCGGCGAGGCGCGCGCCGTGTGTCGCGCCGACGGCGGCAGTATTTTCCTGTTCGACCCGGACCATGCGAGCATAGAACTGGCGGTGGTGCAGAACGAGCGCAGTGGCATCCACTACGGTGGCACCAGCGTTGCAGCGGTGCCCGCGGAGCTGCGGTCGCGCCCGGTCGAAGAGGGCACAGTTGCAACTGACAGGCCCGAGGTCGCCGGCGTCCGGCGCGGGACCACCCTGGCGATGGACGACATCGCCGCGGACAAGCGCTGCGACTTTTCCTGGCTGCGCGCGCGCTACGAGCGCGACGATTACCAGTGCCAGTCGCTGCTGCATCTGCCGTTGCGCAACCGCAAGGGCGAGCCGATCGGTCTGCTGGAACTGGTCAACACACGCGACCCGCGCACAGATACGGTCACCAGCTTCAGCCCCGACATGGTGTCCTACGTCTCGGCTATTTCATCACAGGCGGCGATCACGCTCGACAATCAGCGTCTGCTCAAGGCCCAGAAGGACCTGCTGGATGCTTTCATCCGGCTGATCGCCGGCGCCATCGACGCCAAGTCGCCGTATACCGGCGGCCACTGTCAGCGCGTGCCGGAGCTGGCGCGCCTGCTGGCGCTTGCCGCACAGGAGTCCAACGACGAGCCGTTCAAGACCTTCGCGCTGAGCGACGAGGAGTGGTACGAGCTGCACCTGGCCAGCTGGCTGCACGACTGCGGCAAGGTGACCACGCCCGAGAACGTGGTGGACAAGGCGACCAAGCTGGAGTCCATCTACAACCGCATCCACGAAATACGCATGCGCTTCGAGGTGCTGTGGCGCGATGCCCAGATCGACTCACTACCGCGACCTGGCGGCAGAAGCGGGCGACAGCGAGGCGTCGCGGCAGGCGCTCGACGCGCGTCTCAAGGCGCTGCAGGACGACTACGCCTTTGTCGCCGAGTGCAACGCGGGCGGCGAATTCATGGGCCCGGAGCATATTGAGCGCCTCGAGCGCATCGCCTCCGCGGGCGTGGCTGCGCCATTTCGACGACCGCATCGGGCTGTCCCATGACGAGTCCGAGCGCAAGGCGCGCACGCCCGCCGCGCCGCTGCCGGCCGAAGAGCGGCTGCTCGCCGACAAGCCGGAGCACCTGGTGGCGCGTGACGACGGGGGCAAACCGTTCGGTGACAACCCCTACGGGTTCCGCATCGAGGTGCCCGAATACGCCTTCAATTACGGCGAGCTCTACAACCTCAGCGTCGCGCGCGGCACGCTCACCGAAGAAGAGCGTTTCAAGATCAACGAGCACATTATTCAGACCATCATGCTGCTGAACCAGCTGCCGTTCCCGCGCGAGCTGCGCCGGGTGCCGACCTGGGCGGGAAACCACCACGAGAAGCTGGACGGCACCGGCTACCCGCGCCGCCTGACCGGCGCGGACCTGTCGATGCCTGAGCGCATCATGGCGATCGCCGACATCTTCGAGGCCCTCACGGCGTCTGACCGCCCTTACAAGAAGGCCAAGACCCTCAGTGAGTCGATCCGCATCATGAGTTTCATGTGCAAGGACGGGCATATCTGCCCGGATCTGTTCGCGTTGTTCCTGCGTTCGGGGGTTTACCTGGACTACGCGCGAGCCTTACCTGTCGCCCGAGCAGATCGACGCAGTGGACGTGGCGCAGTACCTGGGCGCGGCCGGGCAGGCCTAGACGGCGGCGCGACAGAGTAACGCCTGGTTGGAATCTGGCTGGCCATGGCGCGGCGGGTAGGTCGGGCTGAGCGAAGCGATGCCCGACAAGGGGGCTGTTGACGACGGCTTGCTGCGCGTCAGCTCAGCCCCAGCTACGCATCGTCCGGCCAGATAAGCGGGGCACAATTCGAGATCGGTTCTATACTGTAGCCTGGCGAGGCAGCGAGACACGCCCCCCGCGCAGGGGTCCGGGGCCGCCGCATCGGGTGCATGACATTCATAACCAAGGAGAGAACGACAATGAGACTGATCCTGAGGGATATATTGGTGCTGTCGTTGCTGGCTTTACCGCTGGGCGTCAGCTGGGCCGAGGATGAGGAGGCCAAGTACGCCGAGACCATCAAGATATTCAAGGAAGCCGGTGAAAGCGGCACCTTCTTCGACAACAGCTACGGCTACGCGGTGTTTCCCACCATCGGTAAGGGCGGCATCGGTATCGGTGGCGCCTATGGCAAGGGACGCGTGTACGCCCAGGGCAAGTATGTCGGCGACACCTCGATGACGCAGCTGTCGATCGGCTTTCAGTTGGGCGGACAGGGCTTCAGCCAGATCGTGTTTTTCGAGGACAAGCGTGCCTTCGACGAGTTTACCAGCGGCAACTTTGAGTTTGGCGCCCAGGCCTCGGCGGTGGCGCTCACGGCCGGTGCATCCGCCGGAGCGACCACGGCCGGCGCCTCTGCCGGCGCCAGCGGCGGCAAGCACGACGCGACTACAGTGGGCGAGTACCACAAAGGCATGGCCATTTTCACGGTGGCCAAGGGCGGCCTGATGTACGAAGCCAGCGTCGGCGGACAGAAGTTCAGCTATACCGCCAGGTAGGGAACCCGTGCCTGAGCGGGCGATGGGGAGGCAGATCCGGCATCTCGCGGTTGTCGGTGTTTCGACAGTCGCGATGGTGGACATGGGGAGGATTGGAAGGTAGCTGATCCGCCTGCGTGATCCTGCTGCCCTGTTGCCCGGACAGGTAGTGTCAATCGGGTGTCGATACAATAGTTGCGGCTCGTTTGAAAGATGAGGAGGTTTGCCATGAACAAGAAAGTTCTACCCCTGACGTTGTGCCTGTCCTGTGTGCCGGTGGCGCAGGCGGTGGATTACCAGAAGCTGGGTGAGTCCGTGGATACCGGGAAAGCCGCCGAGTCCGTGGATCAGGACACGATGGGCGAGGCGGTCAGCACCGAAGGTGTCGACTACCAGAAGGCCTATGAAGCCGTGGACAAGGAAAAGGCAGCGGATTCGGTGGACGTGGACAAGGCGCGCGAGGCCTTGACTGACTGACGGGTTGAATCTGGCAGGTCGCGGTGATTGCGACCGGTCCAACGCTCGATTTAGAACCATCGTCCCTGTTTTGTCGCCGATGGTGGCGGGGCGGGTTCCCGTCCCTGGTAACGGCGGTTGTCACTGAGCTGGCGGAGCGGCTATGCTGCGTGCAGGCCGAAAACAAACAGAAAAAGCACTATGCCAGGGATGTTCCGGTTACTGTTCACACTGTTGTTGATGACTGCTTCAGCGCTGGCTCAGGGCCAGGCGGAATTCGATACCGGGTCTGACTGCGAGTTCCCCGACTCGGCGCGCCATTCGCGGCCCGGTGCCGGGCAGGGCGCCACCGAAATCCGGGTCAGCGTATATCTTTTGGATATCCCCAAAATCGATGACGCCAACGAGAGTTACCTCGCGGATATTTTTCTGCGCTATGACTGGAAGGATGCCCGTCTGGCCAACGGGCGGGACACGCCCTGTACGGTGCCCCTGGCGGCTGTGTGGCATCCCGGTGTGATGGTGGTGAACCAGCGCAGTGTGCAACGGCTGATGGACGAGGTGGTGGAAGTGCAGCCCGACGGCGCAGTGCGGTATGTGCAGCGCTTTTATGGCGACTTTTCCGTGCCGCTGGATCTGATGCACTTCCCGTTCGATAAACAGAAACTGCCCGTTACGCTGGTTGCGCGTTTTGCACCGGACCAGCTGAAGCTGGTTGCGGATGACACGCTGTTCGACACGGCGGAGCAGCTTTCCAACCCGAACTGGTGGATCGGCGCTCCCGAAGGAACAAGCGGCGAGTACCGGGTGCATCCGGGCCGATCGATTGCGCAGCTGGAGATCCTTTTTCCTGCCGAACGCCGTCCCGGCTTCTATATATGGAAACTGATTGTGCCCCTGTCGTTTGTGGTGTTCATGTCCTGGGCAACGTTCTGGCTCAGCCCCCAGAACATCGCCCCGCGTATCGGCCTGTCGGCTACCTCCATGCTTACCCTGATCGCGTTTCGTTTCGCGCTGGGCTCGACCCTGCCGCCGATTCCCTATTTGACCGAGTTCGACGTGTTTATTGTCGGCGCGACCCTGCTGGTATTTGCGGCGCTGGTCGAGGCGGTGGCGACCACCGCGCTGTGGGACAAGGAGCGCCGGCAGCTGGCACACCGGCTGAACCACTGGTCAAAAGTGCTGTTTCCACTGGTATTTGCCGGAGTGCTGGTATTTTCCTTCAAGCGCTTTACGCTTCCGATGTGAGGTCCGCTGCCGGCCCGGCTGCAGACTTGGGTCCGGGGGGATGGGACTCGCTAGGGGTGCACCGGTACCCGGCAGGAAGCGGCGCCCGTGTCCCGCGGGTTTGCCCGCGAACGGCGACCGCCATGCCGGCGGGTCGCTGTGCTCTGGCGCGAAATGGCAAGAGAACAACGGCGGCTCTTGCTACCTTTATTAAATTGCATGCTTGGTGGCGGTGCAAAACGCTTACGCATGAGTTAAAGTACGCGCCGAAGCGCGATCACCCCTGCTGGAGCGATAGTCGCAATGATAAGAACCCTGAGCCTGCTGCTCGCTGCGTCGTGGTTTGCGACCACCGCCTGGGCGGTCAGTGAAAGTTACGATTACCCTTTCGATGATGCGTTCGTTGCCACGGTAGTCGGCACGCCGGACCAGTATCGGGCCAAGCTGCCCGAAAAAATCCCGGTAAAAACGGCGTCGCTGACGGTTTTCGAGGACCGGGTCGTCCCCGAGTACCTGTGGTACGAGGCAGAGCTGCGTTACTCCTATGCCTTGCAGAAGAAGCCGGCGCCGCTGGTGTTCCTGATTGCCGGCACCGGTGCTGCCTACAACGGCGGCAAGAACCAGAATATGGCGCGTGCCTTCTACCAGGCCGGCTTCCACGTGGTGTCACTTTCCTCTCCGACGCTGCCCAACTTTGTGGTGGCGGCCTCCAGGACGTCAGTTACCGGTCATGCTGTGCACGATGCGGAGGATCTGTATCGCGTCATGGAGCTGATCTGGAACAAGCTGAAGAAGAAGATCGAAGTCACGGATTTCTTCGTCACCGGCTACAGCCTGGGCGCTTTCAACACGGCCTTCGTCACCTGGCTGGACGAGAAACGCCAGGTGTTCAACTTCAAGAAGGCGCTGCTGATCAACCCGCCGGTGCGCCTGTACAACTCGATTTCACTGCTGGACCGGATGCTGGAAAACATTCCCGGTGGCGTAGACAACTTCAGTACTTATTACAACAATATCGTTGCGAAACTCAGCGAGGTGTACAAACGCGCGGATCGTCTCGAATTTCAATGACGACTTTCTCTACCAGGTCTATGAGGTAATGCACCCGAAGGACGAACAGCTGGCGGCCTTGATCGGTCTGTCGTTCCGCTTTTCGTCTGCGCATCTGGCATTCACCTCGGATCTCATGACCGACTTCGGTTATGTCAAGCCCAGCAACGTCCACTTCACGCAGAACACCTCACCGGGCGACTACCAGAAAGTCATTTTCCGGTTGGGTTTTACCGACTACTTCCACAGTTACTTCTACCCCTACTACAAGGCGCAGGATCCGTCCATTACGCGTGATCAGATTGTCGAACAGATGAGCCTCGTTTATATCGAGGACTACTTGCGCGGCGCCGAGAAGATCGAGGTCATGCACAATGCCAATGACCTGATTCTGGCGCCGGGCGAGATAGACTTTTTCCCGCGGGTGTTCGGGGACCGCGCCAAAATCTATCCCAAGGGTGGGCACTGCGGGAACATGGATTATCCCGACAATGTTGCGCACATGGTCAATGTCTTCAAGCAGTGAGCACAGACGGATGATGACAACAGCAAGAAGGGCTCTGCGCTTACCTCTGGTCGCGCTGATCGCCGGACTGGCACTGGCTGGGTGCAGCACCGCGCCGGTGCAGAAGGGCGAAATCATCGAGCCGGTTTTCGCCGCCGATCGTATCCTCCAGGATGACGTCGTGTACGAGGCCGAAGCGATCATTTCGGATCCCTGGCAGGGCTTCAACCGCACCATGTACCGGTTCAATTACCGGTTCGACAAGTACGTGTTTCTGCCGGCGGTGCGCGGTTACCAGTGGATCACCCCGGATATCGTCGAGACCGGCATCCACAACTTCTTCCGCAATGTGGAGGACGTTACCACCCTGATCAACAGCATCCTGCAGCTGAACGTCGACAAGACCATGAACACCACGACGCGCCTGCTCATCAACAGCACCATCGGTCTGCTGGGCTTCATCGATGTGGCCAGTGATGTGCCGCGCAGCGACGAAGACTTCGGCCAGACGCTCGGCCACTGGGGCGTGGCCACGGGTCCCTACCTGGTATTGCCGATCCTCGGGCCGTCGTCGGTGCGCGACGGCATAGGACAGGGTGTGGACTGGTATGCGCGATCGACCATCCGTGACGAACTGACCGATTTCGAAGCCTGGCAGTACTGGGCCATCGATATACTGCATTCCATCGATACGCGAGCCAATACCGCGTTCCGCTACTACGAGACCGGCTCGCCGTTCGAGTACGAGCTGGTGCGCCTGCTGTACACCACCAAACGCAAACTGGATGTCGAGAGATAACAGGTGAACGTCTTGCGCAATACACAACGGATTCTCGCCCTGGCCTGGGGCTGGGCCCTGGTGCTGATGGCCTTCGGCGCAGTCGCGAGCGCAGCGGCGCTGGCGGCCGATGAGCCCATCAGGGTGGGTGTGACGGCATCGCTGACGGGCGACCTGGCGTCCCCCGGGCGGGAGCAGCTCGAAGGCATACGGATGTGGGTGGAAGATATCAACGGCCGCGGTGCGCTGCTCGGGCGCCGGGTGGAGCTGGTCTATTATGATGACAAGTCCGATCCGGTAACCAGCGCGCGGCTGTACGAGAAGCTGATCACCCAGGACCGGGTGGATCTGCTGCTCGGCCCGTATTCCTCGGCGCTTACCCTGGAAGCCAGCACTGTTGCGGAGCGCCACAATTTCCCCATGCTGGCCACCGGCGCCGCTTCCAGCCGAATCTGGTCGCGCGGCTACCGCAATATTTTTGCCGTCGACGCACCTGCCCCCGAGTACATGGACCTGGCCCTCGAGGCGGCCAAGACCAAGGCGGGGCTGAACCGTGTCGCGATCATTTATGCGGATACCGAGTTCACCCGCGAGGTGGCGGAGGGCGCGCGCGCCAAGGCCGCCAGCCTGGGCATGGACATCGTTTTCGACGAGCGCTACCCGGCCGACCGCACCGACTTCGCCGCAGCCGCCCAGCGCATACGCGCGGCCGCTCCGGAGCTGGTGCTCGGCGCGACCTACCTGCAGGATTCCATCGCCATCATGCGCGCGGCCAAGCAGCAGCAGCTGTCACCGAAGGCCTTTGTATTTACCGTGGGCCCCGCACTCCCGGAGTTCGGCGCGGCGCTGGGTGCCGATGCCGAAGGGGTGATGGGCGTGGTGGCCTGGATACGCGGCGTCCGCAAGCCACAGGCCCAGGACTTTTCTTTCCGGTTCAAGCAGAAGTACGGGCACAATGCCAGCCAGTACGCGGCCTATGGCTACGGTGCCGGGCAGACCATCGAGGCCGCAGTGCGGCTGGCAGGTTCCTTGGACAAGGATGCAGTCCGCACGCAGCTGCGGGAGATGATTTTCATGTCGTTGCTGGGGCGTTATCGCGTGGATGAAACCGGCAGCCAGGTCGCCAAGTCAAGCCTATGTCATGCAGTGGCTGGACGGGGAACGGCGTCTGGTGTTGCCGAAAGAGCTGCGGGTGCGTCCCATCGAATTTCCATTCAAACCCTGGTCGGAACGTTAACTGCCCGGTTCCCGGGCGCGCATCCGCGGTCGCCGTACAGGCGACCGCGGTAGCCGCATGGCGCGTTCAGAAGCGCCAGGCTACGCCGGCAAACACGTTGGCGTAGTCGTCTTCTTCCACGATCGGGCTGTCCTGGATTTCGTCGCCCAGCACGGTGTAGGAGAAACCGCCCATCGCCAGCCAGCTCGGATTGATGATATAGGTCGCCACCAGGCTGACCGAGGTGTTCCATTCGTCGTCCGGGGAATAGGCCGGCCGTATGGGGGTTGCTTCGTTCGCCGGTACCCCGAAGTAGTAATCGGTCACATCCTCATCGAGGTATTCGAAACCGAGCTGTCCGGCCAGATTCCACTTTGAAGACTGCATCAGTGCATAGCGGAGTTTGATATACGCCGAGTCGCCATCGGAAGTGTCGGACACGTCGGTGAGATAGGCGCCCTCGGCTTCGAAGCGATCATAACGCCACGCCAGGTTGACGCCGGCCTCGACAGAATCACCGCGCGTGTCCATGCCGCTCAAGCGATTGCCGTCATTGCGCCGCCAGCCGCGTCGCGGTTGCGCAACGGCGCCGATACGAAAGCCTTCCTGACCCTGTTTCCAGAACCAGACGCCCAGGCGGTTGAGCTTGAAATAGACGATGTCCCGGTAGTCGACGCTGATCAGCGGTACGGGTTTGGTCTCGGTGGTATCTCCGCCGATGTATTCCGGCCGCCACAGGGCACCGAGACCCAGAAAACCGCTGAGCTCCTTTTCGCTCTTCACGCGCGCCGCCGGGACATCGGAGACATCGCCCAGGCTGCCGGCGACTGCCGCCGAACTGGCGAACATCAGGCCAGCCACTGTAATAAGTCTTTTCATCACCACTCTCCTATTATGTCTCTGTGTTGTACCGGTATCCGTCAGTCCGCAGGGCGGGGTGGAAGTATACGCGCCAGCGATAGCTTCCCGCCATCCTGTGGTCGGTGTTGAACGACCAGCTTAACAGGGTCTGCGGCTGCGTCGCTTACCAATTCGCGCCAGCCTGCAGGCCGTTCTGCGCGGCGCGGGCCGTGGCCATGCGGGCCCGCCGTCGGAAACGGATTTAACTCCGTGGTGGCCGGAATGACAACTCCGGGGCTCGACCCGCGGCAAGACACGGGTGCGTGACAAGCAGTCAGGTCGCTGTTAACGTTCCGCTTCGATGACTCAGTCAACCCTGCCTGACGTGCATAGTCCAGAACTCGTTGCCTGCCATGAGTGCGACACCCTGCAGCGCATTCCGGCGCTGGCTCCCGGGCGGTCAGCGCATTGCAGTTGCTGCGGCGCACTGCTGGTGCACAACCCCAAAGGGGGTCTGGAGCGACCCATCGCGCTGAATATCGCGGCGCTGATCCTGCTGATACTGGCCAATGCATTGCCCTTCCTGACCCTGCAGATCTCAGGGCGCGAGCAGACCACCACGATAATCGGCGCCTCGCGGGCGCTCTACGAAGCAGGTATGGGGCCCCTCGCGGTAGTAGTGATCATCACCACCGTCATCGGGCCCACGCTACTGGTCACCAGCAGTCTGTACGTACTGCTGGGCGTGCGGCTGGGTGTCGCGCTGCCCATGCTGCGTTCCACGCTGTCCTGGATCAGTCATCTGCAACCGTGGGGCATGCTGGATGTGTTCATGCTCGGGGTGCTGGTATCCTCGGTGAAGCTGGCCGGTATGGCGCATATGGTGATGGGGCCGGCACTGTATGCGTTTGCCAGTCTGATCGTGATATCGGCGGCCGCGATGTCGGCGTTCGAACCGCATCTTCTCTGGCGGCGTCTGGGTCTGCCAAGGGGACAGCCGCATGCGCGCTAGGGACCTGGGGCTGGCGAGCTGCCATACCTGCGGCCTGCTGGTGCGGCTGCCGGCTGCCGGACACGTCCATTGCCCGCGCTGCGGATCACCGGTGCACCTGCGCAAGCCCAACAGTATCAGGACCAGCTGGGCGCTGCTGATTGCAGCCATGATCATGTACCTGCCGGCCAACCTGCTGCCGGTCATGTCAACTACGTACGTGGGCAACACCCAGGCCGATACCATCATGAGCGGGGTGATCTATCTGCTGCACCACGACTGGCCGCTGGCGCTGATCGTGTTCGTGGCCAGTGTGCTGGTGCCGTTGCTGAAGATGCTCGCGTTGCTGTACCTGCTGATATCGGTGCAGCGCCGGTCGCCGCTGCGCAGGGCGCAGCGCACCCGGCTGTATCGGCTGACCGAGCTGGTGGGGCGCTGGTCCATGGTGGACGTGTTCGTGGTCGCCCTGATGGCCGCCCTGGTGCAGGTCGGGGCGCTCGCCACCATAGAGCCGGGCGGGGGGGCGCTGGCATTTGCCACAGTCGTCATTCTCACCATGCTCGCCGCCATGAGCTTCGATGCACGACTGATCTGGGATCAATACGGAGAACAGCATGGGATCGCCGAGCAAGCCCGATAATCTCGACCAGCTGCCGGAGGCGGTGGTCGACACCGAGCACAAAGGCTTCCCGGTGGTTTGGCTGCTGCCTATCGTGGCGCTGGCGGTCGGGGGCTGGCTGCTGTACAAGACGTTTTCCGAGAAAGGGCCGGAGGTGGTGATCAGTTTCCAGACCGCCGAGGGCATCGAGGAAGGCAAGACCAAGATCAAGTACCGCGACGTGACCATAGGCCAGGTAACGACGGTGCGGTTCGCCGATGACCTGTCCCGGGTGCTGCTGACCGCCGAGCTGGTGCCGGGCATGGAACGCCACCTGTCCGATACCACCAAGTTCTGGGTGGTGCGACCGCGGGTTGGCGGCGGCCAGGTCAGCGGCCTCGGCACCCTGATCAGCGGCGCCTACATCGCCATGGACCCGCGCGCCGGCGGCAAGTCGGTGCGCAATTTCGTCGGCCTGGAAAAGCCGCCCATCGTCACCTCGGACGTCGAGGGTACCAGCTACCGCCTGCGCGCCAGCAAGCTCGGTTCCTTATCGGTGGGCTCGCCGGTGTACTTCCGCCAGATCGTGGTGGGCGAGACAACCGAGTATCATCTCGCCGAAAACCACGACTACGTCGACATCGGCATCTTCGTGCGCAGCCCGCACGACCAGTTCGTGCGTCGCGGCTCGCGCTTCTGGAACGTGGGCGGGGTCGACCTGTCGCTCGACGCCTCGGGTGTCAGGGTGGAGATGGAGTCGCTGGTCGCACTGATGACCGGCGGTATCGCGTTTGAAACGCCGCCGGAGCTGTCCGACTCGGGCAAGGCACCGGAGAACAAAATGTTCACTCTCTATGAGAACTACGCCAAGTCGGTCGAACAACCCATCACCGAGGGTTTTCCCTTCGTGCTCAACTTTACCGATACGCTGCGCGGGCTCAGCGTCGGAGCGCCGGTGGAGTTCCGTGGCATCCGCGTCGGGACGGTAACCGCAATCGAGGCGCGGCTGGTCGCGGAGGCCGCGCAGGTGCGAATTCCGGTGCGCATCGATCTGGAACCGGAGCGGACTCTCACGGCCGAGGAGCGCGAGGGCCTTGACGAGGAAGAGCTCGAAAAGCGGCTCCAGGAACGCATCGCACTCCTCGTCGAGCGCGGGCTGCGGGCGCGGCTGCAGACTGGCAACCTGCTCACCGGGCAGCTGTTTGTTGAATTCGATCTGTTTCCGGATGAGGGACCTGCGCAGGTGAATTTTGCCGGCGAGTACCCGGAGCTGCCGACCCTGCCGCGGCCACTGAGCGGTATCACGACCAGCGTCAGCCGGCTGCTCGAACAGCTCGAGCAGTTGCCGCTCAAGGAGACGGTAAAGGATCTGGACGCGCTGGTGGTTTCGGTCAACACGCTGGTAGCGCGTATGGACAAGGAGATGCCCGGGCTGGCGCAGGACTCGCGCGCGACGCTGCAGGCCGCTGCCGATACTTTGAGCGCCCTGGAGGGCCTCGCGTCCAAGGATGGCGAGATCGGTAACCAGCTTTACAACGCGCTGAGTGAACTGCGGGCCGCGGCGCGTTCCATCCGCGTCATGTCGGAATACCTGGAGCGCCACCCGGAGGCTTTGCTTAAGGGCAAGGATGCTACCCGATGAGAGGAAACCGGCCCATGAATCGAATCAATCTGTTTGCCGTGCTGCTGAGCCTGCTGTTGTCCGGATGCATCGGCACGCCAACGCGTCCTTCGAACTTCTATGTATTGAGTACGGATAGCGCGGCGCCGGTGGCGGGACGTGAGTCACCGGCGCCGCCCTTGTCGCTCGGCCTCGGGCCGGTCGAACTTCCCGACGTGCTGGATCGCCCGCAGATCGTCACCCGGCCCGATCCCAACCGCGTCGATCTCGCCGAGTTCGATCGGTGGGGGGGTGACCTGCGCAAGGAGCTGAGCCGGGCGCTGGCGCAGAACCTCATGGAACGGCTTAACACCGACGCCGTGCTGCTATACCCCTGGTCCAGCAGTCGCCGGCCGGATTTCGAAGTGAGCATCCAGTTCTTTCGCTTCGACGGCGAACTCGGCAAGCTGGCCGAGCTGGCCGGTGTCTGGCGGCTCAGCGATACGCGGCGCGACTGTGAACCGGTCAGCCGGCGTTTCCGCATCGTCGAAACGCCGGCATCGTCCGGCTATGCCGGGCTGGTCAGCGCTATCAGCCGCGGCGTGGCCAAGCTCAGCGAGGAGATTGCCGCGGCGGTTGCGGCGGCAGGTGCAGGCTGCTGATTCTGCCCCGACGGGTTCGTAGTGTCTGGCGCTGTATCGCGATGCCCGCAGCCGAGGCGTGACGCCGCGCACGCGCATCACCGTGGTGCGGAGGCTTGCACCGTCCGGGTTCATTGTTACGATATTGTGACAACCCCGTCGGCAACGGTGTTCTGGTATTTGCACTGATCTGCCGGCATCGGGCCGACCTGGCGCGTGCTATGAACGTTCGTCCATCGCGTCTGGTCGTTGATCGGTCCCAGATTGCTGGTATGCTTCGCGTGAAATCCAGTTGATACTCCACCGACTGATCGACGCTCAATAACCGAGGATGGGCCCCGCCCATGCGTGCAGCCACCACCGGGAACGACAAAAGACAGTTTTTCAGCCTCTGGCTAACGCTACTGTTGATCTGGCTGGTCGCCAATGATTCACTGGCGCCGGAGATCGTAGGGGTGGGAGCGGGGCTGGCCGCAGTGCTCGCCATCCTGTTCGCGCCCTTTGCCCGGGTGTATGCCGACATCCGCTGGACTCCCCGCGTGCTTCTGCATGCCTTCGCCTTCCTGGGTGTCTTTATCTGGGAACTGGTGCTGGCCAACCTGAACGTCGCGCGGCTGGTGTTTTCGCCGCGCATCCACATCAGACCCGGGATTGTCGAAATCAAGACGCGGCTCAAGTCACCACTGGGCCGCATGGTGCTGGCCAATGCCATTACCCTGACACCCGGCACCCTGGTGGTCGACATTCGCGACGACTCGCTGTTCATACACTGGATCGTGGTGTCCGCGCAGGACCCGGAGGCGGCAACGCGCGAGATCGCCGGACGCTTCGAAAAATACCTGGCGGTCGTGTATGGCTGAGCTGTTGCTGAATATTGCCCAGGTGCTGATCTATCTCAGTATCGTGCTCGGCATCCTGCGCCTGGTCCTGGGTCCAACGACCGTGGACCGCGTCATCGCCATCGATCTGCTCACAGTCATCGCGATTGCGCTCATTGCACTGTTTGCGCACCACGCCGGGCGTTTTATCTATCTCGACGTTGCCCTGGTGTACGGCTTGTTGAGTTTTCTCGGTGTGCTGGCGGTGGCGCGCTACCTGGAGAAAGGGTTCTGACGCGGGTGGCGGAGTCGTGAAGCGATGATCGAGATTCTGATGATGTTACTGTGCGCGGGTATTCTCACCAGCGGTATTCTGGCGGTGCGGCTGGAGAGCACGGTGGGCGCAGTGGTCAGCGCCGGGCTGGCCAGCCTGTTCGCGGCGGTCACTTATGTGCTGCTCGCCGCGCCCGACGTGGCGATGACCGAAGCGTCGATCGGCTCCGGCTTGTCGACAGTCATTTTCCTGTATGCGATCCGCAAGACCGGCGGGGAGGACTGAGCTGTGCTGGAACTGCTCGGCAGCCTGATCGTACTGACCGGCTCGGTGTTCCTGTTTGCAGCGGGTCTGGGTGTGCTGCGCATGCCCGACAGCTACAACCGCATCCAGACCGGCACCAAGGCGTCGACGCTGGGCACCCTGCTGGTGCTGCTGGGTCTGGCGGTGCTGCACCCGGCCTGGACCTGGAAACTGCTGATACTGATTTTCTTCGTGCTGCTGACCAACCCGGTGTCCTCGCATGCTCTGGCGCGCGCGGCGCATGCCATCCATGTCGAGGAAGCGGAGTCCACGGTCGTCGACCGGCTGGACGAAAGCGAAGCCGCACAGCCGTCCGAGGAGCAGAAGTAATGTGCAGTCGGCTCGCTGTCTGCTGTCACGTTGTGGCCTCGCTGCAGGCCAGGGTGTGTTGAGCCGATGATCAAGCGACTGGTCATCCTGCTGACGCTGGTACTGCTGGCACTGGTGTTTTCCGACCTGGTGCTGAATTACATCGAGAGCCCGGTGCTGAGTCCGCTGGGACACTATTATGCGACCAATGGCCCCGCTGAGCTGGGTGCGGCCAACCTGGTCACATCGGTTATTGTCACCTACCGCGGTTTGGATACGCTTGGCGAAGTCACGGTGCTGTTCATCTCGGCGGCCGGCGTCGGGCTGTTGCTGGGGCGGCGCGAAGGCGACGCCGCTGCCGCGCAGCCGCGCAAGCCGGCCAGTGAAATCGTGCAGAGCGCGGCTCAACTGCTGATGCCGATGGTGTTTCTGTTCGGCGTCTATGTGTTCGTCAACGGCCACCTGACGCCGGGCGGCGGTTTCCAGGGCGGTGCGATTATCGCTTCCGGCATTCTGCTGCTGTTGCTGGCACAACCCTATGCGCCTGTCAGCCGCCGCCTGATCGGCATCACCGAGTCGCTGTCCGGGTTCAGCTATGTGGTGATCGGGGTGCTGGGTGTGATCCTGGCCGGCGGCTTTCTGGACAACCGCATCATGGCGCTGGGCCAGTTCGGTTCGCTGTTCAGCGCCGGCGCCATACCGATCATCTATATCCTGATCGGATTGAAGGTGGGCGCCGAGCTCGGCTCGGTGCTGGACCGTTTCCGTGCAGCGGGGACGGGTGATCGATGACCGGCCTGCCGCTTTCGACCTTCGCGCTGGCCAGCGGCCTGGCCCTGATTCTCATCGGGCTGCTGGCCATGCTGACGCACAAGAACATTATCCGCATGATCATCGGTTTTTCGCTGGTCGACACGGGGATTCATATGGTCATGGTCGCCATCGGCTATGTCACCGGCGGCAGCGCGCCGATTATCGATGACACGGTCACGGCGGAGCAGGCCGCGAGCCGCATAGTCGATCCGGTACCCTCGGCGCTGGTGCTGACCGCGATTGTCATCGGGCTCGGCGTGACCGCGGTGATGCTGAGCTTTGCGGTGCGCATCTACCGCGCCAAGCGCAGCCTTTCCATCGACGACTGCGCGGAGTCCAAATGGTAGCCGCGCTGCTGCATCCTCTGTCGATCTACGTCCTGGCGCTCGGCAGCGGGTTTCTGATACCGCTGCTGTACCGCGCCGGTGCGGGCAAGGCCGCGGCGCTGTTCATGCTGGCGCTGGCCGGCATGACCGTGATCCCGGCGTTCGGATTCGTCACGCTGCTGCAGGGCGCTCCCACCATCGAGATCCTGACCGCGGGCGTGGCGCCGCCGTTTGCCATCAACCTGCGCTTCGGACTCAACGAGAGCCTGTTCGTGCTGGCGGTGAACCTGGCCGGCCTGCTGGCCGCCTGGCACTATCTGCGGCGCCTGCGCGAGACCGCTGCGGCGATGTTGCTGTGCATCATACTGATCATGGGCATCGACGGCATGATCATGACCCGCGACCTGTTCAACCTGTTTATCTTCATCGAGATTACGGCGCTGGCCACCTATGGGCTGCTCGGTCTGGAGGGTTCGGCCGCCGGGCTGGCAGCCGGTTTCAAATACATCATCGCCACCTCGATCGCCTCGGCTCTGCTGCTGCTCGGGACCATCTTCGTCTATCACCAGACCGGCACCCTGAACATCGATGACATCGTCGCCAGCCGTGCCCTGATCAGCGGGCCGATCGGTTTTGTCGCGCTGCTGTTGTTGCTGACCAGCCTGCTGATCGAACTGAAACCGTTCCCCGCCAACGGCTGGGGCCTGGATGTGTACGAAACCGCGCCGGGCGGCATCGCCTCACTCATCTCGGTCGGCGTATCGGCCGGGGTGCTGTTCGCGCTGTTCAAGCTGCTGCCGCTGCTGGACGGGTTTCTCACCAGCATCGCGGTGGTGGGAGGGGTGACGTTTCTCATCTCCAACCTGATCGGTCTCAAGCAGTACAACGCGAGGCGGCTGCTCGGCTACTCGTCCATCGGCCAGATGGGCCTGCTGACCCTGGCGCTGGCGGTGCTGCGCCAACAGGAACTGGAGCCGTATCTGGCGCTCATCGTGGGTGGCTTGTTTGTCAATCACCTGCTCGCCAAGGCGGGCCTGTTCTGGCTCGCTGCCCTGGTGCAGCGCGACCGGATCGAGGACTGGTCGACCATTGCCGCGCGGCCGCTGGTGGTCGTGGTGTTCGGGGTGTGTCTGGTCGCCCTGGTGGGACTGCCGCCGTTTCCGGGTTTCTGGGCCAAGTGGGAACTGACTCTGCAGCTGGCCGGCGCCGGCCAGTATGGCTGGATAGCGGTGGTGCTGGTCGGTTCGCTGCTGGAGGCCGTGTATCTGTTCCGCTGGTTCGGTTACAGCCTGCGGTCGGGCGAGGCGCCCGCCGCGCCGATCGATGTGCGGCAGCTGTTACCGGTGCTCAGCGTTGTCCTGCTGCTGTTCGGCGCCGGCTATGCCGGTATGTGGTATTCGCTGCACGAGTTGACGCCGCTGTTGCTGCCGCTCGGCGCCGGCGCGCTGTTGTGGCTGCTGGACGCGCTGCCCGGGCGCCTCAAGGCGCTGCTCACCCTGGCAGTCGTGGCGCTCGGCGGTGGCTGGCTGGTGACCGGACTGCAGGGCCTGAACCTGATCTTCGGCATGCTGCTGGTCGGCGGCGGCGTGCTGGTGACGGTCGCGACCCTGTACCGGGCCGACGCGAGGAAAGGTTTCTACCCGCTGCTGAGCGTGCTGCTGCTGTCGCTGGCCGCGCTGCTGCGCGCCGGTACCAGCCTGGAGTTCTTCTTCAGCTGGGAGCTGATGACCCTGAGCTCCTATCTGCTCATCACTCTGGGCCGCGATGCGGTGCGGCCGGCGCTCAGCTACCTGCTGTTCTCGCTGGGCTCGGCGTTCCTGATTCTGGCCGGTTTTGCGCTTGCTTACGCGGCGACCGGCAGCATCGAGCTGGCGGTGCTGGGTGACAGCGGCGCGCTGACAGGCGTGGTCTTCTCGCTGTTGGCGGCCGGTTTTGCCATTAAACTGGGCGCGTTCGGCGCGCACATCTGGCTGCCCGGCGCCTACACCGAGGCCGACGACGACTTCACCGCCATGCTGTCGGCGGTGGTGAGCAAGGCGGCGGTGTTCGGGCTGGTGCTGGTGGCCGCCCAGCTGGGAGTGCGCTCCGAGATCGGACTGGATCCGGCCTACGTGCTGGGCTGGATCGGTATCCTGACGGCGACCTTCGGCGCCTTGATGGCGGTGTTCCAGGAGGACGTCAAACGCCTGCTGGCCTATTCCAGCATGGGACAGCTCGGCTACATCGTCGCCGCGATCGCGTTGATGAATCACCTCGGCTGGGTGACGGCGCTGTACCTCAGCGTCAACCATTTTCTCTACAAGGGTATTCTGTTCCTCGCCGTCGCCGGGGTGATTCTGCGTACCGGCACCCGGCTGATGTACCGTATGGGCGGCCTGATCAAGAATCTGCCGTGGACCTTCTTCGCCGTGATGATCGCCATTATCGCCATGTCCGGCGTACCGCCGCTGACCGGCTTCGGCGGCAAGTGGATGCTGTTCAACGCCATGATGGACAAGGGCTGGTACTGGCTGGCGGCGCTGGCGTTCTTTTCCAGCGCGGTGGCGTTCCTGTACATGTTCCGGCTGTTGCAGACGGTGTTCCTCGGCCAGCGCAAGCTGGAGCACAAAGACCTGCGCGAGGCACCGGCCATTCTCCTGATTCCGCAGTTCGTATTGATTGTGGTCATCATGGTGTTGTCGGTGTACCCGAAACTGCTGCTCGATCCTTTGTCGGCGGCCGTCGATCCCTACTTCGCCAGCACCCTGGTGTGGGAGGGGGCGGCGCTGCAGACCCGGCTCGGTTACTGGGACGCCCCCCTGGTGATGATCATCGTGGGCGCCGTGTGGGCG
This sequence comes from uncultured Gammaproteobacteria bacterium, assembly GCA_963695455.1. Classification (GTDB taxonomy): domain Bacteria; phylum Pseudomonadota; class Gammaproteobacteria; order DSM-19610; family DSM-19610; genus Thiogranum. Next base: position 44,712 of record CAVOGN010000002.1, on the reverse strand, counting down.
CTGCCGCTGGTGATCCTGGCGTTGCTGTCCCTGACCCTGAAAATCCAGCCGGTCAAGCAGTTCAACATCGTGTACGCCGCGGAGCGCCCCGATCGGCCGGAGACCACCCATTATGCGTATAACTTCTTTGCCCATTACGAGCGCGCGCTGGGCTTTCTGGTCAGACCGCGTGCCACGGCATTCTGGGATGCTGCCAGCGAGTGGACCCATACCATGGCCGCCTCGGTGCGCGTCCTCTATACTGGGAACGGTCAGACGTATGCCTTGTTTATCCTTATATTTTTCATTGTTTTGTACTTCGCAAACGGGGGCGCGGCCTGAGTATGGATGAGTGGCTGACAAAGATCGGCTATTTCTCGCTCACGCTGTTGATCGTCACCACCTATGGCCTGGTCATGGGCGCCTTCATCGAGCGCATCATCGCCAAGGTGCAGGGGCGCATCGGGATTCCCTATTCGCAGCCGTTCATCAACATCCTCAAGAACATCTTCAAGCGCACCGCGGTCAGTCACGGTGTGATGTTCTACCTCGGCCCGGTGTTCCGGATGGCGGGCGGCATCGGCACCCTGGCCTTTATCCCGGTGATCTACGGCAGCGAGGTGTTCGGCAACTTCAGTATGGCCGGCGACCTGTTCCTGGTGATCTATTTCATGTTCTTCGGCCAGCTGGGCATGGCTCTGGGCGCCGGCGAGAGCGGCCACCCGTACAGTGCCATCGGCGTGGCGCGCGGCCTCGGCCAGATGACCGCCTACGAAGTGCCCTTTGCCCTGGCGGTGATCGCCATTGTCATTCAGTACGAGACGCTGTCGATCACCGAGATCGTGGCGGCGCAGCAGGGCGGCTGGCAGAACTGGACGTTGTTCACCAATCCGATCGCCACCGCCGCGGCGATGCTCGCGTTCCTGGGCATGACCGGTTATTCGCCGTTCGACATTTTCCTGGCGCCGCAGGAGATTCCGATCGGTCCGCCCACCGAGTTCCACAGCGCCTACCTGTCGCTGCTGCAGGCCAACCGGGCGCTGTTCGGCGCCACCAAGCTGATTCTGTTCATGAATCTGTTTTTCGGCGGCGCGACCGGGCTGCTCGAATTGATGCTCAAGACCTGGTTGATCTACATGGTGGCCATCGCCGTGGGGGTGGCGTTCCCGCGTTTCCGCGTTGATCAGTCGATCCGGTTTTTTCTCAAGATCCCGACCGTGATCGGGATCGCTGCTATCGTGTACGTGCAAATGGTGATTGCGCCCTGATATGCAACCGACAGCACCGGAAGATGTCCAACCCAACGCGGATCATTTCGGTCAACCTGTCATTGCGAGCGTAGTGCAGCAGTTTCTGACCACTGCCATCGGCATCCTGCGGATGGCTTCGTCGCTGCGTTTTTTCGCAATGACGCATTGATCACAGTTTCCCTGAGCGCCGCTTGCGCGCCAGGTGCAAGCCCGGAGTGTCCCGGGGCATGCGGGAGGATTGAATCATGATTAAGAGCCTGAGTACCGAAGCGACACTGGAAAACGCCGGGCTGAGCCCGGAGGAACGGGAGCTGTTCTGCAACGCCCGCCCCAAGGCCTATGAACCTTATCCCATCAAGGCAGTGGAGGATTTCGCCAACTGGTGCCGGGCCAATTCCCTGTGGATCCTGGCCTTCGGCACCGGCTGCGGCGCCATCGAGCTGCGCCCGCTGATGACGGCGCGCTTCGACGCCAACCGTTTCGGTGTGGCGGGGCGGCCGACACCGCGCCAGTCATCGGTGTTCATTATCGGCGGCTATTCCTCGGTAAAAACCCTGAAGCGCATCGTGCGCAGCTACGAGCAGATGCAGGGTCCGAAATTCGTCATCGCGCTGGGCATCTGCCCGGTCAATGGCGGCATGTACTGGGACAGCTACAACACCATCAAGCGCCTCGATCAGTACATCCCGGTGGATCTGTATATCACCGGCTGCATGCCGCGCCCCGAGGTGCTGGTCGGCGGCCTGGTGGAGCTGAAGAAAATGATCAAGGCGGGCCAGTGCGACGGTGCCAACCGCTATGTCGAGAATTTCGACTGGTACAAGGCCAACCAGAAACGCGTCATCAAGAACTGGAACATGCCCGACTACAACTGGTGAGCGACGCCGACCCGGAGAATGAAGTCAATGAACCGCATGCTGGAAAGACTGTCGAGAGAGTTCCACATCACCGACATTATCGAACGCAAGCCCGGCCTCACTACCATCAGGGTCGACAAGGACCTGGCCGAAACGCTGATCCGCGAGCTGCGCGACCGCGAGGGCTACACCCATCTGAACTTCATGACCGCCATTGATCACATCGAACGCGGTATGTTCACGCTGGTGTACATGCTGCACAACTATAGCGACAAATCCAGCCTCAGCGTGCACGTGGACATCGAGCGCGAAGACGCCGAAATGACCTCCATCCATACGCTGTGGGCGCAGGCCTGGACTTACCAGCGCGAACTGCGCGAGCTGTGGGGCATCCGCTTTCCCCGGCAGCCCGCGCCTGGATGAGGATTTCTGCCTGGAGGGCTGGGAGGACATTCCACCCATGCGCAGGGAGTTCGACACCGTGGAATTCTGCGAGCGAACCTTCGTCAGCCGCGACGGCCGGCACACTGAGGACCCGCGCGAGCACATGCACGAAGTGATGTTTCCGAATCGCGGGGGTGACAACTGATGGCGCAGCTCCCCACCCATTCCTCTTCGCTGGACATGACTCAGCCCGAACCCATCGACCTGTCGTCCGGCAAGTACGTCAAGCTGTGGCAGGGGCCGCAGCACCCCGGTATCACCGGCAACATGTCGCTGGAACTCACCCTGTGCGGCGACGAGATCGTCGCGTGCAAGACCCACGTGGGTTATCTGCACCGCGGCTTCGAGAAATTCATGGAGCGGCGCACCTTCATCCAGAACTTCACGGTGGTGTGCCGCATCGCGGTGCCGGAACCGACCTTCAACGAATACCTGTACTCGGCGGCGGTCGAGGAACTGGCCGGTATCGAAGTGCCCGAGCGCGCCAACTGGCTGCGCGCCCTGAACCTGGAAATGATGCGGCTGGCGAGTTTCCTGATGTGGACCGGCGGTATGAGTGGCGCCTTCGGCCTTTATACCGTGCCCAACTGGACGCTCACCTACCGCGATTACATCCTCGACCTGTTCGAGGAACTGACCGGCGCGCGCATTTATCACATGTACATCGTGCCGGGCGGGGTGCGTAACGTGCTGCCGGACGGCTGGAAGGAACGTACCCTGGAAATCCTCAAGGGCACCGAGAAGCTGCTGCACGAAATCGAACGGGTGATGTTCAACAATGTCGTGTTCAAGGCGCGCTCCAAGGGGCTGGGACTGATCACCCCGGACATGATCGACCCCTACGGCATTGTCGGACCCAATGCGCGCGCCTGCGGCTTCAAACGCGACCTGCGCAAGGACGAGCCCTACCTGGTGTACGACCAGCTCGATTTCGAGGTTATCACCGGCACCGCCTCGGATGCCTACGAGCGCGCCTGGGTGCGCCAGCAGGAAATGCACCAGTGCATCGACCTGATCCGGCAGATGCTCGAGCGCACGCCCGACAGCGGTCCGTTCCAGGCGCGCATGCCCAACGTGCTGCACTGGAAGATCCCGCCCGGCGAGACCTACGTGAAGGCCGAGTGTACGCGCGGCGAGTACGGCTATTACCTGGTGACCGACGGCAGCGAGTACCTGCGCCGGGTGCACGTGCGCGGTCCCAGTTACACCCACGCCATCGCCGTCATGGAGCGGCTGGCGGTGGGCACCAACATTGCGGATATCGCCGGCCTGATGGTGTCGCTGCACACCTATCCGCCGGAGATCGAGAGGTAGCCCGATGAAACTCAAAGACCTGGTTTCGCCGTTCTTCGTCTGGCAGCGTGCCTTCGAAAAACCCTACACCGTCAGTATGCGTCCCATCGAGGAACGCCCCGGTGCGCCGGCCTACCGCGGCTTTCACATCAATCTCAGCGAGGACTGCGTGGGCTGCGGCAGCTGCTACACCATCTGCCAGAACCACGCCATCGATATGGTCGAGGTGGAAGGGCTGGAAGCGCGCAGCGGCGACAGCGGCCTCAGGCCGCGTTTCGACTACGGGCGCTGCTGCTGGTGCGGCCTGTGTGTCGATATCTGCACCGCGGGTTCGCTGCGCATGAGCAACGAGTACGCCTGGTTCACCACCGATCCCGACGAGTTCCGCTTTGTCGCCGGAATGGAGAACAAGAGCTGGGACGGTCGCACCGGGGGCTACCACCGTCACCCCGACTATCACCTGTTTCCACCCAAGCGCATCGAGATGGAAATGCTCGGGCCCGATGAGAGCGTCGAGTCCTTTACCGAAGTGGTCAAGGGCTACAGCGAGGAACAGGCCAGACTGGAAGCCGACCGCTGTGTGGAGTGCGGCATCTGTGTGGCCACCTGCCCGGCGCACATGGACGTTCCCGACTACATCCGCAGCATCCGCGACGGTGACTACGAAAAAGGCCTGAAACTGATGTACCGCACCAATCCGTTCCCGGCCACCTGCGGGCGCATCTGCACGCGGCGCTGCGAAGAGGTGTGTCCGGTCGGCATCCAGGGCGAGCCGGTCGCCATCCGCTGGCTGAAACGGTTCATCGTCGACCAGGTTCCGGCCGAGGACTACCAGCGCATCCTGAACGATCAGCCGGGCTCCAGCGGCAGGCAGGTGGCGGTGATCGGCGCCGGGCCGGGCGGCATGAGTGCTGCCTATTACCTGCGCCGCAAGGGACACGCGGTGACCGTGTTCGAGGCCGAGGACAGAGCCGGCGGCATGCTGCGCTACGGCGTGCCCAGCTACCGGCTGCCGGACGCAGCGCTGGACAAGGATATCGAGTACATCCGCTCGCTGGGCGTGGAGATGAAGTTCAACACCCGCGTCGGCAGGGACATCCAGCTGGCCGAACTGCTGGACGGTTACGATGCCGTGTTCATTTCCACCGGCCTGTGGGTGCCCTCCAGCATGCGCATCCAGGGCGAGGACCATCCGCGCGTCATGGCCGGACTGCGGGTGCTGGACGAGGTCGCCAACGGCCGCGACCCGGGCATCGGCAGGTCGGTCGCGGTGATCGGCGGCGGCAACGCCGCCATGGACGCGGCGCGGGTCTCGCGGCGGCTCGGTGCGGAGGTCACCATTCTCTACCGGCGCCGTATCGAAGACATGCCCGCCGACCCGGAGGAAATCCACGAGGCGCAGGACGAAGGCGTCCGCATCGTGATCCAGGCGATCCCGGTCGAAGTCCTGGACGCCGAACAGTCCGGCCAGGTGGCGATAAAATGGGGCGAAGCCGAGATGGTGGCCGACCCCAAGGGTGGCCGGCCCCGCCCCGTGCTGCAGGAAGATCGCATGCACCTGGACAGCTTCGATACCATTATCTCGGCCATCGGCCAGGGCAGCGACCTGGATTTCATCTCCCGGGACGATCAGGAGCAGCTCGAGGTCAAGTGGGGCAAGTTCATCGCCGGCGACTACCAGGCGACCCGCATGCAGAAGCTTTTCGTCGGCGGCGATGTCGCCAACCGCACCGCCGATGCCATCAGCGCCATCGAGGACGGCCACCACGCCGCCCGCGGTATCGACCGCTTCCTTTCCGGCACTGCCGGCAGCGGCGCAGCCTGAAACCGTGACGAGGTGACACGACATGAACACAGTGGATGAAGTACTGGATTACGCCATCGGCCAGGAAGAGGAGGCCGCCGCCTTCTATGCCAGCCTCGCGCAGCGCGCCGAGAAGGCCGGCATGAAAGATGTGCTGATGGATTTCTCCCACGAAGAGCAGCGCCACAAGGAACGGCTGCTGGCCGTCAAGCAGGGCGAGCGCCAGCTCACACCCGAGCAGAACGTGGTGGACCTGAAGCTCACCGACTACCTGGTCGACGTCGACGCCAGCGACGACATCTCCTACCAGGACGCCCTGATCGTCGCCATGAAACGCGAACGCGCGGCCTACCGCCTGTACTCCGACATGTCGGAAAAGGTCCCCGACGGCGAGCTCAGGGAAGTGTTTGTCGGTCTGGCCAAAGAGGAAGCCAAGCACAAGCTGTTCTTCGAATCCCAATACGACGAACGGGTACTCAGCGACAACTGAGGTCGCTGCACGCGGGGTCACGGCGCTGCGCGGAACCGGCTTTCAGACGCCTTCCGGTCCGGGTCTGCGCCACCAGCCCCCGTCCCGGCAAGTGGCGGGAGTGCTCTCCTGGCGACGATAGCTGTTCCCGGACCAGATTAATCCTGCCACCTGCCTTCCCGGCTTCGCCCGCTCGCGTATAACAAACACCGCGAGTCATCCAGCCTGCATCTTTAACCCCGCCAATATGGCGGCGGTCTCCGACTTCGTATTGCGAAACAGCGACAAAGCGCGCCGTGTTTGCAGCGCAAAACTCGTGCTATGCGGCGTCAGTCGCCCTATCGTGATTCATCCGGTTATATCGGCGTACGCCGCTCAAATGCAGTGCGTTTGCGCGCCTGCAGAAGTTTCGGTAAGAGATCAGTAAGCTGCCTTGCCGCAGCCGGTGGGTAGAGAGGCGGGGATACCCGGCGTATGCAGTGCAATACACGGAATCAGGGTGCTATGCGGCAGACGCCGCGTTTTTTGTGCTATGCGGCGTTCGCTGCCTAACTGTAGTTAGGCCCGATTTGACATCAGCGTATGATGTAAATATATTGTATGTATGATTAGGTTCGAGTGGGATCCAAGGAAGGATCGTGCTAATCAAAGGAAACACGGTGTTTCCTTTGAAGAAGCCCAGTCCGTATTTTTCGACGAAAATGCGATCCAGTTCTACGATGAAGATCATTCTGAGCAAGAAGATCGCTTTATCATGCTTGGTCTGAGTCTCCATTCGAGAATCCTCGTTGTCTGTCACTGTGAGCGCGCATCAGGGAAGGTCATTCGAATTATTTCTGCGCGTAAAGCGACGAGTTCTGAACGCAACTACTACAGCGGGTGAAGTTATGAAAGCGGAATATGATTTTTCGAAAATGAAAAGTCGTAAGAATCCCTATGCTTCTAAACTAAAAAAGCAAGTGACTATACGCATGGGCGAGGATGTCATTCAATATTTCAAAGCTATGGCGGAGGAGACGGGGATTCCATATCAAAGCCTGATTAATCTATATCTACGCGATTGTATGGCCAAGAACAGGAAGGTGAACATAAATTGGCTAAAAAGGGCATAACAACGGCTTCCATCGGACGCCAAAACCGCGCCACTGACGGCGGGCGTTAGACTCTATCAATAGATCATACGAGGACTAAGGCGGAAGTCATGGGATTCCTGCAATTTGCTTTGATCCTTGCAACGTTTCTGTGTTCTCTGGTGGCGGGCTTTCTGTTTGCCTTTGCCGTTGTGGTAATGGCTGGTATTAAGAATCTAAACGACGGGGAATTCATCCGAGCGTTTCAGGCGATGGATGGCACCATCCAGAATAAGCAACCAATTTTCATGATGGTCTGGCTTGGCTCAGTGACAGCTTTGATCATCGCTGCTGCGCTAGGCGTCTGGCACCTGGATATAGCGGGACGTTGGCTCCTGATCGTCGCTACAGCCGCCTATCTACTCGGCGTCCAATTGCCGACATTCATCATCCATATCCCTCTGAACAACAGACTGCAGTCCCTGAATGTCGATGCTATGGATGAGTTCGCACGAGAAGCAGCCCGTGAGGCCTTCGAAGGGCGCTGTAATCGCTGGAATGCAACCCGTACGGTTGTATCGTGCTCAGTATCTCTTCTATTGATGGTTTTGCTGCTTCGATATTGACACTACCCAGCATCCTGGCTATGTGATTCCACCTCAAGCTGATGCCGGTTGGGTGGGTGCGGCAGGCCCGGGGCCGTCGTAGCTTGATCCAGGTTCAGGTGGGCCAGAGAATGACTTTACCAATCGCAACACAACGTTCATGACATGGAATCTGATGCATATGGCGCGGATGATCAAGGATGCGGGCGGTATTCCGGCACATGGGAACCAAAGATCAAAACGGGACGTGGGCTGCCGGTTTGATTATCCCAATCCGGATTACCGTTATAATGATAAGTGGTGGTATGCCTGAGGGCTCCACCCGACCTCCTGCGTCAGCGGGTGAGCGCCAACGGTCAGCGGTGAGTATAAGGCCTCGGCCAGCAGTTGGATAACTCGCACAACAAGAAGGGAAAGGGTGATTACAGACCCGCATTCGAGCACTGACAGCGTTCAGGTTCCCTTCAGCGCTCTCGTGCCATTTCTGCTTGTTGCTTTCGGCCTGGCGTGGGGAATCCTGGCGTTGTTCATCCTTCTGCCGGACAAGATGACAATGCTGTTTGGTGAATTGACCGGCGAACATCCGCTCTTCTTCCTGGCGGTGTATGCACCGGCAATCGGCGCTTTCATTATTGTGATCTACTGCGGTGGCGCTTCAGGCTTTCGGCGCTATCTGGCCAGGCTGATGCTCTGGCGCTGTTCTTGGGCTTGGTATGCCTTTTTGATTTTCGGTATTCCTCTGCTTTTTTTCAGCGGTGCTGCACTGAAAGGAAATCTTTTCATCGAGCCATTCCCGTTTCCCTCGTTGCAGGAGCTCGGCGTGGCACTGTTACTTATGGTCATCAAAGGTCCGGTCGAAGAGTTTGGCTGGCGCGGTCTGGCACTGCCTTTGCTGCAACGGAAGTTAGCGCCAATATGGGCTGGTCTTGTTCTTGGCGTTGTTTGGGGAGTGTGGCACTTTCCAGCATTTCTGTTGGGTGGGACACCGCAAAGCGCTTGGTCATTTACTCCGTTTTTTATCGGGTCTGTTGCAGTGAGCGTAATCGTGACGCAATTATTCAATGCATCGCGCGGCAGCATCCTGCTGCCTGCACTATTTCATTTTCAGCTTATCAACCCCATCTGGCCTGACGCACAGCCCTTTGACACGCTTTCTTTTGCAGCCGCTGCGCTTCTTATTGTTTGGTTCAATCGAGACGCTATGTTCGGTAGAGGGCGGGTTGTTACGGAGGTCATTCCGCAAGCCGCTGACAATGCACTGCACCGGACGGCTCTTACGGACCGCCCGTGAGCTCAAAACTCAGGACATCATCGTGCGCAGCATACTAATATGTTCATTGTCGCTAGCGGCTTTTACCGCAGTTGCGGATGATCTGCTGTGGGAAAAGCTGCTGCGAGATCCGAACATGGTTGTTTTGATGCGCAATTCGGAATCGAGTGGTAACAGGGACGGTGCCAACATGCTTGTATGGGACGCGTCCGGAAACTGCAGAGACGAAAGCACCTTGACTGAGAAAGGCAAGGCGCATGCGAAAAGAATTGGCGATGTATTTGCGAAGTATGGCATCAAACCGACGGTAATCAGTTCGCCCATGTGTCGGTGCAGTGAGACATCACAGATAGCATTCGGAGAATACCTAACCGATCCGGAGTTGCGGCAAACGGCAGGTGGGGATACACAGGAGCGGGAAATATTTCTGGCTAAAGCGGCAGCACTGTTGAGAGAATATCGTGGAGAAACCCCGCTAGTGTTTGTCAATCACCGTCTGAACATTGACTCATTGACGATGGAGTTGATCGATATTGGAGATCTATTGATCGGGAGCGTTACCGAAACTGGTGAAATCGAAGTATTGGGAAAAATACGGGTGGAACCGTGAGTAGATTTCCTGACAACGGGCTCAAATTCGTTCGTTAACGCACTGGGACGCTCGCTCCGCGCGCGGCCCTTAGGGCCCCCTAGCCAGCAGGAAATGCGAACGAAGAAGCTATGAATCGGAAATTTACCATCAGGAATGCGAGGACTGGTGATATGGCCTCGATAGCCTGCGTTACATAGGAGGCGTTTAAGACGCTTGAAATAAGCAACCACACTGAGCAACTCATAATTAACGCACTACGAGCTGCCGGAGCATTGATGATGAAGACACTGATAAAATCGAGCCTACGTGGCACGCCGGGCGGCGCCGGGCAGCGGCCGGGCGGGACTGCAAAGGTTATCTGCTTATGGAGGTGATGCTGAATGATTCGAATCAGGGGGCTTGATCACGTCGTTCTTCGCGCGCAGAACATGGAAGACATGATCGAGTTTTACTGCGATGTCCTTGGCTGTACGGTCGAGCGGAAGTCGTCGCCTGAATTCGGGCTGGTCCAATTGCGGGCCGGGAATTCATTAATCGATATTGTTTCGGTCGACGGAACGATTGGACGCTCAGGGGGCTCCGCACCTGGAAGGGAAGGCCGCAATATGGACCACTTTTGTGTTCGCCTGGAGGGCTTCGAGGAGGATGCGATTCGCGCGCATCTGTCGCGATTTGGTGTGCGTGGCAGCGACCTCGAGATCCGCTATGGAGCGGAAGGGAATGGTCCGTCAATATATGTACAAGACCCTGAGGGCAATACGGTAGAACTCAAAGGGGCGCCGCATTGACATCGGCACCTGATGAGCGCGATCCAGGCTGACGCGTGACGTGAGCGCGCCCGCGTGTTGCACTGGTCGCTCACCGTCAGGTGCGGCGCACTGCGAAGGTTGGATGCGTTATGGCTTCTATTAGTGACTACCGGGTTCGCGAATACCAGAGTGCGGATTTGCCGTCGCTGGCAGCCATATACACGAGTTCAATCCGTCATTTGGGCGCCGAGTATTATTCCGACGATCAAATCGCAGCGTGGTCGAGTTTTGCGGAGGATATGACCGACTTCGAGCGTTGGATCAATAAGGCGACAACTTTCGTCGCAGTTGACGGCCACGATGAGTGCATCGGGTTCGCTGGCATCGAAGACCACGGGCGCATTGCTTCGCTTTTCGTGGCCCCGGCGTTTATGCGCAAGGGTGTCGCGTCACGCCTGTTGATGCGCTTGCTGGATGAAGCGAGAGCACGAAGAATTGCCGCGGTCACCACTGATGCGTCCGAGTTTTCCCGGCCATTATTTGAGAAGTTCGGGCTTCGCGTCGAAGAAATCGAGCATATCGAATTCAAAGGCGTTGAGTTAAGCCGTTATGCCATGCGGGGAAGCTCTGACATGCGTTCGCGCCGTCCGTTTGGCCGCGCACATCCGGTATGGGGCTGGTTCTGCATAGCTCTGGGGCTGTATGCAGTGGCGATTGCAACCGAGCTGCTGCCGACAGACACGCTTGCCTTACACGCTCCAATGTGGGTGGTGTTTCTATGCGGGGTCGTCTTCCTTCTGGGGGGCGCCATGATGCTGATTGATCGGGCCTCGAGACTCAACGGTCTGTGCGCCTCGCTACTGTTGCTCGGCATGGCTGCCATTGGCGCCTGGGTCGCTCTGCTCGGTCCTGCAGCGGGGTTTTCCGGTGGCATTCCTTTTCTGCCCCATGAATACAACGTTAGCTTGGCGCGTTGGGTGTTCGGGGTTGGTGCGCTGGTGTCATTCACGATTTCAGTATATGCAATACGCATGCTGGTTAAACCTTGTGCCTGACCAATAGCTCACAAAGTCTTGACGCATCGCGCAGTTACCGGTCATGCTTCGGCCCATGGGTAGAATTGGGCCAATGCATAAGGGACTCAGGCGGGGCGCCGCGACGGCGGCTTTCCTGACCCTGATTTCCCTGTCCGGTTGTGCCGGCTTCAGCGACTGGCGCGGCGCACGTGCGCCGACACCCAGCGACAGGTTTCTGCTACCGCCGCACGGCACCGATCTGGTCGGACAGGTGCAGGTCACCAGTGCCCGCCATGAGGACACGCTGCTCGATATTGCACGTCGTTACGACCTCGGGTACGAAGAAATCGTCGCCGCCAATCCAGGCGTCGATCCCTGGCTGCCGGGTGCGGGTACGCGCGTGGTGTTGCCCACGCAGTTCGTGCTGCCGGGTGGCGCGCGCGAGGGGCTGGTACTGAACCTGGCTTCGATGCGGCTTTTCTACTTCCCCGAACCGGGGCCGGGCGAACCTGCCGAGGTCGTTACCCACCCCATCGGGATCGGCAGGGAAGGCTGGCTTACGCCGCAGGGCACCATGCACATCATCCAGAAAAAGGAGAAACCGGCCTGGACGGTGCCGGAGTCGGTGCGCAGGGAACACGCCGAGCAGGGAGAGGCGTTACCGAAAATCGTGCCGCCGGGGCCCGATAATCCGCTCGGTGATTTCGCCATGCGGCTGAGCAATCCGAGCTACCTCATTCACGGAACCAACCAGCCCTACGGGGTGGGCATTCGGGTCAGCCACGGTTGTGTGCGGCTCTATCCCGAGGACATCGCCCGGCTGTTCCCGCTAGTGCCCATGGGAACGCCGGTGCGCATCATCAATGAACCCTACGTGGCAGGATGGCGCGACGGGCAGTTGTATCTCGAGGCGCATCAGCCGCTCGCCGAGGACGCCAAACGCTGGAACGGAAGCCTGGAGCCGATGGAATACGCGGTCATGGCCAAAGCAACCGACCTGGCCGCCACCGTGAGCTGGGAGCGGGCAAGAGCCGTCGCCCGCGAGGCGCGCGGCCTGCCCCTGCCCATCGCACCCGGCAGCCCGGAACTCGACGAGCTGCTGGCGAAAGCCCCGCAGGTGCCCAGCGTTCCGCCCTGGGCGGTCCCGCTGGACGAGGGCGAAGAAGCCGTTCAGGTACCGTCCTCCAGCGACGAACTGGCAGACAATCAGAGCCGCCTGCCGCCGTCGTAAAAGGCGTCGCTAGACGGCGTCCGGCTGCCCTTTGCCGCGATGAATACGGATATCCAGCGGCTTGCTGGTGTCGAGGTGCACATCGCGCTGCGGGAAGGCGATCACCAGTCCGGCCTCGTTGAATTTCCTGTTGATGGCCTCGTGCAGGGCGCTGAACACGAAAATGCGATTGTCCATCGACGGTACGAAGCAGCGCAGCTTGAGTGACAGGGCGTTGTCACCGAACTCGTCGAAAATCACCGAGGGCGCGGGATCGGTCAGCACCTCGGGGTGTTCCTTGGCGGCCTCCAACATCAGCGTCATGGCCTTGGTGACGTCGCCGCCGTAGACCAGGCCAACCGGGATGACAATGCGAGTGGTCGGGTCGGACAGTGTCCAGTTCAGCAGCCGACTGGTGATGAATTCCTTGTTCGGTACCAGCAGTTCCTGTCCGTCCCAGTTGCGGATGGTGGTGGCACGAATGCGGATACGGGTGATCACCCCGGTGGTATCCGCGACCGTGACGGTGTCGCCGACCCGCACCGGGCGCTCGAACAGGATGATCAGGCCGCTGATGAAGTTGGCGACGATTTCCTGCATGCCGAAACCGATACCGACACCGAGGGCGGCCACCAGCCACTGGATCGATGACCAGCTGGCGCCGAGGGTGCCGAACACAAAGATGGTGCCGATGGCGGCAATGCTGTAGCGCGCCAGGGTGATGGCGGCGTAGCGCCCACCGGGTGTCATGGTCAGACGCTGCAGGAGGCCGATTTCCAGCAGTGCCGGAAAGCGTTTGGTTGCCACGATAGTCACCACCAGGACCAGCAGTGCCAGTCCGGCGTCGGCCACCGTCACCGGGATGCGGCGCTCGTCACCGTCCACCACGCCCGGGTAATCCCACAGGGTAATGCTGTCCATGACGCCGAATGCCGGCAGGACCGGGGACCAGATCAACCAGATGCCGATGATGCCGACGATTTCCAGGGCGGTGTTGAGGAGCTTGCGGCTGTCATCGCTCAGCGCCTCCAGGTCGTAGGCCTGTTCCTCGATCTGCGGGATGTCATCCCCGGCGGCGGGGTTTGCGCTGTCGCCTGACTGCGCCGCCGCCCGAGCCGCTTCGCGTTTCTGCACCGCTGCCTTGAAGGCGAGGCGGCGATTCACCAGCACCAGCCAGCGTACCCCGAGTTGCTGGAGAACCACCAGCACCAGCACAAACCACATGGTGTCGATCAGGGTGCCGGTCAGGGTGCCCGCGGTGTACAGATAGCCTGCGACTCCGAGTATCGCCAGGGCCAGCGGTACCAGTACGCCGAGCGTCAGCCACAGGTGCCGCAGGCGGTACAGCGGGCCCTTGGGGTGGCTGGCCATAACCGGAGCCAGCACACCCCTGCGCGGATTGAACAGGCGGTAGAAAAACAGCGCGATCGAAACCAGTACGATGATGAAACCGAGCCGCCCCAGGCCACCGCCCATGGTTGGCGTGTCGATGGTAACGATGGTTCGGGCCACGAAGGCGGTGGGCAGAAATACCACCATCAGCCGGAACAGGCTGCGGCGCAGTGCCTGCAGTGCGGGTTCGGGCCAGCGGAAGTGCCGCGCGGCCAGGCCGTCCGGCGAGCAGAGCAGGCGAAACGACGCGAGATAGAAATAGGCGCTCGCGACCCAGGTCAGGCCGCCCGCCACCGCTTTGGAAAACACCGTGGCATCCAGGGCCACGGCCAGTTCCCAGCCGCTGGCCCCCAGCGACACCGGCCAGCGGGCGGCCAGCAGCAGGGTGAGTCCCAGTGCCTGCAAGGTGAAAACGAAGCTGTCGGTCCTGACCTTACCTACCTCTTTTCCGGTTGCCTTCAGCATGGCGCGCAACCTTTTCGCCTTCCACGTCAGCAGGCCGAACACGGTTACCGCCAGCAGGAGAATGGGTGAGCGCGTGGCCTGACCGGCGAGTGACGTCAGGACTTCCATCCAGGCACGCGGTGACAGGAGTTCGATGGCCTGCGCCGGCATGCCGGTGAGCATTTCCAGGTTCGGAGGCGGAGAGCTGCGAATCCACAGCAGGCGTTCGGCGAGAAAGCTGCTGTAGGTCTTTACGGTGTCGAGCAGTTGTCGTTGTGCGAAGTCGAGTTCGCCCAAAGCCCGCAACAGGGCCTGTTCGGTATCGATAGCCTTGCCGAGCAGTTCCAGCCGGGCTTTCGCCAGCACCTTGAGTTCCGGGCGAATGGCCTGTGCTTCTTCGTGTGGCAGGCCGGCCACCAGATCAGTCACATAGGCATCGACATCGCGCAGCTTGCGCCGTTCTTCCTCGTGCTGGATCTGGGACAGACTGGTCTCCGATATTTGCGTTTCGCGCGCCTCTGCCTTGACCTCGTACAGGCGCGGATTCGGCAGGGTGCGTCGTTGCTCGAGGAGCAGGCGCCCCAGTGCCTGGCTTACGCCGGCGACTTCGACCTTCTGTTGGGTGTCCCGTAATTCTTCGGCAAGGCGTTTGGCCATCTTACTCGCCTTGGCCTCTTCGCCGGCGATTTGCTCGAGCTGGCCGGCGACGGAACCGACCTCGGCGCTCAGTGCGGCGTTGCGCTCTGCCAGCTGCTGTACCAGGCGGTGCTTGCCCATGGCTTCGCGTTTTGCCGTTTCCGCTTCGGCAATGGCCTGCTGGGCCTCCGCCAGGCGTTTGCCGCCGAGCATGGTCTCCATCACCTGGATGCGCGCATCGATGCGCTCCAGTGACAAGGAATCCTTGTCGCGCTTGGCCTTGAGCAGCTCGATGCGTACCGGCTGGCTCAGCAATTCCTGGTCGAGCATCCTGATCTCGGCCTCGAGCATGGCGTCCTCGCTGGCCATGTCCCAGCGCCTGGCTTCGCTCAGCTCGGCCGTTTCGCCGGCTGGTGCTGCCAGCTGCAGTTGGGTGCTCAGCGCGTCGCGGCGTTGTGCGGCAGTGCTGATCCGGTCGCGCGCGGCGGCAGGGCGGTTGGATTCCGTGGCCAGCTGCTCCTGGGTGCCACTGAGTTTGGCCTGCACCGCGGCGCGGTCGGCCTTCTCCTTGATGAGTCGCTGCTCGATGTCAGACAACGGGGTTTTGTCAGCCAGATGCAGCTCATCGATCGGGTCCGTTTGGCGCGTTTTTTCCAGTTTGTCGCGAATGGCGGCGGTTTCGGCCGGCGCGGTTTGCAGCGCCTCGCCGAACGCGTTGGCCTGGTTTTTGAAATAGCTGACCTTCTCCAGGTGGCTCAGTGTCTTGCGATACAGGTCCGTGAGTTTGGTCTTGGCCTTATCATCGAGTTCCGAGCTTTTCTCTACCTCGTTGAGTTTTGCCTTCACCATGTCGGCTGTCACCGACACATCGACCGGCAGGGCGTGCGGGGCGACGGCTGTGAGACACAGCAGCGTGATCAGCCTGACGAGGCGCAGCGATGGTTTCATTGCCGAGTTCCCTGTTGGATGTTGCGCTGCGTGTGTCAACAGCGTCCAGCGCGACATAGTAATCCGAACGGGGAGGCGTAATCGAGTGCGGATGGCCGCGCAGGCAGACCGGGTGCCCGCCGCGGGGCCGACTTTCATTCGAGTAACGCGATCAGTGCGCCGGCCGCGTTCGATAGGGTGCGCTCCCGGTGATACACGATACCGAGCGTCCGCCGCAGACTGATTTCGCCTACTGGCAGTTTCCGGATCTGCGGGTCCAGCATGGTGAGCGGCAGCAGGCTCCAGCCGATGCCGACCGAGACCAGCATTTTGATGGTTTCCAGGTAATTGGTTGACAAGGCGACATCCAGCGACAGGCCGAGTTCGCCGAAGGCGTGTTCGGCGATCTGGCGCGTGTAAGTGCTGGGCGCCGGGAGGATGGCCGGGTGCTGAGCGAGGTCCCTGAGCCCGACGCTGCGCCGGGCGGCCAGCGGGTGATCGGGTGACACGACAATGCCCAGCGGGTCCGGCCACACAGTCCGGGTGGTCAGGCTGGCGGAGGGCCGGGGCGGCAGGGTGATAATGCCGAGTTCCAGCTCGCCCTGTTCCACGGCCTGGCATGCGGCTTCCGAATCCATGAAGCGGATGTCCAGGCGCACCTGTGGATGCTGCTGCGTAAATCGCTGCAGCGCCGGCGGCAGCCGGTGCAGGCCGATATGGTGACTGGTGGCGAAGCGCAGTGTGCCGTGAATCTTGCCGCTCAGGTTGGCGATCGCCCGCGCGCTGTCCTCCAATTCGATCAGGATGCGCTGTGCCCGCGGCAGCAGGGCGCGACCGCTTTCGGTGAGCGTTACGGTTCGGCTGATGCGGTCGAACAGGCGCGTATCCAGCTCGCTCTCCAGGCCCGCGATGCGTTTGCTCACGGCGGGCTGGGTCAGGAACAGCCGTTCGGCGGCGAGCGAAAACGAACCCGCTTCGGCGACGGTGATGAAAGCCTTCAATGCCGCGATGTCCATGCTGTCCTCCAGGCTGGAGATCGTATTCTATATGGTGATTCAAAGTATGAAAAATATGAATTTGAGTTATCTGAGGTGCGGGTCTAGGATGCATGGCGAGCAGGAGGTAAGACATGAGCGGCAAGACCCTGTACGACAAATTGTGGGATGCGCATCGGGTGCGCGAAGACCGCGATGGCACCTGTCTTATATATATCGACCGTCACCTCGTACACGAGGTGACGTCCCCGCAGGCGTTCGAGGGGCTGCGCCTGGCCGGCCGCAAGCCCTGGCGTACCGATTCGGTGCTGGCGGTACCTGATCACAATGTCCCGACCACCGCCCGCAGTGGCGGTGTGGCCGGTATCGAAGACCCGGTGTCGCGTATCCAGGTCGAGACCCTGGACCGGAACTGCGCCGATTTCGGCATCAACGAGTTCCGCATGGACGATCTGCGCCAGGGAATTGTGCACGTCATCGGGCCGGAGCAGGGCGCGACCTTACCGGGCATGACGGTGGTCTGTGGAGACTCGCACACCTCGACGCACGGCGCGTTCGGCGCACTGGCGTTCGGTATTGGCACCTCCGAGGTGGAGCACGTGCTCGCCACCCAGTGCCTGATACAGAAGAAATCCCGCAACATGCAGGTGCGGGTGGAAGGTGAACTCGGCAGCGGAGTGACGGCTAAGGACGTCGTGCTGGCGATCATCGGAGAGATCGGCACCGCGGGCGGCACCGGTTACGCGCTCGAATTCGCCGGCAGCGCCATCGAGTCGCTGTCGATGGAGGGGCGCATGACAGTCTGCAACATGGCGATCGAGGCGGGTGCCCGTGCCGGCATGGTCGCTGTCGATCAGAAAACCATCGATTACGTGACCGGGCGCCCCTTTGCCCCGCGCGGCGAGCAGTGGGACATGGCGGTCGCGCAGTGGCGCAGCCTGGTGAGCGACCCGGATGCCGAGTTCGATCGTGTCGTGACCCTCCGCGCCGAGCAGATCCGGCCGCAGGTCACCTGGGGAACGTCCCCGGAGATGGTGGTTGCAGTTGATGCTGTGGTCCCGGATCCCGCCGGCGAGCAGGATGCGGTAAAGCGCAACGGTATGCGCCGGGCGCTGGACTACATGGGCCTCACGGCGGGTACGGCCATCGCGGATATTGCACTGGATCGTGTATTCATTGGCTCCTGCACCAACTCCCGCATCGAGGATCTGCGCGCTGCCGCCGCCGTGGCGAAGGGGCGCAGGGTGGCGAGCAGCATCAAACAGGCAATGGTGGTGCCGGGCTCGGGGCTGGTGAAACAGCAGGCCGAAGCCGAAGGCCTGGACCGGATTTTTCTCGCGGCCGGCTTTGAATGGCGGGAACCGGGCTGTTCCATGTGCCTGGCGATGAACGCGGACCGGCTGGAACCCGGCGAACGCTGTGCATCGACCTCGAACCGCAACTTCGAAGGGCGCCAGGGCGCCGGCGGCCGGACGCACCTGGTCAGCCCCGCCATGGCCGCCGCCGCGGCGGTCGCGGGGCATTTTGTGGATGTGCGGGACCTCAAGTAATGGTCAACCGCGAAGGACGCTAAGGTAAAACAAATCAATATTTCATAATACTTCGCGTCCTTGGCGTCCTTCGCGGTTATATAGAACGGGTAGCACGATGAACAAATTCGAAATCCTTGACGGGTTGGTGGCGCCGCTGGATCGGCCCAATGTCGATACCGACGCCATTATTCCCAAGCAGTATCTGAAATCGGTGCGGCGCAGCGGGTTCGGTCCCAATCTGTTCGATGACTGGCGTTATCTGGACCCGGGTGAACCCGGGCAGGATCACAGCCAGCGCCGGCGCAATCCCGACTTCGTGTTGAACCAGCCGCGCTACCAGGGCGCGCAGATTCTGCTCGGGCGGGAAAACTTCGGCTGCGGTTCGTCGCGCGAGCACGCCGTGTGGGCGCTGGAAGACGCCGGCTTCCGGGTGGTGATCGCACCGAGTTTTGCGGACATCTTCTTCAACAACTGTTTCAAGAACGGCGTGTTGCCGATTGTGCTCGAGGCGGCTCGCCTGGATGACCTGTTCGGCGAGGTCGAGGCGACCCCAGGCTACCGTCTGCGCGTGGACCTGGAGCGGCAGACCATCACCACACCGGATGGCGAAGTCCTGGGTTTCGAAGTGGACGAATTCCGCAAATACTGCCTGTTAAATGGACTGGACGACATCGGCCTGACCCTGCAGCACGCCGACGACATCAGAGCGTACGAAGCCCGGCGCAAGCAGGAAGCGCCCTGGCTGTTCGGCTGACCGCGCATTTTGTTAACCACAAAGGTCACGAAGGGCACAAAGGCAGTTGTCGCTTACTTTGTGATACCTTCGTGTCCTTTGTGTCCTTAGTGGTTAATTTAGGTCTTTCCTCGATATGACGAAGAAAATTCTGGTGTTGCCCGGCGACGGCATTGGCCCCGAGATTGTTGCCGAGGCGGTCAAGGTCCTGAACCGGCTGATGGCCACCGGCCTGGACGTGGAACTCGAGTACGGGCTGGTGGGTGGCGCGGCCTACGATGCCGAGGGACATCCGCTGCCAGCGAAGACCCTCGAACAGGCGCGTGCCGCCGATGCCATCCTGCTCGGGGCCGTAGGCGGCCCGCAGTACGAGTCTCTCGAGCGCCCGTTGCGCCCGGAGCAGGGTCTGCTCGGTTTGCGCGCCGGGCTGAACCTGTTTTCCAATCTGCGACCGGCCATCCTGTATCCCCAGCTGGCACAGGCTTCCACGCTCAAACCGGAAGTGGTGTCGGGTCTGGATCTCATGATCGTGCGCGAGTTGACCGGGGGGATCTATTTCGGTCAGCCGCGCGGCGTACGGACCCTGGAAAACGGCGAGAAGGAGGGCTTCAACACTCTCGTTTACCGCCAGTCGGAAATCGAACGCATCGGTCGTTCCGCATTCGAAATTGCGCGCAAGCGTCACAAGAGGGTATGTTCCGTCGACAAGGCCAACGTGCTCGAAGCTACCGAATTGTGGCGCCAGGTTATGATTCGTGTTGGTGAGGACTATCCGGATGTGGAACTGAGCCACATGTATGTCGACAATGCTGCAATGCAGCTGGTGCGGGCGCCCAAACAGTTCGACGTTATGGTCACCACCAATATGTTCGGCGACATTCTGTCGGACGCCGCCGCCATGTTGACGGGATCTATCGGTATGCTGCCGTCGGCATCGCTGGACGCAGCGGGTAAAGGTATGTATGAACCCATCCACGGTTCGGCCCCGGACATCGCCGGACGCGGGGTGGCCAATCCGCTGGCGACAATTTTGTCGGTTGCCATGATGTTGCGGTACAGTCTCGGGCGGGCCGAACAGGCGGATCGTATCGACACCGCGGTAGGGGCAGTCCTGGACCAGGGGTTGCGCACAGCGGATATTGCGGAGCCGGGGCAGGCGAGCGTCGGCACCGCCGAAATGGGGGATGCGGTGGTGGCCGCGTTGGGCTGAGTATTGTTCACCACGAAGTAACACCAAGGGCACAAGGGACACGAAGGAAAAGCAGTAATTAAGGAAGTTCTAATTGATCCGTCACTGCGAGGAACACGGTGTCCGCAAGGATAGCGTGTGGCGACGAAGCAATCGCTGAGCCGGTCACTCCGGGGTATGGGATTGCCGTGCTTCGTTTATCCCCGTTGGGTTGCGCAGAGGTTCCGGAAATACTGCTGCTGGGTGGGCGGTCCTGGTGATACGCTCTGATCCGCGGTCGGGTTTATCGATTCTTTGTGGTTGAAGGACTTTTATCTATTCAGGAGTACCCATGAGTCGCACGTTTGATGTCGCCGTTGTGGGAGCTACCGGGGCTGTCGGCGAGGTGATGCTGGACATCCTCGCGCAGCGTGATTTTCCGGTCGGCCAGGTTTATCCGCTTGCCAGTGAGCGTTCGGCGGGGAGCAAGGTGACCTTCAAGGGCAAGCAGCTGACAGTACAGAACCTGGCCGAGTTCGATTTTTCCCGGACCCCGGTCGGCCTGTTCTCGGCGGGTGCGTCGGTATCCGAGATCTATGCGCCCAAGGCGGCGCAAGCCGGCTGCGTGGTGATCGATAATACCTCGCAATTCCGTTACGATGCCGATATTCCTCTGGTGGTGCCTGAGGTTAATCCGGAGAGAATCGCCGACTACAAGAGCCGCGGAATCATCGCCAACCCGAACTGCTCGACGATACAGATGCTGGTGGCACTGAAACCTATATATGATGCCGTCGGTATCCAGCGCATCAATGTCTGTACCTACCAGGCGGTCTCGGGAACCGGTAAGGAAGCCATCGAGGAGCTGGCGCAGCAGACTGCCAATGTATTGAATGCGAAACCGATTGAGAAAAGAGTCTACCCCAAGCAGATTGCGTTCAACGTGCTGCCACACATTGATGTCTTTCAGGACAACGGGTACACCAAGGAAGAAATGAAAATGGTGTGGGAGACACGCAAGATCCTGGGTAACGATGCCATACAGGTGAACCCGACCGCGGTTCGCGTGCCGGTGTTTTTCGGGCATTCGGAGGCGGTGCACATCGAAACCCGCGACAAGATGACAGCAGCCGAGTGTCGCGACCTGCTGGCCAAGGCGCCCGGTGTGGTGGTGCTGGATGAACACAAGGACGGCGGCTATCCGACAGCGGTCACGGAGGGTGCGAATAACGATCCGGTGTACGTGGGTCGCATTCGTGAAGATATCTCTCACCCGAGAGGTTTAGATTTATGGGTGGTCGCCGATAATGTGCGCAAAGGAGCAGCCTTGAACAGTATTCAGATCGCTGAAATACTGGTAAAAAACTACCTCTAGCGACCGCCTCGAGGAATGGGTTTCAGGGCTTCCGGTTGGGTGGAAAATTCGGCACGAGTAATGCGCCGGGTTTGTTGCATGGGTGCGAACAAGGGAAAAAAGGGGAGCTTTATGTTCAGGAAATCAGCCTTGGCAATGGCAATGCTGAGTGCACTGACCGCGGCAGACGTGGTTGCTCTGGGACTCGGAGAAATTGAACTCAAATCGGCTTTGAACCAGCCACTTGATGCAGAAGTCGAATTGCTCGCCGCGAGGCCGGAGGAGCTCCAGGAACTCAAGGTTGAAGTGGGATCGGCGCAGGCATTCGCCAGCGCCGGCATCGAACGTACCCTGTTTCTTAACAAGCTGCAGTTCGACGTAAAGACCAAAGCTGACGGGCGAGCGGTGGTAAAGATCACCAGTCGCGACGTGGTCCGCGAGCCGTTCCTGGACTTCCTGTTGGAAATTTCCTGGAGCAAGGGGCGGCTGTTGCGCGAGTACACCGTCCTGGTTGACCCACCCGTCACCATGCCTGCTCCGGCGCCCGCGGCCCAGGTTCCATCCGCGCGTTCGGCAGTGCGCAGCGCACCCCCTGCATCGGCAGCTCGGGTTACCCATACTGCCCAGTTGCCACCGGTTTCAACGCTTCCTGGCGAATATCGGACACAGCGCAACGATACCCTGTGGCAAGTCGCGCAGCAGCTGCGACCGGATGCCGACGTGAGCATCGAGCAAACCATGCTGGGCCTGCTGCGCACCAATCCTGATGCGTTTTACAATAACAATATCAATGAGTTGAAAGCTGGTTATATTCTTCGCGTGCCTGACCGGGAGGAACTGACGCGCCTCAGCCAGACGGAAGCCGCACGCGAGGCGCGCAGACAGTATGCTGAGTGGCGCCAGGCCAGGCAGCAGGTCGCGCCGGCAGAGTCCATGGATTCGGCTCAGGCAGCGGCACCGCAGGGCCAGGGGGCGGTCGAAGCGAGTCTCCAACTGGTCGCACCCGAACTGCCGGAAGACGGTGCGCAGGGCGGCAGCGCCGAGGGTGGCGCGGGGCTCGAGGCATTGCAGCACGATCTCATGATTGCCAACGAGGCGGTGGAAGTGCAGCGCCGTCAGGGAGAGGAGATGGCCACTCGGCTGTCTGTGCTGGAAGAACAGATCCAGAACATGCAGCGCCTGATCCAGCTCAAGGATGACGAGCTGGCACGCCTGCAGGCGCAGGTGGGTGAGGAAACGCCCGACCTTGGTTCGGACGCGGCGCAAGCTGCAGCCGCCGGTAAGGAAACCGCCGCCCCGCTTGGCGCTCCGGAAACTGCCGAGGAACAAGTGGTTGCGGAGCTGGAAGCGGTCGCAGAGCCCGCGGGCTCCGAGCCGGCCGCGGACGCTGATGTTACCGGCGCAGCTATTGAAGGCCCGGTTGACGAGGTAGCGCCCGAGGGCGAAATCGCGGACGAGAGTGTCCTGGCCACTGACGGCCTGCCTGCCGAGGGCGTGACTGGAGAAATGCCCATGGACGTCGCGCCGGGGCCGGGTGTCGACGAACCTGGCGATCGACGACCCGAGTGTCGCCGAGCCTGTGCCGGTGCCCGTTCCTTCGGTTACACCGGAACCGGCAGTACCGGACACTTACACGGCACCCGGTTTTGTGGACAAACTGCTGGCTAACCCGCTGTGGCTGGGCGCCGGCGCCGTGCTGCTGGTTATTCTCGGTTTCCTCGGCTTGCGCAGGAAGAGCGGGTCAGAAAGCGAGTTTCAGGAGAGTATTCTCCAGGCTGCCCGGGAGAAGTCTTCAGCCAGCGCGGACAGCGAGATTATCCGGACCGAATCGGAGTCCACAAATTCCACCACTACGGCTTCATCTCTGCTGTCCGAGTTCGCGGTCAGTGATATGGGCTCGATGAAGCACGACGGTGAAGCCGATCCCTTGGCCGAAGCGGATGTGTACCTGGCCTATGGCCGTTTTCAGCAGGCTGAAGATTTGATCAAGGACGCGCTGCAGGGTAAACCCGAGCAGCAGGATCTGCACCTGAAGCTGCTGGAGGTATATCTGGCTGCCCGGAATTCCGCCGCGTTCGATGAGCATGCTCAGGAGATGCTCGGACGCCTGGAGGATAGTGACGATCCGGTGTGGGAAAAGATTGCCGAGATGGGGCGCGAACTGAGCCCGGGCAATCCGCTCTACCAGCCGGGCGGGAGCGCGGTCTCCGAGGCGCCGGATCTGGAACAGCAGGCTTTCAATGATGTGGCGATGGATACGCCTGCCAGCGAAGAGCAGGAGATGCAGGGAGCCGCCGAAGAGACGCCTGACCTGGGCGAGGCACTGGATTTTGATACCGAGTTCGCCTTCGACTCAGGCGAACTCGTCGATGAGTCCAAGCCCGACAGCGTCGAATTTACGCCGCCAGAGCCGGTTGCCGAACAGCCGGAGTCTGCGCAGGCGGCCATCCCGGAAATGGACGACATGGAGCCCGAGCGGGTTGATCTGGAACCGGACAACGCGCTGGAATTCGACCTGGAAGGTCTGGATCTGGGCGGCGATGAGGAAATGGAACCGCCCGGCGACGGCGAGCTGACGGATCTCGATGAAGTTTCCACCAAGCTGGATCTGGCGCGCGCTTATCTCGATATGGGCGATCCGGACGGTGCGCGCAGTATTCTGGATGAAGTCATCGAAGAGGGCAGCGATGATCAGAGGAACGAGGCTCAGGAGATCCTGCAGAAGATAGCCTGAGGTCAGGCTCCCGTTCAGCCGTTTGGTCACTACCGAAGTCCCCGCATTCGCGGGGATTTTCGTTTCTGGCGCCTGCATCTGGCGGCGTTCAAAGCGGTTATAATGGGCGCCGGGCGTGGTTGCCCGGATAATCGGGCAGGTTGACAGGTGGATTTCCCCGCATCGTTGTTTCCCGCCGGAATACTCTGGCCGGCAAATGCAGTGCTGATCGTCGTGCTCGCAGCGGCACTTGTTCGGCTCCCGCTTGGCCGATTGCGCAGCAACGAGTTCATGCACGTGTACCTCGCGGCTTGCGTGGTGCTGCTGCTGCTTTGGAATACCCGGGTCGGGGTGTTGCCGGCGCTGAATTTTCACCTGCTGGGCGTCACGGCCATCACTCTCATGTTTGGCTGGGCCTATGCGGTATTTGCGGTGCTCATGGTGTGTGCAGGTTCGCTGATCAACCAGGGCGGCGGCTGGCAGGGTCTGGGCCTCAATGTCCTGGTCGTGGGTTGTGTGCCAATTCTTGTAACCCAGGCCTTGTTGCGCTTCGCGCAACGCCGGTTACCGCATAATTTCTTTGTCTACGTGTATATCAACGGATTCCTGGCGGCCGGTTTGTCCACCCTGGCGGTGAGCCTGGTCGGGGCGCTACTGGTGCTGATGGTCGATGGCGGCAGCAGCGAATGGTTGAGCTACCAGTACTATCCTTTTTTTCCGCTGATCTTCTTCTCCGAGGCTTTCGTGAACGGCATGATAATGACTGCCCTGGTGGCGCTCCGGCCAGGCTGGGTCAGCAGCTTCGATGACAACCTTTACATCAACAACAAGTAATAACTTGGATCGATGCGTTTCGCCTGTGCAGTGGAGTACGACGGTAGCGGATTTTCCGGATGGCAGCGCCAGGATCACGCCCGATCGGTGCAGGCTGATATCGAAACCGCCCTGACGCAATGTGGCCGATCATGTTGTGCAGACTGCCTGTGCCGGCCGCACCGATGCTGGCGTGCATGCGACCTGGCAGGTGATTCATTTCGATAGCCATGCGGAGCGCAGCGAGCGCTCCTGGTTGCTTGGCACCAATTCCAATCTGCCAGCGGATGTGCGGCTGTTGTCGATCGCGCCGGTTGGCGAGGCGTTTCATGCCCGCTTTTCAGCCCAGGCGCGTCGCTACCGTTACGTGATCCTGAACCGGCCGGTAGCGAGCGCCCTGCTGCGGCAACGGGTGACCTGGGTGCGCCAGCCGCTGGACGTGCGGCGCGTCAGTGCGGCAGCGGCGCACCTGCTTGGAGAGCACGACTTCTCCTCGTTCCGCGCCGTGGCCTGTCAGGCGAAGAGCCCGGTGAAAACGGTGCACCGGCTGGATGTGACCCGCAGCGGGGACTATCTGTATCTGGACGTCGAGGCGAACGCCTTTCTGCATCACATGGTGCGTAACATCGCCGGCGTGCTGATGGCGGTCGGACGGGGAGAGCGCGAGCCGGAGTGGGTTGCCGAAGTGCTGGATTGCCGAGACCGCACCCAGGGCGGAGTCACCGCGCCGGCGGCCGGGCTGTACCTGGTCGGAGTGCGTTACCCCCGCGAGTACGGCCTTGCGCCGCTCGGTGCTCTGCCTCAGTTCGGATAACCCCTGGATCAGCGCTTAAAATCCCCGAAATTGCCGTGTTTCTGCTAGTCTACGCACTTTGGTTCGATTTTCTGCTGATCCTCATGCGAACCCGTGTCAAAATATGCGGAATTACACGACCGGAGGACGGGCAAGCGGCAGCACGGGCCGGGGCCGATGCAATCGGCCTGGTGTTCTACGAGCAAAGCCCGCGCTGCGTGGATATCCGCCAGGCAGAGGCGATCTGCGCTGCGCTGCCGCCGTTTGTCACTGTCGTTGGCCTGTTTGTCAATGCCGGCCGCGAACGGGTGTCGGCGGTGCTCGAGGCCCTGCCCGTCGACTTGCTGCAGTTCCATGGTGCCGAATCCGCCCGGGACTGCGAAGGGTTTGGCCGGCCCTATATCAAGGCCATCGCCATGCAGGCGGGGGTCGATCCATTGCAGGCCATGCGGGCTCACCCCATGGCGATTGGATTCCTGCTCGATGCGTACCAGCCGCTTACCCACGGCGGTGGTGGTGTCGCATTCGATTGGAACACAATGCCGCAATGGACCGAGAAACCGGCGATACTGGCCGGTGGTCTGAACCCGGACAACGTGGCGCAGGCTGTGGAGCTGACCCGCCCGTTTGCAGTGGACGTGAGCAGCGGGGTGGAAACGGCGAAGGGAATCAAGTCGGCGGACAAGATTGAAGCATTCATACGAGGTGTTGAACGTGGTGATGCAAGCGAAGCACGTGGCTGAATCGGTGGCGTTGAAAGATCTGCCCGATGCCAATGGGCATTTCGGACCCTATGGTGGCCGGTTTGTGGCCGAAACTCTCATGGGGCCGCTGGAAGAACTGCGCCTTGCGTATCAACAGTACCTCAAGGACCCCGCTTTTCAGGCGGAACTCGATGCTGACCTGGCGCACTTTGTCGGCCGGCCGTCACCGCTGTATCACGCTGAACGCTGGAGCCGAAAACTCGGTGGTGCGCAGATCTACCTCAAGCGCGAAGACCTCAATCACACCGGTGCACACAAGATCAACAATACTGTCGGGCAGGCCCTGCTGGCCAGACGCATGGGCAAGCAGCGGGTGATTGCAGAGACCGGTGCCGGTCAGCACGGCGTGGCAACCGCCACGGTGGCGGCGCGTTTCGGCATGGAGTGCGTGGTTTACATGGGTGCCGAAGATATCCAGCGCCAGGCCATCAATGTGTATCGCATGCGCCTGCTCGGCGCCCAGGTGGTGGCGGTGGAATCGGGCTCGAAAACGCTCAAGGACGCATTGAACGAAGCCATGCGCGACTGGGTCACCAATGTCGATGACACGTTTTACATTATCGGCACGGTGGCGGGACCGCATCCGTATCCGGCGATGGTGCGGGATTTCCAGGCCGTGATCGGTCGCGAAGCCCGCGCCCAGTGTCTGGAACAGACCGGACGGCTGCCGGACGCGCTGGTCGCCTGCGTGGGTGGCGGCTCCAACGCCATTGGCCTGTTCCACCCGTTCCTGGAGGACAGCGACGTTGCGATGTACGGCGTCGAGGGCGGCGGTGAAGGTGTGGAGACCGGCAGGCACGCCGCGCCCCTGTGCGCCGGCAGTCCCGGCGTGCTGCACGGCAACCGCACCTACCTGATGGAAGACCGTGACGGGCAGATCATCGAAACCCATTCGGTGTCGGCTGGACTCGACTATCCGGGTGTCGGGCCGGAGCACGCCTGGCTGAAAGATTCCGGTCGGGCCCGCTATGTTGCGGTGACCGACAAACAGGCGCTGGAGGCGTTTCATGAACTGACCCGCACCGAGGGCATCATGCCGGCGCTGGAATCGAGCCACGCGCTGGCGTATGTCGCGCAGCTGGCGCCGAACATGAACAAGGACCAGATCGTGGTGATCAACCTGTCCGGTCGCGGCGACAAGGACATTCACACGGTGGCGGCTCTGGAAGGAATCGAGGTATGAGCCGCATCGCCGCGCGCTTCGCCGCCCTGCGCGACCAGGGCCGCAAGGCCCTGATCCCCTATATCACGGCGGGCGATCCGCAGCCGGACGTCACCGTTCCGCTGATGCACGCCCTGGTCGAGGCCGGTGCGGACCTGCTCGAACTCGGGGTGCCTTTTTCCGATCCCATGGCCGATGGGCCGGTGATCCAGGCCGCCTGCGAACGCGCGCTCAAGCATCATGTCAGTCTGACCCAGGTGCTGGATATGGTGCGCCGCTTCCGGGAGACCGACGACCAGACGCCGGTCGTGCTGATGGGATATCTCAATCCCATCGAAGTCATGGGCTACGCCAAATTTGCGGGCGCCGCGCGGGCTGCCGGGGTCGACGGCGCACTGACGGTGGATCTGCCGCCGGAAGAGGCCCACGACCTGGTCGAAAGTCTCAAGGCGAGTCAGCTGGACCCCATTTTTCTTGCCGCTCCCACCAGCGACGACGACCGCCTGCGGCGCATGGCTGAATGTGGCAGCGGATTTCTCTACTATGTGTCCTTCAAGGGTGTCACCGGGGCCAACCGGCTGGATGTGAAATCGGTGCAGCAAAAGCTTGCCCAGATCCGCGCCAACACAAAGCTGCCGGTGGGCGTTGGTTTCGGTATCAGTGATGCCGAATCCGCGGCGCGGGTTGCCGAGTTTGCCGACGCCGTGGTGGTGGGGAGCGCTCTGGTCAAACGCATAGCGGCGCTGGCCAGCCGACCCGAGGACATTGCCGGCCAGGCGCCGGCGATTATTGCCGAAATGCGCCGCGCCATGGATGGTGTTGCGGTCGCTGCACTGCCCTGACCGGGCAGGATTAGTATCGATTCAGGAAGTAGCTCATGAGCTGGTTTGAAAAGCTGATGCCATCGCGCATCAGGACTGAGGGCAAGCCAAGGCGTTCCGTCCCGGAAGGTCTGTGGACCAAGTGCCCCGCCTGTGACGCGGTGCTTTACCGTACCGAACTGGAACGCAACCAGGACGTGTGCCCGAAGTGCGATCATCACATGCGTATCAGTGCGCGGCGGCGGCTGGACCTGTTTCTCGACAGCGAGCCGCGTGAAGAGATCGGTGCCGAGGTGCAGCCGACCGATCCGCTGAAATTCAAGGACAGCAGGAAATACAGTGACCGGCTGAAGCAGGCACAAAAGGCCACCTCCGAGACCGATGCGCTGGTGGTGATGCGGGGTCAGGTCGACGGCATTCCCCTGGTTGCGGCGGCATTCGAGTTCGCTTTTATGGGCGGATCGATGGGCTCGGTGGTCGGTGAGCGCTTCGTGCGCGGCGTCAACGCCAGCATCGAACACAACATCGCGCTGGTGTGTTTCTCGGCCAGCGGGGGCGCGCGTATGCAGGAATCGCTGTTCTCGCTGATGCAGATGTCCAAGACCAGCGCTGCGCTGGCGCGCCTGTCGGGGGCCGGTATCCCGTTCTTTTCGGTGATGACCGATCCCACCATGGGCGGTGTTTCGGCCAGTCTCGCCATGCTGGGTGATATCAATATCGCCGAACCCAAGGCGCTGATCGGTTTCGCCGGCCCGCGTGTCATCGAACAGACGGTGCGCGAAACGCTGCCGGAAGGCTTTCAGCGCAGCGAGTTCCTGCTCGAGCACGGTGCCGTCGACATGATCGTGGATCGCCGCGAAATGCGTGAGCGTATCGCCACCCTGCTGGCGATGCTGACCCACCACGCACCGCTCGATTGAATCCAGTCGAAGCAACCGCCAGCAGCTCTCCCCGGGTGGCGGCAGCCGGCCCTGATACAGGTCGTGGCCATGCCGTACGGCGCTCGCCGTTGAGCACCGCATAGTGTATGTCCGCAGGCTCTCCCCGCTTCGTTTCCCTGGATGACTGGCTGCAGTGGCAGGAGTCACTGCATCCGTCCAGCATCGATCTCGGTCTGGAGCGCGCAGCCCGGGTAGCCGACCGTCTCGGGTGTCGCACGCCCGCCCGGGTCGTGATCAGCGTGGCGGGAACCAACGGTAAGGGGTCCTGCGTTGCTTTGCTGGAGGCTATCCTGCTGCGGGCCGGCTACCGGGTCGGCTGCTATACCTCGCCGCATCTGCTGCGTTACAACGAAAGACTGCGTCTGCAGGGGCAGGCGGTTTCGGATCGGTTGCTGATCGACGCCTTCACGCGTGTTGACCGCGCCCGGAACGACGCAACGCTGACCTATTTCGAATTCGGCACCCTGGCGGCGCTGGACATCATGTGCGCCGAACCCCTCGATGTCGCGATACTGGAAGTCGGTCTCGGCGGTCGCCTGGATGCCGTCAATATCGTCGACGCCGATGTTGCCCTGTTGTCCAGCGTCGGGGTCGACCACACCGACTGGCTGGGTTGCGATCGGGAATCGATTGGCAGGGAAAAAGCCGGTATCTTCCGGCCGGCAAGACCTGCGGTCTGTGGAGATCCGGAGCCGCCGTCGAGCGTGGCGGAAGAAGCCGCGCGTATCGGTGCCGAGCTTCACGTCCTGGGGCGCGATTTCAGGTTGCGCGAGACCGGACGCGGCTGGCACTGGCAGGGACAGCGCACTCGCCTGCGCGATCTGCCGCTGCCCTCACTGGCCGGCGCGCACCAGCTGGCCAACGCTGCCGGTGTGCTGATGGTGCTTGAGGTGCTGGCGGACCGGCTGCCGGTGACGCGCAAGGCGATCGACTCGGGGCTGCGCCGGGCACGCTTGCCCGGGCGCATCGAAACCGTCGCGGGTAAAGTGGAACAGGTGCTGGATGTGTCCCATAATGCGCAGGCTGCCGAAGCGCTGGCGGGCGCGCTCAGGCGCATGCCGCTGGCAGGCAAGACCCATGCGGTGCTGGGTATGATGCGGGACAAGGATGCGGAGTCGTTCGTCCGCGTGCTGCAGCCACTGGTGGACCTCTGGTACACGGTCGGCCTGCACATAGCGCGGGCCAGTCGGCCGGAGGAACTCGCGGCGCACGTTGCAACAGTCACTGGAACTGCGCGGGCGGTATGCTGTTGCGCTACGGTTGCCGAGGCCCTGGCCACCATCCGGCGCCGCGTCGAGACGGGTGATCGGGTTCTGGTATGCGGATCGTTCCACACCGTGGCGGAATGGGCTCGCCTGCAGCCCAACTTTGATTGACGAGATGATATGGACTTTGTGTTGAAACAGCGACTGGTTGGTGCCGTGGTGCTGGTGGCCCTCGGCGTGATCTTTATCCCCATGCTGCTGGAAGGGCCGGACGACACGCTGGTGCCGGAACTCGATGAATTGCCCGAACTGGTGGATCCGGCGCCCAGCCGGCCGCTGGATGCGTTCCCGACCATGGATACTCTGCCGGTGAGCCCGGACACATCGGTGCTGGCCGCCGATGCTGAACCCGATTCCGAACTGCAATCCGAACCGGAGCTGCTGCCCGCACCCGAGTTCGAACCTGAACCCGAGTCCGAACCTGAGGCCGAAGTCCAGGCTGGCCCGGCCGCCGCAGAATCGAGCGTACAACCGACGGCCGCTGCAGAACCTGCGGCGCCCGAGCAACCGCCTGCGCCGCAGGTGCCTGTCGCCGAACCCGCAGCGGGGCCGCTGGGCAGCTGGGTGGTGCAGGTAGGCAGCTTCTCCAATGAATCAAATGCCGTCGGGTTGCGCGACAAGTTGCGCCAGGGGGGATTCACCACCCAGGTCGAGAAGGTGCGGGTCAGTGGCAAGACCCATTACCGGGTGCGCGTGGGGCCGTTTCTGGAGCGTGACGAGGCGGAGCAGAAGCGCAATCAGCTGGCAGACAAGTTCAAGCTCAGCGGACGCGTGCTGTCCTATCCGTAAAAGGACCGGGAGGCGGCTGGCGGCGCAGCGCCAGCCGCGCGCCGGTTTGCAGATTCGGCGCGCTGCCAGCATTGCTATGCATGGACTGCACGCCGCATGGTGAGCGGTGCTCTTTTGGAAGCCGGACCTAATTTCCGGTCGCCATCCGCGCAATGCTTCGAGTAAAATAGCGGGATGAATTTCCCCGCCAGGACGGATGCCGCAGGGCGACACGAGTTTTTCGGGTGATCTGGGTAGATTATTTCCTGCTGGCGATCATAACGATTTCCGCACTGCTCAGCCTGTGGCGGGGATTCGTCAGAGAAGCGTTGTCACTGGCCAGCTGGATCATCGCGCTGTGGGTGGCAATACTGTTCTTCGAGCGACTGGGCGGCTGGCTGGCGCGCTGGATCGATACGCCGTCTATCAGTGACGTGGTCGCTTTTACGATTCTGTTTGTCAGCACGGTGGTGCTGGGAGGACTGGTTAATCTGCTCGCCGGGCAGCTGGTTGCAAGAACGGGATTGACGGCTACCGATCGGGCCCTGGGCATGGTGTTCGGTATAGCGCGAGGGATGGTTATCGTGGCGGTGCTGGTGTTGCTGGCGGGACTTACGACCTTACCTCAGGACCCCTGGTGGAGCGAATCCGTGTTGCTTCGTCATTTCCAGGACCTGGCGTTATGGCTGCGCAGTTTTCTGCCGCCTGATGTTGCCGGGAATATTCATTACTAGTGCGCGAAGGGTAAAGCTGTGTGCGGCATTGTCGGTATTGTTTCCAATGATCCGGTCAATCAATCGATCTACGATGCGTTGACCGTTCTTCAGCACCGCGGCCAGGATGCCGCCGGCATCATGACCTGCGACGGCAGTCAGCTGTACCTGCGCAAGAGCAATGGCCTGGTGCGCGACGTGTTCCATACCCGTCACATGCTGCGCCTGCGCGGCACCATGGGAATTGGCCATGTGCGCTATCCGACGGCGGGCTGCGAGAGCTCGGCCGAGGCGCAGCCGTTCTACGTCAATTCTCCCTACGGTATCACGCTGGCCCATAACGGCAATCTGATCAATGCCGAGGAGTTGAAGGAAAACCTGTTCCGCGAGGATCTGCGGCATATCAACACCGACTCGGATTCCGAAGTGCTCCTGAATGTCTTTGCCCACGAGCTGCAGTTGCGCGGCAAACTGCAGGTCGATGTCGACGACGTGTTTGCCGCGGTGGCGGGTGTGCACAAGCGTTGCCACGGTGCCTATGCTGCGGTGGCGATGATAACGGGCTATGGAATCGTGGCGTTCCGGGACCCACACGGTATCCGCCCCCTGGTTTATGGACGCAGGGATACCGACAAGGGGCCGGAATTCATGGCAGCCTCGGAGAGCGTCGCGCTCGATTTGCTCGGATTCGATCTGATCCGTGATGTGCGCCCCGGCGAAGCGGTGTTCATGAGCCGGGACGGCGCCCTGGTGACGCGCCAGTGCGATGACAATCCGCACTGCTCGCCGTGCATTTTCGAGCACGTCTACCTGGCCCGGCCCGATTCCATCATGGACAACGTTTCGGTTTACAAGGCGCGGCTGCGTATGGGCGAGAAGCTGGCCGAAAAGATCCGGCGGGAACGGCCCGATCACGACATCGACGTAGTGATTCCGATTCCCGATACCAGTCGCACCGCGGCGGTACAGCTGGCCAATAATCTGGGCGTGAAATACCGCGAGGGGTTCATAAAGAACCGCTATATCGGGCGCACCTTCATTATGCCGGGCCAGCAGCAGCGCAAGAAATCGGTGCGCCAGAAGCTGAATGCCATCGATCTGGAATTCCGCGACAAGACCGTTATGCTGGTTGACGACTCCATTGTGCGCGGCACTACCTCGGAACAGATTATCCAGATGGCGCGCGATGCCGGCGCCCGAAAGGTCTATTTCGCCTCCGCGGCACCTCCGGTCCGGTACCCGAACGTATACGGTATCGACATGCCGACCAAGGGCGAGCTGATTGCGCACGGTCGCAGCGTGGAAGAGATCGCCAGCGAAATCGGTGCGGACTGGCTGGTATTCCAGGATCTCGATGATCTGATCGAAGCGGTACGCCGCGGCAACCGGTCGATCACCAGCTTCGATTGCTCGGTGTTCACCGGAGAATATGTGTCGGGCGGTGTGACGGTAGATTATCTGGAACGGCTGGAGCGCTCGCGCAGCGATTCCGCCAAGGAACAACGGCGCACCACGGACCGGGCAGTTATCGACCTCTACAACAGTGCCTGACCGCCAGGGGTCGGGTCAGCGCTCGCACTGCAGACGAGGCCGGCGGTGCGCGTCGCCGCGCACCTGCGGGTACTCTTATGCCGGCAGGGTAATAGCAGCTTCGGGGAGGGCGCATGCCCGATAAACAGGAACAATCATTGGGGTTCGAAACGCTGGCCGTGCGTGCCGGGCAGCACCGGACCGCTGAATCGGAACACGCCGAACCGATATTTCCGACCTCCAGTTACGTGTTCGAGAGCGCCGCGGCCGCGGCTGCCCGTTTCTCCGGTGAACAGCCGGGCAACATCTACTCCCGTTTCACGAATCCCACGGTGCGCACCTTCGAGGAGCGTCTTGCCGCCCTGGAGGGCGGTGAATGCTGTGTCGCCACGGCATCGGGTATGTCCGCCATCTATGCCTGTTGCGCGGGCCTGCTGAAGGCGGGGGATCATATTGTCTCGTCGCGCAGCATTTTCGGCAGCACCACGCTGCTGTTCACCAACTACCTGCAGAAATTCGGCATCGAAACCAGTTTCGTGGCCTTGCACGATCTGCAGGCGTGGGAGGCTGCGATTCGGCCCGACACCCGCCTGCTGTTTCTGGAGACGCCGTCCAACCCGCTCACCGAGGTTGCGGATATCGCGGCACTGGCGAAGCTGGCGCACGCCCGCGATTGTGTTCTCGTGGTGGACAATTGTTTCTGTACCCCGGCGCTGCAGCAGCCGTTGCGGCTTGGCGCCGACATCGTGATTCATTCTGCCACCAAGTACCTGGATGGCCAGGGTCGCTGCGTCGGCGGGGCTGTGGTCGGTTCTGCGGCCCTGGTGGGCCAGGAGGTGTACGGCTTTCTGCGTACCTGCGGGCCGACCATGAGCGCCTTCAATGCCTGGGTGTTTCTGAAGGGTCTGGAGACACTCTCCATACGCATGCAGGCGCATTGCGCATCGGCGCACAAGCTGGCGCTGTGGCTGCAGCAGCAATCCGCGGTCGCCAGGGTGTTCTATCCGGGCCTGCCTTCGCATCCGCAGCACGAACTGGCGGCACGGCAGCAGAGTGGTTTCGGCGGTATTGTGGCATTCGAAGTCGCCGGTGGGCGGGACGCGGCCTGGAAGCTGATCGATGCAACTCAGATCTGCTCCATCACGGCCAACCTGGGCGATACTAAAACGACCATTACACATCCGGCTACCACCACGCACGGGCGGCTCACACCGGAGCAGCGTGACGAGGCGGGTATCTCCGAGGGGCTGATACGGGTCGCGGTGGGGTTGGAGAATATCGAGGATCTGATTGCGGATCTGGGGCGCGGTCTGGGCTAGGAGGAAATATCATGGTCATGCAAGAGAAACTGCGCATGCTGCTGGCGTGCTGTCTGGTCGTGCTGCTGCCGGGTATGGCTGTGGCCGACAAGGAGCAAATTACCGACCAGGTCAGTTTTCAGGTCGGGGTAAGCCGTGACGTCGACAACGACCGTGTGGTTGCACTGCTGACGGTCGACGCGGAGGACCGGGATCCGGCGCAGCTTGCCGACACCGTCAACCAGTCCATGGGCTGGGCGCTGGAGCGGGCGCGCGCCGATAAGCAGGTCACGGTCAGAACCGGCGGCTACCAGACCTATCCCGTCTACGATGAGCGAAAAATTGTGCGCTGGCGTGCGCGTCAGGAACTGTATCTCGAATCGGGCGACGTTGACCGCTTGAGCCAGCTGACCGGGCAGCTGCAGGAGCGGCTACAGGTGCAGTCGCTGCGATTTTCGGTTTCCGAGGAGCGGCGCAAGGAAGTGGAAGTCGGGCTGGTCGAACAGGTGCTGGCGGATTTTCAGCAGCGCGCCAGGCTGATTGCCGGGGCGCTGGGCGCCAAGAGCTACCAGCTGGTCGAGGTCGCGGTTCAGACCGGCGAGCGTGACCACCCGGTTCCAGTGCGCGCCGAGGCGATGGCCATGGCAAGCCGGGCGGCGGTTACGCCGCCCGCCATGGAGAGTGGCACCAGTCGCGTAACGGTGCAGGCCAGCGGATCCATTCGCCTGGTCCGCTGAATGCACGAAGATCGGTAACGGGGCCGACTAGTGTCCCGGGCAGGGGCTGATTTTGCCTACGCCCCAGCGCAGGAAATCCTCGAAAGTGAGCCGTGTCCTGCCGTCCAGACTGGCGCCGCCCGGCACCCGCGCGATGTTCACAGTGCAGGCATCGGATACCGCGCGATCGATTTTGTCACCGTTGTAACGCGGTACCACCAGCACCTGTTCGACGAGTTCCTGCTCGAACTGCAACGGATTCTCGAGCTGCAACAGGTAATAGTTTTCCCGCGACGGACCCGGTAACACGGCAACACCCTCGACGTTCAAGGGATTGGGCCCGGCGTACTCGTAGGGTTCGTATATTTCGAGGACGTGTTGTTGGCGCATGACGGAGTCCCCAGATTGCGACAATTGCAGCATGCGCCCGGTACGTCGGGCTGTCAAAAGCGCGCAAGACTGAATATCAGTTAATACTTTAATAATAAGCTATATCTATCTGATAAATGGAATCTAAATATAGAGAGCTTTTGCTGGATGTGGCGCGTTTCGCGATCGAGTCCGTGCGCGGTGATCGACTGGTGGAGCAGGCTCTGGGGCGCAGGTCCATCGCTGCGCCACTGGATGTCGTGGCCATCGGCAAGGCTGCTGCGGCCATGGGAGCGGGGGCCTGCAGGGCGCTGGGCGAAAGGCTTCAGCGCGCTCTGGTGATCACCAAGACAGGCCATGTACTGCCGGAACTGGCGCATTACCGGGGCGTCGAAATACTGGAAGCCGGTCATCCTGTGCCCACCGCCGCCAGCCTGCTGGCTGGGGCCAGGCTGCTCGAGTGGCTGGGCGCAGCGCCCGCTGACAGGCGGATATTGTTCCTGATCTCCGGCGGGGCATCGAGTCTGGTCGAAGCGCCCGCGCCAGGGGTCGACCTGGACGATCTGGTGAGAATCAACACCTGGCTGCTGGCCAGTGGTATGGCTATCGATCAGGTCAACGCCATCCGGCGCCGGGTTTCTCTGATCAAAGGGGGCAACCTGCTGCGCGTCGCGGGTCGCCGGCAACTGGAAGTGTGGCTGCTTTCGGACGTCGCCGGTGACAATCCGGCGGTGATCGGCTCGGGGCTGCTGTATCCTGGTCCGGCGCCGCAGGTGATGCCGGCCGCCGTTCCCGACTGGTTGACCCGGATTCTGGAACGGTTGCCGGAAACCGAGCCTGTCGCCCGGACTGCACCCCCACACCGGGTGCTGGCGAATCTGCAAACCGCTTGTGAGGCCGCCGCGCGGCGGGTGCGGCGCGAGGGGCTGGTGGCGCATGTACACCCCGCCGAGCTGGATGGCGATGCGGCCAGCACCGGTACGCAACTGGCGCGCCGGCTGCTGGATGAACTGCCCGCGGGAATTCACATCTGGGGTGGGGAGACCACCGTGACATTGCCCGACGCGCCGGGCCGCGGGGGTCGAAACCAGCATCTGGCGCTGGCCGCAGCCGGCGTGTTGGCGGGACATACTGGGGTATGTCTGCTGGCGATCGGAACGGATGGCAGTGACGGCCCCACCGAGGATGCTGGTGCTCTGGTCGATGGCGGAACGCTGCGCCGCGGCGAGTTAAGTGGTCTGGATGCTGGCGAACAGCTGCGGCGGGCGGATTCGGGCGCCTTCCTGGAAGCCAGCGGAGACCTGATTTCAACCGGGCCGACCGGGACCAATGTGCGCGATCTGGTGATCGCGTGGAAGGGCGGGTGAGCCCCTGGGAATAACCTATGTGCGAGCCGCTTCTACGACTGACCACAGCTAACCTGTTTGCGGCCGCGCAGCAGTGTATCGAGTGCGCAGACCCGTCGGTCAAGTGTGCCTTGACGGATCGTGTCTATGCTGCCCTGCAGTCCGGCACACTGGGTTTCGATTCGCCGCATGCGCCCACCGCAATCACCGCGCCGGGCCGTCCGGACCGGCCCAGGCTGGTGGCGCCACGCGACTTGCCACGCCGCCGCCCCGGGTCGCTGGAGGGGCGTGTCTCCCTGCTGCACGCGCTCGCGCACATCGAGTTCAACGCCATCAATCTGGCCTGGGACGCCGTCTATCGATTCCGCGGCATGCCGCAAGCGTTCTATACTGACTGGGCGCGTGTGGCCGCAGAGGAGGCCCACCACCACCGCCTGCTGTCGGAGCGGCTGCGGGCGCTGGGTTCGTCCTACGGCGCGCTGGACGCCCACGATGGGCTGTGGGAAACGGCCTGCAAGACGGCCCATGACCCGCTGGTGAGGATGGCACTGGTGCCCCGCGTGCTGGAGGCGCGTGGTCTGGACGTGACGCCCGGAATCATGCAGCGTCTGGAAAGAGCCGGTGATGACGCTTCGGTGGCCATTCTGAAAGTTATACTGCGCGACGAAATCGGGCATGTCGAGATCGGCACGCGCTGGTTTCGCTACTTGTGCGAGATCCGCGGTCTGGCCCCGGAGGCGACCTTCGCGCGGCTTCTGGAGCAGTACATGAAAGGTCAGGTGAAACCACCGTTCCATTACCAGGCGCGGCAGCAGGCAGGTTTCAGCCGTAACGAAATGGCGTGTCTGGAGGACATGGCGGCGCGCCACACGGAGGCAGACTGATGCGATGGGCCGAACATACCAAGATTGAGCGTCTGGTTGCGGGACTGCTCGGGTTGCTGGCGCTGTGTGCGGGTGCGCCGGCGACTGCGGTCAACGGTACGGTGCTGTGGTATCTCGAGCAGGAGGCGGGTAGCGAACCGTACCGGGTGCGCTACCTGATCACTGCCGAGTTCCTGCGCTCCGACGACGGCAACGACGGCGACGACTTCGTGCTGCTCGATCGTGCGCAGCGGCAGATCTATAACGTCGTTCCGGAAACCGCCAGCGTACTCGTTATCGACGGTAAAGGCGCGGCCCCCAAGGCGCCCGCGACGCTGTCCCTCGATGTGCAGGAAACCGTTGACGCGCAGGCGCCGAAGCTCGAGGGCAGGCAGCCGCTCACCGTGGTATTGAGCGCGGATGGCGACGTCTGTCAGTCGGCGGTTGTGGTGCCCGGTTTGCTGGACGACGCGCGCGCGGCATTCCAGGAATTCGCCCAGGTGCTGGCGGTACAACAGGCCAGAACGCTGAGCAACATGCCGGTCGAGTTTCAGACGCCCTGTGTTCTGGGGCGTGACGTGTACGCGGGCGATTTCCACCTCGGCGCCGGGCTTCCGCTCCTCGAGTGGGCTGGCGAAGGTACCCGCCGCGAATTGCTCGAATACGAACGCAATGTACCGCTGGCCGACACGCTGTTCGTTGTGCCCGACGACTGGCGTGTCTACAAGGTTCAGACCGGAGGCTCCGCTGCGGGCGCCGACCGGCCAGATCCGTAGCCGTTCAGTTCCAGCCAGCGCCAGCCATCCGCGTCGATCACCAGCGCCCGGCCGGCGCTGTACCAGTCGCCCAGATCGATCCGCGTGACCTGCCGCCCGTCAAGCTGCACCCGGTGTGCCGCCGGGCGGTGGGTATGGCCGTGGATCAGCAGGTCGACGCCCTGTGCACGCATGATGCGCAGGACTTCATCCGGGTTCACGTCCATGATGCGCCGCTCCTTGCCGCGCTTGCTGAGCGTACTGAGTTCGCGCGCCTGTGTCGCCAGTTCGCGGCGCTCCTCCACTGTTAGCGCCAGCACCTGACGCTGCCAGTGCGGATCTCGCAACCGCTGTCGCAGCGCCTGGTAGTCGCGGTCATCGGTACACAGGGAGTCACCGTGCATCAGCAGGGTCGGCACACCGTAGAGTTCGATCCGGCAGGGGTCGTCGATGATGCGGCATCCGGTCTCACTGCCAAAGCGCTCACCGATCAGGAAGTCCCGGTTGCCACGCATGACATAGACCGGTGTTCCAGCGCTGACACAGCGGTACAGTCCGGCGCGCACCGGCGCATAGACCGGCTCCGGATCATCATCACCGATCCAGGCCTCAAACAGGTCGCCGAGAATGTAAATGGCTTCCGCCTGGCCTTGCTGCTGTTCGAGAAAGCCGAGGAAGCAGGCGAGAATTGCGGGTCGGGACGGGTGCAGGTGCAGGTCGGATATAACCAGCGTCGTCACGGGCGGGCCAAACCCCCGCTGACGCGGGGGCGTTCCGTTCAGTCCTGAACCGTGACTTTTTCGATCACGACATCCTCGACCGGGACGTCCTGATGACCGCCACGGGATGTGGTGGACACCTTCTCGATATCCTGGACCACATCCAGACCCTCGACGACCTTGCCGAATACGCAGTATCCCCAGCCCTGGGACGTCGGCGCCGTGTGGTTCAGAAAGCCGTTGTCTTTCACATTGATGAAGAATTGCGCGGTTGCCGAGTGTGGATTCGGCGTGCGTGCCATGGCGATGGTGCCGAGGTCGTTCTTCAGACCATTATCGGCCTCGTTCTGAATCGGTTCGCGGGTCTTCTTCTGGTCCATGCCGGGTTCGAAGCCGCCACCCTGAATCATGAACCCGGGAATAACCCGGTGAAAGATGGTGCCGTCATAGAAACCGGCTTTGGCATATTCGACGAAGTTGGCCACGGTCCCCGGCGCCTTCTCAGCGTCGAGCTCCAGAACGATGGTGCCTTTGTTGGTCTGCATCTGCACAGTCACGGTGGAATCTCCCGTTGCGGTTTGTTCGGCTGCTCCTGCGAACCACGGCATGAAGCAGATTAAAGCGCCTAACATGATCTTTTCAAAGAATTTCATATCTTCGTGCTCCTGTTCAGCAGCGGCTATGATAACGGGTTCAACGCCGCTCACCAATTTTTGTTACCATGCGCGCCGTCGTGGTCCGACGAGCCTGAGTCATGTCCGGTTGCAATATCAAAACGCGGTTTGCGCCAAGCCCGAGCGGGGAAATTCACCTCGGCAACCTGCGCACTGCACTGTTCAACGCCTTGCTCGCTGTGGGTCAGCAGGGTGTGTTTCTGCTGCGCATCGAGGATACGGATATCGAACGCAGCAGGATAGAGCATGTCGAGGCGCTGCTGCGCGACCTGCGTTGGCTCGGTCTGCAGTGGCAGGAGGGCCCCGAAACGGGTGGTGCCGACGGGCCCTACTACCAGGCACAGCGCCTGGACATCTACCGTCGTTACTACGATAAGCTGGCGGCGAACGGGGGCAGTTATCCGTGCTTCTGCAGCGGCGATCAGCTGGCCAGGGCGCGTCGGGCACAGCGTATCGCCGGCCAGCCGCCGCGTTATCCGGGCACCTGCGCAAACCTTTCCGCAGCCGAAGTACAGCGCCGGCTGGACGCCGGTATGCAACCCACGGTGCGGTTCCGCGTGCCGGTCGGCGAGGCAATCGAGTTTGATGACCTGGTGCGCGGCGGGCAGCGTTTCCAGAGTGACGAAATCGGCGACTTTATCATTCGGCGCAGTGATGGCAGCGCGGCATTCTTTTTCACCAACGCGATCGACGATGCGCTGATGGGCGTGACGCACGTGTTGCGGGGCGAGGATCACCTGACCAACACGCCGCGGCAGCTGTTAATACTCAAGGCGCTCGGATTGCAGGCGCCGGCGTATGGGCATGTTTCGCTGCTGGTGGGAGCCGACGGCGCGCCACTGTCGAAGCGGCATGGCAGCCGCAGCGTGCGCGAGCTGCGCGAGCAGGGTTATCTGCCTGCTGCATTGCTTAACTACCTGGCGCGCCTGGGACACAGCTATGAAACCGATGCCCTGTGTGATCTCGGTCAGCTGGCGGCAGCTTTCTCGCTGCAGCGTCTCGGCAGGGCGCCAGCGCGCTTTGACGAACAACAGTTGAACCACTGGCAGAAGGAGGCGGTCGCCGCGGCCACACTGGCGCAGCTGATAGACTGGTTCAAGCTGTCGCCTGAATACCGCGAGTTGCCAGCGGTGCCCGACGATGCGGACCTGAGTGCAATGTTCGCAGTGTTGCGTGATAACGTGGTCATGCCCGCGGATGCAGCCGCCTGGGTGCGGCGGCTCGCCGGTGATGATCTGGAACCGGACGCGGAAGCGCAACAGGTGCTGAATGCAGCCGGCCGTGCGTTTTTCCAGCAGGCGTTGGCGGCTCTCCAGGGTGCCGGCGATTTTCGCAGTTTTGCCGGTGCGGTTGGCAAAGCCGCGGGCGTGAAAGGCCGCGCCTTGTTCATGCCGCTGCGGGTTGCGCTTACCGGCG
The DNA here is from genome assembly GCA_963695455.1 of uncultured Gammaproteobacteria bacterium. GTDB lineage: Bacteria > Pseudomonadota > Gammaproteobacteria > DSM-19610 > DSM-19610 > Thiogranum. The sequence goes on along the minus strand of CAVOGN010000002.1, from coordinate 2,484 downwards.
TGACCCACGGCCCGGAAATGCAGCGGGTGTGGGAATGGCTGGGGCCCGCGCGCTGCCGAAGCCGCCTGCAGGATGCTCTGAACCGTACCACCAGTGGAGCGAATCCCGATGCTGAAAGTCTATAACAGTCTGACCCGCACCAAACAGGAGTTCGAGCCGATTGAACCCGGCAGAGTGCGCATGTACGTGTGCGGCATGACTGTCTATGACTTCTGCCATCTCGGGCACGCGCGGGTGCTGGTAGTGTTCGATGTCATTGTCAGGCACCTGCGCAGCTGCGGCTACGACGTGACTTACGTGCGCAACATCACCGATATCGACGACAAGATCATTGCGCGTGCCAGCGAGCGGGGCGAAAGCATGGCGCAGCTCACCGACCGTTTCATTGCGGCGATGCACGAGGACGCCGATGCCCTCGGGGTGTTGCGACCCGACCTGGAACCGCGTGCCACCGAATCGATGCCCGATATCCTGGCCATGATCCAGAAGCTGGTCGACAAGGGCTATGCCTACCAGGGCGATAACGGCGATATCTTTTATTCGGTCAGCCGCTTCGAGGGTTATGGTCAGCTGTCCGGCAAACGTCTTGAGGACCTGCGCTCCGGTGCGCGGGTCGATGTGGAAGAGGCGAAACGCGATCCACTCGATTTCGTGCTGTGGAAGGCGGCGAAACCCGGCGAACCCAGCTGGCCGTCGCCGTGGGGCGATGGCCGCCCTGGCTGGCATATCGAATGCTCGGCGATGTCGACTGAATGTCTGGGTGCGCACTTCGACATTCATGGCGGCGGCATGGATCTGCAGTTTCCGCACCACGAAAACGAAATCGCCCAGTCCGAGGGGGCGACCGGCGAACATTTCGTTAACTACTGGATTCATAATGGTTTCGTTCAGGTCGACGAAGAAAAAATGTCCAAGTCACTGGGCAATTTCTTTACGGTGCGTGAGATCCTGCAGCGCTATCAGCCCGAGGAGGTCCGCTATTTCATTCTGTCCAGTCACTACCGCAGCCCGCTGAATTACAGCGACGACAATCTGGACAAGGCGCGCGGCGCCTTGCAGCGCCTGTACACGGCATTGCGCGATGCAGGCGCTGCGCCAGGCGTCGATCCGCAGCCGGAGCTCGATGCCCGATTCCGGGCGGCCATGGACGACGATTTCAACACGCCGGAAGCCCTGGCTGTGTTGTTTGAGCTGACCCGCGATATCAACCGGGCGCGCGAACACCAGCAGGCCGAGCTTGCCACTCGGCTGGCCGGCGCGTTGAGAACCCTGGGTGGCCGGCTGGGTCTGTTGCAGGCTGACCCGGAATCGTACCTGCGGGGCCAGCACGGTGCCGCTCAGCACGGCCCGACCGATGATGAAATCGACGCCCTGGTGGCGCAACGCGACGCCGCACGGGCCAACCGGAATTGGGCGGAGGCAGACCGGCTGCGGGACGAACTCACCGCGCTGGGTGTGATGCTGGAGGACGGCGCCGCCGGCACCCGCTGGCGTCGCTCCTGATCAAGGCTCAACACGCTGTTAATAATTCAGTAAAATCGAGAACTCATCTCATAATCCCCCAGGGCCGCGATAGCGGCCATTTTGGTCCAGGACGCCCCGCGCCTGGTACGGTGTAGCGTTCGCTACATGGGCGAGCCGTATCGAAGTCGCAGGTCGAAATCGCCGTGTCCCTAAAGGTCCGCCAGCGTGCGCCTGCGGTTGCAGCGTGTGCCCGCACGCCGAGTACCGTGCTTCGCGCTGTGCCTTACCGGCACGGATTTGGGACAGCAACGCAGCTCGCGGGAAGCGACGAAATAGTAGTTAACCAGTCGATCGACCCGAACGACGGCATAGAAACCCCAATTTCATCAATATGTAATAAATCGTGAGTTGATAGGGTAGGGGCATGAGGCGGAGTTTTGCCGAACTTGCCCAGATGAATACCTCTTGACACAGCGTCCTAGGCACCGCTGGCTGGCAATGATCGAGTCCGGTGAGGTCAGAGACCAATGAAGAAGATAGCTGGCCTTGAAAGCGTCGACGACAGCTACGTGAGCCGCATGGTCACTTGCTCCCGGCATCGTCGCCGCCATCCTGGACGAGACGCTGGCACCGGAGGTGAGGCTGTTTGACCCGGCGGCGGGGACACCGCTGCTGTGGGAGGGGCAGCGGGGCAGGGTTGGATGGGGATCGATGATTCGCGTCTAACGACGATTAGCCTTGCATAGAGCCTGCGAGTGATATGTCGAAAGGTCCGGGATGTATCCACAACAAGACATTCCCGACACGCCAGAAATCCACGCGGCTTCAGGGTCCGGCGGGACACTGGTACTCGGCTTCACGATGTTCAGCAGCAATTGCTCCTTCCGGGAATCAGTCACTGCGGTTGAGTAATGCATCCGATCAAGCTTGATGGTGGAGGGGTCGATGGATTTGCAGCCAGCGCCAACCAGCAGCACCAGGCTGAGGCTAGAGGTGGCCAAAAGGTTCAGTATCAGGGTT
>CAVOGN010000001.1:0-354719 GCA_963695455.1 uncultured Gammaproteobacteria bacterium | reverse complement strand
TTGGTTTCCGCGCCGGCAGACGCGCCGGCCGTGGAAATTTGTTATATGGGGGATATCCGAAGAACTCCGGCCGCGGTGTGCTGCCCCGTGCAGCTAGGGCATCTGCTGGAGAGCGTGATGAAGGTCCCATTCAATAAAAGCGTACTGTTAGAAAATCACCTGGACTCGATCCGCGCTGCGCTGGAATCCGGCAACACCTCCGGCAACGGCGTCTTCGGGAGAAAATGCGAAGCGATCCTGGCGAGAATCGCAGACAAACCGGTAGTCTTGACCAGTTCCGGATCGGATGCACTGGAAATGATTGGCCTGCTCCTGAACATCGAACCGGGCGATGAAATTATCCTGCCGAGCTATACTTTTTCCTCGACGGCGAACGCTTTCGCTCTACGCGGCGCTCGCCTGCGCTTCGCCGACAATGACGAATTCGGCAATATTCTCCCCGCTGAAGTGGAGCGCCTGCTCTCGCCGCGCACGATAGCGGTGATGGCCGTGCACTACGCCGGCGCCTCGGCGGATCTCGATGCCATCCTGAAAATCTGTGAGCTGAAACAAATCCCGCTGGTGGAAGATGCGGCGCAAGCCTTGGGCGCGCTGTACAAAGGCCGGCCGCTCGGAGCGATCGGCGCGATCGGCTGCTACAGTTTCCACGAGACCAAAAACGTGAGTTCCGGCGAAGGCGGCGCGCTTATCTGCGGCGACGAAAGTTTTGTAGCGCGGGCCGAAATCCTCCGCGAGAAAGGCACAAACCGCAGAGCCTTTTTTCAAGGCCTTGTTGACAAATATACTTGGGTGGACATGGATCGAGCTATGTCCTCTCGGAACTCAATGCTGCGTATTTGCTGCCGCAGCTCGAAGCGTTCGAAAAAATCCAGGCGCGGCGCCGCGCGATCTGCGAGCGCTACGCGAACGAACTCAAAAGTACATTCGACAGGCGCGGAATCCGTATCCTCGGCACACCGGCGTACAATACGCGGAACTATCATATGTTTGCGGCGATTTTCCAAACGCCGAAGGAGCGCGCCGATTTCATCGCGCGCATGAAGGAAAAAGAGATCGTCTGTCCCTTCCACTACGTGCCACTGCACACCTCGCCTTTCGGCCGTTCGTTCTACGACGGCGATCCGAAATTTCTCCCCGGCTGCGAGCGCATGGCCCAGTGCCTCGTGCGTTTTCCACTCTATTATAATCTGTCTGATGACGAGCAGTCGCACGTAATCGATAGCGCGAAAAACATTCTTGACGAAACATGCAAGGGCGAAGTCGAAGTTGTGCGTCAGGCGGTACCCCCGGGCTTGGCGGAGGAAGCGGCCAAGCCTTTAATGGCGTCAAGTCCCGGGGGCGTTCTTGCGCCGCAGGAGTCACCTGTGCAAGAGGAATTGACTGTCGAGCAAAGCTGAAGATGCAAGGGCTGACTAGGATGTTCCGCTGCACTTACGGAAGAGCGCGACACTCTTGGTGCATTTTTATCGGAAGCGAGGAATGGCTCTTGGGGCAACAAGTAGCAAGGAAAATCATTGCGATCATCATATTCACACAGTCTGAGTCCTACTGACACTGACATTCGTTGCACTGATCGTCTGGCAAGTGGGCGTTTGGGAGAGGTCGTCGCCGCCATGCGGCGGATGGAACCGCTGTCTATCGTCCTGGTGATTGGGGTTATGACGCTGGACCGGATACTCATGACCTACAAGTGGGGCTTGCTGCTCCGCCTGCGGCGACTGCACCTGCCGTTGTGGCGAGGGGTACAGATGTATTGCGCAGCGATGATCTGGGGCACGTTCCTGCCGGCTACAGTGGGAGCCGACGCGATCCGCGCGGTAAGCGCCGCGCGGATCGGCCTACCCCTGGGTGAGGTCGCCGCGTCCATCATCATCGAGCGCATGCTGGGATTTCTGTCCGCGCTGGTGTTGGCACTGTGCAGTCTCACGCTGCTGTCGTGGCTCGGCGCCCTTGAGGAACATTTCGCGCCGCTGTGGTGGATAGCGCTGGCACTGTTGACCGGCGCGTTAACTGCATTCAGCGCGTCATTCAGCCAGCGCGCCTACCTACTTATCCACGATCGCCTGTTAGTGCGCTTTCGCGAATCAGGCGTGATGATACGGTTGCGGCGCTTCCACGAGACCTACCGTGCCTACCGTGGACAGCAGATGGGAATGGCCGTGTTCTTCAGTCTAAGCTTCGGCGAACAGTTGCTACCGATTCTGCATTCTTGGCTGATCGCCTTGGGTATGGGCATTGACGTGGGACTGCTGTTCGTGGCCGGGGCGGTACCGCTGGCGCTTCTGATTGCGCGCGTCCCGGTTTCGATCGACGGTCTTGGGGTCTACGACGGGGTATTCATGATGTTGATGGCGCTCGCTGGCGTGTCGCCCGCCGAGCCATGGTGGCCATTGCGCTGATCGGACGCATTCTGCAGATCGTGGCCTGGCTGCCATGGTGGGCTGCTCATGTTCTGGGCAGCGGCAGCCTCCGCCCGGGACCGTTGGACCAGCGCTCTGAGCGACAGGACCGAATTGCATAACACGTTCTCTCCGCTCGGAACGCTCCGTGGTTTGCCGCTTTTTTGGAATGATCGAACATGAAAATTGCAATTATGATGCGCGCAATGGACCAGGACAGCGGATTCCGCGCCTATACCGAAGCCCTGGTCGGCAACATGGTGCCACTCGATTCCGAGGTCAGTTACCTGTTGCTGTACCGCACTCCGAAGTGGTTGGGCCGCTTCGCGTCCCACCCCAACGTTCGGGAGGTGCTGGTGGACGCGCCCCACAAGTTCCTTTGGGACCAGGTCGCGGTACCGTATCGTGCCTGGAAGGAAGCGGCGGACGTCATTTTAAATCCCAAGTTCAGCGTGCCGCTGATAAGCCACTGCCCGACGGTCGGCATGGGAAGCCAGGAGCCCGGCGTGCGTGGAGGACGTGGCCGCAGCACTACGAGAAGCTTGACGTGCTGTACCAGAAGCTGATGCTGCTACGCTACATCCACAAGGCCGCGCATTTATTCCCGATGTCCAACTTCATTCTGGAGGAAAACCGCAAGGTGTTAGGTCTTCCACTCGCCAATACCACACTGGCCTACGCCGCTGCGGATCGCCACTTTCGGACTCTCGACGACGCCGAGGCGTTGGAAGCGTTCCGGCGCGAACATCAGCTTCCCGCGCGCTACATACTTTCGGTAACGCGCGTCGATCATCCGGGGCTGGAGGGTTCGACCTCGTTCTACGGTGGCAAGAATCCCGAGACGACGTTCCGCGCCTTCGCGCGTATCCGTGATAGCGTACCTCACGAGCTGGTGTTCGCTGGACGCCGCGTGCGCGACTATCTGTTTCACACCGAGGGTCCGGATGTGAATCTCGATCGGGTAGCAGTCATTGACTTCGTACCCTACTGCAAGATGCCGAAGCTCTACAACCTTGCCGAGTTGTTCGTGAATCCGGCGTATTACGAGGGCTGTCCGGGGACCCTGCTCCAAGCTATGGCGTGTGGCTGCCCGATGGTGGTGGCCCACAGCGGGGGCAGCGCCGACGTCGGCAGCGGCGCGGCGTTGTTCGCAGATCCCTATGACGCCGCCGACTTCGCCGAAAAGATGCTGGCGGCGCTCACCACCCAGACACTGCGCCAGGAACTACGGGAAAAAAGCCTGCGCAGATCAGGTGATTTCAGCTGGGAGAAGACCGCCCATGACATGCTCTCTGCATTGATGCGCGTGGCGAATAAGTAAAATGGGAACGCAGCATCCTGTAAGGCTGACCATGGCAACCGGCTGTGGCTGTTGCTCAATAGCGAAGTGTAGTACCGCATGCATATTCGCGGCACATCGACCGAAGCGCTCGATACGCAGATCACGGCAGCGACACGCGAAAGGACCACCATGTTAATCGACGCGCGCACCGTACCAGCGGGACACCGTAATGGAAACCGATGTATGCATCATCGGCGCTGGCGCCGCTGGCATTACTTTGGCGCTGGAGCTGGTCGGAACGCCGCTGCGCGTATGCCTGCTGGAAAGCGGCGGGCTGGAGCTCGATACACCAACGCAACAGCTGTATCAGGGCGAGACAGTAGGCCACCCGTACTACCCGCTGGAGGCATGCCGCCTGCGCTACTTGGCGGCACCACCAACCATTGGGCCGGCTGCGTCGAGTCCATCGACCCACTCGACTTACACCGCGCGCCTGGGTGCCGCACAGCGGCTGGCCATTCGGCAGGGACCAGCTGGATACGCATTACCGCAAGGCACAGATGCTCTGCCAGCTCGGACCCTACACCTACGAGGCCCGTGACTGGACGGCTCCCGACGCCGCGCCACTGCCGCTGCCACGCGTTGTAAGCCGCGTCGAGCAGCTGAGCCCCCCCACCCGTTTCGGAGCGGTGTATCGCGATGAGGTGCTCAACGCCGACAACGTCAGCACCTGCCTGCACGCCAATGTCACGCAAATCGAAACCACCGAGGCTGCCGCACACGCCACTGCCGTGCGCGTGGCCTGCCTGTCCGGGAACACCTTCCGCGTCAAGGCCAGATTGTTCGTACTGGCCTGTGGTGGCATCGAGAACGCGCGGTTGCTGCTGCTGTCGAATACCGTCCAGCCCGCCGGCCTGGGCAATCAGCATGACCTTGTCGGTCGCTATTTCATGGAGCACCTGCTGATTCATCGCGCCGGAACCGTGCTACTCGGCGGATTGCCGATACGCCGACCCAGTTCTATCGCAACGTACGCGAGATGAACGCTACGAAAGTCGGTGGCTATTTGACGTTCACCAATCGGCCCAACGCGAACTGAAGCTGTTGAACAGCCGTTTCACCGGTTTCCACGCCCGCATCGATGGGATGCCTCTGGATCGCTCATCGCGGGGCATGCAGTCGTTGCGGCAAGTGCTGCGTGCATTGCGGCACGGTGAACTGTCGCGGGAACTGTGGGCGGAGCTCGGCAACGTGGTCGGTGATCTCGACGGCATCGCGCTTGCCGCCTACCACCGGCTGGTGCCGCGCCCGGAAGTGCGCGGCTTGGCGTTTTTCTCGGAGCAGGCCCCTAATCCCGACAGCCGCGTCACACTCGCCGCGGAGACCGATGCACTGGGGCTGCGCAAAGTTCGGCTCGACTGGCGCCTTAGCGATCTTGACCGCACCAACCTGCAACGCTCGCTGGAGCTGCTCGGCGCGGAACTGGGCGGTGCGGGACTCGGTCGTGTGCGCATCGAATATCGTGACGAGGACATCGTCGGAAGCTACCACCACATGGGCACGACGCGGATGCACACCGATCCCAAGCAGGGCGTGGTGGACGCAAATTGCCGGGTGCACGGCATGGACAACCTGTATATCGCCGCAGGTCGGTGTTCCCAACCAGCGGCGCGAACACCGCCACGCTTACCCCATCGTGGCCTTGACGCTGCGACTCGCCGAACATCTGCGGAGGACTCTGTCATGAGCGGATCACCGAATCTTTCGCGGCGCAGGTTTATCGTACTGCTCGCGCTGCTGCCCGGACTTGGCGCGGCACGCGCGGCTATGCCGCGTGCTATGGAGGCGGAGCGCATGCTCTCTGCCGTATTCACCAACTGGCGCAGCGCGGCCATCGTGGGGCGGGTCTATCTGCAGGAGCATCCTGAGGAAGCGGAGGTCGAGACCCTCCTCGCCAGACTCGACGCCGCCCACCTGCCCCCAGCGGAGCGTGCCCCGTTAATCGAACGGCGGATTCGCGCGGATTTCCTAGCGGGCCGTGTGGTCAGCACAGATGGCTGGATTTTGGCTCGCACCGAGGCGCGTCTATGTGCGTTGGCGGCGCTGCTGTAGTCGCGCCAGTTTCGTGAGACTCCGGGAACTTGCTGCGGAGGGAGTCCCATATACTTTGGAATCAACTGGGTCGTCCCAGGTGACTGGCCAATCTGTCACTACCGTGTTCCTGCCGCACGTGCGTCCACCAATCGAAGGACACACCCGCGATGAGATGACTCTGGGGGTAGGGAAACTCGCCAGCTTACGGCTGGGTGCCTCGCGCCTTATCACTGCCTCAAGCCAATACTGACCCCAGGCATGTCAACAGGGACCGGTAGATGGGCGACGCCGCTAACCGCAACAGCGCGGATGTCCAGTCGCGTGGGCGTAATCCACCCAATTCCGCGCCGTCTTGACCAGCATTCCAAAAATCAGCGACACAGCAGAATATGGGATTGCGGAAGATGGCATTGATTTTCTCAGTTCACCACGATCGTGAAGCTCTGTGTACCGCTGCCGACAATATTCGACACCTGCACGCTGACATCGTAGCTGCCGGCGGAAGGCGGTATCCAGTCAATACGTCCCGTATCCGGATGGATCGTCATCCCCGCAGGTGCGGCCGTCAAACTGAAGCTCGGCACCGGTACACCCGTCGCGTTCACCACGTATACGTAGGCCACCGCGCTGGAGCCGGTGGTCACCGGCTGCGAGATCACCTGCGGCGTTACACTGTTGCACGCCGGCATGAAGCGGTTGAGTCCCTCGAACCAGACCGGCACCATCTTGGCAAAACCGTCGGCCGTCGGATGCAGATCATCCAAGACCGGAAAGTCCGTTGTCGCTGCGCCGTAGTCAAGCACCGGCTCCTGATCCACCACCAGAATCCTGTCACCCGCGGCAACACGCGCCTGCGCCATCGCCTCCAGATTCTGGTTGAAAACGGTCAGCTGCGGGTCGTAGCTGCTGCGGGCCTTGTTGATGATGCGCGCCAGCACCACAGGAATGTCCGGATTGTACGTTTTGATCTGATCCAGAATCGCCCCCACCTGCGGTAACATCGGGGTAGGGGAAACCCGGATCCACATTGGTTCCGATGTGCAGCGTCACGACATCCGGAGGGTTCAGATTGAGCCACGTCGCGACGTTGCCGGCAATGTCTGTTGCCGTGAAACCGCTGTGCCCCTCGTTATCCGGATCGTGACTGCACGTAGGGGCACAACTGTCCGTCACGCTGCCCACCATATCGACATCCATGCCCGCGCCAACCAGATCGAAGTACAATCCCGGCCGGTAGCCGGGATTCCAGCGCCGGGTGATCGAATCACCCAGCGGCATGATCCGCACCGGTGCCCCGCATCCCTGGTAGCCGCGCTGCAAGCCTACAACGCCGTCCGCATAGTGACGGCGTATGCCACTGTCCGACAACACACGATCGTGCATAGCGACCTCGTCGATAGCGCCGGCAAAGTGATAATCCGCTCCCCCCTGATCCAGCCAACCGATGTTGAGACCTGTAATGCCAGCGAAATTGCCAGCATAGTTCACCGCGGCCGACGCCTCCTCGACACCGTCCACATACAGAAAATTCTTCCCGCTTATCGCATCCCGCACCGCGACCAGGTGGTGCCATTCCCCATCCCCGATGTCTGTGCTGCCGACCAGGTCCGCTCCGGTTCCCGCACCGCTCGTGTCGATCAGCGTGAACCTGGCATTGCTGCCCGCGCAGCCCAACGACCATTCCAACAGACTGGACGCATCGTAGCGGCCGATAATGGCCTCGCCGGTGACACTGCAAGGAGAACCGCGCTTGATCCAGGCCTCGATGCTGAAGCGCGCGCTGTTGGACCAGTCGAACGAACTGTCATCCGGCGACACATGACCTCGTGGCTCACACCGTCAAACTCCTGGGCTACCGCGACCCGCCCGGCGACCGGCGTCGGACAGGCGCTGCAGGTCGCCGACGGACCACCGCCACCACGTTCAAATAGCTGGACCCGCCGGTTTCATCCAGCTTCCAGTAGTCCACCAAGCCCTCCGGCCGGGGCCACCCCACCGCCCGTGGCGGCAACAGTGACATCGACCGCGGCGCTGTCGTTCGTCCGGCACCGGATCCGTCTGATCCAGAGCGCTCACACTTGCCGTGTTGGTGAGCGTGCTGCCACCCGTCCCCGCGTTGAGCGTCGCCGTGATCTGCAGTGTCGCAGTCTGTCCGTGGCCAGCGTACCCACGGCCCACAACCCGCTGGCGCTGTCATACGTGGTGCCCGAAGCCGCGGCGTCATCGTCGCTGTAGGTAAGTCCCGTCGGCAACAAATCGGTGACGCTCACATTCGTGGCGTCCAGCGGACCATTGTTGGTCACCGTCACTGTGTAAATGACCGTGTCCCCTTCGCTCGGATTGGTGTTGTCCACGCTCTTGGTCACCGCCAGATCCGCGTTGTGTCCGGGACCACTACTGTCAAATCCACCGTCGCACTGTTGTTCCCCGGCACCGGATCCGACTGATCCAACGTGGTCACGCTTGCGGTATTGGTCAGCGTGTCGCCACCCGTACCCGGGTTCACCGTCGCAGTGAGGCGAAGCGTCCTGCGTCTGTCCATTTCGCAACGTACCCACGGTCCACAACCCGCTGGCGCTGTCATACGAGGTGCCGGAAGCCGCGGCGTCATCGCTGCTATAAGTCAGTCCCGTCGGCAACACATCGGTCACGCTCACATTCGTGGCGTCGAGCAGACCATTGTTGGTCAACGTCACCGTGTAGACCACCGTATCCCCTTCAGTCGGGTTGGCGTTGTCCACGTTCTTGGTCACCGCCAGATCGGCGCTGGTGGCAGCGGCACCGCTACCGTCACATCCACCGCGGCACTGTCGTTGCCCGGCACCGGATCCGGCTGATCCGATGCGGTCACGCTTGCGGTATTGGTCAGACGTGCCACCGCCCGTACCCGGATTCACCGTCGCCGTGAGGTGCAGAGTGGCAGACGCCCGCATTGCTCAGGCACCTACGGTCCAGACGCCAGTAGCGCTGTCGTAAAACGTGCCCGAGACCGCCGCGTCATCACCCGCATAATTCAGACCTGCCGGCAGCACATCGCTCAGACTCACCCCGGTCGCATCAAGTGGACCGTTATTGGTCAGCGTCACGGTATAGACAATCGTGTCACCCTCCAGCGGGGTCGAATTGTCCACCGTCTTGGCCACGGACAAATCTGCATCGGTGGGACTGACCGGCATGCTGTTATCCGGGTCGAGGTTCGGTTGACCGCAGGCGTCCGTTGAGACCTGCGTGCCGGACCCTCCACCACCACACCCAACCAACACGAAATGTCAGCAGCAACAAGTAGACGCAAACGCTAACCACGACATCAGAGAAGATGGCGTCAATATTTTCACTCTCAGTTCACCACGATCGTGAAGCTCTGCGTACTGCTGCCGACAGGATTCGATACCTGCACGGTCACATCGTAGTTGCCGGCGGAAGGTGGTGTCCACTCGATCTCGCCCGTATCCGGATGGATCGTCATGCCGGCTGGGCCGCCGTCAACACCGAAGCTCGCGCAGGGAAGACCGTGTCGCCTCGACCACATAGACGTAAGGTACACCGCTCGTGGCTGTCGTCACAGGTTGTGAGTCACCTGCGGTGTCACGCTGTCGCACGCCGGCATGAAGCGAGTCGAATCCTTCAAACCACACCGGCACCATCTTGGCATAACCATCGGCCGTCGGATGTAGATCATCGTCCACATCGAAATCCGTCGTCGTGTCGCTATAGTCCAGTCCCGGTTCCTGATCCACCACCAGAATCCTGTCACCGTCGGTTACACGCGTCTGCGCCATCGCCTCCAGATTGTCATTGAACACGCTCAGCTGCGGGTCGTAGCTGCCACGGACCTTGTTGATGATTCGCGCCAGCACCACCGGAATGTCCAGATCGAGTCCTTTACAACATCCAGGATCCCCGCGCCCTGCGTGACATCGGGATAGGGAAACGCTGGGATCCACATTCGTTCCGATGTGCAGAGTGACGACGTCCGGTGGATTCAGAGCCAGCCAGTGCGCAACGACGCTGGCAATATTCGACGGCGTGAATCCGCTGTGCCCTTCGTTATCCGGATCGTGACTGCAATTCGGCGCACAGCTGTCCGCCACGCTACCGACCATATCCACATCCATGCCGGCATCGATCAAATCGAAGTACAGGCCTGCCCGGTATCCCGGATCAGCGGACGCCGCCCGGGTGATCGAATCGCCGAGCGGCATGATCCGCACCGGTGCCTCGCAGCCCCAGTAACCACGCTGCAAGCCGACCGTACCGTCCGCAGAGTGGCGGCGGATCTCACTGTCCGGCAGCACACGATCGTGTATGGCCACCTCGTCGATGACGCCGGCAAAGTGGTCATCCGAGCCGCCCTGATTCAGCCACCCGATGTTGAGGCCTGTGACTCCCGCAAAATCCCCGGCATAGCTCACCGATGCCGAAGCCTCCTCCACTCCATCCACGTACAGAAGATTCTTCCCGCTTATCGCGTCCCGCACCGCCACCACATGGTGCCACTCCCCATCCGCGATGTCTGTGGTGCCGACCAGATCCGCCCCAGCACCTGCACCGCTCGTGTCGATCAGCCTGAACCTGCGCGTTGCTGCCCTCGCAGCCCAACGACCATTCCAACATGCTCGACCCATCCCGGCGACCGATAACCGTCTCGCCCGTGACACTGCACGGAGAACCGCGCTTGATCCAGGCCTCCATGCTGAACCGCGCGCTGTTGGACCAGTCGAACGCGTTGTCATCCGCGACATCGACCTCCTGGCTCACACCGTCAAACTGCTGAGCTCCAGCAATCCGGCCGGCGACCGGCGTCGGACAGGCAGTACAGGTAGCCGAGGGGTTACCCTCCACTACATTGCTATAACTCGACCCGCCGGGTTCATCCAACTTCCAGTAGTCAACCAAGCCTGCCGGCAAAAGCCGCGGCTGAATCTGGAATACCGCCGAAGCGACCGGGCTGTCATTGTATCCGGCCAGAAAGGCACGCGCCTTGACGGTCGTATCGACCGCCACCTGGAACGGCGCCGTGTAGAGTGTCGACGCCGTGGTTGGATCACTCCCGTCAACCGTATAGTGGATTTCCGCCCCTGAGGTACCCGTCGACAAGCTCACACTGACCGGGTCCGTGAACACGCCGCCGCTCGGAGCTGATCACCGGCGCATCCACCGCAGGCTGACCGCTCGGCCCGCTCTCGCCGGTCCCAGTCCCCCGTTGATGGTCGACGGATCGTAGGCCTCGTCCGTCGTCAACACCACCTTGTCCACCACAAACCCCGACTCGCGCATCCACAGGTTCACCGTGTGCTCGCCCAGCGTCGGAACGTCCAGCGTCGCCCGTACCCCGTTCGCCTTCGTGCTGACCCAGATATAGCTCCCCGTGCCCGAACCGCGTAGATTCTTCGCCGAACCAAACTCCTGACCATCCAGCCCTGCGTGTAACGAGTCCGATCCCAATGACGGCGACCAGCCCCGCACCCATAGATAATGCGTGCCCGTCGCCACAAAATTCACCCGGTAATCGAGCTGCGGACTCAGTGTCGAATAGCCCGATCCGTTACTGACACCGTCCTCCGGCAACGCCTGCAGCGCATCCGTGCCCGAAAAACCCGCAAAACTCCCCCCCGCCGACAACCACGCATGCCCGTCCGGTGCCAGCACGTTCGCGTAATGACTCTCCGCCTCCATCGATACCACACCCCCAGCCCCGCCACCCTGCTGGAAGGCACCACCACCGGAAGCCGCCTGCACAGTAATGCTGATGGTACTGATGTCCGTTAGCAACGGATCCACGGCATCAGTCGCGGTGAAAGTCACAGAATAGGGACCGCCCGTCGCATCACCCACCGCCGGCGTCCAGGTGAAGGTACCCGTCTCGTCCAAATTGTCCTGGAAAGTGGCAGTCGCCGGCAGATTACTTGCGGACAGCACCGGAATCGTTGCGTCCGGGTCGCTCGCCGAGACATCGAACGTCAGCAGCTGTCCCTCCGTCACTACCTGATCCGGAATCGGATCCAGCACCGGCGGTAGATTGTTGCCCGACACTACCGTCACATCCACGCTGGCACTGTCGTTGCCCGTAACCGGGTCCGGCTCGTTCAGCGCAACCACACTCGCCGTGTTGGTCAGCGTAGTGCCACTGGTACCCGCATCCACCGTCGCCGTGATGTGCAGCGTCGCAGACGCCGCATTGCTCAGCCCGCCCACGGTCCACAGGCCCGTCGCACTGTCGTAGAACGTGCCCGAGACCGCCGCGTCATCGCTCACATAGTTCAGCCCCGCCGGCAGCACATCGCTCAGACTCACCCCCGTCGCATCAAGCGGACCGTTGTTGGTCACCGTCACGGTATAGACGATCGTACCGCCCTCCAGCGGCGTCGCATTGTCCACTGTCTTGGCCACCGACAAATCCGCATCGGTCGGGACTGCCCTGCCCGCTCTCAGCCGGTCCCAGCCCCCCGTTGATGGTCGACGGGTCGTAGGCCTCGTCCGTCGTCAGCACCACCTTGTCCACCACAAACCCCGACTCGCGCATCCACAGGTTCACCGTGTGCTCGCCCAGCGTCGGAACGTCCAGCGTCGCCCGTACCCCGTTCGCCTTCGTGCTGACCCAGATATAGCTCCCCGTGCCCGAACCGCGTAGATTCTTCGCCGAACCAAACTCCTGACCATCCAGCCCTGCGTGTAACGAGTCCGATCCCAATGACGGCGACCAGCCCCGCACCCATAGATAATGCGTGCCCGTCGCCACAAAATTCACCCGGTAATCGAGCTGCGGACTCAGTGTCGAATAGCCCGATCCGTTACTGACACCGTCCTCCGGCAACGCCTGCAGCGCATCCGTGCCCGAAAAACCCGCAAAACTCCCCCCCGCCGACAACCACGCATGCCCGTCCGGTGCCACCACGTTCGCGTAATGACTCTCCGCCTCCATCGATACCACACCCCCAGCCCCGCCACCCTGCTGGAAGGCACCACCACCGGAAGCCGCCTGCACAGTAATGCTGATGGTACTGATGTCCGTTAGCAACGGATCCACGGCATCAGTCGCGGTGAAAGTCACAGAATAGGGACCGCCCGTCGCATCACCCACCGCCGGCGTCCAGGTGAAGGTACCCGTCTCGTCCAAATTGTCCTGGAAAGTGGCAGTCGCCGGCAGATTACTTGCGGACAGCACCGGAATCGTTGCGTCCGGGTCGCTCGCCGAGACATCGAACGTCAGCAGCTGTCCCTCCATCACTACCTGATCCGGGATCGGATCCAGCACCGGCGGTAGATTGCTGCCCGACACTACCGTCACATCCACGCTGGCACTGTCGTTGCCCGTGACCGGGTCCGGCTCGTTCAGCGCACTCACACTCGCCGTGTTGGTCAGCGTAGTGCCACTGGTACCCGCATCCACCGTCGCCGTGATGTGCAGCGTCGCAGACGCCGCATTGCTCAGCCCGCCCACGGTCCACAGGCCCGTCGCACTGTCGTAGAACGTGCCCGAGACCGCCGCGTCATCGCTCACATAGTTCAGCCCCGCCGGCAGCACATCGCTCAGGCTCACTCCCGTCGCATCGAGCGGACCGTTGTTCGTCACCGTCACCGTATAGACGATCGTACCGCCCTCCAGCGGCGTCGCATTGTCCACTGTCTTGGCCACGGACAAATCCGCATCGGTGGGAATACCCTGCACGCTCTCAGCCGGTCCCAGCCCCCCGTTGATGGTCGACGGATCGTAGGCCTCGTCCGTCGTCAGCACCACCTTGTCCACCACCGTACCCGACTCGCGCATCCACACGTTTACCGCATGCTCGCCCGGCGTCGGAATGTTCAGCGTCGCCCGTGCACCTCCAGAGATCGTGCTCACCCAGACGTATCCGCTGGTCTGACTGTCTGGCAACCGCATGTTGCCACTCGTACTCAGCTCCTGACCGTCGAGCCCCACGTGTAACGAGTTCGAACTCCTCCTCGGGCCCCAGGCGCGCACCCACACATAGTGCGTGCCCGTCGCCGTAAAATTCACCTGGTAATCGAGCCGCGGACTCAGCGTCGAATAGCCCGATATGTACGTGACACTGTCCTCCGGCAACGCCTGCAGCGCATCCGTGCCCGCAAACCCCGGGAAACTCCCAGCCCGCCGACAACCACGCATGGCCGTCCGGCGCCACCACACTGGTGTGGTAACTCTCCGCCTCCATTGACACCATGCCCTGGCCACCACCGTCCTGCAAGAATGGCGCGGCAATTGCCGTGGGCAGCTCAAACAGCATCACGGCAATTGCGAAAAGAGCAATGCCTATTCTTGTGAATCCCTGTTGGGTAGTGTGTCGAGTCAATGGAGGCCCCCCGATAACATCGAAAACCAAGCTACTAAGCCTCATAAAATAAAGTCTGTAACGTTTTGTATTTGTTATAATTGTTTATCTATAAATTATTATTTACGAACATTGACTCTAAATTGGGCAAGTTAGCGCCCAGTTTAGTACAAACACAATTGGTTTTGAAGTGGTACGATTGCCGCGAAAATTCGCACACGGAATTGCAGATTCGTCTCTACTGCAGTGTGTCGCCGAACAAACGGAGTGAGCCGCGAACATTCTCAGCGCGAGGCGGCGAGTGCGTGAGGCATTCCACTGAATTCAGTATCATCTGCCGTCTCGATGAAACTGTTTAAAAATTGATCAGCCCAAGCGCCTTGCTCTGGATGAGGTATGCGTCACCCGCATTTATTTCACCATTGGGCGAAGGCACTCCGCCGCTGAGTGGCGCAACATCACCGCGTTCAAATTCAGCTGCTGTCGGAATGTATTGTCCGGTTACGATGCGTAGAGCAACTAGCACATCCGCAGCGTTCACCTGGCCATCGCCATTGATGTCACCATCTGCGATGATCGGCGTCGCTATCGTGATATCGACCGCCGCACTGTTATTGGCAGCGTTCGGATCGGTCTGATCCGATGCATTCACACTCGCGGTGTTGGTGATCGTACTGCCACCCGTGCCCGCAGCCACCGTCGCGGTGATATTCAACGTTGCAACCGCCGCATTGCTCAGGCCGCCCAAGATCCACAGGCCCGTAGCGCTGTCGTAGGACGTGCCCGAAACCGCGGCATCATCACTTACATAATGCACACCCGCCGGCAACACATCACTCAGACTCACACCGGTGGCATCACTCGGCCCATTGTTGGTCACCGTCACGGTGTAGAGGATCGTAGCACCCTCTGCCGGCGCGACATTGTCCACGCTCTTCGAGACCGCCAGATCCGCGTCGGTAATCGGAGTTCCGCTGACAGTGAGTGTAAAGTCATGCGTTGTTGTTCCTTCCGGGTTTTGCACCTGCACCGATACGTCGAATGTCCCGGGTGCATCAGGTATCCAGGTGATCTGTCCAGTATCCGGATGAATGGTCATGCCCGCCGGCGCTGTCAGGAGCAGGAAAGATGGTGCCGGATAGCCGCGTGTTTCCAGAGTGTAAAGAAAGGGACTGCCAACCTCAGCGGTCGTGATGGGCGGTGATGTCGTCTGCGGCACTACGCTGATGCATGCTGGCATGAAGCGGTTCAGTCCCTCGAACCAGACCGGCACCATCTTGGCGCTACCACTGTCAGTCGGATGCAGGTCATCGCCAACAGCAAAGTCGATTGTCGATGCACTGTAGTCGAGCCCAGGCTCCTGATCCACCACCAGCACCCTGTCGCCGTTGGCAACACGTGCCTGCGCCATCGCTTCCAGATTCTGGTTGAACACGCTCAGATTGAGGATCATAACTCCCGCGCGCCTTGTTGATGATGCGTGCCAGCACCACCAGCGGGATGTTATTCGGATCATATCCTTTGATCCGATCCAGGATCGCCGCCACTTGCGTCACATCGGGATAGGGAAAGCCAGGATCGACATTGGTTCCTATATGCAGCGTGACGACGTCCGGAGGATTCCCATTCAGCCAGGTCGCAACGTTGCCGGCAATGTCTGTCGGCGTGAATCCGCTGTGCCCCTCGCTATCGGGATCGTGACTGCAATTGGGCGCGCAGCTGTCCGTCACGCCACCCACCATATCGACATCCATACCGGCGCCGATCAGATCGAAATACACCCCCGGCCGGTATCCCGGATTCCAGGCCCGGGTGATCGAGTCGCCGAGCGGCATGATCCGCACCGGCGCCTCACACCCCCAGTAGCCGCGCTGCAAGCCGACCGTACCGTCCGCATAGTGGCGGCGGATCTCACTGTCCGGCAGCACACGATCGTGTATGGCCACCTCATCGATGACGCCGGCAAAGTGGTCATCCGAGCCGCCCTGATTCAGCCACCCGATGTTGAGGCCTGTGACCCCCACAAAATCCCCGGCATAGCTCACCGATGCCGAAGCCTCCTCCACTCCATCCACGTACAGAAGATTCTTCCCGCTTATCGCGTCCCGCACCGCGACCACATGGTGCCACTCCCCATCCGCGATGTCTGTGGTGCCGACCAGATCCGCCCCAGCACCTGCACCGCTCGTGTCGATCAGCCTGAACCTCGCGTTGCTGCCCTCGCAGCCCAACGACCATTCCAGCATGCTCGACCCATCCCAGCGACCGATAACCGTCTCGCCCGTGACACTGCACGGAGAACCGCGCTTGATCCATGCCTCCATGCTGAACCGCGCGCTGTTGGACCAGTCGAACGCGTTGTCATCCGCGACATCGACCTCCTGGCTCACACCGTCAAACTGCTGAGCTCCAGCAATTCGGCCGGCGACCGGCGTCGGACAGGCAGTACAGGTAGCCGAGGGTTTACCCTCCACTACATTGCTATAACTCGACCCGCCGGGTTCATCCAACTTCCAGTAGTCAACCAAGCCTGCCGGCAAAAGCCGCGGCTGAATCTGGAATACCGCCGAAGCGACCGGGCTGTCATTGTATCCGGCCAGAAAGCCACGCGCCTTGACGGTCGTATCGACCGCCACCTGGAACGGCGCCGTGTAGAGTGTCGACGCCGTGGTTGGATCACTCCCGTCAACCGTATAGTGGATCTCCGCCCCTGAGGTACCCGTCGACAAGCTTACACTGACCGGGTCCGTGAACACGCCGCCGCTCGGAGCTGATCACCGGCGACTCCACCGTCAGCCCTGCAGGGCCGCTCTCGTCCGGCCCCAGCCCCCCATTAATGGTCGCGGGATTGTAGAGCGGGTCTGTCGTGAGCACCACTTTGTCAACCACCATGCCCGACTCGCGCATCCACACATTTAGCGTGTGATCGCCCGCGGCGCTCACGTCAACCGTCGACCGCGCCCCGCCAGAGACCGTGCTCACCCATAGATATCCGCCGTTTGGCACCGTCATGTTGCCACTCGTGCTCAGCTCCTGACCGTCCAGACCCACGTGTAGCGAGTTGGAACTCGACGTCGGTCCCCAGGCACGCACCCATACATAGTGCGTACCCGTCGCCACAAAGTTCACCTGATAGTCCAACTGCGGACTCAAACCTGAATACCCCGGATCCGAGTAGCTCACCGCATCCTCCGGCAACGCCTGCAACGCATCCGTTCCCGCAAAACCCGGAAAACTCCCGCCCGCCGACAACCACGCGTGACCGTCCGGTGCCACCACGTTGGCGTAATAGCTCTCCGCCTCCATCGAGACCACACCCGCCGGCCCACTATCCTGCTGGAAGGTACCGCCACCGCCCGGGCTGGCCACCGTCAAGCCCACACTGGCGCTGTCATTGCCCGTGACCGGGTCCAGCTCATTCAGCGCACTTACGCTCGCCGTGTTGGTCAGCGTGCTCCCAGCCGTACCCGCAACCACTGTTGCCGTGATGTTCAGCGTCGCCAGGTTGCCATTGGCCAGCGTGCCCACCGTCCACAGACCCGTGCCGCTGTCGTAGGCACCGCCACTGTCATCGCTGACATACGTCAGCCCGACCGGTAACTGATCGCTCAGCACCACCCCCTGCGCATCGCTCGGCCCGTTGTTTGTCACCGTCACGGTATAAACGATCGTATCGCCCTCCAGCGGCGCCGCATTGTCCACTGTCTTGGCTACGGACAAATCGGCATCGGTGGGAGCGGTCCGCCCGCTCTCATCGGGTCCCAGCCCCCCGTTGATATTTGACGGGTCGTACCCCGCATCTGTCGTCAACACCACCTTGTCGGCCACCGTCCCCGACTCGCGCATCCACACGTTGACTGCATGCTCGCCCGCCGTCGAAATGTCCAGCGTCGCCCGTGCACCTCCAGAGATCGTGCTCACCCAGACGTATCCGCTGGTCTGATTGTTAGGCAATCGCATGTTGCCACTCGTACTTAGCTCCTGACCGTCGAGCCCCACGTGTAACGAGTTCGAACTCGTACTCGGCCCCCAGGCGCGTACCCACACATAGTGCGTGCCCGTCGCTACAAAGTTCACCTGATAGTCCAACTGCGGACTCAAACTTGAATACCCCGGATCCGAGTAGCTCACCGCATCCTCCGGCAACGCCTGCAACGCATCCGTCCCCGAAAAACCCGGAAAACTCCCACCCACCGACGACCACGCGTGACCGTCCGGCCCTACCACATTCGCGTAATAGTGCTCGGCCTCCATCGACACCAGGCCACTTCCGTCCTGCTGGAAGCCACCACCTACCGTCACATTAACAATTGCGGTATTGATCCCTCCATTACCGTCCGCGATGGTGTACTTGAAGCTCTCGACACCGGTAAAGCCGACTGCCGGACTATAAATCAGGGCATCATTCGTGGCATTGGGGGCGACTGATCCGCCGGCATCGGGCGTGCCAACCTTGATAATGCTGATCGCATCGAAATCGGGATCGCTATCAACACCACTGCCATTGTCTTCAAATACCGCCAGCGGATTAGCCGATGAGTTTTCGCCGACACTAAAACTGTCATCATTGGCCGCAGGCGCCAGATTACCGGCCACCGGCGCCACCGACTGGACAATCGGCTGTATAAAGGGCGCTACAACCGAATAGTCGCTCGTCCATCCAGGGCGCCATCCATTGCCGGCCCGCGCGACCACAATGTCGAGGCTCGGTATGACGATGATAAGACTGTCTCCAAGCCCCCATGCCCAATAAGCATCCGTAGGCACCCCAGCGAGGCTCCCATCGGCATTGTTCCACCAGAGCAACCCGTAGTGATCCGTCGCATTGAAATGTTCGCTTGGCTCGCTGACCGGCAGATGCAATATTGAAAAGTTAAACTGACTGGCCTGGTCTACGAAATTCTGTGGGAGAATAACGGTGCCGTCCCAACTTCCGCCACGCAGGTAGAGATAGCCGATGCGTGCCATCGCATCGACATTCGCAAAAATGCCCGCATTGAATGCGCGGCGTTTGATGCCATTGATTGTATTTCCCCTGCCAGTGCTATCGCTCCACACCAGATCCGCCGAGGTGATACCCAGGACGGCCAACAGACGGTCGAACAGCACAGTATTGAGGTCGTCACCGTAGACCACCGTAAGCACGTCTGCCAGCCAGTTGGCACCACCGTCGCTATAGGACCAGGTCGTGCCGGGCTGAAACAATAAACTCCCGAACCCCCGGGTTTTTTCGAATCCCGCAGTATGAGTCGCTAAATGCTCGAGCGTAATATCATCCAGCCATCCGGTAGCCAGGTTGGTATCGGGCGGGACCCCGACGTCCGGCAGGTGCAATTGCGCAGCATCATCCAACGCGACGCGTCCATCCTGCAGCGCCAATCCCAGCACGGACACACCAATCGACTTAGTGGTGGAATACAGATCGTAAAGCTGTTGGGTGTCACCCCACGACATGACGAGTCTGCCGCCGCGGGTAATGAAACCGGACCCACCCCCAGTGAGCGCATACGTGCGGGCCTGATCCAATAGCGTTTGGTCCATGCCCATTTCTGCCGGAGTCGCTGTCAGCCAACCGGTCGTGGGCCAATCAATGCTGAACGCGGCAGTCGGTACACTACACAGGAACACACACAGCGCAAAAACCGCAGCTATCCGACGGAAGCTATTCCTGTGAGTTTCAGCGACAGGCACGAGAACCCCCTTGCTCCGATCCCCTTCGCGGCTAAACCTGGCCGGCTACCGAGTGTAATAATTTGTCAACAAGATCTCGGTGCCAAAAACAGCCTGGGTTGGATGGTAGCACAGGCTATGGCACATAAGTTTTTCGTGTATGACCAGATAGTCATGCCTAGGCTTACGCGCTTTACACGTCCGGCGTGGACCGGAACGCAAATTGGCCTGACAGCAGTGCGCGGAGCAAAACATACTGATTTCTTTTTCTATCAATAAGTTGCATACTGGAAAACACGACCTTTGTTGGCAAGTATCCGGTTCATTTTGGGAAATTGGTCCGAGAAGAATGACGTCGCTATCGAGCGGATGGAATGACCGGCAACAATACCCCAGGAGATGTGTTCGCGTTCTGAAAGCGTCAGTACACGGCGTGAACGGCGACGCTCGGTCCGTATCCCGCCAGTCGCAGCCAGGATGCCTTGAATCGACGCATGGCTCCGGTCAAAAAGCCGGGCAGTCGAGTAAAGTGGTTCGCCGTTTTGCCAGCGGTTCCACATCTCAGCCTTTTGTGCTGCTGCGTACTTGATCCGTGTCGGGTAAGCCATTGTGCACACTCCATCTTTCCGAGAAAAGATAAAGTGTTGCGTTTTCCGGATGAACTCGCCAAGCGTAACGGATCGTTCCTACCCCGAAATCATGTTCCTGCCTGAATCCAGGCCGACACCTGATGGTGAGAAGCTCCACCTCCTGTCGGGAGGTAGGTTTCAATTGCAATATCCAATTAGCTATTAATTCCCAAGGCTTTTAACGATGCTTGGCTACCGCTGTCCATAGCTCGCCGACTCCATGAGCTTAATCCCTAACCGGATCGAACCTGAAGCTCCCCGGCTTTTTTCGCGGCCGGTAATGCTTGTACGCAACATTATTCGACATCGAGCTTTTTGAACTGCGAACCTTCCCAGGCCAGATCGCCGATCAGCCCGTTCGGACCCAAAATGAAAGACACGATATCCTTCTTCTTGAGATCTGTGGTATCGAGCTCACCCCCAGCACCTATATTGGCCACTGCAACAGACGCATCTGCACCCAGCTCCCAGTCGCGCCCGCCCTCGGTGAACTTGGCGAGCGCCTCGTCCGTGTTCAAGACCAGGATCATCGAGTATGCCTCCACTCCGGCAATCAACCCAACCTTATAGCCGTAATTCTTGTAGTAAAGCGGTTCGTCGGCGCCCGAGATCAGCACGCATTTCCCGCCCTCAGTTCGACCTACTTTCTTAAGTTTCGGGCACACCAGCAGCCCCTTGGCATTGGCTAGTACCTTTGCCGCGCCCTTGATCTCGATCTTGAACTTCTCCACTGTCGTCATTGCGTCGGCTTCGAACTCGGCCGCATATTTGGCCGGGAGCACATATTTGGCCGGGAGCTCTGCCATTTCATAAGCTACGCCCTCCGGCGGCGGCTCCTGCGTGTACTGCCAGACGCCCTGCTGGTCGCGCCACTTGTAGTGAATCGCCGACGTCGACTTCAGACCGGTATTCCGGAGTAGTTCATCGGTCCCTTGGCGCAGCTCCGGGCTCCACCACAATACCAGCGCAGCTACGACAGCCAGCGTGGCTAGGAACAGCAGGAATTGTTTCATAAGGCCTCGCTCAGATGTCTGGCAACCGGAGCTGACTTGCACCGGCATGCAATGCGTTACAGACGCGGGGCGCCCTTCAACGCCGCCGGAGATCACCATACCAGAAACTGAACGCTCCCATTAGCTTTCGCTGGATAATAGCCTGACTCGGCAGGGTAAGAAACAACCACCCTGGAACCAGTCGTCAGGACTGTATTTGCCTTTCGGTCCAAAAGCCGATGTGTTCGACTATATCGAGCGGTTCTATAACCCGCGGCGCCGGCGGCGACTTGAAGCGGTTAAACAGAAGCAATCACTCTTAACTCAACCGTCCGTGGAAACGGGGTAAAACCCGGGCCAGCCGCGAAGCGCGATGCGTGCAAGGCGCCGGAGCCGGTTTTTAGGGCAGGTACACGCGGCTTACGCAAGCTTAAGGTGCTGAGACAAGACCTCTGCCACCAGCGGCGCAACAGAATATACCTCTAGCAGTTCATCCGATTGTCGTCCGGGATAGGTATCGGCTCCAATGACTTTCTGAATGTTTTGTTCTGACATTTTCTGCCGTGCATTTCCGCAGAGCACCAGATGCGTAGCCATCAGGACTGAGGATGTCGCTCCAGCTTCTCTACAGCGCTTTGCGGTACCAATGATCGATCCGCCAGTGCGGATCATATCGTCACAAATGATAGCAGTTTTTCCCTCAACCACGCTGGACACCTGGTTTACCATTGTCTTGTCCGTTGCATATCGGTCTTTATCGGCTACCGTATGAGCCACATTGAGTTGGCTGGCCAGACTTGCGACCCATTTACTGCGGCCGTAGTCGGGCGACACCAAAACGTAGTCCTGCAATTGCATAGCTCGAATCTTCTCGATAATCAGTCGGTCCGTTTGAATGTGTTTGGTATAGACGTTCCCATCATGCGCATGGAGCACTGCTTCGGAATGCAGGTCAATGAATGCAACGAAATTTGGACGTGTCTGAAATAGTTGCCGCGTGCGAGTGATGCCCTTGGGCACTTCCCCCGAATCGGGTTTGCTGCGTTCCATGGTTGAATAGCCTAAATAAGGTACAACTATGCTCACCGTCTCGGCATTCCAAAAACGTGCGCCCGCGATCAAGTCCATGAGCTCTTGGTGTGATTGGTCAGTGTGCGTAGCGCCAACAACAATCACATCCTTTCCAGCGACGTCATGAGGAAACGCATGATACATCTCCCCGTCCGCGAACTGCTTGAACACGACTTCAGTAAATGCAACACCCATGGCGGCGGCAATCTTCTTGCCAAGCGCCTGGGAGGCTCGGTTGCTGACTAAGACGATATTGTCGCGTTCGTTTCGTATCATCGTGCTAATGCTGATTAGACTGAGGAGATTTTCGCGAGGCTACCGGCTGTCACCACGGTAATGCAACTCAGTTGACAGGAGGTCACTAATGAAACCTTTGAACCGCCAAAGCATATGGATGACAGGTTATTCCCATGCAGCTTTCCAAGTTCCTGACAGCTGGGCAGTCCACAGTTGGCTATCATGGTTCTAGGCCGCTGCCTCTGCGCAAACGTAGGGTTTTCGGGGGTTGCAGATAGCTCATTTACTCCTTCGCTACCTATAAACGTATCGGTTAAACGACCGAGTCACGCCCTGATCTGCTCCGTCAAGTCATTTCGGGGCGGCGAACTGCATCAGCAGCGGTGATCCACGGCGTTCCAGGGCAGTGGCCCGGTTTGTTCGGCCACTCCTGGAAGCGCGTGAGCACATAGACCGAAGGCTGACTCATTCTGGAGTGCCGGGAAAGACGCGCAGGCGGTCGCTTGAAAGCCCGCTGTCACCCTGTAGGCGGGAACGGTTCAGCTGGAGCGCCGACGGAGCTGCA
The DNA here is from genome assembly GCA_963695455.1 of uncultured Gammaproteobacteria bacterium. Taxonomy (GTDB): domain Bacteria; phylum Pseudomonadota; class Gammaproteobacteria; order DSM-19610; family DSM-19610; genus Thiogranum. Next base: position 331,489 of record CAVOGN010000001.1, on the reverse strand, counting down.
GCATGAGATGAGGCCCAATTGCCTTGGTGAGAGCTCAGAGGCGATGTTTCTGCCAGTACCACGGCGCTGACGAGCTCGTCGGATTTTGCGCGACCTGCGTGTGGGTCGGGCGCATGTTTCCAAGATTGCTCCGCCTACCTCTTCTGATGCCATTATGCCGCGACGTCAATGCCTACCGGGGAGAGAACCGTGAAACTGGTAGCAAACTCAAAACAGCCTGCAATTGATCCCGGAATCCGAGAACACAGCAGATTAATAGCCGTAATTGGAAAACTCATTTGTCACGGAAGAGCGATTCAGTACAGTACCGATCAGGTTTTGTTTGTCCAGCAAGCCGATTGTTCTGTTCAAATCATCGGTAGTCGTTTTTCCTTCCTGGACAACGAGAAGCGTCGCGTCAGCAATACGTCGAAAATGCGAGCACATCATCCCCGACCAGCACCGGCGGCAAATCGAATACAATGATTCTTGATCGGTAACGGTCTTTCAGTTCGTCGACCAACTCTACCATTCCCGTCGACGACAGAATTTCTGAGCTATGATTCTGCGGTTTCTAGCTCAGGCAGTAGCAACAGTCGCTTGATACCTGGATTGACAAACACCTTGTCCAGTTGGACACGCCCTGCGAGATAATCATTCAGACCGTATTCCGGTTGGAATCCGAACCGGTCGTGAATGCTCGGGTTTCGAAAATCCAGATCGACCAGCAGCACAGTGTAGTCCAGTTTCAGCGCCATACTGATACTGAGATTGATTGCCGTCAGGGTCTTGCCCTCATCCGGCCTCGGACTGGTAACCGCCAATGTTGTCCATTCATTCTGCTGCATCTGCTGCAGTACGCGGGTCCTCAGCACCTTATACGCATTGACGATGACCTTATCCGTCTGTGGGGTAAGGACATGGTTTTTTTCCAGGTGCTTGCTGGACAACGTTACAGTGCGGCTTTGTGTGTATTCAATTTCCGCTGCCACATCGCGCTTGGATCCAACCAGCCCATACGACGGGTGAGCACGATCAATCAGAGTAACCGCTTTTTCTATGTAATCCATACTCATCTAACCTGGGATCTCTGGGATAATAGCCAGTGGCGGCGCCTTGAAAACCGCTGCGAGTTCCTTGGGTCCGTGGATTCTACGGTCCAGGAACTCCGCCAGCGCGGCGATGCTCCCACCGACGCCGAGCGCAAAGGTAAAGCCAAGCAAGAAAATGGCGGGTTTATTCGGTTTACTCGGCGCGGTCGGATAGCTCGCCGCTCCCATGAGCGTGAAGCGCTCTCCTTTTTGCGTTCGCTCGAGTTCCTCGGCAAGCTGAGCACTCGTCAATTTACGCATAATTTCGGAATAGTTGTCGGTAGCACGGTCCAGGTCCCGCATGAGTGCTGTGTATTCCCGTTCGACCTCTGGAGACTTAGCGAGACGTGCCTGGTATTGACGCAATTTTTTGAGTCAGCACGCCCCGCTGTGAACGGATTGCGCCAATCTCGCCAGCGACTTTCTGCGCTTCCGCTTGCAGCTCCAGGTACGCGGGGTCAGTACTCGCGACGCCGTAAGGCGATGAATCACCGGCCTTGACCTCGGCCTCCAAGGTCGCCACAGTTCGTTTCAATCGCACTACATCGGGATGGATATCAGAGTACTTTTCACGGGCCGCAGCCAGTTCCGCACGTGCTTCCGTAAGCTGTGCGGATGAATCAAAACTGGTCATCCGATTCTGCAAATATGCGTACCGCGACTCCAAGGGAGCCAGATTCGCGTTTTGCAGCTCAAGTTGCTGCTGCGCCTCCTCCAGCAAACGTGAGATGTCCGCCTGCGATTCTGGCAGGGAGCCCGCATGCTTGACCTTGAAAGCCGCAATCATTGCCTCAAGCTCAGTGACCTTTTCTTGCAATCGTTGTGCCTCGTCGCTCAGAAATGACGATGTCTCCTGCACATTCTCCGTTCGGCTTCTGCGATCCTCTTCAAGGAAAAGTTGAGCAATCTCCGCCGTGACCGCCTGGGCTTGTTCGGGCAGATTCGCTGGCATAAGAAACTTTGAATGCAATCGTCGGCGTGATGGTTCTACCGGTTCTGGGGTCGACCCCCTCGGAAACCACCATCTCAATGGCGACATTGTCACGTATTTGTGCCGCGATATCCTCGTCTATTCTCAACCGTTCTGAGCTCAGGAGACAGATCCACTTTTTCAGCAATCGCCCACAACTTGTCGGTCGTCATGGCGCGCAGGCGGATCTTCTCGACGCGTTCTGCGGCATAAGCCGTGACCGTCGAAGCGACAAAATCCTGGGGTATTTCCTGTTGCTCGACCAGTATCGTCGAGGTGGAGACATAAACGGGGGGTAGTGTGTACGCCAGAGCACCGCTCAGGAGCATTATGATCGTCGCAGGGATTCCAACATGCCACTTTCGCCTGCGCAATATCGCCAGAAAATCTTCTAAGTTCAATGGGTTACTTATCATTTTTATATCACCGTGGACCCCTGTTCTAATAGATGCCTGATATGCAACACAGTCTGGGTACCGACCTGACCCACGATAAAGTTATAAATGAGTTTAAAGACTACCACCGCCGGAACTTCAACCAATATCCATCCCACGGACACTATTATTTGTAAGTTTCAGCGACAAACGCGAGAACCTGCCTTGACCAGCCACTTCCGCCTGCCTATAGCTTCGGCGACAATCCACTGCATATGTAGTCGCTCTCACTGCAGTCCCAATGAAAGTCCAGACCGTTGCAAATGAGCCTGTCAACGCCAAACGCCCCGGCTTGCTCCATACCGATCAAGCCGCTTAGCCTGGGCGTTCTGAGGCATCATCGGCGTAATATTCCACCCGCGGTCTTTTTCTTTTCGGACTGTAAATCTTACCGACACCCCCGCAAAGCTTTCCACGCTGCTCATAGCTCGTGGGGTTGAGACTGTTGAAACCCGGTTTGGATCAGAGCGAACCGTAGCTCCTCGGAAGGTACCGCTTGTGTGCTGCTCTCCGAGTATCGTTGACGGGCTTATCGTTGCGCAGTCCCCTTTTCTTCCCCTAGGCAACATCTTCCTGCAAGTACTTGCGCAGAATTTTGCCCAGCGGACTGCGCGGGATCTCGGCGCGGAATTCAACGATGCGCGGAATCTTGAAGTCGGCGAGTTTACCGTTGCACCATTCCTTGATCTGTTCCGCAGTGCACTCATGACCGGCGTTGCTGACAATGACCGCCTTGATAATTTCCTGCCCATACTGCCCCTTGACGCCGACGACCACGACTTCACCGACGGCTGCATGCCGGCCTATCACTTCTTCGATCTGGCCGGGATCGACTTTATTACCACCAGCATTGATGAACAGTCTTTTGCGTCCTGTGATGTAAATGTTTCCTTGCTCATCCTTGTGGCCAACATCGCCGGACCAGAAACAGCCGTCACGAAACGTTTCCCGGTTAACCTCATCGAGATTGGCGTACCCATTTGTCACGGCGTCGCTGCAGATGACCAGTTCGCCACTCTCACCTGCCGACACGGGTTTGTCGTTTTCGCCGACGATACTGACCGTGACATTGTGCATGGGCTTTCCTATCGATGCCCAGCAATCGCCATCCGTCGAACCGGTATTGATTGCCACCGAGCCGGTTTCGGTAGAACCGTAAAGCTGACGCACCGGTACTGCAAACTTTGCCTTGAAATTATTGAAGGTTTCCCTGGCCAGCGGAGCACCGGCGGAAAAAGCCAACCGAAGCTTGGGTAACTCTATGCCCTCGATGGAAGGCGAATCGGCAAGAATGCTGAACATGAATGGAACGCCTGGAAATATAGTGATTTCCTTATCTGCCAGTGCGCTCAGGGCGGATTTACGCTTGAACGCGGGCAAGACTACCATGGTCGCCGCTGAGCAGACAGCAGCCAGCAGGCAGTTGCCGAAACCATGAGCGTGGAACAGTGGCACTACTGTGAGAATACGGTCCGATGCACTCGTATTGACGGTTGCGGCGAAATTTCCGGCTTCGTGCACAAGCTGTTCCTGAGAACGCACCACGCGTTTTGGGGTGCCTGTGGAACCGGACGAGTACTGGTAGAGAACCGGGCCACTCAACGGTTGATGTTGCCCGCCTTCAGTGGGTCGAACGCGGACCGGCACCTCAGTTACGACCTGAAAGCCACTGCGCTCAGGGATCACCTTGCTGTGTGCGTGCATTGCGTCAGGGTTAGTGACCAGGACACGAGCCTGGCTGTCCTGGATATAAAACTGTAGCTCCTTGTCCTGAAACGCAGTATTCAGGGGCACGGCAATACAACCCAGTTTGGCTATCGCGAATATGCTGATCGCAAACTCCGGTCCGTTCGGCAGCAACACGATGACGGCGTCTTCGGTCCCGACACCCGAACTGGCAAGTTTGTCCGAAAACTGATCGACGGCATTCAGGAAATCCCGAAAACTGAGCGAGTCTTCCCCCCACTCCATGAACGTGTGCCCGGGGAAGCGATGCGCTGTATCGGAGACCATTTGATAAAGCATGATTTCGTCTACCTATAGCCCTTGTTGCCAACGCTATGGCCGCTACTGCTGACAGCTGCGCTCACTCAGTGTCCTGGAAAGCGGCTTCAGGAAATTTTTCCGTAATCAGCATAATCGGTTGATGGTTTGCGAACACCCGGTAGGTACGGGAAACGAGCATCGCGTCAGCAGGTATATCGAAATACTCACCCAGCTGCCCCGCCTCCTCGAGCCGGCAGGTCAGTATTTCCCGAAAGGTTTCCATGCGATGCTGCATCATCAGCTGACCGATCGGTTTTTGCGTTTCCAGCAAGCTCTCGCGGATGTTATCGGGTAACCGTTCCGGTACCAGGATCGATTCGGCATAGATGTAGTTCTTGTGACTGTATTTGCCTCGCAACAGCACCTTGCGCACCATGATTTGCGTGCCGGGGCCAATATCAAGAAACGGTATCGTGGTCTGCGTGTCGATTATGTCCTGGTAGAGCTTGACGATAGGGATGGCCTCCCAGAGGTGCGCCTCCAGGATCTCTGTCACAGTGCCATCGGTCGTGAGCAGAATGCGTTGAAACGAGGACAGTTTGCGCGGATCTACCGAACTCTGGCGCAGTGAGTCCTGCAGGTCGATACGCAGCATCCCCAACTTATTGTTTTCTTTGTCTGTTATTTTCTTCCATAGATATTTCTTGCAGAGTCTTATGATTGTAAATGCGCTAACACGAAGTTCGAGATGCTTGCAACGCTCTTGAAATGCTCCGGTGCGTCCAGCTGCTCTTCGTCCACTGCAACCCCGAATTCTTTCTCCAGACCAACGATCAACTCGAGTAAAGCCATCGAATCCAGGTGCAGATCATCCTCGTAGTTTTCGGGTTGGATAGCAATTTGGAGGTGTTCCCCCATTATCTTCGCAACGCGCTCCTGGGCTTCTTCCAGGCTTGTCATGTTCCCTCCAGGTATTACCAATCCGTTACTTGATTCTTCGATGGAGTCGAGCTGCAATTGACGTACAGTGAAATACACGCTCGGCAGTCCGCCCTGCCTGTAGAAGAATAAACGCCCCGTTCCCGCAAAAACCAGCACAAGCTGGCCCATTCTGTAAGATCGCAACCGGGTCGAGCGCCTGTCCCGATGAATTCCTGCTTTCCATTCCACCGCCGGCAAAAAACTTCTCACCGAGCTACCGTTCACCGGGCAACCCTGACCGTAAGACCAACCGACGCCCAGCCTCAGAGATTCAGCGTGAGACCGTCAGCAGAATACCGGTACTGTGGTTAGCCGGGTGAGTCAGAGCCGCGCTCGCATCCGGTGACGGCGCCCGTAAACGCACGCACTGCGCCGCCACCTCAAGGCCCGCAAGCCTGCTTCTACGCCCGTAGTAAACTGCCCTTTTCTTGACAAAGCAACCCTGTTGGGTTGTCATCCGTACGATCTCGCGAAACCCGGATTCGACGCCTGGATCGGGTTGCGGGACTCGGCTGATTACCCAGGATCCTTCACCTAGAAACAGGTTGCGCGCCAATATGGGCTCGAAAACACAGGCTGGTCGAAAACATCGCCCGTTTTTCGGACGACTGGTTCGTGCTGTGCGTAAGACGAACCCGAGCCGACAGGCTCTGGCAGCGTACCGTTTCGCGGGTGCCCTATGGCGCAGGCACCCGCATGCTGGCCTGGCTCTGGAAATTGCCACTCATCCAGAAGGTGTTCTTCCAACGGCAGCTGAAGCAGCTCGAGCAAATCCTCCCGCTGGCGCATGAACCGGTGGAGTCCGCACTCGACCGGTGCACGTTACTTAGCCTGCAGCTATGGCATTTACTGGCGACTCGTCGCGCTATCCAGGCTGGACGATCGGGAATTCCACAGATGGGTGCGGTTCACCGGAACGGAACAGTTACCGTCCCTGTGCGAGGCTGGCAAGGGACTGATAATCGTAAGCTGCCACTTCGGGCTATCGAGGTCCGTCCCGTTGATGCTGCTTCGGCAGGGATATGATCTGCACTCGATCGAGTCCGCAAATGTTCTGAAAAAAATCGGCGCCAAAGATGCGGACCGGCTCAAAGTCATAGAAGTGGGCGGCGGGGCATCGTTTCTGCTGCGCCAGACGTACCTCGCCAGGCGCGTCCTGATGGACGGCGGTATGTTGCACATGGTCCCAGACGGCCTTCAAGGTAATAGCGGTGTTCCGGTACCGTTTCATGGACGCGTGCGCCGTCTTGCCACCGGCTTCGCAGAGCTTGCCGTCAGCACAGGCGCCCCCGTAGTACCGGTAATCGCGACCATGGATGTCGATGGCCGAATTCACGTAGAGTTTTCCGCACCCCTCGATACGGGTCCCGAAGACATGGAACGCCGGGAACGAATCGAGGGCCTGATCCGCCAATATGCGCGCTTTCTCGAGATCCGCTGGTCGGATGATCCAGGCGGTGTGAGGATGCATCATGTGGAGCATTTTCTCGAGTTGCCGGCGCTAACTGCAGGGCATGCCGGCGGCGTCGCTGGTGTATCGAATCTACCTGAGAGCAAGATCGCGGACGACGTTGGAAAAGACAAGTAGAAGTTACCAGTCAATCTCCGCAACCGACTCATCCATCAACGGCTGAGCGTATCTTAATAGTCTCGGCAAGAAGTTACCTTGACCTGTCTCTTTTGTCTCATTGGGTTACCAACAAATCCCGTCGTAATGGCCCGCCTCCGAAACCGCATCGCTGATACACACAAAGTCCACCACAACTTGTCCCGGCCGCAGCCGCGTGAAGATGTCGCGAAACTGATCGCTTCCCGTTGCCGATCACTTGACCGCCGCAGCGATCTGACCCAAAACTTCATCCCTTGTAGCGTAGTAATACTCACTACGCCGCCTGCGCTGCTCTCGCGCTGCATTCTTGAAACCCTCCAGATCGGCGAGGACCTGGCGTACCCCCGCGGCGATCCCGGTGGGACTGTTCTCGACGTAGACACCTGCCTCACCGAAGGTCTCTCGGAGAATTTTCCAGTCAGAGGTGATGATCGGCTGTTCCAGCGACAGCGCCTCGTAGGCGCCGCACTGCATAGTATCGTCGCGTGTCGTCAGCACCATGACCGCCGACGACGACGACAGCAGACCGAAATACTCGTCCTTGGGCAAAAAACCGGTGAGGTGGACATTGTCGGGCTGCGTATCGCGTAGTGCGTGCTGAATCTTTTCCGGGTTGCCGGTCACATGATAATCAACCTCCGGAGTCAACCGCGCGGCGGCCCAGATTTCCTCGATCGGTTCATCGAACATAAATGACGACACTACCGCGATACTGTGGTCTCCCAGCGCCGCATGCGGGTAGCCGCGATCATGTTCGATCGGAATATCGCTCATGATGACCGACCGCCCTCCCCATTGCTCGACCATCGCTTTGTGCGCGGAATTTGTGTTGATATTTAGAAATGCCCTGACCGCAATCCACCTGATACAGCGGCAAAGCCCACGCCCACTTGGGGGCGTTGAATGGCGCAGAATGCGAATCCATCAGGTAGATCCCACCGGTCAGGCGAGTATACAGGTAAACGGCCAGGATCAGAGGCGGCGGTATATTGATGGTGAAGATGACATCCGGCCGCCGAGCGCGAAGCGCGCGCAGTGTCGCAAAGAACGAAACGAAATACCGCGCGGCCAAAAACACGAGCCCTCTGCGGCCATGCAAGGGAGTGATGTGAATTATCTCGGCGCCGAAGTTCAGCGCCTGATTCTCGCTGCGGGTGCACGAAGGCCTCCAAACCAGGAAAACACGCTTCCCTGCCCGGGCTCGCTGCTGCGCGTTCATTCAGGCAGCACGCCTGTAACTGGCGCTTTGCACCCTGGCTGCGGACACGAAGCTGAATTGCCTCCCGCACGCTCGCAGCCAGACTTCGAAGCAAGCACATGGCCGCATTCCAATCGTATGTCACTCATCTTGTAGTCCTGGCTGCCCTGTTTCATTGTCTCGTTGCTGTTGCTGTTGCTGTGGAGCCTATCGTGCCTCATTCAGGCCGCGCTCCAACGAAACGGGCACCCCGTATGGCAGGCCAAATAATGGTAAGTTTTCCACCTTGACCAGAGGACACTTCGTCGGCGCGTAGCTAATGAATTGCGAGCCGTTGGCCCAATACTCCTGTCATGCCTTCGCCGGATGCGAATGATACAGTAACGGCCGCAACCAGCCAATGAGATGAGACACCGGAGGCGCCGCCGATGCCGGTTGGCAAACACCACGCTAACAGCAGCGAATGGAAAACTCGCGGATACCCGCAGCATTTTGTTGAAACCGTCCTGAAGCTGCTCCATTAGATAATCGAGTTTCATCAGCTCGTCGCATGCCAGCCGCTGGTCGGACGAGGAGGTACCGATATTCCACGGGTCAAGCTCACGGTCGGTATTCAGTGAACTCGTCGCCCAGCAGACGTGCCAGCCGCGCATTGGACTCCGAAAACCGTGGACCGAGTTCGTCTAGCAGCCGCCCGTCGCGCTGCGACGCCAGCCATGGCGCTTGCTGGGCCAGCTTGACGGCTATCTTACGCAGCCGCGCAGTAGCGTCCACCCAGGTCCAACATGGGGAAGGGATACAGCTCCGACTTTCTGAAGTAGTTGAGTCTACGTGCCAAGCCGATGCTCGCGTCCGGAAGACTCGCGTTCACCCTGGCCGCCGCCCGTTGCGGTTCCACGTAGTCAACGCCCAGGAAGGCGCACAGTCTCCCGAGAAATGTGCCGATGTCACGCCTCATCAGTTCGTACTGGAGTATGCACACGCGTTCCTTCCCGAACAGCGTAAGGTACTGGGAGATAAGTCGATCATACTCGAAATACGCCAGATCGAAAGACGTCGTCTTCCAGCTGCGCAACTGCATGAGCTGGCGAAGTGTACCCGGATACCCTTCGAACACCAGTTGCTTGTAAACAGACCAGACCATGTCGCGCTGATCGCGGACCACGCACACGACCTTCGCGTCAGTCGAAAGTCGCGGCAATCCGCTTCGCGCGGTCCTTACGCTGTCATAGCCACCCGAAAACGGGTGCCCCGACAGGCGCTCTGCAGAAATCAGCAGTACCTTGCGCCCGGCAACTGCGTCCCCAGCCGCGCGCACCTGTTCTTGGAGCAGCGCCCGTCCGACCTCCGGATCGAAATCCGTATCCCGCGTCGCGATGAGATAGGACAGCAACCTGTCCTTCCATGGCCGCTCGGAGTTGCTGAGCAGAGCGATCTCCGGATGTTCCCGGAAATACCTCTGCTGCATCCAGCTCGTCGCCGTCTTGTGATAGCCGATGTGGAAGACTAGATCCATACGCCCATGCGCCCGAACTCACCGCACGCGCCTGTTCATGTCGAAGATCAAGCGTCTGACTCCTCGAGCTGCGGACCGTAGCGTCCACCCACTTGCCGAGTTTTTCAGTCATTCCGGACTTACCCGAGATACGCCGCTCGATCGCACCGATAATGTCCAGGTCCGCATGTGACAACGTGCCGGTGAGCAACGGTGAACCAAGGGTCAGCGCCGCAATCCCAAGAAACAGTAACAAGTGCACCTAGCGGATTTTCAAGATGTGCACTGGCCAAAAGCATTCCGGCCGCTGACGTGACCAGCGACCACCAGCAGCACGGGTTTGAGGTAGGCAGAGGTCAGGGGATGAATTCCGAACTTTCTGAACAACACGACGGAGGTCAACCCGTGTGCGATCGACCTGGCAACCGCCATGCCCAGTGCCGCGCCCATTGCACCGTAACTGGGGAACCAGCAACAAACACAACAGTACCGCGGCCGCGGCCGCCGTCACGGCGAGCACGAATTGCGTGCGCGTATCCCCGAAAGCCACCAGCGCCGCACCATTCGGGCCCGTAAATGCATTGATCGCAAAGCCCAATACCACGACACGCAGGACGTTGGCCGAGTCGTGATAGCTGGCGCCGAACAGGAACGTGACCACAAACTCCGCATCGACGACCAGGTACATAAGCAAGGGCAGTGTCACAAGGAACGCCCACTTGGTGGTGCTACGATAGAGTTCCTGGACCTCCTGTATCGCATCGCGCGCCACGAGCTTGCTGACCACCGGAAGAAAGAGGAAGTTCATGCCGGCGAGAGGCACCGGGATGATGGCGGCGAGCCGCATCGGCGCGCTGAAGCGAGCCAATTCTCCGGCCGACTGCAGGTAACCGAGCGTGAGCGTCGTCGTCCAGGTCACTACGTTGGCCATGATACTGACCCCCAGCAGCGGAAACGAAAACCAGAGCAGATCCCTGGCAACCGCCCAACTCAGCCGCAGCTGCACGACGCCGCGCAGAGTGCGCACCGCGTAGACCAGGTACATTGCTAATACCAGCCAGGTCGATGCCACGTAGACCCAAAGCACTTCGTAGAGCCCGAAACCGACCAACATCAGCAAGAGCAAAAACACGAGCCGTACGATATTTGCCGCCAGATCCTGGAAGAGCACTTTGGCGCGCGCGTTTTCCATGCCCTGGAATATCGCCGTGAATGTTTCCATCAACACCATGGCAGGCAGCATCAACGCGAGAATCGTGAACACTTCCGTCATTTCCGGCTTATCAAAGACGCGCGCGACGAACGCTGCCTGGCCGTACAACAGCACCGCGAACATGGCACTTAGACCCACTGCGCAAGCCAATGCCGTCCCTGCCACTTCTCCGAACGGGTCCCTTCTCGCCTTGGGCCCGGTACTTGGCGAGAAATCGCGGTACGGCTGTTTTAAATCCGAGCATGGACAATAGAGAGAGCATGGTCACGACGGTAGTACCGAGCGCGATCAAACCATAGTCCGAACGCGTGATCATCCGGATCACGATGATACCGGTGACAAAATGCAAAAGCGTCGAGCCGAACGAACCGACGGAGAACAATACACCGCCTTTGGCAACTTTACGGAGATTCCTGCCCGGTCTCATGCCGATGCGCCTTCGTATACTGGTTCTGCAGACCAGCTACCGAGGTCACGACCCAGAAACTCGGCAAGCCGCGCGTTCTCTGCGCGAAAATCCTGCACCAGCTGCCGACGTATCTCTGGATCCATTCTCATGGTGTTTTGGCCCGTCTGGTTGAGCCGCGCGAGCCCGTTGCGCAGTGATACGGCGTAGCGACGCCGACGGAATAAGTCGGCGCAACAGACGCCGCTCAAAACCCTGCTCCTCCAATCTGCGCGCCAGCGCATGGCTTCGAGGCGCGGTTGCCTGATGGAAGCGTTCTCCTATGTTGCGCGGCTCGAAGTCTTCCTCGACATTCAGAAAGCGATAGACCTCCTGAACGCAGCGCACAGGATCTGTTTCCAACGTCTCGGAAAGCAAAAACAGCATCCTTGACCGATCAATGTACTGCAGGAAGCGTTCCACCTGTCGCAGATAGTACCCGCGCGTTGCGTAGCTATAGCGCAGGTTTGCCATATGGCCCTGCCTGATACGCGACGATTCGGTCGCAATCGCTTCTTCGAAACTCAACGATTCATGTCCGCGCCGGTAATTCATCAAGTACTGGGAAAATGCGCGCTCGACCGGATTACGAAAGATGAAGATAACCTTGAGTATATCCGGGTTCAAATGCTGAATAATGCGCGGTAAGCTCTGCTCACAGTACATGTAGTCGGGATCAACCTCCCCGACTGCGGATTCTACAGTTCGCCCGGAAAAGTAGTGTGCGCTCGTAGAAGCCGATTCCCTTGCTGTAGTGCCGCTCGTGCACAAAGAATTTAGTTTCCTTCTGTGCGGGAAGGTAAATATCCGGATGGGCTTGCAGATAATTGTGAAGCGACGTCGTTCCGGCCTTCTGCGCTCCGACGACAAGGAAGTTAGGCAGCATCTGTTACCACACCCGATTACAACTCACCTTCAGCATATCTAACGGCAGTCACCACTTAACGTTCCATCGTTCCGGGAACATATCCTGAGAAACAGCCCGGTACGATATAACATGCCCAGTCGCAGAGACGACTCATGGTCAACTGAGACGCTCACGCCTTCATCGTCCTACAGCCAGTCGAAACAATTTAGCGGGCAATGCCGAAGATTGACTTAATGCTCTTCCAATAAACCTTTCTGAAAGGTGCCAAAGCGTTGTAAGCAAGGTTCGCGACAACAGGGACTGACTGTATCTTCCCACTCTGCCGGAAATTGATAGTTCCAGCGTTCCATGAAAGGAGCAAAGACATATCGCGCATAAGATCGTATATCAGGCGTGTAATAAGACAGAAAGTCTCTCTTGTCGCCGGTTCTGTTAACCATCGGCAGCGGCGTAACCTGATCCAAGCCAAGTAACTCTAATACCTTCGTGAAGTCTTGCTGAAGGTTCTCAAACGAGATGACATAATCAAAACGATTGTGCGCGAGGGAGCTCCAGTTATCATAAGGCACTTTGTAGTATTTCTTCAGAAATGCCGGGAACCCCCCAGCGCTTGTGCTGACATACTTGTATTTCCTTATATGAGAAGCCGTAACATAGCCTCCATTCTTTTTTAGTTTCGCAGGATCGGTGTAGGCGTCACCGTGGTTGGTTTTGTACTTCAGATAGATACTGACCACCTCATCCATCGGGTTACGAATTCCCGAGAACACAAAGTACGTCTTCTCGTCCGCAGTGGCCTGTTTTTCAAATTCATGGTAACAGGCGTGCTTCCTTAATATTGGCTCACCAGCGTAGTTCTCGGTCAATTCTTTGCTGATTGCTGTTGAAGCCGTGTGCGGCAACTCCACAAATAGGTAGCGATGTTTATGAGAAATAATCACGCTTCATACACCTTTTTAGTATCCAATTGAATCATGCCACGCGAATGAGTCCACGACTTCGCCCATGAGCACGGAGCAGAAGATAGTCGCGCTCTGCTTTTTCGTGACGCAGCCGCAACAACTAGCGTGCATACAAATCAACAATCGGTTCCACTACGTTATCCCATCCATAAGACTTCGCGATATCTCTAATCTCGTTCCGGTTATACTTTTTTCTTTGAAAGTCGTTCACTGCGTCTCTCAGACCGTAGCTATCCTTCCTGTCAACAATCAGCCCAACCTTCTCGTTTACATACTGACTAAGCATTCCTACATTAAATGCTATCACAGGGAGTCCCATACTCATTGACAACAACAGGACACCACTCTGATCAATATGCCTATATGGCATTACCAGTACATCCGCGGCCTTAAAATATGCGCCAGCATCATTGTCATCAATATATCCATTAACGAACAGAATTCGCTCTTTGTTCCTATTCGTTTCTATACCTTGCAGTATCGTGTTTTCATACTCTTTCGAATTCGGGTGTCCCGCGATGATCAAGTAGTAATTCTCATCCAGCATGTCAAACGATTCCAGCAAGATATCTATCCCTTTGTAAGGCGCAAGCTTGCCAAAGGACAGCAAGACTACCTGGTCCTGGGAGATGTTGTTTTCCGTTCGGACGTTGTCGCCTGTCTTGCCGCAGTAATTAACAAACTCGTTCATACCGTGCTGCATGACCACAATCCTTGCCGGCCGGATGTTGAACATAGTTGAAAGCTCGTCCTTCATTTTTTCTGTATGAACGACAAGATAGTCGGGGATACGATAAACTAGTTCATAGATCTTCTTGTTCAGCACCGTTCGACTATCGTGCGGTAATAGGTTGTGCACGGTAAGAAACAAGTAATGACAAATGCTCTTAAGCATTAAGTTTTCCAGGATCCCTAAGAGTACGGGATATTTCAGCAGCCCTATTATGTGGAGGTTGGCCTTTCTGTTTTTTACCACAAACGAGAGCAGCTTAGCGTGGTATCGAACGTAGTCGAGAGCTTTCTTGATGGCATTTCTGCTCGGACTGTTGTCTCCGATAAAATTGTGACACTCGATTGATCTGTCCAGCTTGCTCACGTCCAGATCATCGGACGTGATGAGCGATATTTTTACGCCATTGCGTGCAAGCCCGTTCGAAAATCCGGTGGTGTAATGGTTCTGAAAACCATGTGGTATGACGATATTGCGTCTCACGGCTTTATTATGCATGCGGTCACGGTAGCTTCTCACTACCTATTGATTTCATTTCTGTTGATCACAATATCCCCGAATACAGCGTTCGATTTGCCCACTTCTTTACGTTTCAACCACTGCGCGATAGCAACTGCCCTGAACCATTGCCGGCGTTGTTTGTGAGCTCGCGCTCTGTGAGGTAAGCGCAATCATGACAGAATGCCTTATATCGGAACCACCAAAAGACCATCGTACGGCCACTTACCCGCACAGGATAATAAAGTACGGAACTACGCTTTTTCAAAGGCATAGCGACGAGCCTGCCATGGTTATCCAACTAAGTATATAGTGGATACCCGATGATCCCCAACATTTGTTAGAAGTTCGCCACAACAGTCAAGCGCCACCCGACTTTACGAGTTAAGGCGACACCCACTTTCCGATCTATTTTTGTCAATCGGTCAAAAGATCAGTCAGTTATTGTTGTGATATGTCAGTTGTGCGACAACCGGAAGTTCGATTCGAACACCGTCGGGCACCGGAGGCTGCTCGCTCGAGGTCCCGCAGCCGATAGCTACGTCCCTTGATGTCGAGCACATCGCTGCTGTCCAGGATGGCGATCGGCAGCACGGTTCTCTGGGCAGTCCTTCATGCCCTTGTTGGTGGTGATGAGGATGCTACCACGCTAGTAGGGTAATCACCCCATTTTTAGCTGACACCAAAAGCAGAGTTCATGCTGCCGCCAGCATGCGTTTCGGTGGCAGGCCACCATTGGCTTTGTTGGGTCGTTCGTTATTGTAGAACCAGAGCCACTGCGTGGCATAGTCCTGAACCTCCGCGATCGACGTGAACTGGTATTGGCTTAGCCAGCTTGTAGCGCACCGTTCGGTTGTACCGTTCGACATAGGCGTTCTGTTGCGGATTGCCTGGCTGGATGAACTCAAGTTCGATGTCGTTTTCGTCCGTCCAGCGCTCCAGATCCTGGCTGATGAACTCCGGGCCATTATCACAGCGCAAACGCCTGGGTTTTCCCCGCCACTCGATGATCTGATCCAGTGCGCGGATTACACGGAGCGACGGCAACGAGAAGTCGGCTTCAATGCCGAGTCCCTCCCGGTTGAAGTCGTCCAGCACATTGAACAGCCGGAACGTACGGCCATCACTGAGCTGATCGTGCATAAAATCCATATCGACCAGATGTCATTGGGCGCACCAGGAACAACCAGCGGCAGTGATTTCTCGCGTTGGATTCGCCGCTTGGGCTTTATCCGCAGGTTCAGTTCCAGTTCGCAATAAATGCGGTAAATCCTCTTGTGGTTCCAGCCGTACCCCTTGACGTTGCGCAGGTAGTCACGACACAGGCCAAACCCCCAGTCCTTCTGGTTGTGCGTTAATCGAATCAACCAGTCCGCAATCTCCGCGTTCTCGTCCGACAGGATCGGCCGGTAACGATAGCAGGTCTCGCTGATACCAAAGGCCCGGCAGACTAGACGAACACTGGCCCCGTACGCTGACACAGCCTTCTGAGCCATCTCACGGCGGCGAGATGGTCTCACCACTTTTTTGCCAGTGCCTCCTAGACCATCTCGGCCTCGAGACGCTCATCGGCATAAATCTTCTTCAGTCCCCGGTTCTCGTCTTCCAGTTCCTTCATGCGCTTCATCATAGAGGCATCCATGCCGCCGAATTTGGCGCGCCGTCTTTAGAACAGGCCACTGCTCATGCCGTGCTCCCGGCACAGCGCCGGCACCGGGGTACCGGACTCGGCCTGCTTCAGAATCGCCAGGATCTGGCTGTCGCTGTATCGTGATTTTTTCATGCAGAATCTCCTCTTGCGCAATTATGAGAAAATTCTACTTCTGAAGTCAGCTAGTTTTCGGGTGATTACCACGGCAGCCGCAGAGCTCCAATTCGTGCAGTCCGAACTCCTTCGGGGCTCGAGCTATACTCCGATCCGTTCAGCTAACGCGAGGGTCTCGTTCTTGTGATCCCGCGAGTACCGCTTGGGCGATCCTTTGCTCTGCGTCGTTTTTCTTCCCATAGCCCACCTCTATGTCATATTTCATGTGCTCAACAGGGTGCCTATCGATACTGGGCAGGATCAGGATCCACTTAGGAGGACAGGAGGAGCGGGAGCCGCCATCCGTGTGTCACTACTGCTTGGACTAACCAGATCGAACCCGAGTGCTCCGGTCGCGATCCTAATGTCATCGTAATAGATACGATAGGTGCCCGGGCGGTCTGTTTTCCCCCAATAAAGCCCCATATTAATACCGATGTCTTTTACACTACCGTTTTGTGTGTACATGGATGGAGATGATGCAGTCCTTATATTTTGCCAATTTACAACTCGCACTCCATTTTTGTAAAGTTCGAAATACCCAGCATTCGTATCAGTCCACTTCACTCGCATGACAATATCATTCCAGGCATCGAGATCCAGTTTTACATATTCGTCAGCCTTCTGGGCGCCACGCACATGCGTATTGGGGGCTACCGTATAAATCTGCTGAACAGACATTACAACTCCTGAGCCCGTACATTCCAAGAAGCTCTCCGGCACATTGAAGTCTTTAGATGTTCGGGGCGAGAAATGGATTGAACGCTCACAATTATCAGGGTAACTGCTCGGCACATATACCCTGTACCCAACCCATACTTCGGTATCGTGTGGTATAAAATACCGGTTACCGTTAGGTTTTGGAGCTATCATTGCTCGATGTTTCAACTCAGGATTACCTGTCAAACAGGAGTCGCCTGGCTGAG
This sequence comes from uncultured Gammaproteobacteria bacterium, assembly GCA_963695455.1. Lineage (GTDB taxonomy): Bacteria > Pseudomonadota > Gammaproteobacteria > DSM-19610 > DSM-19610 > Thiogranum. The sequence continues at coordinate 314,300 of CAVOGN010000001.1, read as the reverse complement.
TAATCATCGCGACCTGACTGCCGCTACCTGCCGGGTCAGATTCAAACCTGAACTTTGTGTCGAATTTACAAGACGCGGGCACACTCGGACCATAACCGTCACTGACGAAATAAGCATCACCCCAACCATTCGTGAAGGTGTTTTCGTACACCAACTTTGCCGCTTCGGCGGTCGACAATGTTCCGGGAAGAAACTGCAATAGGACCAACCCAATTTGCAGCATATGATAGAAACTCGACTTCCTAATCATTCGTTAACCTCTTAGATTTGAAACCCCAAATAAAATGCATTCCTTGTAATACCACGATGGCTATTGACCTCCGGCGCAGCGGCGGTATCTGGAGCAGTGCCAGCGAAAGTGCTCGGCACCCTCCCATAGGGCGCACGCTTGTCTGTTGGAAGAGCGCTCGTGAAATTTAATGCAACTACCATGCCATTGATTCCAACACACTGTGCGGGCGAGTTTTCTTCTGCGCACCCCACACATTTCTAACAGGCCAAGGCCGTCTGGCACTTCCAGTTGTGTCGCTCAGACACGACAAGCACCCCGCACATCTCAAATAACCATCTGAATTGCCGCCTCTTTTCCAGTCGTTAGGCCACAACACCCGACGGCTGGGAGTGGACCGCGAAGGAGCGTTTCAGCAGTCAACGCGGCTTGTGCACCGAAGACAAGTTTGGCCTTAGTCCACTGTGTTTTCATAGACCAATCAAGCCCCTTTGACAGTCGACAATGCTCCAGGACGGAACTGTGACAGAACAAACCCAATTTGCCGCATGCGATAGACACACGAATTCCTGATCATTTCGTTCACTCTTGTAGTGTAAGAAGATCACTTACTGCAGCCACAAATCAATTATAATATCCAAAGTAAGACATGCTCAGTGGCAGAGCGCCAAATCAATGCAGAGTGCCAAATCAATATAGATACCCAGGAACCACCCAACGCCGAAGTACAGTAATAAAGTATCTGATGCACGCAAAATTTTCGCCCAAGTACCGAGAAAATTGCGTTAACCTTGTCACGAAAAGGATTCTTGCCCTCGAAACCTCCGGCACTGGGTTGCTTTCCACGCGAGAACCCGCAAAAACATCCCACCCGACTACGATCGGCCGGCGCCAATAGGCCTGTTCCAACTCCGCAGATGGCATATTGCCGATCGACTTGAGGAGCCGGCGGAACTGGAAATGGCGTACTCTCGGCACCCGCAAGGGTTCGCCATGGCGGCCTTACTCTAACTAAATAGTCTCCGGGATACCCGGGGCGATTCAGTGCGCCGATCCGACTGCTCGGCGAGCAGTCCCTGCAACTCCGCTTCCACAGCCTGCTGAATCAACTGCCGCGCACCTGCGCTAAGCAACTCAGCCAGCGGGTCCGCGCTCGCCTCTCGACCTCGAAACTCTACAACGGTATGTTTTCCCACAGCGGCGTATCTCGGCAGCGTCTGTATAGTGCTGTAAATTCGCTGGGTGGTCGAGAGGGCCATCGCGGCTTCGACTACGTAAGATTGAAGTTGTTGAAAGACGGCAATCGATGAAGAGGCGAAGCCGACGATGACCGGCTACGAGCTTAAGGTGCCAGGCAAGCTGTTGTCGAGCCTGCTGGGGGAGAAGGAGGCGGAGCGTGTCGCCTACCGCAATGGGTACGTACCGGCCGAGCTGTATACGCGGGTCGGCGAGTTGACGTTGCGGGTGCCCCAGCGGCAGAACAGGGGGTTTTCCACAGAGATATTCGCGCGTTAATAGCGTCCTGAGCAGGCGTTGGTGCTGTCGCTGATGGAGATTATGGTCAACGCGGTGTCGACGCGCAAGGTCACCCGGATCGCCGACGAGTTGTGCGGGGCCGCGTTCTCGAAGTCAACCGTCGGTCAGCTGCGTGTGTCGCTGGATGGCCGGTACGCCAGAGATGTCGCACTATATGTTCGATTTCCCGCTTCCAGGCTGGACCTGATTCAGCGGAAGGGTCACTTAATCACGCCGTACGGACAAGTGACCACACCTCATAAGATACGACAATTGCGGTCATATGCGCTGCGTCCGCCCATCTACACTGCGATCCGCCCCATTCGCCCGGTTGCACCGTGAACCAGCCCGCGAATCAAATACCAAGCGGCTTTCGGTCGTCGATGCTTCAACGCCACCGCTACACTGATTCGCGCAGACCAAAACCACCAGCGCATTTTCGCCCCTACCGGGCGTTTAAACTTGGTAAGAAAGTAAATCATGTTTCTGTGTTTGTAGTAAAGCTTTATGGGCGAACGGTCACCTCCTGTGGAACGTGATACCTTATGCCAGACCACGGCCTCCGGCACATAACCAATACCATGGCCGCGTTCTTTTATGCGAATTGACAAATCGACATCCTCTACATAGCAGAAATAGCTCTCGTCAAACCCACCCAATTCCTCCAATACGCCGGTCCTGGCCAGAAACGAACACCCTGTCAGGTATTCGGTCGTTGCATCACCAAAACCGGTTTCGGCGATCGGCGCCATGTAGTCGCGATGCTTCGGCAGGCCGTGACGGAATATACCCCCCGAAAACCAGAACAAACGTCGGTCGTCGTAGTAAACGATGGGATGCGCAACAGCCGCAACGTCTGGATCGGAATCTAGCGCCTTGACCAAATGGGCAAGACAATCGGGCGCCACTTCCGTGTCATTATTAAGAATCCAGCAGTATTCAGCGCCCAGCTCCGCTGCCTTGTTGATACCGATATTGTTAGCCCCGCAGAAGCCCAAGTTCTCGGAATTCTGTATCACTACAACATCTGGATAATTTTCCACGATAACAGATATGTCTTCGCTCGAGTGATTGTCGACAACAATCGTGGTGCAGTTACGGTAAGACTGCGTCGCAAGCGAACCAAGACAGGCAAGCGTATCCTGCAATCCGTTCCAATTGATCAGTATTATTGCGACCCGAGTGACCATATTTCTACCCGCATTCCTGGTCCGTCACCCATCCCTCAACGCAGCCTGTCGCGGTCGGCAATATCCAATGCCTTGCCAACCCCGCCAGACAGGTTCATGGACTCCACCGAGACGGCATTTTTCGCGCTGTGTTCAGCCATTGCCATCTGTGCTGATTTTACAATCAACGCCCAAGTCAAGCACACCATGACGATACCTCCTGGCTTGGTGAGGTAAGTGATATTTATCAGGGAGATTAGAATGCATATAAAGTGATAAATTGCGAACTGCGCCATGTCATCTGCGCCGCCAAACTTGCGGCAGCGCAAAACATACCAATAAAATCCGCCCATCATGCCAACAAGAAGCAAGATCCCCCAATAACCAAAGAATTTCACAAACGTCCAATAACCCAAATCTGCTTCAAATGCAATCGCTGCCAACTGACTGGATTGAGCCTTTGTATCGGAGGTAATCACCAACCCTCCGGTGCCCGTTGCAAAACTGCTGACAAACGCATCCCAAGCCGCTGTCACCTGTCCTACCCGGTCCGACCATGTACCTTCGGTTTCTGCCCCTGTGACTTCTGACAATGCGGATGTAAACGCATAGACGACTGGGTTATCGGCACTGCCAAACAACAAATTTGCGACTACCACCACTACACCGAGCGCCGCAACCACCGCCAGCGTTCCGTAACGCTTGCGAGAAACCATCATTAAGAGCAGCACCGCTATCGCAACGATAATACGACCCCGACTTTGCCGAAACATAAGCCCCCCAAATGATATGAAGAACATCGCAAGATTCACGGAGAAAAGCCGGTTTTCTCGCAGGTAAGACCAGAATTGCCACAGTAGCCCGATCATCAGGATGTTCATGCCCGGCAGGAATACACGTATCATACCAGCGCGTTCATAAACCTCTCCGGTGTATTCGGGCATGCCTCGGAAAGCTGTTACACCGAGACCGTAATGAACGAAGGCCAAAAGGACAATCACGACGGCGAGCACGGACATTGCCTTCATCAAGTTCCTTGCTGTGCTTGAATCACTAAACGCGAGCAAGAATAACGGGAACGCAACGTAATACAACTGGTTGCGCCCCTCCATGAGACCTTCCACGACGGGTTGAGAGTATTGGAAGGCGGCGACAGAAACCTGACTTAAGATCAGGAGCAGGTAGAAGATAACGTACCACGTAAAGAAATTATTGAGCGGTCGTATATCCGTACGTCGTACAAACACGTAATAAGCGAGCCCAATCGCGATGAGCAGAATGCCAAGATCCTGGCTACGTTTGAAAGCGATAATATAAAAGAACTCATTAGCAGCCACGATAATGAGTAACGGGAGTACATACGACACAGATTAACCGCTCCGCTGGAATTCAACGTAAGTGCGCCTGGCAGCGATGCTTCACATCAAGTAAACGTTTCGTTCAATCACGCTACCCAGTGATTGCCGAAGATTCACTGAGTCGCATCATCGCTTCTCCCAGGGTTCGCGGAATGAGGTAAATGTTATTGATTTGCTCAATACCGTCTGGAATGAGCAGCTCACCCTTCAGGGCTTTGTCTGAAATCCTAAAGACCTGCACCACATTCTTGTCGTTATAATACGCACGATTTCGGTAGCGCTTTCTGTGGGCGGAGCTGCCAACGTAACACACATTATCCATCACTGAATAATCGGCACCACGACCCCAACCGATAGAATCAAACTTTGCTATCAAAGCCCAGTTAGCATCGTACACATTAACTGTTCTCGAACCGCTGTCGCAGATCCAGTACTCATTACCAACGCAGCGGACGCTGTGTGGGCCTTTGAGAGACAGAGCAATCTTGCGCCCCGTTTCGATGTCAATGACCCCTCCGTTCCCTTGACGCTTGATAAACTTATTTGCCAATCTAGTGAGCAGCTGTTTGCCACTGACATGATGCACGAGCACATAGAGCCTGCCATCGAGACCTCTGAAGACCTGATTGCAATGAAATCGATCTATCTCCCGGCCATCGACTCCGGCTTTCAGGCTCTCAAGTGTCACATTACTGAATTTCCGAAAGCTCGCCAGGCTGACTCTATCTACAACCTCCTTCCTCGTAATGTCAAAGGCAACCGCCTCGTCGTAGCCGGTGTTTGCGAGCCAGAGCACTTCATCAATAAGAGAAATTTCGTGAACATCCTTGAGTTCCGGAATCATCAATATTCGCCATGCTCAACACTTTCGCATCTCTTACGCGTACGTGCAGTTCGATGAGGTCCGACCCCGTCGTAACATAGAGAACCGTCGGATCGCCGTGGATAAAAGCGAACGCGCTCACGCCTAACTCGCCCCATGCGTCGAAAAATGAGCAGTTGGGCGAGATTGCCGTCTAAGATTACTTGAACCGGACGAATCCCCGATCTCGCATCATGTTCTCTATCTTCTTCCAGGGCGTTTAGTGATCCCGTCACCAACAAGGCATACCGTGAGGGAACCAGTTCTTGCATGGTCGACATATGTGTGCGTCCTGACTTGCCATGACAATCGCAATAATTATGCCACATATCAAACGTGGCTTTCACGTCAATTCTCTAATGCCTGTAGGTGCCTAGCAAGCCCAGTAAGAAGCTGCCCCGGCCCAGGTTGGTGATGCGGGTGGCCAACACCGTCAACCACCGCTGGTCGGTTGACTTCTCCAGTAAGGCGATGTTCCACCTCTCGCGACGTAGCGGTGTGAAGCTGCATCTGATTCAGCCGGGCAAACCAGCCCAGAATGCTTTCGTCGGAGCTTTAGTGGCAAATACCGGGAGTATTGCGGGATCTCCACTGGCTTGCCAGTTTAACGATAGATTTGAGATACTCGGTGCCTCGGCCCGGCAATTACCATGTCGTCAGGCGGCATTAATCGCTGGATAAAAACAGGCGCCCGCCATGTTCGCCCCTGGGCGAAACTTCATACGCGCACAATCTGAACATGCCTGCCTTTAGGGATACGGTCAGAGGGTATAGGAAACTAATGCTCCATTAACGTGTTTCTCCAGCCAAACTGGGTACGATGTTTACCTTCAGAGGGCAAATAACTCCCATCATACACTTGGCAGTAGCGGTAGCTGCAGCGTGGAACGCGAAGGTCACATCCGGCCGGCAGCCTAGATTGTTCACCGAATACAAGCTTGCCGGTACCCCACTTGTTTTCGTACACCGATCAAGCCGCTTCGACGGTCGACATTGTTCACGAAAGGAACTGCGACAGGACAAACCCGGTTTGCCCCATGAGATAGACACTGGATTTTCTGATTATTTCGCTCACCTCTAAAGCTAAAAAAATCACGAACCGCAACTCCGAATAAATTATTATACTCCAAACAACACGCGCCGGCTCAGTGACGGGGTGCTAAATCAGTAAGCGAGGAACTGAACAACGGGGAACCACCCCACGGTGCAGCGCGGACTATAAGCCGTTGATGCACCATCAGTTTCGGCCAAGCACCGAGAAAATTGCGTTCACTTTGTCACGAAAAAGACTCTTACGCTCGAAACCTACGGCACGGGGTTACTTTCAACGGGAGAACTGTAAAAATGCCCCAATCGACCACGATTGACTCACTTGATGCCAACCCGAAGGCCGATGTCCTGCTTGTCCTGGGCCTGACGCTGCTCGCCTTTCTGACCAGGAACTACCTATTATCCGATAGTTACCTGGTCGGAGATGAAGTCACCAGCGTGTGGTTCGCGGCGGAACGCGCCGAGTCCCTCGTCAATCCAGCCTACTACACGTTGATGCTATTGTCCTTCAAATTCCTTGGTGTCTCGGAATTCGCGGCGCGCCTGCCTGCGATGCTGCTCGGCGTCTTGAGCGTTCCAGTCTTTTTCGTTACATGGCGCAATATCATCGGGCGCAACGCCGCCCTCATCGGCACCTTGCTCATCATTTTCAGTTCCTGGCACCTGTGGTATTCCCAATATACCCGCTTTTATTCTGGCGTATTCCTCTTTGGATCGCTTTCCTTTTACCTGTTCTATGAGGCGCTGTTGCGCGACGACTTGCGCCGTCTCGCCGGGGCATTGCTTGCCGCAGGCATTGGGTTCCTGTTTCATGTCACGGTGGCAGTGGCACTGGGCGCCTGCGCTGTATATGCGCTCTTGATCGTTATCCGTGGTAGCAGTGCCACCCAGGCAGGTCTATCGCGCCGGGTGGCAACCGTCTACCTTGCCTTGTGCGCACTGGGGGCGCTGGCCGCAGTACCCTTTCTGTGGGACATCTGGCAGGGCCGCCAGAGTCGCGGCGTGACCTGGGGAAGTGGACCGCTGATAATTGCACGACAAATTGTTGCGCACGTCCAGCTTCCAATTGTGGTCGCGGCGCTGGCTGGGCTGGCCATGCTGCTGCGTCGCCACGTATGGTTAGGCTTGTATTTCCTTGTCGGCACCGCCTTACCGATCGCTTTTGTGTTGGTAGCCGCTGCGTTTCTCAATTCCCGCACCGTCTATCTGTTCTATGCACTGCCACTTATTTTGGCGCTTGCGGCCGTGCTGTGCGAAGAGGTGCGTCGAGCGCTTGCCCCCGATTACGCCCTGCCCTCCCACGCCGTTACGGTGCTCCTCCTCGCGCTGATGACCCCCGAATTTCTTTCACACTACACCGGCAAGCAGAGCCTAGATGTGCGCGATGCAGTTGCCTACATCGCTAGGGAGCGCCGCCCTGACGACGTCGTTGTCTCTTTCCTCCGGGAGTTCGACTACTACGCCGGAGACAGATATCCGATCGCCGACGTTGAAGGACAGACGAGCGTCGATGCCAATAACCCGGCGAGAAACCTCGATACTCTTATCTCGGAGCAGAATCGTGTCTGGCTGGTTCTTGATAGGGAGCGGCAGCCTTTGGCACGCGACCTGGAGTCTTGGCTTGCCAGGCACGGTCAGCTCGTGTGGCGCCGCTGGGAAAAGCGTTTTGATTACACTTATAAGGCATACGAAATCTACCTGGTTGAACCTTGTACCGCACCTGCTCTGCCGGGTAATCCTGCCCGGCAATGAAGGAACCCGTAAAGTACGCGACAGGTGTCAATCGACACCCACCCTTTCGGTTTGATTTTGTCTGAGTGGGTTTATAGGTTAGTGAGTTGCCGCTGTGACAAGCCGCAACTCAGCCCAATCTGTCTGGGCCTGAGCACTGGGTGGCGTCTCTATCCAGCGAGGTGCCCGTTTGCCGGGCCTTAGGGTGGTGGCTGCGGAAATAGTGCTCTACCGAGCGCAAGCAAACCGGATAGTCATGCTCCGCCACCAGCCAAGCGTCCAGCCCGGTCAGGTTCACCGGTCCATCCCGAGCACGCGGGTTCGTACTCCGGCACCCTCCCCCAGGACCACGAGCGCGCCACCGCAATCCGGGTAGCCAGTTTCGGGCTCGTGGTGGACCCTTTCGTGGGGCAGATGCGGTGACATGGGCCGTCCCGCCGCAGCGGCCGCGGAACGCGATTCGGTGGATTCGCTCATTCGAAATCCGTGTAAACACGGCCATCGAAAGGCTCGTAGAACCTCTTCACCTGATCGATCTCGTCGGTCGTCATCAACTTGCGCCACTTGCCTATCTCATCCCTTGCGACGCGGTTGACATGCGAGACGGCATCATCAGTCTTGGGCCGGTTACTCTGGTCGATTCGCCCCTGCACCACGTCCGACCATTGCAGACCAAGCCAATCGTGGAGGTTCCGGAAGCTGGTGGTGGGATCGCGGCACAGGTCCTCGTGGGAGATGATGAGCCAGTCCGGATGACGGGATGCCATTGTCAGCGCAACGTAATAATAGGCACCAACCCGCGAAGCCAGTACTTCGTGCGGCGTCTCCGCAATGGATATGAGATCACGCCATGGCTCGAGATAGTCCTCCATTAACGCAGGTTGGTCGAGAAGCGATCGTAGCCGGGCCTCTGGCCACTTGCGGTGGATACTATAAACAATACTGCACGGATGTCTCAGCAGGACAACCACCTTTGGCGCATAGCGCCTTGCGAGCCATTCGGTGTTTGCCAGGCTGAATACGGTCTTTACCAGAACTCGGCGTCCGGACCCGAACAGCCTCATTTCAATATTACGCCGTTGTGCGATAAGCCAGTCACGATTCGGCTTGAATGGCACAATTGGAACACCCGCAAAAGCGCGATCATAAACGCGCCGATAAGCAACATCCTCCTGATCCAACCGCAGGTACGGATGCATACCGTTCTCTCCCACACCCAGATCCCCTAGATGATCCGGTTCGTGCAGAGGCAACACGCCTGCCGAGGTGCCCAGTATTGCCTTCACCCAGGTCGATCCTGAGCGAGGTAGGCTGGTCAGCAGGATCGGTGGTGGCCTGGTCACGGTGTTCGGCCAACAGCCGCCCGATCGGCCACCACCCGCGCAATCACCGGGTACCCATCGGCACCCGGATGGCCGTCCTCGCGTTGACGATAGATCTGCTTGTCGTCAACGGCATGCCTGTAAAGCCACGGTTTGCGCGTCGTACGATTCAACGAAGGACGATGGCGACAGCCGGTTGCGAGCCCCCCGGCCAGGATAACAGGGTAACAAGACATAGTATTTTCTTATGATTTCCAGCTGACAATCTCTGATTGAACGATACCCAAAGGCCCTCTTCCGGTCAATAAGATCATCGCCAGGTGTATGAACTATGCCATTCAATTCACGCAAAATTTTTGTTCTGGGCAGCGCAAACCGGTATTCTTCCGAAAGCTGCCACTGTCCCCATTTGAACTGAACCGGCCAGCTTTTTCCGGAAGCTCCATTTCTTGATTGCTTGGAAGGATGAAGTCACGCGTAAAACAACGAGATACTCACCGGAGTAAGGGGAACGGGCAGAGCTCTTTCGACGCCGACGCCGTTTGTCCCCATTTCAGGAATCTCGAATGTCCACTGCTCACCATGGTGGATGTTGCATTAGCCTCCGAGCAGACCGCTTGGGTAACCCCCGGCTTCTGGCATTTTGCGTTGGAAATACGGGCAAGCAACCCCGCCCTGGGTTTTCCTTCAGTCGATAGCTCTCGCCCTTGATCTTGATTGTGGAGGCATGCTGCAGCGGACACGCGCGCCACCGCACAGCCCTGCTGCACAATATGCTGCTGCTCGGCGATCGTACGCAACTGTCGGTGTCGCTTTACCCCTTTCGTGGATACCGCCACTTCCGAGCTGTTCATCCGAGTTGTAAACGGGCATCTACTCCGTACCCATAGGGCGCGCCGGTAAATCCCCATTTGGATCAGCAGCAACCACGGAGAATGCCAGACGGAGCAGACAGCACGCCTACTGTAAGGCTTGACAATATGGAGTATACTCATTTGGTTACAACCGTAAACAAACCGATTCATCTCACTTCAGATTGGTGGAGGGTGTACAGCCTTTTACCCCAACTGGGTACAGAGCATGGAGAAAACACTGAACGCTGCAGAAACTCGGGGGATAGCCAAAACTCCTTCCGCGCCCAACCCACTTACCATAGCTATAGCTGAGGCTCGTTGATAATCAGACAGACGACACGCTCATTGAGTTATTGGCTTCCAGAGTAGATTGCATTGGCCACATGTTAGGGTTATCAGGGTTATTATGAGGACACAGTCGTTGCCCAGCACCAGATTTGAATCATGGGGTCGTTACCCTCGGGCTCAACACCTCGGCGTCGTTGAACCTGAGTCTGTCGATGACGCACATAAGATACTGATGTCTGACATTTCGCCTCTCCTTCCTCGGGGGGCGGGCCGGAGCTACGGGGATAGTTGCCTAAACGACAAAGGCTACCTGCTGCTAACCTCACGACTCACCCAATTGCGTTCATTCGATTTACAGACCGGCATCATCCGTTGCGAATCCGGCGTCACATTCGATCACCTCCTGGAGCGGATAGTCCCAAAGGGTTGGTTTCTCCCTGTCACTCCAGGTACCAAGTTTGTAACGCTGGGCGGAGCAATTGCCAATGATGTTCACGGAAAGAATCATCATCAAAGCGGGAGTTTTGGTAACCATGTGCGAGCGCTTGAACTTCTGCGCTCGGACGGCACCGTGATCCGATGCAGTAGAACTCAGAATAAGGACTGGTTTCACGCGACGATCGGAGGACTCGGTTTGACGGGGCTGGTTGTCTGGGCGGATGTACAATTGAAACGCGTTCACGGGCCGTATATCAACTCGGAAACCATTCGATTTAACGATCTAAGTGAGTTCGCTGACCTATCAAAGAGTTCTAGAGACGCTTATGAATACACGGTCGCGTGGATTGATGTCCTCGCGTCCGGCGCGAAGCTGGGGCGCGGAATTTTCTTTCGCGGTAACCACTCCGAATTGAAAACTGGCGACGTGGCGAAGCGACTTCCCAGGCCGTCGTCGTGGAAGAACGTGCCATGGGATATGCCCGGATTTGTTCTATCGCCCCTGACCGTCAAGATATTTAATCAGCTTTATTACCATAAGCACCTCAGAAAGGCGCATGCAGCCCGCGTTCATTACGATGGCTTCTTTTACCCACTCGATGGCATACAGAACTGGAACAGGCTATATGGGCGTCGCGGGTTTCTGCAATGGCAATGCGTGATTCCATTTGAAGCAGGCTACGACTGCATAGCTGAGATCCTCGCCGTGATCGCCAAGAGCCGGATGGGATCGTTCCTTGTGGTTATGAAGGAGTTTGGTTCCACGCCGGCCGAAGGTATGTTGTCGTTTCCCGCGCCAGGGATAACGCTGGCTTTAGACTTTACCAATGTTGGGGCGGAGTTGCTGCAAATGCTTAGCCTGTTAGATTCAATTGTGCTACGGGCGAAGGGCAGAATCTATCCCGCCAAGGATGCCAGGATGGCTGCGGATACTTTTCGTGCATCGTTTCCGGAAATTGAGGCCTTTCGTGGCTATATAGATCCTAAGTTCTCATCCAGTTTCTGGAGACGCGTTTACGGTAGCGATCCCTCTCCCGCCGCGGCGAAGCTGTGAACATGCTTGAAACGGTGTCTCGGCAGCACGGGCAACAGTTTACATACTAAAAACCTGCATAGACAGAATATTTCAGACGTCTTATCATCAACAGGTCACGGATTCAGATTTAGGGCAACTCTCGTTAAGTGCAGACATCTGGGATAATGCGAGCATTATTCATATCGGATAAACTTCGATGAAGAACAAAGACAAGGCGCTACCGTGGTCGAACCAAGAAGTCCGACGCCCTGTTTGCGCTCTGTGCGCTCACCAATATCAGGCGCGAAGGCGATTGCAGTGCTGGTGTCGGATGAGTGCGCCGGAAATTACCGTATCAACGGAAAACAACTAAGCTTCGACGTAAACCCGGTTAGATGGTGGCCTAATAACCAGATTTCAATGCAAAACACAGTAGCATCCAGTGGCACCGGTGTTTTCATGAGTTACTCACACCTTCCTTAAGATCATCATAACGAATCCTTATGTCCCGAATAGTAGGAGTACCTATGCCGACGGAACTTCTCACACTTAACCAAGCAATAGGGCTAGACGTGAACCGAGCCAATGAGCTCTACAAGAATCACGTCAGTGCTGGGTTATTGAAAGCGTATACCGTTCTCGGTTTTGCAACTATGGATATTGAACGGGCGGAAGGCGTTGAGATTCACCTCCGCGACGGACGAACGCTGCTGGATTTTTCGTCAGCAATTGGAGTGTTGGCTTTGGGGCACAACCACCCGAGGATAGTAGCGGCGGAACGGTTATGCCACGAGCAAAAACTGATCGATGCCTTCAAAGTTGGACCGCTTAAGCTTCAGGCGGCTCTGGCACACAATCTCGCACAAGTACTACCAGGTAATCTGGAAGTAGCCTTTTTCACAACATCAGGTGCCGAGGCTGTGGAGGCAGCGCTGAAGCTGTGCGAGAAGGCGCAGGGACCCTCGAAGACCAAGTATATAGCAGCTACGAGTGGTTTCCACGGAAAAACCCACGGCGCCTTATCGCTGACGCGCGTAGCAGGCTTCCAAGACGGTTTCCTTCTCGGTATACCTGATACCAACGTTATCGAAGTGCCTTACGGACAGGTCGAGGCGATCGAAGGAGCCATCAAGGCGAATCAGACAGGGACTGGCTCTGAAAACTCAATCATCGCGGTCATTTTGGAGGCGATACAAGGTGAGGCGGTGGTTGAACCGCCGAGCGGGTATCTTCGGGAGGTCAAGGAGCTATGCGCTAAACATGGCGTATTAGTAATCTTCGACGAGGTCAAGGTCGGCATGGGGCGTACAGGAACGTTCTGTGCTTTCGAGGCGGACGACGTCGTACCCGACGTTGTTACTTTGTCTAAAGCCCTTGGTGGCGGCAAGCGTGCGATCGGAGCGATGGTGACTAATAGGGAAACCTTCCAACGCGCTTACGGAAAGAGAAAGGACTGGGCGGCGCACAGCACAACGTTCGGGGGGCTCGGTGAATCCTGCGCGGTAGCGATTGAGACGCTAAACGTATATGCTGATGACGGTCTCGTGGAGGCTGCAAGAATCAAGGGGATTTATCTGCGGGAAAAGCTTCTCGCACTGAAGGATAAACACAAAGACAAGATTTCTGAAATTCGTGGACGCGGGCTGTTTCAAGGAATACGGTTCAATTTCAATCAACTTCCGAAGCTAATTGCGTCTAAGGCTCTGAATGGGCCACAGATGAAAATGTTCAAGACACTTGATTCCCTGGCCATGGCATCAGTGATTCGTGAGCTTGCGCGAGAACACCGAATAGTTACGCATTTCAGCGGCCCGGATCCAGACGTGCTGCATTTAATGCCACCGCTCATTATCGAAGAGCGCCATATTGACTACTTCGCAGATGCTTTAGATCAGGTGCTTGCGAAAGGATTTCTGAAATTGCTCGCTGGGCTACTCAAAGACTGAGCTATGGTGAAACCGAAACAACATGGCGTATGTTGGGAAGTCCCAGTTCGTGCTGCGCGGTTCATACGGAGACTGGTGTCTGAAAAAGACCATTGCAGTGCGATAGTCAGGAATAGTTACTGAGTTTCGCGCGTCCCGGCTGGGGATCACCGCTAAGTTTTCCGGTTGTATCCCCGCCTAGCGAATGATGTCGCCGATCCCGAGCTTTGGCTCAAGGTCCTGAGCATTGCATAACAAGATGTATTCAAGTTCTTCACTACGAATCGACCGCTTCCAGCACCGCCAATGCCTCAGGCATCTCGTGTACCAGTCGTTTTTGCGGCCAGATCTCCATGCGCAATTATACCGTTGTCGTATCTCGATGTTCCGCTGTTTGGAAGAGTTTGGTCCTAATCAATCACATTGAGTACTGCCTCGCGTATTGACAGCCCACCCCCGGAGAACAACAGTCGTATTTTCTTCCCGTCGGAGCTTATCCACTTGCTCGGAATATGGGCGCTTTCTCCCCATCCCTGATTGTATTCAAGGTCCTTCAAAAGTTTACCTTCCCACTGCTCCGAGTAATACACTGTAGTCCACGGCCCCCAGGGTTCTGGGGCATCGTAAATGCTAAATTGATTAACAGCACGAGCTGAACTGTTCTCCGATGAATGAGCAACTAAGCCAATTTTAGGCCGACTCCGCATAACCAGAAGGTATCGATCAATAGCAGCGTTATATGTTACATCCATCCTATTACAGCCACCGGGAAATCGGAACACTGCAGTGCGTTCGTTAATGTCTGATGTCCAAGTGGGGGTACCGTCAGTGTTCAGTTTCTTGAAAAACTCGTACGCGTCTCTGTCTTTAATTCGAGTCCTTGGTACTCTGGCAAGTACTACTTCATCCGTCTCAATATATGCGCTCGGGGTATTCGGCGAGTACACGTATACGTAGTCGTCACGAGCTCCCTCGTAGTTCTTACCAAAATTTAGAAAACAGGGATATCCCAATTCCTCAAATTTCCATTTGCTCCACGCCCAGTTCTTTGCGTAGTCTGCAGACCATGCCAGTTGACTCTGCCGTCCGGTCCCATACTCAACGTTGCGTACCCACATGTAGAGGACGCCGTCCACCGCCAACATACCACTTGCTTTTTTGCCTTTCGATCCATTACCTATCTGCACATCAGGTGATGGAATATTCGTTCCTTTCACATTCGGCGGATTTCCAATAATCTTACAAAAACCGAGGCTCAACTTGGTCTCTCTTGGATATCTTTCTGCAAACCCCCATCCATCCCCCCAAGCAGCGTATAAATCTCCGTCATCTGCCCAGGTGATAGGCCAATTGTCGGCCTTTCTTGCTGGGCGGATGATACTTTCCTTTGGAGCCCAGGCTATGCTGGTTATTACATCGCTGGAAGGATAAGGCGCGCCAGGTGCAACGGATTGGCAGATCGGTTGTACAAAGGGCTTGATAGTCTCGTAAGCAGAGCCTGCCTTGCTACTCTGCCAACCTTCTCTACCAGCACGAACGATCACCAGATCCAGGCTTGGTACTACTATAATGAGACTTTCTTTGAGTCCCCATGCCCAGTAAGCATCTTTCGGCACTCCGGGAATGGCCCCGTCAGCATTATTCCACCATAGGACACCATAGTGATCAGGTGCACCCTCGAATCTATCGCGTTCATCTTCTTTAACGGGAAGTCCAACGACACCGGGTAGTGGGGCGCGAACCATGTCCACATATTGCTTCGGGATAACTTGTCTCTCGCCCCACCGCCCACCCCGTAGATATAGGTATCCGATCTTCGCCATTGCTTCTACATTGGCGTGAATTCCGGCGTTGAACGGGCGGCGGGGAATGCCATTGAGTTTTTCAGGTCGATCTAGTCTACTGAAACTCCAAGACAGATCTTCATCACCGCGCTGGCTATCCCCGACAGTTATACCTAAAGGCTGGAACACTCGCTCGTTCATAAGATCCTTTAGATCCCTGCCATAGGCAAGCGTGAGGATATCTGCTAGCCAATTTGTCCCACCATCACTGTAAAGCCATCCTGTTCCCGGCTCAAAGCGTAATTCACCCCACCCTGCTGTCTTTTCAAACCCTGCAGTGTGTGTCGCAAGCTGAAGTAGCGTGATGTTCTCCAGCCCGTCGCGAACACGGTTAGCTCCTGGAGGAACCCCGAAATCAGCAAAATAATTGATCGCTTTATCATTCAAATCGACCTTGTCATCCATCAGGGCAAGTCCGAGAACAATACCTCCGATGGACTTAGTGCTGGAAAACAGATCATACTTCTGCTGCTGGCTACCCCATGACATCACCATCCTACCGCCACGGATGATGCAACCGGATCCGCCACCAGTGAGCGCATAATCTCTGGCCTCCTCCAATTTGCGCTGATCCATGCCCAAGTGCTCGGGAGTATCCGTTTCCCATAGAAGTTCAGAAGCATCCCTTGTAACCACTTTCGGTACACTGAAAATCAAAGTGATTGCCATGAGAATAAAAAAAACTGTTGCTATTTTCATAATTTTTGCTTTCATGCGATGCTTGTCATGGCTAGGCTAGTCGCTGAGCCGCCCCGGGGTCTCCCGGAGGCCCGTTTGCTCGAGTCAAATCACCGTGGCTGACGCCTTCCAGTTGGCCATAACACGGCTGTTCCAGCACCGCCTGTGGCACGTTGCCGATCGGCTCCAGCAACCGGCGGTGATTGAACCAGTCGCCCCATTGCAGCGTCGCCGTATTCCACGGTGTTGATTTGCCGCCGCGACCTACAGCGAAGAATGATCTCGGTCTTGTACAGGCCGATGACCGTCTCTGCCAGGATGTCGTCGTACGAATCACCAACACTGCCAACAGAGGCATAAACAACCGCCTAAGTCAGACGCTCCGTGTAGCGTATCGATAGATACTGGCTGCCGCGATCACTGTGGTGTACCAGGCCCTGCGTCTCCCATCGCAACCACAGCGCCTGCTCAACCGCATCGCGGTGCGCAATCCGTTCCCGGTTCAGTTGGCGCCAGACCTCGCGGGCACTGCAGACCTGGAAATTATCCTCCCAGCCCGGCCGGATCTCGACGGACAGGTTTCGTCACACTGCATCCGGGGCGGCCCCACGGGCGTTGCGCTCGTAGGATGTCGGACGGGGCATCCAGCTAGGCACGGATCCCCTGTGCTCGACCCCTTAGGCGTCCCGATGTGCGTCGATAAACGACACTATCACTTCGGTTTGCGGTCGAGCTCCACCTGGGCGAAAAACGCCGACACCTTGCGCGGAATTTCATTGGCCCGCTTCAGCTCGCGGTTCTCCCGCTCCAACCCCTTGAGCCGTTCCCGCTCATTGCTCGTCGGGCCCGCAGGTAGTCCTTGGTCACACTCAGCCTGTCGGGCCCATTTTCGCAACCTCTCCGCCGTACAGCCAATCTTGGCCGCAATCGAGTCCATCGTCGCCCACTGCCAGTCGCATTCCGCCTGATGCTCCAATACCACCCGCACCGCCCGTTCCCGGAACTCCGGGGGAGTAGTTGATTATCTTGTTTATAACTCTATCCACTTACGTAATGGAGTCTCCGGCAAACCCGGGCCGGTTCAGTAAAGCCAGACACAATCGACGCAGCAAGACCTTATCCCCGTACCACCAGGTAAGCGACAACCCCGGCCACCACCAGGAGCCAGCCAATGGTCTCCACGTAGCCGCGAAGACGGGTTTCCATTTTTGCTCCTCCCCAGGCAAGCAGCCCGGCGACCAGAAAGAAACGCGCGCCGCGACCGATGGTGGAGGCTAGCACGAAGGGCACAAAGCTCATGGCCAGCGCACCGGCTGAAATGGTGAACACCTTGTAGGGGATCGGTGAGAAACCCGCGATCAGCACGGCCCAGAAGCCCCACTGGTGGAACCACTCCGATGCTTTGCTGTAAGCGGCGGCCCAGCGACCGCCCTCCTCGATCAGCGGCGCCACCCATTCCAGGGCGAAATAGCCGATGGCGTAACCTGCCATGCCGCCCAGCACTGAGGTCAGTGTGGTCAGAGTCGCGAACCACATCGCGCGCTGCGGTTTCGCCAGGCTCATGGGCATCAGCATGACGTCGGGCGGAATGGGAAAAAACGACGATTCAGCAAAACTCAAGGTAGCCAGATAACGTGGTGCATGACGGTGGCGCGCCCAGCGCAGCGCAGCGTCGTACAAGCGCGTGAAAAGGGCCATCAGTCAACGCCTCGCAGCGATAGGGTCGCGATGCGGTTGATGAAGACCAGGATGTGCTTACCCTGGTCAACCAGCGGCATCATAAGGTACTTTGCTTCGATCTCGGCGAGACGCGGTTCATGGTCAAAAGTCAAGGTAACTAAGGTAACTAAAGGTGGCGCCTGGGCACTGGCCATCGAGGCATGCATGTCACCACGGCATACGGTAGTCTTCATCTGCTGGGAGGATTCTCGGTTAAGGATAAAATGCTCAATGGAGTCGGGTATATCCTGGCGGCGTTCGCGCAAAGAAGGAACCGTGATGCTCCAAATCCATCAGCACCACCCGTTCCCGGATCTCCGCCGAATTTCTCGTCGTGTTGTTCGTTACCCCATGCTCTCAAAAACACTGGAGTCTCCCACAAACCCAGGACGGTTCATACTGGCAGAGGCACTGAAACAGGTGAAACCTAAATCCGCACTCAAATGGGGCCTGTCGAGT
Organism: uncultured Gammaproteobacteria bacterium; assembly: GCA_963695455.1. Taxonomy (GTDB): domain Bacteria; phylum Pseudomonadota; class Gammaproteobacteria; order DSM-19610; family DSM-19610; genus Thiogranum. The sequence goes on along the minus strand of CAVOGN010000001.1, from coordinate 295,844 downwards.
CAGGCTTCGCCACTCTCTGCCATCTCCTGCCCGAAGATGCCGAATCGTTCAGCCAGTTGAGTGAGTGTAAAGGCAGAGAAAATCAATAGGTAGGGTACAACTGGATAAGCATAGCGAGGCCACGCAGTTATCAGCATATGCATGCCTGTGAAGTAACCAAGTAGCAGTACCAGAGGTATGCTTCTTCTGACCCAGTCGCCCGGTGACCACGCAAAGGCAATCAGGCTTAGAATCATCAACGTCCCGTGCCCTAAGGTGAGCACATAAGTCTGCATGCTAGGTGTTGTTCCAAAACCTAAATTGAACCAGAACCGAAGAAATCGATAACCGCACCCTTTTAAATAGGCGACTGGATAGTCACGGATCATCTCTACCGCAAACTGCTTATGGATAGAGTCAATGAAAAGTTGATCCTTAGGTTCATACGGTTCCTTCGGCAACTCCACATTGTGCGCTTCGTAGTATTTGTTGAGAACTGTTTCGTACTCTGATTCGCCAGTTCCCTTTTGTCGCCCTGATATATCCACTATCCGCACAACACCTTTATCAAGTATCGCGTTTTCCCTAGTCAGGGCCCATCCAAGCGACACCGTTGTCGGTATGAAAGCATCATATACAATATAATTTCGAACTACCCACGGCGATAGCGTCACGCAAAATGTAATCGTGAATGCGAAAAGTGCTGCGCCCACCCGCCTGAAATCAGTCGATGTCTGTAATGAGCCGCGCGAATACTCTGCGTAGACCACCAGCGCCCACACAACAGGTAACCAGAGCAAAACCACAGGTCTGGTGAGTACTACAAGTCCCAGAAATATCCCGGAAACTGCAGCAACTAACAGAGTTGGCCGCTGGCAAAACCGCAGCAGTGCCCACACGTGGGCAGCAAGAAGCAGGGTAAAGACAGGTTCGCTATGTGCTTCCAAGGAGGTGAGCGCTGAGGGGAAGTAAACTGCCCAAAGAAAAAGCGCCGTGTATGCGGTGTAAAGTCTCTTGGGAAAAATCTCAAGGACAACTCGGAACAGCAAGTAGCCGGTGAGCACGTCGCAGATCCAATTTGTCGCCATTACGGACCAATTTGTTATACCGAACAGATAGCCGACCCCGGCGAATAACAAAACGGGCACCGGGCCCCGATATGCTGTGGGCACCCCCGGTTCATAGCCGTAGCCGCCTCCACGCAGAAGGTTTACCGATATATCGACCCAATTGTTCGACGGCGGTGATGTTGGGAGAAGCAGAATTCCAACGAGCACCCTAACTATAGCCACTAAAGACAACAGAGTGATTAGCGTTGCTGTCGGGTGATCCTCAATTGCGCGCCGCAAAGTCGAAAATCGCGCTGTTGGCGCATTGGCAAACGTGGTCATGCTACTACATGCCCCTCTTTTCTTTCCGAGTTTCTCAAGTTTTGATTTATTAGAAGGAAGATCTTAGTTCACTAACCTTAATTAGCGAAAGCGATATTCGGCACGCTATGGTCTACACCGCCAGCATAAAAACAACCGCTACCATTAGCCCCACCATTTGACTGCCTCGATCAGTCGCTGCGAAGACGATCGGATCGTCGTGCATCTGACCGCGACTAACCTTGAGCCAGACCCTACCCTGCCAGTACAGAACAAGCGGGCAGATTAACCAAATTAACTCAGGATAGCTATACTGGGGTGCAACATCCGGGCTTCTGATAAAAAGCGCTAGTACAAGCACAGCCATGAAACCACTCGCAATACCTTGGTTGTACAGGACGGCGATATCCGTAGTGCGATAACCTCTTGCCCATCCTCTGTTCTGCTTCGTTTCGACCAGGGTACTCAACTCCGCTACGCGTTTGACAAGCGCGAGGCTCAGGAACATAAACATCGAAAACGCAAGAAGCCAGAAAGAAGGCATGACGGGGATGGCTGCGGCTCCACCGATTACCCTGATGGTATACAAACCCGCGAGCACCAATACATCTACGATGGGACGATCCTTTAAATGCAAGGAGTAGCTGACTGTAATCAGAAAATATATCGATAACACTGCAGCAAACAAAGGCGATACGCTGATGGCCAATCCGAATCCACCTAGCACCAACAAGCCAATCATAAATCCGCCATGGGCTAGCGGTATCTCCCCGGCAGCGAACGGCCGCTCTCGTTTTCGGCTGTGTCGGCGGTCGGCGGGAAGATCGAGAAGATCATTCATGACGTAGGCGGCTGACGCAGTGAGGCTAAACGCCAGAAATGCAAGCCCGGTGTTGAAGATAAATGAGCTGTTATTCCAGCCGTGATGCACTACTAAAGGGACAAAAACCAGCAGATTTTTTAGCCACTGATGAATTCTTATTGCCTTAAGATAAGGCGCCAAGTTCAGCCGCCTAACGCTGAACACGTGTCGTACGGTTGCGTACTCCCTGGCCAACTTGTTAACTGCTTGCGTACAATTGACCAAAATCGCCGATTCTGAATGTTGCCAAATCTTCAAATCGGGACGAGCATTACCAGCGTAGGAAAACGAACCATCTTCGTAAAATTTTCGTATAGCTTCCAGCTTTCTGACCCCAGCGCAGTTGGTCCGTCCATCGCTCGCGATAACGCGATGAAAAATCCCGAGATGCTGAGCCACCTTTTCTGCCAGGGATCTGTCAGCTGCTGTAGCGAGCACCAGTTCGCGCCCCCGAGCATGTTCGCCACGGAGGAATTCGAGAAATCCCTTGTCGTAAGGAAGTAGGGAGGGATCGATCTCTACTCGGCGCGCAACCTGGCTCTTAAATTGCGCTTTTCCACCCAGGAGCCATATTGGAAACAAAAAACAATACAATATGTTACGCCTCAAAAGAACCAAAATGCTTTCGATCAGCGTATCGGACTTGGTCAGCGTTCCGTCAAGATCAACAACAAGCGGAACATCCGCGCCACAGTCTGCCGGTGCCCCGTTCGTGACAGCGTCTGCCGAGGGTGTTTCCCGGGACCGCGGTTGAACTGTTGCCTTGTTCACGTTCACATCTAATCCCCCCAGTGTCGATGTGACTGAATGCGTCACACTATTGACGATAACGAGTTTAAAATCAAGCCGCCAACATTGTGGCGCTGACTGAATTCAGAGCGCAAATAGTTTGACAAGGTGCTGCCGACGCCTCTGGCGGCTCAGAATTTATCTGCCCGCCTGATCTCACCCAACCAGGCACGATGCGCGAACTGCAGCTCGGCTACGTGCCACCGGCAGAGTTGTAACGGGCGCATTATCGGCAACTGAAGGGGCGGCGGCCTGACTCAACAACCTAGTTTCCGGGATTCCCGAGGCGGGTCAATCCTGTCTATTTATACTCTGTTCCCACAACATTGACATAACTCCAAGTCCTACACCAAACCAGAGCGTAGCAAAACGAATAAGAAATGTTGCCGCGACCGCTTCTGTTTGTCCGGCCCCGTATAGAATCGACAAGCTAATCAACGTAGCTTCGGCTCCCCCAATTCCTCCTGGCATGAACGATATTGCCCCAATTAGATCTGACGCTGCGAGGATCATGATAGCTTGAAGCAAGGTAATGGAGCCCACCCCAAGATTCTGGAAAAGCCAGTAAAGGGCAATTCCTTCAATTACCCAAGACATTGCAGCTAACAAGACGCCGCCCAGGAGAACCCAGAAACCGAGCAAAAGGCTGGTTCGGTCGATCAATGACTCGATCGATACGGCCAAGCGGTTTATCTTGGGCCACTTCTGTGCCGGTGCAAGCATGTTTCGCTTCAGCCACTCCGGGCGTCGCATGAGCAAGAGGGTACCTAATTGAAGGGCGGCAAGGGTTACCACGGCCCACTTGGCCTGAATGCCTGAAAAGGCTCCGAAACTAATCAACAATAGAACAGCAAGTAGATCAGTGAAACGCTCGCACAGTAGCCCTGCTATGGTATGTGAGACCGGAATCTGATAGCGCCTCTTTAGCAAGAGTGATTTAATGGATTCTCCGGCTCTCCCGGGAGATGCTGAAAGCGCATAACTGGCGAAGTAGATTCGAAAGCTGCTGATCAGCGGAACATGGTGCTCCATGTGCACCAGATACCAGTGCCAGCGGAAGAAGCGAAACAAGTAGCCGACGAATACGACGCCAAGGCAGGCGGGAATCAACCATGGCGGCAATTGCTTTAATAGAGCGAAGAACTCATCCGTCCCGCTCCACCAGACGGCCACCGCGTAGAGTATTACCGCAACGATGATGGACCAAATTAGCCCTTTTTCCCAATGGTCTCGTAGCAGTTTCAAGTGTTCTTTGATCCGTACGCTAAATGAATTAGCGCCGCCATCAGGCGGCGACGTTGCAGTATTTTCAGATCGCGTTTCATGCCTCGCTCCAGTGGTCGTCTTCACACACCTGCTTTGCAGACAAATTGTACCGGTCCATAAGATGCCGGAACTTACAGAGCGTCGCGTTGTTTGGCACCGACTCCCGGACCCCGGTCGAGACCCAAGAATTTGCGCATCGGTGGGAAACGTGCACAGCTTCCTCCGACCCGGATGGGCCTACTCAAACCGCTGTTGGAAGAAGTTTAAAAGCAAACTTCGCGCCACAAATGCAGGCGGCCCAACAACGGCCTATTGGGGCCTCGGCTATTAAGGCGCAATCAAATTCGAAACTGCGTAAACCGCTGTTTTCGAGATGGTGCCCGGGGCCGGACTCGAACCGGCACAGCCTTGCGGCCGAGGGATTTTAAGTCCCTTGCGTCTACCAATTTCGCCACCCGGGCTGATCTGGGCTGGATTGTACCCGTCAGGCCAAACGGCTGGAAAGGAGGAGAGGTGGAGGCCGGGCCCGGAGTCGAACCGAGGTACACGGATTTGCAGTCCGCTGCATAGCCACTCTGCCACCCGGCCTGTACTGGGTGAGGCCCGAAATGCAAAAAACCCCGGTCGAATCGACCGAGGTTATGCCATCTGGGCCGGCAAATCTGGAGCGGGAAACGAGACTCGAACTCGCGACCCCAACCTTGGCAAGGTTGTGCTCTACCAACTGAGCTATTCCCGCAAACATCTGAGAGCCGCTATTGTATGGATGTCCTGCCGGGTGTCAACTCCCTCGCTGGCCTAGGTTTTCTCGCCGCCGGCGAGCAGCGGCCAGGCCGCCCGCAGATAGATCACCATGGACCACAGGGTCAGAATCGCTGCCACATACAGCAGCACGATGCCGATGTCCCGGGTCGGCAGCGCCCACAGCGGTTCCCGGTACAGCAGCAGCAACAGGGCGACCATCTGTGCGGTGGTCTTGATTTTGCCGATCACCGAGACCGCCACCTGGGCGCGTTCACCGATTTCCGCCATCCATTCCCGCAGCGCGGAAATGGCGATCTCCCGGCCGACGATGACCGCCGCCGGTATCACGAACCACCATCGTCGGGTTGGCCTGCACCAGCATCACCAGCGCGACGGCCACGATCAGTTTGTCGGCCACCGGATCGAGGAAGGCGCCGAACGGCGAAGACTGCCCCAGTTTCCGCGCCAGGTAGCCGTCAAACCAGTCGGTGAGCGCCGCCAGGCCAAACACCGCCGTGCTGGCCAGGTTGGCCCATGGAACCGGCAGGTAGAACACCAGCACCAGCACCGGGATCAGCGCGATGCGCAATACCGTCAGCGTATTGGGTACAGTCCAGACCATGTCTGCAGTATCTCAGTTATCCCCATGAAACGCATCGTAGATCTGCTGGGCCAGGGCGCGACTGATGCCCGGAACCCCGCACAGGTCCTCGACACCGGCGCGCGCCACTTCCTGCATGCCTCCGAACTGTTTGAGGAGCTGCTGCCGGCGCCGCGGTCCGACCCCGGGAATCGCCTCCAGCGGCGACACCGCGCGCGCCTTGGCGCGCCGCTGCCGGTGCCCGGTGATGGCGAACCGGTGCGCCTCGTCGCGTATCTGCTGTACCAGGTGCAACGCCGGCGAGCTGGGCTCCAGATCGAAGTGGCGCTGCTGGGCTGGAATATGGAGAACTTCCATACCCGGTTTGCGCTCCGGTCCCTTGGACACACCCACCAGCAGCATCTCGTCAATCTGGAGTTCCTGCACGACCTGCTGCGCGCGAACTGAGCTGCCCTTTGCCGCCGTCGATGAGCACCACATCCGGCAAGCCTGGCATCTTCCCGTTTCATACGCGTGTAGCGTCGCAGCAGTGCCTGCTGCATGGCGGCATAATCGTCTCCGCGGCACGATGTCGCGAATATTGAAACGGCGATAATCGGATTTGCGGGGGCCGTCGCGGTCGAACACCACGCAGGACGCGACCGTACCCTCGCCCTGGGTGTGGCTGATGTCGAAGCACTCGATGCGGTTCGGCAACTGCTCCAGCTTCAGCACCTGCTGCAGCAGCTGCAGGCGCTTCGACATGCCGGCCTGGCTGCTCAGCCGCGCCGCCAGTGCCTGCTCTGCGTTCTCCACGCCCAGCTGCAGCCAACGCGCTTTTTCGCCACGCACGCGATGCGCCAGCACCACCTTGTGCCCGGCTTTTTCGCTCAGCACCTCCGCCAGCACCGGCGCATCTTCCGGTTCGTAATTCGAGCAGTATCTTCTGTGGTATCGGGTGTGCCAGATAGTACTGGGCGACAAACGCCGACAGCACCTCCTCAGGGCTGCTGTCCGCAGGAATCTTCGGGAAGAAAATCTTGTTACCCAGGTTCACGCCTTTGCGGACGAAAAACAGCTGCACACAGGCCAGCCCGCCGGACAGCACGCAGGCCGCAATGTCCAGGTCACCGGATTCGCCGCTGACATACTGGCGCTCCTGAACCCGGCGCAGACTGGCAATCTGGTCGCGAAACACGGCGGCCTGTTCGAAATCCAGGCGTTCCGCCGCCTGCTCCATTTTGTCCGCCAGTTCGTCGTTGAGCGCCGAACTCTTGCCTTCCAGGAACAGCACCGTGTGGCGCACATCCTGCGGCATAGTCCTGCGGACTTATCAGGCCCACACAGGGGGCATTGCAGCGTTTGATCTGGTACTGCAGGCAGGGCCGGCTGCGATTGCGGAAGAAACTGTCCTCGCACTGCCTGACGCGGAACATTCGCTGCAGCAGGTGCAGACTTTCCCGGACCGCGCCGGCATCGGGATAGGGGCCGAAATAGCGTCCCTTGCCCGCGCCGCGCCCCGCGGTGCAGCGCCAGGCGCGGATAGGCATGTTCGGTGCTGAGATAGATAAAGGGATAACTCTTGTCGTCCCGCAGCAGCACGTTGTAGCGCGGCCGATGCGCCTTGATCAGGTTGTTTTCCAGGATCAGCGCTTCGGCTTCGGTATTGGTCACGGTTACGTCGACCGCAGTCATCTGCCGCATCAGCGCCCGGGTCTTAGGTGCCAGGCCGCTGCTGCGGAAATAGCTGGCCACGCGCTTCTTCAGATTGCGCGCCTTGCCGACGTACAGCAGCTTGCCCGCTTCGTCCAGCATGCGGTATACACCCGGCCGAGAGGTCAGGGTGCGCAGAAAGGATTTACTGTCGAATTGTCGACCGGATTCAGCGATCGGCATTGGACCAACGAGAGGTTACGCGGCGGCGTCGAGAAGTTCTCTGGCACGCCGGACGATGTCGCGGAACATCGCTTCCGTCAGCCGCCTGGTCTGGGTGTTATAGCGACTGCAGTGATAGGAATCAAGCAACGTCAGATCGCCCAGTCCGTGCTCTGCGCCGTGCGCGAAGCGATGCGCGCGACAGTGGCGCCGCGTAACGACCGCAGCACCGCATCGTGCGCAATCCTGCCCAGCGCCAGCACCAGGCCACCCGCGGGCACGCTTGCCAGCTCGGCGCTCTAGAAACGCATTACAGTTCTGGATTTCGGCGGTAACCGGCTTGTTCTGCGGCGGCAGACATTTGACCGCGTTGGTAATCCGGCAGCGTTTCAGCGCCAACGCATCGTCGGCCGACGTGGACTCGGGTTGGCTGGCGAAACCGAAATCGTACAGCGTCTGCGTAAAGCAGTATGCCGGCAAAGTCGCCGGTAAAAGGCCGCCCGGTACGGTTAGCGCCATGCATACCCGGCGCCAGGCCCACAATCAGCAGTGCGCGCCTGCGGATCCCCGAACGGCGGCACCGGTCTGGCGTAGTAGTCGGGGTGTTCGCGCGGACCTGCGCCAGGAAAGTCACTGAGGCGCGGGCAGCGTGTTGCACCCGGCGTCGAAAGGCAGCGTACTAGGATTCACGCACATCGACGACTTCTGCAATGCGCGTCTGCAGGTCGATCGCGACAATCTGGTGCGCGTTGGTGTTGGCCACGAACAGCTTGTTTCTGTACAGGCTCAGCCCACCCGGTTCGTTCAAGGGATGGCTGAACTTGAAGCGGCTGACTTCGTTGGTCTTCAGGTCGATACGCCTGATCTTGGAATTGTAGGTGTCGGCAATCCACAAGGCATTACGTTCCTCGTCGCGGTGATACCGAGCGGGTGCTGCAGGCGCGCCTCCGTCCCACTCCGTCGCGGTCACCGAAGTCAAACAGACCTTTGCCGACCAGCGGTGGTCACCGAATCACCCGTCAGCCTGATGCTGCGCACCGCGGACGTCTCGGAGTCGACCAGGAACAGACTGATTGTCATGCGCGACCAATCCGGACGGTTGCGCGAAACAGGCCTGCTCACGCGTACCGTCCACGATGTCCTCGCGTCCACAGCCCGCATAGCGCTCGATGCCGAGATGATTCAGATTCATGCGCCAGATCTGGTGCTGGCCGGCCATGGCGATATACAGGTTACCTTCGTAATAAGTGAGATCCCAGGGGGAATTGAGCTGGGCCTGCTGCGGATCACGGAAGCTGTCGGCGACATAGCGGCCCTGCTTGCCGGTTCCTGCCAGCGTCATGACTTCACCCGACTTGAGATGGATGCGTCGGATGGCATGATTGCCGGTGTCGGCAATGTAGAGAAAATCGCCGACAATCACCATCCCCTGGGGGTTGTCGAACATCGCCGCCGTCTCCGACCCGTCCAGCAGGCCAGCTGTCCCGCTGCCGAACACGCGCCGTATGCGGCCGTCGTGATAGGTCTGGAGCACCCGGTTGCGCCCGCTGTCGGCGATGTAGAGGCTGTTGGCGCTGGCCAGCACCTTGCCGGGAAAACTCAATGCCGTCGCCGGCTCGGGTTTGACTGAAATCTCCATCGGGAAGGACTTCAGCACGCCCTTTCCCTTCGGCCTCTTCGATGTGCTTGCTGATCAGCTGGTCCAGTTGCTGCCGCCGGCCCTCGCCCCGCAACACGCCGACCACGTAACCCTCGGGGTCGATCAGGATGAGCGACGGCCATGCCTTGATCCCGTAGGTGCGCCACAACTGGAACCCGGGGTCGTTAGCCACCGGGTGGCGGATATGGTGGCGATTGATCGCCTTCTGCAGCTGAGCGCCTACGCGCTCGTTCTCGAACTTGGGCGAATGGATACCGATCACCGTGAGATGTTCGGGGTACTTCTTTTCCAGATAACTGCAGATCCGGCAGGACGTGCATGCAGTTGATGCAGCAATATGTCCAGAAATCAAGCAGCACCACTTTGCCGCGCTGGCCGGCAAGGGTCAGCGGCGTATCGGTGTTGTACCATTCGAGATCGCCCGGCAGCTCTGGCGCCCGGACCCGGGTAGATTCGCTCATACTGTTTTCGCTGTCCTTAAGGGTGGTTACGGCCGTCCGTTGCAGAATACTACCATCACAGACATGCAAATCCGCGAATCGAGTTCAGATTTTCCTGAATTTCAACCGAATTGCACGATCCGCACCAGACCGTGGCGGGCCGCCAGATGCATCAGCTCCACCTCTGTTTGGGCGCGCAATTTCTCCAACAGGCGGTTCCGGTAACCATTCACCGTTTTCTGGGTCAGGCACAGGTCGCGGGCTATCGCGGACGTGTTCTTACCCTCCGACACCAGCAACAGGATCTGCAACTCACGGTGAGTCAACTGGTCGAACGGGGTCTTGCCTGTTACCGGGCAAACGCCGCTCGGCCAGTTTCCGGGCCAGCGAATCGCTGACATAACGCTCCCCCCGCGAGCACCGCGTCCAGCGCCCCGAACAGTTCGTCGACCGAGCAGGAGCTGCTGAGGCAACCGGCAATGCCAGCCTGCAGCAGGCGTTCCTGAATGATCAGATCCGACTCGTCGCTGAGCACCAACACGCCGATCGCCGGAAACTGGCGGTGTATCTTGCGCACACCATCCAGCACGTCAACCGTGGACCCGGGCAAGTTCACCAGCACCAGTTGCGGCGACCGCTTGCGCGCCAGGCGAATGGCCTCGTCACAGCTGGATGCTTCACCCGATACCGTCAGATAACCGGAGTCAGCCAACACACGCCCGATGCCGGCGCGCACCAGGCGCCGGGAGTCGACCAGTAGTATCTCAACCGGACACTTTTGGGCCTGCACAAGAGGACCGGAAACCGACATATGTAACCTGCATGACCTGTCAAACGGGATACCCGCTGCAGTTTAGCGTCACATGTTTGGGTTTCTTGATGCGCTGGCGGGCCGTCGCGCCCGCCCCTGCGCCGCTATTCGGGCTCCATCGCCAGGGCGAGAATACCGTGCCGAATGGCCAGGTGCGTCAATTCCACGTCGTTCCCCACACCCAGCTTGTCGAACAGGCGGTAGCGATAGGTACTGACAGTTTTCGGGCTCAGGCACAGCGATTCCGAAATAGTCCGGACTGTCTGTCCCCGTGTCACCATCAACATGACCTGCATCTCGCGCTGGGACAAGCGGTGAAACGGCGACTGTTCCTTGCCCGGCAGCATGGACAGCGCCATCTGGCGGGCAATGTCTGCACTGATGTATCGCTGTCCATCGTGCACGGCCCGAATCGCATCGAATATTTCCTCGAGTGTGCAGTGTTTGGTCAGGTAGCCGGAGGCGCCGGCATCCAGCAACTGGGTCGGAAACGGGTCACCGGCGCGCGCGGTAACCACCACGATTCGGGTGAGCTGGTCCAGCTGGGCGATGCGGCGCGTCGCTTCCAGTCCGCCGATGCCGGGAACCTCGACATCCATCAGGACGACATCGGGTTTCATGCTGCGTGCCAGCCGCACAGCCTCGTCAGCGCTGGTCGCCTCGGCGACGACCGTCAGGCGTGGCATATCGTCGAGCAGTCGCTGTAATCCTCTGCGAACGAGCTCCTGGTGGTCAACAAGTAAGATTCGTATATCCGGTTGCTGCATAACCTGCCTTCCTTGTGGTTAGGTTGATCATTTATGTAACGGCCCGTCCTGGGCACGGTTTTTCACGTCACAGCCTTGCAGCGATTGGTCCCTCGCGTCAAGGCGCCTGGAAATGCTCGCACGGACGCAGATGAACCGCTCGAGCTCCCAACTCGAAATGGCGGAGAGGGTGGGATTTGAACCCACGGAGGGTGTGAACCCTCGCCGGTTTTCAAGTCCCTACCCGCCTCAAATCACCACAAGTACACACGCGCACTATAAACAAGCAATCAATGGGTTACAACAGCTTTCTTGAAAGTCTTTGCTGTGGATAAGTGGCCGTTTGTGGCTGTCGGTGTGCTGGATTTGTGCTTTTTTCGCTCGCCGGTATTCCACACCGCTGCATGAAGATTCAGCACAAATCGAGCACACTGCCGCACTTGGCGGGTGTGTTTCTTTGCCCTGCCCCCCTGCTGCGATCCCCACCAGCAGCGCGGCCTCGGGTATCACCACGGGTTGCGGGCAAGCTGAGCCGGGACGATCCTACGTTGCAGCGGGCAGTTCCGGCATCGCCTCTGCAGCGGCCCCTGACTGGATTTCGTCGCGCCACTGACAAAGCGCCTCGCCGGCGCTCTCGACCGCTTGCTGATGCTCTGCAATTTCGTCGTCTGGCAGGTCGCGAGCCCGGAAGCCGCCCTGTCCGTCCGGCTCAAGGGTGCAGACACGGATCGGCCCCGCGATGCCCCCAGGCGCCGTATCAATGCAGTGCTGAATCACCCAGGTCGCGAGAAAGATCGCCTCGCGGGTGTTCGGCTGTCCGCCCTTGCAGAAAATATCGACCAGGAAGCGCAGGAAGGGATCTCCGGCCATCTTCCCCGAGCCGAGCACGGCGTAATAGTGTGTCGCGTCCAGGAGTCGGGGCTGAACGGCCCCCTCGAAGACACAGCAGTGATGCTGCCCCCCGCGGCCGAACGCGAGCGCAGTATTCAGGTCGATGGCGCTTCCAATGCCGGTGGCATTGAACTGCTGAACGAGAGATTGCGTCAGCGCCAGCGGGTAGTCGATAGCGTGGTTGCCCTGGGCCGCACTTGCATGGCCGCCATCGGCCATGATGCGGAAGCGCGCACCTTGCCCCTGGTCGCCCGCAAAAGCGAACAGCTGGGGGCCGGTCAGAATCTCCACCTTGCGCCCCTTGTGGTGCCCCACACTGATGCCGCCCATGCTGGGGGTCAGCATGCTGTCGGCGGCGATCACCACGCCATCGGTGCACAGGAAAGAAACGACAACAGTCATCTAACGAAAGACGCTGTTCACTTTCATGTCGGGGTAGGCTTTGTAAATCGACGATACCAGCTGCGTGAAGGATAGCCGGCGCACGAACGCTGCCACCGCAGCAATGTAGTTCGATGCCTCCGTGTCTCCAATCGCGCCCAATATCCGCTCGCCTTCCGCCTGCCCCGCATCGGATAGCCGGTAGCTTTTCCAGCTCCTGCCGGGTTCGTCGAGCACTTCCACCAGGCCCGCGGCGGCCAGGGCGCTCAGGGCGCCATAGACGGCGCTGTCGAACGGGCCGTAGTCGTATGGCTGGAAATTGAAGTGCGGACCCTCTACCCGCTGCCCCAGGTTGCGGTCGATCAGGAACAGCAGCTTTTGCACCTGCACGGGCGAAAACGTCCCGCCGCGAGCCGGGGAAAGTGCTGCCAGAACAATGCTTTTCTGATCCATGCGGGCCTCTTTTCTTGTGCGCCCAGGGAGTATAGCAATATGCGGGCCGCTGGAGGCGCCTACCGTGTCACAGCCCGTTATAGCTCCGCCGCCAGCACACCCTTCGCCCGCTTCAGCCGCCCGGTGAAGGCATCGTATGACAGGTGCAGCCGCTTGGCGTGCTGCTTCCGGGAACCCCGCCCGAGGTACTCAGCCGTGACGACGTCCCGCAGGTGATCCGGCAGCCCGGCCACCAGGGCATCGATGCGCTCGGCGGTTGCGTCGGTGGGGATGAAGCGGCTGGCATAAGTCCTGCCGGATCGCGGCGCCCGCAGGGCCTTGCTCGATCACGCGGGCCAGCAGGGTCACCTTGCTATACCCCAGCCCAGCATCGGCCCTGAGAAACGCCCAGCGCTGCCAGGTGTGCAGTGCGGCATCGATGTCGTGCGGCATAGCAGGCCCGCTCGCCTAACGAAATATCCGAATCGATTTCAGCCTTATCTCTATGACCATCGGGCACCCCTCCTTCTTGTGATGCCACTCGCGTTCTATCAGTGGCAGCACTTCCGTCATTCGTGCTACGTCATCCGGTTCTGGACACGCAAGCTGGATCCTGTGCAGGGAGTTGCGATACTGCCTCTGAGTAATATTCAAGCGCTTCGCAACTAGGCGGAAATCCTTGTCATGGCTGACTAAAACATGGCCGCTACGTGAACAGGCCACCGCAATTACCGGATCGGCTGTCGTCGTCGCCATAACATCTCGCAATCTGACCACCGTATGCCCGTGCGATTCGAGGAGCTTTCCAACAGAGTCCGGGACGTTTTGATCCGTAAAAAACGGGATACTAGTGCGCTGCGGCATCAGGCAGCCGTGCTTGCTCTCTTGTACTCTAACGCCGCATTAACATCTGCTTCCGTCAAATCTGGGTATTCCTCCAGAATCTTTTCCGGAGTGTAGCCAGCCTCTGAGAACCGCTTTATCGCTGCGACTGGAATCCGTGTGCCGGCGATAACTGGCTCATTGTGATTCACATAGCGTGACTGTTCTATCAGTCCGTACTTGGACTCATCTCGTACATTTAAGTCAGACACATCGCGTTCGGTGTCAGAAACCACGGTTTCAAGCGCGAGAGTAGGCACGACATACTGTTTACTTACGATTTCTTGTGGCCGTTCCGTTCCAGGCTCTTGCCAGATGACCCGTCTATTGAGAACCCACAGACGGACGCCGGTCCACCTATCGTCAGCTAGATGGCTGAGTCTCTCACTCACAGCGCGAAGGTGCTGCAGCGGAACGCCGTATTGGTTCCTCAAGACATTGAGTACCCGCAGAGCAACGATATCTTTGAAAGAGTAGATTCGGCTGAACGCCACACGCCGATTATTTTCGGCGTAGCTGGGCCGATAGAAGTTCGTGCGATCCCAGTACCGAAGCTGTGACTTTGATACACCCGTCAGCCTCTCAGTGTGCTCCTCACTGAATGCGGCAATTACTTTTTGCATCGAAGTCATGTCACTCAAAGCCATTATCGAACGCTTCGGTGCGTCTGCTTCCACAGACGCCAGTAGCGGGCTGTTCCGGCGGTCGAAACCGCTACCTCTCTTTGCCTACTATAGCGGAAAGCGGCTTTGTTGAAATAGCAGGGCAATTACATGATGGCGTCGGGTTTTTGGCGTAACTTTAGCGGCTGGATGAAAAAGCCCCGCACGGTGGCGGGGCCCCGGCGCCACTGGTCGGGAGGAACCCTGGCCAGCGGCACACGATGAAAGCTTAGCAAAGCCCGGCCCCGACGGCGGAAGAAACAAGGTCAGGGCTGGATGAAAAACCCGGCCGGAGCCGGGTCGTGTCGGGGTTCAGGCGGCCGGCTGCAGCGCCTCGCGCAGACCATGGGACAGGTGCGCCGCAGACGCCTGCAGGGTATCGCCGGGGACGTGGACACCCTCGGCACGCAGACTTACTGCAAGCGTCTCGCAGAACGCTTCGTCGTGCACCAGGCGGGCTGTATCGGGATAATCTGAGTGGCTCATGGAACTGACTCCTTGCAGTCGGTTGATGGGAAGTCCGGTCAGGGGTGTTACCGCACCCCGGCCGGGCGCTTAACGATCAGCCTCGGCCGCCAGCGAACTCAAGCAATGTGCTCAAGCGGGCTTTTCGCTTTCGTCGCCCGGTTCGGGCGGCGGCCGCAGGATCTCGGACGCCTCGAGTATCAGCTCGAGCAGGCCGAGGTGTGGAGCTGGCGTTGATCGCGCCTCAGCGGCGCTCCGCGTGTTTTCTGTGGTGATGGTTTCATCGGTCATCGGGCTTTCTCCTGTTCGCCATCGTCATCGTGCCACCAGCCGCGCCGTTCAACGTAGTCGGCCAGCGCAGCGACACCGGCCCGTCGCGCGTGGTTGATCTCTTCGAGCAGCCGGTGCCGGATCACGCCTGGGTTGTCCATGTTTGCCAACTCCTGCGCGCAACGGCCTGGCACAGCGCGGAGGTGCTGAACGACCAGGGCCATTGACTGAGTGAACGCGCGTTCAACGATGTCGTTAGGGAGCAACGTGCCCTCGCGTACATCATTTTCCATTCGCAACCGCCGTGCACGCTCGCGCTCGAAGTCCTGCCGGTGGCTGACCAGCTCGGTCGTGGCTCCGCCCTGGGCGACGTGTTTCACGTAACGCCGGCTGCAGTCGAACAGATCATATTTGCCTTTGACGGGCTGCCGAAACACTTTCTCACGGGTCAATCGAGTAACGTGCCGCTCGCTGATACCCAGCGCCTGGGCAACTACTTTTCGGCTAACTCGCTCGGTGTTCGGAATATTCATCGGGTCGCCTCAACAGGGACAAAGGGACATGACTTTGGCGGGCCAGAAACCCGCAAACGGCGCGCTTCGCCTACCCTCGTTGCGCCAGGCGCCCAGAAGGACCCGCACTGTGCCCCATAAACGCCGCCTGTCCCGCGCTCTCTGCCTGCACGATGCGAGAGTGAACAGAACTCAAGGGGCGAAGGGGTACAGGCCATAGGCCGCCAGGCCGCCGGAGAGCCCGCCAGAGCCGCGCTGCTGTCCGGTGATGCCATCGCACAGCCGAGACAGCGAACGCTGAAAGAGTGCCACCCGTGGCGCCTCTGCGTGAGGGGGCGCGGGAGGATGGCTCCACCGCGAGAAGGGGGCGCGGTGCCCTGCGGCGCACTGATCCGGGGGAGGAGCCCCGTGGCGGGATGCGGCCGCTTGTTTGCCCGCCAACAATTCTGCTCACCGGGGCGGTAGCGCCCGGACTTTGGTCCAGAACTCATCCCAGCTGCCTGTGGCTGCCGCTGTGGCGTTGGAGCGCTCGCCCTGGATGGATTCAACAGCGGCGCTGCCAAACTGCTCAGCGAGCCGCTGGCGGGCCTCTGCCAGGCTGACGGCCTTGATGGTTCCGGACGTGCCGCTACGGGTTTCAAACGAAAATGTCTGCATCGTTGTTCCCTCGTGGTTGAATGGTTGCCCCGTGGCACCCGAGGAGTAGGCGCGGGAGAGGCGTCCGACCAAAGGCCGCCCTGCGGTAGCGTGGACTTCGGGGGTCGAACCCCCGCGGCGGGCGCTGGCCGCTTTTCCCGCCGACCATGAGAGTCAGGGGCGCCATTCCAGCACAACGGCCGGGCTGCAGTCCGGGTGCCGTGGGCATGCGATGCCGGCGGCTTCGGCTTGGCATATCAACGCTTCCTCCTGCACTTCGAGCGCGTAGATTTCCTTCTCGAGCTTGGCAATCAGCTTCGGCCGTTCGGCCAGCGGCACGCCGTCCAGGTCTAGACTCTTGGCGAACTCAGTCAGGCGCTGCTTGATCGCATCGCCGAACAGAGCACACAGCAAGGGACCAAGGTCGCCGCTGCCAGTTTCATACGGGCCGGGCCTGACGCTGACGCTGAACAGATCGGCGTCGCCCAGCTTGCGGCCGGCGTGGGTCAGCGCGCTCAGGTTGTATTCAAGATCGAAGTCCGCCGCCTGCCCGTCAATCAGCGCGTTGATGCGCTCGGTAACATCGGACAGTGGCAAGGGACCATGCTGGAGATCGTATTGCTCGGCCTTCAAAGCCTCGATCTGCTCGCGAACGCCGGCGATCTCGGCGCGGACAGATTCACCGGCCTGCGCGATCATGCTTTGCGCGTCGGCCATAGCGGGCTTGGTTGCTTTGCGGGTCATCGCGGCATCCCTCCGGCGTCGTGCGTAAAGGTCCGCGTCTGCGGCAGCGGGATTCCCTTGCTGCGCAAGAATTCCTCGCAGCGGCTGACGATTGCGCCGAATTCCTGCCAGCGCTGCCGGGCCCGCTCGCTGGCCGCTGTCAGCTGCTCCAGCTCGGCTTGAGTTTCTCGGACGGCGACTTCGAGGCCCTTCGAGGGTGACGTGCTGTTTTCTCCGTGCCGGGCCAGCTCGCCGCGTAGCCGGCGCAAAACGTCCTGCACTTGCCGGCGGCGCTCGCCTGCTTTGACCACAGCGCCGTGCAACTCGTCGCGGCGTTGCACCAGCCCCCTGAATTTTTCGGTGTTATACCGCATCTGCAATGTCCTCCACGGTGCGATAGCTGTTGATGAAGTCCAAGACCTGCTCCAGCTGCCGCGCGATCTCGGCGGCGGCGGCCAGGTCCTGGTCGACCTCGGCGAGCTGGTCGGCGTGCAATGCTTGGCGCGCTTGCTCACAGGCAGCGTCATAATCCCTTTGACCCATGCCGCAGAGCACGGCGCTGCCGTCCAAGAGCGCGTGCAGCACTATGTCGTCTTGGCGCCCTCGGGCCTGCTGCAGCGTGGCAGTGCGCCGATCATCGGGAAGACTGCGCAAGACGGTGCGGACCTCGACAAAGCGCTGCAAGCGCTGATCGGTCGGCGGTACGATGCGCCGCACCTCCCGCTTGCGCTGCTCGAAGGTTTCGCGCTCGCGCTGCAGCAGCTTGGCGATGCGGTCCAATTCGGCCTGGGCAGCCTGCTGCTGGTGTTCGATCTCGACTTGCCTTGCGACCGGGCCGCGCTGGAAGTCGGCCTCAACTTTTGCCGCGGCCTTCTGGAAATTACCCAGCGCCTGGGTCAACTCGCCGTGAATCGACACC
Organism: uncultured Gammaproteobacteria bacterium; assembly: GCA_963695455.1. Lineage (GTDB taxonomy): Bacteria > Pseudomonadota > Gammaproteobacteria > DSM-19610 > DSM-19610 > Thiogranum. The sequence continues at coordinate 277,949 of CAVOGN010000001.1, read as the reverse complement.
AGGCCGGCATCGGCTTCGTCCGGTAGGGGTGATAGTTCAAGTTTCATTTTCGACCTCCCTGGGTGACTGCTGCCAGTCGAACACAGTTGCTGTCCGGTTTGAACGAAGGACCGGACACTTTCTTCGAGCAGACCACGGCGAGCTGGGTTTTCGATGCTGGTACGCCGACGCCGCACTTGTGGGCGGCGAAAAGCTCGGCTTGCAACCGGGTCAGGTGGGCTGGCGGCTGTTGTTCCCAGCGAACGCGCGGCCAGACATCCGCAGCAAAGCGGTTGCAGTGCATTGCCAGGGCGCGCACGGACCCGGCCAGCTCGCACGCGACCGCCAGGTGCTGGTTGCGCTGCTCCAGGGCCGCCGCGCGGTTAGTGAGCGTCAAATCCGTGTCAAAGTGCTGGACAAACCACTCTGCGAGCCCCGCCCTGCCGTGCTGCTCCAGAACGACTAGGGCTTCGACCAGCATGGCGCCGGCATCCGGCATCAGCGCTTTATCACCTTGAGCCCCGGCGCCCGGTGCCGGTCGCACAACCGGCGCAAGGTGACGCGACGACAGCCTGGGTGCCGGCAGACGGCTGCGCGGGCAGCCTGTTTGCGGGGCGGTCGCCTAGTCATCCTGCGGCTTCCCGGTCTGTACCCAATCCTTGAAGCGCCGACACTCGATCTTGCAGCCGTGGCGGTTGGGGCAGCGGTCGCAAGGGCAGTGCGCGGTGTACTCCGCCACCAGCGCATAAACCCGGGCGGTGTCGCGCTTGGGTGTCGGTGGCTTGGGCGCGCGGGTGCTCACGGTGTTGGCCCTTCCCGGAGCGCGGCGGCCGCGCGTTTGCTCAGCCAGCCGAGATGCTGTCCGCACTCCGCGCATCGTTTGCCGGCGGCATGCGGGCCTTTGCCTTCGGTCACGGTGTACTTGGCGCTGCCGCACGCGGGACATGGCGCCTGGTGTTTCTGCTCGGCCTGCGCCTTCTTCCGCCACCGCGCGGCGGATTTTATGGCGTAGTGCGTAGCCCAGCGCGCCTGTTCGGCGGTCGGCGCAACGGGTTCCAGTTCCCGCCAGCTCCAGGGCGACCCCTCGCCGAACTTGTCGCGGAACGCGTAAAACGCCCTTCCGTGCGGATCGCGCCTGCCCTGCCGCGCGTAACACCAAACCAGGGCGCGATACCATTGGCGCTTGTCGGCGGCGCTGTAGGTGTTCGCGCCATCGTCATCACTGCCCAGCTCGACCAGGCGGCCGTCGACGTAGGTGACTTTGCTCTGCCGCACCGGCCGGTCGACGCCGCAGTCCGGGCAAATCCGCTGATCAGGTTCCAGGGCGAAACCGCACTCCGAACACGCAACCATCTTGGCCAGCTTGCGCTTCTGCCGCGTGCTCCTGTGCTCCCCGCTGTCGAGGTCTGGCACCTCGAAGTCCACGGGCAAACCAAAGCGAAGGGTATTGCCAGCATGATCCAGCAGCAGCGCATCAGTCTTGCCGTCAGCCGGTCGGATCAATCGCCCCAGCTGCTGCATGTGCAGGGTTTCGGAGAGCGTCGGCCGGGCCAGGATGCCGCAGCTCGCCTCGGGCGCATCGAACCCGATGCCCAGCACGTTAACCGACGACAGCACCCGGATATCGCCAGCGCGGAATCGGTCAATGATCGCGCGGCGCTGTTCGCCCGGTGTGTAGGCATCGATGTGCGCCGATCTCACGCCGGCTGCAATGAAATCGTCTGTGATCGCCTTGCTATGGGCTATGTCCACCGCGAACACCAGCGTCAGGCGCTCTGCGGCCTTGTCCTGCCAGGTGGCGACGATATCGCCGACCAACTCCTTGCAGTTGATCGCCTTCGACAACTCGCCCTCGATGAAGTCGCCCCGGCGTGTGCGTACCGACGCGAGTATCTGTTCCATCGCGGCGTGACTCGGGCAGAACGCGCGGGCTGGCACCAGGGCGCCGTCGGCGATCAGGGCGGCGATGCTCGGGCCGCGCACAAGATGGCTGAAATACTTGCCGAGCCCCTGCTGCAGCGGTGTTGCCGAAAGCCCGATCACGGTGACTGCGTTCCAGGTGTCCATCAACGCCTTGTGCCCCTTGTGCAGGATGTGGGCTTCGTCGATCACGATCAGATCGGCGATGGGCGCGTGTCGTGCGGCAATCGTCTGGATGCTCCCCACCACCACGTCGTCGGTGGGTTGAATGTCGGTGTTCGCTGCCTGGAGCACGCCGACCTGCAACCCGAAACGGTGCAGCGTGGCAACGGCCTGGGCAACCAGTTCGATGCGGTCCACGATCCACAGCGTGCGCTTGCCCTTGGCGTGTGCCCGCCGACAGATTTCCGCGCCGGTCACCGTTTTGCCGGAGCCGGTCGGCATAGACAACATTTGGCGAATGTGCCCGGCCAGGGCGCCTTGCTTGAGGTCGGCGATTGCCTGTTCCTGGTATGGCCGGAGGATCATCGGGCTGCCCTCCATTCCCGAGTGCAGAACGCGTCCGCATCGCCCCATACCTCCATCACGTCGCGAAGTGTGCGACCGTCGCAATGGCTATGCGAGCAGTGAAAGGTCGGCCAGCCGTCTGCGGCTTCCCAGACCACCGTATCGGTCACCTGGGCGTCGATGCCGTCTGAGTGCTGGTCTTCCCACGGGCAGCGTACAAAGTGTTTCATGCCGCCGGCCGGCCGGTGGTAATGGCCATGCGCCGCGAACCATGCCACCACGTCGAGGGTGTGGTAATCGCCGGCGCCATTGACGGCGGAGCGCGGTGTTCTGTGAATGATGGCTTTCGCCCGCTGTTCGCGTTCCAGGTAGAACTGCGCCAACCCCTCCAGCGACTTGCGGCTGACCTGGCGCCACTCGCGAGGGAGCCAGATTTTCGATTGCCGGTGCGGTCTTGTCAGGGTTGCCGTGCCCTTGCGTTTGACGCTCCCATACAGCGGCCCGATGCGCCCCGGATTGCGGACGCTGATGTCGAAGTCGGCAACGTCCGTCATGAAATCCTTGCGCAGACCGGAATAGACCGCCGTCAGCAACTCCCGCACTTCCGGGTCATTGGGCAGAGCAACCCGGTAGACCAGGTGCCAGCCGTTGCCGGACAGCGCCTCAGCCGGTGGCGGAAAGCCCATCGCGTGAAACGTCCGCAGCGCGTCATGGGCGGCGCGCTTCGCCGACAGCAGTTCGCCATGAGTGCTGGGGCAGTCTGTTGGCCGCACCGGGTCGAAATCGAAAAACAGGCGGCTGTAACGGAGCACGTCATCATTGCGGATCGGGGCGGTGCCCATCCGGTTCGGCGCCAGCCGCAGCTTGAGCGGGTTCAAGGTGGTGAACAGATTGCCGGTGCGGGCCAGGGATCGCGCCGTCGCCAGCAACTTGGCGGGATCATCGAACAAGCCCGCCGTCCAGCGCTTGCCGGCCTGGTGCCTCAACTCGACCGCGCCGCAGTCGGCAAACAGGTGGTCCAAGTAAACTCGGGTCGGGGTCGGGTCAGTCTCAATCATCGAATCGCCCCCCACGAGCCACAAAATCTTTCAGCGATTCGCCGCCGAGGGATTCGCTCTCTGTACTACATACCTGGTCTGTATCTTTTAGGTGATGGTGATGGGCTAGAAGTTTCGCTAGAGCAAACGCCTAGCATCTGCTTGGAATTTTCGTTAGCAGGTGCTATAGCATTTGCTTTAGCATGTGCTACGGCATTTGCTTTCTTTTTGAGGCCACCTCTGCGGCCGGCCTCGCGCTTTTTCTGTACGTTTTCCAGCGCCTTGACCAGTTCAGCGTCCAGTTTTTTGTGGCGCCACCTCCCGTCGGGATCGGCGACAAAAAAACGCGCTACTGTTGGTTTTATCCTCTGCCATTTTTTTTGCGAAAGTCGCGACAAATTGGCAAGGGAACAGTCGTCTGCAGGGAGATTTCCACCAGTGCGCCAGTACTGGTTCAGGAGCAAGATCAGGGCGCCGACCTGTTCCGCAGTCATGTCGGCCGTGTCGATAGCGAAGTCAGCGGGGTATAGTGGCCACCAGCGATTTACATCAGTCATGTGGCCACCCCCTCCGGCACCGCTCCAGCCGCTCGCGCAGCTCCGCGTTTTCGACCAGGAGTCGGTCGATCTCCAATGACATTGCGTAGTCGAAAGCGTCACCGCCGCAGATGGCACGGCACAGGCGGTCACGGACGTGTTTGCGGGCGTCTGATAGCGCCGCTAGAATTGCTGCGTACATACCCGATGTCTCCCGACATTGAATATTCGAAGCCAGCGTTGCCGCGCTGGCTTTTTTGTGCACCGTATGGCGTCGCGGAGCTTTGCGCCGTGCGTCCTGGGTGGTGTCTTGTGATTGCGGATCGCGGCGGCGATCTGCTCTGCGGTCGGCTTCATACGATCACCACCACGATCAGCGCCAGCACCACGGCAGCCGACAGGCCGGCCAGCAGCGCGGCGGGCACTTCGGCACCGGCGGGCATCAGGCGGCGCCTCGGCCGGAGCCGAACACCAGGCGCATGAAGGTCGGTCGATGGATATAAATCCGCTTCCCGAACTTCACCACCGCTACGTCCAGGCCATTGTCCTCGCGGAATCGCAAGGCCCAACGGAGCTGCGACATGGACAGCTTGCCGCCGCTGGCCTCTACTAGGCTTTCGGGAGTTTCGTACTCCGCAAAATCAGGAACAGGGGTTTCGCACTGCTCGGCGAGATTGTTGCTCGTGGTCATGGATAACCTCCTTGCGTTGCATTCGGAGATTATTCCAACACGTTATTTGTGTTTCGTAATTGGATAATAATGCGCCGCGAAAGGCGCGAGGCGGGAATTATTGTTCAATCCACCGGCGGGCTAAGCGGTCGAGAATTTCGGGAAGGTGCAGCGCCAGCTCGCCGGGGTCCATGCGGCCGGCCATGAGCCGCTGCAGTTCAACATCGTCGGCAACAAGCCTGTCCAGTTTGTTTTGGCGCGCTTCATCCTCAGCCAAAGACTGGTGAAACTTTTCGGCGATGCGACTTAACGTCGGGTCCATGCTGGTCAGGCCGCCGCGGCTTCTAAGCGTGACCGGGTGAAAATGGCTGTTGGGAAACGGCTCGCGTTTCCTGACCGCCAAGCCATCCCTTGGCCGTATCTTCAGGCCGCGAGCCTGTTGCTGAGCGTAGCGCTCGAGACGCGCCTTTTCCCGCCGGTACTTGCGTCTCAGGCGATGGCGGGCTGAGTCGGGATTGTGCGCGCCGCCCTTTACGGTCAACCATGTTTCCATCACCTGATGCGCCGCGTCCCAAGGATTGTTCGCCCCCCCCTCGGCGATCAACTCCGCCATGAAAATGAGCGCCTCCAAATCCGGGTAGTCTGTCCCCTTCCGCCGTGCCATCAGCGCACCTTGTCCCCAAGCACCCGGTTGACCAGCGTTTGCTTGTGATCGGTGCTCAGGTGCGAGTAACGTTTGACCATCTGCAGGGTCTTGTGGCCCAGCACGTCGGCGATCTCCAGCTCTGTCGCGCCGTTCATGGCGAGATAGGACGCGCAGCTATGGCGCAGATCGTGAAAACGGAAGTTCTTAATACCGGCCTTGTCTCGGGCCTCGTTCCAGTGCTCGCGGAAACCCGCGTAGGGCTCGGCCGCCTCCCCAGTTTTGAACGGTGAAGGAAACACGAAACCGGAATCCAGGCGGCGCACCTGTTTGGAGAGTTCGGTTTGTACGGCCTCGATCAGCGGCAGCGAGCGCCGCTCGCCGTTTTTGCTGTCGACCAGATAGGCTATGCCTTTCTTCAGATCCAGATCCGACCAGCGAAGCTGCAGCAGCTCGCTCAGCCGCGCGCCGGTGCTGAGCGCCAGAATCACCAGCAGGTAAAGCTGATCCCAGCGGGACTGCCGGCAGGCGTCCAGCAGTGCCTTGCGTTCGTCATCGGACAGCCACCGGACAATGCCCGCGTTTTCCTCGCCTCGCGCCACCTTGCGGGCCGGGTTCTCGCTAATCCAGTGCCATCGTGTGCGGGCCACCTCCAGAACACTACTCAAAGCCGTGTGGTAGCGGTTCACAGTCGGTTCTGAGCGCTTCCGGCCGAGGGAGCGAGTCTTACCTTTCCCGTGCCCTCTGACGGCGTGTCCGCGCCGCAGAGCGTCCAGGCACTCGACAATCAGCGCCGGGGTTACGTCGCGCAGCTTCCGGTCGCCGATCTGATCGCGCCACCACGCCAGCCGGTCGAGCTTGTTGGAATCCTTGCCGGTGTACGTCTCCACGTACTTGTCGAGCAGCTGGGCAACGGTTTTGCTGTAGCCCGGCCCATAGGCTTCTGACAGCTTCGCCTCGCGGTCATGGTCCCGGGCGAATCGTTCAGCGTCGGCCTTTTTCTCAAACGTCTCGGACAGGGTGTCGTAACCCTTGCGCCGGATCATCACCTGGTACGCATAACCGGACTTGGTTTTCTTGCGGGGAACTTTGCGGACGGTAGCCATTAGCAGCCACCACGCGCAAGGGTGCCCTGGGATAGTGCAATGGCCCGCTCAAGTTCCTGCTCGGTCGCCTCGCCATCAGCCACTTCGATGTATATCGGGAGCAGCTGGCCGTCGATAGTCCGGTCTTGCAGCAACTGATCGGCCAGTCGCCGGACAGCGGCTACATTCTCAGGCTGGGCCATGAGTTCGGCTGACTTCGCACGCCATTCGTCGGGTGTGCCGTCCAAGCCCCAAAACTCGATCAGCTGCTCGGCCTGCTCGAAGTCGCTCCATGCGCCGTCTTCTGCGACTTCGTGCGGGTAGCCGGCCGCGAGTAGCGCGCCATAGCCGGCGTAGAACGCCAGCACCATAGGCTCCGCATCTTCCCTTGACCAAACGTGTTGAGGACCTTCGGCCGACGAAGAACCAGCAGTCCCCTTCTCCGGGTTAGGCTCGATCGTGAGCATGCTTTGTTCGATGTCGAGGCGGTAGTGCGCGACTGCGTGACCGGCCTCGTGAATAGCAGTGGTAGAATCTTGGTCAGCCATATCAGCACCTCATCTGCTGTTGTGGTGAGAAGCCCGGCACGTGTTGGTAGCACTGCTGGGCTTCGCTTTATGCGCTGCTGTGAATCCATACAGCAACGCCTCTACACACAATCTAGCACACATTGGAATCAGTGTGCTGGATTTGTGCTGAGTTTCTGAGAAGGTTTGGCGGGAGTGTCGTAAGTGTTTGATTTGGCGGAGAGGGTGGGATTTGAACCCACGGAGGGTGTGAACCCTCGCCGGTTTTCAAGACCGGTGCTTTCAACCGCTCAGCCACCTCTCCGTGGCATAACCACACGAAGCATAAACGATATCGACGCATCGCGGAAAGAGTTTTGCCGCCCCGCGGGAACTTGCCGACCCGCAGGTTAGTCATAGGACACGACTTTGTTATACTGCGACACTACGTGTCAGAATCTGAGGAAAGTGAAACCATGAATCGACTGGCGAACACCATTACCCGCACTCAGCCTTCGGTGCTGGCGACCAACAAGGTCATTCGCAACACCTATACCCTGTTGTCACTCACCCTGCTGTTCAGCGCCGTCACCGCTGGTTTGTCCATGGCCCTGAACCTGCCCTACCCTGGTCTCCTTCTGACGATGGTGGGCTACTTCGGGCTGCTGTTCCTGACCACCCGTTTTCGTAACAGCGGGCTCGGACTCGCATTCGTCTTTGCCCTTACCGGCTTTATGGGATATACGCTGGGGCCGATACTGAACGTCTATACCAGCCTGCCCAACGGCAACCAGCTCGTCATGACGGCACTGGGCGCCACGGGCGTGATTTTCCTCAGTCTGTCGGGATACGCTCTAACCAGCCGGAAGGATTTCAGCTTCATGGGCGCCTTCCTGATGGTCGGTATCCTGGTTGCCTTCCTGGCCGGCCTCGCGGCCGTATTCTTCAGCATGCCGGGTCTGTCCCTGGCGGTATCGGCCATGTTCGTGATGCTGATGTCCGGGCTGATCCTGTACGAGACCAGCCAGATCATTCACGGCGGCGAGACCAACTACATCATGGCCACCGTGAGCCTGTACGTGAGTATCTATAACCTGTTTCTCAGTCTGCTGCACCTGCTGGGTGCCTTGAGCGGCGAAGATTAACCCGAGCGCCGTCAGACGAGAACGTGAAAAAGCCCCGTTCCTCGGGGCTTTTTCATATCCGCTCGAAGCACTGGCCGCTCGGGTCCCGGCTGCCTACAATTACCACTTCGCTCCCGGATCAAATGCACTATGCCCAATATCACCATAGATAACGGTGCTTCAGCGCCACGCAGCGTTTACCTGAAGGATTATCAACCCCCGGCTTTTCTGGTCGAGGAGATCCGGCTGCGGTTCGAACTCGATCCTGTCGCGACGCGAGTGACAAATCGGATGGTCGTGGCGCGGAATCCCCAGGTACCCGGCGCCGGCGACACCATGGAGCTACCTGGCCATAACCTGGAGCTCAAGGCCGTTCGCGTCGATGGCGTCGAACTCGGACCTGACCGCTACCAGCTCGATGCCGAGAAGCTGCTCCTGTCCGGGCTGACCGAAGGCGCCATTGTCGAAATAGAAACCGTCATCAACCCGCAGGCCAACACGGCGCTGGAAGGCCTGTATGTCTCGGGCAACATGTTCTGCACCCAGTGCGAGGCCGAAGGCTTTAGGCGTATTACTTTTTTCCCTGATCGCCCCGATGTCATGGCGCGCTACACCACGACGCTGGTCGCGGATAAGACCAGGTATCCGGTGCTGTTATCGAATGGCAACGTCGTCGAACAGGGGGAAAGCGGTGACGGTCAGCACTGGGTCACCTGGCAGGACCCGTTTCCCAAACCCAGTTACCTGTTCGCTCTGGTCGCGGGAGATCTGGTCTGCCAGGAGGACCGCTTCCGCACCCGTTCCGGCCGTGACGTCAGCCTCAGGATTTACGTTGAGCCCGAGAACCGTCACAAGTGCGATCACGCCCTCGCGTCCCTGAAACAGGCCATGAAATGGGACGAAGACACCTACGGGCGTGAATACGACCTGGATATTTTCATGATCGTGGCGGTTAATGACTTCAACATGGGCGCCATGGAAAACAAGGGGCTCAATATCTTCAACGCGTCCTGCGTCCTGGCCAGCCCGGAGACCGCCACCGACGCGGACTACTACAACATCCAGAGCATCATTGGTCATGAGTATTTCCATAACTGGTCCGGTAACCGGGTGACCTGCCGGGACTGGTTTCAGCTCAGTCTCAAGGAAGGATTTACGGTATTCCGTGACCAGGAGTTCAGTGCCGACCTCAACTCCCGCCCGGTCAAACGTATCGCCGATGTGAACGTGCTGCGCGGTCATCAGTTCGCGCAGGACGCCAGCCCGATGGCGCACCCGGTGCGGCCCGATGCCTATATCGAAATCAGCAATTTCTACACCGTTACGGTGTACAACAAAGGCGCCGAAGTCGTGCGCATGATTCGCAACCTGGTCGGATCCGAGGGGTTCCGCAAGGGCTGCGATCTGTATTTCGAACGCCACGACGGGCAGGCGGTCACCACCGATGATTTTGTGGCGGCCATGGAAGATGCCAATGGCGTCGATCTCACCCGGTTCAAACGCTGGTACAGTCAGGCCGGCACGCCGGTGGTACGCGCTTCCGGCCACTACGACAGCCAGTCCGGACGCTACCAGCTGTTACTCGATCAACACTGCCCTGCCACACCGGGACAGGAGCAGAAGCTGCCCTTTCACATTCCGGTGGAAGTGGCACTACTCGACAGCCGCGGTGAAGCTATGCCGCTGCAGCTGCAGAACGAGACCGCCCCGACCGGTACGCACCGTATGCTGGAACTGACGGAAGCGACGCACAGCTTCACCTTCGTAGGACTGGCGCAACCGCCGACCCTGTCCCTGCTGCGGGGCTTTTCAGCCCCGGTCAAGCTGGAAATCGCGCGCAGCGCGGAAGAGCTTGCCTTTCTGTTCGCCCACGATCCAGACCCCTTCAATCGTTGGGACGCGGGACAAAACCTTGCCATCCAGGTGCTGCTGCAGCTGGTGGACCGGGTGCAACACGGTCAGCACCTGGTGGTACCCGCCGATTTCATTCAGGCCTTCCGCACCACGCTGAGTAATCCGCAACTGGATCCGGCTCTTATCGCTCAGGCACTGACCCTGCCCTCCGAGTCATACCTCGCCGACCAGTGTGAGACGGTCGACGTCGACGCCATTCACACCGCGCGTGAATTCGTGCGCAGAAGACTGGCCGAGGATCTGTTCGATGTGTTCCTGGAACGTTACCTGGCATTACGCACCGATGGCCCGTATCGGTTCGACGCCGAATCCATGGCCGCCCGCTCGCTGAAGAATCTCAGCCTGGCATATCTGCTGGAATCCGGCCGGGGCCAGGGGCGCGCTCAGTGCTTCGCGCAGCTCGAGGAGGCCAACAACATGACCGACAGCCTCGCCGCGCTGTCTTCACTGGCCCAGTATGACTGGCCGGAACGGGACCACTATCTGGCTCGTTTCTATCAACAGTGGCAGCACGACCCTCAGGTCGTCGACAAATGGTTCTCGATACAGGCCGGCGCGCGACTGCCGGACACCCTGGAGCGGGTACGACAGCTGCTCGAACACCCCGCCTTCCGCCTGACCAATCCCAACAACGTGCGCGCCGTGATCGGGCGTTTCTGCCTCGGTAACCAGGTGCGTTTCCACGCCGGCACCGGCGCGGGCTACCGCTTCCTGACCGAGCAGGTACTGAGCCTGGACAAGATCAATCCGCAGATAGCGGCCCGCCTGGTGAGTGCGCTGAGCCGCTGGAAGCGCCACGATGCAAACCGCCAGACGCTTATGCAGGCGGAGTTGAGCCGGATTCTGTCCAGCCCCGCCATTTCCAAGGACGTCTACGAAATCGTTTCCAAGAGCCTGGGCTGATCGGCCGGCCCCGGGGTCCTGCAGAGCCGCTGGCACGGTGAATCACTGCGTCCCGGTGCGTCACAGCGCCCTGCCAGCGTGGTAACGCCCGGCACTGCCGGAGTTGAATCAACAGCCCTGCGCCCCCATCTCATTGGAAAGTTGGCAATCACAGAGGCGTACATCGTGTCACAGTCCAGGCATGTAGTCTGTCCCCATTGCGAGGCAGTCAATCGTATCCCCGCTGACAGGCTCGATCAGCAACCCAAGTGTGGCAAATGCCGGGAGCCTTTATTCACCGGTGCCCCGATCGAGCTGAACGACGGCAATTTCAACCGGCACATCAGCCGCAGTGATCTGCCCGTGGTGGTGGATTTCTGGGCATCCTGGTGCGCCCCCTGCAAAATGATGGAACCCCATTTCAAGGCGGCCGCCTCGCGTATGGAGCCGAACCTGCGCTTCGCCAAGGTGAACACCGAACAAGCCCAGCAGACCGCCGCCCGCTTCGGCATCCGCAGCATTCCGACGGTGGCGCTGTTCAGGAATGGGCACGAAATCGCCCGCCAGGCCGGGGCAATGGATGCGCGCGCCCTGACGAGCTGGATTGAGTCGCAGCTGTAGCTGCATGGGGTCAGGTCTTGAATGTTGAATTATTGCGGCTTACCAATACATTCAAAATTCAAGACCTGACCCCATCGGGCACCCGCGCCAGCGCTTTCTCCAGCACCTCCACCCCGGCGCTGTCGTGGTGCGCGTGCTCACTGAGATAGCGGCGCCAGGCGCGCGCACCGGGCTGGCCCTGGAAGAGCCCCAGCAGGTGACGGCTGATCTGCTGCAGGCGCACCCCCGCAGCGAGTTCGGCCTCGACATAGGGCAGCATGCGCTCGATGACCTGGTGCCGTGAGGGTAGTGGCGCACGGGATCGGGAAAACCGGCGACCCGCCTGGGCCAGCAGGTACGGATTCTGATAGGCGGCACGACCGATCATCACACCATCGACTTGCCGCAGGTGCTGTGCCACCTCGGCGAGGGTGGTGATGCCGCCGTTGATATGCACCGGCAGCTCTGGAAAATCCCGCTTGAGCTGGTATACGCGGTCATAGCGCAGCGGCGGAATCTCCCGGTTCTGGCGCGGGCTCAGACCGCGCAGCCAGGCCTTGCGGGCATGGACGATGAGGCGCTCGAGTCCGGCGTCAGCCAGCAGCCGGACAAAGCCGGCAAGGGCCTCATAGCTATCCCGATCATCCACCCCAATACGCGTCTTCACCGTTACCGGCACGCTCACTCGGGCGCGCATAGCCGCCACGCAGTCTGCGACCCGCTGCGGCTCCAGCATCAGGCAGGCACCGAAGCGCCCGGCCTGCACCCTGTCACTGGGGCAACCGACGTTCAGATTGATTTCGTCGAAACCTGCCTGTGCCGCCCAGTCCGCGCAGCGTGCCAGCTCGTCGGGTTCACTGCCGCCCAGCTGCAGGGCCAGCGGATGCTCGGCGGGGTGGTAACGCAGCAGACGATCACGATCGCCGTGGATCAGGGCTGCCGAGGTGACCATCTCTGTGTACAGGCGTACCTGATCCGATATCAGACGCAGGAAATAGCGGCAGTGACGGTCGGTCCATTCCATCATGGGGGCAACAGAAATGGGGCAATGCATGGCAGTCATATGCTGCTATGTTACCGCAATCCACCGCACCGCAGGGCTGGAAGGAGCCGAGCCGAGACACTAAGATGGGCAGCATAACGATCACAAGGAAAACCACATGACGCAACACAGGATTCTTGTCACGGGGGGCGCCGGCTACATCGGCAGCCATGTCGTACGCATGCTGACCGACGCGGGCCGGCCGGTGGTGGTACTGGACAATCTGTCGACCGGGTTCGCCGATGCGGTACTGGGCGCCGAGCTGGTGGTCGGCGACACCGGCGACCGCGAGCTGGTGGACCAGGTGCTGGCGGACCACGGCGTCGACACGGTACTGCATTTTGCCGCGCACACCATCGTACCCGAATCGGTTTCGGACCCGCTCAAGTACTACGGAAACAACACCTGTTGCACCCGCAGTCTGCTGGAATGCTGCGCCAGAGCCGGGGTGAAGCACTTTATTTTCTCGTCCACGGCCGCGGTCTACGGCATCCCCGATACGCCCTACTGCACCGAAGACAGCCCGCTGTCGCCGATCAACCCCTACGGCACCTCGAAACTGATGAGTGAAATGATGTTGCGTGACCTGGGCGCAGCGAGCGACATGCGCCATGTGATACTGCGTTATTTCAACGTCGCCGGCTCCGACCCGGGCGGACGCATCGGCCAGTCAACCGAAAAGGCCACCTTACTGATCAAGGTCGCCGCCGAAGTCGCCGTCGGCAAGCGCGAGCAGCTCTACGTATTCGGCACCGATTACCCGACCCCGGACGGCACCGGCGTGCGCGACTATATCCATGTCGACGACCTGGCCGATGCCCATATCAAGGCGCTCGACTATCTGCAGGGCGGCGGAGCCTCTGTCACGCTGAACTGCGGTTACGGACACGGCTACAGCGTGCGCGAGGTCATCGATGCGGTCAACCGCGTCAACGGCACACCCATCAAGGTCCGGGAAGAACCCAGGCGAGCCGGCGATCCGCCCGCGCTCATCGCCAAGGCAGACCGGGCCAGATCCGTGCTGGGCTGGGAACCCAGGCACGATGACCTGGATTTCATCGTCAAGACATCGCTGGACTGGGAACGCAAGCTGCTGGAACAGACTGCATAGCCCGAGATGCGTGAAGAGATCGATTAACCGCGGAGGACGCTAAGCAAGAAAATAATACTTCCGTTTTCAGAGTGACCGTAGGTTGGGCTGAGCACGGTGAAGCCCAACAGCCCCGGCTGGTCGCCCTAATAGCCTGACTAGCGCCGCATCCCCCACCTCCACCGTGGTCTGTGGGAACGCAATTGTGTTGGGCTTCGCTACGCTCAGCACCAACCTACTTATCTCCGCCGCCGTTACGCCGACGCCTGCGCCTGGTGACCGCGCCGCTCGCGCACCGCTGCGGCAAGTCTTTCCAGCAGCGGGACGGTGTCGTCCCAGCCGATGCAGGCATCGGTAATGCTCTTGCCGTACTCGAGGGACGCCCCCGGCACGCAGTCCTGGCGGCCTTCCTTCGAGATGGCTTTCGATCATGACACCCATGATGCGTTCATCACCGCCAGCAATCTGCGCGGCGACGTTTTCACCCACCAGCAGCTGACGCCGGAACTCCTTGGAACTGTTGCCGTGGCTGAAATCGATCATCAGGCGCGCCGGCAGACCCGCTTCGGCGAGTTGCAACGCGGCCCGCTGCACGCTCGCCGCGTCGTAATTGGGCTCTGTTCCGCCGCGCAGGATGATGTGGCAGTCCTCGTTTCCGGAGGTCGAGAAGATCGCCGAACGGCCCGCCTTGGTCAGCGACAGAAAACTGTGCGGCTGCGAAGATGACCGAATCGCATCGATCGCGACCTTGAGCGAACCGTCCGTGCCGTTCTTGAATCCAACCGCGCACGACAGACCCGAAGCGAGCTCGCGGTGCACCTGACTCTCGGTGGTACGCGCACCGATGGCACCCCAGCTGATCAGGTCGGAAACATACTGCGGCGACATGAGATCGAGATATTCGGTCGCCGCCGGCACCCCGGACTCGTTGATATCCAGCAGCAGTTTACGCGCCATACGCAGGCCCTTGTTGATCAGGAAACTGCCGTCGAGATCGGGATCGTTGATCAGCCCCTTCCAGCCGACGGTGGTGCGCGGTTTTTCGAAATACACCCGCATTACCACCAGCAGGTCGTCACCGAGCCGGTCGCGAACCTCTTTGAGGCGGCGGGCATACTCCAGGGCAGCCTCGGGATCGTGGATGGAACAGGGACCCACGATGACCAGAACGCGATCGTCCTCACCGTGCAGCAGCTCATGGATGGCGCGACGGGTTTCGAAGGTGGTCCGTGCGGCGATGTCAGTAATGGGGCATTCCGCCTGCAGTTCCGCGTAAGGAACCACTTCGCGCACGTCCACAATTCTCAGGTCGTCTGTTTTGTAGGACATCGCCAGGTCGACTCAGTGGCTTGGTTGCAGGTCTTTTTTGAACGGTTCCACACGGGGGTATCCCGTTACCGATGCCGGCGGCAACCGCTCGGGAGGACAGAATCTGATCCCCGGAGCACCTGTAATTCGTTCTGATATTTCGATTATAAGTACTTGTATTCTCTAAAATCAATCGACTCGCCCATAGCAATATCCGCAACACCACGCGTAACGCTGCCGAGCCCAGCACATATTGTATCCGGAATCATCTGGCAGAACTAGAAACACGGCCCCGAGGCTTCATTGCATCGCCGGATGCTGCGAGTTAGGCGACAGTCCGGATGACCGCGCCGGGTTTATTCTCGGTCTCGGTACCGACCGGTTCTGCATCCCTCAAATTTGGAACGCATCCGCAGACAGCGCGCTCACCTTAAGCGAGGCGAATTGAAAATTGTCAATGCCGCGCCGTACCGCACGTATTTAACTAATGTCTGTCCCGAGCGGTGGCAGACACCGTCGGGGATCTGACGGAAGATAACCACAGCACCGGAATCAAGGAGATTTTCATGAGCCAAGCTCATCAGCTACCACCCCTGCCCTACGCACTGGACGCGCTGGCGCCCGAAATTTCCCGGGAGACACTGGAGTACCATTACGGCAAACACCACGCCACCTACGTAGACAAACTCAACAAGCTGGTAGAGGGTACTGAATTCGCCGACACGCCGCTCTTTGACATCGTGAGGACCGCCACAGGCCCGATATTCAACAATGCGGCACAGGTGTGGAATCACACCTTCTACTGGAACTGCCTGAGCCCGGACGGTGGAGGAGCGCCCGACAAGGAGATCGCCGACGCCATCGACAGTGAGTTTTCCTCATTCGACGCCTTCCGCGAACAGTTTACCGAAACGGCTGCCAGCCATTTCGGATCTGGCTGGGCGTGGCTGGTCCGCCAGCCAAACGGGAAGCTGGAGATACTGAGTACCGGTAACGCCGATACGCCGCTGCGCGACGGAGCAAGCCCATTGCTCACTTGCGACGTCTGGGAACACGCGTATTACATCGACTACCGGAACAGCCGCCCCGATTATCTGCAGGCATTCTGGAAACGCGTCAACTGGAGTTTCGTCAATCAGCAGTTTATCGCTGCGCGCGACGGACAACAGACCGGTCGGGCGGTCAACGCATAGCGCGCACCCCGGATCCGTGCCGAAGCATCGGGCCGCGCGGGACCGAATTGACCGGACGTCCCGGCGCTGCCGAGCTTCGGCACGGCCAGGTCAGCGCAGAACCGGACAGCGCGTGCAGGGTTACGTCCATGAACGATGTCGTACCGCGCTTCGAGTTTCGCACCTTCGCACCCTGCCTGGGCATGGTAGACCAGCGTCTGCGGGCCATGGCAGACTGTGCCGACATCAGCGAGAGCCGTGAAATCTACCTGCTCGGCCGGGACGCTGTGCGCGACAGGAACATCAAGCTGCGGCGCGGCCAACTGGAGCTGAAGCGCATCATCGACCGCCAGCACGAGTTGGAACGCTGGCAACCGGCCGGCCAATGGGGCTTCCCGCTCGCACGCGATACCGTCTGCGGCTCGCTGTGGCCCGGCGCCACCCTCGAGCACGTGACCGATCTGCCCGCCAGGATGTCCAGCAGCGACCTGCTGCATTGGGTTGCGCGACCCACCGTCGCGTTGTACCGCGCCAACGTCTGGAAACGCCGGTTCCGGTTCGCCTTGCAGGACTGCCGTGCCGAACTGGACCAGCTGCTGGTCAACGGCGCCGCCGTCGAGTCTGTCGCCGTCGAATCCGAAGATGCCCAGGCGGTACTGGAAGCGCGCGCGGCGCTGCGGCTCGAGGACTGCGAAAACCAGTCCTATCCGCTGCTGCTGTCGCGTATCCTGGGCCTGACACCCCTGCCCCACGAGGAAGATTATGGGTAAAGAAATAGAGCGCAAGTTTCTGGTAACCGGAGACGGCTGGCGTACCGGCCAGGGCAGCGACTACCGTCAGGGTTACCTGAGCACCGACAAGGAGCGCACCGTGCGCGTGCGCATTGCCGGTGATACGGCACACCTCACCGTGAAAGGAATCACCGAAGGCGCAACGCGCGCCGAGTTCGAATATCTCATCCCGGTCGCCGATGCCGAGATCATGCTGGATAGACTTTGCCTGCGTCCGTTGATCGAAAAGCGCAGGTACCGCATCGAGCACCAGGGCATGACCTGGGAGGTCGACGAGTTCCACGGTGAAAATGCCGGCCTGGTGGTCGCTGAAATCGAACTGCAGGATGAGCAACAGACGTTCGCCAAACCGCCCTGGGTCGGCGCAGAGGTGACCTCCGATTCGCGTTATTACAATGCCAATCTGGTGGCGCATCCTTACCGCCACTGGAACAGCGCCCACTCGCCTGCTGACCGTCAGACGCCACACCCCTGATGAACTCTGCCGGCGCATTGCGAATTTTCAATGAACCCCACCGCCTCCGCTGCTTTACTGGCTGACAACGGCTTTCGACCTCCGGGTCGGATTTCTCCGCAGCGGACCGGCTTCGCGACCTGAAACAGGGGAGGACGCACACATGCACAGGTCACCGTGGCTCGGGCGCGGCACCTGGGGCGTCTCGGCTACAACCGGTGACAACCCGTAGCCCCACCGCAACTCGATATGAGGAGCAAGACATGATTTCAGCACGTTACCGCACTCCGATCTGCATTCTGGCCGGCTGGCTGCTGCTCGGAGCCGGCGCGGCCCCCGCGGCCAGCCCCGGCGCTGAAGACGCGTCGGCGGGCACCGACCTGAGCGAGGTGAAACGCGAGTGGGCGGAGACCGTGGAAGCCCTGAAAAGCTACTCGGCGACCCAGCGCGACGCGGCGGTGTCCAAAGCGGCACAGACGCTGAAGGCCATGGACAGGCGCATCGAACAGCTCGAAGTCCGCACCGGACAGCAGTGGGACAAGTTAAGCAGCAGCGCCCGGGAAGCCCGTCAGGCCACCCTGCGTTCGCTGCGCGCCCAACGCAATCAGGTAGCCGAATGGTACGGGGCCATGCAGCACAGCTCCGCCAGTGCCTGGGGTTCCGTCAAGCAGGGTTTCATCGACTCCTATGCGGTGCTGAGCGACTCGTTTGCCAAGGCCTCGGATGAGTTCGACAGCGATGCGGAGGCAACACCATGACCGGCATGCGGGCATGCCACCACCGCGAGAGTGCAAGGCAACCATGAACCATACCGTGACACTGCTGATGAGCGAATTTGTCACCCACGATGTCAAGCGCCTGATCATCAGCAAGCCCGATGGCTTCTCGTTTCAGCCCGGACAGGGCGTGGAACTGGCCATCGATCGAGACCAATGGCGCGACGAAGGACGCCCCTTCACACCGACATCGCTGCCCGAGGACCGGGTCCTGGAGTTCACCATCAAGGGCTATCCGGAACACAAGGGGGTGACGCGTGAACTGCACGCCCTGCCGGCCGGCAGCCAGTTGCTGATGAGCGAACCGTTCGGGACCATCAGCTACCAGGGCGCCGGGGTGTTCATCGCGGCCGGTGCCGGTGTCACCCCGTTCATTGCCATTCTGCGCGACCTGGCACGTCAAAACCGGCTCGCCGGGCACGCCCTGGTGTTCTCCAACAAGACCCCTGCCGACGTGATCTGCGCAAAAGAATTTCGCCACTACCTGGGTGAGCGCTGCATTCTGACCTGTACCCGCAGCAGTTCTCCGGCCTGTGCCAGCGGGCGCGTTGACCGGAACTATCTGACAGAACACATCCGGGACTTCGACCAGCATTTCTACGTTTGCGGTCCGCCCGCCTTTGTCGAAGCGGTCAATGACGCCTTGCAGGCATTGGGAGCGAGCAGCGAGGCACTGGTGTACGAACGCTGAGCGCGGGGTCGACACCCCGCGAGCGCAAGATTTGCCCGACAACCTGACCTGAAGGACACAGACATCATGGCCAGCGAAGGACTTCACGAAAGTGCCAAACATCTGCGTCGGAAGACCCGCGACATGCACCGCGCGCTGGTGTCGCTGGGGGAAGAACTGGAGGCGGTGGACTGGTACCGGCAACGCGCCGACGCCTGCGGGGACGCTGAACTCGAGGCGATTCTGCAGCACAACATGCGTGAAGAGATGGAGCACGCAGCGATGCTGATCGAGTGGCTGCGACGCAAAGACGAACATTTTCACGCGCAGTTGCAGCACTATCTCTTCAGCCAGGCCCCCGTTACTGAAATCGAAACCGAGGCCTCCTCCTCCGCCGCCGCAGACAACGACAACGCGGGAGAGCCAGCGGCGACGGGGATGACCATAGGCTCTCTGAAGGAGTGAGTAACGTGGACTATCTGAACCGAAACCAGGCGCCTTTTCCTCCGGAAGTCTGGAAAGATATCGACGCTGCGGCCGTCTCAGCAGCGAAAACCTGCCTGACCGGGCGGCGTTTTCTCGACCTCGAGGGACCCTATGGCCTCGGCCTCACCGCGCTGGAATCCGGCGCCGACGATTATTGCCGGGAACCCGCGCCCGACGAGGCCGGCGCTGTCGTCAGCCACGCCATTGCGGTGCCGATGCTGCGCAAGGCGTTCCGACTCAGCGCCCGGCGCCTGGCCGCCCACCTCGACAAAGGCATGCCGCTGAGCCTGGCTGAGGTTGAAGACGCAGCCGAGGCCGTGGCACGACGCGAGGAAGAATTCGTTTATTTCGGACAGACCGATTTCGACCTGCAGGGATTGCTCAACGCGACCGGACACAGTCAGGTAAGCCAGGGTGACTGGTCGAATCTAGACAGCGCCCTCAACGACGTGCTGACGGCCGTCACCAGTCTGGACGAAACGGGCTTTCACGGCCCCTATGCGCTGGCTCTGCCCCCGCTGCAATACAACAATCTGTTCCGCCACTACGAAAACACCGACATGCTGCAGGTCGAACACCTGAAGTCGCTGTGTACCAACGGCGTCTACAAGGCCGCCGTCGACCGGCCGGTGCTGGTTGACGAACACGCCGGGGTGCTGGTGCTCGGACAGGACCTGCGCGTGGGCTACGCCGGGACCGACGGTATTCACTACCAGCTGTTCGTGTGCGAAAGCATAGTCCTGCGGCTGGACGAACCGGGCGCCGTGTGCGTACTCGAACCCTGAGCAGGCGGCACCGGCCACCGACCCGGACGCCGGCTTCGGCGCACGCTGCAGACGCGGCCGAGCAGCCCAGGGTTCGAACAACCGGTACCCCGGCAGCAGATACAGAGGAGCATGTGCAATGAAATATCCGAAACTGGTACTCTGGCTACTGTGTTGCGCCCTGCCGGTCGCGGCCGTCGGCGCGCAGAACCAGGCATGCACCGATCCCTGTCTCAAGGCCGCTATTGCGGCGCTCTACATCCGCAGTCCGTTTCTCAGCCCGTTCCGGATCGACATCGCTGTAGAGGACTCCGTCGCGACCCTCGAGGGCACCGTGTCCGACCCGGGCGAGCGCGCCCTTGCCGAGGAAATCGCGGCGGGAGTGGACGGTATCAGCACCGTGGTCAACCGCATTCGCGTCGAACCTCCCGCGTCGAAACAACCCGTCGCGGGACCACCGGTCGACTGCCTGGCGGACGACGCTGCACTCGCTGACCGCGTCACAACCCAGCTCTACTGGCACCGCGCCACGCATGGCATGCAGGTGGATGTGTCCGCCCGCGACGGCACCGTCACGCTACGCGGACAAGCGGCAGACCCGCAACAGGCGGAACTCGCCAGACTGATCGCGGTGAACACCTGCGGAGTCAAGCGCGTCGACAACCAGTTACAGACCCAAGCGCAAGACTAGGGCACCTCTGCACAGGTCGCTGAAGTGGCCCTCACGGCGTTGCACAGCCGCTCGGAATGCTCATTTACTCGCTGTAAACTGCGCTTCCTCGCGCCTCTGCGCCTGGTGATCTTCCGCTTGATCGACCTGTGCAGAGGGGCCCCAGCGCATTCCTCTCGGGGCGGTCGACCGCGAGCGCAGCTCACCACTGGCTGAAGTGTCCCAGATCCGTTCGGGTTGGCAGTCGATCCCGCCGCGCACATACCCGCAACAGTCACTCAGCGGTTATGATGGTGCCACAGCACCGGCCGTCGCAACGCAGAACATCGATGCGCCGGATACAGAGCTTCGGCGCACACAGCGTGTGACAGACTGGACGCTGCCGACCAGGCGGCTGGCCGAGGCAATCGAGCCGTCTGTCTGCGCAGTCATCCGAGGAGCCTGCCATGTCTACACAGCCTGAGTACCGAATTGAACGAGACAGCATGGGTGAAGTCCGGGTCCCTGCTGACGCACTGTACGGCGCCCATACCCAGCGTGCGGTAGAGAACTTCCCGGTCAGCGGGCTGCGCATGCCGCGCGCCTTTATCCGTGCCCTCGGCCTGATCAAGGCCTGCGCGGCACAGGCCAACGCCAGCCTCGAGCAACTGGATCCCGACATCGCGGCTGCCATTGCCGCCGCCGCAATCAGGGTGGCACAGGGTGACTACGACGACCAGTTCCCGGTGGACGTGTTTCAAACCGGCTCGGGAACCAGTACCAATATGAACGCCAACGAAGTCATTGCCCGGCTTGCCGCGCAAGCGCACGGCGCCAGTGTCCACCCCAACGACCATGTCAATCGCGCCCAGAGCAGCAACGACGTGGTGCCCACCGCAATCCACCTCGCCGCGCGACTCGAGTGTCGTGAACAGCTGCTGCCGGCACTGGAGCAGCTGGCACTGGTGACCGACGCGCGGGCCGCGGAGCTCGCCGGGGTCGTCAAGACGGGACGCACCCATCTCATGGATGCCCTGCCGATCACCCTGGGTCAGGAACTCGGTGGGTGGAGCGCGCAGGTACGCGCTGCCATCGAGCGTCTCGGCAGCGTGATGCCGCGCCTGGAACGGTTGGCACAGGGTGGCACGGCAGTGGGGACCGGCGTAAATGCCCATCCCCACTTCGCGGAGCGGTTCGCGGCGGAGCTGAGCCGTCACACCGGCATCGCCTTCCAGCCCGCCGGAAACTTTTTTGCCGCCCTGTCCAGCCAGGATACCGCGGTGGAACTCAGTGCTCAGTTACGCGGACTCGCCGTAACCCTGATGAAAATCGCCAATGACCTGCGCTGGATGAACAGCGGCCCCCTGCACGGCCTGGCGGAAATCCGCCTGCCGGCTCTGCAGCCCGGAAGCAGCATCATGCCGGGCAAGGTAAACCCGGTGGCGCCGGAAGCCGTCGCTATGGTCTGCGCACAAGTGCTGGGCAATGATGTCACCATCGCCGTGGCGGGCCAGTCGGGCAATTTTGAACTCAATACCATGCTGCCGGTGATCGCCTACAACCTGCTGCAGAGCATCGAGCTGCTGGCCCGGGCCTCCCGGCTGCTGGCTGAGAAGGCACTGGCGGATTTCACTGTCAATGAAGCGCATCTGCAGGCTGCCCTGGCCAGGAATCCGATTCTGGCAACCGCCCTGAGCGAGGCACTCGGTTATGACAAAAGCGCTGAGATAGCCAAGCGCGCCTACACCGAGAACCGCCCGATCCGAGAAGTTGCGGCTGAGATGAGCGACCTGTCGGCAGCACAACTCGACCGGCTGCTCGACCCGATAAGGCTTGCGCGAGGGCCGGGTGCATCGGACTAGCGGGGTACTGTCGATGAGTGTGGCGCCAGCCAGCGCAATTCATCAGAGGAGCGCTACAACTGCGCATGTCCGTAGCTCCCGGTGGCGCAGCGCAGCGGCGCGCCCGGTAGCTAAAGCAGACCGTTTCATTAAGGATTGTCCTTGGTCGATCGTTGCGCCATGTAGACTTTGGCCTCCTCGCCCGGATTCGGCAGACCCGCGATCCGCAGGTCCCCGCACCGGCCACACCATGAAGGACTGATCCTTGCCGCCGTAGAACGACGATCAGATAGGAGCGGTGGACGATTATGTGGTCAACGATCGCACCTGGGCCATCGAATGGCTGGTGGTGGATACGCGCCCCTGGTTGCCTGGCGGCAAAGTGCTGGTATCGCCCGAGTGGGTCGAGACGGTACAATGGGCGCAGCGGCGGGTCGCCATCGCCATGACCGTCGATCAGATCCGTAACAGTCCGAAGTACGATCCAGCAGCACCCATCAATCGCGACTACGAGGCACGCCTGTATGATTTCCATGGCAGACCGAAACGGCGCGGTTGAATCCTTGCTGTCTCTGCCGCCCCGTTGCAGCGCTGGGTGCACCCCGAACAGCAGCCCTTACCGCAAAACTCCGCAACTATGTCCGCAACTATATCAAGGGAGCCGCCGCCCATGAGCGAGTCCACGCATCGGGTCATCCTGGCCCTGTTCCCGGACGACACCCGGGCCGAGCGCGCAGTGCGCGAACTCATCGAACGCAATTTCCCCATGGACATGATCTCGCTGCTTGGCAAAGCGCAGAGCGGCGGTGACGACCCGTTGGGTCTGTATTACGTCAACGCCGAGGAACGCGTAAAAGGCTGGGGAAAGATGGGTGCCTTCTGGGGCGGGCTGTGGGGGCTGTTCACCGGGGCCGCAGGCCTGTTTCTGATCCCGGGCCTCGGCCCGCTGTTGGCCGCCGGTCCTGTCGTCGAAGCTATCGTGGGCGCGGCTGCCGGCGCCGGTGTCGGTGGCGGAGTGATGGCGGGCGCGGCCGCGCTATCGCACCTGGCGGTGGCGATGCGCCGCGTGGGCATACCCGAGGATCAGCTCGAAGCGATACACACTGCCATTGAAGCCGGCCAGTATGTTGTGATGCTGCGAGTCGACGCCGACGAGGTGATGCGCTGGCGCCAGCTGCTGGAGTCGCGCGGCGCCGACCCGCTACTGGTTTTTCCCTTCCGCAGCCTGCTGGAATGAATCCGCCTGTATCTTATCTGGCCGCAGCCGCATACCGGCATCGCTGCCAGACGCCTGTGCGTCGCGAAACCCCTAACCCGCATTTCTCACCAGATCGACACGATCTCGCTTGATCTTTGTTCCCACAAGGAATCTTCTTCCTTCGGAAATACACACCCGTATTCCGCTCAGTCAGAAAATCCCTTGTGAAAACAAATCCGCTGCGCGATATCCGCGCCGACTGGTGAGAAATGCGGGCTAAACGTCTACGACGTTTATCCGGATGATGCCGGCGGCGGAAGCTGGCCATGCGCTTGCGGTCTTCCGCGGCTCAGCCTGTCAGCGGTGCCTGGATTTCGGCTGCCAGCTCGCGCAGGCCGTGCAGGGCGAGGCGCAATTCATCGCTTTCGGCCTCACGCGGAAACACCATATAGGCCGGGTGCCTGAACTCGGGCCCGTCGCTGGCCTGGAAGAGTCGGCCGTCATCGATCAAGGGCTGCGCCATGCGGATGGGCAGGAAACAGCAACCCCCATTGGCCAGGATCAGCTGCACCCCGAGCCAGCCGATGTTGACCACCTGTGGCGGTCGCTCCAGATCCGGATAGTTCTCGCGGTGCTTGGCGTAGAAACCCGGCCCCCATTCGACGTAGATGTAATCCTCATCCGGCCAGCGCGTGTCCGGATTCGAGCTGACCAGCACCAGCGTTTCATCGAACAGGTGTTCGACCACCAGGCCCGGAGCATGGCTCGGGGTGTACATGAGACCGATATCCAGAGTGCCTTCGACCAGGCGCCGCATCAGATCCTCCTCGAACCCGATCTCGCTGCGGATGGCGACATCGGCAGCGGCAGCGCGCATCCAGCCAACCCAGCGGGGTAGAAATCCCTCCCATAAGGCGATGCGTCCGCCGATGCGGATGGTGGCGCGATAGCGGCTCGGCAGACCGACATCGTGGCGGGCCTGCTCCACCGTGAGCACCAGGGTCTTGGCGTGCTGCAGGAAGCGACGCCCGGCTGGCGTGAGGCTTGCGCCGGCGCGGTTACGCACAAACAACCGGGCGCCGAGATCGGCCTCCAGGTGCTGGATGCGCGCGCTGACAGTGGACTGGGTGACGTGCAGCCGACCGGCGGCCTCCAGGAAGCTCCCATGAGCGGCAATGGCGAGAAAGGTACGGGCTTGCTCGATATCCATAATGCTGCACGCGCTGCTGTTTATATCGCTATCTTCGATAATGATATGCAATAAATATCGCTTGTCCAGTATTGCAGTGCGCTAATAGGATGCGTCAGCAATCACGGACAAGGAGATAGCCATGCGCAGCGCTGTTAAGCCGTCAGCGTTCCGGAAACGCACGGGGTGGGACGACTGACACGCCATGTCTGAACGCACCGTACCGGCGGCAACGTTCATGGGCGCCCTGCGCAGCTTCGCCGGCGTAGGTGCCAACCGTACCGGCCACCTGGAGAAATGGGTTTCGGGTATCGGCGGCCTTACTGGCATTCTGGGCGTCCTGCTCATCAGCCACGCCTACCTGGGCCTGAACGGCGGCGCGGCCCTGGTTGCCTCCATGGGAGCTTCCGCAGTGCTGTTGTTCGCGGTTCCGCACGGACCGCTGTCCCAGCCCTGGGCCGTGTTCGGCGGCCACCTGATATCGGCCGTTATCGGTGTTGCCTGTACGCGCCTGGAGCTGGATCCCAGCCTGTCGGCCGCGCTGGCAGTTGCGCTGGCCATCAGCGCCATGTACTACCTGCGCTGTATCCATCCGCCCGGTGGCGCCACCGCATTGAGCGCTGTCGTCGGGGGCGAGTCGGTGCAGGCGCTGGGCTTTCACTATGTACTGACGCCGGTGTTGCTGAATGTGCTCGTCATCCTGTCGGTGGCCATCCTGTTCAATCTGGCTTTGCCGTGGCGCCGCTATCCGTCGGTATGGGCGCGCAGAAGCGGCCCGACCGCGCCCGCTGCCGGCGAGCACCCGAATGGAACCTTCATCGCTCAGAACCTGGCCAGCGCAGCCGGCGGGCCTGGGTCTGCACTGGACATGGGCAGCAGGCATCGCGAGACAGTTTCCAGTCTCGCGCAGTGCAATGCCGAATCGACCCGCATCGATCCTGCCGACATCCGTGTTGGCAGCTACTATTGCAATGGGACCTTCGGTCCGGACTGGCAGGTGCGCCGGGTCATCGAATGCAGCGGGTCAGGAGGCAGAGAACCGTCTGCGGACGACACCCTGTCCTATCGAGTGGCGGCCGGCAACCAACGCCGCCGGACCGGCGCCAGCAGCCGGGAACGCTTCGCAGCCTGGGCGCGCTATGAGGTCTGCCTGAATGAAACCTCCTGGCAGCGTGTCCAGACCCGGTCGTGACCGAGCATGCCGCCCGACCCGGCAATTGCAGGAGAGAGGTATGAGCAACCCACCTGATGCAAGCAAACGCCTGCGCCGTGAGGACTTTCAGCAGGCGCTGCAGAGCATGGACACCTATGTGGATATCACCGCCGATGACCTGATGGCGCTGACCCAACGCGCCGAGCAATTCGCCGGCCGGCGCGCCGCCGAGGGCGTCCAGGTAAGCCGCGTGATGAGTCAACCGGTACACAGCGTGCGCCCCCAGACACCGCTGTCCGAGGCTGCCCACCTCATGGTCAGCCAGCGGATCAGCGGCTTACCGGTTGTCGACGATGCCGGCCACCTGGTCGGCATCATCACCGAGGCGGACTTTCTGCGCGCCCTGGGGGTGCCGGCACATCAGCCGCACCATAACCTGTGGCAGACGCTGGAATCCCTGTTCGGCCATCTCGCCCACCACGGTGAACTGGAGACACCGGACGACCCGGTCAGTGCGCACATGGTGAACAATGTGGTCTCCGTGCATCCCGGTCAGGACCTGCACGATGTCATCGAGGCGATGAAGCGCAACAGCGTCAAGCGTGTCGTCGTATGCGACCAGGACCACCGGGTCCTCGGTATGGTCACGCGCTCGGATCTGGTACGGCTTTTCTTCGACCGCTATACAGAACCGCGCCCGTCGTGAGGCGGCGTCCAGCCGAGGTGAAGCTATTCATGGTAGCCCACGCTGCGGAAGCCGCGTGTCTGCTGCCGCAAACAGCGATCGACGCCCTGTTTCCGGGTTGCGCCCCTGCCCCGGTTTTTCTGACCCATACCCGCCCCGGCCCCTTCATTGGCACCCGGTGGCCCCTGCTGAGCGCCCCGGTGCTGGCCTCCATCAATCTCGGCGGCACGCTGGACGAGAACGTTATGCAGCATGTCGAATGCAGGACACGGCCAATACGGCAACACCACGCGCCACGCACCGGTAGCGCACACCGAACCGGGAACGTCTGGATGTCGCCATTATAGCGACGCAATGAGGGTCAGGAGATGAAGATCTTTCGCTGTCAGGTCTGTGGCCAGGTGGTGTACTTCGAGAACACGCAATGCACGGCATGCGGGGCGGCCCTGGGCTTCCTCCCTGACCGGCTGATCATGAGCAGTCTGGAAGCGAGCCAGGATGGCCGCTGGCGGGCGCTGGCGGCGCCGGCACAGGAACAGCTGTACCGCAACTGCCAGAACGCCTCCCCGCAAGCGGTGTGCAACTGGATGGTCCCGGCTGAAAACGCGGCGACATTGTGCGAAGCCTGCCGTTTCAACCAGACCATTCCGGATCTGAGCGTCGCCGGCAACGCGGAGCTGTGGCGTCGGCTGGAGGTGGGCAAACGTCGCCTGGTATACAGCCTGGCGCGCCTCGGCCTGCCGCTGGTCAGCAAGCAGCAAGACCCCGAGAATGGGCTGGCGTTTGCATTTGTAGCTGACGCGGACCCCGCCTGCGCAACAAAGATCGAGGCGATGACCGGCCACGCGGGGGGTCTGATCACCATCAACATAGCCGAAGCCGACGACGCCGCGCGGGACCGCACGCGCCAGGTCATGTCCGAACCCTACCGGACCGTCCTGGGCCACTTCCGTCACGAGTCAGGCCACTACTACTGGGCTTCTCTGGCGCGCCGGCCCGGCTGGCTGACCGAGTTCCGCGAGCTGTTCGGCGATGAGCGGCAGGACTACGCGGCCGCCATGCGGCGCAACTACCAGCAGGGGCCGCCTCCCGACTGGCAGACCCGTTTTGTGAGCGCCTACGCCGCTTCCCACCCATGGGAAGACTGGGCGGAAACCTGGGCCCACTACCTGCACATCACCGACGTTCTGGAAACCGCCTGGGCCTTCCAGCTGCGGGTAGCAGCTAACCCGGGTAGTGAAGCTCAGATGACTTCAGAGCCGGATTTCGATCCCTACCGCGCCGTGTCACTCGCGCAGCTCACCGACCAATGGCTGCCCCTGAGCTACGCGGTCAACAGTCTCAACCGCAGCATGGGCCAGCCGGACTTCTACCCCTTCGTGCTCGCCCCCGCGGCTCTGTCCAAGCTCGATTTTGTCCACCGCGCGATCCGCCAGTTGGCCGCAACAGAGCAACCGGACGCGGCGCCGCCGGCGTGAAGCGGACTAGAACCTATCTCATAATCCCCCGCGGCCGCGACCGTGGCGCTTTTGGCCCATGGCGCGACGCGGCGAGCGCGGTGTAGCCCAGGCTACATGAGCGAGCCGCAACAAAGCCATGGGCCAAAAGCGCCCGGTCCCCATAGGGTTGCGCCCGAAAGCCCGGCCTGCGGTGTTGCAGCGCTTGCCCGTAGGTTCACTACTGTGCGGCGCGCTACGCCTTGCAGGCCGGGCTTTCGGGCAGCAACGCGGCTCGCGCGGGATTATGAGATAGGTTCTAATCCTCATGCCGACACTTCAGTACCACCAGCGCTCGGGATTCGACGCGCCAGGGGCTCTTTACCGGTTGCCCGTCGTCGCTGCTGACAGTCTCGCCTGAGGTGTCGATCACGACGGTGCGGATCGGGGGTACGGTAGAATCCGGAATGGCAAAGTCTACTGCATGCGCGGCTGCGTTCAGCATCAGCATGAAGCTGTCATCGGTTTCTTTCTCGCCGTGCGTGGTCAGGTGGTACCTGCCAGCCTCGCCGCTTACAAACAGTGCAATGGAACTGACGCCCTCGGCGTGCCAGTCGTGATCGCGCATTGCCTCGCCGTCGGGCCTGAGCCAGACAATGTCCCGGGTACGGGTACCGGGAATCGTATTGCCATGGAAGAAGCGGTGACGATGAAAAACGCTGTGCTCGCGCCGCAGCCGAATCAGAGTCCTGGTGAACGCCAGCAGCGCCTTTCCCCTGGCGTCGATGCCCTGCCAGTCCAGCCAGGTGGTTTCATTGTCCTGACAGTAGGCATTGTTATTGCCGCCCTGGCTGTGCCCGAATTCGTCGCCCGCGAGCAGCATCGGCAGCCCCTGCGACAACAGCAGGGTCGCCAGGAGGTTGCGCTTCTGCCGCTCCCGCAAGGCTGTGATCTGCGCATCGTCGCTCGGTCCTTCGACGCCGCAATTCCAGCTCGAGTTATTGTCGCTGCCGTCCCGGTTGTTCTCGCGGTTGGCTTCATTATGCTTGCTGTTGAAGCTCACCAGGTCCTGTAACGTGAAGCCATCATGGGCAGTCACGAAATTGGTGCTCGCCCAGGGCCGCCGGCCGCGACGATCGAAGATGTCACTGGAACCCGCCATACGGGATGCCAGTTCGGCCAACCGACCGTCGTCACCCTTCCAGAAGCGGCGCACCGTATCGCGGTAACGATCGTTCCATTCCGACCAGCCGGGCGGAAAGCGTCCCAGCTGATAGCCCGACCCACCGATATCCCAGGGTTCGGCGATGAGTTTGACGCTGGACAACAGGGGGTCCTGGGCCACCGCATCCAGAAAACTTGCGTGCTCGTCGAATTCGCCGTCGACGCGCGCCAGGGTGGTGGCCAGATCGAAACGAAAACCGTCCACGCGCATTTCGTTGACCCAGTAGCGCAGCGAATCGGTCACCATCCTCAGCACGTAAGGGTGGCGCAGGTCCAGCGCGTTGCCGGTGCCGGTGCAATCGTGGTAGTAACGCCCTTCGCTCAGCGCGTAATAGGAGTGGTTGTCGATACCGCGCAGTGACAGGGTCGGACCCAGCTGGTTACCCTCGGCGGTATGGTTGTACACCACGTCGAGAATCACCTCGATGCCGGCATGGTGCATCAGCTGCACAAAGGTTTTGAACTCCTTGATGCCGCCCTCGCCCAGGTAGTCCGTATGGGGCGCAAAAAAGCCGAGCGAGTTATAGCCCCAGTAATTGCGCAGACCAGCCTCGATCAGGTGACGGTCGTGCACAAAAGCGTGTACCGGCAGCAGCTCGACGGCTGTGATACCGAGGTCCTTGAGATAGCTGACCACGGAATGCGACGACAAACCTGCGAAGGTCCCGCGTTCCGCATCCGGCACCTCGGGGTGCCGCATGGTGAAGCCGCGCACGTGCATCTCGTAGACAATCACCTCGTGCCAGGGCAGCTGCGCTGGTCGCTCCCGCCCCCAGGTGAAGGCCGGATCGATAACCTCGCAGCGCGGCATGAACGGAGCGCTGTCGCGGGTATCGAAGGACAGGTCGGCCTGTTCGTGACCCACCACGTAACCGAACAGCGCGTCATCCCACTGCAAGCGGCCACGCAGGCTCCGGGCGTAGGGATCCAGCAATAACTTGTGGTGGTTGAACCTGTGGCCATTATCGGGATCGTAGGCGCCGTAGACGCGGTAGCCATACAGCTGTCCCGCCCGCACATCCGGCAAATAACCGTGCCATATCTCATTCGTGTACTCGGGCAGCGCTACACGTTGCAGTTCACGTTTGCCCTGCTCATCGAAAAGACACAGCTCGACCTTCTCCGCGTGGGCCGAAAACAGCGCGAAATTCGTCCCGGACCCATCCCAGGTGGCGCCCAACGGGAACGGCAGTCCGGGCCAGACGCGCTGTTTGGTACGCACCATGCTCAGTCACTCCTTGGGACCGTGAAATACCCCCGCGAGTGTAGCAAACAACGCCCACTGCCGGGCTAGGCGCAAGTCCACCAGCGCGACATCGCGATTTCGCAATCCAATTTCAAAGTCGCAATACGGTTCTACCGGGACACGCGGGCCGAGCGCGGTGCCAACGGTGACAGGTTCGGGCCAGAGCGACGGCTAGGATTCCGGTTCGCTGCCTTCGATAGTGACTTGCGGGTGATGCGCTCTTACCCGCGCACTGATTGACTCGATGTCTTTTTTCGGCACATCCACGATCATCAGGAACTGGCCCGTCTCCACCGCCTCTTCGAGCTGGGTGAGTCGCGAGTTCGGCACCGGAATACCAATCATCGGCCCGACCAGCGCGCCGAAGGCGGCACCCCCCAGCGTGGCGCCGAGCAATGCACCACCGCCGAGCACCAGCCCCGCCGGTGGGAAAGTCACCGCTACCAGCCCGGCCAGCAGACCTGCCGCGCCGCCGGCCGCCAGCCCCTTTTCGATCGCCGGCACCACCCGAGGTTCCTGCAGCAGACCTGCGTCGGGCAGCCGGCCGTCCTGCAACAGCTCATGATCCTTGGCCACGATATGAATCTGCCGCTCCGGAATACGCGCCAGCAACAGCTCGCTAACGATACGTTCGGTGATTTCCGCGTCAGGTATCAGAAAATACAGTCTGCGCATGACCGGTTTACTCCTGTCTTGAGGCCGGCTCGCAGCTGCGCCTGATCAGGCTGCCAGCCGGCCGGCAGTGCGGATGGCTCGCGTACGGTTCGCGCGTCACCGCCGTCACCCCTGTGCTTGCCTTATGCCAGGGCGCCTGTAACAACACAGCATTGCGGAATTTCAATGTCCACTCACTCGTCCAGCGAAACCTGGGCGTAGTTCAGCGCAGCCACAAGCGCCACTCCGCCGATGACATTACCCAGCAGCAGGGTCGGCAGAAAAAAGTTGCTCAGCGCCGCCGTCAGACTGGTGGCATTCGCAGCGAGCGCATAGAAGACCTGCGCGGAGCCGGCAATAATGTGCGAAAAACCGCCCAGGCCCACCAGATAGGTAATGATGATGATCACGCCGACGCGGGCGGTCTCTGCGGCAGGCAGCAGCCACACCATCAAGGCGATCAACCAGCCGGCGAACAGCGCTGACACGAAGGTATCCCAGAAGGACCCGGTCACGGCATGCCCGGCAACCGACCCGAGGGCCGCTGTCTGGGGGGGATCGAACACATCGGTAAAGTAAAGTCCGACGCCGAATATCATGGTTCCGAGAACATTCGCCCCCAGCACGACGACCCACAGGCGCAACGCGTTCCACATGACCGCCAGGCTGCGCTCGCGCAGCACGTGAATCACCGGCGTCAGTGTATTTTCGGTAAACAGCTGCTGGCGGCCCAGGATGACGATCATGAACCCGACCGAATAGCCGAGCTTGGAAACGAGCGGCCGCCACGACGTATCGGGCAGGGCGGCCTGAAGCAGCGCCTCGGCAATGAACGAAAAGCCCATGGAAAGACCGGCCGCCAAGCCTGACCAGAACAGCGCCGTATTATGCCGTTCCAGCTCTTCCACGGCTTCGTAGCGAATCGCTTCGAATACGACCGCAGCGCGCGGCGCCGAACGCCGCACCGCATCGCGTGCCTCCTGCCCGGACAGCTGGCCCTGGTTACTGCGTTTGCTCATTGTGGCTGTGCGTCAGACATGCGCCCCTGGTCCTGGAAGCAATGCGGCAAACCGCGCCCGATGCGCCACCAGACTACAGCGACCGGGGCCGGGTGGCATTGCGGTTTCGCAATGCCACCCCCTGCCCGCTTTGTCACACTTTGTCCGTCGAATTATTACGCCGATCAACACAGTCACTGAAGAGAGGTAGATTGCGATGCCGAACACGCGGAAAGTCATCGATAACCCGGTCATTCTGCAAATGCCGGACAGTTTCGATATGTCACTCGACGCGGACGCGTTCGGTTGCGAGCTGCAGGAGTCCAGCGGCATCCTCTACAATTGCGAGGGCGGCAAAGTCCTGCGACAGCTGGCAATGCAAAACCATCTGGCGGAGCTGGACATAGTCGCAGCGGCCTGTATCCGCTCGAGTTCACAAGTGGACATCGACGGCGCCCACAAGCGGATAATCGTACACGACTGACTGCGACCTGACTGTCGATGGGGACATTCGGGGGTTGCGGGCACAGCCGAGCAGGGTTCGGTCACCGGCCACATCCCTGGCGCCGTATTCTCGGTTCGCCGCAGCGGGTTCTACTGCAGCGGCTTACCCCTGCAGCTATCGACGCCCAGCAGCGCATTGAGCGGACAGTAGCGAATGGCTCCGGTAACCAGCGCGACCACGCCGAGCAGCGCGAGCACCGTCTGCCATATCGGGCTCATCGCGATGAAAAGAACGATCCCCAGTAACACCACACCGAGTACGATGCGTGCGGCCCTGTCCACGCCACCCACATTGCATTTCACCGCGTCACCCTCGAACGTTGCCATACTTTCACCCCTAGGGCCTGCCAGACCAGAATTGCGAGATCTCATTCGCCGCCGGCCGGCACAACACAGTTCTTGCCCTTTGCCTTGGCGGAGTACAATGCCTCATCCGCCGCCTTTACCAGTGCATCTACCGTTTGCGCCTGGTCCGGAAAGCATGCAGCTCCTACACTGATAGTCAACTGCCCGTCCTGACGAAGGCGGTTTTCGACCGCCGCCCGGAGACGCTCCGCACTCTGCAGGGCCGCAGTCATGTCTGTTTCCGGCAGGATAAGCGCGAATTCTTCTCCGCCATAGCGACCGGCAATGTCCATAGTCCGTATGGTTTCACGGATGACATCGGCCAGTAACACCAGTATCTCATCCCCTTTCTGATGCCCGAACACATCGTTCACTTGCTTGAAGTCATCGAGGTCAAGCAGCAGCAAGGAAATCGTTTCCGAGTAGCGCCTGGCGCGCTCGATCTCTTTTTCCAGCAGCGTGAGCAGCGTATCGTGGTCGTACAGGCCGGTCAGCCCATCGACCACTGCGCGCTCCAGCATAGTCTCCAGCTTGCTGCTCTCGACGAGACTCAATTCAAGGCCCTCGCCGTCCTGAAGATTGCTGAGCCAGTCCAGAGCCGCCACAACAACCCCCGGATTGCGACCCAGTGCCTGCGCCAGGACGTCGCGATGGGAAACGATTTCTTCCCACAACGCATGGGCGTCCGACCGTGGATAGCGTCGACCGAGCAAGGCAAAGACGAGGTCGCTGTAAAAGCCGTCACCGCGCTCTTTGCGCAGTTGATCGAGCCATTGTTTCTGTTCGGGAGTCGGTTCTCCTTCACCCGCTACCCAGCGTACGATGCGCAGATCGATCTGCTGCTCCTCGAGTTGTTCCACCACTTCGGCGGCACTCGGGGTCACGATTGTTTCTTCCGCGCGTGTCCGTTTGCTCTTTCTCAACTCCCTGGCACCCAAAAACACTGGTTGTGGCGTTTCATTGTCTCACTCTCTGAACCACCATCCGCGGGATTGTCCTGAGCGCCCCGACGCCGGTCTCGCGAGGCTGCTCGTTGGCGCACAGCACCGACACTCGTTCGACCATAACACTGTTCAAAGCAATAACTCAAACCGAACCCGATAAGGTGTCTGGTATTCATCTGCACAATCTCACGCGGGTGCCCAGCCAACGCGACAGGATCTCCTCGACCCCCTGCCCTGCGCGCAAACATGGCTGGCGGCATGCGCATGTCGCTGCGACTGGCGCACAAGTCACGCGGTTCATTTCAGCGCCGGCACTGCAGTACGCAGGGCGTAATGAAGCGCCGGTTCTGTTCCGCCGACCCGTACCACCGCGCCGGCATCCAGGCGGAAAACCGAGCCGCCGCCGACAGCCGCTGCGCATCGGCGGGCGGGCTGCAAACGCGATCATCCTCGACGGCTGCGTCCCTGTCCCCTGAGTCGTTTGCGCGGGGGGCTGTGAAATGGTCCTGCGGATCGCCGATCATGCCGTGGTTTTGAACGAAGGCAGTTGCGCCTACGGCACTATCCGCCGCTGTGCGCCTCAGGCGGATTGAACCGCAGATAGAGCCAGACGCCAGACAGTATGACCGCCATGCTCGCCAGCGCGGCAAGCACGACGAACGTGTCCATCCTCATCTTCACGCCGACGAAGGCAGCCAGGACGACCAGGTCCAGAACCATAGCCATTGAGGATAAAACCGTTCGCCCTGATTTCATGGCGCAGATGCCGGTAGACACCCCAGTGCACGGCAATATCCATCACAATATAGAAGATTGCACCCAGCGACGCGATCCGGCTGAGATCGAAAAACACCGTGGCCAAGATGGCCAGTACGATGGTGTAGACCAGGGTGTGCTTCTGGACACTGCCGGGCAGATTCCGAGTCGGTGTGCACCAGCTTCGTCTCGGTCGACATCGCCAGCGTTGCGGGTCCACGCGCTCGAAGCCGCTGGCGGTGACCGTCGTGAAACCGTTGCGATGATCGCCAGTATCACCGTGAACCACCGCTCCGAAGTTACCCAGCGCCGGTCGCGCGGCTTGCGCCAGGGCATAATCTCGTCGCCGTGGATGATTTCGGACAGCGTCAGATTGCCCGCGACTGCCACAGGCGACCAGGAAGTAGCTAACCACGCAGATTCCGACCGATCTCGACCATCGCCATCAACAGGCCGAACGTTGCGATCGACCGGGTGCCACGAGATCGTTGCCGCTGATGGTAATGTGAGCAGCCCTACCCCCAGCGCGGGCACCAGCCAGTCCACGTGTTCCCGATCGAATAACTGCAGGCTGTAGGTGCCAAAGGTTCGGGCCACCAGACTTTCGTTGATCACCATCGAGAAATACATGAGCAAGGCGCAGAAGGCAGTTACGATCCCTTTTCCGTAGGCCTTTTCGAGATACATTGCGATGCCACCGGCGGACGGGTATGCCTGGGACATCTTCACATAAGAATAGGCACTGACCGCCGTGACAGCGGCCGCTGCCAGGAACGCGAGGGGGGAAAAGCCTGCCCGCCAGCTCGGCAACCTGGCCCGTCAAAGCGAAAATACCCGCACCGATCATTACGCCGGTGCCCATCGATATCGCGCCGATCAGTGTCAGGCTGCCCGCCTTATACTGCGTCATGAATCAGCACCCCTCAAAGACAGAAAGAAAGCGATTCTTCGATATCAGTGTAAATACGCCATCGGGTACGCCCGACGCGGTCGGGCGTTCGGCCAATCAAGGCCGCAGGTTCAGCTGGGCACTGCGAGCAACAGCATCGGGCTATCAATCAGGCATCAATACGCGTTGGCAGCGCGCGCCAGCATCACCAGGGCTACACCTTCAAACAGCAGGCTGATCCCGATGAACAGGCCCACCAGCGCCACCGCAGTAAACGGCCAGCCAACGATGAATATAACCGCGAGCAACAAGGACAGGACGCCGCTTACCAGGGTCCACAGCCAGCCGCCCTGCGGCCGGATGGCGAGCGCGAAGCTGATGCTGGCGAAAGCCTGCATCAGAAAGAAAACGATCAACAGCAATCCCAGTGCTGCGGCACCCGCCGCCGGATAGAAGAGCAGCAACATCCCCAGGGTGGTCAGAATAAAGGGCTTGAGCCAGGCCAGGCCGAAGCGGGCATAATTCTGCCAGCTCAAGTAAGCGGTTGCCAACCCGGAAACAATCAACAAAACCGCAACGAACAGCGACAGCGTGATGGAAATCACCTGTGGCAACACTATCCCCACCAGGCCCACCACGGCGAGAACAATACCGGTGCGCTGCAGGTGCTGTCTTGAGCGCGCATCCACCAGAATCTCGATGTTGCTTATCTGCATCTTCTGTCCCCTATCCCGAATGGCGCTTCTTTGAGCATGACTTGATTGCAATAGCGCATTGAATGTAGGTTGGTGCTGAGCTTGCGAAGCCCAACAATCGAGGCTTGATCAAGGCTCCAGGTTGGGCTTCGCGAACTCAGCCCAACCTACACAAGCGCGAGGTGGAAAAAGAGAATTCGGCCTTGAAAAAAGTGCCATTCCCTCTATCCCTCCAACCGACGCAACCGGGCCCGCAGCCGCTCGAGCTCTTCGAGCAGGTCCAGTGCCAGGGCTGCGCCGGCAACATTGACGCCCAGGTCCCGCTCCAGTCGCTGGACAAGCAGAACCCGCCGCATGCTGATGCCCCGGAAGCGCCAGCGTTCCGGCTCGTGACCGAGCGGCTCGATCACGCCGTACTCGACCAGATCGAACACCTGTTGCGCAGGCATCCGGCAGGCCTGGCACAACTCGACCAGCGTCAACTCGACATCCTCTTCCAGTACCTCGCCCGACAACAATGACAATAGCTCTTTGCTCATGACGGATCACACTCCCAGGCGTGCGCGCGGGTTGAACTTCAATGCCTTTTCGAATTCCCGATAAGCGCTCCTGGCGGCCTCGTTCTGCGCCGGCGGAAGCGCGATCTGCAACACCACGTACAGGTCTCCCGGTTCCCTGGCGGGTATGCCGCGGCCTTTGAGCCGAAGCTTTCGCCCTCCGGTTGAATTTGCCGGGATCTTCAAATCCACTGTTCCCGACGGCGTCGGCACCTTGACCATCGCGCCCAATGCCGCTTCCCAGGGCGCCACGGGCAGATCGAGAAACACGTCCTTGCCCTCGACGTGATAGAAGGGGTGCGGACGGAACGCGACTTCGAGATAGAGATTACCGGGTTCCCCCTGGCCTATGCCCGCCCCGCCCTGTCTGGCCAGGCGAATGTGCTGCCCCTGACGCACGCCCCGGGGAATGCGTACATTCAGCGTACGTTCCTGCAACTGCGGTCGGCCGTCGGCGCCCAGCTCCGAGTGCTTGAGGGTGAGGGTGCGCGTCGCCCCTTGATAGGCATCCTCCAGATCGATCAGCACCCTGGCGTAGGTGTCTTCACCGTGCGCATGAAACTCCCGTTGCGCGCGCCCGCCATAACCACCACCACTCCCTGCAAAACCTCCGCGCCCGAACAAACTTGCGAAAAAGTCACTGAACTCCTCCGCATCGGCACCGGCAGGTTCGCCGCCGTGAAACTCGAAACCCTGGTCCCAGTCCGGTGGCGGCCGGAAATCCTGGCCGGCCTTCCACCTGGCGCCCAGCTGGTCGTAGGCGGTGCGCTTTTCCGGGTCTTTGAGTACCTCATAGGCCTCGCCCACCTCCTTGAAACGCGCCTCCGCGTCCGGCTCCTTGCTGACGTCCGGATGGTACTTGCGCGCCAGTTTTCGATAGGCACGCTTGATCTCATCCTGGGTGGCATCGCGCTTGACGCCCATGATTGCGTAGTAGTCTTTGAATTCCATTATTGTGCGACGCTTCTTGACGGTTACCGGCTCATGGTGTCACCCAGGGAGCGCAGTCATCGCGCTCATATTCCCGCCCAGTTCGCCCGCGATCCTGGAGGTCGGGTCCCGTGACATCAACAGTGCCCTGGCGTTGGGGCTCGGGCGCGTATTTTAGCACCTCAGCCATCCCACCCGCTAAACTGCGGATACGCACCGGCACAAAGCCTGTCTGAGCGGGATCGCCCGGTAAGCGCCATTCGGGCTAGGGCAAAGACCGAAGGTTTTCGACGCTCGGCTGCAGGCCCGGGACAACCTTGATCATGTTCACCACACCGCGTACCCCACGCATTGCGCCGGCGCGGCGGCCAGGTGCTTGTTCGGCGCGGTGCCGGTACGGCCTTCCAGGGTGACAATTCCGCCTTGCACTTTCACCCGCAGATCTTCCACATCGATATCAGGGTCGGTAACCAAAAGTTCGTGCACCTCGACGGCGATGCGTTCATCCAGTCCGGTCTCGCTCAACTCCTGCGCCGCGCAGCGTCTCCTCTTCGAACCCAAAGCCGTTGCATGGGAACGGCTTTATTGAGTTGGTCGGGCGAGAGGGTGAAGCGAGCGCCGTGCGCAAAGCACCGCTTTGCGTGAGCTGAACGCCCGAGAAGTTCGTTCGAGGGCCGGGAATCCGAACGCTACGGACAACGAAAAAAGCCGTTCCGGAGGAACGGCTTTATTGAGTTGGTCGGGGCGAGAGGATTTGAACCTCCGACCACCTGCACCCCATGCAGGTGCGCTACCAGGCTGCGCTACGCCCCGTCAGATTCGAACAGCCGCACATGATACAGGATTGCGCAGTGGCTGAGAACGTGATTGTCACTGATGGCCTTAGCGCGCTCCTAACGCTTCAGAATGTGCAGCAGTTCTTCCAGTTCCATGCGCATCTGCCGCACGATCTGCTGGCGCTGACTGACGTCTTCCTTGGCTTCTTCACCCGACAGACGCTGGCGCGCACCGCCGATGGTGAATCCCTGCTCGTAAAGGAGACTGCGAATCTGGCGGATCATGATAACGTCATGCCGCTGGTAATAGCGTCGGTTGCCACGCCGCTTGACTGGCTTCAGCTGCGGAAATTCCTGCTCCCAGTAGCGCAGTACATGCGGCTTAACGCCGCACAGTTCCGCGACCTCTCCGATGGTGAAATAGCGTTTCCCGGGTATGACGGGTAATTCGTTGTTATTGCTGGCTTCCAGCATAAGTCTCTACACGCGTCTCAGTGTTGGTGGACGAACCGCAAGCCGATCCGCCCGGAGGGCGAAGATCGGCGCTTGCGCACCTGTACCGCGATCAGGTTCGGGGGGCAGCGTGCTGCTGGCTTCCCGCGTATGCCTCGACCCGAGCTTTGAGTTTCTGGCCCGGTCGGAACGTGACCACTCTGCGAGCGGAAATCGGAATTTCCTCACCCGTCTTGGGATTACGTCCCGGTCGCTGATTCTTGTCGCGCAGATCGAAATTTCCGAATCCGGAAAGTTTGACCTGCTTGCCCGCTTCGAGCGCCTGTCGGATTTCTTCGAAGAACATCTCGACCAGTTCTTTGGCTTCGCGTTTGTTGAGCCCCAGATCCTCGAACAGTTTCTCTGCCATGTCGGCTTTGGTTAGCGCCATGGTTTCACTCTCTCAATGTTGCTCCGAATTGTTGTTTTAGCTGACCGGTAACAGTGTTCATAACCGAGTCAACATCCTGCGTCAGTAAGTGTGCGTGAAGAATCCTGTAGAATCAAGCCAAAAGCGATGCTTTTTCGCCCGGATTCTATACCTTTGCCCTGATATACATCGAACACCACCAGATCCTGCAGAATCTGCCCGGCCTGGCGCGAAATCGCGTCGCAGAGAGCGGTGGCTGGCGTCTCCGCGTCCACTACTATCGCTAAATCACGGCGGATTGAAGGAAATCTTGAGAGTTTTTGGAAGCTTGGCACGCTGCCTTTAAGCAAAGGCTCCAGTTCAAGCTCAAACAGATAGGTTTTGCTGGGGATTTCGAACTTCTGTGCAAGCGCCGGGTGGATGCAGCCCAGCCAACCGGCGACGCGTTCCTCCAACCGTAATCGACGCCGTCTGGCCAGGGTGCAAGCGCCGGATGGCTTTCGGCCTGAAACCCGGCACTGACGCCACTGCCGTCGAGCAATGCCTCGACATCGCCTTTCACGTCGTAGAAGTCCACGGCCTGCGCTGGGCTCCCCATTGCTCCTGCGAAAAGGTTCGCCAATAACAATTCCAGAAATAACTTTATCTTGTTTTATTTCCGATTGCCTTGAGACATAAACCTAAGACCTGACTCGAATAATCGAATACGCCGCTGCTGGCGCGCCAGATTGTGTCGCACGGCGTTCACCAGGCCGGCCCACAGGGTGGTGCGCATGACGCACATTTCCGTGGAAATGGGGTTAGCCAGTGCCACCGGACGCCAGGTCCGGGGCCAGCAGGCGCAACAAACCGCCATCGACGAAGCTGTAGGTCATCACTTCCTGATAATCGCGATCGACCAGCAATGCCTGC
The DNA here is from genome assembly GCA_963695455.1 of uncultured Gammaproteobacteria bacterium. Lineage (GTDB taxonomy): Bacteria > Pseudomonadota > Gammaproteobacteria > DSM-19610 > DSM-19610 > Thiogranum. Next base: position 237,550 of record CAVOGN010000001.1, on the reverse strand, counting down.
ACCCGCTCCAGCGGCGTGGACGCTTCGGTGACCGGCCGCATGGTCAGTTCGCCGTGGTAACGGGTGCTCGGCAGCCGATCGTAACCGATACACCCGACCCACCTCCTCGATCAGATCCGCCTCCATCGCCAGATCGAAACGGTAACTGGGTGGTGTCGCCAGCCACCCGTCGGCGCTCGCATCAACCTGCATGCCAAGACGCGTGAGAATCCCTTCGACCTGGCGGTCATCGGGGGCAAAACCCAGCAGCGTCTCGATGCGCGCGCGGCGCACGGCGATGGGCTGGCGCCTGCGGCAGATGCGCCGTCGCGATGGCTTCGATGACCGGTCCGGCCTGTCCGCCCACCAGATCCAGCAACAGTGCGGTCGCCCGCTCCATGGCTCGCTGCTGCAACTCGGGGTCGACACCACGCTCGAAACGGTAGGATGAGTCCGTCGCCAGACCGTAGCGCCGCGCCCGCCCGGCAATTGTCTCGGGATTGAAGAACGCGACTTCCAGAAACAGGTCACGGGTCGCCCTCTGAAATTCCGGAATCCATGCCGCCCATGACGCCGGCCAGCGCCAGCGCCTTGTCGTGATCGCAGATCAGCAGCGTGTCTTCGTCGAGCTCGATAGTGCGCTCATCGAGCAGCGTCAGTTGCTCACCGGAACGCGCATACCGCACCTGGATACCCCCGGACAGCTGCCCCAGGTCAAAGGCGTGCATGGGTTGACCGAGCTCCAGAAGCACGTAGTTGGTGACGTCTACGACCGGTCCGAGACTGCGGATACCGCTGCGCCGCAGCTTCTCCTGCATCCACAGCGGCGTTTCGACACCGGGGTCGATACCGCGGATGATGCGTCCCAGGTAACGCGGGCAGGCCTCGGGCGCCAGCACCTGCAGGGGAAAGCGATCGTCATGCGCGACAGGCACGGGCGCAAATGCGGGCGGCTTCAGGGCTGCACCGGTCACCGCGGCGACTTCGCGCGCCATGCCTTCCATGCCGAGACAGTCGCCGCGATTGGGCGTCAGCTCGACACTGATCACGGTATCGTCGAGCTGCAGATAAGCACGCAGATCGGTCCCGACCGGCGCATCGGCCGGCAGCTCCAACAGCCCCTTGTGCTCGTCGCTCAGTCCGAGTTCGCGCGCCGAGCACAACATGCCGTGTGATTCGACGCCGCGCAGCTTGGACTTTTTGATCCTGAGTCCCTCGGGCATGCGCGCACCGACGGTCGCCAGCGGGGCTTTCATGCCGGCGCGCACATTGGGCGCACCGCAGACAATCTGCACCGCCTTGCCGTCACCGACTTCAACCTGACACACCCGCAGCTTGTCGGCGTCGGGATGCGCTTCAACCGACAGCACCTCCGCAACCACGACGCCACTGAACTCGGCGGCGACCGGCTCGAAGAACTCCCCTTCCAGACCCGCCATGGTCAACCGGTCACCCAGTTGCCGGGTATCGAGGTCCGGGTTCACCCATTCGCGCAGCCAGGCTTCGCTGAATTTCATCGATCAGAACCTATGTAATTATTTGTAGCCACGGAAAACACGGAAAGCACGGAAAAATTCTTAAAGAATATTCCGCGGACCACGAATCTCCAGTGCCTGTTTCAAAATCACCATGAAGGCCTTGGGCCTTGCCACCAAACCCGAGGAGCACTGCGAACTGTTATCTTATCATTCCGTGCTTTCCGTGCTTTCCGTGGCTAATACTCTTAACTGCGCACTGTCCGTGGCCATTACCGAAACTGCTGCAGGAAGCGCAGATCGTTTTCAAAAAACAGCCGCAGATCGTCCACGCCGTACCTCAGCATGGTGAGACGCTCCACGCCCATACCGAATGCCAGACCGGTGTACTTCTCGTTATCGACACCGACGTGGCGGAACACGTTGGGATGCACCATGCCGCAGCCAAGCACTTCCAGCCAGCCGGTCTGGCCGCAGACGCGGCAACCGTTACCGGAGCAAATCACGCACTCGATGTCGACTTCGGCGGAAGGCTCGGTAAACGGGAAATACGAGGGACGAAAACGGACCCCCAGGTCGTCACGCTCGAAGAAGTGCTTCAGAAAGTCGTCCAGCAAGCCCTTCAGATCGGCAAAACTGACATGCTCGTCGACCAGCAGACCCTCGACCTGGTGAAACATCGGCGAATGGGTAAGATCGGAATCACAGCGATATACGCGGCCCGGCGCAATGACCCGGAACGGTGGCTGCTGAGTTTCCATCACCCGGATCTGCACCGGCGAGGTATGGGTGCGCAGCACCCGTGCTCAGTCGATGTAAAAGGTATCGTGCATGGCGCGCGCCGGGATGGTGCGCCGGGATGTTCAAGCGCCTCGAAGTTATGGTAGTCGTCTTCGATCTCCGGGCCCTTCGACCGACTCGAAACCCATCCCGGCAAACAGGTGTTCGATGCGGTGCAGGGTGCGACTGACCGGGTGCAGACCGCCCAGGCTGTAGCCGCGCCCGGGCAGGGTCACGTCGATTCGCTCGGCTGCCAGCTGCGTTTCCAGCGCGGCACTCTGCAAGGCGGCCTTGCGCGCTTCTATCGCGTCCTGTACCTGCTTCTTGGCCTCGTTGATGGCCTGCCCGGCCTGCGGACGCTGCTCGGGCGGCAGCTTGCCGAGCTGCTTGAGCTGTTCGGTCAGCAGTCCTTTCTTGCCGAGGTAGTGCACGCGCACCTGGTCGAGTGCCTGCAGGTCCTGCAGCGCTGTCGACCGCTTGTCTGGCTTGTTGTTCGAGTGCGGCTAACGCCTCCACGTTCTCATCTCCTGCAGCTGCATGCGCACTGCGCTAGCGCGCAGCGCTTCCGGCGGTCACAAAAAAAGGGGAAGGTCGGTGCATCCCAGCCTTCCCCTTCTATTCAGGTCCTGCGCAGTTCGCTGTAAAAAGGCTAACCTTCCAGGCTGGCCGTGGCCTGTTCTGCCAGCGCGCTAAAGGCGGTCTTGTCGAACACCGCCAGATCGGCCAGCACCTTGCGGTCGATCTCGATTCCGGCCTTGTTCAGACCGTTAATGAAACGGCTGTAGGACAGACCGTTCTCGCGCGCTGCCGCATTGATGCGGGCGATCCACAAGGCACGGAACTGGCGCTTGCGCTGGCGGCGATCACGGTAGGCATACTGGCCGGCCTTGATCACCGCCTGTTTGGCGACACGATAGACCTTGCGGCGGGCACCGTAATAACCCTTGGCCTTGTCCAGGACCTTCTTGTGGCGGGCGTGAGCCTGCACTCCACGTTTTACTCTTGGCATAGCTTACACCTCACTCAATCAGACAAACGGCAACATACGACGCACCGATACGCTGGTCCGCGTCGTGAACCGCGCTCGGTGCGTGCACAGCTGGCGCTTGCGCTTGCTGCTTTTCTTGGTGAGGATATGGCGGTGGTGCGACTGGCCGCGCTTGAAGCCGCCATTGGCTGTACGCTGGAACCGCTTGGCGGCGCCGCGATTGGTTTTCATCTTCGGCATGTTACTCTCCCGCTTAAACTGGGAGCCGCTCACTGCAGAGCATCTGACTCCCGACTGGTACCACGTCGTCACCTAGGCGCGGTGAATGCCCGGGACAACCCTTGTTCAAGGCCTCAGGTTATTAACCCATGACACCCGAAATCGTGTTTCAGGCGCAGCTGCGCCTAAAACTCACTTCTTCTTCGGCGCCAGCACCATGACCATCTGCCGGCCTTCCATTCTCGGGAACTGTTCGACAGCACCCAGTTCCTCCAGATCCGCCTCGACCCGCTTCAACAGATCGCGCCCCAGTTCCTGGTGGGCCATCTCGCGACCGCGGAAACGCAGCGTGACCTTGACCTTGTCGCCCTCGGTCAGAAACCGGATCAGGTTGCGCAACTTGACGTTGTAGTCCCCGATATCGGTGCCGGGCCGGAACTTGATTTCCTTGACCTGAATCTGCTTCTGCTTCTTGCGCGCGGCCTGCTGCTTTCTTCTGCTCTTCGAAGCGGAACTTGCCGTAGTCCATCACCTTGCAGACCGGTGGTTCGGCCTGCGGTGAAATCTCAACCAGATCCAGGCTGGCCTCATCGGCCATGCTTCTTGCGCCTCATCGAGCGAGACCACGCCGACCTGTTCTCCGTCGGCACCGATCAGGCGTACCTGCGTGGCACTCGATATCCTGATTGAGCCGGTGTTTCGATTTGTTTGCTGCAGCGATGTTTCAAGTCTCCAAAATAGTTCGGCCGCGGCTCGCGATTTCTGCGGTCAGCCCTTCAGACGAGGGCTTGCAAGGTCAGGCTACCCAGATCCTTGCCGCTACGCGTGCGCACGGCCACGGTATTTGATTCAACTTCCCGGTCACCCACCACCAGCAGGTACGGGACGCGCTGAATCGTGTGCTCGCGGATTTTAAAGCCGATCTTCTCATTTCTCAAGTCCGATTTGACCCTCACTCCCTGATTTTTCAAGGTTTCTTCCACCTTCCTGGCATATTCGGCCTGGCGTCGGTGATATTCAGCACCACCGCCTGCAGCGGCGCCAGCCAGACCGGCAGCGCGCCGGCGTAATGCTCGATCAGAATGCCGATAAACCGCTCCAGCGAGCCGAGGATGGCACGGTGCAGCATCACCGGCACCTGTTTGCTCGCCGTCCTCGGCGATATAGTGGGCACCGAGCCGGTCCGGCATGGAGAAATCCAGCTGGATGGTGCCCAGCTGCCAGACCCGCTCCAGGCAGTCCTTCAGCGAGAATTCGATCTTCGGCCCGTAGAAGGCGCCCTCGCCCGGCTGCAGCTGCCAGTCCAGCCGCTTGTGGTTGAGCGCCTCTTCCAGCGCCTTTTCGGCCTTGTCCCACAGATGCATCCTCGCCGACCCGCTGTTCGGGGCGGGTCGACAGCTTGATGATCACGTCCTCGAAGCCGAAATCGCGGTAGACCTCGAACAGCAGATCGATGAAGTTCGACACCTCGTCGAGAATCTGCTCCTCGGTGCAGAAAATATGCGCATCGTCCTGCACGAAGCCGCGCACCCGCATCAGTCCGTGCAGCGTGCCGGACGGCTCGTTGCGGTGGCAGGAACCGAACTCGGCCAGCCGCAACGGCAGGTCGCGGTAGCTCTTCAGCCCCTGGTTGTAGATCTGGATATGCGCCGGGACAGTTCATCGGCTTGATCGCGTAAGTGCGGTTTTCCGACTCCGTGGTGAACATGTCGTCGTGGAACTTGTCCCAGTGACCGGATTTTTCCCACAGACGTGCGGTCGATCACCTGCGGGGTGTGCACTTCCTGGTAACCGTGCGTCGCGCAGCTTGGCGCGGATGTAGTCCTGGATCTGCAGATAGATGCTGCCAGCCCTTGTCGTGCCAGAACACCATGCCCGGCGCTTCTTCCTGGGTATGGAACAGGTCCATGGCCTTGCCGAGCTTGCGGTGATCGCGCTTCTCGGCTTCTTCCAGACGGTGCAGGTAGGCCTTCAGTCGTCCTTCTTGTCCGCCAGGCGGTGCCGTAGATGCGCTGCAGCATCTCGTTGTTGGAATCGCCACGCCAGTAGGCGCCGGCCACGCTTCATCAGCTTGAAGGCCTTGCAGCTTGCCGGTGCTGGGCACGTGCGGGCCGCGGCACAGATCGATGAACTCGCCCTGCGTGATAGAGCGACATTTCCTCGCCCTGCGGAATGTCGCTGATGATCTCCGCCTTGTACTGCTTCGCCCATGTCGCGGAAAAACTGCGATCGCGTCGTCGCGCGACATCACCTTGCGCGCTGACCGGCAGGTCCTGCTTGGCCAAGCTCCGCCATTTTCGCCTCGATTTTCTCCAGATCCTCGGGCGTGAAAGGTCGCTCGTAGGCGAAGTCGTAGTAGAAGCCGTTTTCGATCACCGGTCCGATGGTGACCTGGGCGTCCGGAAACAGCTCCTTGACCGCCTGCGCCAGCAGGTGCGCGGTGGAGTGGCGGATGATCTCCAGGCCTTCGTCGTCGCTGCTCGGTGACGATAGCTGAGCTCGACGTCGCTGTCGATGACATAACGAGGTATCGACCAGCTTGCCGTCGACCTTGCCGGCCAGTGCCGCCTTGGCGAGGCCTGGGCCGATGTCGGTGGCCACATCGCTGAACGCTGAAACCGGATGATCGAAAGCACGCTGACTGCCGTCGGGAAGAGTGACTACAGGCATGGTCTATTGTCTCCAGTGGTGACCGCTACGAAAGGCCACTTGATTCCAGCGACAAACAAAATCCCCGTATCGCAGCGGGGACGTTTAGCACGTTGGTAGGCGCGATTGGACTCGAACCAACGACCCCCACCATGTCAAGGTGGTGCTCTAACCAACTGAGCTACGCGCCTGTAGGCGTTCTGAACCGCTGCATTATAGGGTGCCCGCCAGGCATGTCAATTGCGCGCGCCGGCCGGCTGTGGCGGGGGCTAATAAGCCAGATCGATCTGCCCATGCCACCGGAATCAAAGCGTAGGTTGCGGCTGCAGCGCAGCGAAGCCCAACAGCGAAATCCTCCTTATCGCCGATATCTTCGACGGCCGCCGCAGCGGGTCCTTTCCGTCGGATTTACGTTGGGCTTCGCTGCGCTCAGCCCAACCTACCGTTCAGCGCTACCCACCACCTCGCTCCACAATGCCCAGGTTCGACTCCTGGATATGCCGGATCTGGTCGCGCAGCCTGGCCGCGTCCTCGAACTCCAGATTCTGGGCGTGCTGGTACATCTGTTTCTCCAGCTTTCTTGATCTTTCTGGCCAGCATCTCCGGTGACAGCCCGGCGTACTCGCCACCTCCTCGGCCACCCTGGCATAGCGCCTGGCGCTGGCACCTGCCCGGCGTGGGCCCCTTCCATGACATCCGCCACCGCCTTGCGGATGGTCTGCGGGGTGATGCCGTGCGCCTCGTTGTAGGCGTCCTGCCTGGCCCGGCGGCGTTCGGTCTCGCCGATGGCCCGCTCCATGGAGCCGGTCATCCGGTCGGCGTACAGAATTGCCTTGCCGTTGACGTTGCGCGCCGCGCGGCCCGATGGTCTGGATCAGCGAACGCTCGGAGCGCAGAAAGCCTTCCTTGTCGGCATCCAGAATGGCCACCAGCGAGACCTCCGGCATATCCAGCCCCTCGCGCAGCAGGTTGATGCCGACCAGCACGTCGAACTCGCCCAGCCGCAGATCGCGGATGATTTCCACCCGCTCCACCGTCTCGATATCCGAGTGCAGGTAGCGCACCCGCACATCGTGCTCGTCGAGGTACTCGGTCAGGTCCTCGGCCATGCGTTTGGTCAGGGTGGTGACCAGCACCCGCTCTTCGACCGCCGACGCGCTTGCGGATCTCGGACAGCAGATCGTCGACCTGGGTCCCCGCCGGGCGCACTTCGACCTCGGGATCGACCAGCCCGGTGGGCCGCACCACCTGCTCGACCACCGCCCCGGCGTGCGTCTTCTTCGTACGCCCCCGGGGTCGCCGAGACGAAAATACTCTGCGCCACCAGACGCTCGTACTCGTCGAAGCGCAGCGGCCGATTGTCCAGCGCCGAGGGCAGCCGGAAACCGTACTCGACCAGGGTCTCCTTGCGCGAACGGTCGCCGCGGTACATGCCGCCCAGCTGCGGAATGGTGACGTGCGATTCGTCGATCACCACCAGCGCGTCGTCGGGCAGATAGTCCAGCAAGCGTCGGCGGCGGCTCGCCCGCCTGGCCGGCCGGACAGGTAGCGCGAATAGTTCTCGATGCCCGAGCAGTAGCCCAGCTCCACCATCATCTCGATGATCGAACCGGGTACGCTGTTCCAGGCGCTGCGCCTCCACCAGCTTGTCGACGCTGCGCAGCTGCTGCGAGTCGCTCCTTCAGCTCCACCTTGATGAAGTCGATCGAATCCAGCAGGGTCTGGCGCGGCGTGACGTAATGGCTCTTGGGATAGATCGTCAGCCGCGGCACGCGGCGCAGCACCTCGCCGGTCAGCGGATCGAACTAGGACAGGTTTTCGATCTCGTCGTCGAACAGTTCCAGCCGCACCGCCTCGCGGTCCGACTCCGCCGGGTGGATATCGATCACTTCACCGCGCACGCGGTAGGTAGCGCGCCCCAGTTCGACATCGTTGCGGGTGTACTGCAACTCGGCCAGCCTGCGCAGCACCGCGCGCTGGTCGATGCGCTCGCCACGCACCAGGTGCAGCACCATACTCAGATAGGCGCGCGGATCGCCGAGGCCGTAGATGGCCGACACCGTCGCCACCAGCACCGTGTCGCGGCGCTCCAGCAGCGCCTTGGTCGCGGACAGGCGCATTTGCTCGATGTGGTCGTTGACCGAGGCATCCTTCTCGATGAAGGTATCGGAGGACGGCACATAGGCTTCCGGCTGATAATAGTCGTAGTAGGAGACGAAATACTCCACCGCATTGTGCGGAAAGAAGTCCTTCATCTCGCCATACAGCTGCGCCGCCAGGGTCTTGTTGGGCGCCAGAATGAGCGTCGGCCGCTGAACCTGCTGCACCACATTGGCCACCGTGAAGGTCTTCCCCGAACCCGTCACACCGAGCAGGGTCTGATGCGCCAGCCCCGCCTCCAGCCCCTCGACCAGCTGGCGAATCGCCTCCGGCTGGTCACCGGCCGGCGTCATGTCACAGACAAGTTCAAATTCTTTGCTCACGGGGATTAAGTAACAGCTTCTATTTGCAGTATCATTGGGGTCTGTTCGACAGCTATCCAGACAAGGAACTGCGGAGTGAACGACATCAGCCTCTCGCACCGGGTGCAACGGATCAAACCGTCGCCCACGCTCGCCGTTACCGCCCGCGCCGCCGAACTGCGCGCCGCCGGCAAGGACATCATCGGCCTGGGCGCCGGCGAACCGGACTTTGACACCCCCGACCACATCAAGCAGGCGGCCATCCGGGCCATCCAGCGGGGCGACACCCGCTACACGGCGGTCGACGGCACCGCGGCGCTCAAAAACGCCATTATAAACAAATTCCAGCCGCGATAACGGACTGACTTATCAGCCCGACCAGGTGCTGGTGTCCTGCGGCGGCAAACAGAGTTTCTACAACCTGGTGCAGGCGCTGTTGAATCCGGGCGACGAAGTCATCATCCCGGCGCCCTACTGGGTGTCCTATCCGGACATGGTGCGGCTGGCGGACGGCGAACCGGTGATCATCAAGGCGGGACTGGAGCAACGCTTCAAGATCTCCCCCGAGCAGCTGCAGGCAGCGATCACGCCGAAGACCCGCCTGGCGGTGATCAACAGCCCTTCCAACCCGACCGGGGTTGCCTACAGCCGCGACGAATTGCGCGCGCTGGCCGAGGTGCTGCTGCAACACCCGCAGGTGCTGGTGGCGACCGATGACATGTACGAGCATATCCTCTGGTCGGACGAGCCCTTCAGCAACATCCTCAATGTCTGTGAAGAACTGTACCCGCGCGCGATTGTGCTCAACGGCGTATCCAAAGCCTACGCCATGACCGGCTGGCGCATCGGCTATGCCGGCGGTCCGAAACAGCTGATCCAGGCGATGAAGAAAGTGCAGTCGCAGAGCACCTCCAATCCCGCCTCGATCTCACAGGCGGCGGCGCAGGAAGCGCTGGACGGCGACCAGTCCTGCATCGCGCCGATGCTCAAGGCCTTCAAGGCACGGCATGACTTTGTCGTGCAGGCCCTCAACGAGCATCCCGGGGGTGCGCTGTACCCAGGCCGACGGAACCTTTTACACCTTTCCGGACGTCAGCGCGGTGATCAAGCGCCTCGACGGCGTCGAACGACGACGTGGAACTGGCCGAGTACCTGTTGCGCGAGGCCGGTGTCGCGCTGGTACCCGGTTCCGCCTTCGGTGCGCCGGGCTATGTGCGCGTGTCATTTGCGACCTCGATGGAGCTGCTCGAGGACGCGCTCAGGCGCCTGAAACGGCGCGCTGGCGAACTAGGCCGCTTGGTTGACCGGCCCGGGCGAGTTCCGTATTATTCCGGCTTCTCGCGCAACGCGATTCCCCGGTAGCTCAGTCGGTAGAGCGGGTGACTGTTAATCACTAGGTCGGCAGTTCGAGCCTGTCCCGGGGAGCCAATTATCTGAAAAGCCGGTTGGAGCTTGCTCAACCGGCTTTTTCGTTTCCAGCGCAATCACGTTTTATGCACGCAGGTCGAACGGTTGGCGGTATGCGGCCGTGAGCTGACCGTCCTTCCAGGTGCAGTTCGACACCACCGAGGCGGGCAACCGCCGTTTTTTGTCGAGGGCTGTGTTTGCGGAACAGCCTGGCGGCCTTCTGCGCGAGTTCGAGCAAGCGGATGCCCGCGGCGAGCTAGTGCTGATTAGCGTCTTGATACTCGTGAATCAGTCCCAGGCATTCCTGCTGCTCAGCACGCCACTCCCCAGCCTTGCGATCGAAGAAGTCGGTGTCGATTATTGATTCACAGCAATTCGGATCGAAAACGCGCTGAAGACGAATGCACCATGCTGAGGTGTATCGTGACCGGCAGCTTCGGCACTCAGGCCGCCAGCGCCGAGTTCCACGTCGTTTTTCCCGCCGCGCCCGGACGTGCGCTGCGACATGCCGCTGTTGGAGCGTTGCCTTGACGCTCTGGAGGGTGCAGCGCAGACTGCATTGCAACCTAAGACACTGTGTCGTATTGCTGGAGTCTATCTGCCGTGCCGCAAGACACGCTACTGCATGTGTTCGCGCAATTCGGACTGGTCGGCCTGATCGGATTTCTGATCGGTCTGGAGCGCGAGATGCGTCCCCCGGAGAGCGTCACCCTCGGCATTCGCGACTTCGTGCTGTTCGCCTTGCTGGGTGGTCTCAGCGCCTTTCTGGCTGACCGCTACGACAACACCTGGCTTATCCTGGCCGGCTTTGCCGGCCTGCTGGCATTTACCCTGTCGAGCTACTGGGCGGAACGGGGCCATGGACCCGGCGTGACTACCGAGATAGCGGCGGCCGTCACTTTCCTGCTCGGCGTTCTGGTACTCTCCGGAATGATGGAGCTCGCGATCGCCCTGGCGGTTGCCACGGTCACGGTGTTGTTTCCCAAGGCGGCGATCAAGCGTTTTCGCTCGCAGGTGCAGACCCAAGACATGCGCGCCGCGCTGTTGTTTCTCACCATCACTTTCATTGTGCTACCGGTACTGCCCAATCTTTCCCTGGACCACTATGCGAGTTTTCCGGTCGGAACCGTCAGCGGCGTCGATCCGGTCGCCGGAAAGGTGGAGATCGCGCTGGCACCCGACCGACGGGTGAGCAGGGATCAGACCCTCGAGGTGCTGCAGGACGGCGTCCAGTATCTCGGTCACGTGAATGTGACCCAGGCGACGCCAGAGAGTGCAACCGGTGTCTGGGAGGGAGCCGACATCACCCAGGTCCAGGCCGGCATGAGCGTCAGGCGCCCATTGGGGATTGATTTCCTCCAGGTGATGCTGTCGGCGCTGAATCCCTATCGAATCTGGCTGATCGTGGTCCTGGTGTCCCTGATCAGCTTCGTCGGGTATGTGTTGATCAAGCTCATCGGCGGGGGTGCCGGTATTGGCCTGACCGGGCTGGTGGGCGGACTGGTTTCCAGTACCGTGACCACGCTGAGCTTCGCACGGCGCAGCCGCGAGGCCCCCGAAGGCAACCGGCTGTTCGCGGTTGCGGTGTTGCTCGCAGCCTCCATCATGTTTCCGCGCCTGATCGTCGAAATAGCGGTTTTCAACCAGGCCCTGATGCGCAGCATTCTGGTGCCGCTCGGTGTGATGGGCGTGACCGGACTCGTGCTGGCCGGGTTCTTCTATCGGCGCTCGCAGGTGTTGAGCGCCGCGCAGCCCGAGCTGAAATTCGACAACCCGTTCAGCCTGAAAGCCGCTGTGACCTTTGCTCTGGTATTCGCGGCCATCCTGATGGCGACCCGTCTGGCGACCACTTACCTGGGCAACGCCTGGCTTCCCGCGGTGGCTGTCGTCAGCGGGCTGACCGACGCCGATGCCATCGCATTTTCGCTCAGCAATCTGCACCGTGCAGGTCTGGTCAGCACCGACTGGGCGAGCTTCAACCTGGTATTGGGCGCATTGTCTAACACCTTCATGAAGCTGTTTCTGGTGCTCACGCTCGGCCACCGCGAGCTGTTCAGACATCTGCTGGTGGCCTTCCTGATTATCGGTGCCGTTGGTATCCTCGCCATGGTGCTGCAGTACGATCTCAGCCAGGCGCTCGAGTTTGCGGATGCCCCTGCTGCCGTGCCCGGCGTGGTCAAATAGGGACCGCGGCCCAGACGCCGTGCATGCGCGGTTGCGCCCGAACGGAGAGCCACGTCGGAGCGAATTCGCGTGCGACACCCAGACCAGCGTCTGTTACGCACGCCATCCGGGACACGCAGCACGACCGGCAAGCGTTTGCCGGCCAGCACCGGCGTGCGCCGCAGTACGCTGTAGTGGCCAGATGCGGTCGCATCGATTTCAAGGTAGGCCGGCCGTGACTCGTGGGCCGGAGCAGCCCCGCTGAACACCAGCGCGACCACTAGCCAGACGGGGTGGACTAACCGGTTCAAAGTGCAGCTCCAGCACCTTTCTCAAGCGTCTCCGTGGAGGAACCCTCTGCGCCGTTTACCGATGCCGTCTCGGCGTCAGCCGGCACCGGCAGTTGCACCGTTTTTTTGGGCATGCATGTCATCGTCGGCCTGCTGCCAGGCTTCCCTTTCTGCTGCTCCTCACGACCTTGGTCAGCATGGCGACAACCTCCAGCGGGTTGCGGCCATTGCGCTGCGGCATGGAAATCAGCTCGGGCGTTTCCTCGGCGATAAAACCACCGTTCAAGTCCTTGCTCGCGTCGTTCCTGATTGTGTTCTCCGTCCTCTGCGTTCAATCGGTTTGTGTTTGTCTTCTCGCTGGACCAACCTCGACCAGAGAATCAGGTGTTTGACGGAAACGAACATCCATGCAGAACAACAGCAAGAACCTCCGTCTCCTGATGATTCATTCGAGACGCGTTTTCTCCGGCCGGAAAGACGCTGGGTTGCGCTGCAACCGGTTTATCCACGCGAAATGCAGGCTTACGTCAGCGGGGAACACAGCCTCCTGTGCGGCGCTGTATGGTCTGTATCTCCTTAGCTAAGCAAGGACAGCTGTAAGGGCGCGCGAGATGTCGGGCTCTGGCAATGCTCAGCGATAAACAACAGGCGAAATTTGTGCGCTGCAGCATTAGAATGAAGGTGCAGAGCAAGCTGCTTTCGTAACCGGGAGCGCGACACCATGCCCGAAACTTCGATATCCACGGCCGGTACCGCCGCCGATCCGTCTGCGACGGGCCAGAGTGCCCTCAACACTGACGCCTGGCGCAGGTCGCGGTCGCCTGACGACCCGCTGCCACCCTCGATTTTCAGTCCCGAGATGGCGAAGACGCTGGACCGTTTATTCAATTCTTACATGGCCAACTTCACGGCGGGCCTTGATCCGCGGGTGATTCCGCTCGCCTATCTCGACTGGTTGGTGAAACTCGCCTGGTCGCCCGGTACCCATGCGCGCCTGAGTGAAAAAGCCCTGCGCAAGTTAATCCGCATCGGTCTTTACACGGCACAGAGCCTCGCAGGTGCCGAGCCCACGCCCGCCATCGAGCCTCTGCCGCAGGACCGCCGCTTCCGGGCACCCGTCTGGCAGGCGTGGCCGTATAACCTGATGAGCCAGTCCTTCCTGCTGACACAGCAGTGGTGGGCCAATGCCACCACCGGGGTGCCGGCGCTGGCCAGAGGCCACAAGGACATCGTGACCTTCGTGACGCGTCAGCTGCTCGACGTGGTGTCGCCAGCCAACTTCCCCTTCACCAATCCGGAGGTTCTGGATGCAACGCTGCGCGAAGGGGGTGCAAACCTGGTGCGTGGCTGGTTCAACTGGCTGGACGACTGGACAAGGCTCATTTCCGGGCAGAGACCGGCAGGCACAGAACGCTTCCAGCCGGGCAAGGACGTAGCGGTAACCGCGGGCAAGGTGGTGTATCGCAACCACCTCATCGAGTTGATCCAGTATGCCCCGACCACCGCCAGCGTCTATGCAGAACCGCTGCTGATCGTCCCGGCCTGGATCATGAAGTACTACATTCTGGATCTTTCCCCGCACAACTCACTGGTAAAATATCTGGTCGACAAGGGCCATACGGTGTTCATGATCTCCTGGCGCAACCCGACCAGTGACGACCGCGAGCTCGGCATGGATGACTACCGGCGCCTGGGCATACTGGCGGCGCTGGATGCTATCGGGCGGATCCAGCCGAACCGGCAAGTCCATGCGGTGGGTTACTGTCTGGGCGGCACCCTGCTGACTATTGCAGCGGCCGCCATGGTGCTCGACGGCGACGCGCGCCTCGCGAGCATCACGCTGCTTGCCGCGCAGACGGACTTCAGCGAGGCCGGCGAACTGATGCTCTTCGGAAGCGAAGAACAGGTCAATTTTCTCGAGAGCATGATGTGGAACCGCGGCGTTCTGGACACCGCTCAGATGTCGGGCGCCTTCCAGTTACTGCGCTCCAACGATCTGATCTGGTCACGGATGGTGCGGGACTACCTGTTGGGTGAGCGCCGCCCGCCAAACGATCTGATGGCCTGGAATGCAGACCAGACACGCATGCCGTATCGCATGCATTCGGAATATCTGCGCCAACTGTTCCTGAACAACGACCTTGCCGCAGGACGTTATTCCGTCGCAGGAAAATGTATTGCCATCAGCGATATCCAGGTGCCGATTTTCGCTATCGGCACCGTGAAGGATCACGTGGCGCCGTGGCAGTCGGTGTACAAGATCAACCTGTTGGCGAACTCACAGGAGGTGACCTTTGTGTTGACCACCGGCGGGCACAATGCGGGCATCGTCAGCGAGCCCGGGCACCCCGGCCGCAGCTACCAGATAGCTTCGCGGCCCGGCGGGCACCCGTATGTGGACCCGCTCACCTGGGAGCAGGTGACGCCGCACCATGACGGTTCCTGGTGGCCTGCCTGGGAGAAGTGGCTGGCAGATCATTCGGCTAAAGGTTCCAGTCCGCCCGCCCTCGGTGCACCGCAAGCCGGCTACCCGCCCCTGGCCGACGCCCCCGGGGACTATGTGTTCCAGGACTGAGCAACAGGGAAGGCAGTTTTTGCGGATGCGCCTGCAGTGCTCGAGGCCGATACTCTGGCTGTGTGCCGTCCGCGGGGGCGCGGACGCGTAACAGGATGATGACGAAGTCTTCCCATTTCTGAATCACGGCCGAAAGCAGCGCGGCCGCCTCGCTCATCCACGGGATCGGTCCCCAGAAGCGCCGCAACACGCGGTGCCACAGCGGCTCTTCGCGTTCCTTGATTTCGTTGGTGCCGTATTCGTCCAGACGCCGGCGCGCCTCGGCGCTGTCCAGTGTCCATGGTGGACGTCGGATTGCAGGGCCGCGAGGACCTTTTGACCGTCCTGGTCCCGAAATTCGTCGCTAGATCGATAAGACATGGAATCCGCCATACTCGTCGTTCAGCTGGCCGCTGCGTTCAGACCTGACGCACCACGCGAGGAACCAGGCGGGGAATCACTGCCCGGGCCGGCATGCCAAGCAACGGACGGGCCCAGGGCTCGGTCAGTGCTCAGACGCTCAAGGGAATCGTCAACACCTCGCAACGCGCCTTGTGCACCAGGGCGTTGGCGGTGGAGCCCAACAGCTGCTGGATGCCGCTGCGGCCGTGGCGTCCCACCACGATGAGATCCACCTGTTGGGCCTCAGCGTAACCCAGGATGACCGACTTGGGCGAGCCCGTGAGCACCAGTTGCCGGCAATCCGTCGGGGCGCCGATATGCTCCAGCAGCTTGCGCAGACGCTCGACGGCGGCATCGTACAGTGCGGCATCCGCGTCCAGCCGGTCCGGGATGACGGGATCATAGAACTGGTCGTACCTGACCGGCTCGTCCACCGCGTGAACAACACTCAGCCGGGCCTGGTAGCACCCGGCCAGATCCAGCGCACGATAGGCAGCGCGCTCGGCGTGCGCGGAGAAATCGGTGGCCAGCAGGATGTGCCGGTAAGGCTCCGGCGTTTCGACCTCCGCCGCCCGCGAGGCTTCCCGCAGCCAATCCCAGGCGTCCTGCGCCTGGTCACGCGAGAAGAACCGAATCTCGCCGTCCATGAAGGGCCGGGCCATAAGCGCCATCCAGCGCTGCCAGCCGCTGTCGCCCACCAGGGCGATGCGGGCAAAATCCCCTTGGTGCTGCAGGCCGAAACGGAAGTCGTCTTTCGCCGCCTCCAGGTCCCAACCACGGAACCCCTCGAGTTCTATGAACAGCGAAATGCGTCCGTAGCGGGCAATCAGCTCCTCGATGCGAGGCAAGAACGCCTGGTAGTCGGCGTGCGCGAGCCGTCCAGTGGCCCGGAAAGCGAACAGGTTGTCCTGATGGACGGGCAACTCCTGAAACATGACATTCTCCAGAGCGGGTGAAAGAGCCTGTTGGGTTAGTGTTAACAGGCCCTGGGGTTTACTGCGTCCTCTTGGCGTGCTTCGGCGTATTGCAAGGATAACCCGCCCTTTTCGTCCGGTGGAAGTGCTGCACGCGTCCGTCGGTGCCTTCGGTCGGTCACCTCGCGGACCGGCGAAGTGCACCGGAGGGACATTTCGCGGCCCAAGCAGGTGTCATCATTGGTTTATCCCCTCTAGTCGAACAGCTCCGCTGGAGCGGCGCCCGGCACGGCGGCCGCCGCGGGGCTTGGGGCTCAGCCCCTTTCGCATCCCGGCGGGCGAGGATCTTCGCGATGAATTCGGCACCTTCGATGCAGGCGATGCTTTGCACCGACCCGCCACTGGCCGAGTATGAGACAGGTTCCAAGTAGTTTCCCCGATTGACGCGGTGCGGGCACCGACTTAGCCTTTGTGTATCACGAATGCTTTCGACCTCACCATTGTCATTGTTGCAATCGGCGTCATGGTCGGCGCTTGTGTGAACGGCATCTGCTCCGTGATTCGGGACAAGCGCGACGAGTATCGCCCGGATTGACCGGCTTTCGCCGCCAGCCTGGCCTGCACGCAGTGCCGTGAGTCAGCTGGTCGTTTGTCCTGCACGCCGAAAGCTGCCCCACGCAGCTTCACCGATACAGCATCACCGCCTCCCGCTCCGCTGACCATGCCGCCTCGTCTGCCGCGGCCAGGGCCTCCAGGTCGCCCGGCGTTGCCTCGGGGTCATCCACCCACTGACGCAGCAACTCGCTGCCATTGATGAGGTCGATGGCCAGTCGGTCGTATTCGTATTCGTAAGGGAAATCCCGCCAAAGCGGGTAATCCGGCCGCTGCCGGCGCAGCGCCTTGAAGGCCAGGGCTATCAGCCGCCAGGGGCGGAACGCACCGGCATCATAGGCCGCGTCCTCCACGTGAACCTGCACCCCGGCGCAAAGTTCGCCGGCATGCTTGTGGAAGGTGGGCTCGAACCAGCATGCGCGCAAGCGGCATCCCTGTAACCAGTCGGGGGCCAGACGCTGCATCTCCGCCAATAGCTTTCGGGGTTCCATATCGGGGGCCCCGAACAGCTCCAGAGGGCGGGTGGTGCCGCGGCCCTCCGACAGGGTTGTGCCTTCCAGCATGACCGTGCCGGCATAGCAGCGCGCCATCCAGAGATTCGGCGCATTGGGGCTGGGGTTGACCCAACAGCGCTCACCCAGCGGCCAGCCGTAGCCCGGCCCGCTGGCGGGCACCCAGCCCTCCATGGTCAGCACCTCGCATTCCACGTCCAGGTTCAGGGTGCGCACGAACCACAACGCCAGTTCGCCCATGGTGAGGCCGTGACGCATGGGCAGCGGCCCCGCGCCCACGAAGCTCTCCCAGCCCGTGCGCAGGGTCAATCCCTCGACCGGCCGTCCGGCCGGATTGGGTCGATCCAGCACCAGCACCTGTTTGTTGCACCGGGCCGCCGCCTCCAGGACATAACGCAGGGTGGTAATGAAGGTATAGATACGGCAACCCAGGTCCTGCAGGTCCACCAGCAGCACGTCGAAGCTGTCCATCATGGCGGCTGTTGGCCGACGCACCTCACCGTACAGACTGAACACGGGGATATTCAGCTCGGGGTCACTGAAGTCGTCGGACTCCATCATGTTGTCCTGCTTGTCGCCGCGCAGACCATGCTGGGGACCGAAGGCGGCGGTGAGCCGAATATCCGGCAGTCGGGCAAGGGCGTCCAGGGAATGGGTGAGGTCATCTGTCACAGCTGCAGGATGAGCCAGCAGAGCCACACGACGCCCCTGCAGGCGGCGTCTCAGCGTGGACTGTTCAAGCAGGCGATCGATGCCGAACTTCATGGCCTCACTCCGCAGGTTGGATAGTTCAAGACAGGCATTCCGGCCGTTCCAGTCGCAGCGCGAAAGCGTCGGCATGATGGAAGTCCGGCTTGCCCGGAGGGTGCCGCAACGCCCAGTAAGACAGCACGCCGTCCACACCCTCCAGGACCGCGGACAGCCCCAGCTGTAATAAGCGGCCCGGCGGCAGAACCTCCGGGCCAATCTTTGCATTCAGTTCCAATCGCCCCCCGCCGCGACGCACCACGATAGCGGGATCCAGCTCAACCTCCAGCGCTCCGCCGTCCCGGTAGCGGCGAAATGCATAGACGGACCACTGCCCGGAGGGAGAGAGGTTGAACTCACGATAGGCCGGCCCCTCCCCTGCCATCACGAAAGCCTCGAAGCACGTGTGGCGCCACAAGTCAGCGACCCGTCGAGGCGCTTGCGGTGCGGGAATGCGCAAAGCGGACAGATCGCCTTCCAGCGCGAAGGCCAGACCGAGGCCGCCTTGCCCTGCCTCGCTCACTACCGCTTCCATACAGCGTATCGCTTGAGCGGTGGTTTGAGGATGACTGACAAGCTTCAGGGGCACCGAGCGGGACTGGAATCTCATGGGTGACAAGGCTAGCATTCCACCACGTGGTTCGCACGCGGGTTGCGACGGCAATTATGGTCATCGATTCAGCCCGAACCTGAACACGGACACCCCTGGTGCAGATTCATTGTGCGTTGCCGTCGCTTTTCTCCCGACCGCTCGACAGCCCCGGACTGACCAGTTTGAACGCCTTGTTCAATAAGACTTTCCGCCTGTTGCCGGATGGGAGGTTTTATCCTGGGCCCAGAGTCGCGATAATGCGCTCCGAGCAACCGGACCAAATACGAGTTTCGCCATGGCAAGGAAAGATGAACTGACAGGCAGGAATCACAACGGAATCCCGCCGCGGACCAAGGCGCTGATGGTTCTGGTCGCCGTCATCACGCTGATTGCCGTCTGGTTGGTGCCCAGCGATGAGCAGGAGGCCCCGCCCGCCCTGCCGCAGATGGCGAGTCCGCCACCGGCAGATCAACCGCTTGCGTTGCCGCAGCCCGCACCGGACGCAGCTGAAGACACGGTCGATCACCGCGAGGGCGACCGAGCGCGGGCCATCATCACCGAATTGCGTGGGGACAACACAGAGCCTGATGTCGGCGCGGTTTTCGCCCAGGCAGAGCAATTGCACAGTGAAGGCAAGGTGGATGACGCCTACCTCCTCTATCGATTCGCAGCACGCCAGGGCCATGCGCAGGCAGCCCTGGCTCTGGCGGCCCAGGCCGACCCCGCTTTCTACACAGCCGAGACCAGTATCCTGCCGGGACCCGATCCCCAGCAGGCCTACAAGTGGTATCGGGTGGCGGCCGCAGCCGGCAGCGCGGAGGCCGTGGCGCGCCAGCAACGTCTGCGTGAGTGGGTTGAGCAGTCCGCTGCCGCCGGTGACCAGGCCGCCGGGCGCCTGCTGCTCCAATGGCAGTAGCTGCGGTGAGCGCCTGCAGTTCCCTGAGGTGAGATATATGAAACGCATCGTTTTTGCCGTTTTGATCGTCCTGACGCCACTGGTCACAGCGGCTGCAGAACCCGTGGAGGACGGCGACAGACCACTGCTGATGGAAGGAAAACACACGCTTTATCAGCGTGTGCTCTCAACACCCGGTGCGCGGCTTGCCGCCGAGCCCGGTGGCGAGGGCCATACCGCAGTGGTACCGTTCACTTCGTTTTACGTGTATGCGCGCCGTGAGCACGGCGGAACGCAATGGGTTCAGGTAGGCACCGACCGTCACGGCACCCGCACCGGCTGGCTGCCGGCGGCAAACACCCTCGAGTGGAACCACGGACTGACCGCGGCGTTTCGCAACCCCGCGGATCATGACCGGGTGCTTCTTTTCAAGGACAGCGCTTCGCTGCGCCGGCTGGCTGAGGAGGACGACCTGACCGCATACGAACGTCTTTATGCACAGGCGCAGCAGGAAACGCTGGCCCCGGATGCACCGGTAGTCGCCATACAACCGCCGGGCTTTATCGACATCCAGAACGATTTCTACCTCATTCCCATCCGCCAGCACGAGGACATTTATCTGGGCAACGAGCGGGCGCGTATGCTGCAGGTTTCCAGCGTTCCGCTGCCCCGCGACGAAGACAGTGGCCACGAGACGGCGGTCCCAACGCAGGCCTACAGCGCCGGGCTGGCGTTTGTCATCGACTCCACCCTCTCGATGGACCCCTATATCGAGCGCACCCGCGAAGCGGTCAGGAAGATCTACGACACGCTCGGCAATGCCGAGCTGCTCGGCGATGTGAGCTTCGGTCTGATCGCGTTTCGCGACAACCCGAACTCAGCCGCCCCGGGCCTGGAGTACCTGACGCGCACCTATGTCGATCTGCAGCAGGGCCGCGATGCAGCAAGTTTCCTGTCCCGGGTCAATTCACTGCGCGCCTCGAGGGTGTCGAGCCGGGATTTTGTCGAAGACGCCTATGCGGGCGTCAAGCAGGCGATCGAGACGTTGGACTGGTCGGACTACGAGGCGCGCTATATCGTCCTGATCACGGACGCCGGTGCCCGGGATGGCGATGACCCGCTGTCCAGCACCGGTATGGGGGCCGAAGACCTGCGCAAACTGGCCCAGGACAAGGGCATCGCAATATTCGTGCTGCATTTGCTGACACCGGCAACCATGGCGAACCATGCAGCGGACGCGGCCCAATACCGTGAGCTTGCCGAGTTTCCGGGTATCGGCAGCCTCTACTACGGTGTACCGACCGGGGATGTCGGAAAGTTTGGCGAGGCACTGGACACGCTGGCGGGTCAGATCACCGCGCAGGTGCGTCTGGCTGCCACGGCGGACGAGCGTCCCGCGGCGCCCTTGGTCCCGCCGAGCGCCGACGCGCAACTGGCCGAGCTGCAGGCGAAGGTGGCAAAACTCGGTTACGCGCTGCGCATGAAGTATTTGCGCAAGACCGAGGGTGGCCAGGTGCCGGAGGTATTCGATGCCTGGCTGCTCGATCGCGATTTCCGCAACCCCCAGCGTGCCGCCGTGGATGTGCGGGTGCTGCTTACCCGCGACCAGCTCTCCGACCTGCACGACGTCCTCGCGGCGGTGCTGGAGAGAGCTGAGGAAGGGATGTTGTCGCCGCAGACTTTTCTCGACGAACTGCAAAGTCTTGCCGCGACCATGACCAGGGATCCGGGCCAGCTGGGTGCCGCCAGCGTGGGGCAAGGCAGCAGCCTGGCGGACCTCGGTTTTATGCGCGAGTATATCGAAGACCTCCCTTACACCCCCGAGGTGATGGGCTTATCGCTCGACGACTGGCAGAGCTGGTCGACGAAACAACAGGTCGCTTTCGTTACCCGCCTGGAGGACAAGCTCGACTACTACCGAGCGCTGCACGACCACACGGATCTCTGGGTGAGTCTGGACAACGGACCGGTCAGCGGTGATTCGGTCTATCCCGTACCGCTGGAAGTGCTGCCCTAGGGCCTGTTGGCAGCCGGCACACTGGACAACGTGAATAGCAATCCTTCATCAACGCTGCGATCGACTGGAACACTTGTGTATCACCTCCGTGACGTGGTCAAAACGCGCGAGGCCGAGGGTATTGCCTTCCGCCTCAGAGTGCCCAGCCTGCAGATCGCCAGGGGCGAGAAAATAGCCCTGACCGGAGAATCGGGCTGCGGCAAGTCGACCCTGCTCGACATGCTCGCCTTCATTCTGAAACCGTCTGCCACCGGTGCATTCTGTTTTCGGCCCGACCCCGACCGGGAACCTGTAGACGTCAATGCCAACTGGAAAGCGGGCAAGCTGAACCAGCTGGGCGATCTGCGCAAGCGCTATCTCGGTTACGTGATACAGACCGGCGGACTGCTGCCCTACCTCACGGTGCGGGACAATATGAACCTCTGCCGCAATGTACTCGGCCTTAAACGCGACGGAACCGTCGAGCACCTGGCTGCGGAACTCGGTATAGCCAACCATCTGAACAAACTGCCGGACGCCCTGTCCACCGGTGAGCGACAGCGGGTGGCGATTGGCCGGGCGCTGGCGCACAAGCCGACCATTGTCATCGCCGACGAACCCACCGCCTCGCTGGATCCCTACGCGGCACAGAAAATCATGTCTCACTTTATCGGCCTGGTGGACGAGCTCAACATTACGGTGATCCTGGCCAGCCACGCCTGGGGCCATATCAAGAAGCTCGGCCTGCGCCAGCTGCATCACCGAACTGTGCGTCATGCGGATACCAACCTGACCGAGACCCTGGTGAGCGGTTAACGCGCATTTCTCACGCAGCGGGCGATGAACAACGGAACCTATAAGGGCGATGTGAACAGACAACAAACAGGATGTTTCAAGCTACACCTATCCGGGCCCTCGCATCCGGGATCTGCGCCAGCACTACAGGTCAATCTATGGGCATACCGCTAACCAAGGCTTTTCGTCTCGCGACCCGCGACTTCCTGCACGAGTGGCAGGTGTCGGTCTGTTTCGTGATCGCCCTGGCGGCGGTGCTGGGACCGATGATGGTGTTGTTCGGACTCAAGTTCGGCATCGTTGGCGCCATGGTCGATGAGTTGATCGAGGATCCCCGCAACCGTGAGATCCGTCCGGTCAGCAGCGGGCGTTACGACCGCGGCTGGCTGGAGAGTGTGCGCGCTCGACCGGATGTGTCCTTTCTGGTGCCGCGCACCCGCAGCATCGCCGCGACCATTGAGCTGAGCAGCGAAACCGCCTCGCGCACGCTGCGCGCAGAGCTGATTCCCTCGGCCGAGGGCGATCCGCTGCTGCCGCCGGACACGCTGCCTGAAGGCGTCACACGGATTGTGCTGTCGCACTCTATCGCGGAAAAGCTCCACGTTGGGGCCGGAGACACCCTGGATGGAAGCCTCGCCCGGCAGTTCCGCGGCTACAAGGAGCGGGTCCACCTGCCCCTGACGGTCGCAGGCGTCGCACCGGCGCAGGCCTTTCCGCGCGATGGCGCCTTCGTCTCGGTGCCCCTGCTGGAAGCGCTGGAGGATTTTCGCGACGGTCGGGCAGTGCCGAGCATGGGCTGGGATGGAGACTACGGAAACAGCAACCGGACCTACCCGAGTTTTCGCCTCTACGCAGGCTCCATCTATGACGTGGCGGGGCTGCGCGACGCCTTCTCCGATCTCGGGGTGGACGTCTATACCCATGCAGCGGATATCGAACGCGTACAGCACATGAACCGGAATCTTACCGCGATCTACTGGGCGATCGCCGTCATAGGCTTGTTTGGCTTCTCGCTCTCGATGGGCGCCAACCTGTGGGCCAATGTCGATCGCAAGCGAAAAGAACTGTCGATACTGCGCCTGGTGGGATTTCGCACCATGGATATCGCCTGGTTCCCGATGGTGCAGGCGCTATACACGGGCATCCTCGGCTGGGCGCTGGCGCTGGGACTCTACCAGGCGGTCGCCCGGGTCATCAATGCCATGATGGCCTCACAACTCGAGGAGGGACAGCAGGTCTGCCGGTTGCTGCCGCACCACTACCAGATAGCCCTGGCTCTCACCTGCGGCGCCGCCGTAATTTCAGCGGGCCTCGCCGGACTGCGCTCGGCACGCGTCGAACCTTCCGAAAGCTTGCGCGACCTGTGACCTCCAATGAAACTTCGGAGAAGCCAGGAACCCTGGGGGCTCGCAGTTCCACGTAGGGTATTTGCTCCCGCTTCCATCCAACAAAAGCGATCTGGAAGCGACCAGTGACGGCTTCTCCCTTTCGCTTTGTCCGTTGTAGCCACCGCCCAGCGGCTCGCCTCTTGGGCGTATCTCGCAGAGAACTCTTTCAGAGTCCCGTACCGGGGATCCGTAAAGCCCCCGCCTTCAGGCGGCTGCTATGCGCAGGTTGGTGCCGAGCGTAGCGAAGCCCAACACGATTATTGTGGAGGTGGCGGATGCGGGGTGAATCAAGCCTGAGGGTGAGCAGTCGGGGCCGTTGGGCTTCGCCCTGCTCAGCCCAACCTGCGGTCACTATCGGCCGCGTGGTCGATCGATTAGGCTGTTAGCCGTAAGCCAGAGCCGCCGGCTGTGTTGTGCGCGCCGCTGGCTCAGTCTTCGGTTACCAGCGCAGCTTGATCCCGAACAGTACGCTGCGGTCGTCGGCTGCAACATCCCTGAGTTCGATTGCCATCAGTTTGCTGTTACCCAGGGCGAATTTTGCATCCTGATCAACCGCCAGGCGGGCGGCAACACCCATTAGGTTGACTGCGGCTTCCGGGACACCCATCGAGCGGAGCCCGTCTCGCGAATAATCGGTGACTGCACGACGAATCGTGCGCTGGTTGCGACGATAAGCCTTGCGGTACTCCTCGGGGGACATGTTTCCAGTCACTGATTGCAGCTGCTCCGGTTCAATCAGATGCTCCACCGCGGCGGCAGATGGCCCAGCTGCACGGGCTGCGGGAACCGTGACCAGCAGACAGGCGGCTAAAACAGTGACGCCGAATTGCGCGGCGGTAGTTTGCATTTTGGCATCTCCCAGACTGACGGTGCGGGACTTCCTGTTGGTCGGGCACAATTCATACCAGCCTCTGTACCGAACCCGCATCATCAGCCCAACCGCCTGATCTGCAAGACGCACGCACATCTGCCAAGCGATGACAAGGGCGCGGGCAGAAGGAAAAACGCAGGCAAAAGTGTCGTCAAACACAAACACCGGAGATTTGGTTGGGCCGCGAACAACACAACACCGGCTCATGATTCTATGCCCTGGCCGCCGTATCGGCGCGCGGTGCGGATTGGCTTCGTGCCTGTAGTTGCACGCCTCTTCGCCTCCCGATCCCCAGCCAGCCGACCAGCCCGGAGCCGAGCATGAACAGTATCGGCCCGCGGGGAAGCGTCGCAATCACGAGCTGGGCGGGAAACTCGAGGGCGCGTCGCAACAAACCGGGAATGTCCGCAGCGGTCGGACGCGAGTCAGCGCCCGGCGACTCACGCATCACATGGGCAAGACACGCCCTGGCACCCGCACCGGCGTCCGGGTCACCGGCCTCATCAGTAGCCAGATGCTGAACGCGTGACACAAGCACACCATGGTCGCTTGCTGCCGTCGCAATGGCGCAAAGACGTCCATAGCCATGCGCATCGACGCTCCTGTCCGATACCGATAAGCCGGTTGGAGTGGCAGCGGAAACCGCCTGGTGGTCAGGGGCGGTGAAAGCACTCCTCGAAGATGCCCGCACCGCCTCACTGGATGGCCCGAACCAGATTCCCGTATGCGCATAGGCGAGCCTGTTGACCCGGCCAGACGCATCAGTCCAGTCATCGGCAGCAGGATGATGGGGAACAGTACTTGCCAGTGCGGCGCGTGTGCCAACTCCAGCGACGAACAACGCAAGTGCGCATGCGGCGGCGAGTGAACGTGATGCCATGTCAACGATTCCATTTTGATTGTACCCACCGGGTCATGGCATGGAGCGTGCCAATACGGGAGCTCATGACACAAACTGTTGAAGGGAAGCCTGTTTACGTTCCCGCCGGGACCTGGCGAGCGTCCGAGCCTGGCCGCACTGGCCGCTAAAAGTTGGCATTGCACAAACAGCGGCGGTGGCATCGTTGGGCGCTAACCGATCCTCGGCGGCAGCAAGACTGCGCGATATGCTGGGGTCCTGTTCCCGGGATGTCGCCTGTCTCACGCAGAACGCAGCAAATCGGATGCGCTGGTGAACTCGAACTCGTAGCGCGCAACGCGCACGGTGTCACCATTGCGCAGGCATCGCTGCCCCGCGACTCGTTCATTGTTGACATAGGTTCCGTTAACGCTGCCCAGATCGGTAATCCAGTAACTGCGATCCTGACGTTCGATGAGGGCGTGACTTCGACTCACGCACAGGCATTTGAGGGCAATGCCCGGGCCAGCCGTATTGTCGGCGTTGCTGGTGTGTCTGCCGATCTTTGTGCGAGAACCGGACAGCAGGTGAATTGCCTGCCCGGTGTAGCCACTGAGGTCTTTGAGCGCCGCGGGCGCCCGATTGTCCTTCGTCCTGCTCGCGCTGTTACCCTGCGGATCAGTGTTCCAGTAAGCACGCATGGCGGTAAGATCCGTATCAGGCCCGGCTTGCTTTGTCGACGGGTACGGCGGCCGGCAGGAACTGGAAGACGCAACACGCGCGGGCTGCGACTCCCGCGGCGTGATGCCAAGATTCGCACCGGACCTGTCGTCCAGCTCAGCAACAAACATTTCAGGGGACAGTGCCGCAGCCGGTGGCTCGGACGCTTTATCAGACCGCACCGAAGGGTGCACTCCCGCCGCGTTCTGTTGATCGCTGGGGTGCTTCTGGTCGCCCTTGGGTCGCGCTCCGCAGCGGGTCGCGGACGCAAGCCGGGATCCTCGAACCGCATCTCCTGCTTGAGGGCGGCGACCAGCGTTTCGACATCGTCCCGGTCCAGTATGCGCTTGCGTTCCACCGCGCCCAGAACCAGCAGACGACTGCTGATGAGATTGATCCGCCGCGGAATTCCGGCGCTGAAATCGTGGACCGACGCTACGGCACCGGGCGTTATGTCGGGGCCGTGGTGCCATCCCGCGCGCCACAAGCGATAGGCGATATAATCCGCTGTCTCCGCAACGGACAGCGCCTCCAGGTGAGCCGCCGCGATGATCCGCTGGCGGAAATGCTCCATGCCCGGCGCCCGGATCAGTTCGAGCAGTGGCTCCTGTCCGACCAGGAGAACCTGTAGCATCAGGCGGCCTCGATGCTGCAGGTCGGCCAACAGACGCAACTCCTCCAGAACACGAACCGAGAGGTCATGCGCCTCGTCCACAATCAGCACAACACGCTGCCGCTTGCCTTGGCGCCGGATCAACGCACGCTCGATCTGCCACAGTAAAGCGGCCTGGTTGGAGTGCTCGGAGCAGGCGTCCAGGCTCGTGGCGACCAGGTGGCGCAGGTCCCGGGCGCCGAGGCGTGCGCCTGGCAGTGATATAACCTTGCTGCGCGCATCGACGTTTTGTGCGAGCAGGTCATTGACGAGGGTCGTCTTGCCCGTACCGGGCGCCCCCGTAAGGACGGCAAAACCTTCGGCCCGCCGCAGCGCATAACGCATGTAGGCGCGTGCCCGCCGGTAGCCCGGATGTCCGAACGATAAGCGGGCATCGGGACTCAGCCCAAACGGGTCGGCTCCGAGATCATAAGAACTTTCGTAGACTGCTGGCATATCCGGTTCCGCTGGTTGCGATTTCCCCGACGTTCGGGAGTACGCAGAACGCGTGCCAGGCTCGCCAGACGGCGGGCTGGAAGCAGCTAAGCCTTCATTCCGATGAAAATTTCAGAGAAGCTCGCCGGTCGGGATGGTGTGGCAAGCGACCGACTGGTGCGCAGAAAGGTCTGTTTGGCGCCAACGCTGAACCGGTACAAGTTCGGCCGTCAACAACGCTGTTTCAGTCTGCCCGGGAACATCCAGCAAGCGAAGCACTGTCGCGGGCGAGCAGCTTCTCCCGGTCGGGAATCCGCGCACGGCGGGCGGCGTTGACGACACGCCTGCATCCACCAGAAGGGGATTCGCACTTACGAGGTTCACGCCAGTCAGAATTTCATACCCGCGTACACAGAAAAAGGGACAGACGCTACGCTGCCCCTTTCGCTCTACCCGCTGTATCAGCGCAAAGCGTCACGCCCGTTTGGGCATCTTTTCGATTTTCCCGCCGTTCTCGCCGAAGCGTTTGCGCAGATACGACACGAAATCCTCCGCCAACTCTTCGTGCTTGAGCGCGAAATCGATACTCGCCTTGAGGTAGCCGAGTTTGCTGCCGCAGTCGTAGCGCTTGCCCTTGAACTGGTAGGCGAGCACCTGCTCTTCTCTCAGCAGTGCGGCAATGCCATCGGTCAACTGGATTTCGCCACCGGCACCGCGCGGCGTGGATTCCAGCAGTTCGAAAATACGCGGGGTCAATATGTAGCGCCCCACCACCGCGAGCGTGGTCGGCGCATCCTCGGGCTTGGGCTTCTCGACAATAGTGCTGATCCGGCTCAGGCCTTCAGTGATCGGATCCGACGAAACGATGCCGTATTTCTCGGTGTACTCGCGTGGCACTTGCTCCACACCGAGCACGCTACAGCGGTTGTATTCGAAAGCCTGGGCCATCTGTTTCATGCACGGCTGATCGAACCCGTCGATGAGGTCGTCAGCCAGAATAACCGCGAATGGCTCGTTACCGACCACAGGTTTAGCACACAACACCGCG
This sequence comes from uncultured Gammaproteobacteria bacterium, assembly GCA_963695455.1. Lineage (GTDB taxonomy): Bacteria > Pseudomonadota > Gammaproteobacteria > DSM-19610 > DSM-19610 > Thiogranum. Next base: position 209,167 of record CAVOGN010000001.1, on the reverse strand, counting down.
TGCCCGAGCCCCAGCGCCTCGGGCTGGCGCACGTAGACGCAGGAGACGCCCTTGGGGACCACGTTGCGCACCAGTTCCAGAAGCTCTGTCTTGCCCTTGCGCTCCAGCTCGGTTTCCATTTCGAAGTTCTTGTCGAAATGATCCTCGATTGCCCGCTTGCTGCTGCTGGTTACGAATATAAGCTCATCGACGCCGGCTGCTATCGCTTCTTCCGCTGCGTACTGGATCAGCGGTTTGTCAACGACCGGCAGCATCTCCTTGGGATTGGCCTTGGTGGCAGGCAGAAAGCGGGTCCCCAAACCCGCGACCGGAAAAACAGCCTTTTTGATTTGGATCTTGCTCATTGGCTTCCCTCTCAGTGCAATATGGGCCGACTGGGCAAGGCAACCACCGACCCTTCATTTCTCTGTATGACCGCGGCCTGCTCCAGTTCGGGTGTGACACCGCTCCATTCCGGAACCAGGTCCTTCAGCAGAATCTGCAGCCGGGTTTCATCGTAGTCGGCGCACGCACCGTGCATCTGCTCCATAACATCGTTCAAGTACCCCCACTCAACCTTCCGGTATCGGGCCAGCAGAATCTTGCTGTGGCGAGTGCTTTGCAGCGCCTCTTTTTCATGAAACAGCTCTTCGAAGAGCTTCTCTCCAGGACGCAGACCAGTATAAATGATTTCGATATCTTCACCGGGAACTTTACCGGACAGGCGGATCATCTGCTCTGCCAGGAAGGAAATCTTGATCGGTTCGCCCATGTCCAGAACAAATATCTCGCCGCCTCGGCCCATGACGCTTGCTTGAAGTATAAGCTGACAAGATTCCGGTATCGTCATGAAATATCTTGTTATTTCTCTATGAGTAACCGTCACGGGGCCACCAGATTTAATCTGTTCGTTGAACAGTGGCACCACGCTGCCCGCCGATCCCAGCACATTGCCGAAGCGCACCGTAATGAAACGTGTTGTCGAGCGCCGGTCCAGATTCTGACAGAAGATTTCAGCCGCCCGCTTGCTGGCCCCCATGACGTTGGCGGGGTTTACCGCCTTGTCCGTGGAAATCATGACGAACGCCTTGCAGCCATGGCGATCCGCGATTTCCGCCATCTGCTTGGTACCCAGGATATTGTTCTGCACCGCGTCCCGAACCTTGTCTTCCAGCATCGGTACGTGCTTGTAGGCTGCGGCGTGGAAAATGATCTCCGGCCTGACGCGCTCGACAAATTTCTCCATCGCCGGCTGGTCCACGACGCTCGCCAGGGATCGCCTGATCTTCAGACCGCGAAACTTTCTCCGCAGCTCCGCCTCGATGGCGTACAGGTTGAACTCGCTGTTGTCCACCAGAGCAATCTGATCGGGTTTGAGCTCTGCGATCTGCCGGCACAGCTCGGAGCCGATCGAGCCTCCGGCGCCGGTCACCAGAACCCGTCTCCCGCGCAGCCCGGAGGCAACCGCCTGCCAGTCCAGCGACACCGGCTCTCTACCCAGCAAATCATCGATGGAGACCTCGCGCAGCTTATTCACCGTCACCTGGCCTGCCATCAACTGGTCCATAGGCGGCAGGGTTCGGAAAGGCACCCCGGCCTTGTTGCACAAACCGACCAGGCGTCGCATCTGCGCGGCGCTGGCCGAGGGAACGGCCAACACAATGAAATCCACGTCCAGTCTTTCGACAAAGTCGGTGATTTCCTCGCAGGAACCCAGAACGCGCACGCCGTGGATCTCTCGCCCCTGTCTACCAGGTGCGTCGTCGACGAAGCCAACCGGTTCGTACACCTCGTCCCTGGAGCGCAACAGATCCCTGACCAGCATCTCGGCCGATTGGCCGGCACCGACGATCAATACCCGCTTGCCGTCGCCGTTGTGGATGCGGTGGTCCTTGGACCAGCGCACAAACAGCCGGGCGCCGCCGAGCAACGATACCAGCAACAGGACGTAGAGCGGGAGTATCGAACGTGGAACGCCTTCCATGCGCGTCGTCAGAAACAACAGCACGGCTGATGCCGCCGCGCCGACCAGGATCGCCTTGAGAATACGAATCAGGTCAGGCAGGGACGCAAACCGCCACACACCGAGGTAGAGACCGAAAAAGCGAAATGCGACAGCCTGGACAATCGCGACTATCACCAGGGCCTGCAGGGCCGCATGGAGAAACTGCTCGGGAATCGACCCCATGTTGAAACGCAGCCAATACGCGCCCAGCCATGCCACAGGGATCATCACCAGATCGTGAAAGATCGCCAACGACCTGTTATTTATTATCCTTCTTATCACCTGCGCACGCTCGCTCCCCACCCGAGTGCTAGTTTGTCTGCGAACCCGCCGCTGACACCCCCCTGTTAGATCTAGTAGGTCTAGACATTCAACCTAGCGTCCTTGCCAATCGGCGGCATAGGCTTCATGGTCCTGCATTCTATCGGGTATTTGGGAATTTACAAACATGGCCCGCACAGCCAGAGCCCAACCGGAAGCTCAGTGCGATACGCCATGGGGACGGAAAACCTTTCTGACGCGTAATGAATATAATTCTCAGATCAACCCAGAAGGAGCGTTTCCGCAGATATTCCTCGTCGAACTTCACTTTCTCCTCGATCGTAAGCTCATCCCGTCCGTTGACCTGGGCCCAGCCAGTCAAGCCCGGCAGCAGAGCGTCTACACCCGCCCTGGCACGCAGAGCGATCAGGTCATCCTGATTGAACAGCGCCGGCCGCGGTCCGACAAAACTCATATGCCCGAGCAGAATGCTCCATAGCTGCGGCAGTTCATCCAGGCTGGATCGGCGCAGAAAACTGCCGATCGGGGTCAGGAAGGCATCCGGATCCCCCATCAGGTGGGTGGCCAAGGCCGGCGTACCGATAGCCATGGTGCGGAATTTCGGCATGTTGAACATCGCGTTGCCGCGCCCCACCCGCTGCGACCAGTACAGCGCCGGCCCAGGGGAGGTCAGCCGCACAGCGATAGCGATCACGACCATCGGAAGCGCGAATATCGCCAGCAACAGGGCCGCAAGCACAATATCGAAGGCTCGTTTCGCCATGGGCACCAGCTTAACCGAAACGCGGTTACTCGAGACCCAGAAACGCCACTATTTCCGGCAGCGCGGCGCGCAGATCGCGTTGCGGTTGAAAACCCAGTTCACGTTCGATCCTGGCCGACGAATACAGCGCCGCACCGACCAGCTTGTCGAGCGCTTGCGAATCGAACGCGAAGCGCCGCTGCCGCAGAGCACCGACGCCATCCCCCAGGCGGGCGACCATCTGCAGCACGCCAAGCGGCAGCGTCCACCCGGGCCGGGGTTTACCCAGCGCATCGCAAATCCATGCATGGATCTGACGCGTCGAGTAGCCGCGCCCGTCCGTGACAATATAGGTCTGTCCGGCGGCGCGCGGATGCCGAGCCGCCAGCAAGGCTGCCTCCACCACATCCTCCACGTGCACCATGGAGCGTCGATTGCCGGTTTCCGGCAGGGGCGGAAACCGGCCTCGCGCGACCGCTTCGATCATGCGCGGCAGGTTGCCGCGGCGGGTCGGGCCATAGACCATGCTCAGGCGCAGCACCACCGGTTCAGGCACGTACCCGCCTTCCAGCACCAGACGTTCGGCTTCCCGCTTGCTGGCCCCGTACGGGGTCTCCGGACGGCATTCAGCGGACTCGTCCTGGGCCTCGGCACCGCCCTCGCCCATCGCCTTGACGCTGCTGAAAAACACGAAGCGCCGCACGCCGGCCGCCCGGCAGGACTCCAGCAGCTTGCGTGTCCCGTCGGTGTTGATGCTGAAATACGCCGCTTCGTCCTGGCGGGTTTCGCTCAGCGCATGGGCCTTGCCGGCCAGGTGAAAGCAAACGTCTGCAGCCGGCAACTCCGGAGCACTCGAACCCTGCAGATTCCAAGGAATCAAGATGCTCCTACCATCGGCCGGCTGTGATCGCGACAGAACGGTTACCCGACATCCCTGAGCGGACAGTGACGAACAGAGGAGTCGCCCTATGAACCCTGAGGCGCCGGACACCAGAGCATGGTTCATCACGAAATCCGTGGTTCACTCAGCATCCGCGAATATACCTCTAACGTTGCAAACGCCAGGTATTCTTCCGCATCGTATGCGCCCGTCACACACTTTCCTAAGCCGCACGTGGAGTCAACACTACATCAAACCCATTGATCAGCAGCTCATTATCGCTCAGAGCACTGAATGACTCTGTCATTCTTGCCTTGGACAATGGCAGTTTGTTCCATCGATCCACGTGAATGACCTGACACGAAAACCCCGCTCGTTCGAACCGCTCAAGCATACCTGCATAGCGGATGCGGTTAGTATAAAATCCGGACATTGCCATCCAGTCGGCTTCCCAGACAGTCTCCGAGAAACGTAGATTATTGAGCGAACCGCTCAGATGATCCTGTAGATCTATCCGGTGCGAACAAGCGCCACCGGGTCGTAGAATCCGTCTCAACTCCACCAGTGTTGCATCGAATTCCTTTAAACGGATATGCTCCAATACGGCTTGTGACCAAATGTAGTCTACTGACGCGTCGGCGAGCCGATGCAAAGACGCGAGTCCCTGAGTAAGGTAAACTCCACCGGACTGTCCAAGTATGGCGTCACAATCGGCACCTTCCGGAATACGCTCAGGTTTGAACCCTTTCCGCTCCAGTAATGCCACGACATCGCGGTAGATATGCACCTCTTTTGATGCAAAGTTTGCGCTATCGACCAGATAACACGCCTTAGCACCGAAAGCTCGAGCTATAACGGCGGACGCGAGCGAATCCCCAGGGCCCAGTTCGAGCGCTGTGAACCCACCTTGCTTGTTAGTGAACTCAACCCTGCTGAAGTGCTTTTCAAACACTGACAATGCGTACCTCGCGTCAGTCATTTCCCCATGCCGAAAAACACCCAGTCGGCGCCAGCTTGTATACTGGAGACCCACACGGGATAACGCCAACTTAGCGAGTATTTTCGCCCACCACGGAATATGCGGCTTCACGCTGACTGCCGCTCCACATCCAGCCATGCCTGAAACACCAGCACGTTCCATAGAGCATACTGCCAGTTCCGGGTGCCGGACAGGTGCTCCGCCCATTTCTTGCGAATCGGCACCGGGTCAAACACACCTTCGTTCCGAAGACGGGGCTCAGTCAGCAACGCTTCCGCCCAATCTCGCAACGGTCCCCTGAGCCATGCGCCAACGGGAACTCCGAAGCCCATCTTGGGCCGTTCCGTCAACGTATCGGGAACATAGCGTTTAAGCACCTGTCTGAGAATCCACTTGCCATGTCCAGCCCGAACCTTCATGGACAGCGGTATACTCAATGCAAATTCCACCACACGGTGATCCAGGAAGGGTGCCCGTGTTTCCAGGCCCACACCCATGGCAGCCCGATCGAGCTTGACCAGAATGTCGTCGGGAAGATAGGTGGCCAGATCAAGACTCATCATGAACTCGAACAGTTCCGGCAGATCCGGATTGGCATCTTCCCGGCTCAACGGCGTCACCGGCTCGCAACCGTTCAACACAGCTTCTTCCGGGTGCGGCCATTGCGATAATAGCCCCCTATACATCTGACTCGAGTTCCTCAGCGCTACGATTCCGGCCAGCTTATGCAACTTGTCGCCCGGCAACGGCACCTTGCCCCAGCCCGGAAGCACGGGTGACAGAACTGAAAACACGCTATTCCATGCCGATGGCGAGACTGCCTGTATACCCCGCGCCAACGTCCTGCGCATCGGGAGCGGAATCCGCTCGAGCCTGCGCCTGATCAGGTGGAGCCAGAAGTACCGAGTGTAGCCTGCAAACAGTTCATCACCGCCATCCCCGGAAAGCGCAACAGTGACCTGGTTCTGCGTCATCTTCGCCAACAGGTAACTGGGAATCTGCGACGCGTCAGAAAACGGTTCATCATACAGAGTCGGAAGATGCGGGATCACGTCCAACGCCTGCCGAGGCGTAACGTAGAGTTCCGTATGCTCGGTTCCTAAATGCTTGGCTACCAGCCTGGCATATTGCGCCTCATCGTAGCCCGTTTCCTGAAAGCCTATGGCAAAAGTCTTGATTGGCTGAGTATTCTGCGCCTGCATCAGCGCTACGATAGTTGACGAATCAATGCCACCCGACAAGAAACCTCCGAGTGGTACATCCGAAACCATCCTTTCTCCCACAGCGCGCCGCAAGAGCGCATCCAGGCTGTCGACACACGCATCGGAAGACCCCGTAAACGGATGCGTCTTCGCGAACTGAGCACGCTCGCTCAGCCTCCAAAAGGGGCGCGGGTCAGGGACAACATCTGGCCGGGAATCGACAGTCATCTGCAACAGGGTTCCCGGAAGGAGCTTGTAAATTCCGCGATAGATTGAATACGGCGCGGGAATGTAATTGTGGCGCAGGTAAAACACCAGCGCATCACGATCAAGTTCCGCGCTCCAGCCCGTATACTGCTTCAGTGCCTTGAGTTCCGAGCCAAACAGGAATGCACGCCCATGCCAGCCGTAATAGAGTGGTTTTTCGCCGAGACGATCGCGTGCCAGCGTAAGGACCCCGTCTTGCCTATCCCATAGCGCGAAGGCAAACATGCCCACGGTCCTGGCCATTGCAGGCTCGACGCCCCAGGCTTCGATTGCCGCCAACAGGACTTCCGTGTCTGAGTGGCCCTTGAACGAATAGCGCTTCTTCTCCAGCTCTCGGCGCATCGCGCGGAAATTATAGATCTCGCCGTTGTAGCTAATAACATATCGTCCACCTAGCGAAACCATCGGCTGATGCCCGTCCGCAGACAAATCGAGTACGGAAAGTCTACGGTGAGCGAATGCGACACCGGCGCGCTCATCCACCCATACCCCTTCGTCGTCCGGTCCTCGATGCTGCAGCGCCTCCCCCATCTGGTGCGCCACCGCTCGCATTGACTCGGCAGTGCACTGGTGTGCTGAATCAATGAATCCCGCTATTCCGCACATGATCGCGCCATATCTCGGTACAACGTTTCGTAGGATCGCGCGATGGCGCTCACACTGAAGTGCTCCGCTATGCGTCGACGTGCCGCTGAGCCCAGTGCGCGACGTCCATCCTTGCCCTGTTCAATCAATTCCTCCCATGCGGCAGCCAGGGCTGCAGGATCCCGCGGCGGAACAACTCTTCCGGTCTCTCCCACGATAAATCCGGAATCCCCCACGTCCGTTACCACACAGGGCACTGAACACGCCATGGCTTCCCCAATTACGTTCGGAAACCCTTCGCCACAGGAAGAGGACGACGCAATATCCAGCGCCGCGGTAATTCGCGGGACGTCTGATCGTTGTCCGACCAAGTGAAACCACCTCCGTAGGCCGACCTCATCAATCCAACCCGATAGCTCGGTATTATCCCAAGTGGCACCCTCCCCGCAGAGTAAGAAACTCACATTTTTCACCACGCCGCTCAGTCGACCTGCCGCCAATATGAAATTTCTGTGATCCTTGTGCGGATCAAATCGCGCCACTAGCCCGATAACTAGCGCAGAATCTGGTATCCGCAGTTCTTCCCTGACGCTGGCTCGAGCCTGTGCATCGGGCGAGTACAGGTCAAGATCGAATCCATTGGGAATCACGATCATTTTTTCTGCCGCGTAACCCAGCGACTCATGCAGAGGAAGTGACGCTTGCGAACAGCAAACGATATACTGAGGTACGCGCCGCGACAGGCGCGCACCAACTTTTGCCGTCCACAGTGTTCTGCGCTTGGTGCGTCCTGGATCCAGATGGCTCTGACGTATGCCCCAGGCTACCGGTATGTCACCGACAAGCCTGGCCGCAATGCCGCCAATCAGATTCGCATGATACATCCAGGTTTGGATGACCTCCGGTCTCGTTTGGTTTATCCACCACGCAAGCCTGATTACAGCGACAGGGTTTGGAACTCCGCGGCGCATCCCCAGGGCGCGCACAGGGACCCCCAGCGATCGTATCGCCTCTCCCACCGGCCCTATATTAGTCAACGAAACCACTTCGGCTGTGAACCCGGTCCGATTGGTCGCCGCCAGGAGCTTGCTGAGCATTATCTCCGCTCCCCCGGTTTCGAGGCCCGTGATAATATGCAGCACTTTCACGCGACCCGCTCCCGTAGAAAGCTCGCAAGGCGCGGAGCGATTACCCTAACACTATAATGCTCCATCACGATCTGTCGTCCCGCGCTTCCCATCCTTGTCCGCGCATCCTCATTCGTTAGCAAGCCAAGCAGCGCATCAACCCAATCATCATTTGTGCATGCTCCGATGCCGGCCGCCCCGATCGCTAATACTTCTGCATTCATTCCGACCGGGGACACCACGACGGGGAGTCCACAAGCCATGTACTGCAGCATCTTGAAACTGCATTTACCGCGCGCCCACTCTGAGTTGTCCAGCGGCATAATGCCGACGGACATCTGCTGAATCGCGCGCACTTCACCCTCCACCGACCAGGAGCGAAACTCGACCCTGTCAGGCTCGAGCAGAGAAAAATTTGGCCTGGCATCCGAAACGATCAGCAGGACTGTCCCCGGGGTCTTTTCAAGAACCGCGGCCAGTGCTTGCTCAATCTGATACAAATACTTGAAGTTACCACTAGTACCTATCCAACCGATTACAGTCCTGCCGGTCGTATTTCGCGTCGTCGTCGGGAGGAAGCGCTCGGTATCAACAGCGGTCGGTATAACTGTGACGCGCGAATTCCAGCGGCTGAAATGTTGTGCCAGAAAGCCATTTCCGCAGATCACTGCCTGGCATTTTTGCGCGATCCGTGTTGCGGCTTTTCCCTCCCGATATAGCCAGATTGCATCATCGACATCAAATATTCTCGGCGCTTTACTAGCTGACTCCAATGTCGCAAGCGTAGATATCAGTTCGCGCTGCAACAGCGTGAGATCGTAGCGATACGATTTCACAAGGGCAGGCATGCGACTGGCGAGCGACGCAACACCCCAAACCGGTCGCAACAACCGGTTCGCGGGCGGATAGGCCCCCAGCGGCGCAGTGAATTCGTCGACCTCTACGCCCTCAAGTCTCAGCGGTTCTATATACTGTCTAACGCGAAACCGGGTACCGGGGATATTGCTCCCCCCAGTAAAAGCCGCAACCTTAAGCATGCGTAAATCTCTGTGCGCGGTCGGTGATGACGCACGGAAAGTCGTCCGACAATGTAATAAACGAGATAAAGGAAAACCCACATCTTGATGAAGAAATTCAACCTAAGCACAAAATGTTCGGCGTTAAAACTAAGCACGAGTCGCCATCGCCCGCGAAAAAGAGCGATAACCCGTCTGTCAAAGGCGCTGCACAATAAACCCACGAAACGCAGCGCCGAGCACCGACATTCCCATTATTAAGCCAGGCCAGCCGAGTCCTTAAAGTACGAAAAATAGATGGTGTAGTGTTCGTCTCCTTGGACACGGAGACATGGCGTATACTCGGCGTGAATGGATGGTATCTCAAATCTGCCACCCAGAGCATTAGCGGTCTCGAGAAAAAACCGGCTTAAGGTCTGTACCGACTCCAGACTTTGCTGGCATCTCCATAACGCGATTAAACGCAACCAATCCACCCAGCCAGTATTCCTGAACTGTCTCTGCCAAGAACGCAAGTACTGTATCAAGCGACAGGCCTGCATCCAAGTCGATATAATTAACCAGCAGACAGCCTCCGCGCGAATACAGACAACACCGACACTGACAACCCACGCCAACGCAGCGAAACGCACGGTTCCGCGCTGCATAAACGATAGAAACATAAGACTCAGCACCAGAGTAACAGCCAGCCCCTTGGATCCCGTTAATGCCCCGTAAACAACCGCAAGCAGAATCGCCAAATAGCATCGCCATCTTCTGGCCGGAGTTCCGTCATTCTCGTAATGCATCGCCAGGCAACAAACTGCGCCAGCACTACCAGTTACGTAACAGGCTGAACGCTCGCTCACTCGATTCTGCTTCCTCTAGCGCCGCTCTACGCAACTGCGGCAAGAACCGCACATCGAAGATATCGAAGCTCCCCATGATATCCCGCACGTAGAAAGGTAGCCCGATCAGCACGACTACGAGTGCCATATCAAGCCCCGCTCGCGCCTGCCGAACTCGCCGCGGCGAGTATGCAACGGGCAAGGCCCTGGATCGAAGAGAAAGTGTCACGAGCCCACCAAGACTGAACGCTAAGGCGCCTGTCAGATAAACCATCAGCGCCTCTGGGACAACCGGGTAAAATGTGTCGCCCGACATTGCCAGCGCCGTCAGACTCAGTAACCAGACCGACGTGTAAACGCACGGCGGATAGAGCAAACTGCCTGAGATAGTCCAATTTACGGCCAGCAGTAACAACAGCAGGATTATGACCAGATAAATCATCGGTCTTCTCTGTTACGGTATGTCACCGGGTGACCGAACCCGAAACATCCTGGTCAGAGAACATTGACCCCGGTCTAGAACGGCAAGAACGAACAGATAGACCGTTGCCCCCATAATCACCTGAAAACCCAAAGCTACGGGGCTCTCCCATGCAAGCGTTGGCCACAACACGATCCCCATCGCACCCGATGCGACCAGTATTTTTCCGATCCCTTCAGGAAAAGGCAGTGCGAAACTCTTCTGCCCAGATACGCACTTGATACAAAGCCGGCGACCAATGCCGCTATGGTTGCGAAAGCAGCGCCCTCTATACCATAAACAGGTATCCAAAGCAGATTCAAGAAAACATTGACGGCGGCGGCTACGACCACCGTCCAGACCTGGAGACGCATCTTTCGGCCCAACTGGAAGCTGTAATCAAGATAGAACGACTTGCACGAACCGACCAGCACCGCGATCGCGATCCAGCCCATTATCGCTGCCCCCGCCTCGCGAAATTCCTCGCCCAGGACCAGCGATGAGATGCTGTTGGCCAGCATGACGATACCCAGCGTAGCCGGGACCACAACAGCGAGCAACAGGTAGCCGTTCTGACTGAGTTGCTTCCTCGCCGCGTCAGCACCTCTTTCTTCAAGCGCGCGCACCGCGAGCGGAAAGGCCGCAAGATGTATCACTCCGGCGAGCAAACCAAGGGACTGCTGGGTCAGATCATATGCCGCTGCATAGCCGCCCACGGCTTCGGCATCGAGCAACCAGGCGAGAAAGAATCTGTCCGAGACATCGACGACCAGGACCAGGAGAAACGTTATAGTCAGCGGCCCGCCGTAGGCGATGAAGCTTTTCATGACCTCTACGCTGCCGCCCAGTAGCGAACACCCCCGCCAGCACCGCCATCCCAGCAGTGATGCACCCAGCAAGCCGGTCAGCAGGCCGGCGAGAACGCCTGCGACGCCCAGCCCCAGGTGCAGGAGCAATAGCCCGGCACCCAATGCGACCAGCGCCTTGACGGAGGATAACAATCCATAGCGAACCGGCGCCAAACGGGCGTTCGCGATGCTCAGATTCAGGTCGAACCAGGCCTGTCCCCAGGCAAGAATCACAGCCAGAAGAACGAATCCGCGTAAACGCGGCTCTGGCCACAACCAGGCTGCCGTGGCTCCCGCAGCACCGGTACAAAGAATCAGTATTGTCAGCGCCAGTAAGGCAGTGGCAAACAGCGCCTCGGGGTCACTGTCGCGGACCGGCAGAAATCTTCCGAGACTCAGGCTCAGCCAGTGGAAAAAAACAGCATTGATAATACTCATTGCGGCGATGACAAGCGCATATATCCCGTACTGGTCGGGTGTCAACAGCCGGGTGTATAGCGCCAAAGCCAATACGCCAACGGCCGCCGGTATGATGCGGCCCAGGAAATACAGAACACTATGCTGTACGAGCATCAGCTGGCGGACCTGGCGTCGAGACTCAACAGGCCCTGTATCGCAGCGGCCTTGGAGATTCAGGAACGGTCAAGTTTCGAGTCCTCGCATTCATCGTCAGCCTCAGACACTCTTGCTGCTCTCTGGCAAACCGGGGCCACTTTGCAACTGTGGGTCGCAGCAGGCAAATGCTGCCGGGTGACTCCGGCACCACTACCGGCGCCCCGCGTTTTCAACCAGGGTCCGGTACACCGCCAGAGTCTGCTCAGTGGCATACCGTTCCGAAAACTCGCTTTCGACCAGCTTGCGTCCCGCTGCGCCCATACGCTTGCGCAAGGCCGGATCTGACGCCAGCTGTGTTATCGCATCGGCAATAGCGCCCGCATCGCGGGGCGGCACCAGCAGTCCATTGTCACCGTGGCGGACAATCTCCCGGCAGCCGGGCATATCCGTGGTAACGATTGCGCGCCCGCAGGCCGCCGCCTCCAGCAGGCTGCGCGGAATGCCCTCGCGATACTAGGACGGCAAAATCGCGATATTGGAATCCCGCCAGATATCGGGGATATCCTCGCGATGGCCGAGCCACTCCACGGCCCCGTCGGCATCCCACTGGCGCAGTTCTGTTTCGGTGACCGACACGCGGCTGGTCGGATCGGGCATGCCCACCAGCTGATCTTTACCCGAATTCCACGCTCCCGCAGTATCGCACCGGCGTCAACCAGTTCCTGCACACCCTTAGGCCACAGCAGGCGCGAAACCATGGTGACAACTGTCGCGTCACCCTCGGGTTCGTCTCCGGGCATAAAGCGTGGTTCATCGACACCGATGCCGCGAATCAGGGCAACCGAATCGCGCGCCAACCCGACCTTGCCGGTCAGAAATGCCTGATCATCAGAATTCTCGACGATCGTACAGGTGCGGGAACGACTGAAGAGCAGCTTGAACGCCGCGATCAACCGGCCTAATTGCGCTCGCCGAAATACCGTGCGCGGAGAACGCCTGACCAAGTCCGGCCAGATTATTGACCACCGGTGATCGGCCTGCGATGACCGAAGCAACGCTGCCCAGCAGGCTTGGTTTGAGCGCGACGTGATGTACCAGATCCGGTTGCCGGCTCCGGTAGATGGCCACGATCTGCCGTAATTCGGACAGTGCATGCAAGGGATTCAGCGAACCACGCTCCCAGCGCATCGGAATGAGCTCGAAACCCCTCTTTTTCGATAACCGCGCCGTGGGCGTCGACCTGGGTCGCCACCAGGACCCGGAACCCGGCGTCTCGTGCGGCACGCGCAATAGGCAGACGGTGCAGACAGAAATACCAGTCCTCCGTTACCAGATAGAGAATACTGAGCTCTTTTCGCATACTGATATCGAAACCGGCGCCAAGTCGCGTATCACGAACACCCCTTGAACTGGAGCGTGCTAATACCAGCCCAGTACAATCAAAACGCGCAATATAGCATCGTCCAGGCGCGTCTGGCGATGCAGCCCCGGGCTGAGCGCAAAGCGAATCCGGTCGACACCGGATCGTTTCGATGCAAGGAAGCGGTCGAGCAGGCGCCGTTTGTCATTCGCGAGCCGGTCTGCATAAAGCTGGGCGAACGCCCGCGCCTGGGCATGGATTCTGAACGAATCATGCCGGTTGGTCCAGAATCTCCGCGCGCGGCGGGCAAAGTCGTCGACGAACGACACGGCCGCGCCGGTATCATTTCCCGCGTGCAGGCGGTATTTCAACCCGGGCGACTCATCGTAAATCACCACGCCGAACGCCGCGACCACCAGGTAACACCACCAGTCATGCATAATGCAGTGGCCGGGGGGAGCGCGCACGATCAGGTCCCGGGCAGCGCGATTCATGACCACTGTGCAGCCCGTGGCGCTGTTCTCGACCAGCGCGCTGCCGAACGACAGCCCCCTCCCCGGTATGCGCGAAAACCTGAGATGGTTCAGGTCGGCATCAACGTATTCGAGCCGCGAACAGTACAGCGCCGGTATACCCGGTTGAAGCGCCGAAAGGCGGGAGACCGCGCGCTCGATCTTGTCCGGGTACCAGACATCATCCTGGTCGCAGAAGGCAAAATACTCGCTACCGTCTGCGGCTTGCTCCAACAGCTGGAAAAAGCTGCCCGCGATGCCGAGACGCTCGCCGAAGCTTACGGTGATATTGGCGTGTCGCGCCGCATACTCCTGCAGAATGGCACGGGTCCCGTCGGACGAGCCATCGTCACGCACCTGGATCAGTAGATTCGCGTAGCTCTGACCCAAAAGGCTGTCCAGCTGCTCGCGAAGATAGCGAGCGCCGTTGAAGCTGGATAGAATTACACTGACTTTTGCTACCATTCACCCTGCCCACCGGTACCCGGCGGGGCTCCGTCAAGCGGATGATGATACCATTGAACGCCCTGCGGCAGCGTGTATCCCTGCGCTGATGCCCGATTTTCACGGACTGCTGAGGAAGGTACGGGCGGTAAGCCTTTCCCGCATACCGGCAATCCGGGCATAACAGACCGCGGGCACCGAGCCACAACACACGACTGAATGCTATTCGGACGACAAATGAGCGGTATCCTAAGACGCCTGCACCTGCTGGATGTGGCCGAAGCCATGCGTTTGCCGCTGGAAATACATCGGCGCCGCAGCGAAAACCGCCAGTTCAAGCAGCAACACCCCGGCTTCGAACTGCCGCCGGCCGCCCTGGCGTACGACGCGTACGGGCATCTGTCCTGGGCCTACTACCTGCAATCAGGCCTGGATCACGCACGGTTGTTCGCCGACCTCATATCCCGCCATCACCCCGGGCAAGCGATTGCCGTCTGCGAATGGGGCTGCGGGCCCGGGCGCATCATCCGCCACCTGCCCGCGTTGCTCGACTACCCGGTCAAACGCATCGTCGGCACCGACTACAATCACCGCACAGTCGCGTGGTGCAAGGCACACATCCAGGAAGTGGAGTTTGTCGCCAACCGGCTGCAGCCGCCGCTGCCGCTCATGGACAACGAGTTCGATTGCCTGTACTGCCTGTCGGTATTCACGCACCTTTCAGAGCGCATGCACGACGCCTGGATCGCGGAGCTGTCGCGTGTGGTCAAGCCTGGCGGACTGATAATCCTACTGCCCAGGGTGACCATTACCGCAGCATCCTGCAGCCCGACGAGCTGCGGCGCTACGACGAGGGTGAACTGGTAGTGCGCGGCGGCACCCGGGAAGGGAAGAAGACGTTTTCTGCCTTTCACTCGCCGCAGTACATGCGGGACCATCTGCTGCGCGGTTTCGACATCATCGAACATATTCCGGCACCCGTTTCCAATGGCCTGTTCCAGGACGTCTGGGTAGTGAAGCCGAGAAGTGCACCTGCTTAGATCGATTTGCCTGATTGGATCACCAGATACCAAGCTAAGGAGAATGCCACGTCGCCTCTCACGGCATAACAGTCGAAAAAACCGACAGTTGACTACCGGACCCTCCAACGAAATTCGGAGCAGGCAACTGAACCGCCCCAGGTTTACCGGAGACTCCATTTCTTGAGAGGATGGAGTTATGAACGAGACGACCAGATACTCCTCCGAGTTCCGGGAACGGGCGGCGCGGATGGTATTGCAGTATCAGGCGGAATACCACTCGCATGTGGCACGCGGCACACAGCGCCTCTTTCTTGATTAGGTATTGGGCTGTGTTATAGTGTCGGGGAATGTTTATCCGTTGCCACACTGAATGATGTCCATCCCCATTGCAAGTCAGGAACACCCTAGTACCCGGTACAACTCGAATAGCGCGGCGCTGTTTTTCATTCACATTGCCAAGACGGCCGGCACGAGTTTCACGCGAATCGTTGAGACACTCTACCCACCGGAAATGCGCTGCAAAGCGTACTACAATCAAGATTTGATGGAGATCGACCGAGGGACTTTAGCGCAATGTCGATTGTTTATTGGGCACATCGATTATTCGGCGCAGGAGTTGATGCCCAAGCCCCTCAATATTGTCACATTCTTACGCAATCCTGTGGAACGCGTGATATCTGCCTATCAGCATATCAAAACTCGCTCAGACCATCCGCAACATGAATTGCTCAAGTCAGAGGTAGCAAGCCTTTGTGAATTCGCGCAACACCCTGTATTTTCACGACAGGTTAGAAATCCTCAGACCGGAGTCTTAGGGCGAGACAACAACTTGAAACTACTCTATGAATTAGCGGAAACGGGCGAAATAGAGGCGCGCGAGGCGAAATTTTTGTCCACAATTCACCGAGACAGGGAAGTAACAAAGGTGGACTTGCTACTTGCACAGAAGCGCCTCAGAGAAATTGCGTTCTTTGGCATCACAGAATGGTTTGATGCCAGTGTTGCCGTATTCTGCGATCTCTTCGGCTTGCCCTTACCGGAACAGGCCCCAAAAGATAACCTGTCTGTTTACAGACAGTCTGGAATCGCGCCTCGTTACACCGAACAGGATTTGGCTGCGGTCAAGGAGCTGTGCCGTATTGACGAAATGCTATATGCGTATGCCAAGCAACTATTCCTGACCAGATTTGAGGCACAGCTTGGCCGTTTCAGAGGCAGAACGGCTGCTCGCGAACAAGGCAACCTCTATCGCGCCCACGTCGTGTAAGAGAGTTCTTGCACGTCCTGATCGCGCATGCGAACACGCCATCGCAGGCGCTCCTGTTAAGAACATCTGCACATACTTGCCAGCGACGCCCCGACTCACGCGCTACAAACCGTCGGGTATTTCCCGCTGACTTTTCCCGCCAAAGTCAAGGCTTGTGCTCTAGCTGATCTCCAAGGTAGCGTATCGCACTATGGAGATCCGCCGCTATTTTTGCAACATGGACACCATCGTCATCGGCCAGCGGGTGCCCAGACCGGACAAGTATACAAGTCCCAACCCCGGCTCTCTCCCCAGCCTCAATATCGCTTACCTTGTCTCCAACCAGGGCTGAACGCCCGAGGTCAATGTTCAACTCCCGAGCCGCCTGTTTAATCAGGCCCGGTGCAGGCTTGCGACACTCACATTGCCTGAGATAGTGACCGACACCAGCGGTGGGATGGTGAGGGCAGAAATAGACACCGTGGATCGTTATGCCTTGTTCGGAGAACCGCTCCAGCATCCATTCGGTGAGCGCTTGGAAGTCTGCCTCGGAATAAAAGCCCCGCGCTATCCCCGCCTGGTTGGTTATGATAACCAGCTTGTATCCCAGCTTTTGCGCCGCCCGGCAGGCTTCGAAGACACCGTCGATAAACTGGAAATCCTCTCTCCGGTGTACGTATTCGTCTTCCTTATTGATGACCCCGTCCCGGTCAAGAAACACGGCTGGGACACTTGCCACGACCGACCTCCCGCTGCGCGCGTTCATAATCCGCGGGAATTCCAATATCTATGAAGTACGCATCGGACAGAAACGCTCGCGGGCGAATCTGGTCTACCCTGGCTTCGAGTAGCTCCTTTTCAAATGAAAATCTGGCTCCCGGCGCGCTCATCGCGAATAGTGCCTGGCTTATCACATACACGCCGCCGTTTATCAGGCCCGGACCGCCATCTCGTTTTTCCAGAAATGCTTTGACGCTGCCGTTGTCGTCGACCAGCAGCCGCCCGAACCGGGCCGCATCGTCAACCTTTTTCACCGCCAGGGTCAACAGCGCCTTGCTTTCCCTGTGCTGCTTCAACATGGCTTGCAGATCGATCCGGAATAGCGTGTCGCCGTTGAGCACTACGACATCTCCTTCGTCGAGGCACTCCATGGCCTGTTGTATGGCACCGCCGGTGCCCAACGGCTCGGACTCGACCGAGTAGCGCAACGGAACGCCCATACACGCCGCGCCAAAATAATCGCGGATCTGCTCCCACCTGTATGACACCGCAAGAACGATTTCCGATGCCCCGCATGTCACCAGGTGGTGTAGAACGTATTCGAGAAACGGCACCCCGTTGACGGTGGCCATCGGCTTTGGCACTCGATCAGTGATGTGCCTGAGGCGCGTACCCCGGCCGCCCGCCAGAACCACGGCTTTCATTTTTTCGCATCCTGCCCAAATAGGGCGGCTTCGACTATGCCGCAGATGATATGGCCAACGGTGATATGAGTTTCCTGGATACGCGGTGTGCTCAGTGACGGAACCTTGATACAGATGTCACAGACGTCTGGCATATTGCCACCCGTTGCGCCGCCCAGGCCGACGGTGAAAATACCAAGTTCTCTTGCCCTCCCGAGCGCATTGATGACGTTGCGCGAGTTCCCGGAGGTACTGATGCCGATAAGTACGTCACCTTTGTTTCCGTTGGCCTCCACCTGGCGTCTGAACAACTCGTCGCTACCGTAATCATTTCCTATCGCAGTCAGCAGCGAGGAATCCGTGGTCAGCGCAATTGCCGGCAGCCCCGGCCGTTCGAACGAAAAGCGACTCACGAACTCGGTAGCAATATGCTGAGCATCGGCCGCGCTGCCGCCGTTACCCGCCAGCATCAGCTTGTTGCCGCGTCGGAAGGCATCAACACAAGCCTGGGCCGTCCTGACAATCAGTTCCAGCACCCGCTCGTCGTCCATTAGCCTCTGCTTTACACCGATCGATTCAGCGATCGCGCTGCGAACCTCGTTGGTGGTCAGACTACCCAACCCTGCGCCCCCTCTTTGGTAAAATTAAACCGGTAAAAATCACCGTCGAATTCGGCCAGCGCATTCTGCACTGCGACCTTGGAGACCGGATCCACAAACAGCATCATGAAGCCTCCGCCGCCCGCGCCCGAAATTTTCGCTGATATCGCACCGACCTCCATGGCGACGTTATAAAAGGTCTCGATCCGGGGATTTGATATCGAGCGAGCCGCCTGGCGCTTGGAGAGCCACGAGGCGCCCAGTATGGCGGCCATTCTGCGCACATTTGCGGTCAGCAGCGCTTCCTTCATGTCGACCGCCGCCTGCTTGACTTCGTGCATCGCCTCGATGAACTTGGGTTCCGCGGAACTCACCGATGCTACCTGCTCCTGTATAATGGTAGCCGAATCCCGCGACTGCCCAGTATAGTAAAGTAGCATGCTACTCTCGATTTCATTGACGATTTCACTGCGAATACGCAGCGGATTCACAATAACCCGGTCATTCTGGTGAAATTCCATGAAATTGAATCCGCCGAATGTTGCCGCGTATTGATCCTGTTTTCCACCCGCCAATCCACACTCGTTGCGTTCCACCTCGTAAGCGAGGTGCGCCAGATCGTATTCACCCAAGGGAAGCTTTAGCAGTTCCTGGTAAGCCCTCAACATGGCAACCACCATGGTGGAAGAGGACCCGAGGCCGCTGCCCGGAGGTGCATCCGAGTAAGTCACTACCCGGACCGAGAGCGGCCGATTGCCACAGTAGTCCCGCACGACCCGATTGTACACGGCCTTGTGCAACACCAGCGGCCCCGCGAGCTCGAACTGTTCTTGAGCGGCAGCAGTCCAGCTCTCCCCCATATCCGCTGCGATGAACTCGACCCGCCTGTCGGCAGTCATCTCGATCGTGCAGTAGGCATACATGCTTATGGTCGCATTCAGAACGTACCCGCCATACACGTCGCTATAAGGAGAGACATCGCTGCCACCCCCAGCAAGCCCCAGCCGTAGCGGCGCCCTCGAGCGTACAATCAACTCCCCCACCTCACCCTATCTTGGTCACGTCTCGAAAATTCGTTGTTGCATAATAGATCATAAAATTGCTTGATGCCGCCCCAACCAAGTTTAGAGCAACCCGAGACGCCAACCGACGTGCCTGGCTAACCCCTCAATGTCGCTGCTTATACGAGCGGGCGGCCGCTGAAGCACTGGCATGCTCCCCTCTCTTTCGACCCCTCGGTTAAGCCCTTGCAGCCGTAACGCGCAGCACACAGCACCGCCGATAGCACGCTTTGGCAAACGGACAAATTCCGCAATTTCCTGCCATTTGCGACGATGCGGAACCAACTAGCTTTCAAATGAAAAGCTCACCAGGCATTCGGGCTAACGCCTCTCGCGAAAGACATAGGCCGCTCGGCATATTGGTTTTTTCCTTGGCGCCAGCAGTATACGTTTTCCCCACGTTTCAACTCATGCGACTTCGAAACCTAGGTCCTGAGCAATTTGTTCATGGCATTTCCGATTCTCACTCCAATAATTTGTAACGTTCAACCGTGTAAACATGGCCATTGGAAAATCTCCCAATTCACCGTGCTCCATTATTTCTTCGGCATCCTGCATCCTGACACCGGGTCCAAGTAAGTCGACTCTATTTCATCATCCCGGCAGAGTGATAGCTATCACGAGCAAAGACAACGGGAGCGAGTTGGCTAGTATGACGTCATTTGTAAATATACTTTACGCGAGTTTCAACCGGGGCTGTAGAGGCAAAAGTCTTGGTTCAGGTGGATCGCCTCGAAGCAGCGTCTTCAGGTTTCGGCGTTCAAACAACTTGAAGAACAGTTCGATCTGCCAGCGTTCCTTGTAGATTGCTGTAATGGTGTTGGCAGACAACTGGAAGGCGTTGGCTAAAAAATACATAGTGATTGTTTGAGTATTTGTGAGAACACAGTATTATGATGAGCCGAGGATTGGATCTCCTTTTATTACAGTGTCTGCTAGCACACTCATTGTAACAGCTTGTAACATCGAGGCTTTTTTACTCCTCGTTTATGGGACAGCAGTGATTGCTGATACATCGTGTACCAGCTTTGATACAGTATTACAAGTCATGTGATGAGAAATACAGCAGCATTCTCATAGGTAGACGATCTGCACGATATCGCCTCCGCGGCTTATAACTTCTCTCCATTCACAAACGGCGGCTTGCTTTCGTTGCCAGCTTTCAGAGAACTAAGATCATCCCGATATTGGTTGAGATGCAGCCGCACCTCACGGTCTGGTTGAACTTCAGCAGGGATTGTCCCCTTGTCGGCAATCTCGCGCGCTGTTCGCTTTCGAACAACCATTTCTATCGCACATTCGCCGATCGGCGTGAGAGTCTGATCGTAGCGCGGAAGGCTATACCTGTAGCTTGAATTAAGCAGCTCGATTTTCTCTATGTCCGCCTCCCTCCCCAGCGTCTGGAGAAGGTCAAGCAAGTTAATAGACCGCGCACTCCAGGACTCCTTCTTGAATATAGTAAACGTCCACTTGTGGTCCCTGTTATGGGTGCTCGGAAACACGCCTTGTTCATACAGGTCCTCGTCCGGCACAGTAACTACCATAAAGCCGCCGGGGCGAGTAACCCGAAACCAATTCCTGATTCCTTCCCGGGGATCATGCAGGTGCTCCAGGCAATGGCTGCTGTGCACGAAATCGTAGCTGCCGTCCTCTACGCCGGCAAGATACTGCGCATCGCCATCCTCAAGATCCCAAGTCCTGACGTTTTTCATCAGAGGAAACAACTCGGTGTATAGAGACAAGGGGTCCGGCTTTCCTCCGATGTCTAACCCGTCCCCACAGAAATATCTGCGCAAAAAATTCGGTGACAGAGTGCGTCTCACTATCGACTTACTACATTCCTTCACCGCAGTTCCCCCAGCTTGCTTCCCAGTTGAGCCACAGAAGGTGCGGGTTGCGCCCCGTTC
The DNA here is from genome assembly GCA_963695455.1 of uncultured Gammaproteobacteria bacterium. Classification (GTDB taxonomy): domain Bacteria; phylum Pseudomonadota; class Gammaproteobacteria; order DSM-19610; family DSM-19610; genus Thiogranum. The sequence goes on along the minus strand of CAVOGN010000001.1, from coordinate 187,859 downwards.
GAGTTAATCATCCGTTGGGTGCACCTGTTTCGTAAAATAATACACGTCTTGTCCCTGATTGTTGCCGTTACGCCAATCACCGCGCATGACGTTTCGAATCGAAAGACCAGAGTCCTCAAGACTCTCCAAGAGCCACCTATGTTTAAAAGCTACGGCCTTCTCCAATTTCTGCTCATCCTCGACTCTAAACGTACCGAAATCATGGTTAAAGCGCCACGCCGTTTGATTGTGCTGTAGACACGATGCTGTCTCTTCATCCCAAATATAAAATGTTGCGTAGATACAACCTCCGGGTTTTAGAACCCTAGCAGATTCACGCAAATATCGTCTCGCAACCCGATCATCCAAGTGCGTGAATACACTATGATAAATAATCAAATCAAATTCATCGTCGGGGTAGGGAAAAGTGAAGCTGTCCCCCTCGATCTTGCCTTCCGGATTCATGAACTTGTTCTTTATGTCAAAAAAGGTGAAATGGACGTTCTCATACCTGCTGCTAATGTTTTCTTGAGCCCACTGTATGCGGTCTTTCCGAATATCAATTCCTTCGTAAACACCATTCTTGGAGTCTAAGATGCTCAGCAGCGGTAACGATAAACGTCCTGCCGCGCAACCAACATCTAGAACGCGAAAGTCGGGCCGCAGAGGCACATACTTGTTGATTTGGTTGAGAACGTGTTCGCCCGACTTAATGTATGCGTACGAATCCTTGTGATTACGCATGCCTTCCGGAGGAATGGGCATGTTCTCATCAGTGACTAAACTAACCATTATCTCTTGTCTTTCCTTTGCGTTGGGTGCGCTGCAACTAAGCTATCTTGCGGGTGCTTTCAGTGGTCTCGCGAATGAACTATTCCCATAATACTATAACAATGCCAATCGTTTGAGCCGACTTGCATATCTGGCCCCGATTGCACGTGGACTATGGAATTCCCGGATGTATTTGCTCGCTGCCAATCCCACACCCCGCACAGAAGCCGGATCATCCACTACTCTGCGCATGTACCAGGCTGCTTGTTCGATATCCGGTTCGGCCCACATCTGTCCTTCCCAATGCACATATTCACCCTTACCGACGGGCACCAGAGTGTAGTCCACCAGCAGGCTATTCTCAGTATTCATGAAATCAGTATTGCCGGAGTAATTGGTGGCTATGACCGGCTTACCCATTGCCATCGCTTCCGCCATCCCTCTACCAAATCCCTCTGAGCGGTGCAGCGAGACGAAACAGTCGCAACGCTCGAGCAGCAGAGCCATTTCCGAATGACTAAGCACCTCGTTGATGACTACGATACGCGGATCGTCTTCCACGCTCCTCCTGAGTCGCGTAACCTCCGGCGCGTGGACATCGTGCGCCATCGCCTTGATGATCAGCTGCACCTTGTCCCGGCCATCAGGAAACGCCCGCCTGAAGGCCTCGATCGGCCCCATAGGGTTCTTGCGCGTAGCGAAGGATGCAAAGTCAAAATAGAACAGGAACGCATAGCAGTCCGGCGCGATACCAAAATCCCTGCTGACCCCTGCCTCGACCACCGGAGCCCTTACCGCCAGCGGCATCCACACCACCGGACACCGTGTCTTCTCCGACAGTGCCTGTTGGATGAAACGCGACGGTGCCCAAATCTCGTTGACCAGCTCCGTGGCGGGCAGCCAATCGTCCGGGAAAATGCTGAGTTCCCAGGCCCAATATCCGATGTTATAGCGCCCCCGGAAAAACCGCTCACCCAGTACCTCACGTGCAACACTCATTTGATCTGCGTTGATGTGAAATATATTCGCCTTGAACTCCGGTGCATCCGTAATCAACCGGCTGTAGCGCTCGTCGGCCTGCCGCGCCGCCACATTGTGATCAAAATTGTAGATACCGAACGGTATAGCATCAGCGCTAAACGAATCGGCAGTCAGCCTGACGTGCTCGCCCATGCCGAGTTCTGCTTTGGGATAGCCCACCAGCAAGGCTCCGGGACGCAACGCCTGCAGCGGTTCACGAGCATCCGTAGCATCATCGCCCGGGGTAACCGGCCGTATTTGCGATGCCGCCTGCCCTGCTACTTCACCGGGACTCTGGGTATCGGAACCGTGAACCGCCACCAGCTTGAGCAGCGCCACCCGAATCCGCTGGCGGGTGGACGGCGAAACATGGCGGTATACAGAGCGTATGCGGGGTGCCTGTGACATCGCGGTGACGGCAGCCCAGGATAGCGCGCGTTTAACCGGGGCCATGCGCCCCACCGCCGGCTGCCGGCCCGCAACGTGATGGTTCACTTGGGCTCGCGCACCTGCCGCTGCCCGGACACTCTCAACCAACGCCTCTCCAAGCTGTAACTCCCGAGTCGCGGAGCACAGGTACCAGTTGATGTAGCCATCGCGTCCCTCTAGCGTGGCTAAATCAAAAGCCTGCTGCAAATCCGGGCGATCCTGCCAGATCCTGTACATGAGGCGGGTGATGGGTTTGCCCGAGTCCTGCGGCACCCCTTCCTCGAGCGCGTTGCAGTAAGTGATAGCGCTCCGGTAAGGATCACCCTGTTGCGCGCCGGAGTGCTCGATGCGTTCCCGGAACATGCGACGCACAATGGTCGGAATGTGCTCTCCTGCTTCGGCTTCACCGAAAGCATACGGCAACCCGGAATACTCCTTCACGCCATTACTGACCACCCGCTGCCGATATTCCTGCGCCAGCTCCCTGAGTTCACCAATGTTCCTCATGTTGAAGCGCGTCTGATGCTTGGAGAACACACGCTGGTTCTTGATATCAATGCCGCTGAAGTGAAAAAACCTCAACGGTTCCCGGTTTGACAACCAGCACCCGTCGCGTTTCTCGATAGTTCGGTGCATGAGGTTCCAATAGGCCACGTTATACCCGGGATGGCGGAGGATGGCGGTGTGTTCCAGGAACGCCGGCAACAGGTCCATCCATTTCTGATCGACGAACAGACCCTGCTCCAGATCGATACGGCAGTCGCGTGTCAATTTTCGATGCCACCATTGCATCACGCGTACGGTGTCGCTGCATTTTCTGAGTGCAAGAAAGCCCAGGTTGTATATGCCCGCGTTCAGCATCGACAGGTCGTCTGGCTTCTCGCCGTCTTCCACCGGCTGGCAGATGTGCGGTGTCAGCACGCCCGCGGCGCCCTGTTCCAGGAGCTCGTGCACTTCCGCCAGTGGCGATATCACGTAAGTATCCGGGTCCAGATACACCACCGCTTCATGCCCTGGCTGATCGAACAGATAGAGGAAGGCCGCCGGTTTTATAGCGGTACTGAATTCAGTGATGTCGTAGCGAAACGCCATGCCCGGGAGGTCATCGATAGGCAGCGCCTGCGCTTCAACCAATTCGATATTTGGGTCCAGGCTGATATCCAGATCGTCCAGGCGGTCGGCCAGCACGATGTAAAACCGGTGATCGGGATAGCTGTTACTGAACGACTGAAACAATGTCAGTGCATAAGGCAGATAATTCTTGGCGCATATGGTAAAAAATGCAGTATTCAACATGACAAACATCCAGAAACTCTTTTTATGGAACGACGCGAGGCAGTCGGTCTCCGGGCCGCGATATGGGCACTAACTTGTTGCAGCGCCGGCGTTAAAAACGGCTCCAGGCACAGGGGCATTGAAAACAAACGCCATCGCTAGCGCCCGCTGTCCTGGAGTAATCTGACTTTCTGCTCAAGACTCCTGATATAGCGATCCTTCTTTTCCAGAGTCTCATCACGAGCGCGAAGCTGCAGCTCCGCATCCCGGCGGCATTTTGCGATTTCCTGTTCCAGTGACCTGGTATAGGCGTCTTTCTCGGCGGTCGCGCTGTCGCGCGCATCAATTTGCAGCTGAGCATCGGTGACAGTCTTTGCGATCTCCTGCTGCAAGGAGTCTATGAAGCGGTCTTTCTCCCTGATCATTTGCTCGTGCCGGGCTATTTCCTCGGCGGCCTCCCGGCTCACCCGCTCTAGAGTTTCCGCAAGGTGATCGTATGCATGCGATCTCTTTTCCAGCTCCCGGTCACGCTCCTGTATCCCTGTCTGAGAATCACGCCCTACTTTCTGCACCTCTCCCTCAAGCTGCGCAATGTACTCATGCGCGTGCTGTAGGGAAGACGTCAACAGTCCGATATTGTCCAGCGCTACGGAGCGACACTGGCTAACCACGGCGCAAAGCGGGAATATCACCCCGGATAGCGTTTCCGACACGTCAGGTGACCGCCGTTCAGGGACAGTTGCAAAAATCGTTTGCTCGTCGACCTCGCGCAGCACACCGCTTTCCTCCAGATAGCTGTCGCAACGCCGCTCGATTTCGCTGAACCACTCCGCTTCGTGGTAGGCCTTCCAGGTATCCCTCCGGCTCGGCGCTACGAGGCCCTTTAATTCCTCACCAGTACCTGTGTCTCGCCCCATGAGGTGAAGCAGTTTGCCCAGGCCCTTTTCCGGATCACCCTGGAGATCCTCGTCGAAATTGATCATACAGTCGGCGTGGATCCGCGCCAGCGCCAGACTCAGGCGCCAGATGATATAGTGGCGCTCATATGAGCTGGATATTTCACTTGAGCCCAGACGCGGCACGTAGGGAAAAATATTTGCTGACCAGATCATGAGATCGTAGCCCGAATTCAGGTACGGACCATCAATCTCGTTGCCTGGCTGATTGCGGAACAGCGACACCCATTGATCACGAGGATTGCGGTAGATATAGACCAGCGCCGTATCGGGAAAATTGCGTTTCAACCAGGGCAGTCGCAGATCCATACGGTTCAGCTTAAGACACACGACTTCGTCGCTGGCGCCGCTGGACAGCAGAAAGGCCAGGTAGTCTCGCAGTTCCGGATGCTCCGCAGCCGCCGATAGACACAGACGTTGGGTACCGAATTCCTTGCGGTAATAGCGCGGCAAGGGCTGGATTATCGGCGTGTATTCTTTCCAGTACTCGCCGACACCGAGGTGAGACGGGTCCGGAGTCGTATTTAAACGCAGATGCTCGAGCAAACTGTCGTGGCATGGCTCGTAATAAGCCCTGACGCCCGGTATGTGGCGCAGGATATTCCAGAGTGCGGTGGTACCGCTCCTGAATCGGCCCACCACAAACAGACCGTTTCCCGGCAGACGTTGCGCTGGCGCTGACACCGCCCTATTCCTCCACCCGCCAGGTCAGTTTACCCGTCATTTGCTCTGCCCGAGATACTGGCCCAACACCGTGTCGATATCCCCCTCGGCGCGGCTGACGCCGGCGTCAATCCACACCGCGCGGTCGCAGAGTTCCTTGACGGTCTGTGGCGTGTGCGAAACCAGCACGACGGTCTTGTTCGACTTGATCTTGTCGCGCAGCGCCTCGGATGACTTGCGCCTGAATTCGACATCACCGACGCCCAGCACCTCATCAATCAGCAACACATCGGGATCTGCCTGCACGGCGATGGAGAAGCCCAGCCGGGCATTCATACCGGCAGAGTACGTCCGCACCGGTTCGTCAATAAAGGGGCCCAGTTCGGAGAACTCGATAATGGCGCCCATCATGCTCTCCACCTCGCTTCTGCGCAGGCCCATCAACATGCCACTCAACATGGCATTCTCACGCCCGCTGAGGTGGGGAATGAAACCGACACGCAGGCTCAACAGGGAAACGCTGGCACCGTTGCGGTCGATACGTCCGCGATCCGGTGAGATAATATCGGCCAGGATTCTCAGCAGGGTGCTCTTGCCGGCACCATTCCTGCCGATCACGCCCAGCGTCTCACCATGGTAAAGGTCAAAACTCACATCCTTCAGGGCCCAGTACTTGTTCCAGCGAAACATGCCTGCACGGCGCCGGTATGAGACACCGATGTTCTGCAGGCTGAGAAGCGGTTTCTCATCCTTCACCACGCTTGCCATTACACCAGAACCTTTGGATAGACACGGTCATACCGTTTCAGCACCGCTCCTGCAGCACCAATCCCCAGTAGCGAAATCGCGAAAATCGACGCCAGCGGTAAGGCGGCCGGCCACTGACCCTGAATCAGCACAGTGCGGTAGCTTTCGATCAGCACCGCCATGGGATTGAGCATCAGAATGGAGTGAAGCCGCCCGGATACTGCCCCTATATCGAAGAATATGCCTGACAGAAAAAACAGTAACATCAACAGCTGATCGAGTATCAGGCGCAAATCGGGTAAGAACGGCACGGTGGCGGAAACCAGCCCGGCGATCGCTGCGATAAGCAGGAACTGAATCGCTACCAGCACCGGCAATGCCAGCCACGCCGCTACCGGCGGAATACCATAGATCAGCAGGAACAGCACTAACAGCGCGACAATTACCGCGAACTTCACGGTATTGATAATCAGTACTATCGCCGGGAACAGGTGCTTGGGTAAATAAACCTGCTGCATCAGCGCAGCGTTGGCGGGGATAGCGTTGGAACTGCTGGCGATGGTGCTACCGAACCATTTCCAGACCACCAGCCCGCACAACAAAAAGGGCACGAAATCAGGCCCACCACGTTCGAAGATCAACCCGAACACCACATAAAATGCACTCATGTAAAGCAGCGGCTCGACAATCCACCACAGGAATCCAAGGTAAGCGCGCGCCGCCTCGGCATGGAGTTCTGCCAGCGCCTTGTACCAAACAAGTTGCAGATAATGTCGTTTCATTGGGAGCTTTCTATGAGCTTTACGCCCGACCCGGGAAGCACGCGGAGCATAGGCGGGCGCAGCTCACCGGAGGTGAGGGACGTCCGATCAGGCGGCCGTAATCATGTCGCTTCGACTCTGTTATAAATGTCCTCAAACCTGACAATATCGTCCTCACCGAGATAACTGCCCGACTGCACTTCGATGATCTCCAGCGGAATGGTCCCCGGGTTTTCCAGCCGGTGCCGAGTACCGATCGGAATGTAGGTCGACTCGTTCTCGGAAAGGATAAACACATCCTCGCCGCGGGTAACACGGGCCGTACCCGACACCACGATCCAGTGCTCGGCACGATGGTGATGCATCTGCAGCGACAGCTTGGCGCCCGGTTTCACGCGCAGGCGCTTGACCTGGTAACGGGTGCCCAGGTCTATGCCTTCGTAGTCTCCCCAGGGCCGGTACACGCGGCTGTGGAAACGATATTCCTCGCGGTCGCCGGCCTTCAGCTGGTCTACAATTGCCTTTACTTCCTGGCAGCGTTTCTTGTCCGCGACCAGGACCGCGTCGGCGGTCTCCACTACAATCACGTCGTCCAGCCCGACCGCGGCGATACATCTGCTGTCTGCCAACAGCAATGAGTTGGTGCTTTCATGGATAAGCACATCGCCTTTGGAGACATTGCCGGCGCCGTCCCGCTCGGAAATTTCCCAGACCGCGGACCAGCAGCCCACGTCGGACCACGCGGTCGTCAACGGGATCACGGCAGCTCGCTCCGTATTTTCCATGACTGCGTAATCGATGGAATCAGACGGACTGGTGAGAAAGGCTTTCTTGCCGACGCGCACAAAATCGCTGTCCGCTTTCCTCTCGGCCATCGCCGCCTGGCAGGCCTGCAGAATGTCCGGTCTGAATTTCGCTATTTCCTCCAGCCAGCGATCGGCTCGCATCAGGAAAATGCCGCTGTTCCAGTAGTAATCGCCACTGCGGGTGTACTCCTGCGCCGTCTTCAGATCCGGCTTCTCGACGAAGCGCTCGACCCGGAAAACACCGCGGCCGTCTATCTCCTCGCCACGCCGGATATAGCCATAACCGGTCTCGGGTTTGTCCGATGCAACCCCGAAGGTGACCAGATACCCTTCCTCGGCAAGCGGTGCACCCTGCTCTACCGCAGCGGCAAAAGCCGCCTGGTCGGGAATGACATGGTCAGCCGGCATCACCACCATCATGGTGTCCGGATCCTTGTCCACCAGATACAAAGCCGCAAGGGTGAGTGCGGGAGCCGTATTGCGCCCCTGGGGTTCCAACAGGATGGCCTCCGGATCCTTGCCCAGCGCCCGCACCTGCTCGGCGAGCATAAAACGGTGTTCTTCATTGCAGACGAACAGCGGTTTGTGTACGCCGCTGATCCCGTCCAGCCGAGTGGCGGTATCCTGGAGCAGCGAGTTGGCTCCGAACATCGGCAGCAGCGGCTTCGGATAGAATTCGCGCGAAACCGGCCAAAGCCGGCTACCGGCCCCCCCGGCCAGGATAACGGGATAGTAATTCATAGTAATTAGTTGTCGTTACCAGGAAATCGCCCAGCCGCTAACGATACCCAAAGGCCCGCGCCCGGTCAATCCAGGATAGCTCGGCCCGGCACTCTATACTGTTCAATAAGAAGTGTTTTTTTATTGACGATAAGCCGAACGGATATGCCCCCGAAAGGCGCTGCTTCCGCGTCCCTGAACAGTAACCCTGGCATCCCTGTCACATCGACCTGACAGAGGCATATCCCTTCCACCCCGCACCGCTTCAAAACCGACCAACGCATTCCCAGGCCGGAGCTCGCCGACGAGCGCAACGCAGGCCGCGCAACGGGTCGATCAAAGAATGCCGGCATCGGCTGAAAACAAGGATTTCCCCGCGCGCGAGCTGATCGGCGCGGGGAAACGCCCGTAACGACGGATCAGGGCTTGGCTTCGGGGGACTCAACCGTAATCCGGGAACGATTCAGTTCCATGGTCTTGGCACCGATGCCGCTGACCAGCGCCAGATCGTCGACGTGCTGGAAGGGCCCGTTCTCCTGCCGGTAGCGGATGATCGCCATGGCTTTCTGTGGACCAACCCCCACCAGGGCATCGACCAGGGTTTCCGAATCAGCGCTGTTGATATCGATCAGCGGTGCACAGTGGACCGAAAGCGGTAAAAGCAGCAGACAGGCCACCAGTATGTTGCGCAGCATTTTCATCGTATCCTCCTTGAGTGCGAAATAAAGGACGTCATCCGCTGACGTCCCGATGGCGTCTCGATGCTAAATCGAGACTGCCTGTATCATACCGCGCAGCATCGCCGGCTCAATTGGGGAGTTTCTGATTCTGGTGTGTGCTTCGTCTTACAACCGTAGGACACGCCGCAGGGCGCTGCTCAGGCTTCGAGTGCGGCTTCAATCTCGGCGTTGACTGCGGCCAGCGCAGCGACCGGGTCTGCCGCCTGAGTGATGGGCCGTCCGATTACCAGATAATCCGCGCCGTTGCGAATGGCGTCGCCCGGCGTGAGCACGCGCGTCTGATCGTCCATGGAAGCACCCTGCGGCCTGACACCCGGCGTGACCAGCCGGAAGTTGGGCCCCATTTGCGCCCGCAGCTCCGCGGCCTCGCGTGGCGAGCACACCACCCCGTCAAGCCCGGATATCTTGGCCAGGGCGGCGAGCCGCGACACCTGCTCCTGCGGCTCGACATCGAGGCCCAGTTCGAGCAGATCGGCGCTGCCCATGCTGGTCAGCACCGTGACAGCGATCAGCAGCGGACGGCGGCCTTCCGTCTTGTCCAGCGCTTCGCGCGCGGCCACCATCATTTTGCTGCCGCCGGAAGCATGCAGGTTGACCATCCAGACATCCAGCGCTGCGGCCGCCTCGCAGGCACGCGCCACGGTGTTGGGAATGTCGTGAAACTTCAAATCCAGAAACACATCGAAGCCTTGTTCCACCAGCCGCCGCACCAGAGACGGTCCCGCACGGGTGAACAGTTCCTTGCCGACCTTGAGGCGGCAGCTGCCCGGTTGCAGGCGGGTCACGAACGCCAACGCCTGTTCACCGTCGGGAAAGTCCAGCGCCACGACGACGCGCGCCTCGCCATGTATGGCCTGACTCATTGTGCGTTACCTGCTGTTATCGGTTTCACGGTGCTCCAGTCCCGACACCCGGGACACTGCCAGAATAATTTTCTGCTGCTGAAGCCGCAGGCCTCACAGCGGTAGCGCGCCTCCCGTGCCGCGGAACGCCCGGTCGCCGCCACCGCAATCCCATCGCCGACGCCCGTCGTGCCGGATTCCGATCCGGCACGGCTCGCAGCCGGCTCGCCCAGGGCGGCTCGACAGCGGTTCAGCGCGTCGGCCGCTTCCGGTATCAGGCTGGCATCCTGCTCCTGCACCTGCCGGTAGGTGTCCACCGCAGCGCGGAAATCGCCTTGCGCCTCGTAACAACGGCCGCGCAGCAAAGTGGCCCGAACGCAGCCCGGATCATCCTCGAGGGCCTGGTTCGCGCACTTCAGCGCCCGTTCCAGGTCGCGCTGCTGCAACGCCTGCTCGCCGAGCTCGCAGGCATAGTGGGCTGTCCGGATACGCCAGCCCCCGCAATCATCGATGCGTGCCAGCCGCCGCCCGATCTCAATAGCCTTTTCCCATTCTCTGACTTGCTGGTACACATCGGCCAGATGGCGACAGACGTCCTTCTCGTACCGTCCTTTCGCCAACATGCGCGTGAACAGCTGCTCTGCTCGATCCAGCAAGCCGGCCTTAAGGAAGTCACGCCCGAGTTCCAGGCTCGCCTGCGCACGCAGATCCTCACTCAAGGACGCGCGCGCCATGACGTTCTCGTGCACCCGTATGGCCCGATCGACCTCCCCTCTGCGGCGGAACAGACTCCCCAGCGCGAGGTGCAGTTCGACGGTGTCGGGGTCCACTTCGAGCATCTGGACCAGCACTTCGGTGGCCTTGTCGGGTTGCTCGTTGAGCAGGTAATTCAGCCCCTGGCCGTAGGCCGAGTTCAGTGCCGCCCGGGAACCGGCATTGGTTTTCCTGTGACTGTAGCGCGCCGCCCACCAGCCGGAGGCAGCCGCCACCGGCAACAGCAACCAGAGCAGGATTTGTGCGTCGATGGAAGAAGGTCCTCTAATGCTTCGCGGGGAGAACGCTCAGGTGATCAGCCGCCTGTTCGGCACGCTGGAGTTTTCTGCGCAGCTGTGCCGCCTGCTGTTTGAGGCGCAGAATCATGCCCATGCTGACCAGCACCCCGATCAGGGCACCCGCAGCGAGCGACAGCACTACCACCATGGACAGCGGTATATCGCGGGAACCGAAATAATAGTTGAGCGGCACGGGTTCGGCGTTAAGCACTGCGAACGACAAGCCGAGCACCACCAGAATGATGAGCAAAATGAAGCCGAACAGACGCAACATGACCGCCCCTAACGCATTTTTTCAATCAGGAGCGGTAATTATGTGGTGTTTACAGGTTTGCAGCAAATGCCTAGAACAGGCTGCCTTCTTTGCGCGTGGTATGCTCGCCGCTGTCACTCGACACTGGCGAACTCTCGGACGCGTCGTCCGAACCGTTAATGTTGACCCGTTCGCGCAGTTCCTTGCCGGGTTTGAAGTGGGGCACGTACTTGGCCGCCAGCGCGACCGCTTCGCCGGTCTTGGGGTTGCGTCCCATCCGGGGCGGGCGATAGTGCAGGGAGAAGCTGCCGAAGCCACGGATCTCGATGCGGTTACCCGTCGACAGCGACAAGCTCATCTGTTCGATGAGGCTTTTGACGGCCAGCTCGACATCCTTATGGTTGAGATGACTGTTCTTAGCCGCGAGCAGTTCGATTAACTCTGACTTTGTCATAACGCTGTCCCCGATCGGTTTCGGGGAGGCCGCCCGGCCTCCCCTTGACCCGCTATCCCAATACTAGACTAATATACTGATTAGTCTCCACTATTTTCAAGTTGTTCCTTCAACACATCGCCCAGTTTGGCGCCCGCCGGCCCCGAGGTACGGGTGTAATCCTTAATCGCCGCCGCCTCTTCGTCGCTATCCTTGGCCTTGATCGACAGCTGAATGGCGCGGTTTTTCCGATCCACACCGATGTACTTGGCTTCGATCTCCTGGCCGACGTTCAACACCGTGCGAGCGTCTTCGACCCGGTCCCGGGCAAGCTCGGAGGCACGCAGGGTTCCTTCCACGCCATCTCCCAGCTCGACGATTGCCGCCTTGGCATCGACTTCCTTAATAACGCCCTTGACGATACTTCCTTTAGGGTTTTCAGCTGTGAAACTGGAAAAAGGATCTTTCTCAAGCTGTTTAAGTCCAAGGGAAATCCTCTCGCGCTCGGCGTCCACCGACAGCACCACGGCCTCCAGATCATCGCCCTTCTTGAAGTCGCGTACGGCTTCCTCGCCCTCATCGTTCCAGGAGATGTCGGACAGGTGCACCAGACCGTCGATACCGCCCGGCAGACCGATGAAGATGCCGAAATCGGTAATGGACTTGATGGTGCCGGTAACGTGATCACCCTTGTTATGGGTCGCGGAGAATTCCTCCCAGGGATTGGTGTGGCACTGTTTCATGCCCAGTGAAATGCGACGGCGCTCTTCGTCGATATCGAGCACCATGACCTCAACTTCCTGACCGATATGAACCACCTTGCCGGGATTGACGTTCTTGTTGGTCCAGTCCATTTCCGAGACATGGACCAGGCCTTCGACGCCGTCCTCGATTTCCACGAAGCAGCCGTAGTCGGCGATGTTGGTGACCGCGCCGAACAGCCGCGTGCCCTCAGGATAGCGGCGCGCCAGATCCGCCCAGGGATCCTGACCCAGCTGTTTGAGGCCCAGCGAAACGCGATTGCGCTCCCGGTCGAACTTGAGCACTTTGACGTCGATCTCGTCGCCGACATTAACGATTTCAGACGGGTGTTTGACCCGCTTCCAGGCCATGTCGGTGATGTGCAGCAGGCCGTCGATACCGCCCAGGTCGACGAACACACCGTAGTCGGTGAGGTTCTTGACGATACCCTTGACCTGCGCGCCTTCCTGCAACGTTTCGAGCAGCTGTTCGCGTTCCGCGCTGTACTCGGATTCCACTACGGCACGACGCGACACCACGACATTGTTGCGGCGCTGATCGAGCTTGATAATCTTGAATTCGAGTTCTTTACCCTCGAGGTAGGTGGTATCACGCACCGGACGCACGTCGACCAGCGAACCGGGCAGGAAGGCACGAATTTCGTCGATGTCGACCGTGAAGCCGCCTTTCACCTTGCCGCTGATAACACCCTTGACGATCTCGCCTTCCTCGCTGGCTTTTTCCAGTCGCTTCCAGACCTGTGCACGTTTGGCTTTTTCACGCGACAGACGCGTGGCACCGAAACCGTCTTCGACGGCATCCAGTGATACCTCGACCGCATCGCCAACGGCGACCTCGACTTCACCCTGACTGTTGTAGAACTGTTCGATGGGAATGACGCCCTCGGACTTGAGACCGGCATTGACAATCACGGCGTCGGGCTGGATGTCGACCACTGTACCGGTGACGATGGAGCCCGGACGCATTTCTTTGTTCGCAAGGCTTTCTTCAAAGAGTTGAGCAAAACTTTCAGACATGGGTGAAAATTCCTTCCGCTGCTATCGGGCAACGGCACATTTAGGTCCGCTCTGCGGGGTTGAAAATCCCCCGGTCGACGGGTTGACGGTTAAAAACAACTGGCACCGTCGCACGGTGCCAGACCAAGTAGCCTGACAGTATAACTGTATATTCTATGGAATTCACGGGTTTAGACGGTTTTTTAGCGAATCCCGCAGGCATGCCATGGTGGCGGCGATATCCAGGTGGGTGGTGTCGACCTGTTCGGCGTCCGCCGCCGCCCGCAACGGCGCCACGGAACGGCCGGCATCGCGTTCATCGCGCGCCCGGATATCCGCCAGAATGTCTTCGTAAATCGCATCGATTCCCATTTCTTTCAATTGCTTGAAGCGTCTTTCTGCGCGCTCTTCTGCACTTGCGGTCAGAAAGAACTTGGCCTGGGCATCGGGAAACACCACGGTACCCATATCGCGACCGTCGGCCACCAGCCCCGGCGCAGCGCGGAAGTCGCGCTGGCGCTTCAGCAGCGCCGCGCGCACCGCCGGCAGCGCTGCCACCTGCGATGCACCGCTGCCGGCGGCCTCGGTACGGATGTCCCGGGTCACATCCTCACCGTCGAGGAGTACCAGGTCGGCAGCGGCGTCGGCCGGAAAGCGAATGTCCAGTTCGCCACACAGCGCTGCCAGCCCGGCTTCGTCATCCAGCGGCACGCCGCGCCGGTTCGCAGCCAGCGCCAGCAGGCGGTACAGCGCACCGCTGTCGAGAAAATGAAACCCCAACTCGCGGGCGAGCATGCGGCTCACGGTTCCCTTGCCGGAACCGCTCGGGCCGTCGATGGTAATCACCGGAACAACGGGATCATTGGACATAGGACTCTTACTCCCCGGCATCACTGGGCCGCCACCGGGTGCAGCACACTCGACGGCCAGCCAGAATCACGCTTCGCTGATCCCGAGCCCGACACCGGAGGCGAGTGCAACAAAGCCCGGAAACGAGGTATTCACGTTGGCACAGTCATCGATCACGATGGGCCCGTCGGCGCGCAAGGCGGCCATGGCAAATGACATGGCGATGCGGTGATCCCCTTTGCTGTCCACCGCGCCCCCGCTCAGTCTCCCGCCTTCGATCACCATGCCATCCGCGGTCGGTTGCGCCGCGACGCCCAGCGCCTGCAGGCCGTCGGCCATCACCTGAATGCGATCACTTTCCTTGACCCGCAATTCCTCGGCACCGGTCAGAACGGTGCGGCCGTCGGCACAGGCCGCGGCCACGAACAGCACCGGGAACTCGTCAATGGCCAGCGGCACCAGCGACTCGGGAATCTCGATACCGCGCAGGTGCGCCGCGCGCACGCGCAGGTCTGCGACCGGCTCGCCACCGATTTCGCGCCGGTTGAGAACTTCAATGTCGGCCCCCATCAGCCGGAGAATCTCGAGCACGCCGGTGCGGGTCGGATTGATGCCGACGTGCTCGAGCAGCAGATCGGAGTTGGCAGCGATGCTGGCACCGACCAGAAAGAACGCCGCCGAAGAGATGTCCGCCGGCACGTCTATAGGAGTCGCGCCGAGCCTGCCGCCGCCCTGCAGGCAGGCCGTGCCATCGCTGCGCTCGACCCGGTAACCCATGCCGGACAACATGCGTTCGGTATGGTCGCGCGTCGGTGCCGGCTCGGTCACGCAGGTGCGACCGGCGGCGTAAAGCCCGGCCAGCAACAGGCACGATTTGACCTGGGCACTGGCCACCGGCATGGCGTAGTCGATGCCCTGCAGCGACTGCCCGCCGCTGATCCTGAGCGGCGCGGTGCCTTGTTCGGTGGTGCTGATGCGCGCGCCCATCTGCGCCAGCGGCTCGGTGACCCGGCGCATCGGCCGGCTCATCAGGGAACGGTCCCCGACCAGTTCGACATCGAAGGCCTGCCCGGCCAGCAGCCCGCATAACAGGCGCATCGAGGTACCGGAATTACCCAGGTCGAGGGGCGCCCGCAGGAGACCGCAGACCGTGCAGGCCGACACCGTGCACCACCACCTTGCCATCGTGCGGACCCTCGATGGCGACACCCATGGCACGAAAGGCATTGAGTGTGGCCAGACTGTCTTCGCCTTCGAGGAAACCGCTGATCTCCGTCACGCCTTCGGCGATGGCGCCGAGCATAATGGAGCGATGGGAGACGGACTTGTCGCCGGCAACCCGGATACGGCCCTGCAGGGAACCGCCCGGCTGCACGGAAAAACGAAGATTGGAATGACTGTGCATGCGTGTGATTCCGTCAGCCCGCGAAAGCATCGCGCGCCGCTTTCGCGTCAGTGAAAATCTTCAGGATGGCATCCGCGTCACGCTTGCGCATGGCCTCGGTCAGGGTGTCGAGGTCCTGGCTGAAATGCTCCACCATGGCCACCACGGCATCGCGGTTGGCCAGGCAGATATCCCGCCACATGACCGGATCGCTGGAGGCGATGCGGGTGAAATCACGGAATCCCCCGGCGGCGTATTCAAAAATCTCGCGCTGCTCGCTCATGCGCGCCAGGCTTTCCACCAGGGTGAAAGCCAGCACGTGGGGCAGATGACTGGTGGCAGCCAGCACCTCATCGTGGTGCCGCACTTCCATCTCCTTCACCACCGCTCCGGTGGCTTCCCACATGGCGCGCACCCGCTGCAGCGCGTCGGTCGCCGTGCTTGCGGTCGGCGTCAGGATCACGCGCTTGCCCTGATACAGTTCGGCGAAGGACGCCTCGACGCCGCTGCGCTCGGTGCCGGCGATGGGATGCCCTGGTACAAACCAGGCCGGCACCTCACCCCATACCGCCTGGACATCAGCGACGACACAGCTCTTGGCGCTGCCGCCGTCGGTCACCACGGCATGGTCGGCGAGTGATCCCTTGATCAGCTCGAACACCTTGCGCATGACTCCCAGCGGTACGGACAGGAACACCATGTCGGCGCCCTGCACCGCCGTGGCGATATCGGTGTCGTAGTGGTCGATGACCCCCAGGTCCACGGCCCGCTGCAGGTGTTCGGCGTTGCGCGAAGCACCGACGATCTCCCCCACTGCCCCCGCTTCGCGCAGGGCGCGCGCCAGCGAGCCACCGATGAGACCGACCCCGACGATGCACAGGCGCTCAATCATAGTGCCAGCACCCGCGCGAGCGCCTCCAGCGCGCGCCGGTTCTCCTCCGCCAGGCCGATGCTGATGCGCAGATAACCGGGCATGCCGTAGTTTTCAACCGGCCGCACAATAACCCCCTCGCGTAACAGCCGCTCATAGACCTGCCCCGCGTCGCGGCCCACGTCGACCGCCAGGAAGTTGCCCACCGACGGGATGAAATCCAGCTGCAGGGCGCGCAGCCCTTCGACCAGCTGCTGCATACCCTCCCGGTTGACTCGTACGCTGGCCGCCAGGTGATCCCGGTCCGCGAGCGCAGCGAGCGCCGCCGCCAGTGCAAAGCTGTTGACATTGAAGGGCTGCCTGACCCGGTTCAGCATATCTGCCAGCGGCGCCTGCGAGACTCCATAGCCGACGCGCAGTGCCGCCAGACCGTAGGCCTTGGAAAAAGTACGGGTCACCAGCAGATTGGGGAACTCGCCGACCCATTCCATGGCGTTCGGATACTGCGGCTCGCTGACGTATTCGAAATAGGCTTCGTCGATCACCACAATGACGTTGCCGGGCACCCGCTCGACGAACCCGCGCAACTCCCGTTCCGGCAGCCAGGTACCGGTAGGATTATTCGGGTTGGCGATGAATACCACCCGCGTATCCGCGTCGATCGCCGCCAGCATGGCCTCGAGGTCGTGCCCGAACTTCGGGCCGCGACTGCCATCGTGTGCCGCCGCCACGTTGGCGCGTGCCCCGATCGCCTGGGTCACGATCGGATAAACGGCGAAAGCATGCGCCGAGAACACCGCCGCAGAGCGCGGTGTCAGGAACGCCCGCGCGACCAGCTCCAGTACGTCGTTGGAGCCGTTGCCGAGCGTGATGTTTTGCGCCGTCACCCCCAGTCTTTGGGCCAGCTCGGCCTTGAGCGCGAAGCCGTTACCGTCCGGATAGCGGGCCAGGTCCGGAAACTCCGCCTGCAGAGCCTGCAGGACCCGCGGGCTCGGACCGAGCGGATTTTCGTTGGACGCCAGCTTCACGGCATTGCGAATGCCGTACTCGCGCTCCAGCTCGCTGATCGGTTTGCCCGGTGTGTAGGGGCGCAGGGCCTGAACGCCGGGTGCAGCCAGTTGTGGGATCGTCTGGTTCATGTCAAAGCGCTTCCAGCGCTGACGAGCGCGCCGATGGCCGGCCCGTCCGCGCCAGCACGTTCATTGTGACGATGATCAGAGTTCACTGGGATAGGAGCCCAGCACCTTGAGCAGCGACGCCTGCGACTTGAGCTCCTGCAAGGCAGCTGCCACGTTTGCGTCCTCGAGGTGTCCTTCGATGTCCAGAAAGAATACGTAATCCCATTTACTGACGCGCGATGGCCGCGATTCGATCTTGGTCATGCTCACGCCGTGGCGCGCAATCGGCTCCAGCAACGCATACAGCGCCCCCGCCTGGTTGTGGACCGCCACCAGCAGCGATGTCTTGTCCCGCCCGCTCGGGCCCACGTACTGGTTGCCAATCACCAGGAAACGCGTCGTGTTGTTCGGGTCATCCTCGATGTTGGCGACCAGGACCGTGAGGCCGTACATCTCGGCCGCGGTGTCGCTGGCGATGGCGGCGATGGATGGGTCCCCGGCCGCCATGCGCGCGGCCTCGGCGTTGCTGCTCACCGCCACGCGCTCGGCGTTGGGCAGATTCGCGTCCAGCCACTCGCGGCACTGAGCCAGCGCCTGCTGATGCGCCCTGACGCTGCCGATCTCCTGCGGCGACGTCGCGCGGCTGAGCAGCTGGTGGTGGATCGGCATTTCCACATCGCCGCAGATTTTCAGCGGCGAGCGCGCGAACATGTCCAGGGTGTGGTTGATGGCGCCCTCGGTGGAATTCTCCACCGGCACCACGCCGAAATCGGCGCTGCCCGCCTCCACTTCGCGAAAGATTTCGTCGATCGCGGCGAGTGGCTTGAATTGCACCGAATGGCCGAAGTGCTTCACCGCGGCGGCCTGGGTGTAAGTGCCCTCCGGCCCCAGGTAGGCAATGGTGAGCGGCTGCTCCAGCGCCAGGCAGGCCGACATGATTTCGCGGAACAGGCGCGCCACTTCATCGTCACTCAACGGGCCCGTGTTGCGCTGGCGAACCCGCCGCAGCACCTCGGCTTCCCGTTCCGGACGGTAGAAATCCGCCTCGCCGCCACCGTCCTGTTTGACTTCGGCAATCTGTTTGGCGCAACTGGCGCGCTCGGTCAGCAGCGTCTGAAGCTGCTCATCCAGCTCGTCGATGCGCGCGCGCAACTGCTCGAGTTTCGGATCGGCCATGGGCAGACGCTCTACCTACAGCAGCCGCACGGCACGCACGCCCGCGGTGGCAGCAATCCGCTCCACGCAGTCCTGACCAATTTCGCTCTCGACATCGACCAGCGTGTAGGCCAGTTCGCCGCGCGACTTGTTGATCATGTCGATAATGTTCAGGCCGGCGTCGGCCAGTGCGGTCGAAATCTGGCCCAGCATGTTGGGAACATTCTCGTTGACCACCGCCAGGCGATAGCCTGCGTAACGCTTCATATACACCTTGGGAAAGTTGACCGAATTGCGCACGTTGCCGTTTTCGAGGTAATCGCGGATCTCCTCGGCAACCATCACTGCGCAGTTATCCTCAGCTTCGCGGGTGGAGGCGCCGAGGTGCGGGAGAGTAATCACGCGCGGGTGATCCTTCAGCCCGTTGCTCGGAAAATCGCACACATACGCGTACAGCTTGCCCTCATCGAGCGCCTTGACCGCGGCCTCGTCGTCGATGATTCCGTTGCGGGAAAAATTCAGCAGTACCACGCCGTCCTTCATGGAACGCAGGCGGTCCTCGTTGATCATGTGTCGCGTGGCATCCACCAGCGGCACGTGGAAGGTGACGAAATCGCTGCGCGTCAGCAGGTCATCGATGCCGGTCGCCTGCTCAACATCCGATGACATCTTCCAGGCGCTCTGTACCGTGATGTCGGGATCATAGCCGATCACTTTCATGCCCAGCGCGGTCGCCGCATTCGCCACCAGTACCCCGATCGAACCCAGACCGATGACGCCCAGGGTGCGGCCAGGGAGTTCCATACCGGCGAACTGCTTCTTGCCCGCCTCCACCTGTTTGCTGATTGCCGCGTCATCCCCACTCAGACCACGGGCGAACGCCCACCCCTGGCACAGGTTGCGCGCCGCCATCAGCATGCCGGCGAGCACCAGTTCCTTGACCGCATTGGCATTGGCGCCCGGCGCGTTGAATACCGGAACCCCGCGCTTGCTCATCCTGTCGACCGGGATGTTGTTGACCCCGGCGCCGGCGCGCCCGATGGCCCGCACCGAGGCGGGAATCTCCATGTCGTGCATGTTGGCGGAGCGGACCAGAATGGCATCCGGGTGCTGGATCTCGGAGGCGACTTCATAGCTGTCGCGCGGCAGTCTTTCCAGACCGGCAACCGATATATTGTTCAGAGTGAGAATCTTGTACATAAGTCATTAAACCTGTTAGCCACGGAAAGCACGGAAAACACGGAATTATTGATTAGTCGCTTCGCCTGGACGCGTTTTGCATTAACAAATTCCGTGCTTTCCGTGTCTTCCGTGGCCGTCCTTTATCGGAATCAACCGTGGCGCTTTTCGAAGTCGGCCATGAAATCGATCAGGGCGTTCACACCCTCTTCCGGCATCGCGTTGTAGATGCTGGCGCGCATGCCGCCGACCGAGCGATGCCCTTTCAGGGTCACCAGTCCCGCCTGCTTGGCCTGCTCCAGAAAGGTCGCGTCCAGCGTCGGATCGGCCAGCGTGAACGGCACGTTCATCCAGGAGCGGCAATCGGGATCGACCGGGTTGCTGTAGAAAGCCGAGCCGTCGATGGCACTGTACAGTTTGTGCGCCTTGGCGTGGTTGACCCGCGCCATAGCCTCCAGACCGCCGTTGTCCTTCAGCCACTCGAATACCAGGCCGGCCAGGTACCAGGCATAGGTGGGCGGCGTGTTGTACATGGAGCCGCTCTCTGCGTGGGTGGCGTAATCGAACATGACCGGCTGGCCGTCCACGGGCTGTCCAATCAGATCCTCACGCACAATCACCACCGTCAGACCGGCCGGACCAATATTTTTCTGCGCGCCGGCGTAGATCACCCCGTAGCGGCTCACATCGATGGGCCGCGACAGGATGGTGGAGGACATATCCGCCACCAGCGGTACGGCGCCGACATCCGGAATCCAGTGAAACTCCACACCACCGATGGTTTCATTCGGCGTGTAGTGCACATAGGCGGCCTGCCCATCCAGCTGCCAGGCGGCCGGGTCCGGAATGGTGGTGAATTTCTCCGCCTCCGAACTGGCCGCGACATTGACGTTGCAGTAGCGTTTCGCCTCGGCAATCGCCTTTTTGCTCCACGAGCCGGTGTTGATGTAATCGGCTTTGCCGTTGCCGCGCAGCAGGTTGATCGGCACCATCGCAAACTGGCTGGACGCACCGCCCTGCAGGAACAGCACCTTGTAGTCAGGCGGGATTTTCATCAGCTCACGCAGGTCGGCCTCGGCCTGCTCGGCAATGGACATGAACTCCTTGCCGCGGTGACTCATTTCCATCACCGACATGCCGCTGCCATGCCAGTCCAGCAGCTCTTCGCGCGCCCGCTCCAGTACCGGCGCAGGCAAAGCCGCCGGACCGGCGCTGAAGTTATACACTCTGGTCATTGCTACCGCTCCTGGAACACGTGAATACTCCACCGGCTAAAGCCGGTGGCTTCGGGTTACGGCTAAAAGCCGGATCGATCGGCCATGCGGCCGATTGAGACCGTAGGTTGGGCTGAGCACGGCGAAGCCCAACAGCGTCGGCTGCTCCCCCTCTCAGCTTGATCGGCCCCACATCCAGCACCTCGAACCTCGTCTGTGTAACCCGATTCTGTTGGGCTTCGCTACGCTCAGCACCAACCTACTCCTATCCGCCGCCTGAAGGCGGGGGGTTTACGGATCCCCTATCGGGGACTCTAAACTATTCGGCCTGCCCGCCATCATCCTCGCCCTGCAGGTCATCTGCGTCGTCCTGCACATCGACGATCCGCTCGACACCGACCAGCTTCTCGCCGTTGTGCAGACTGATGAGCCGCACACCCTGCGTGTTGCGGCCCAGCACCGAAATCTCCTGCACGCGGGTGCGCACCAGCGTGCCGCCATTGCTGATCAGCATGATCTCGTCTTCGTCCTGAACCAGCACGGCGCCGACCACTTCACCATTGCGTTCGGAACTCTGAATGGAAATGACCCCCTGGCCGCCGCGACCATGCACCGGGTAATCGGCCACCAGGGTGCGCTTGCCATAACCGTTCTCGGTCGCCGTCAGCACCGATCCCTCCTCGACGATGATCAGCGCAATCACGCGCTGCCCGGCCGCCAGGCGTGTGCCGCGCACCCCGCAGGCGGTACGCCCCATGGGACGTACGTCGCTTTCCTTGAAACGGATCGCTTTGCCGGTATTGCTGAACAGCATCACGTCGCGCGTGCCGTCGGTCACTGCCACATTCACCAGGTAGTCGTCTTCGCGCAGGTCCAGAGCGATGATGCCGTTGGCGCGCGGCCGTGAGAAATCCGCCAGCGGCGTTTTCTTGACCGTGCCCTGCGCGGTCGCCATGAACACGAACCGGTCCTCGGGGAATTCGCGCACCGGCAGCACCGCGTTGATCCGTTCGCCCTCATCCAGCGGCAACAGATTGACGATCGGTTTACCGCGCGCCGTGCGGCCCGCCTGCGGCAACTGGTACACCTTCAGCCAGTAGGCCTTGCCGCGGCTGCTGAAACACAAAATGGTATCGTGGGTGCTGGCGATAAACAGCTTGTCAATGAAATCCTCTTCCTTGACCCGGGTGGCGGCCTTGCCCCTGCCGCCGCGCCGCTGGGCGCGGTAGTCCGACAGCGGCTGCGACTTCGCGTAGCCCGAATGCGACAGCGTCACCACCACGTCCTCTTCGGTAATCAGGTCTTCGAGGGTCAGGTCGAGGTGATCGGCGAGAATCTCGGTACGCCGCTCGTCACCGAACTGCTCACGCACCTCGATCAGCTCGTCGCGGATTACCTGCATCAGCCGGTCGGGGTTGTTGAGAATATCCAGCAGGTCGCCGATGCGTTCGATCACCTGCTTGTATTCGTCGACAATCTTGTCCTGTTCCAGTCCGGTCAGCTGGTGCAGACGCAGATCCAGAATCGCCTGAGCCTGGGCCTCGGACAAACGGTAGACGTCGCCCTGATAACCGAAGCGCGTCTCCAGGCCGTCGGGGCGCGACGCCTCGGCGCCGGAACGCTGCAGCAGGTCGGTGACAATGCCCGGCGCCCATTCCCGGCGCATCAGTTCCTCGCGCGCCTCGGCACGGCTGCTGGACGCCTTGATCAGTGCGATCACTTCGTCGATATTGGCCAGCGCCACCGCCAGGCCTTCCAATATATGCGCCCGCTCGCGCGCCTTGCGCAGCTCGAAGACGGTACGCCGGGTGACCACTTCGCGGCGGTGACGGACGAACGCCTCCAGCACCTGCTTGAGATTGAGCAGACGCGGCTGGCCGTCGACCAGCGCCACCATATTGATCCCGAACACGCTCTGCAGCTGGGTGTGCTGGTAGAGGTTGTTCAGAATGACTTCGGCCACCTCGCCGCGCTTGAGCTCGATGACCATGCGCATGCCGTCCTTGTCGGACTCGTCGCGCAGCGTGCTGATGCCCTCGATCTTCTTGTCCTTGACCAGGTCGGCGATCTTCTCCAGCAGCCGCGCCTTGTTCACCTGGTAGGGCAGCTCGGTGACGACGATGGACTGCTTGGCGCCCTCCTCGCCCTCGATGTGGCTGCGCGCGCGGATGTACACGCGCCCGCGGCCGGTGTGGTAGGCCTCGTGGATACCGCGCACACCGTTGATCAGGGCGGCGGTGGGAAAATCGGGGCCCGGCACGTGTTCCATCAGCTCCTTGATGGACAGATCGGGGTTGTCGATCAGCGCAATACAGGCGGCAATGATCTCATTGAGGTTGTGGGGCGGAATGTTGGTGGCCATGCCCACCGCGATGCCCGCCGAGCCGTTGACCAGCAGATTGGGCACCCGGGTGGGAAACACCGACGGCTCGCGTTCCGACTCGTCGTAGTTGGCGACGAAGTCGACCGTTTCCTTGTCCAGATCCGCGAGCAGCTCGTGCGCGATCTTGGCCATACGCACTTCGGTGTACCGCATGGCGGCCGGCGAATCGCCGTCCACGGAGCCGAAATTGCCCTGCCCGTCGACCAGCATGTAGCGCAGCGAGAACGGCTGCGCCATACGCACAATGGTGTCGTACACCGCGGTATCGCCGTGCGGGTGATACTTACCGATAACGTCACCGACGATACGGGCGGATTTCTTGTAGGGCTTGTTCCAGTCGTTGCCCAGCTCGCTCATGGCGAACAGCACACGCCGGTGCACCGGTTTCAGACCGTCGCGTACATCGGGAAGCGCCCTCCCCACAATCACGCTCATCGCGTAATCGAGATAGGACTGCCGCATCTCATCTTCCAGATTGACCGGAAGCACTTCTTTGGCAAAATCAGCCATGTTGATTCGTGATCAGGTTCCGTGGCCGAGGGAACGGACGACGTGTTTTCCGTCCCTCGCGTTGTGTCGTTGTTCTGGGACGCGCTGAAACATTCAGAGCGGCTAAAACGGCGATTCTATCATAGCCTTGTCAGGTACTGCATCTGGACAATCGGCGCTTAGAATGGCTCTGAGAACGCCTGGGAGGCGGGCCGTCAATTATCCGTCATTCCATGAGTGCGGCCATTTTCGCCGTGTCCGGCTGTTCGACCACGCCGCGCTCGGTCACTATTACGTCCACCAGTTCAGCCGGCGTCACGTCGAAAGCCGGATTCCAGGCCTCGGCGCCCGCCGCCGCCACGCCGCGTCCCCCGAGCTCGAGAACTTCGCTTGCCGGACGCATTTCGATGGGGATTTCGCCGCCGCTCGCGACCCCCATGTCGACGGTAGAGCTGGGCGCAACGACCATGAATTTCACGCCGTGGTAGCGCGCCGCCACCGCCGCGCTGTAGGTGCCGATCTTGTTGGCGACGTCGCCATTGGCCGCGATGCGGTCGGAGCCCACAATGACCCACTGCACCCGTCCCTGCTTCATCAGGTGCGCCGCCGCCCCGTCCACCAGCAGGGTGACCGGAATGGCGTCGCGCACCAGTTCCCAGGCGGTCAACCGCGCCCCCTGCAGCCAGGGACGGGTTTCATCGGCAAACACCCCCGTCAGCCGGCCGCCCGCCCAGGCGCTGCGAATCACCCCCAGCGCAGTGCCGTAACCGCCGGTCGCCAGGGAGCCGGTGTTGCAGTGCGTCAGCACTGCGCTGCCGGCCTCGATGAACGCGGCGCCCAGTTCGCCCATACTGCGATTGGCGCGAATGTCCTCGTGGTGAATCGCCCGGGCCTCCTCGAGCAGCGCCGGCACCGGGTCGCCCTCCAGGCCGGCCGCCTTGGCGCGCATGCGCTGCAGTGCCCACTGCAGATTGACAGCGGTGGGCCGGGCCTGCTGCACAACAGCCAGATCCTGCTCGAACCCGGTGCGCCACCCTGCCGCGCTGGCGGCGAAACGATTCCGGGCCGCCAGCACTGCGGCGTACCCGGCGCTGATGCCGATTGCCGGTGCGCCGCGCACCACCATCTCTCTGATCGCAGCGGCGACCGCCGCGCTGTCATCCAGGCGCAGGTATTTTTCCTGCGTCGGCAGCAGGCGCTGGTCCAGCAAATGCAGCGCGCCATCCTCCCAGCTCACCGCCCGTATCGAATCGTGGTCGCCCCGCATCGCTCATTACTCCCGGCAGGTATGTGCAAACAAGTGTGGCATACCGTGGCCGCAGCAGCGGAAACGGTTGCATAGCCGCGCCGATTGTACTTTACTCGCGCCGCCGGGAAACCCGGCACGGGGCAAACAGACGGGTAAAACAGTGGCACCTGTCCCCCGGTATCCGGATATGCCGCAGCCGACCGCCCGCTATCCGGCGTGCCGGGCACGCTGCTTTCGAACACCATCCTGTCAGAAGAAAAAGGAGCACGTCATGGACCAAATCGCCAACCTGAGCGACCCGACCCTGATCCAGACCATGGTCATTCCCTGGGCTATCAGGATCGGTGTCGCACTGGCCATTTTCATCGTCGGTCGCTGGATCGCCAAGTGGATCACCAGCATGGTGCGCCGGGGCATGACCCGGGCCAACATGGAGGAAATGCTGGTCCGCTTTCTCGGCAACATCGTCTACACCGTGCTGCTGCTCGCCGTGGTCATGGCCGCGCTCGATCACCTCGGCATCCAGACCACCTCGCTGCTGGCTGTGTTCGGTGCCGCCGGCCTGGCCATCGGTCTGGCGCTCAAGGACTCGCTGGGCAATTTCTCGTCAGGGGTAATGCTGATTCTGTACCGGCCTTTCAAGGTGGGCGACTTCATCGAAGCCGGCGGCACCAGCGGTGTGGTCGAGGAAGTGCGCATGTTCGCCACCATGTTCCGCACCGGAGACAACCGCGAGGTGATCGTGCCCAACAGCCAGATCTACGGCGGCACCATCATCAACCACTCGGCGCGCGCCACACGACGTATCGACATGGTGTTCGGCATCGGCTATGACGACGACATGGCCAAGGCCAAACAGATCATCGAAGACATCATGAAACAGGATGAGCGTATCCTCGCCGACCCGGCGCCCGCCATCGCCCTGGGCGAACTCGGCGACAACAGCGTCAACTTCAATGTCCGTCCCTGGGTGAACAGTGGCGACTACTGGCCGGTGCGCGCTGACATGCTGGAAAAGGTCAAGCTGGCATTCGACGCCAACGGCATCAGCATCCCCTACCCGCAACGCGACGTGCATATCCATAACGCCGCCTAGTGTCTCTCCCGATTCGTTAGCCGCAACCCTGCCTGTGCCGCCGGTGGCCAGGCAGGGGCTTGTTGTGTCGCGCCATGCCGGGGCTATATAGTCCGCTCTGAGCAGCTTCTGCATTGCGGACAACAACATGCGAACAACCGAAACCCTCATCCACGCCCGCTGGGTGATCCCGGTCGAACCCGACCATCGGGTCCTCGAATACCACAGCCTGGCCATCGACGACGGTCGCATCAGCGCGATTCTGCCGAGCGCAGAGGCACACCAGTCGTTTCAGGCTCAAAACAGCGTCAATCTGGCCAGTCATGCCGTCATTCCCGGGCTGGTGAATGCCCACACTCACGCCGCCATGACGCTGCTGCGCGGCATCGCGGACGACCTGCACCTCATGGACTGGCTGCAGAAGCACATCTGGCCGGCCGAGCGAAAATGGGTCAGCGAGCAGTTCGTTCACGACGGCACCCAGCTGGCCATCGCCGAGATGCTGCGCAGTGGCAGCACCTGTTTCAACGACATGTATTTCTTCCCCGAAGTGACCGCACGCGTGGCCGCGAGCAGCAGCATCCGCGCCTGTGTAGGCCTGATCGTGCTGGATTTTCCCACCGCCTATGCGGACAACCCGGACCAGTATTTCGCCAAGGGTCTGGCCCTGCACGACGAGTACCGGCATCACCCCCTGGTCAGAAACGCGTTTGCACCCCATGCGCCGTACACAGTATCCGACGCGCCGTTGAAAAAGGTCCAGGTGCTGGCGGATGAACTCGATATACCGGTGCACATACACCTGCACGAAACCGTCAGCGAAGTCGAGGAAAGCCGCGAAAAAACAGGCCAGCGGCCGCTCGAACGGCTCGAGACACTGGGTCTGCTGTCGCCGGCCCTGAGCGCCGTTCACATGACCCAGCTGCAGGACGACGAAATCGCCCGCCTGGCCGCCGCCGGCGCCAGTGTGGTGCACTGCCCTGAATCCAACCTGAAGCTCGCCAGCGGCTTCTGTCCGGTGCAGAAGCTGCTCGATGCCGGGGTCAACGTGGCGCTGGGAACCGACGGTGCGGCCAGCAACAACGACCTGGACATGCTGGGTGAAATGCGTACCGCCGCCCTGCTGGCCAAGGCGGTCTATAACGACGCCGCCGCGCTGCCGGCGCACGCAGTGCTGCGCATGGCGACCCTGAACGGGGCGCGCGCGCTTGGCATGGGCGAGGAAACCGGATCTTTGGTAGCCGGTAAATGGGCGGACATCGCCGCGGTCGATCTGGGAACGCTGGAAACCCAGCCGCTCTACGATCCGGTTTCGCAACTGGTGTACGCGGCCGTCCGCAGCCAGGTCACCGACGTATGGGTGGCCGGACAACAGCTGCTCAAGAACCGGGCGCTGACGCAGCTCGAGACCCAGGATCTGCTCCAGCGCGCCCACAGCTGGCAGGCGCGTATCGCCGCAGGTGATTCAGGCGCCTGATTCCGGTATCTTGGGCGCCATGAAGCAATCAGCACCCAACATCGACCAGGCCGAGATCGGCAAGTTCGACGCGCTGGCGTCGCGCTGGTGGGACCCCGACAGTGAGTTCAAGCCGCTGCACGATATCAACCCGCTGCGACTCGACTACATCAACCGGCGCGTCGCGCTGGCGGAGCGCACGGTCATCGATGTCGGCTGCGGTGGTGGGCTGCTGTCCGAGGGCATGGCCCGCATGGGCGCCCGAGTCACCGGTATCGATGTGGGTGAGGCGCCGCTCAGCGTGGCACGCCTGCACCTGCTGGAATCCGGCGCCGAGGTGGACTACCAGCACATTACGGCCGAGGACATGGCCGCACAGGCCCCGGAGGCTTTCGATGTCTGCACCTGCCTCGAAATGCTGGAGCACGTTCCCGATCCGGCCTCTGTAGTGCAGGCCTGCGCCGACCTGGTCAAGCCCGGTGGACAGGTGTTTTTCTCCACCATCAACCGCAACCCGAAAGCCTATCTGTTCGCCATCATCGGCGCGGAATACCTGCTGCGCATGCTGCCCAGGGGCACCCACGACTACAGCAAATTTATCCGACCTTCGGAACTGGAACGCTGGGCACGTGGCGCCGGGCTGGAGCTGCGCGAACTGACCGGCATGACCTATAACCCGCTCGGCGCCGAGTATCGGCTGGGCGACGACGTGGACGTCAACTACCTCGCCTGGTTCACCAAGCCCGCCTGACCGGTGTCATCCCCGAAAATACAGACCATACTGTTCGACCTGGACGGCACCCTGCTCGACACCGCCCCCGATCTGGCCCAGGCCCTGAACGCGACTCTGCAGGCCAATGGACGCGCCGCCCTGCCGTTTGAACAGATCCGTCCGGTGGTTTCGCACGGCGGCAGCGCGCTGATCCGGCTCGGCTTCCAGCTGGAGCCGCAGCACCCGCACTTCGAGCCGCTGCGCACCCAGTTACTGGACTACTACCAGGCCCATATTGCCGACCAGACCCGTTTGTTTCCCGGCATGGAAGCGGTATTGCAGCATATCGAAGCACACAGCCTGAACTGGGGCGTGGTCACCAACAAACCGGGCTGGCTCACCGGACCGCTGCTCGAGGCGCTGGACCTGCACCGGCGCGCCGCCAGCGTGGTATGCGGCGACACCCTGAACGAGTGCAAGCCCCACCCGGCCCCGTTGCTGCATGCGTGTAAGCTGATCGGCACGCCACCCGGACACTGTGTCTACGTCGGCGATGCCGAACGCGACATCAAGGCCGGCCACAATGCCGGCATGGCGACCCTGCTCGCCCTGTTCGGTTATCTGATGGAAAGCGACCGGCCCGAGGACTGGGGCGCCAGCGCGCTGATACAGCAGCCGGCCGATATTCTCGCCTGGCTGGACTGAGCGCGGCACGGCTGTCCGGCATCCCGGCGAACATGCAAAACACCCGTCCTGCAGCCCCCGGCAACGCCGCGCCGACGCCGCACCGAACGCCCGAACGCCCTGCACCGGCACGGTCGCGATACCGGCGCGGAGCGGCCTGATGCAGGAGCAGCGCGGCATCGACGCACATAACCCGCGGGCGGCCCGGCTGCTCAGAGTGCTGCTGGTGGTGACCGCTGCACTGCTGGCGGCGGGCCTGACTGCCCCGATCATTACCCTGAAGAAGTTCGTCGTCGTCGAGAACACGTTCTCGGTGCTGTCCGGGATTATCCAGCTGGCACGCGAAGGCCAGTGGTTCCTGTTTGTCATTATCGCCGGGTTCAGCGTGGTGCTGCCGATACTGAAAATCGCCGTGTTGTACCGCCTGGTCAGCCGCAAACGCCTCGGCAATGCGAGCATGCACCGCTATCTGCACTGGATGCACCTGTACGGTAAATGGTCGATGCTCGACGTCTTCATCGTCGCGGTGCTGGTGGTCGCGGTCAAGCTCGGCGCCATCGCCAGCGTGGAGATGCGCTACGGCCTGTACGCGTTTGCCGCCTCGGTACTGCTGACCATGGTGATTACCGCGCGCGTGGTCAGACTGATTGATGCTCCCGATTAAGATCCGCAGCCGGGGCATTGATTATTGAAGTGCGATTCCGGCTTTGTTAACACGCCGTGACGCGAATACGCCACCGGCCAAAGCCGGTGGCTTCGGGTGACGGCTAACAGCCGGATCGATCGGCCATGCGGCCGATCGTGACCGTAGGTTGGGCTGAGCACGGCGAAGCCCAACAGCGCCGGCTGCTCATCCTCAGAGCTTGATTAGCCCCGCATCCGGCACCTCCACGGTCGTCTGTGCGGCCGCAATTGTGTTGGGCATCGCTACGCTCAGCACCAACCTACTCGTATCCGCCACCTGAAGGCGGGGGGTTTACGGATCCCCTATCGGGGACGCTAAACAAAACCTTCATCTTGCTATCATCGTTGCGTCACACAGGCTTGTCATGCTGCGGGCAGTCCGGCCATGCGGTAAACCGGTGTGTCTCAGCCACTGCACGTCGATATCGTCACAGAGACCTTCCCACCGGAGGTCAACGGGGTTGCCATGACACTGGGCCGTCTGACGGCCGGCCTGCAGTCATCGGGTCACACCATACGGTTGTTCCGCCCGCGCCAGTTCCGGCATGAAACGTCCCGCTGCAACGGCAGTCTGAACGAACAGCTGCTACCCGGCGTGCGCCTGCCCATGTATCGCGACCTGCAGCTCGGACTGCCGGCAACGGCCCGGCTGGCCGAGGCCTGGCGCCGGCAACGCCCCGATGTCGTCTATGTGGCGACCGAAGGTCCGCTGGGCTGGTCTGCCGTGCGCTGCGCCGGTCGCCTGAACATCCCGGTGGTGAGCGGTTTTCACACCAATTTTCAGATCTACAGCAAGCACTACCGGCTCGGCTGGCTGGAGCCCGTGATTCAGCGCTATCTGGGCAGCCTGCACCGGCACACCGCTTGCACCCTGGCCCCCACAGACACACTCGCCGAGCAACTGCTACAAAACACTGCGCCCGCGTCCCTGTGCGGCGACAACGCACATTCAACAGAAAACCCGCGCACTCGACGAATTCAGCTTTCCCTCCGGCCACACCCTGCACGCGGCCTGCTTCACGGTCGTGATATGCGGACATATTCCGGCCAGCACCTGGCTGCTGATTCCGTTTGCCGCCCTGGTTGCACTGTCGCGCCCGGTGCTGGGCCTGCACTATCCAAGCGATGTACTGGCCGGGGCCGCGCTCGGCACCGCTATTGCCGCCGCCACCTGGCTGCTCCCGGTGTTTGCCTGCTGACCGACCGGTGACGCGCAGAAAGCTATTTGGTCAAGGTTCGGGTAAGTAGTCGCCACGGCACGGAATTCGGTATCATGGCCGCGCATGGACATGACCTATTACTATGGCGCGACCGGACTGCTGCTTGCCGCGCTGGCTGCGCTGCTGGGTTGGATGCTGGGACGCAACCGCGCCCAGCAGGAGCTTGCAGCTCTGCTGGAGGATAATGCACGGCTGGAAACGCTGCTCGAGTCCCAGCACCAATCCATGCAGGAAAAGGCGCGCACCCTTGCAGAGGTGCGCCGCAACATCGAGACCAGCTTCAAATCGCTGGCCAGCGACGCACTGCGCTCCAACAGCAGCGAATTCCTCAAGCTCGCCGAGGTCAATTTCCGCCACCTGCACACCAAGGCCAGCGGCGTGCTGGAACAACGCGAAAAAGCGGTCGAAACCATGGTGAGGCCGATCCGCGAGGCGCTGGAAAAGACCGACGAGCAGATCCGTAAAATGGAGAAAGAACGCCAGCAGGCATTCGGATCGCTGAACCAGCACCTGCGATTCATGGCCGAGGCGCAGGAACAGTTGCGCGGCGAAACCCGTAACCTGGTCCAGGCACTGCGCCGCCCGGAAGTGCGCGGCCAGTGGGGCGAGCTCACGCTGAAGCGACTCGCCGAGCTCGCCGGCATGGTGGAACACTGCGATTTCGAGCAGCAGCAGAGCGTGGATACCGAGCAGGGTAAACAGCGGCCCGACATGGTGGTAAGAATGCCCGGGGAACGCGAAATCATTGTCGACGCCAAAGCACCGATGGACGCCTACCTGAGCGCCGTCGAAGCCGGCGATGAGACGCAGCGCAAACGCGAACTGCAGCGTCACGCCCGCAACCTGCGCGACCGGGTGCGCGAGCTGGCCAGCAAGGGTTACTGGAAACGCCGCAGCGAGTCACTGGATTTCGTGGTGCTGTTCGTGCCCGGTGATCAGTTTCTCAGCGCCGCACTGGAAAGCGACCCCAAACTGCTGGAGGACGCACTGGTCGACAAGGTGGTGCTGGCCACGCCGTCCAGCCTGGTGGCCTTGTTGCGCGCCATTGCCTATGGCTGGCGCCAGGAGGCACTGGCCAGGAACGCCGAGCATATCCGCACCATCGGCGAGGAACTGTACGAGCGCATGAGCGTGTTCGCGGGGCACCTCGACCGGGTCGGCAGCAGTCTCGAGCGCAGTGTGGAAAGCTACAACAGGGCGGTGGGATCGTTTGACAGCCGCGTACTGCCGGGAGTGCGCAAGTTCAGCGACATGGGCATCCAGGCGAAGCAGGAAATTCCCGAGCTGCAACCCCTCGAGCGCCTGCCGCGGCGGGTGCAGAACGCATCCGACAACTCGGCCGATGTGTGCTGACAGCTCCGCGGCGGTGCAGAGCGATTACCGGTGGTGCCGAACGCTGGCACGCAGCCATTACGAAAATTTTCCGGTCGCGTCCTGGTTTCTGCCACGCCGGTTGCGCGACCCGGTGGCCGCGATCTACGCGTTTGCGCGCACCGCGGACGACATCGCCGACCAGGTCAGCCTGAGCAGACCGGAGCGCCTGGAACGCCTGGCCGCGATGGAAAGTGCGCTGCATGCCCTGCAGCGCGCCGACTACGCCGAGCCACCGCTATACCCGGCGCTCGCCGACGCCATCGTGCGCCACCGGTTGCCATTCGCACCGTTGCACGATCTGCTCAGCGCCTGTCGCCAGGATCTGCAACAAAGCCGTTATGCGAGCATCGGCGAACTGATGGACTACTGCCGGCGCTCGGCAAATCCGATCGGCCGCCTGTTGCTGCACCTCACAGGCAGCGCCTCGACGCGTAATATCGCCCTGTCGGATGCGGTTTGCAGCGCCTTGCAGCTGATCAACTTCCTGCAGGACATTGCCCCCGACTACCGCAACAACCGCCGCATCTATCTGCCGCAGGATGACATGCGGCGGTTCGGCGTGACCGAATGCGACATTGCAGCGTCGCGCAACAGCCCGCAGCTGTCAGCCCTGTTCCGGTTCCAGCTGCAGCGGGCGGCCCGACTGCTGCACGGCGGCAGCCCACTGGGACAGCGGCTCGGCGGACGTTTCGGTTTCGAGTCACGCCTCGTCATCCTCAGCGCCGCGCGGGTGCTGGAGAAACTGCACAAACAGCAGGATATTTTTGCCGCGCCGCGACTGCATGGCATCGACCGCATCCGTATAATGACCAGGGCTTGTCTGCGCGACACGCAGCGCGCCGCCGCTCCGCTCTGACCGGCTGCGCAGCGGCCAGCCCACCCGATGTCACCAGTGGCGAGTTCGATTCCATGACCCCCGAACAGTATTGCCAGGCCAAGGCGGCCCGCAGTGGCTCCAGCTTTTACTACAGCTTCCTGTTCCTGACACCGGAAAAGCGCAACGCCATCACAGCACTGTATGCTTTCTGCAGGGAAGTCGATGATGTCGTGGATGACTGTGCGGACAGCGCCGTAGCGCGCGCCAAACTGGACTGGTGGCGCAGAGAGCTCGACCAGTGTTTTAGCGGCCAGCCGTCGCACCCGGTAACCCGTGCGCTGCAGCAGCCGGTCGCGGGCATGAACCTGCCCGTCGAGTATTTCTACGAAATCCTGGACGGCATGAGCATGGATCTGGAGCGCACCCGCTATGACTCGTTCCGCGATCTTGCCCTGTACTGCCACCGAGCGGCCGGTGTGGTCGGGCTGTTAGCGGCAGAAATTTTCGGCTACCAGCACCGCGACACTCTGAAGTACGCAGAACAGCTGGGAACCGCGTTTCAGCTCACCAATATACTGCGCGATGTACGCGAGGACGCGCAGCGCGGCCGCATCTATCTGCCGCTCGATGAGCTGTCGGAATACCGCGTCAATCCTCACGACCTCCTCAAGGGGGGCAAACCCGCCGGTTTGCGCGATCTGCTGCATTTTCAGACGCAGCGTGCCCGCGACTATTATCAGAGCGCCCTGCAGAGGCTCCCACCTGAGGACCGCTATGCGCAGCGCAGCGGTATCATCATGGCTGCGATATACCAGACCCTGCTGGACGAAATCGAGTCCGATGGCTACCGGGTGATGGAACATCGCGTCCAGTTGACTCCACTGCGCAAGCTGTGGATAGCCTGGACCACAGCACGCCGGGAACAGCGCAGCCGGCGGAAACACGCCAAGCAACGGTCGCATGCCCCCTGATCCGGACCCGCAACGCCCGGTGGTGGTGGTTGGCGGCGGCTGGGCGGGTCTGACCGCGGCGGTAGAGCTGTGCGCCGGCGGCCTGCCGGTGGTGCTGGTGGAAGCCGCCCGCCAGCTGGGCGGACGGGCTCGCAGCCTGCGCTTCGGCACCACTGTGGTCGACAATGGCCAGCACCTGGTGCTGGGCGCCTACCGGTCATTGCTGGCACTACTGGACAGATTGCAGATCGACAGTGATCAGGCCTTTTTGCGCATACCCCTGACACTGTACGCGTTGCGGGGACAATACTGCGGCCTGAGGCTGACGACGCCACGCCTGCCGGCTCCCCTGCACCTGATCGCGGCGTTGCTGTCGGCGCGCGGACTTTCCCTGCAGGCGCGTTTCCAGGCGCTGCACTTCGGCGCCCGGCTGGCAAAGCTGCGCATCGATGCGCAGACCGATATCAGCGTAGCCGCACTGCTGCGTGAAACCGGCCAGACAACGAGGCTGATCGAAAACCTGTGGGAACCCCTGTGCGTTGCAATCCTCAATACTCCGATCGACCAGGCTTCAGCAAGGCTATTCGTGGTCGCGCTGCAACAGGCACTGCTGTCCTCGCCCGACGCCTCGGACCTGCTCATCCCCCGAGTCGAGCTGGGCAACATACTGCCGCAGCCTGGCGCCCGCTACCTGGAAGATCATGCCGCACGCGCGGTTCTGGGCCGCCGCGTCACCGGACTCGAGATCACTGACAACACGGTCAGTGCGGTACAGCTGCGCGCCGAGCGGCTACAGGCCAGTCACGTGGTACTGGCTACTCCGCACCTGATCAGCCGCCGCCTGATGTCGCCCTACCCCCTACTGCAACCGCTGTGTGACAGGCTGGCGCTGCTGGGCAATGAGCCGGTCACTACACTGTATCTGCAGTATCCGCCCGAGGTGCGGCTGCCGCGGCCCATGGTGGGCCTGTACGGCACCGCGACCCAGTGGCTGTTCGACCACTGCATCGCCGGGCAACCCGGCCTGATCGCCGCCGTCATCAGCGCACGCGGACCGCACAGCCGTATGCCGAGCGAGCGCCTGACCGCGCTGGTCGCCGCCGAACTGGCGGCCAGTTTTCCCCGCTGGCCCGCACACCGGCACAGTCTGCTGGTGCGGGAAAAACGCGCCACCTTCAGCGCCCGCGTGGGAGTCGATCTGTTACGTCCCGCGAGCCAGACGCCAGTCGCGGGCCTGTGGCTGGCCGGTGACTACACTGACACCGGCCTGCCGGCGACGCTGGAGAGTGCGGTGCGCAGCGGCATGAACTGCGCCGCCGCCATTCTCGATTCAGTCGGCGCGTAACGTGATAAACTGCGCGTATGCGGATCCCCGACGACTGGCAGCCGCCTGCCGATTACCTGCGGCAGCGCGTTATACTGATCACGGGTGCCGGCAGCGGCATCGGTGCCGCGGTCGCCGTGGCCTGCGCTCGCCACGGCGCAACCGTCATCCTGCTCGACAAAATGGTGCGCAACCTCGAACAGGTCTACGATGCCATCGAGACAAGCGGCGGTCCCCAGGCGGCGATCTATCCCATGAATCTGGAGGGTGCCGCCGAAAAGGACTACCTCGACCTTGCGGCAACCCTGGAAACGGAATTCGGCCGCCTCGATGGACTGCTGCACAATGCAGCCCTGCTGGGTGCACTGACCCCCATTGCGAACTTCGAATCGGAGCTCTGGTATAAGGTCCTGCAGGTCAACTTGAATGCCCCCTTCCTGCTGACCCGCGCCTGTCTGCCTTTGCTGACGAAAAGCGCGGACGCCTCGGTGCTGTTC
Source organism: uncultured Gammaproteobacteria bacterium (assembly GCA_963695455.1). Classification (GTDB taxonomy): domain Bacteria; phylum Pseudomonadota; class Gammaproteobacteria; order DSM-19610; family DSM-19610; genus Thiogranum. Next base: position 151,971 of record CAVOGN010000001.1, on the reverse strand, counting down.
AACTCGGATCGTGCCGGCCGCGCGGGCAAAGCCTACTGGGGCGCCTACGCGGCCAGCAAGGCTGCGACCGAAAATCTCATGCAGGTGCTGGCCGACGAGCTGGAATCCAATACCGCGGTGCGCGTCAACAGCATCGACCCCGGGCCGGTGGCCACCCCGATGCGGGCGCTCGCCTATCCGGCCGAGGACCCGGCCTCACTCGCCGCGCCGCAGGATGTGGTGCTCCCCTTCGTGTACCTGCTCGGTCCAGAGAGCAAGGGCATCAGCGGCGAACAGTTCCGGGTTTGAGCCATTCGCCTCGGGCCGGCCACCACCTGTTGCGGCTCTCGCAGGTTGGGCTGAACGAAAGTGAAGCCCAACGGACCCTGTCGTCGGGCTTCGCGAGCTCAGCCCAACCTACCAGTTCTGTCAATTCCTGCTCGCTCACATCGAGTACGCAGAGAACGCCGAGAAGCTCATGCTGGAACAAAACGCTTAGTCAAGCTGTGAGTAGACCGTCATGCCGGACTTGATCCGGGATGCGCCGGAATGTCGTTGCGGAAATGAAACGTAGCCTCCTTTGTATTGTCTTTGGTTCTCCGCGTCCTCTGCGGGCTCTGGTGTGAATAACATCTATCTAGTCCATCAGGTCCACGTGTATCCCCTGCGCTTCCAGGGCAGCGGCGCGCGCCTGCACGAAACGCTGAAAGCTGGGCTGCTCGCGGTAGGCGCCGGAGAGCACGTAATCCAGGGATGACTGGATATGGAAAGCCTTCAGGTAAGCCTCGGCGCGAAACAGCTCGCGGCCGTCTTTACCGAACATTACCAGCGTCGGTGCGTATTGAATGTTGAGTCGTTTCGCCCACTCGGCGGCGCTAATGTCGCTGCCATCCGGCGTCTGCACCGCGGTTGCCGACCACATGTCGAGCAATACCACGTCAAACCCTCGCAGCAACTCGGCGGTCTCGCTGCGCTTGAAGATATCCAGATGCAACTCGTCGCAGGCCGCGCAATCCTTCTGCTCGAACAATACCAGCAGCGGTTTCGCCGCCGAACGCCGTGCCAGCAGATAGGGAGGTTGCAGGTAGCTCGGGTCGTTGTGCAGGGCCCCGGTCGCCGCCGCCGGCGCCTGTTGCTCCCAGTAGTCACGGAACGCAAGTTGCTTTTCCTGGTGCCCGCCGACATAGTCCACCACCGCGGAAAACTTGTGCGGTGGGTAGTACCCATTCAAGCGCATGACCACCCGGCCCTGCTCGTCGAGGAACAGCATCGTCGGGGTAAACATGACCTTGAGGTCTGCAGCGAACTGCTTTTCCGTTGTCAATTCACCGTTCAGACCGGTCACTTCACGGTCCCCCCAAAGGTTGATGGCGATGACGTCCAGCGACTCGCGGGTAGGTTCGACGATATCGCGCAAAGCGAAGTTCGTTTCCAGCAGCTTTTTACAATAAGGGCAACCGTCCTGATAGAAATACAGCAGCACGCGCTTGTCTTTAGCCGCTGCCTCCTGCACATCTTCGCGGATATCCAGGAAGGACTGTTTGAACCACGCCGGCTGCTCGTGATAGCCGGGGTTGACCATGCCCTCCAGCAGGCCCTCGTCCTGCTCCGCGCCCCGAACTGACCAGGCGGCCGCCGTTGCCAACAGCACCGATACGGCCGCGAGTCTCTGCTTCACCATGGCGATTGTCTCCTTGACCGGTATTGCTACGTTTGACGCTGCAGACTCACAATTTGTTTCCGCGCCGCGGGGGGAGCGCTGGGCGGCGGAGGTCCGGATTGCCCGCGCTACCGTGCGGCATAGCCTTGCCGACGGCAGGCAGGCGGCAAGGTTTTCTGCCATGTTTTTGACGTTTTCTTGACGGCCGCTGCCAACTTTTGCTCTATACGTTTGTTTTTAGATGCTTTTTGTACGCTGCAGCGAGCTGGCACAGTTTTCGCTACTGCAGGAACATGCAACTAATCAACCCGGATTTCGACATGAGTAAGCCCCTGCAACATACTGCAGATCCGCCGCACGTCCGGCCCGCCGCCAGTGACAGCCTCCCGTCCCGGCAGCTGACTGCAAACCGGGCACTGGCACTGAGTACGAGTCTCCAGACCAGCCTGGATCCGACGCGCCTTATCGAGCTGTTCAGTATGGAGGCCGGCGCCCTGATCACGCACCAGGGTATCCGCTACCGTAACGAAGCGTTCGACCTCGACGTGAAGCTGGGCACCCAGGCTCGCCACAGCTGCACGTACCGACTGCAACTGGGCGACGAGGCGCTGGGCAAACTCACGCTGCGGCGCAGCCAGAAATTCACCGAAACCGACACCGCAACGCTCGAGCAGCTGCTGTGTAGCCTGCTGTACCCGTTGCGCAATGCCCTGCTGTACCAGGATGCCCTGCGGATGGCCCAGCGCGATCCTCTGACCGGCATCGCTAACCGAGCCGCGCTGGACGATAGTCTGCAGCGCGAGTTGAGTCACGCCCAGCGGCAGGGTTCCAGCTGTGCATTGATGATCATCGATATCGATCACTTCAAGGCCGTCAACGACAAGTACGGTCACATCATCGGAGACAGCGCGCTAAAGGCAATCGCGCAGCGCGCGGACCAATGCAAGCGCGACGGCGACCTGTTGTTCCGCTACGGAGGCGAGGAGTTCGTCATCCTGCTGCGCGACACCGATCTGGAAGGCGCGCAGCTGCTGGCCGAACGTATTCGCGGCTGTATAGCCTCGGCGCCGTGCCACTGCGCCGGCATCGACCTGGATATCACCGTCAGCATCGGTGTCAGCAGCCTGCGCAAGCACGACAGCCCGGTTACGCTGTTCGCGCGCGCCGACCAGGCGCTGTATAGCGCCAAGCGAAGTGGTCGCAACCAGGTCTGCATTGCCGCCAGAGCGGCCTGAGACAGACTCAGCGCCAAGCGGCGCAGCGCCCCGACCGACTGTTCTACATACCGTTCTTGAATTTGCTCAGATCAGTGGCTCCGCTGGCGCGCACCTGCGCCAGCGCCTTTGCATATTCCACCAGGATGCCGAGCGCATAGCGAATGCGTGCGCGAAAATAGTCGTCCGCGTCGGGATCGTTCTGCCCCGCGTCATCGTTCAGAACCCGCTCGACATGGCGCACGATAACGTGCTCGGGCAGATAGCAGATGCGGTTGTTCTTGTAACTGCTCATGCGCAGTTCGGCAACCGGGTAGGCGCCGCCGTCGGCGGACGATACCGTGACAATCAGCGCCGGCTTGTGCGCCACTTCCCCCTTGCTCCACATCAGAAAAAAGTTTTTCAGGCCGGCCGGCACCTGACCGTGCCACTCGGGCGCGACCACCACAAACCCGTCGCTGGACGCCAGCTGTTGCGAAATCGGGCCCAGCTGCCTTTGCCAGTCCGGGTCGCCCTCCCAGATACTCTCGTCCCACAGCGGCAATGGATTGCCGGCCAGTGTGAACAGCCAGGTCGAATCGCAGAGTTTCTGCGACTCGAGCATCCCCTGGATGAAACGCGCGACTTTTTCGCTCTGCGAGGCCTGTCGATGGCTGCCGCTGATGATGCTGATTTTCATGTTCGCTGCCTTGAAGTCTTGGAAATGTATGCTGATTATCGGGTGGCGGCCTACTCTAGCGAGTCCCCCCCTTGAACACAACGCAGAACAGCGCAACTAAGCCACGTCCGGGGCGAAACACTCAGTTCAGGCGCCCCAGCCCCCCGGGTTGCCGCTTCACCCGCCAATCAGCTAGACTTTCGCGATTGAATCATCAATTTAGAGAAAGTTTCCGCGCAGCTGCTGCGGTTATCCCCTGACATGCTTCCCGACACGCCGGCACTGGTCGCCGAGGACCTCACCTGCATTCGCAATGACCGGACGTTGTTTTCCGGCTTGTCATTCCAGTTGCGGGCCTCCCAGGCACTGCTGCTGGAAGGGCGCAACGGCAGCGGCAAGACTTCGCTGCTGCATATTCTCTGTGGAACCCGGCGCCCGGAACAGGGACAGGTCAGCTGGGGCGGCGAGGTTATCGGTGAGCTAGGCTCGCAGTACCACGCCGCTCTGGCTTATCTGGGGCACAAGGACGGCGTGAAACTCGATCTAACCCTGATGGAGAATCTGAATATCGCGAAGCATCTCGGCAACTCCGATGCCAGCGCCCTGCCGGCGCAGGCGCTCGAAGAACTGGAGCTGTCGGGTTATGAAGACATTCCTGCCCGCCACCTGTCGGCTGGCCAGCGGCGGCGCGTGGCGCTGTCGCGCCTGGTGCTGTCACAGGCACCGCTGTGGATACTCGATGAACCCTTTACGTCACTGGACCGCCACGGCATCAGAATTGTGGAAACTTTGGTCAAACGCCACTTGTCCAACGGCGGTATGCTTGCAATGACGTCGCACCACGCCGTTGACTTCGGAGCGTTTACCGTGCAACGCATCAATTTATCGGCATGAGCACCTTATCCAGCCCCCAGGCCGTGCTGGTTCTGTTGCGCCGCGACCTGACGCTGGCGTTCCGTCACCGTTCGGAAATGTTCACCCCGCTGTTCTTTTTTATTCTGGTAACGGCCCTGTTTCCCATGAGTATCGGTGCAGAACAGAGCCTGCTGCAGAGTATCGGGCCGGGGGTGATCTGGGTCGCGGCCCTGCTTGCCGCGCTGCTGTCACTGGAAAGCCTGTTCCGGTTGGACTACGAAGACGGTTCACTGGAGCAACTGCTGCTCACACCGCAGCCGCTGTCGCTGCTGGTTCTGGGCAAGGTTCTCGCCCACTGGCTGCGCACCGGCTTGCCGCTGGTGCTGCTGGCACCGTTGGTCGGGTTTCAGTATTACCTGGCAGGAGACACCCTCATGACCATGATGGTGGCGCTGTTGCTGGGCACCCCGGTGCTCAGCCTGCTGGGTGCCATTGGCGCAGCCCTGACGCTGGGCGTGCGCGGCGGTGGTATGTTACTGTCGCTGCTGATACTACCGCTGTATATCCCGATTCTGGTGTACGGCGCAGGTGCGGTTGCCGCCAGTGCAACCCAGAGCCTGCCGGCACAACCCTTTCTGTTGTTGCTGGGAGCATTCCTCATTCTTGCCGTGGTATTGACGCCGGTCGCGACTGCCGCCGCATTGCGGATTTCGCTCGGATAGTGGTAAAGGTAACGCTGTGAACTGGTTCAGATATGCATCACCGGTAGAGTTCTATCCGCTGGCGGGGCGCATGATTCCCTGGTTTGCCCTGGCTGCCGCAGTGACGACGGCATTCGGCCTGTACTGGGGATTTTTTCAGACCCCGGACATTCTCAGCCAGCAAAAGGAGTACTATCGCATCATTTTCGTCCACGTGCCGGCCGCGTGGATGTCGATGTGGCTGTATCTGGTGCTGGTTGGCTGGGCCGTGCTGGGTCTGGTCTACAATACCCGCCTGTCATTCATGATGGCCTCCGCGGTGGCACCGACCGGGGCGCTGTTTACCGGTATCGCGCTGCTGACCGGTGTGCTGTGGGGTAAGACCAGCTGGGGCACCTGGTGGGACTGGGACCCGCGCCTTACCTCGGAACTGATCCTGTTTTTTATCTACGCCGGCTACATGGCGCTGCAGTCGGCGATCGAGGATTCCTATCGTGCTGACCGTGCATCCGCCCTGCTGGCGATTGTCGGCCTGTTCTGTATTCCACTTATTTACTGGTCCATCAACTGCCCTGATCCGACCCAGTGCGCCGCCCTGCACGCCCGTTCTTCCATGTCCGCCATCGAAACCAATATACTGATTGCGATGTGGACCATGGTGTTCGCATTCTGGATGTATTCCTTTGCCGTGATATTCGTCCGCGTCCGCAACATCATTCTGGAGCGGGAACGCAACAGCACCTGGGTTGCAAGGCTGATCGGAGTAGACCCGTCATGATCGCGGACTTCTTCTCCATGGGCGGTTTCGGATTCTATATCTGGACCTCGTTCGGATTGACCTTTTTACTCATGCTCGCTGAGGTGCTGTACCTCAGACAGCAACGCAGGACCAACCTGAAACGCATTCAGCGGATACGCAAAATGAATGCGGGGAGCGACTCATGAAAGCCAGACAGAAACGTTTCGTGTTCATCCTCGTCGCACTCGCCGCGGTTGCGGTTGCCAGCGCACTGGTGGTCCAGGCGCTGCGCAGCAACATCACGTATTTCTACAGTCCCAGCCAGGTCGTGGGAGGCGAAGCGCCCGAGGATCAGCCGTTCCGCATCGGCGGCATGGTGGTGCGCGACAGCCTGCAGCGCGACCCCAACAGCGTGCGAGTGCGTTTTCTGGTCACCGACAACGCGGAACAGTTCGAGGTGATATACGACGGCATACTGCCCGACCTGTTCAGCGAGGGCCAGGGGGCAGTCGCACGCGGCCGGCTGGACAACGGCGTATTCGTCGCCGAAGAGGTGCTCGCCAAGCACGACGAATCCTATATGCCGCCCGAAGTGGCGGACGCGATGAAAACAGGGGAGTACAAAGCGCCATGATTCCCGAGCTCGGACATTTCGCACTCATTCTGGCGCTGTGCCTGGCGCTGGTCCAGGCCACCTTACCGCTGATCGGCAGCCTCAACCGCACCCCGTCGTGGGTGGCACTGGCGCGACCGCTGGCCTGGGGCCAGTTCGCGTTTCTCGCTCTGTCCTTCGCGGCGCTGGTGAAGGCGTTCCTCGGCGACGACTTCTCGGTGCTGTATGTGGCGGAACACGGCAACACTCAGCTGCCGCTGATATACAAGGTCTCGGCGGTATGGGGAGCGCACGAAGGTTCCCTGCTCCTCTGGGCCCTCATTCTTGCCGGCTGGATGGTTGCTGTCGCAACGTTCAGCCGCAACCTCCCCCGTGAGATGGTGGCGCGCGTGCTGTCGGTAATGGGCATGGTCAGCATCGGATTCCTGTCTTTCATGCTGTTCACTTCCAACCCTTTCGACCGTGTGTTTCCCGCGCCGCTGGAAGGCGGCGAATTGAATCCCCTGCTGCAGGATCCGGGACTCGCCATCCATCCGCCCATGCTGTACATGGGCTACGTCGGCATGTCAGTGGCGTTCAGCTTCGCCATCGCCGCGCTGCTCGGCGGCAAGATGGATGCGGCCTGGGCCCGCTGGTCGCGGCCCTGGACGCTGGTAGCCTGGGTATTTCTCACCATCGGCATAACACTGGGCAGCTGGTGGGCGTATTACGAACTGGGCTGGGGCGGCTGGTGGTTTTGGGATCCGGTCGAGAACGCTTCCTTCATGCCGTGGTTGGCAGGAACCGCGCTGGTGCATTCACTGGCCGTCACCGAGAAGCGCGGCGCCTTCAAGCGCTGGACGGTGCTGCTGGCCCTGCTGGCGTTTTCGCTCAGCCTGCTCGGCACCTTCCTGGTCCGCTCCGGGGTGCTGACCTCGGTGCACGCTTTTGCCACCGATCCGGCGCGTGGGCTGTTCATCCTCATGTTCCTGTGCCTGGTGATCGGCGGCTCGCTGTCGCTGTACGCCTGGCGCGCACCCAGCATTTCGCGGGGTGGGGGGTTCGAACTCCTGTCGCGCGAAAGCCTGCTCCTGGGTAACAACCTGTTGCTGGTCCTTATCACGGCGCTGGTGCTGCTCGGCACTCTGGCGCCGCTGCTCTACGACGCTCTGGGCTGGGGCAAGATCTCAGTCGGCTTCCCCTGGTTCAATACCATGTTCGTGTTGTTTTCACCGTTGATGATCCTGTTGATGGGGGCCGGACCGCTGACCCGCTGGAAGCACCATAATGCATCGGAGTTGCTGCGCACGCTGCGGTTTGCCTTTCTCGTGAGTTTAGCCGCCGGTATTGTCGCCGCTCTGCCGCTGCTTACCGGCTCGATCTCGGCCGGCATCGCAGTGGCACTGTCCGTATGGCTGCTCAGCACCCTGCTCGCCGGACTGCGCCAGCGCCTGCAGCGCCGCTCGGGCATCAAAGGCCTGCGCGACGATTGGAAGGCACAGGGTGGACGCGCCTACTACGGAATGTGGCTTGCCCACCTGGGCATCGCCGCTTTTGTCATCGGCGTCACGTTCGTTACCCAGTTTGATATTGAAAAAGATGTGCGCATGGCGCCGGGAGATGAAATCGAACTGGACCAGTACCTGTTCCGCTTCGAGGGCGCCGCGCAGCACATGGGACCGAACTACCGCGCACAGCGGGGAACCGTCAGGGTGTTCAGGGACGAGCGCGAAGTGGCGCTTCTGCACCCCGAGAAGCGGGTCTACCAGGTGCAGACCAAGCCCATGACCGAGGCGGGCATCGATGCCGGCTTTTTGCGTGACATCTATGTTTCGCTGGGCGAGCCCCTCGGCGGCGGCGCCTGGAGCGTGCGACTCTACTACAAACCCTTTGTGCGCTGGATCTGGCTGGGCGGCGTCCTGATAGCCCTGGGCGGGCTGCTGGCCGCCAGTGACCCACGCTATCGCATGCGCCTGCGCGAGAGAGTCGGCTCACGGGAAGCCGGAAAACGACTTGGCGCGGAGAGCACGGCGTGATGCCTCCGTTTGTGCGCTATCTGACGCCGCTGGTGCTGTTTCTGGCCCTGGCCGCGTTGCTCTACAGGGGTCTGGCCCTGAACCCGCGCGAAGTCCCCTCCCCCCTGATCGGGAAGCCGGCGCCCGAGTTCACCCTTCCGGAACTGAAGGACGCCAGCAGGCAGTTGTCGCATAGCGACTTCCAGGGCAAAGTGAGCCTGCTGAATGTGTGGGCCACCTGGTGTGTGTCATGCCGCGCCGAGCACCCTCTCTTGATGCAGCTGGCGCGCCAGGGCGTCACCATCTACGGACTGGATTACAAAGACAACCGAGAGGACGCCAAGCGCTGGCTGCAGCGTTTCGGTGACCCCTATGTGGCCAATGCCTTCGATGCCGACGGCCGGGTAGGAATCGACTGGGGCGTATACGGCACGCCCGAAACTTTCGTGATCGATCAACACGGCATTATTCGCCACAAACATATCGGCCCCTTGACCGAAGAGGCGATTCAGCGCGAGATTCTGCCCTTGATACAGAAGCTGAAAGAGGACAAGGGATGATGTTGCGCAACACGCTGGCGGCGATTTGCCTGGCCGGTTGTCTGAACCTCGCCTGGGCGGGGCTGGAGTCTTTTGATTTCAGCGGTAACGTGGAAGAACAGCGCTACAAGGACCTGCTGGCCGAACTGCGCTGCCTGGTATGCCAGAACCAGTCGCTCATCGACTCGGACGCCGAGCTCGCGCACGATCTGCGCCTGGAGGTCTACGAGCTGATGGAGCAGGGGCGCGACGATACTGAAATCCGCGACTTCCTGGTGGCGCGCTACGGTGACTTCGTCCTCTATGAGCCACCTATCAAACCATCCACCTATTTGCTCTGGGCCGGACCCTTCGTGTTGCTGGCGCTTGGTATCATGATGCTGATTCGCACCATCCGGCAGCGCCGCCAGCTGCAGGAGTCGCAATTCTCCGCTGAAGAGCAGGAGCGCCTCAGACAACTGCTCGGAAACAACCCGCGCGAGCAAGAGGATCGCCAATGACCACCGTCTTCTGGCTGTCCGCAGCCAGCATGTCCGTAATCGCGCTGCTGTTTGCGATCGTGCCCCTGCTGCGCAGTCGTACCGACACGAGTGTCAGCCGGCAACTGCTCAATACCGCGGTCATCAAGGAACAGCTCAAGGAGCTGCAGGCCGACCTGGAGGCCGGCAAGCTGGAACCGGATGCCTATCAGGCTGCGCGTCACGACCTTGAGCGGGAACTGCTGAACGACACCGCCACCGGCACCGAAGACGAGCAGCACGCGCAGCGCAGTGGCCGCTGGGCTATCGGCGTATTGGGATTGCTGATTCCGGCGCTGGCCGTGTTTTTGTACCTGCAACTCGGTGCAGCTCCGTTACTGGAACAACCCGGGCGTCCGCCGGTTGCACAAAAACCGGCGCAGCAACCCGCCCATTCCCTGCAGGAAATGGTGCAGAAACTGGCCGCCCGTCTCGAGGAAGAGCCGGACAACGTGGAAGGCTGGGTGATGCTGGGGCGCAGCTACGCCGCGCTGGATCGGTATCAGGAGGCCGCAAACGCCTACGCCCAGGCACGTCGTGTTGCCGGCGATGATCCACAGCTGCTGGTCGACTCCGCCGACATAATGGTGATGGCCAATGGCGGTCGTTTCACCTCGGAGGCGGCTCAGCTGCTGGAAACCGCGCTGCAGGTTCAGCCTGACAATGCCAAGGGTCTATGGCTGATGGGGCACTACAAATATCAGAGCGAGGATTTTCAGAGCGCGGTGGACTACTGGCGACGGGCGGCGGCTCAGCTGCCCGCTGACAGCGAAGATACCCGCGCCATCACCCAGCAGATCGAACAGGCCGAGAGCAGACTGGTGGCCGCAGGCGGCAGCCTCGCACCCGCCGCCGAGACACTGACCGTCCCGGCAGCCGATGCGGCAGCCAAGGGCGTCGAAGTCAGCGTGCGCCTGGACCCGAAGCTGAGCGCACAGGCCGCGGCGCAGGATACCGTGTTCATCTTTGCGCGTGCGGCACAGGGGCCGCGCATGCCATTGGCCATCGTCCGAAAACGCGTCGCCGAGTTGCCGGTCACGGTAACCCTGGACGATTCGCTGGCCATGTCGCCGGCCATGGTGTTATCGAATTTCGACGAGGTTACGATCGGCGCCCGCGTATCAAAATCCGGAAACGCCATGCCGCAAAGCGGCGACCTCCAGGGCAGCGTAACGCCGGTGCAGGTAGAGGCCGGCGCCTCGGTAGAGGTCGTTATCAACGAAGTCATGCCCTAGGAAACCGCTGCACAGGTTCTCTTGGAGCCTGTCCGAATAGGCATGCCGCTGCTGCTGCGGCCCGGTCCCGTTTTTCGATCCATTTCATCATATAGAACTGGCTACCCTCCTCAAACGATCGAACTCTCCTCGCCTTCCCACCCGCCTGGCTAAGCCCAGATTCTCGGACAGACTCTTAGCCAGGCGAATCCATTCCGCCCTGGCGTCAAAACCCAGGTGCACCCCATCGGACCCTCTGTACCCGGTCACGGAACCCGAGGAATGGGCCAGTCCCGTTTGTCGGTCTGCCAGAGCACTCAGTCCATAGCGCGCTGCTGTTGTGACAGGCGTTGCAGTTCCGCCGTCGTATTCCTTCCTCAGCTCAAGTTTCCCCCCTTGCCACCGACAAGCTGGGTTAGCCGGCGCCCCCCACCGGAAAACCCGGAAGCGCTGATCGTCGGTTCGGCTGCCACCTGTTCTGCTTCGAGTCTTGTCCCGTGAGGGCATAGAAAGCCGACGAAAAGCTTTCGACCTGAAAACGCAGTAGCCGGACACGCGACGCATACAGGGACACCAGGGGCGCCAGCGGAGATTCAAGGTTGGGAAAGCCACACTCCCAACCCTGCCAGGAACACCAGGGTAGACAGGTTACGGGACCGACTGAGATATGGAAGGCGCTCCAATTTCTCGCATGTTTTGTCTATTAAGCCTTGGTCTGGCAAGCGCTCTGGCTGCACCCTTTGCATTGGCCATTCCCAGCAGCGTCGGCCCCGCCATCGCAGTAACCAAACCGATCGGTACGGCGCCTGACAGGCTGGAGGAGACCGCCCCTTCGGCCGACGCCGGCACGGCGCAGGTGAATGACGATACCGCCGCGGTCGCGACCAGCAGCGTGTCCGAAGCCAGCCCGGTGCAGCCACCGGACACCGGCGCCATTGCCGTCCCGCCAAGCACGCCCTGCCTCACCTACTTCGTCAGCGACAAGAGTCTTGGCGCCGATTCTGATACTTGTGCCGAGCCCAGCGCTGCCGGTCAGCGCTTTTCGCTTCAGTTCGGCCGTGGTTTCGCCACCCGCAGCGGTGTCATGGGCCGCTTTGACGGATTGCTGGTCGACTACCGTCTAACCGGCGGCATAACACTGAATGCCGTCGCCGGCCGGCCGGTCATTGCCGGTCAGGAAGCATCGGATTTGAGCAAACAGGTCTTCGGCCTCAGCGCCACCACCGGAAAGATTGCCGGCGCCTGGGATCTGAACAGCTATATCGCCCAGCAGCAGAATAATGGACGGATGGAAAACCGGGCTGTGGGTGGTGCCTTGCGCTATCTGCAGCCGACACATTCGTTGCTGGTTTCGTTGGATTACGACATGGACGAACATTCACTGAGCACCTTCATGGTCTCAGGTGCATGGAAACTCAAGCCCGCCACTACGCTCAGTGCGACCTTCGACATCCGCCACAGCTACATGCACACGCCCCAGGCAGGCTACCTGGAACAGACCATCGCCGCCACTGAAGGATGGAAATGGGCGCTGCCCATGGACCGTATCAAGCAGCTCGCCGGAAAACGCTCCACCGAGGTCAGTACCCTGGGCCTGGGCTTATCGCATGCTTTTTCGCGGCGCTTCAAGCTGAGCGGGGATTTTGCCGTGCTTGACGTCTGGAAGGATGGGGCTACCGGTGATCCGAACGGCGTCGCCGTGCATTCCAGCGAGTATTTCTATCGTCTCAAACTCTCCGGCGAAGACCTGGTGCTCTCCGGCGACAACAGCACGCTCGACCTGCGCCACAGTGTCACGCCGTCATCGCGCATCTCCTCGGCGTCACTTGATACCCGATACGCCATCAACCGATTGTGGCAAATCCGCCCGCAACTGCGCACCGACTACCGCGACAACGAACAGGACAGCTCGGTTCAGTGGGAAACCTCCCCGTTGGTCAAAATGGAATACCGCTGGCGTAAGCAGTATGGCATCGACATCGAGGCGGGCGGAAAATGGTCGACACGCAAGCTGCCCGCCGACGACCAGGTGCGTTCCTCGTACTACTTGACGCTGGGATACCGCGCCAATTTCTAACCGGCGCGACGTTCGAAACGGCGCGCATCAGAATCCCTTCAGCAACCAGAATCCGGTGCCGCCCCGTTCGCTCAGCAACGCAGCGATGTCAGTGTGCCCGGCCGCCGATGCCAGTGTCGCGGCCTGCTTCCGCTTGCGGTTTACCAGACGTCGGATCCGCTCCAGCCGCGAGCAACCGTTCAACTGCCGTTCTGTGACCCGCCTGCGCAGCCAGCATCAAAGCGGTGTTGCCCTCCGGATTCTTGCTGTCGAAACGTACGCCCGCGTCGACCAGCAGCGCTATGACCTCATGGTGCCCGGCAAGGGCTGCGAGCATAAGCGGGGTGTTGCCGCTGTCAGTACTGGCATTGACATCGGCTCCAGCCTCAATAAGCAGCTCAGCAACCCGCGTATGCCCCCGCGCGGCTGCCCGGTGCAGAGCGGAAAAACCGTCGTGATCCGCGCTGGAGACCGGCGTCCGGGCACCTACCAGCAGATCAGCGATCTCACTATTACCCTGCTCGGCCGCATACCAGAGTGCGTCACGCCCGTTACCATCCGCGCACTTGGTGCAGACGCCGGCTTTCAAAAGCCGCTTGACGGTGGCGGCATCGTCGGCACGAGTCGCCCACACCAGCAGTTCGCCATCGCGCGGGTCGCCAGCAATACTGCCAGTACTTTGATCGAACAACATTGTTACAACGTCGCCATGCCCGCCCTTGACGGCCTCTGACAGCGCGGTTGCACCCGACTCGCTGCGCCGCTCGGTGCTGGCCCCGGCGCGCAGCAACTGCTGGACAACCGCTCCGTGTCCCGCAGCGGCGGCGAGCAGCAGTGGTGTTTCGCCCGCATGGTTTACGACATTGACCTGCGCTCCTGCTGCCAGCAGCGCCGCGACGATCTTCTCGTGGCCGCGCCAGGCAGCACGGCTCAAGGCCGTGTGCCCCTGCGCATCGCGCAGCTCGGGCGACACCCCCTCCTTCAAGAGCGCGGCAACGATGTCCGCCTGGGCGCGCCACGCCGCCTCGACCAGCACCGGGCCCGACACAGCGCCATCGGACCGTTCAGTAGCCGTGGTTCTGTCCCTGACCCGGTCAGCGACATTCACCTGCCTCGCGGGTTCGGTGCGCGCCGTTACGGCGCCACGCGCAAGCAGCAGCTGCTCGAGCTCTGTATCGCCGGCATTCCTCGCCACGTCAAGAGCCGTCCAACCCTTGCGATTGGTGCTGTTAAGTTCGGCCCGCGCCTGAACCAGCAGGCGCGCGACAGCGGGGTGACCCGATCGTAGCGCCAGAATCAGGGGCGTATTTCCATTGGCATCGGCCAGGTTGATGTCAGCCCCTGCATCCAGCAGCGCCTGAATAATGCGCGGTTCTCCATACTGCGTCGCCTTCAGTAGCGGCGTATCTCCGAAGCGGTCCGCGTGGTTCGCACTGGCCTTATTATCCAGCAGCACCGTCGCCACCTCGACATGACCGAGCTCACACGCCCGCAGCAGTGCCGTGCCACCGTACTCATCGGAGGCGTCCACCGGGGCCCCGCCTCGAATCAGTCCGCGGACCTCGCCTGCATCGCCTTTGGTGGCGGCCCGTAATAGCTGTTTTCCACGATCCTGCCGTACATCCTGTGCTGCGGTCGGCTGAGCCGCTGTGCCCCGCCCTTTGCCAGAACCGACCTTCGCCTGGGCCATGGCATGCCCCTGCCCGGCCGCCTTGCGGTACCACTCCTGCGCCAAAGCGGTGTCCTTTTCCACTCCCCAGCCATTTTCGTACATCACCGCGAGGTTGTACTGTGCCTTGACGTACTCTTGCTGGGCCGCCTTGCGGTACCAGTCAGCGGCCTGAGCATGGTCTTTGGGGACACCGCGACCGGCACGGTACAGTGCCGCCAGCTGATACTGGGCTTCGGCATCGCCCTGCTGCGCGAGTTGTTGGAATAACTCAGCGGCCCGAGTAAAGTTCTTGGTGCGAATCGCATACTGCGCGTCTTCGTATGGTCCGGCTGTTGCCACCAGTGGCCAGGTTTGCGTCAGTAACATCGCCGCGGCAACGCAGACACCTGCGGTTGAACTGGCCAAGCGTTTAGGCAGTGCCATACTTGGTTTCCACCTCGATGCCGATGTTCTTCAGAAAAGGCGTCGGCAGAATACCGCCCGCCGAGACGATGACTGCATCATTGCGCAGTTCCACCGGCTGACCATCGTGATCGAGTTTCACCTCACGCTCCAGAATTTCCGTGACCTTGGATTTGAACAGCACGTTCAAACGACCCGCTGAAACTGCCTGTTCGACCTTATTGCGGTTCTTTTCCTTGGCCCGGGAAAACGCTTCGGACCGATATGACAGCGACACCCGGGTACCGGGCTGCTCGGCAATGCTGGTGGCAGCCTCCAGTGCGCTGTCGCCACCGCCGACGACCAGAACATGCTGACCCCGATACTGCTCAGGATCAATCAGACGGTAAACGACTTTTTCGAGATCCTCCCCAGGCACACCGAGCTTGCGCGGCGTACCGCGCCGGCCGATAGCCAGCAGTACCGTCCGTGCCTTATAGTGGTTGCGGGAGGTTTCTATCCGGTAGCCATCCCCATCGGCGATTATATTTTCAACACGTTCCAGGTAGTTGATCGAGAGGCCGGTCGTCTTCTCGACCCCTTGCCAGAATTCCAGCAACTCTTCTTTGGTCGTTTCGGTAAATTTCACTTTCCCGACCATGGGCAGCTGCACCGGCGCCGTCATGACCAGCTTTCCCCGTGGGAAATGGGCCACCGTGCCTCCGAGGCTGTCCTGCTCCAAGGTGACATATTTGAGTTTGTGTTCCAGCGCACCGAGCGACGCCGCGAATCCGGCCGGGCCGGCCCCGACAATAGCCAGATCCAGCCACTCGCCGCTGGCTTTACCCACCCCCTTCACCTTGCGTATGCTCTCGAGCGCCTGACGCCCCTGTTCCACGGCGTTACGGATCAGGCCCATACCGCCAAGCTCTCCGGCAATGAAAATTCCAGGCATATTGGTTTCGAAGTTGGGCTGCACCTGAGGGATGTCAACACCGCGCTTCTCGCTGCCGAACACCAGCGTAATGGCATCCATCGGACAGGCCAGCTTGCAGGCGCCGTGGCCGATGCAATGGGTGGGGTGGATCAAGTGGGCCTTGCCCTGGATGAGTCCAAGCACATTGCTTTCCGGGCATGCACTGACGCAGGACCCGCACCCCATGCATTTGCGCGGATCGATTACCGGGTGGAGAGAGGCCGGTTCGGTCAAACCGGCATTGCGGTTTTCTTCCAGCTGTGCGGCGTTGGCAGACTCAACGCGACGCCTGCTGGCGACGTTCCACAATACCATCAACAGCAGCGGGGCCAGGTAATAGAGCAGTTTCGCATCCATGGGTATCCAGTCGGCAAGTGTTTCGCTTGCGGGTCTATCCGCAGTGCCCTTATACGGCACGGCGGCACCGATTAATTAATTATCCCTGTGCATGGCGGCCGAGCGTGTGACTAACGTCACACCGACGCATTAATTGATAGCAACTGCTATGCCACCCCTGAGTCTCTCCGTATCCGGTAATGAATTTTTCTGATTCCGCTCGTGCTGAACCGCCTGGAAAGCGGCAGATGTGTCGCCTTAATGCAACGTACCAGCATCTCTCCTGACAATAAGTTCGAGAAGAGTCATAACAGACTGATTTCTCATGTCTCCATTAGATGACAGTACCGAGTCTTCGGAAATCAACCGGGGGCCGCAAAAGCCGCGAACACCTCAAGTAAATCCCGGTTAATCCGCAAACTCCATGGACGAACCCAGGGCTGAAACAGCGTAAATGCATGGCGCGTTTCTTGCCTCAGCAGCTCAAATTGGTCGGATTTTCCCATCTCTGTGATGCAGCGCACAGAGAGATTACGGGGAGCTCCCACAATAATCGACGTGAGAACTACCAGACGGGGTAAGCAAAGTAATGAGCACAGGACTCGCCACGAATTTCACGGACCAGGATACCGATATCACCATTACGGGCCGCCCGGGGAATCCCGCCAAAACCCCCCCTGTGTTGCGGCTCATTTCGCTGTATCGCCTCCGGGCCAGCGGCTTTCTGGTACTGCTTTCTTACGTCCTGGTGGCGTTTCTTATTTACGCCGGCTGGCAGCAGCGTATGGAGTGGCCGCTCAGCGCTGAATCCGGTATCGGGTATGGGTTGGGAATTGTCGGCGGAAGCCTGATGCTGCTGTTGCTGCTTTATCCGCTGCGCAAACACAGCCGCCTGATGCGCAACTTCGGACCCGTCAAATACTGGTTCAAGGCCCACATGCTGTTCGGCGTGCTGGGGCCGCTATGCATACTGTTTCACAGCGGCTTTCAGCTCGGTTCCCTGAACAGCAACACCGCTCTGTTCTGTATGCTGGTGGTCGCCACCAGCGGGCTGGTAGGCCGCTACTTTTACACCAGGATTCATCACGGGCTCTACGGGCGCAAGGCTACGCTGCATGAACTTCAGCAGCATGCGGCTATGTTAAAAGCGTCGCTCAACGAACAGCTGGCGCATGCGCCCGCGCTGCTTGAGAAAGTCACCGCCTTTGAAGCACGTGTTTCCAAGCAACCAAACAACCTGCTCGTCAGCTTTTTGACGCTTTTGTTGCTGGGTCTGCGTACCTGGTTTGTCTACCTCACGGTCACCATTACCCCGATCTCGCGCCATGCGCCCTATAACCGCCATCTGGTTCGACACATTGGCGCGCACCTAGCCAGTATCCGAAAGGTCGCCGAATTCCATTTCTACGAACGCCTGTTCGCCATTTGGCACGTTCTGCATTTTCCGCTGTTTTTGATGTTGATCATTTCGGGTGTCATCCACGTGATCGCCGTACACATGTACTGAGCACCGACAATCGAATGGCGGATGACTCCAGGGATGTACATAAAGACCTTTCTACTTATCGCCATGAGCCTGCTTACGACAACCGCATTGCAAGCCGCTGACATCGAGACTCTGTTCATGCCGGGTGAACTGATAGCCGGGCACGCGAAGTACGAGGCCGAGTGTTCGCGTTGCCATGCCCGCTTTGAGAAAAAAACACAGGACAGATTATGCCGCGACTGCCACGAGGCGATTGACGACGATATTACCGCGCGCACCGGCTTCCATGGCCGCGCACCCGCAGTCAAGGATCAGCCCTGCAAATCGTGCCACACGGACCACATCGGCAGGAACGCAAATATTGTGCTTCTCAACAGCGCTACATTCGACCACGAAACGACGGATTTTGACCTTTTGGGCAGCCATAGCGGAATTTCATGCAGCGCCTGCCACAAGCCGGAGAAAAAGTATTCGGAAGCCGCGACCGATTGCTACAGCTGTCACAAAGAACAGGACGCGCACAAGGGCAACCTTGGCGAGCAGTGCGGCGACTGCCACGTCCCCGAGGCGTGGAAAGAATTCGATTACGATCACGACGCAACGGACTTCCCTCTTGAGGGCAAACACAAGGACGTGCTTTGTGCCAGCTGCCATCTAAACGAACAGTATGAGGACACTCCCCAGGACTGTAACTCCTGTCACTATCTGAACGATATCCACAACGGCCGCAACGGAACCAAGTGCCAGGACTGCCACAACACGCAGCAATGGGACAAGTCCAAATTTGATCACGATCGTGACACCGAATTCCGGCTGCGCGGCAAGCATAGCGACATTCCCTGCGAAGCCTGTCACACCGAGGCTCTGGCCGAAAGCCAAACCGAAAAAGGACTGTTACAGCTGCCACCGCAACGACGACCGCCACAAGGGTCGGTATGGACAGAAATGCCAGTCCTGCCACAGCGAAAAGAGCTGGGAACGCGCACGGTTCGATCACGAGCGAAATACCGATTTCCCCCTCAAAGGCAAGCACTCAGAACTGATCTGCTCCTCCTGTCACCGTGGCACGCTCGATGAGGAGAATCTTTCAGCCCAGTGCAACGATTGTCACGCCGGCGACGACGTCCACCGCGGCCAGGAGGGTGAGCAGTGCGATCGCTGTCACGAGGAGACCGGCTGGGCGCAAAAAGTGATTTTCGACCATGACCTGACCCGCTTTCCGCTCATTGGCCTGCATGCTTCCACGCCCTGCGAGGAGTGCCACTTGACCGCAGCCTATCAGGACACCGAAACCCCCTGTTATGCCTGCCACGCGGCTGACGACGAACACAAAGCATCGCTGGGAGAGAATTGTGCAGCGTGCCATAACCCCAACGGGTGGGGAATATGGATTTTCGATCATAACCAGCAGACCGAATTCAAACTCGACGGCGGTCACGAAGACCTCGGATGCCGCGATTGCCACCGCACTCCTGTCAAATCCAAGCCGACTCAATCATCAAGCTGCTACGCCTGTCATGCAGAGGATGATGACCACCGCGGTCGTTTTGGTCGCAACTGTGAACGGTGCCATAACACGACCAGTTTCAGCGAAGTGACGATTCGCCACTGAGGACAGCGCTATGCAAGTCATCAAACGAATAACCGCTGCATTGAGTAAGCGGGCCACAAACGCAGGAAACGGGGTCTTCCGCTGCACGCAAGCAACCTTCAGCAATAGGTTGACACAGTTCCTGGTCCTGCTCTTACTGGGTCTGAATATGGCGGCCGCCGCGCAGTCCTTCGATCATTTTTCGACCGGCTTCCCGCTGACCGGCGCGCACGAAACCGTTGACTGCGAGAGCTGTCATATCGCCGGCATTTTCAAGGGCATACCGACTCGTTGTAACGCTTGCCACACCCGGTCCTCGCTTACCAGCGCAGAGAGCAAGAATCTGGGTCACATGCCAACTGCCGATACCTGCGACGACTGTCACACGACCACAGCCTGGTCCCAGGTCACCAAGGTCGATCATAACTCTGTCAGAGGAACCTGTATCGCCTGTCACAACGGGACGGTTGCCGGCGGGAAATCGCCCAACCATGTTACCAGCAGCTCGCAGTGTGAAGACTGCCATGGAACCAACACCTGGACTAATGCTCGATTCGATCATAGTGGTCTGAGTGCCGATTGCGTCAGCTGCCACAACGGCACCACCGCCACCGGCAAGAATGCGCAGCACATCCAGACCAATAACCTCTGTGAAGACTGCCATCGCACCTCAGCCTGGAGCCCGGTGAGCCGAGTAGATCACGCCGACGTCATCGGGACCTGCTTCGCCTGCCACAACGGCACCGTCGCCACCGGCAAGTCGACTAACCATATTCCCAGCGACAACACCTGCGACGACTGCCACACCACCAACAGCTGGTCGGGTGCGGCGTTCGATCACAGCAACGTGACCGGCAACTGCGCCAGCTGCCACAACGGCACCACGGCCACCGGCAAGAATGCGCAGCACATCCAGACCAACAGCCTGTGCGAGGACTGCCACCGCACCACGGCCTGGACGCCCGTCACCCGCGTCGACCATGCCGACGTCATCGGGACCTGCTTCGCCTGCCACAACGGCACCGTCGCCACCGGCAAGTCGGCCAATCACATCGCCAGCGGCAACACCTGCGACGACTGCCATACCACCAACAGCTGGTCCGGTGCGACCTTTGATCACGCCAGCGTAACCGGCAGCTGCGCCAGCTGCCACAACGGCACCACCGCCACCGGCAAGAATGCGCAGCACATCCAGACCAACAACCTGTGCGAGGACTGTCACCGCAACACGGCCTGGATTCCGGTAACCCGGGTGGATCACGCCGACGTCATCGGCACCTGCTTCGCCTGCCACAACGGCACCGTCGCCACCGGCAAGTCGGCCAATCACATCGCCAGCGGCAACACCTGCGACGACTGCCACACCACCAACAGCTGGTCCGGTGCGGCGTTCGATCACAGCAACGTCACCGGCAGCTGCGCCAGCTGCCACAACGGCACCACGGCCACCGGCAAGAATGCGCAGCACATCCAGACCAACAACCTGTGCGAGGACTGTCACCGCAACACGGCCTGGATTCCGGTAACCCGGGTGGATCACGCCGACGTCATCGGGACCTGCTTCGCCTGCCACAACGGCACCGTCGCCACCGGCAAGTCGGCCAATCACATCGCCAGCGGCAACACCTGCGACGACTGCCACACCACCAACAGCTGGTCCGGTGCGGCGTTCGATCACAGCAACGTCACCGGCAGCTGCGCCAGCTGCCACAACGGCACCACCGCCACCGGCAAGAATGCGCAGCACATCCAGACCAACAACCTGTGTGAGGACTGTCACCGCAACACGGCCTGGATTCCGGTAACCCGGGTCGATCACGCCGACGTCATCGGGACCTGCTTCGCCTGCCACAACGGCACCGTCGCCACCGGCAAGTCGGCCAATCACATCGCCAGCGGCAACACCTGCGACGACTGCCACACCACCAACAGCTGGTCAGGCGCGGCGTTCGACCACAGCAACGTCACCGGCAACTGCGCCAGCTGCCACAACGGCACCACGGCCACCGGCAAGAATGCGCAGCACATCCAGACCAACAATCTCTGTGAGGACTGTCACCGCACCACGGCCTGGATTCCGGTAACCCGGGTGGATCACGCCGACGTCATCGGGACCTGCTTCGCCTGCCACAACGGCACCGTCGCCACCGGCAAGTCGGCCAATCACATCGCCAGCGGCAACACCTGCGACGACTGCCACACCACCAACAGCTGGTCAGGCGCGGCGTTCGACCACAGCAACGTCACCGGCAACTGCGCCAGCTGCCACAACGGCACCACCGCCACCGGCAAGAACGCCCAGCACATCCAGACCAACAATCTGTGTGAGGACTGCCATCGCACCACGGCCTGGATTCCGGTAACCCGGGTGGATCACGCCGACGTCATCGGGACCTGCTTCGCCTGCCACAACGGCACCATGGCCACCGGCAAGTCGGCCAATCACATCGCCAGCGGCAACACCTGCGACGACTGCCACACCACCAACAGCTGGTCCGGTGCCGGTTTCGATCACAGCAACGTGACGGGCAACTGCGCCAGCTGCCACAATGGCACCACCGCTACCGGCAAGAATGCGCAGCACATCCAGACCAACAATCTGTGTGAGGACTGCCATCGCACCACGGCCTGGATACCGGTAACCCGCGTCGACCACGCCGATGTCATCGGGACCTGCTTCGCCTGCCACAACGGCACCACCGCCACCGGGAAGTCGGCCAACCATATTGCCAGCGGCAACACCTGCGACGACTGCCATAGCACCACCGCCTGGACGCCCGCAGTTTTTGACCACGCCAATGTGTCACCCGGCACCTGCTCAAGCTGCCACAACGGCGTCACGGCTACCGGCAAACATACCCAACACATTCAGACATCGGCCCAGTGTGATGACTGCCATACGACCCGCGCCTGGCTACCGGCCAGTTTCAATCATGACCTCGTCACGGGCTCCTGCTCGACCTGTCATAACGGTGTACAGGCCACTGGCAAGCCCGGAAACCACTTCGGAACCAGCCTCCAGTGCGATACGTGTCATCAGACAACCAATTGGACGACGTTGATCTTCAGACACTCGTCGCCCTCTTATCCGGGAGATCATAGCGGCAACCCGCCGTGCACCGCCTGCCACCAGACCAATTCGCAGACTGTCACCTGGACCTCACCGGGGTACCAGCCGGACTGCGCCGGGTGTCATGCCAACGACTACAAGCCCGGTAACCACCAGAACTGGTCTGTGAGTCAGAACAGAAACTGTGCCGGCACCTGTCACAGAAGCAGCCCAGAACATCGGGCACGGGACCGCGAGTGGTAGTAATACTCAAACGAAGGAATTTTGGCGATGCAGACGAAGCAAAGAGTACTCTGGGGAGCGGCCGTTACAGTGATCTGTATGCTGGCGGCCACCTGGTCATACACCGCCCCCCCGGTACGCGATAAGGTACTGCAGGAAGTTGATCTCGTGCAGCGTGACGGGGAACTCGTCGTCGAGGTCCTGTTTTCTTTCCCCATGCGCTATCGCTCCCACTTCCCGGCCGACCACGGCGACGAACTGCGCATCCGCATGCTGCCCGTGCGGGTACCCTCGTCCGACCTGGATGCTGTTCCGCGCCGCGAGTCGGTGATCCCGGAATACGCCGGGGCCGCCTCGGTGGATGAAGTGATTTACGAGGGCGATATCGAAGGCGGTCCCTACCTGACTATCCGCTTCACGCGACCGGTCAGCTATCAGGTCATCCCTGGTTCCGATTACCGAAGCATGCGCGTCATCGTAAATTCGGTTAAGTAGACGGCAAAGAGCAAGTCCAACCAGCGAATTCAGCAACAAGAACAGGGACATCATGGATAAGGACAATCGCATCAGTCGCCTTGCACCTGTCTGGCTGCAACGTCTTTTTCTGTGTATTGTCCTGCTCCTCGCCTCCGCCCATGCGGTATCTGATGCCATCGACAGCATCGAAATCGACGAGCGCAAGACACCTGCGCAAATACGCGTCGACTTCACTTTCCCGATGCAGTACATCAACCATGCGCCGGAATCGCACGGCAAAAAGATCCTCATCCAGCTGCGACCCATCCGCCCGGGCCCGGAACTGCTGGACGCTCTGCAGAGCGGGCCACAGGCAATCAGCGTTCCGCCGAGTCACGTCATTCCGTTGCGCGACGCCGGCTATGAGCAGGAAAGCGCGGACCTCGGTATCCTGACCATTCGCTTCCGGCGACCGATTGACTTTTCAGTACAGGCCGGCGCGGATCGCAGGCACCTCATTATCAGCGCGACACCGGCGCCACCCAAGGCGACCAGTCCGGCCCCCGAACCCATCCCTGTTCCGCCTGCGCCTGAACCGAGCACTCCGGCCAACGCACCCGGTCCGATTCCACCGCCGGTCGCACCAGCTACCCGGGCGCCCGAACCGGTCGCCCCAGTGGCCCGGCCACCCGAACCGGTTCAGCCACCGCCAGCAGTCGAAACCCAAGTCAAACCACCTGCAACCAGGCAGCCGGAAGCCGCCGTGGCACTGCCGGACAGTTCGATCGTCAAGGAAGATCATCGTTACGTGGTGAACCTGGAGTCATCGACCAAACCGATTGTTATCCCGCCACTGCGGAACCTGGTCGACGCCGAACAAATCGTGATCTACACCTCGCGCTTCAACCTCGATGGTCGCAACTGGAACCGCCTGCGCGTCGGTTTTTTTGCCAGCCAAAGTGATGCTCAGATCGTCTTGGACACCTTCAAGACGAAGTACCCGCAAGCGTGGATTGCAGTCGCGACCGACCAGGAAGTCGCCGACGCGCTTGCTCAGATTGGAACCGCGCTGCCTCCTCCAAGAGCGCCTCAGGCCCAAGTCGTGATCCCGGAAACCGAGAGCAAACTCCAGCTACCGGATCTCTCCAGCGCAACGAAACCAATCGAGTGGGTCAAACCCCCGGTGGTCGCACCCGCCGTCATTCCAACCACACCGAGCGACACTGCAGCGCAGCAAGCCGAGACCGAAGCGCCGACTGCGACACCCGGCGCTGCGTCGCCGGCGCCCCCTGGCGAAACCACGCCGGCAGCAGAGACTGAAGCCGTGGTCGTTACGCCGCCCGTGACGCCGGCAGCACCGGCCCCGGAGACACCGACACCCGCGCTGGCGGTCCCGGACATCCAGCCGACCCGGCCCGAGGCCCCCACTGACCGGATTGAAGCTCTCATGGAAGAGGCGCGGCAGGCGATGGCGCGGCAGGACTATAACCGGGCCGTGCAGCTGTACACCAAAATCCTCGAATTTCCGGATCACCCCTATCGCCAGGACGCACTGGAGTTTCTGGGCGTTGCCCGCGAGCGCAAGGGTCAGCTGGCGCACGCTATTCGGGAATACCAGCGCTATCTTTCGCTGTACCCGGAAGGCGAAGGCGCTGACCGGGTCCGGCAGCGACTGGCTGGCCTGACCACGGCAAAACAGCGGCCAAAAACCGGCCCGCGACGCACCAAGGTCAAAACCAGGGACAACCCCTGGGAGGTCTATGGTGGCTTTTCGCAGTTCTACCTGCGGAACGAGAACACCCTCGATGACGACTCGGATATCGTAACCCAGTCCGCGGTATCCTCAGATCTGGACGTGACCGCTCGCAAACGATCCGAGAACTATGACATTCAGTCCCGTTTCACCGGGTCTTACCTGCATGATTTCCTGAACGACGGCCCCGGCGATGAAAGCAGCGTGAGCAGCCTGTATGTCGATGCAAACGACAAAGTGCACGGCGTTGGCATGCGGCTGGGGCGGCAATCGCGCAATACCGGGGGCGTGCTGGGCCGCTTCGACGGGCTGCTGCTCGGTTACCAGTTGACAGACTGGCTGACCATAAATGGAGTCGCCGGTTTTCCGGTGGTGTCCACACGCGACCAGGTAGACACCGACAAACAACTGTACGGCGTCAGCGCCGACCTGGGCACGTTCGCCAATGCCTGGGACTTCAATGCCTTTTTCGTCGAACAGGAGGTCCATGGGATTCTGGACCGCAGGGCCATCGGCGGCGAGGCGCGTTACTTCGACACGACCCGATCCCTGCTGACGTTTGTCGACTACGACATATCCTACGATTCCCTGAATACGTTGATCTTTCTGGGAACCTGGACGCTCCCCGATAGAACCACGCTGAACGCCACGGTCGACTATCGCAACAGTCCGATACTCACCACCACCAACGCGTTGCAGGGGCAGACGGTGCGCGACATAGACGACTTGCTGGACAGTCTGTCCGAAGATCAGATCAGGGCGCTGGCCGAGGACCGCACCGCGGAATACACGACCGTCTCGCTCGGAGCGTCGCACCCGTTCTCCGAGCGGTTTCAGGTGAGTGGCGACGTCACGGTCACCAACCTGTCCGACAGCGAGGCCTCAGGTGGTGTCGAGGCGATTCCGGGGACCGGAAACGAATACATCTACAACCTGCAGCTGATCGGCAGTAATGTCATCAAGTCCGGCGATATCGCCATAGGCGGGCTGCGTTACTCGAACCTGGACACGGCCGACATCTATTCGTTCTCCCTGAATACCCGTTACCCGGTCAACAGCAAATGGCGTATCAATCCGCGCGTGCGCGTGGATTACCGCGAAAACTCCAGAGACGATTCCACCCAGTGGATCGGTGTGCCCTCGATCAGAATGGACTACCGTCTCAGCCGACGTTACCGCTTCGAACTCGAGGGCGGGGGCGAATGGTCTTCGCGCAAACTGCCGGACCTGCCGAACGACGAAGACACCTCGTCCTATTTCATCAGCGCCGGCTATCGGATCGATTTCTAAGGCAGCCTGTCTCGGCTGGCTGCCTGGACGCCGGCAAAGCCACTGCCGCGGCGCATGCCTGCGCGCTACAATTGGCAGGGTGAATATCACGATACCCTTACGCGATCCACTGGTGCGCGACCTGTACTGGTCCCTGTCCAGTCCGCCGCTGTTAGGGCGCGCGGATACCTGTGTTCACTGGCCAGACCCTGACTGGTTCCGCGACACCAGCGAGGCATACCTGCATGAGCTTGCAGGACTCGATGACGATCCGCAGCCGCTGCGGGATGCGATCGAGGGGCAGAAGGACCGGCGACTGGGCAACTACTTCGAGACCCTGTGGCGTTTCTGGCTGCAAACCAACGGGCGCTACCGCCTACTGTACGCTAATCTGCCGGTGCGTAGCCGAGACCGCACTACTCTGGGTGAATTCGACCTGCTGCTAGCAGATCGCGAAACTGGTAAGACGCTGCATTGGGAACTGGCGGTCAAATTTTATCTGGGTGTCGGCGACACGGCGCAACCCGAGAACTGGTGGGGACCGGCACAGCGCGACCGCCTCGACATCAAGACGCGCCGCCTTCTCACCCATCAGAGCAAACTCTCGCAGCACCCCGAGGCGGACACGCTGTTGAACCAGCTTGGCATCCGGATCGACGAAACCTGGGTGATACTCAAAGGACGCCTGTTCTACCCCGCGGCGCAGCCTGCAATCCAGCCGCGCGGCGCCCAACCGGGGCATCTAAGCGGCTTCTGGGCCTCGACAGCCGTCTTTGCACGCTTTGAGGAGGCACTATGGCTGCCGCTCGAACGCCACCAGTGGCTGGCGCCTCAGTCGGAGATAGACCAATTCGCATGCCTGCAGGGCAGCGATATAACGGCACAGTGGCGGCACAGTCCCCTGCGCCGGCCGCTGTGCCTGGCGCGGATCGAGAATGCAGTCGAAATCGAACGCGGTTTTGTGGTGCCGGATGACTGGGGTTCTGCGGCTCGGACCGCGGCAGTCAAACGGTGAATACTCCACCGGCTGAATCCAGTGGCTTCAGGTTACGGCCACGAAACGGATCGATCGGCCCTGCGGCCGATTGAGACCGTAGGTTGGGCTGAGCACGGCGAAGCCCAACAGCGTCGGCTGCCCTCCCTCAGAGCTCGATGTGCCCGGCATCCGGCACCTCGGCACGCGTCTATGTAACCCCAGTTCTGTTGGGCTTCGCTACGCTCAGCACCAACCTACTCATATCCGCCGCCAGCGG
Organism: uncultured Gammaproteobacteria bacterium; assembly: GCA_963695455.1. Taxonomy (GTDB): domain Bacteria; phylum Pseudomonadota; class Gammaproteobacteria; order DSM-19610; family DSM-19610; genus Thiogranum. Next base: position 124,766 of record CAVOGN010000001.1, on the reverse strand, counting down.
TGCACCGGGGCCGACATAGGTAGAGAGCGGCGAGCAGTAGCATGAATCCGAAGGCGGGATCATATACCGCCGGCCGGGATTCAACCCGCAACACACAGCCTCCCCCGCCGCCGCTGTCGGCCGCAGGGGTCGGCGCAACGGCCGCGGGCACAACCGGCACGGCAATACCCACCGGATCCAGAATGATGCCGACGGCGGGGTCGGTATCGAACACACCGTCGTTGTCAACCAGGGTCAGGGTAATACGCCGCTGCACTCGATCAATCACGGCATCGGCCACCGTCCGCCAGGCGCCGGCTGTGTCCGGCTTTCTCACCACCGCATTGTCGGGCAGCGGCGCACCGGGCGGCAACTGGATCGTTACCGTCCTCGAGGATTGGCCCGCCGGCAGCGCGATACTGAAACCCAGCAGCCCTTCCGGATAGTCGTACCCAGCGTCGGACACGGGAAAATCCGCTTCGATGAACAGCGGCAACCCTGTGAGCAGATGCTCCTGTGCCAGAACCGTCGCGCCGTCGGGCACAGCGATCTGCACCGGTGCGTCAGCATATGAGTCCAGCCCCAGGACCTGCGCCACACCCGGGGTTATGATGAAATGCAGCGTCCCTGCATCGGCGGCGGCCGCACCCAGCTCCAGGGCGTCGATCACGCCATCGCCATCCGAGTCGGCGGGGGGCTGCCGGGGATCCCAGCTCCAGCCCATCAGCGACCCCGTCCCCGTGCGAATCGCCGTCCGCCCCTTCAGAATCCAGCCCATGCATCGCGGCCTGTTCATCCGTGATCCCGTCGCCGTTACTGTCGCGGGACGCCGTGGCATTGACCGTCACCGGCAAGACGAGGCTGTCGCTCAGACTGGCGCTGTCAGTCACCGTTATGGTGAGCGTATCGACACCCGCGCAGCCGGCGCTGAACCTGAGCGTGCTGCCCGCAAAGACGGCGCTGCCCAGACTGATAACCGCCGCTATGGCGTGGAGTGGTTCTTCAAGAACAACAATGTCCAGGGTGACAAGACAGGCATCGGACTACTCGACTTCGGAACTCCCGGAATTGCGCCGCGGGTACCCGGGTTTTCCTATTCGATAGTGGATACTGTCGGCGACGTGAGGGCTGTGCTCAATTTGCTCGCAGAAGAATCGAAGCTGAACGTGCTTTCCAGCCCCTCGCTGATGGTTCTCGATAATCGAACCGCGGAGATACGAGTGGGAAATCAGGTTCCGGTTCAGACCGAAACCGCCGTAACGGACGGCGGCGTCACGGTCGAATCCATCCAGTTCAAGGACACCGGGGTATTGCTGTCGGTCACCCCGGGCGTGAATGCAGGCGGCCTGGTCACGATGGACGTGAGCCAGGAAGTCACGGATGTCGGTCCCATCGATCCCGCGACCGGGCAGCGGACTTTCCTGCAGCGCAATATTCAAAGCGTGGTTGCCGTCCAGAGCGGCGAGACCATCGTGCTGGGTGGACTTATCATCAGTAACGAATCGCGCGGTGAAAGCGGCATACCCGGGCTGTACAAACTCCCGGTACTGGGAAAACTGTTCGGACAAACCGAGCAGACCAGCGACCGGACCGAACTGCTGGTACTCATAACTCCGAAGGTTGTGGGGAACCAGCAGGATGCCAAAGACATCACCGAGGAAATGCGAAAACGCATGCGAAATATCGAGCAGTGGCCGTTTGATAAGCCGTCCGATGCATCCGACCTGGATGGCGAAACTGCAGCACCCCTGGCTCCAGACACCGGGCACGGCACCAGCTGACGCTCGCCCGTTTCAGGCGGGATCGGTCAGATCGATATGGCTGCGGATGAACTCCAGAATCTGGGTTCTGGAGCGGGCACCGCTGAACCGCGCGACCTCGTCTCCGTCGTCGAACAGAATCACAGTAGGAAATCCGCGCACCCGGTAATGCCCGGCGAGTTTCATGTTTTCGCCCTCGTCCACTTCCAGCTTGGCGAGACCGACGGCGCCACCCAGCTCCTCCAGGACGCGCTCCAACACCGGAGCAATCACCAGGCAGGGCGCACACCAGTCAGCCCAGAAGTCGACGAGCATCGGTCGCTGCCGGGATTGCCACACAACGTCGTGCTCGAACGTTTCTAATGTGGTTTCTATTATTACCATGTATTTTATTGTAAATAATAATGTTTACAAACACGGCGCCGGCCGGCGTTGACCAGGCGCAGGTTCGTTAGGCACAAACAGGAACGGCGGCCGATGGCCGCCGTTCCTTGCGCTCGCAACTCCCGTTCAGACTTTGCCGTCAAACAGCACCACGATCGAGATCACGGTTCCCACCAGCAACAGGGCACTCAATTTGACCGCGGTGTGCACCCGGCAATATCTGCTGGCCGCACATTTCCTGATTCTTTCCATTACTTCACTCCGACACTTACAACAGGTGTTGATTTACGAGTATTAGAACTTGCTGAAACAATGATACTAATACCTGACCCAGGCAGTCAAGATTAGTCGAGGCGACCGACAGAAACCCTCGCCGGTGACGATGGCCACCGCAGCCCCATGCGCGGTCCGGCGGACCGCAATCGTTCACTGTGTTTGCTAAGCTATGGATCAGACGCCATTCGTAGTCGCAACCTGCCGCGCCCATTATCCGCCGCATGGAGCCTGTCTTGTCAGGCCGAGTGACAGCGCGACAGGCGCACAGCCATGGAAAAGCGGCGACTATGATCCGGCACCGTGCCGCACTCTGTCGCGTTTATCACCTCTAGCAAAAAAGGACTCTCGCATGAAAATCGCCGTTCTGTCGCGCAACCGCAAGCTGTATTCGACCCGCCGCCTGATTGAAGCCGCCGAGCAGCACGGGCATGAGGTACGGGTACTCGATGTGCTGCGCTGCTATATGAACATCGCTTCCCACAAACCGCAGGTGCACTACAACAGCGAGGCGCTGGAGGGTTTCGATGCGGTGATTCCGCGTATCGGTGCTTCGGTCACCTTCTACGGTGCGGCGGTGTTGCGACAGTTCGAGATGATGGGCGTGCTGCCACTGAATGAATCCGTCGCCATCTCCCGCTCGCGCGACAAACTGCGCTCCTTGCAGCTGCTGTCACGCAAGGGTATCGGGCTGCCGGTGACCGGCTTCGCCAACAAGCCGGACGACATCAAGGACCTGATCGAGATGGTCGGCGGCGCGCCGCTGGTGATCAAGCTGCTGGAGGGCACCCAGGGTATCGGCGTGGTGCTGGCCGAAACCCACAAGGCGGCGGAAAGCGTTATCGAGGCTTTCATGGGCCTGCACGCCAACATCCTGGTGCAGGAGTTTATCAGCGAAGCCGGCGGCGCGGATATCCGCTGTTTCGTGATCGGCGACAAAGTGGTCGCAGCCATGAAACGCCAGGGCAAGGAAGGCGAGTTCCGCTCCAACCTGCACCGCGGCGGTTCGGCAACCCTGATAAAAATCACCCCCGAAGAGCGTTCCACCGCCGTGCGCGCGGCGCAGACCATGGGGCTGAGTGTGGCCGGCGTCGACCTGCTGCGCTCCAATCACGGCCCCGTGGTGATGGAGGTCAACTCGTCACCCGGGCTGGAAGGTATCGAGAACGCTACCGGCAAGGATATCGCCGGACAGATCATCCAGTTCCTGGAAAAACGCCAGCAGGAGTTCGGCGGCAAAGCGACCGGCACCCGCACCCGCGGACGCGGCTAGGGCGCGCGCAGCGAGGAACCGGGACACATGATTCGCACCCTTTTATACACCCCGGCCGACGGCACTCTGGCTGCCGGCGGCGAGGCGCTGCTGCTGCGCTGGCAGCAGCAGCCGGATACCATCATCTGGGTCGACTTCGTCGACGAACAGCAGGCGCACGAGAAAGCGATTCTCGAGCGGACGTTCGCGATACACGCGCTGGCCATACAGGACGCCCAGCGAGAGCGCCATCCTCCCAAGCTCGAGGCATTCGACGATTACACCTTCCTGCTCCTCAAGGAGCACTCACCGCGCGCAGAGGCGTTCGACTTGGCAACCATCCAGCTGGCACTGTTCATCGGTGCTCGGTTTCTGATCACCCGGCATGCCAGCACATCACCCAGTGTCGACAAACTGTTCGAGCGGAGCGTTGACCATGCCGCGCTGTTCGGCGACGGTCCCGGTGCGCTGGCGATACGCCTGTGCCGCACCCTGGTGGATCGCTATCTGAACGTGCTGCTCGCGCTCGAACCACGCCTGGAGGAACTGGAGGCGGAAATCATGGAAAACCCCGGTGATGCGATTCTGGCCGAATTGCTGGGGTACAAGACCGAGCTGAAGAGGTTCCGCCGCGTGTTCATGTATCACGAGCAGATATTCCGCGAGCTGAAATCCCGGCCGTTCCCCGCACTCGGCACCGCTATCGCGCACCAGATCATCGACGTGTACGAACACCAGGAGCGAGCCGGCAGCCTGGCCGGACTGTACTACGAACTCGCTTCCGACATGGCCGACGGCTACATCTCCGTCGCCTCCCACCACCTGAACCAGATCATGAAAATCCTCACCGTGGTGATGGCGATTTTTGTCCCGCTGAGCTTTCTGGCCGGTATCTACGGCATGAATTTCGAGAACATGCCGGAGCTGCACTCCAGGTCCGGATATTTCATCTTGCTCAGCGTGATGGGAGCTATCGCCCTGCTCCTGCTGGCGCTGTTTCGCAAGAAGCGGTGGCTGTAACGTGATGACACGAGTCATTGCGTTGTTGCCGGCGCTGAGCCGCAAGCCCGCCAACGCCGAAGACACCCGGCACGCTGCAGCGGCCCCGCAGAGACGATCCGCCGACCGCTGAACCCGGGTTGCGCCCGGCGAGCCCCTGGACGGGCGGACACACGACCAGTGTGAGACAGGGGCGAAAACACTGCTGCCGCCCAGCCCGGCAAGAGACTGGCGGGCATCGTTCGGGCGTGCTGCTGAACGCGTCAGCGGCCGACTACAGGGTCCGGCGCAGACGCCCGGTGCGCGGCTGCGCACTCCGATTGTCATCGGCGCCCCCGGCATGAGGCCACTAAGCTGGTCTTGGGGTGGTCTCATACAATCCGCCGCTACGGGCGGTGTGCCGATCAGGAGGCGTCGAATGATCAGACTCATCTGGGACCGACTGCAGACCACCATCTGGTTCATACCCTCCGTGCTGGCACTGGCGGGGGTCGTTATTGCCATGCTGCTGGTTAATCTCGACCTGCGCACCGATTTAAGCGGCTGGGCCAGGCTGGATATTTTCCAGATCGGCACGGCAGGGGCGCGTCAGGTTCTGTCCGTCACCACCGGCGCCATGATGACGATTACCGGGGTGGTGTTTTCGATCTCTGTCGTCACTCTGACGCTCGCCGCCAACCAGTTTGGCGCCAAGATATTGCGCAACTACCTGAGCGATTCGCGCAACAAGGTCGTTCTGGGCCTGTTTGTCGGCAGCTTCCTCTACGGGCTGGTCGTACTGGCTTCTATCGATTCGGACAGTGGCGGACGCGTGCCGACGCTGGCTTTCATGGCGAGCCTCATATTGACGCTGATCGCCGTTGCCGCACTGATCTATTTCATACACAACATTTCCACATCCATACAGGCCGACAGGCTGATCGCCGTTATCGGCGCGAACCTGAGCAACACTGTCATCGAGACACTATCGGCGCCTGGCGAAGATGCGGACACGGCGCTGCTCGGGGAAAAGTGGGCGCTGGCCACGCACGGCAACGCCGGCGTGCCGGTCTGCGCCGATCACAGCGGATACGTTGAATATATCGACTACGATGCCCTGATTGACACTGCCCGCCGTTCCCAGTGCGCCGTCGAAATCCATATCAGACCGGGCGCCTTTGTTATCCAGGGAAACCCTGTGGCGACGCTTCGTTATCTGGGCGATGCTACAGCCGTGACCGCGGCGGACATCAACCGGCACATTTCGCTCGGCGCGCAGCGAACCGATGTACAGGACCTGGAATTCGCCATCATGCAGCTGCTGCAGATAGCGCAGCGCGCCCTGTCACCCGGCATCAACGACTCGCTGACCGCCATTTCCTGTATCGACTGGCTGAGCGCGGCCCTGGCCTGCATGGCCGAGCGGCGCTTTCAGGCGCAATACCTGACAGACGCCGATGGCACCGTGCGCCTGAGGATCCATGCCTTTGATTTTGCCGGCGCCACCGACGCCATTTTCAACCCCCTCAGACAGAACGCACGGGGAAATGAAATGGCGACCATTCGCCTGCTGGATGCCATCGGCGCCGTCATGCAGGTGAGCTGTGAAAGAACCTATCTCGAAGAGTTGCGCCGACATGCGGACCTGATCATCCGAACTGCGAAGGCCTCTTTCCCCGACGCGGACGACATCGAGGAAACCGAGCGGCGTCACGCCGTCTGCATGGCTGCGTTTGAGCGCCAGTTGCAGAAACTGTAGCCTGGCTCAGCTGCCCGCGGGGAGCGCAGGCGCCAGTAAGATGATCAAATGGCGCTCGGCCAGTGGAGGTGCTGGTCTGCAGGCTGCTCCTCAAGTGCGTGTGGATACGCCACCGGCTAAAAGCCCGATCGATCGGCCATGAGGCGGATTGTGACCGTGTCGACCTGTATGCCCATACGCTTAACGCTGTCAGCCGCCTCGCGGTCCGAACAGCAGCCACAGGATCAGACCCAATACCGGCAACAAGAGTATCAGTACGATCCACAACACTTTCGTCCCCGTTTCGGCGCCGCTCTGAAAGACTTTTATCAGCGCCCACACATCCAGGACGAGAATAATCAGCCCCAACAATCCTCCGACTTCGATACCCATAGCTTAACCTCTGCGTTTTGGCTTGGACGGCGAGCACCTGCTCGTGCAGGTCGACCACTGAGGGGCCGCTGACAGCATTCTCGGCGCCGTTGCGACCCGCGAGACTCAGCATAACAAACTGTGGCGCATTGCCCATGGCCAGGTGCACGAATCGATACCGAGCCCCTGCCACAGCCGTCGGCCGGCGTCGTCGAAAATCGGCTCTGCACGGATTCTATTGAAACTCGATACCGGCGCCCTCAGCCGAGAATCTTATCCAGCAATGCCGCTGTTCGCGTACTATTGTTTAATAGTTAGTTACAATATTTATTTAATGTCTTTTCTAGTTTTTATCCGGCACTGCACCGGCCGCTCGCATCCGTTCATGAATCGCCATCGCCAGCCGCCGGTACCCCTCCCCGTTCAGATGGATCGGATCGGATTTCATCCCCGCATCACTCTCCAGCTGCGGCAGCGCATCGCGCAGGTACACCAGGTGACGATCGTTGGCCAATCGGTCGTAGATCTCGGCAGGCCGCAGAAACAGCAGGCGCGGCTGCGGCACGCCGACCAGCAACACTTCCGCGCCATGGGCGTGCACCTGATCGACCATGGCGTGGAGGTTGTCGTAGATCGCCTCGGCATTGACATGACGCAGCATGTCGTTGCCACCGTGACAGACGATCACCAGCGCGGGACGGTGCCGTTCGAGCAGGCCCGGCAGGCGGGCCAGGCCCTGTGCGGTCACTTCGCCGGGCACACCGGCATTGATCACCTGCAGACCCGTCAGTTCCTCCAGCACCGCCGGATAGGACGCCTCGCGCCCCGCGCCGGTCCCGTAGGTCAGGCTGTCACCGAAAGCAAGAATGATGGCCCCGGCACCGAGCGGCGCCAGAGACGGAGCACTGTCGCTGCAGGCGGCGATAGCCACCAGCAGGCAAAGCCAGACCGATTTAAGCGACGCGCAGCAGCGGCGGCGCAGCCCCGCACCGGCAGGCGCTCCGCCTGTCGCCGCGCTCTCCGCCGCGTTGCCGCTGGCAGAAAGGCCGCCGCTTTGAGACCGGACCCGATGGCCGGCCTGAGCATGACACCGCAAATTGTTCCCCGCCGCTGTTTGCTGTAGGTTATGCCGCTGTCACACCACTCAACAGCGCATCACTATACCGTCCCTAACAAGGAGTCACCATGAAAGCGAGAGCCGCGGTCGCCTGGGCGCCCAAACAACCCCTGTCGATTGAAGAACTCGATGTCGAAGGTCCCAAAGAGGGTGAAGTGCTGTTGAAGGTTGTCGCCTCGGGTGTCTGTCATACCGATGCCTTCACCCTGTCCGGACAGGACCCCGAGGGCGCTTTCCCCTGCGTCCTCGGGCACGAGGGCGGCTGCGAAGTGCTGGAGTGCGGACCGGGTGTCAAGACACTGAAACCCGGTGACCATGTGATTCCCGCTGTACATTCCCGAGTGCGGCGACTGCGAGTACTGCAACGGCACCAAGAGCAACCTGTGCCAGTCCATCGCCGCCACCGTGTGGACCGGCTATATGCCCGACGGCACGCGGCGCTTTTCCCACAACGGCAAACCGATCTATCACTACATGGGCTGCTCGACCTTCTCCGAGTACACCGTGGTGCCGGAAATCGCGCTGGCCAAGATCAACCCGGCCGCGCCGCTGGACAAGGTGTGCCTGCTGGGCTGCGGCGTCACCACCGGCATCGGCGCGGTGCTGAACACCGCCAAGGTGGAAGCCGGCGCCATCGGTTGCGGTATTCGGGCTGGGCGGCATCGGCCTGTCGGTCATCCAGGGCGCGGTGATGGCCAAGGCGGGACGCATCATCGCCGTCGACATCAACCCGGACAAGTTCGCGATGGCCAAAGCGCTGGGCGCCACCGATTTCATCAACCCGGCGGAACTCGATGTCACCGTGACCGAAGCCATTGTCGACATGACCAACGGCGGCGTGGACTATTCCTTCGAGTGCATCGGCAACGTGGCGGTGATGCGCGAGGCGCTGGAGTGCTGCCACATGGGCTGGGGCGTATCCACCATCATCGGCGTCGCCGGTGCCGGACAGGAAATCTGCACCCGTCCCTTCCAGCTGGTGACCGGCCGCACCTGGAAGGGCTCGGCGTTCGGCGGCGTCAAGGGCCGCAGCGAGCTGCCCGGCTATGTCGAAAACTACCTGAACGGCAAGATCGAGCTGGACAGCCTGGTGACCCACACCATGCCGCTGGAAGAGATCAACACCGCATTCGACCTGATGCACGAAGGCAAGAGCATCCGTTCGGTCATTATTTTCTAGAGGTGATCGGCGTGCAGCAGATAGAGAGCGTCAAGGAATTCGGCGGTTATCTGAACCGTTATCAACACGACTCGGACAGCTGCCACTGCCGCATGACTTTTTCGGTCTATCTGCCCCCCGCGGCCCAAACGCAGAAGGTACCCGCGGTGTACTGGCTGTCCGGACTCACCTGCACCGACGACAACTTCCGGGTCAAGGCAGGCGCCCAGCGCTACGCCGCCGAGCTCGGCCTGGCACTGGTTATTCCCGACACCAGTCCACGCGGCAGCGAGGTGCCGGACGCCGCCGACCGCTACGATCTCGGCCAGGGGGCGGGCTTTTATGTCAACGCCACCCGGCAGCCCTGGTCGAAGCACTACCACATGTACGACTATGTCACCCGCGAACTGCCGGCGCTGGTGGAAGCCGACCTGCCGCTGGTCCCCGGTCTGCGCAGCATTTCCGGGCATTCCATGGGTGGTCACGGCGCGCTGATCTGCGCACTGAAGAATCCCGGCGCTTATCGCTCGGTGTCGGCCTTTGCGCCGATCTGCAATCCGTCGGTGTGCGGCTGGGGCCAGGGCTGCTTCGGCGCCTACCTGGGCGACGACCGGGAAACCTGGAGGGCCTACGACGCCACCTGCCTCATCGAAGCGGGCGCCGACGCCATGCCACTGTTCATCGACCAGGGTACGGCAGACGAATTTCTCGCCGAGCAGCTGTACCCGCAAAACCTGCAGGCCGCCTGCCAGGCACGGGATGTCCCCCTCACCCTGCGCATGCAGGACGGTTACGATCACAGCTACCACTTTATCGCCACCTTTATCGGTGAACACCTCGCGCGGCACGCCGCGGCACTGAAAGCGTAACGCGCCCGGAATTGACAGGTCCTGAAGCCGCTGGTGAATCCGGGCACCCGGCCTGGCGGGGCTGACAGGGTTAACAAGCATGTCTAACACAACTTTCTCGCTGCCCGATGATCTGCGTGACTACCTGCTTTCGGTATCGCTGCGCGAGACCCCGGTATTGCGACGGCTGCGTGAACGCACCGCAACGGATGCCATGTCACGCATGCAGATCGCGCCCGAGCAGGGCCAGTTCATGGCCCTGCTGGTGAAGCTCATGGGCGCACGCAAGGCACTGGAGATCGGCGTGTACACCGGCTACAGCACCTTGTGCGTCGCCGGCGCCCTGCCCGACGACGGCAGGCTGCTCGCCTGCGACATCAGCGAAGCCTGGACCACGGTGGCAAAGGACTACTGGCGGGAAGCCGGTGTTATGGACAAAATCGATCTCCGCCTGGCACCCGCGCTGGCAACCCTGGACGAACTGATCCTGGCCGGCGAATCAGGCAGTTTCGACTTCGCCTTTATCGACGCCGACAAGGAAAACTACTCGGCCTACTACGAGCGGGTGCTTCAGTTGCTGCGCCCCGGCGGACTGATCGCCATCGACAATACCCTGTGGTCGGGCAGCGTCATCGACCCATCCAATCGCGAACCCGATACCCTGGCTATCCGCGCCTTCAACGCAGCGCTGCATGCGGATAATCGGGTGCAGATCAGCCTCGTCCCGATTGGCGACGGGCTGACGCTGGCACTCAAGCAAGCCAGCGAGCCGCGCTGATAAGGCGCGCAGCCACCCTCGCGCTAAGAGCCGATGCCCCGCGGCAACGGACTCGACGAACCATGACTTGCTGCGACGAACGCCAAACCGGTTACCGGACCAATGGCGAGGGCAACCGGCCCACCTCGACTCTCACGCCAGTTTCCACTCGGCAGCCTGATTTCTGACGTACTGGCGCTCACTCCGACCCATCGGGCAGGTGCACAGACTGAGTATTCGAAAGGGTCGGAGAGTACCGTCGTCTGCATCTATGTGGCACTGTCCGTTCTGGAAAAGAACTGCGGGTTGTCCGGCACCCTGCGGGGCCTGCCCTGATCATCGACCGCAACATAACGGAACACGCCCTCGGTCACCAGCTGCCGCTCCGCCTGATAGACTCCCAGCAGGTGTCTGGCCCAGACTTCGAGCTTGATATCCATCGATGAATTGCCGACCCGCAGGAGTTCTGCGTGCACGCAGATGGCCTGACCCACCCGCACCGGCAAGGCGAAGACCATCTTGTCCACGCTCACTGTCACTGCTCTGCCCTGCGCGACCTCCGATGCCATCAGTCCGCCGGCGATGTCCATTTGAGACAGAATCCACCCGCCAAAAATGTCCCCGTTGGGATTGGCATCCCGCGGCATCGCCATGGTCCTCAACACCAGTACGCCGCGCGGCTGGCGGCCTGTATTCGGCTGTTCTTGCACGTCGCTCCCCCCTCCTGGAATCACCCCTTGCCCCTGTAGCCAGCACCCCGGGATGGCTGCCGCCAAACGGGTGTCGCCGGCCGTCGCAGGCAATTACTGAGCGGCCGATTTTTCGTGGCGGTCGTACAGCCAGCCACCGGCCGCTCCGGCCGCCGCGCCCAGCACAGCACCGTGCAATGGCTGACCGGTCGCCAGTTCGCCGATCAGTGCACCGGCGGCGGTACCTATCGCGGCGCCCGATAGCGTGCGCTGCTCGCCTGAACTCAGGTTGGCACAGCCGGCAAGGCTGCCCACCACAGCGATCGCTGACACCAGCCTGTGTGTCTCAATCATTATGATTCCCCTGTGACTGTTCTTCATTGTCCGGAACACGGCCACTTTTCATACACGGCCCGCATAACATCCTCCACCGGTAACCCGGTGCCGACATGCTGGGGATTTGCCCTGGACCAGTCCAGGAACACCGTCACCATCTCTTCCCGGCTCACCGCGGGGTGCGGGCAGACAATGGGATCGAATCTAGCGCCGGACGTGAGGGCCGCGTGATAATCCAGCGCCGCATCGATATAACCCAGACAGAAACCCATCGCCGCTGTGTAGGACGGATCATCCACGCTCACGCTGCACAATTCCATAAGTTCCGCGGTAGTCTTGACCTGTCTGGCCACCGGCGGCCCGGCAAGGATGTGGCTTGAAACCACGATCACCGCGAGAGCAGTCGCGTATCGGATGAGCTGCATGGTCGCACGCCTTGTCGCTGTCATGGTGTCCGGATAAGGAATACGGCATTCGTCGCGCTCATCAAGATGCGGTGCGCGCGAATTGCGCGCATGTGCCCCGGCTGCTGCGCGGACGACGCGTTGCTCATGGTGCCTCCTGTTCCTGGTTAACTCGCTGCCCAGCCAGGCAGAAAGTTGTGGCGCCAACAGTTCTCTGACCAGACCAGCTGAAGTGTACCGAAAAACCACTCACTGGGTGGCGGCGACCCCCAGGTGACTTCCATCAGCTGCGGGTGACGGTAGCTATCGGCTCACCCGGGTCGGCCTCCGCCTGGATGGTATCTCCCGGTACCAAGCACCTCGCCGCCATGTCCTGCGCAAGCCGACTCTCGAGGCGCGGCTGATGAATGACCCGCTTGAGCGAATGCGCGCCTCGCTCTGCGGGCCGCCCCGGCTAGCGGGCCACAAGCTCGCGCAGCGTTTCCACGCGTCTGGCGTTGGTGCCCAGGTCGCTGATGCCGAGCCGCGACGACGAGCGTACCTGAATCAGTTGCGCCGCGGGGACAAACAGCAGCTGCACATCATCGCGAAAACGCATCAGCGGGGTCTTGACCACCGCCTGCAGGAAATTCCCTTCGTCGATGGCAATCTCCCAGTCTTCCTGGCGCGCGATCCAGGCTTTGAGCGCCTGCCACTGCCCGGCATTGGCCCTGATCGGATCGCTCGCATGTACACCGCCTCCCGACTGGCTGTTCACGCAATTGGGCAGCCAGCCACATTCCGGCAGTGCCTGCGGGCTGGCCGGGCGGTCCGGAGGGCTGGTGCAGCCAGTGGCAAACAGAACGCTGGCCACAGGTGCGAGCCAGCAGAACCGCGCGTTCCGGCGCATCGATCCGATCTTCCGGTCGTCTACCCGCTTAAAACGCGTCAACGCCCGACTGGCACGCCGATACAGCTTGCGCCAGCCGTCGATCAGGTTGCCCCAGGCATCGCTCAGTTCATCGTTGAATTGTTGCCATGTCTTCATCGTCGTCAGTCCTGTAACGTGTTTGTCGTTTCAGTAGGGCCTGTTAACACTAACCCGATGGGCTCTGCTGGAGCTCATTTTTCGTCCAGCAAGGCAGAGTGAGCGACGTGTAGTCGCTCTACATGAGCGAAGGATAACGCCGCTGGGCGGGAAAAGAGCCCCAGCCCTTCGGGTTGCGCCTGAAAAAGCGCCACTCCGCGTTGCTCGTCGTTCATTTGGAACCACCAAACCTCGCTCCTCGCGCCTTGATTGGCGCATTTTCAGGCGCAACAGAGCCCATCGGGTTAGTGTTAACAGGCCCTAGCACACAGCCCGGCGTATCGTTGCGGCCTTGCGGATTCCAGCGGGAGATACGCCAGCTTGATTGTAACCGGACATACCGTTACAACTACCGAGTATAGGCCGACTCGCGGTGCGCGAGACGCGGGGACGACAATGAGAGGAAGCGGGGCTTCCGGGACAGGCGCATGAATGAGCAACCGGACAAGGCAAAGACAGGCTGGGAACGGCTCATCCAGGCCTACGATGTCATGCTGCAACGTGCGGAGCACGGCCTGACCGCTGCTGCCGCGGGTTCCGAAACCGCCCTCGCCCACGCGCTGTATGCGGCCCACAGGACCGCTGTCGATGTGGGCGAACTGACCCGTGAGGAAGCCGACAAAGTGCATGCGTTCGTCAGCCGCGATCTCTACGACGCTGGCCAGCAGCTGGCGATGGAGGAACGCGAAGTCGCCGACCGACTGCGTCTCGGCACGCTGTCCGTGGAACAGGCCTTGCTGCAGCGGTTTTCGCGGCTGGCGCAGGCCGCAAAGCTTGAGCTCCGGCACCTGGACAAGGCGCGCCGCCGACTCGCGGAATGGCATACCGGCGAAGTCACGGGCATCGGCGTCCTGCGCTGCCGGCACTGCGGTGAACTGCTGCACTTCGCGCGCATCGGCCGTATCCCACCCTGTCCCAGGTGCCATGCCACGGTCTTTGAACGCGCCAAAGGGTAACGGGGTCGGCATAGCGACCTCGGACATCTGGAGTGTCACCAATGCGTATGGACAAACTGACCACCCGGTTGCAGATGGCCCTGGCCGACGCCCAGAGTATCGCTGTCGGTCGTGACCATCAGTACGTGGAGCCGGTGCACGTCATGCAGGCGCTACTGGACCAGGACGGCGGCAGCATCCGCCCGCTGCTGCAGAAGGCCGACGTCAACGCGGTGCTGCTGCGCTCGGAGATCGGCAAGGCGCTGGACCGGCTGCCCAGGGTGGAGGGCACGGCCGGCGAGGTGTTGATTTCCAACGACCTCGGGCGCCTGCTCAACGTCGCGGACAAGCTCGCGCAGCAGCATGGCGACGCCTATATTTCCAGCGAGCTGTTCGTACTCGCGGCGAGCCAGGATCAGGGCGAGCTCGGGCGCCTGTTGCGTGCCGCTGGCGCCAGCAGAAGCCTCATCGAGCAGGCCGTCGAGGAGATGCGCGGCGGCGAGAAAGTGCAGGACCCCGAGGCCGAGGAGCAACGCGGGGCACTGGAACGCTATACCATCGATCTGACCGAGCGCGCCGAGAGCGGCAAACTGGATCCGGTCATCGGCCGCGACGACGAAATCCGGCGCATCATTCAAGTGCTGCAGCGACGCACCAAGAACAACCCGGCCCTGATCGGCGAGCCCGGCGTCGGCAAGACGGCGGTGGTGGAAGGACTGGCACAACGCATGGTCAACAACGAAGTGCCGGTCGGCCTGCGCGGCAAGCGTCTGCTCGCTCTCGATCTGGGCGCCATGGTCGCCGGAGCCAAGTACCGCGGCGAGTTCGAGGAAAGGCTCAAGGGTGTGCTCAAGGATCTGGGCAAGCTCGAGGGCCAGGTGGTGCTTTTCATCGACGAGCTGCACACCCTGGTGGGGGCCGGCAAGGCCGAGGGCGCCATGGACGCCAGCAATATGCTCAAACCGGCGCTGGCGCGCGGCGAACTGCACTGTATCGGCGCCACTACGCTGAACGAGTACCGCGAGAGCATCGAGAAGGACGGCGCCCTGGAACGGCGGTTCCAGAAGGTCCTTATCGACGAACCCGGCGTCGAGGACACCATTGCGATCCTGCGCGGGCTGAAGGAGAAATACGAACTGCACCACGGCGTGGAGATAACCGATCCGGCAATCTGCGCCGCAGCGACCCTGTCGCAACGCTACATCACCGATCGCAACCTGCCCGACAAGGCCATCGACCTGGTCGACGAAGCGGCGAGCCGCATCCGGGTCGAGATTGACTCGGAGCCCGAGTCCATGGACCGGCTCGAGCGGCGCCTGATCCAGCTCAAGATCGAACGCGAAGCGCTCGGCAAGGAAAGCGACGCAGCCTCGCGGAAACGTCTCGCGTCGCTGGATGACGAAATCGCTGCGCTGGAGCAAGAGTACGCGAGCCTCAAGGAGATCTGGGATGCCGAGAAGGCGGCTCTGCAAGGCACACAGCACGCAAAGGAAGAACTGGACCGGGCGCGCACCGAACTCGAGGCGGCGCGCCGCGCCGGGGACCTCACGCGCATGGCCGAGCTGCAGTACGGCCGTATTCCGGAACTGGAAAAGCAACTCGCTGCGAGCGGCGACACCGGCGGCGTCAAGGCGCGCCTGCTGCGCAGCAGAGTGACGGAAGAAGAGATCGCCGAGGTGCTGTCGCGCTGGACCGGCATTCCGGTTGCCAAAATGCTGGAAAGCGAACGCGACCGCCTGGTGCACATGGAAGACGTCCTGCACCGCCGGGTGGTCGGCCAGGACGAAGCGGTGCGCGTGGTGGCGGACGCCATTATCCGTTCGCGCGCCGGCCTGTCGGATCCGCGCCGTCCCAGCGGTTCATTCCTGTTCCTGGGGCCTACCGGGGTGGGCAAGACCGAACTCACCAAGGCGCTGGCCGAGTTCCTGTTCGACAGCGAGGAAGCGATGGTGCGCATCGATATGTCGGAGTTCATGGAAAAGCACTCGGTGGCGCGTCTGATTGGCGCGCCACCCGGCTATATCGGTTACGAAGAAGGCGGCTATCTGACCGAAGCGGTGCGCCGCCGGCCCTACGCCGTGATCCTGCTGGACGAAGTCGAAAAAGCCCATCCGGAGGTGTTCAACATCCTGCTGCAGGTGCTGGATGACGGTCGCCTCACCGACGGCCACGGCCGTACCGTCAATTTCCGCAATGCCGTCATCGTCATGACATCCAACATGGGCTCGGAGGTGATTCGCGAAATGGCCGGCGAAGAACACTACGCGCAAATGAAACAGGCGGTGATGGACATCGTGGGCCGGCACTTCCGTCCTGAATTCATCAACCGTATCGACGCAGTGGTCGTCTTCCACCCGCTGAGCCATGCACAGATCCACGCCATTGCACAACTGCAACTGCGCTATCTGCGCGAACGCCTGCAGCACCGCGACATGAACCTCGAGCTGTCCCCCGCCGCGCTCGAGCTGCTGGCAGACGCCGGATTCGATCCGGTGTTCGGTGCCCGTCCGCTGAAGCGGGCTATCCAGCAATGCGTGGAAACCCCGCTGGCACGCGATATCGTAGCCGGCAAGTTCGGCCCCGGAGATTCGGTCCTGGTCGATGCACGGGGTGACGAGATCGTATTTCAGCGCAAGGGCGGGGATCAATCCGACCGCCATGCCTGAGTCCATTGGTTCTGTCCCGGTGGCTTCCGACCGGGGCGCGCCGTTTACCGCCGGGAGTTTCGCGCGCGTGGCGAAGACCTGCACGCACGCCTGCGCGTGTTGTAACACGAGACTTGCACGGCAAGCGCCGCGCCCGGTTGCGCGGACTCGCAGTACGTCGGGTTGCGGATCGCGTCGCACTCCTCCACACTGTTGGCCATCACGTTCTGACTGTACACACACGGGCGCCGGCGGTTCGTGACGCCACCCGGTGCCGCAAGACAAGGGAAAACAGACACCGTGATAGACATTCCACACCGGCATCACTGTGATGCCCTCCGTGCGCCGCCGGCGCAACACGGCGGTACCCGGTGGCCATCGTGCTCGACCGAATGCCTGCGCGGCGGCCGGAGCACGCCGTCATGAACGACTGGATAACCAGATTTCTGGCGGACAACTTCAACCTGGAGCTGTCGGGCGAGCCGGTGGGACGCTGGCTGCTGGCGGTCTCGGTCGCCGTCGTGGCCTTCCTGGTGTTGCGGCTGGTGGTGGGTCTGGCGGGCCGTCGGCTGGCGGCGGTTGCACCGCGCACCGACACACCGATAGACGACGGCATCGCCAGCCTGGTCAAGAAAACCAAGTGGTGGCTGTTGCTGGTCGTCGCACTGTTTGCCGGTTCCGTGCTGGTGGAACTGCCCGAGCGCAGCCGCACCCTGGTACACAACGTGGTGGTGATCGCATTGCTGCTGCAGCTGGGAATCTGGGCCAGCACGGCGCTGAAGTTCACGCTCGAACACTACCGCCAGCGGCAGCTGAAAAAGGATCCGGCCAGTGTAACCGCTGTCAACGCCATCGGCCTGCTCGCGACCGCGCTGCTGTGGCTGGCGATCCTGTTGCTGGCCCTGGACAACCTGGGCTTCAATGTCACGGCGCTGATTGCCGGACTCGGCGTGGGCGGCGTCGCGGTGGCGCTGGCGGTGCAGAATATCCTCGGTGATCTGTTCGCCTCCCTGTCGATACTCATCGACAAGCCCTTTGTGGTCGGCGACTTTCTCATCATCGACGACTACATGGGCAGCGTCGAGCACGTGGGGCTGAAGACCACCCGGGTGCGCAGTCTGTCCGGGGAGCAGCTGGTATTTTCCAACTCGGATCTGCTCAACAGCCGGCTTGCGCAACTACGGCCGCATGTTCGAGCGTCGCGTCGCCTTCACCATCGGCGTGACCTACCAGACCCCGCGCGAGCAATTGAAGCGGATTCCCGGCATCATGCGTGCGGCGATCGAGGCGCAGGAGCACACCCGCTTCGACCGTTCCCACTTCGCCAAATACGGCGATTTTTCGCTGAACTTCGAAACCGTGTATTACGTGCTGGGACCCGACTACAACCTCTACATGGATATCCAGCAGGCCATCAATCTGTACGTACACGAGCAGTTCGAACAGGCCGGTATCGAATTCGCCTACCCCACCCAGACGCTGTTCGTGCAGCGTGAAGAGCCGATCGGCGCAACCTCCTGACGGTCTCATCATGCGGCGTTCTGCTACCAGCCGTCCACCCGCCCCGCCCGGTCCTCACCCGGGGCTGTGGCGGCTCGCCGCCGCGCTGGTGCTGCTGGCACTGAGCGGCTGCGATGACGCCGTGCCGCCGCAACACCCACCCATGCCGGAGGTTCCGTTGCTGCGCTGGTATGTGTTCGCCGAACCATCGGGCGCTTTCGCTGCGGCGGCAGAACGCTGTTCCGAAACATCCGCGGGTGGCTTTCGCGTCGAGCTGGTACCCCTGCCCGCCGACGCCGACCAGCAGCGCGAACAACTGGTCCGGCGGCTGGCGGCACGCGACAGCGACATCGACATCATCGGTATGGATGTGATCTGGGTCCCGGAGTTCGCCGCCGCGGGCTGGATACTGCCCTGGAGCGGCCGGCTGGCCGAACAGAGCCGGGCAGGACGCCTGGCTGCCGCTGTGCAGAGCGCCGACTTCGACGGACGGCTGTGGGCGGCGCCCTTCACCACCAATACGCAGCTGCTGTGGTACCGTAGCGATCGGATCGAAACGCCGCCCGCCACCTGGCAACAAATGCTCACCATGGCCGCACCGCTGGGCGCAGGCGCGATCCAGGCCCAGGGCGAGCGCTACGAAGGTCTGACGGTACTGTTCACCTCCCTGCTCGCCTCGGCGGGCGGCGCCGTGCTGGATGCGAGCGGCACCCGGGTGGCGCTGCCGGATGAACCCACGCGTGCGGCACTCGGCATCATGCAGCGGCTGGCCAGCTTCCCCGCCGCCGATACCTCGCTGGCCACCGATCGCGAGGATCAGGCCCGGCTGGCATTCGAAACCGGGGCACCGACTTTCATGATCAACTACACCTACGTGTGGCCCAGCGCGCAGCGCAATGCGCCGCAGGTGGCAGCCAACATGGGCTGGGCGCGCTGGCCGGCGGTGGTCGAGGGCCGGCCGAGCCGGGTGACCATCGGCGGCATCAACCTGGGCGTGGGCGCCTGGTCGCGTCACCCGCAGCTGGCGTTCCGGGCTGCGGCCTGCATCGCTTCGGAGGACAACCAGCGCCTGGCCGCAGAACGCGGCGGTCTGCCACCGACCATCGCCGCGCTGTACGATGATCCGCAGGTGCGAAAGACCTTTCCCTTCGCCGACCTGCTGCGCGCAACCCTGCAGGACGCGGTACAGCGGGCGCGCACGCCGCTGTACAACGATGTCTCGCTGGCCATCAGCCGCACCCTGCACCCGATGCGCGACATCGATCCGCAGCGCGACGTGGCGCGCCTGCGGGCGGTGCTTGACCGGGCGCTGCGTTCCGAGGGTCTGCTGTGAAACGCGTTCCGGCTGAATACCGCCTGGGCTGGCTGCTGGTGGCACCCGCCGTCAGCGCCATGCTGCTGGTCACCGCCTGGCCGGTGCTGTACGCCTTCTGGCTGTCGCTGTTTCGCTATGACCTGCGCTTTCCCGGTCAGCGCGCCTTCATCGGTCTGGACAACTACCTGAGCGTGCTCGGCTCCGAAGTCTGGTGGCAGTCACTGGGCAATACCCTGATCATCACCGTCACCTCCGTGGCAGTGGAACTGCTGCTGGGTTTCGCGCTGGCGCTGCTGATGCACCGGGCCCTGTTCGGGCGTCGCACCGTGCGCACCGCCATCCTGATCCCCTACGGCATCATCACGGTGGTGGCGGCACTGGCCTGGAAGTTCGCCTTCGATCCCACCACCGGCTTCGTCAACGCCCTGCTCGGCCTGGAGCAGGCGTGGCTGACCGAACGCGGCTCGGCCTTGTTCGTGATTGTGTTCACCGAAGTCTGGAAGACAACGCCGTTCATGGCCCTGTTGCTCATGGCCGGGCTCACCCTGGTACCCGAGGACCTGCTGCGCGCCGCGCGTGTCGACGGGGCTTCGGCCGCGCAGCGCCTGTTTCGCATCACGCTGCCGGTGATGAAACCGGCGATCCTGGTGGCGCTGCTGTTCCGCACCCTGGACGCATTCCGCATTTTCGACACCGTGTTCGTGCAGACGCGCGGCGCCCAGTCCACCGAATCGGTGTCCATAGTCGGTTACCACACCCTGATCACGCGCCTGAACCTCGGCCTCGGCTCGGCGGTATCGGTACTGATCTTTGCGTGCGTGGTGATCATCGCGCTGCTGTTCCTGAAAGGCTTCGGTACAACACTGGCGCGCGGCGAGGGGGAGCGCTGATGGCGCTGCGCACTCCGGGCGAACGCCTGTGGTGGGCGCTCGGCAGTGCAGCGGTGGTGGTCTATGCACTGGTTCCGGTCGCCTGGATCGTGTCGCTGTCGCTGAAACCGGCTGCCCAGCTCAACGACAACCGTTTCCTGCCACAGTTCCGTCAGCCTGGACAACTACCGCGCCATATTTCAGGACCCGCAGTTTCCGGCGGCACTCTGGAATTCGCTGGGCATCGCCAGCCTGTCCGCGCTGCTGGCCGTGCTGCTCGGCATGTTCGCCGCCTATGCCATCGTGCGCCTGGAGTTTCCGGGACGCCGGCTGGTGCTGGCCGGGGCGCTGTCGGTGGCCATGTTCCCGCCGGTCGCGGTGATCGGCCCGCTGTTCAACCTGTGGCGGACGCTCGGCCTGTTCGATACCTGGCCGGGACTGATCCTGCCCTACATGACCTTTACCCTGCCGCTGGCCATCTGGATCCTGGCGGCATTCTTCCGCGATATTCCCTGGGAGCTGGACAAGGCCGCCCGGGTGGACGGCGCCACGCCCCTGCAGGCGTTTCGCCACGTCATCGTGCCCCTGGCAGCGCCCGGCGTCTTTACCGCGGCGATACTGGTGTTCATGTTCGCCTGGAACGACTTCCTGTTTGCCATTGCGCTGACCTCCACCGACAACGCCCGCACCGTGCCGGCGGCGATCGCGTTTTTCACCGGCAGCTCGCGCTTCGAACTGCCCACCGGTTCCATCGCCGCCGCCTCGGTGGTGGTGACGGCACCCATCATCCTGATGGTGCTGCTGTTCCAGCGCCGCATCGTGACCGGCTTGACGTCCGGCGCGGTGAAAGGCTGACGCATGGCCGGGATCACCCTGGACCGGGTGAGCAAGCGGTTTGCCGATGGCACCGTGGCTGTCAACGATGTCAGCCTGAGCATCGCCGACGGGGAGTTTTTCATCCTGGTCGGCCCCTCCGGGTGCGGAAAATCAACCCTGCTCAACATGATCGTGGGGCTCGAGGATGTCAGCGCGGGCGAGATACGCGTCGACGAACAGCGCGTCAACGAGGTCGATCCCAAGGATCGCAACATGGCGATGGTATTTCAAAGCTATGCCATTTATCCGCACATGACCGTGCGCGAAAACATGGCTTTCCCGCTCAAGCTCGCCGGACTGCCCCGCAATGAAATCACCCGGCGCGTCGAACAGGCTGCGGACATGCTGGAACTGCGTGCCTTGCTGGAGCGCAAACCGCGCAGCCTGTCGGGCGGACAGCGCCAGCGGGTCGCCATGGGGCGCGCCATGGTGCGCGAGCCGCGCGCCTTTCTGCTCGATGAACCGCTGTCCAACCTGGACGCCAAGCTGCGCGTGCAGATGCGCACCGAGATCGCCCGCCTGCAGCGCCGCCTCGGCACCACCACCCTGTACGTCACCCACGACCAGACCGAGGCCATGACGCTCGGCGACCGCATCGCCGTGCTGCGCCACGGAGAACTCCAGCAGCTCGGCACCCCGCGCGAACTCTACCAGCAGCCGCGCAACCTGTTCGTGGCCGGTTTCATCGGCTCGCCGGCGATGAATTTCTTTCCCGCCGAACTGCGCGACAACCAGTGCATCGAACTGCCCATGGGGAAAGTCCCGCTGCCCGCGGAAAAGCGTGAACGCCTGCCCGCCGGTCGCAGCACGTTCGTCGCCGGCATCCGCCCGGAGCACCTGCAGGACGCTGCCAGCAGCTCCGAGGACTCCGAATACCAGCTGAAATTTTCCGTCTGCGTGGACGTCGTCGAATGGCTGGGCGCAGAACTGTTCGTCCATTTCGGCACCCCGGGCGTGACCCGGGAAAGCTTACCGTCGCTGCCCGAAGACCTCGATCTGGATGCCTCCAGCGGCGGCACGCTGCGACTGGTGGCACGTATCGATACGGCCAGCCCGGTCCGCGCAGGCGAACAACTCGAACTCAGCCTGGACCTGCGCAGGCTGCATTTGTTCGATGCGCAGAGCGGTGAGTGTGTGTTCTAGAATCGCTTACCCACGGCACTGCCCTCGGGATCCCGTCTCAGATCAATAATGCCACGCTGCGCGGCGATCGAGACCGCTTCGGTGCGGTTTCCGGCATGCAGCTTCTCCAGAATCGAATGCACATGGAATTTCACTGTGGCCTCGCAGATATACAGCGATTTGGCAATCTCACGATTGCTCCTACCTTGGGCAAGGGATGCGAGCACTTCAAGTTCACGATCGGTCAGTGAGCGAACTGTGTTCCTTTGTGGTGGGTGAGCCGCCTTGTTAAAGTGTTCCACAAGCTTGTCGGCAATAGCGGGGGCCAAGACCGCAGCTCCCCCGTGTACTTTGCGTATATCTTGTAACAGCTCGTCCAGGCGACCTTCTTTCAACAGATAGCCGCTCACACCCAGCTCGAGGGCTGTCACTATCACCTTGGCCCGGTCGGTACGTGTGGTGTAGATGATGACTCTGCAGTTCGGCACTCTCCCGCACATACTACGCAGGCGTTCGAGCGCTTTCAGGTCATCTGAACCCGGATCGATCAACACCACATCGGGCCGGGTTTCATCCAGAATTTGTTCCAGCTCTTCCTTGTCGCCCCCCGCCTCGCCGACCACTTGCAGTGCAGAGTCCTCATTCAGCAGCTGCCTGAGCCCGAAACGGACCACAGGCTGTTCGTCAACAATCAGTACGCGGATTGCACCCCTGGTTTGTACATTCATAATACCCTCCGGAGTCGGCGCGCAAAATCCCCATCTGCACCAGTCGAGACGTGTTGCTGGGTACGAGCAGGCGGAACGCGCGCAATAGGTTTTGTTTTTCTTTTGGCGTAAACACTCAGTTCACATTTGTGTTTTTTTCTAGCCTTTAGGCTAGTTATGTTTTTTCTGGACTGCGTCTAAACAATAGACCAAAAAACTCAGCAAGACAAATTTCCTGGCATCAGCGAGATAGAGCGGTTTTCGTCAAATACTGTTAGATGGCGAGACCGACTCAGACAGTGTTTTTCACCGGTACCATCCCCAAGCTCTAACATCCTGTTTATCGCCCATTTTTGCCGGCGGGAACCTCGTAACCGTAGCCGCCCCCACGGGCAGCGACAGGAGCCGCTCGGGGCGCATATGCCCGCGCTCTGATCCCGCCGTCGTTACAATGGCTATACCTTCGGTCGGTAGCAAAACTCACCCAAGAGCCAGTAGGCAAGACGCTGGTCTTCCCTATAAATAAAACCATAACCAAGCCAAGCATCAGACAAGGTGCGGGCCAAAACAAAGAAAGCAACGCCCACACAGACACCAGAAGGCGTTGCGCATGGGAGGGAGGATTGTGAAAGTTGTATTTCACGCGCTGTGTGCGTGTAGCCAGATGCGCCCGGTAATTGGGCCAATGTTCTTCAAACGGCCGACGCAGTCAAGGTACGCGCCGCGACACGCGCGGCATTTTTCTAGTCGTCCCGACCATCTCCGCTCATGGAAACCGCTCCCCGGTATGGCGTTTCGTCAGGGCGGTGACGCCCGTGCATCTTCGGACCTGGCAACGGCGCAGCCAACTCCTGTTGCTTCATTCTCATGCGACCGCACAGCCGCGCATCGACGCGTCCCTGCCAGGCAAGCAACGGGCGGCTATTCCGCCGAACAGAAACTTTTGCCAACACCACCCGAGGGCTCGCGGGTATTCAATCGACATGGCAACAATTGCCTTCGTTACCGGCGCACAGTGACACAGCAATAGAAGGGCGACTATAAGTGCAAACAAAAAGTGCAACGAAAACCAAAGGCACACGCATGTCAGCGCTGCTGCGGCCGCTGCTGGCCGGCACCGTGTTATGTGTCACGAGCAGCGCATTCGCTGTCATCGTTTCGCTGAAGACCGTTCCGGTTCCCGAACCGCTCGATATCGGCAATTACATACAGAACCAGTTCGCTGCAATTCAGCTGGGCAAAGCCCTGTTCTGGGACATGCAGGTGGGCAGCGACGGTATTCAGGCCTGTGGAACCTGTCATTTTCATGCAGGCGCGGACCGTCGCACCACAAATCAACTCAACCCGGGCACCAATGCCGGCGACAGCCAGCTGGGCAACAACGAACTGGGCCTGCCGGAACTCGCCCCCGGCGCGCTTTCGCTCAACCAGAAGGTTACCGCAACGCACTTCCCGTTCCATCGTTTGACCGATCAGAACACTCAGGGAGAGCCGCTCAGTAACCCGAGCAACGTCGTCAGCGACATTAACGACGTTATGTCTTCGCAGGGCGTTACGCTGATGGAGTTCGTCGATATCGAGCCCGGCAACCCCGTCGATCTCGGCA
The DNA here is from genome assembly GCA_963695455.1 of uncultured Gammaproteobacteria bacterium. Classification (GTDB taxonomy): domain Bacteria; phylum Pseudomonadota; class Gammaproteobacteria; order DSM-19610; family DSM-19610; genus Thiogranum. The sequence continues at coordinate 100,079 of CAVOGN010000001.1, read as the reverse complement.
ACCCCATTCCTGACCCGGTGTTCCATGTCAACGGAATCAATATCCGGCGTGTGGAGCCGCGCCATACCCCCTCGGTGATCAATGCCGTGTTTAACTTCACCAGTTTCTGGGACGGCCGCGCCAACAACATTTTCAACGGCAATAACCCGTTTGGCCCGGCTGATCCGAGACCGCACCTGATCAGCAATGCCAGCGGAAACCTGCAGGCGGCAGAACTGCGTATTCGTCAGTCCGCACTGGCATCGCAGGCGGCAGGGCCACCGCTCAGCGACTTCGAGATGTCCTGGCGCGGACGCACCTGGCCAAAGATCGGCAAGAAGATGCTCAGCCTCAAACCGCTGGGCCAGCAGCAGGTGTCGCCTTCAGACAGTGTGCTGGGCTTCCTGGCCGACACGACGACTGGAGCCGGTCTCAGCACAAGCTATGCGGCCATGATCCAGGCGGCGTTCTGGCCGGAATATTGGGACAACACCAGCGAAAAAGTGCTGTTCGATGCAGACGGTAATGCCAGCTTCCAGCCCGGGACCCCGCAGAACACGGACGAGTACACCCAGATGGAGGCCAATTTCGCCTTCTTTTTCTCCCTGGCGGTACAAGTCTACGAGGCCATCCTGCTGGCCGACGACTCGCGATTTGACCGTTTCCTGGAAGGCAATGGGGCTCTGACGCAGGCAGAGCTACTCGGCATGAACATCTTTAACGGCGCCGGCGGGTGTCTGGGCTGCCACGACGGCGGTGAAACCCACGATAACGGCGTGTTCCTGCTACAGGGCCGGGACCCTATCACCGACATTCCCACGCCGCTCGACCAGAACCCGATCGCCGCGAACGAGCTGATGCAGATCAGCACCGGCATCGCGCTGTACGACGCTGGCTTCCATAATTCCGGCGTCCGGCCGGGTGGTAACAGCGATCCCGCAGCACTGGACTTTCTGCTGACCAGCGAAGACATCGGCCGGGGCGGGCTGACGGGCCTGGGCGGCGCGCTGGAGAACTTCTCACTGTCCTTCGGTATTCTCGGGCTGCAGAACCTGGGTTCTCTGTCGCCGGCGTTGCCCGATTTTCTCAGTCCGTGGGTGCCGCCGTTGCCGGTCGGTTTCCAGCCCACGGATACCACGCCCTTCCCTAATCGCGTCAGCAATTTTGGTGCTTTCAAGACACCCGGCTTGCGTAACCTAACCCTCACCGGACCCTATATGCACAACGGCGGCCTTTCGACCCTGCGCCAGGTGGTGGACTTCTACGTGCGAGGTGGCGATTTCTCGACCACCAACGCCATGAATTTCGATACCGCGCTGTTACCCATCGGTCTGCTGCGCAACGACAACGCCCTCAAGGATGCGCTGGTGCAATTCCTGATGACCCTCACCGATCAGCGTGTGGCAAACGAGAGTGCGCCGTTCGATCATCCGGAAATCTTTCTACCCGTCACCGGCGATGCCCCGGTGTCTCCCGGTAGCCGTACGGACCTGCTGGCCATGTCGGGCGACTTTGAGCGCATCCCGGCGGTGGGCGCGAGCGGCCGAAGCGCGCAGGGTCTGCCGCCGCTCGGCACTTTCCTGGGATTGAACCCGCGAAGCGTGGCCATCAACCCCGATGGAGATCTGGACGGGATTGCGGATAGCACTGACAACTGTCCACTGGCGGCCAACCCGGGACAGGAAGATGGCGACGGTGACGGCGTCGGCGACGCCTGCGACGTCTGCCCGATCGATCCCGACAATGACAGCGACGGCGATGGCGTCTGCGGTGATGTCGACAACTGCCCAATTATCGCCAACCCGGGCCAGGAAGACGGCGACGGTGACGGCATCGGCGATGTCTGCGACGTCTGCCCGATCGATCCCGACAATGACAGCGACGGCGATGGCGTCTGCGGTGACGTCGACAACTGCCCACTGGTGGCCAACCCGGGGCAGGAAGACGGGGACGCTGACGGCGTCGGCGATGTCTGCGACGCCTGCCCGATCGATCCCGACAATGACAGCGACGGCGATGGCGTCTGCGGTGACGTCGACAACTGCCCGCTGGTCGCCAACCCCGGACAGCGCGACGCGGACAGCGACAGCGTGGGTGATCTCTGTGACAACTGCACAGCAGTCGCCAACAGCGACCAGCGCGATACCGACGCCGACGGCTACGGCAACATATGCGATGCGGATTTCAATGGAGACGGTCTCGTAACCCTCAGCGACTATAGCCAGTTCAGGGGCGTATTCGGCCAGACCGCGCCGGGAGCAGAGCCGTACACGTTGAGCGACCACGCGGATTTCAATGGAGACGGTCTCGTGACCCTCAGCGACTATTCAACGTTTAGATCGTTGTTTGGAAAAGCGCCGGGACCTTCGGGATTGCACCCGTCGGCCCCATAAAACGACGGACTGGTGAGCGTTGCCGGCGCGCAGGTGAAGGCTTCCGGCTGCAAAGCAGCGCAAGGCGGGTGCAGGGTGTTGATGGTAAGGCCACCGCGCGGCTTCCTGGAAGGAAGGCTGCGACGGCAGCAGGAAGCGGCGTGCTGTGGCAACGCCTGACTGGCGGAGAGGAATGGGGGCGGAACTCCCGATCGGTTGAGACAACGTGGAGATAACAAAGATGAAGCAACCCAGAATCCGGCTCTTTACGAGTGCCCTCCTCTGCGGCCTGGTACAGACCGGGCAGGCGGCCCTGAACGCGGTCGACCCGGGACCCTACACAGCGGACACAGGTTTTTTTCCACAGTGGTACCAGGACAGCCAGGCCGTGGCGCTCGACCTGTGCCTGTCCAAGACGGTGAGCAGCCGGGTGCCACCGGCCGCCCCCCCCGCATACATGTGCACCCTGCTGCCCAACCCGGGCATCTTCGATGACGCCTTGCCGATTGTATTCCCGACGAACTATCCGGACGAAGGCTTCTGGTTCGTCGGCGACGCCGCCATCGATGCCACCACAGTAGCGGATCCGCAGGGCATCACACTGGTCTACGTCTCGGCCCTGGAGGCCGCCTTCGGTGGCGGTGTTCCCGCCATCGGTGACCAGATCAGCTTCGCCCGCATCCGCATCCGCGTCGACGTGCCGGTGGCAGGGACCTACACCATCACACATCCCTACGGGGTCCACACAGAAAACGTGATCACCCCGGGAAGGAAGGCGATCAACACAACCGTGGATATCGGCATCGGACCAACGGCTGTTTTCACCGGCGCCCTCGCCGGCCCCATCGGGCCGTTCCTGCAGAGCGTGAACGGTCCCTACACTGAGGGCGCGGAGACCTTCATCGGCGACCCGAACCTCACCACGCCTGTGGATTTCGATGGTGATGGGACACCAGAGACCCCGGTCAACGGTGAACCCGTCACCGGCAGCCCGTTCGGCACGAACTACGTGCGGGTCCAGGGGCCCGGAATCGACGTCCGGACCGACCTGTTTGTCGTCAGCGGCAAGCTTTTCGAAGGGATCCTGCCGACGCCCCTGACCGTCGAGCGCACGAGCTACTCCAACACCCTCCTCGACACCTTCGGTTTCTTCGAGACGGATGTGTTCGCACTGGCCCCGTCCACGGCCAACCTGAGCTTCGCCGATGTCGCCCTGAACACCATGCCCATGGACGACCTCGATGCTAACAGCGCGTTCTACGGCTACGACAACACGACCCTTGGGGTGCCCCTGTCCACAATCGATGTGACCGCGACGAACCCCCCGCGCAGTCTCGATACCACCACGCCCGGTACCCTGGTCGACCTGGTCACCATCAACACCGCAACCTACAGCCTCAGCGCGCAGGAACTCATCGTCGAGGCTGTGTCCAGTGACGAAATAGATACACCGGTGCTGACGCTTGAAGGTACCGGCCTGACGGGAGCAGGTGCCGCAGGTGTCAGCTTCCCGCCTTTACTCCTGGCGCTTCCCCCGGCAACCGTCACCGTGACTTCCGCCAGCGGCGGCCGCGACACGGAAGCGGTGGTACTCACTCCCTGAGGTGCACGCGAGATGATCGGCAGACCTACAATACTAAACAAAATACTCAAGGAACTCGTTGTCACCTTCGGGATCGCGGGCTTCGCCGGCACGGCAGTGGCGGGGCTGAACGCGGTCGATCCCGGTCCGTATACGGCTGGTACAGGCCACTTCCCGGTCTGGTATGAGGATCTTCCCGCAACGAATCCGAATCCGCCCGCGATCCAGCTCGAGCTTTGTCTGTCCCGGGCAGCCAGTGTTAATGGCCCGATGTGCACCCTGCTGGCCAATCCGGGCATCTTCGATCCCGCCTTGCCGATCGTCTGGCCTGTCAACTTTCCGGACGAGAGCTTCTGGTTCAGCGCGGGCGCGACGATCGACGCGACTACGCCGACCGGGGGTGTCATCAGCCTGGTCTACGATTCGGCTTTGGAGGCCGCCTTCGCTGGTGGTAATCCGGCCCCCGGAGACCAGATCAGTTTCGCCCGCATCCGCATCCGCGCCGACGTGCCGGTACCGGGCGACTACACGATCACCCATCCCTACGGTGTCGAAAACTTCACCGTCACTCTGGCCGACTGCGGCGGGGTCGCTGCGGGCCCCTGTCCCGGCGCGATCAACATGACCCGGGACGTGGGAATCGGTGGAGCCAATGACTTCACCGGGGCGCTCGCCGGCGACATCGGGCCGTTCCTGCAAAGCGTGAATGCTCCCTACACCGCGACCAATCCCGACACTGGCGAGCTGGAGACCTTCATCGGCGATCCGAACATCTTAGAAAATGTCACTGGCAGCCCGTTCGGGACCGATTACGTGAAGATCGAAAAAATAACTGGTGGTGTAATAGATTTCAGCGCCCAGACCCTCGATTTCAATGTCTCTGGCAAGCTCTGGGGCGGGCAGGTGCCCGTGCCCGTGACGATCGACCGTGCCACCTATCGGCACCACACGGTAGCGGAAGGCGCACACCTCGAGGTGTTCGCCTCCGCACCGGTGACGGCGACGGTCACCCACCGCGAGAGCCTGCCGCCGGGTACCGAAAACGCCATGACGGGAGACGGCGCAGGCAACTGGTATGGCAGTACTCCAACCCAGTCGCCGCTGGTGGTCGTCACCGCGAGCGCCGCCGGCAGCACCCGCAGCGTTCTCAGCAGCCCGGTCACCGACCTGGTGAAAATCACCCGGGCAACCTTTGACAGGAATACCGGCGCACTGTTGATTGAGGCCACCTCCAGCGACGAAGTGAACGTGCCGACCCTCACCGCGCTCGGTGTGGGAGACCTGACGCCCACGACAGCCCCGATCCAGCAGCTCGCATCGACCGTGGCTGAACCGCGCGCGACCGTCACGGTGCAATCCTCGGCCGGCGGGTCCGACACCGAACCGCTCCACGTGACCTGCTCGGACTGCGATGATGACGGCATTCAAAATGCCGTGGACAACTGTCCGACGATTCCCAACGTTGACCAGGCGGATACCGATGGCGATGGAATCGGTGACGTCTGTGATATCTGCACCGACACCGACGGTGACACGTTCGGTGATCCCGGCTTTGCGGCAAACACCTGTCCCTTGGACAACTGCCCAATCAATGCCAACCCGTTACAGGAAGATGCCGACGGCGATGCGGTCGGTGACGTCTGTGATACCTGCACGGACACCGACGGCGACACGTTTGGTGACCCCGGCTTTGCGGCAAACACCTGTCCCTTGGACAACTGCCCCGTGGTCGACAACCCTGATCAGCTTGACGGCGACGCCGACGGCGTCGGCAATGTCTGCGACAACTGCACGCTCGTTGCTAACACCAACCAGCGTGATACCGACCGGGATGGTTACGGCAACATCTGCGACGCGGATTTCAATGGAGACGGTCTGGTCACCCTCAGTGACTACAGCATGTTCAGGAGCAAATTCGGCACGACCGATCCTGATGCGGATTTAAACGGAGATGGTCTCGTGACCCTCAGCGACTATTCAACTTTTAGATCGTTGTTTGGAAAGGCGCCCGGACCCTCGGCTTTGCAACCGCCGGCCCCGTGACAGCGGACAGGAAACACTGACTTGAGAGCAACAACCGACCGACATAAAGGCACAACACACACGTCAGGGACGACAGAAAACGACTTGTAGTCTGGTGGCCGAACATGACTTTAGACGACGGGAAACGCGGATGGGCAGCCGCGACTGCATCTGAAAAACGTCGGAACACACACAGGGGACGCACACACATGAACCGCTGCGACTGTTCGAGATCAGCTCTGTTGCCGAGTGCCTTAATCATCAACCCCGCACACGGCAGCCAGGCACCCTGCCCTCAGGACGCTGCAACGGCGGTAACACAACACAAGACGCCGCATGAGTCAGTCGCGGTTTCGCAACACCCCTTGGCTACTGCAGATCGCGGGTGCAACTTTAGAGGGAAACGGCATGAAGCAAGTACATAAGATATTCAGCCTGACTGCCTTGTGCCTGGGCGGAGTAACACAAGCAAACGCCGCGGTATTGTCGAACATCGCGGGTGAAGTCGAACGTATTATCGTCGATGATCCCACCGACACCTGGTCGCGCGGCACCATCGTGGTCAGCGGGCGCAACATCATTATCCCGCGCAACATGGTCATCGATCTGCCGGCCAACCGCTTGACGCTGCAGCAGCTGTTCGAGAACGCCCCGCCGGCATGTACGGACGGCCCTGATGCGGACACGGTGCCGGATGAGACCGGTCTCGCCAAGGGCGACAGCTGTAACAAAAGCGGTACCGGCGCCGCGGTCACCATACTGGGCAACAAGACCAACGCGGGCGACCTGATTGCCGGCGAAGTGTTCCTTGAAAAAGCCGCGGAAATCGTGTCTGGCACTATTTCTTACATCAATTACGACGAGGGCTATTTCCGCGTCAACGGCGACCCGGCCAATCCAACCACCACGGGCGTCATGATCCGCGTCAATGACCCGGAAGGGCGTTTTACGCACCAGGTTGGCGCAGGCTGTTTACCGGGTAATACCGTCAATTGCAGCGCCGACACGCGCTACGGCGTGGATCCGGACAACTACACGTTTACGGCCAGTACCGGCTACCCGATGTGCATCCCCAGCACCACCGCACGCGGCCCCTTCGAGTTCGATCTGGATGGTCTCAACGGCATCGATCCAGACACTGAGACCAACCTGATGGCACAGGCCGCCAGCGACGGCACGGGTGACCTGCTGTGCCCGCAGGCCAACCACGTGGCGGGAACCACCACCGGTGTTGCTGCCGATTCCCGGCGTTTCGCGCCGATCCAGATCGGCGACCACGTGACGGCCGAGGGCAACTTCGAGAATATCGGAGCGGTGAACTTCCTTTCGGCGCACACCGTGGGCGTCAGCGTGGGACTCGTCACGCTGGATTCCGACATCCAGCCCGACTACATGATTTTTGACGAAGTGGGCTGGGACGTTCCGGGCTTCCAGAACCAGCGCGTGCGCGACCTGCTGATCGGCTTCACGACACTGCAAAATCCCGGCGTGGATATCTTCGGCCTGTATTACGATCCGGCGGATAACCAGGTGCATGAGCAGGTGTTTGCCACCACCGTAGGCTGTGATCTGGCAACAGGACAGCCCACCTGCACCGCACAGGGGCTGGCCGCCGGTGGCGGTGGCATCTTCAAGATCGTGCACGACGTGGACTTCGTTAATGGCGTGCCGCTCAAACCCCGGCAGTCGCCCTGTCAGCACCTGATTGAGGCGGCCGCAGGGCCAGGGATACCCAGAGCCGACGGCACTCTGATCACCGATGTCAGTAGCCGCTGTTCGGCGAATCCAACTATGGGACAGGAATTCGCCGTACTGAGTCCACCCACCCGCGACCTGATCGGGCGCAGCCGCCATAAACATACGCTGCTTCCAGGTGTCGTCACGCTGGATTTCCACGGCCGCGAATCCCAGAACGGCGAATACCTGAATCCGGTCGGACTCGGCCATCCCGAGTTTGTCGAGATCAACCTTAACGCGCTGGATACGGCCTATATCTTTGCCGGCATCCCCTGGAACCTGGACCGCCGTCTGAGTCCGGGCGGTGGCTGCGACGGCGGGCCAACGTGTGACCAGACCACACCCATCGGTGACCCAACCATGCGCCTCGACCCCTTCCCGTACTCCGGACTCGATCCGGGCACCCAGGCCGGTACGCCCGGGGTACCGCTGGTGTCGGGGTATGGCCTGTTACAACGCAATCGCACCCTGTCGTACTGGCCGCTGACCGGCGCCCAGATCATGGACTGGCCACCTGCCGACCCAGCGTCCCAGGGAATCACACCTACGGACCATGTCACAAACCTTCAGTGCACAGCACCGTAGGGGGGCACATCGTGAAAACAATAAAGATCATCGCATCCAGTCAGCACGCACCCACCTCAACGACGAGGTCACTCGCCTTTCCTGCAAGCCGAGCGGCAGGCACTGCGTTGCTCTGCGGACTCATCCTGGCGACCTACAGCAGCCATACACCGGCTGTTGCACTGAAGAACACGGTTGGCGGAGAAGTTGAACGCATCATCGTCGATGATCCGACCGATACCTGGTCACGCGGCACCATGGTGGTCGCCGGCCAGAACATCATCATTCCACGCAACCTGATCATTGATCTGCCGGCCAACCGCCTGACACTGCAGCAGCTGTTTGTCAATGCGCCGGCAGCCTGCGCGAGCGACGCCGATGGCGACGGCGTCCCCGATCAGACCGGGCTGGCCAAAGCCGATAGCTGTAACGGCAGTTTTACCGGCGCCGCAGTCACCATCCTGGCCAACAAGACCAACAACGGCAACCTGATAGCCGGGGAAGTCTTCCTGGAGAAGGCCACCGAACTCGTCAGCGGCATCGTCTCCTACATCAATTACGATGAAGGTTACTTCCGTGTCGACGGCATCCCGGGCGATACCGCCACGGGTGCGATGGTGCGCGTTAATGACCCGGAGGGGCGTTTCACACACCAGACCGGCGCAGGCTGTCTCCCAGGTAATACGGACAATTGCAGCGCCGACACGCGCTACGGGGTAGATCCTGACAACTACACCTTCACCGCCAGCACCGGTTACCCGATGTGTATTCCCAGCACCTTCCCGCGTACCTATGACCTCGATCTGGATACGAACGGTACCCTCGACGCCGGCGAGACCGGCCTCCAGGCCTTCGCTGCAGCCGATGGTACGGGTGATGCCTTGTGTCCGCAGACCAATCGAGGCATCGATCCTGTTGGCGATTCGCGGCTGTTCGCGCCGATACAAGTGGGCGACCACGTGAACGCCGAAGGCAACTTCGAGACCATCAACGGCGTGACCTTCCTCTCGGCGCACACGGTGGGTGTCAGCGTGGGTCTGACCACCTCAGAGGGGCTTGTTGAGATCAGTCCGGGAGAACTTAAGTCCTTTCAGCCCGACTACATGATCTTCGACGAAGTCGGCTGGGATGTGCCGGGTTTCCAGAACCAGCGCGTGCGCGACCTGCTGATTGCCTTCGGCACGCTGGGAACGACCAACATAGATGTCTTTGGCCTGTATTACGACCCTGCCAATAACACGGTGCATGAGCAGGTGTTTGCCACCACTCTCGGCTGCGACATTGCCAGTGATCCGGGCAATATTCCACCCGCAAACACCTGCACCACCCAGGCCATTGTCGGCAACACCGCCGTGTTCAAAATCGTGCATGACGTGGACTTCATCAATGGCGCGCCGGTCGATCCCAGACGGTCGCCCTGTCAGCACCTGACGGCGGCAGCTACTATCGGGGGCGGAATACCCAGGGCCGACGGCACGCTGATCACCGATGTCAGTAGCCGCTGTTCGGCGAATCCAACGATGGGACAGGAATTCGCCGTACTGAGTCCACCCACCCGCGACATCATCGGACGCAGCCGCCACAAGCACGACCTGCACCCGAGCGTCGTCACGCTGGATTTCCACGGCCGTGAATCCCAGAACGGTGAATACCTGAATCCGGTCGGACTTGGCCATCCGGAGTTCGTCGAGATCGATCTGGCGGCGCTGCAGACACCCTATATCTTTGCCGGCATTCCCTGGAACCTGGACCGCCGCCTGAGTCCGGGTGGTGGCTGCGACGGCGAGCCGACGTGTGACCAGACCACACCGATTGGCGATCCGAGCATGAGCCTCGACCCCTTCCCCTACTCCGGTCTCGATCCGGGAACCCAGGCCGGTGCGCCAGGGGTACCACTGGTGTCGGGGTATGGCATAAATCAGCGCAACCGCACCCTGTCGTACTGGCCTCTGACCGGCGCCCAGATCATGGCCTGGCCACCAGCCGACCCGGTCGGAGAGACCATTACGCCAACCCAGCACGCCGGCCTCATTTGCACGCTGCTAAGCGGCATCGATACGGATGCAGATGGTGTGGACGATGCCATCGACAACTGCACGGCTGTCCCGAACGGCACACTGCTGCCAGTCGGCAAGAGTGCCATCAGTCAGCGTGATACCGATGGTGACGGCTACGGGAACGTCTGCGATGCGGATTTCAATGGCGACGGTCTGGTGACCCTCAGCGACTACAGCCAATTCAGGGGCGTGTTCGGCCAGACCGCGCCGGGAGTAGAGCCTTACACGTTGAGCGACCACGCGGATTTCAATGGAGACGGTCTGGTGACCCTCAGCGATTATTCAACTTTTAGAGCGTTATTTGGCAAGGCGCCCGGACCCTCGGCATTCAGCCCGGTGCCATAACGACAGACGGGTGCGTGGACCTGGCGTAACTGGTCACGCACTCATCCTTCAGGCAAACAGGTGTGAAAAATTAAGCAAAGAGCGACTGGAATTGCAATGCAAAGTGAGTGTGACGGCAGGGATGCCTCGCAGGGGCTGCGAGGTCCGACATTTGCCGGACCTGCCGGTGTGGATACCGCGCGATGGAAGCCGCGGCAGATCCCGGGCATGAAGTACAAAAAATGTACACAGGGGAAAGACTATGAATAGCGACGACAGATTTGAGACCATCCCGTGCGGTCGCACCAATCCAGTCAGCGCGCCTGACACAGGTCAGCCGCACACGCGCCGGGCATTGGGCGGCACCTTAGCTGCGCTTATGGTCGCCGGCCTGGCCGGCCCGGGCACGGCGGCAGCGGCGGGTGTCGATATTCCATCAGGCCTGCCACCCAGCCCGCTGACGTTCACCGTGAATGGCATTCCATTCACCGTGCCCTCGTTCGACCAGCGGATGCTGCGCTTCGAGGAGTTCGGTGTGCGTCCGATGCCGGCACCCGGCGCGGAAACCGGGATTCTTTCACCGCCACCCGCCACCTGTGACGGCAGACCCGATGCCGCGGCCATGGATGCCCTGCTCGACGCGCCGTTGTGGCCGGATCCGACTGAGCAGGCCAATGTCGGCGGCCCGCCTCTTAACGGTAGTGCTCGCAATCCCTGGGAAGCCATGATTGACACCTGTCTGGGCGATGTCACGCCCAACGGGGGCGTCCTTGAGGGTCGCGCGCCGGGTGTGAATTTCTCCCACCAGCGCTGGAACGAGTTCAAGCCGGTGGTGTACTTCTCATCCGCCATGGGCGGGGCTCGCGCGGGTAGCGGCATCCGTGATGACGAACAAAGTCACAATTACACTCTGGGTGAGTTCGCGCCCGGTGGGCTGTATCACAATACCGTTGGCCCCATCAACCTCCTGAGCGGGGTGATCGACCCTGATTTCGACGGCTCGACCGCAGGCATCGATATCCGCTTCCATCCGGCCATGCCCATCCAGGATCCACAGACCCTGTGGACCTTCGGTGACGGGACCCTGCCACCGAAGCTGTTGCGGGCCCGTTACGGCCAGCCCATCCTGTTCCGCCACTACAATGCGCTGCCGATCGATGTCACCGCCAACAGGGGCTTCGGAGAGCACACCATCACTACCCACGAGCACAACGGCCACAACCCGGGCGAGGTCGACGGCTTTGCCGGCATGTATTTCTTCCCCGGTGAGTTCTACGACTACCGCTGGCCGATGGCGCTGGCCGGAAATGACAGCATCAATGCCGATGCGTCGGATCCGCGTGCCTCGACGCCCTGCACCCCGGGCGAGACACTCCTGATCACCGATCCGCTCACCCATACACAGAAGCCAAAACCCTGCGATCCGGTCACCCACACGGTCAAGATCCCGGGTGACTGGCGCGAGACCATGAGCACGCACTGGTTCCACGATCACATGATCGACCGCACCTCGGAGAACGTCTACAAGGGTAACGCGGCGATGATGAACTACTACAGCGGTATCGACCGCGGCAGGGAAGGCTTTCTGTGCGATTACGATGACACCCCCACCCAGGACAACATCAACCTGTGCTTCCCCAGCGGCACAGCCCTGGAGTGGGGTAACCGCGACTACGACGTGCAGCTGCTGGTTGCCGCCAAGGCCTGGGACCAGACCGGTCAGCTGACCATGGGGAATCAGAACCTTCATACCGACGGCTTCCTGGGCGACAGGATGACCGTCAACTGGCTGTACGAACCGTATTTCGACGTGCGCGCCCGCAAATACCGCTTCCGCATTCTCAACGGCGCCGTGGCGCGCTTCTTCAAGTTCGCCATCGTGCGCGAGTACGACGATCCGAACACCGGCCAGTTCCCGGGTGGCACGGCTAATCCCGGCAAGTCCTATGACCGTGTCAACTACCACATGATCGCCAACGACGGCAACATACTGGAGCACGCCGTCCCGTTTGGCCCGACCGCCAACCCCAACGGGGCTTCGCCCGATCTGCCGATCCAGTCCATCGCCGAGCGCTTCGACATCATCATCGACTTCAGCCAGTTCCCGGTGGGCACCAAGCTGTACATGGTTAACATGCTGGCTTTCGACAACGGCAAAGGTCCCGATCGTGTCATCCCGCTGGCCGACATCCTCTCCGGGGCCTATAACCCCGTGGACGAATCGCTTCCACCGATTCTTAATTGTGATCCTACAGATCGAGCACCGAGATGCTGGACGGAAGACCCGACAGTCAAAAAGTTTCTGGAGTTCCGGGTCCAGCCCTACTCCGGCACCGATCTGAGCATGAACCCGGCCGACTACGAGGTCGGCGGGAAAACGATGATCCCGCTGGTGCAGTTTACTCAGGCGGAGCTCGACAATGCTGTCCACCGCACCTTCCACTTCGGCCGCGGCGGTACACCCGGCATTGCGAGTGACCTGCGGCCCACGCCGTGGGGCATCGTCACCGACGGCGAGATCGCCGACGGGGTCAACTGTATCAATCCTGATGGCGGACTGGATTGCACGCGGAATGCGGATGTGAACCGGGTATCGGCCAACCCGCAAAATGGTCAGGTGGAGATCTGGCACATCAGCACCGGCGGTGGCTGGGGTCATCCGGTGCATATCCACTTCGAGGAGGGCCAGTACCTGGCGCGTGACGGTGCGATTCCGCCACCCTGGGAAGCCTTCGCACGCAAGGACATGTACCGTGTTTCGAATCTGCCTCCGCCCGAGAGCAGTGCGACAATCGATGTCGCGATCCGCTTCCGCGAATTCGCCGGCACCTTCGTGGAGCACTGCCACAACACCACGCACGAGGACAAAGCCATGCTGCTGCGCTGGGACAACAACCTTCCGGGACATACAGTTCGTATCCCGACGCCCATCCCGGGCTGGGACGGTGTCACCTACGTGGGCGCGGGCAACCCGTTCCCGCACACCGGTGCCGAAGCGGTTGAAGAACTGGCGACCATCCATACCGGCAATCTGGCGGTCGCGGCGGTCTCTGACCTGGACGGCGACGGGGTACTGGACAGTGCAGACAATTGCGTGCTGGTTGCCAACCCGGGGGCTGGTCAGTTAGCTGACGGCGACAGCGATGGCGTGGGCGACGCCTGTGACAACTGCACGCTGGTTGCTAACACCGACCAGCGCGACACCGACGGGGACGGTTTCGGCAATCGCTGCGATGCGGACTTCAATGGAGACGGTCTGGTGACACTGAGCGACTACAGCGTGTTCAGGAGCAAATTCGGCACGGCCGATCCTGATGCCGATTTCAATGGAGACGGTCTGGTGACCCTCAGCGACTATTCAAGTTTCAGAGCGTTGTTTGGGAAAGCACCCGGACCCTCGGCACTCACGCCGTAATGACGCGCCCACCGCGCTGGCGCAGGTTGACCGCCCAACCTGCACCAGCGCGGGAGCAGCTGCTGCTTCCTGATAAAGGCAGCACCGTGGTGCAACGCCAAACGAGGGAGGCTGAATCAGAGCAAAAGTGACACGCTGTCAATGGCAATGGGGTCACTGGTAGCGCAGGCGGTAACGGCAAGTTTACAGAAACATGAACAAGAGGTCGCTTATGAGTAATACCCGCATCACTGCAAACACCTGGTGTGTCCTGGCCACCCGTGTGCTGCTGGTCGGCATGCTGTCACTGGCGGGCACCGGTTCCGCAACTGCTGCATCTCCCAGGGATCCCGGCTACTTCCCCAACGCCCCCCTGGTGAATCAGGATGGCGAGACGCTGCGCTTCTACGATGACGTCATCAAGGGCAAGGTGGTGACCATCAATTTCATGTTCACCAGCTGCGGAGACTCCTGCCCGATGGAGACGGCCAAGCTGCGCAAAGTTCAGGAAATGCTCGGCGGGCATGCCGGTAAAGATGTCTACATGTATTCCATTACCGTCGACCCCGAACGCGACACACCGGCCGCACTCAAAGCCTACATGCAGAAATTCAACGTCGGTCCCGGCTGGCAGTTTCTGACGGGCAAGAAAGAGGACATCGATCTGATACGCAAGAAGCTGGCCATGTACAATGATGACGAGGATGAACTCAGCGATCACGCCATCAACTTCGTCCTGGGCAATGAGGCGACCGGACAGTGGCTCAAACGGACACCCTTTGATCTGCCCGAAGCGCTGATTTCGACGCTGCTGGGACGCTTGCAACAGCATAGATTTACTTCCTCGATGGCAAAAGCGAGTTATGCGCAGACCACTGCCCTGCCGGCTGCCCGCACCGGCGAGGACCTGTTCAAATCACGCTGCACGGCCTGCCATAGCATTGGCCAGGGCGACAGGCTGGGGCCGGATCTGCTGGATGTTGCCAGCACGCGCGACCGTGCCTGGCTGGTGCGCTGGCTGCAGGAGCCAGACAAGCTGCTGGCGGAAAAGGATCCCCTGGCAATGACGCTCTACACGCAATACAACAATGTACCGATGCCAAACCTGAAGCTGACGGAGAAGAATGCGCTAGACCTGATCGAGTTCATGCAGACGGAAAGCCAACGCGTGCATGCAGCTGCCACGGACTCGAACCCGCAAGCAGGCAACCCACCGGAAAGCGTTCTCGAGCCGGAACCGATTGCGCGCACCAGCGGGACGCCTCCGGCGGACAACATTCCGTCGCAGGATCAGGCGCGCATGGATGCGGAAGCCGTCAACAAGGTCCAGTAATCACAACAAAACGGATGCACGGCTAGAACGCTATGAGACTAATCACACCCGTCAGCGCAATACTGTTGTCCCTCGCCCTGCTCCAGCCGGGTACGGCCCGGGCAATCAGCGTCGGCCAGATCGATACGTTTGAGGACTACACGCTTCAGGGCTGGCGGATGGGCGTAGCCTCGGTCACGGACAGTCATATGAGCAACATTGCCGATGGCGGACCCGCCGGGACGGGCGACAACTTCCTTCGGGTTGTCGCAGACGGAACGAACGTTGCGGGCGGAAGGCTGACCTTCTTCAACAGTCTCCAGTGGACCGGTGATTACACCGCCGCGGGGATCACCGCAATCGCCATGGACCTGAATAATTTGAGCGCCAGTGAGCCCCTTAATCTGCGGTTGGCGATCAATGGGGGTTTTGTCGACCCCTCCGGCACATCAATTATCGGCGGCGTGTTTGCCACCACAACCAGCATCACTCTGGACGTCGGCAGCGGCTGGACACGGGTCGTGTTCTCATTGTTGCCTGATGATCTCACCCCCGTCAGTGGCAGCCGTGGTCCTAACCCTACGGGCAACGATGTTGGGGCAACACTTGCCAATGTAGAGGAATTGCGGCTGTTGAACAGCGCAACTCCCGACTGGAACGGACTCCCGGTTGTTGGCACACTGGGCATCGATAATATCCAGGCGGTACCGCTGCCGCCGGCCCTTGCATTGTTCGGTTCGGGGCTTCTTGTACTCTTGGCGAGAGGGCGCAAACAACATCCGCAAACATGATAGCCAGCTGATCAGTTGGCCTGTTTTATGAGTAACAGCAACACGGATCCAACAACAATGAAAAATCACACTGTATTATTTGTTTCACTAATCGCATCGCTGTCGGTTTTTTCCAGTTGCTACGGTCACCAGAACCCGCGTGAACCCGAGGCTGCCAAGGATGCCCCGGAGATTCAGAAGCCGAATGAAACCGAGGCATTAAATGCCAGTTCGGTGATTCAGAAGCCGGGCGCCGAGACTGCACGTGAAAGCCCGGAGATTCACAAGCCGGGCGAAGCCGAGTCAATAGAAGCCGCAATAGCGTACGTGAACCGTGATGGCCGATTAACGATACAAAAATCAGAGTTTATAGCATGGGGTACCTTTAATGAAAAACAGGTCTACTGGCCAATGAAACTTCGTCTGGCCTATAAAACCGGTGGATCTGATACCCTGAGGCATAATGAATACGCGGTAAAGATTTTCAGAGACAACGACGGGAAATTGAAAGCCGCGCAATATTATGCATGGAGAACCGACTTTAAATAGTCGCCGCTCGCAAGGTTACCGGTGCGTAAAACGCACCCTACAAGTTCCGTGACTATGATTTTTGCAGGGTGCGCTGCGTGCCATTACTGTATCGTTCGGTTCAGCACCGGTTGCGGTCCTAACACGGTGGCGCAGACAACATCTCCTGCAATCGCTCACAGAGCAGACAGGCGTCGGTCGCCACCTGACAGACTCCCGTGTTTCGCACGCTTAATATGAGGTATCGCTGGTGACAAAAGCTCGTCTAAAGCGCCGCAGCCTTGACAGTACCAGCAGCAGCCCCAAGAACGGCAACGGGTCCCAGCGATTCTGTGCGGTAGCAGGCCTCAACACGCAGCCACCTGACCCGCTATCCGGCGGCACAGACTCAGCCGCTGTCGGCTCAGGTACGACGGGTTCAGCCGGTATCGGGGTTGGCGGCACAGGTTCAGCCGGTGCCGGTGCCGGTGCTGGAGCGACGGGTTGAGCGGGTGCTGGTGCTGGCGGCACGGGTTCAGCCGGTACCGGAGTGGGCGGTACGGGTTCAGCCGGCGCTGGGGCGGGCGCGACGGCTTCAACCGATGCCACGTAGTAGTCATTCAGCGTCTGGCTGCGGCCGGTGACCGTATTCACACTGGTGACAGCCAGCCGCAGGACATAGCGGCCAGGCACCTGCGAGGAACTGTCCCAGCTACCGAGTAACTGGTCCGTACCCCCACCCGTCCCGTTGATCCCCGTTGTGCTCCAGCTTGGTGTCTGGTCACAGACGACAAAATCATCACCCGGGCAAATATCGATACGGTAACTCGTCGATACCCGGCCGGGATCGCGACCGTTGATGGTGCTGCCATACAGGTCCGCGACACCACTCAGGATATCTGCGTCATTGACCGGGTTGATTCTCACGGCCACCGGTGAATACAGCGGGTCACCATACAGCATGCCACTGTTGTTCGACTCATTGAACCAGACCGCATCCCCCAGCGGCAGCCCGCGCATAAAATAAACCAGTGTCTCCAGGCCGTTAAAACAGAACGCGCAGCCGGCTGACTGGTGGTGACCCACACTGCCCCATACCGCCACGCCGTTGAGCCGGTTCAGGAAGGTGGCCGCGTGGTCACCGGTGGCGACCTGGTGGTGTCCCTCCGTGAAGGAGCCATTTATCGCCAGTACCACGCCTTGAGCGACCTCCCGCACGCTGACCGTATCCACGCCCAGGTCACCGCTGAACGTCCCTGCCGTGTCGAAGAGCAGCTCGATGCGGTCGTAACTGGCGCCGGTCTGCCGCAGCGGATCGAGCGTGAACTCGACCGTAGCCGGCGTCCAGTCGGTATTGCCTGTCACCACGGTGGCCAGCGTCCTGACACCATAGTCGATCAGCGTGCCGTCTGCGCCGGTTTCGTGCACCCACAGTCGCACCCGCAGCGGCGTGGCCTGGCCGATGTTGACGGCCCGGTATTGCAGGTTGACCTGGTAAATTGGCGGATTGTTGGGATCGAACGGTGTATTGCCGGGAGAAATCGTCTGGCTCAACAGCACGCGGCGTGCATCCTCACAGGGCTGATCCGGCGCTGCCGTGAAATCGCTGGATGCATAACAGCGCGGCTCCGCCACCTGGTCGGTGTTGCGAAACCAGAGACTGAAGTTGTCATCAGCACCTTCGTCCGTACGCACCTCGGGGAACGCCAGGCGGTCCTGATCGCCGCCGCCCGCACCGCTCCACCCGGTCGGCCACACGGCCAGATAGGAGAGCGGGTACGACTGGTGGTTGTAGCCCATGAACCCGTCGGCCACACCGACACACTCGGTGTTGAGCTCGGCAAACCGATCGGTGGAGTTGGCCCGGCAGGCCGCAGGATCGGCGGCATCCTCACACAGTGTCACCGTGCACTGCTCATCCTTGCGCCAGTTCAACAGGGCCGCAAAACTGCCAACCGCGCTCTGCCCGTCCAGCCAGCCCTGGTAGCCCAGCGCATCGACCACCTTGGGCTGCCGGGACGCTGCGTTGCCGGGGGCCGGATAGGCAATCCTCTGGGTCGTCTGTAAAGCCGGATCGCTGTCGTCATTGAACTGCACCCGGCAGTGCGCCGGCCCCTTGCCTTCCGGCAGCGCACCGGCGACGTTGAGATACTCGGCACATTCAGGACGATCTTCGCCCCACAGGCCCAGCGGGTAGCGCCAGCCCAACAGCGAACTGCCGGAGCGCGGGTAGATCGCCGCCCCCGTGCTCGCATCCCGCCAGCGGAAAAACTTGGTCGAGCCATACCAGGTGCCGTAGATGCCCTGGCCCTCCACGGCGAGCGTGCGGTCCACCAGCGCCCGGGCCGCAGTCAGGTCCAGCCCGTCGATGCGCCCCACGATCAGCTCCCGATCCGCGGCCGGGACCACCGTACGCATACCACGGCCGTCGCCAAACGCCGCCTCACGCTCGCCAAACGCCAGCGCAACATCCTCGGCAAAATAGTTGATCAGCCAGTACTTGAGGTAATTGTCGACCGAAGTCGGCGCACCCGGCGAAGCCAGCGTGGAACCGTCCACCGTCATGCGGGTGGGCACCCCCCGCGTGGTGACCAGGTAGCGGATCCGGGTGTGGGCGCGCAGCTGATCCATCGCCGCCTGGCAGTAATAGGGCGGCTCGCCGTCGCTGCACACCACCGGCTGCAGTGCCGGATCGTCCAGCGTGTTGTGCTGCATGAAGCGGATCAACTGGTCACGCAGGCGCCGAAACTCATTCCAGCTGATGAAGTAACTGTCCGGCACCCGCACGTGCACAATGTTGGCCGGATCAATACCGCGCTGCTGCGCGTAATAGGCCCCGACCTGCGGCGAATCCACCGAGTTGTCATTGACAACAATCAGAACGTCATCGCGTGCCGCCTGCGCCAGCTGGGAAGTCATCGCCAGGCAGGCCCCGGCGAGAATATTCGGTAAAGATACGCGCAGCCAGTCTAACGCCTGGTGTCGGAACACCGCTGTTTACCCCCCGGTTCATTCTCCTTGTGCGGTACCCCTCACCCTGGCCCCCGCCCGCTGTTACTGAACTATCGCCGTCCCGGTAGCGCCCTGCCCGCAACACGACGGCCCTGGCCCTCCGCCAAAGCCTTCCCTGATGAGCGCGTAATCGCCCAAATTTACCACGCCATCGTTATTGAAGTCGGCATGGTCAGCCAGAACAAAAGGTTCCATGCCGGGCGCTGCTGCAAAAAATACCGATACAAAACGATTGTAATCAGACAGGCTAATGAGGCCGTCGTTAGTCAGGTCTGCATCGCAAGCATTACCAAATCCATCCCCGTCCGTATCGCGCTGGTCCGGATTCGGCGCAAGCGTGCAGTTATCGACTGCATCGCTCGTACCATCACCGTCCTGATCCCCTTGTCCAAGAATGTGAACGGGGTAGTAATCATGGAAAACCTGGCTGCGGCCGGTGGTTGTGTTTACGCTGGTCACGCTAAGGCGCAGGGTATAATCGCCGGTCGCCACTGTTTCGGTATCCAGGCTGCCGAGCGGGGCGTTTTCCTGGCCCCCGGTCCCACTCAGGCCGGTATTCTGCCAGACCTGGACGACCTGGTCACAGACAAAGAAATCATTGCCGGGGCAAATATCGATACGGTAACTCGTCCAGACCCGGGCCGGATCGCGACCATTAACGGTGCTGCCGGACAGGTTAACAAGACCCGCCAGCGTGTCAGTTTCATTGACCGGGTTGATTCGCACCGCCACGGGTGAATAGAGCGGGTCACCATACAGGATGCCGCTGTTGTTCGACTCATTGAACCAGACGGCATCCCCCAGCGGCAGCCCGCGCATAAAATAGGCAAGCGTCTCCAGGCCGTTGAAGCAGAACGCGCAGCCGGCCGACTGGTGATGACCGACACTGCCCCAGACCCCCACCCCGTTGAGCCGGTTCAGGAAGGTGGCGGCATGATCGCCGGTGGCCACCTGGTGGTGTCCCTCCGTGAAGGAGCCGTTGATCGCCAGTTCCACGCCTTGAGCGACCTCCTGCACGCTGACCGTATCAATGCCCAGATCACCGCTGAACGCACTGTCGGTGTCAACCGTGAAGCTGATACGGTCGTAGGACGTTGCCGTATGCAAGGCGGGGTCCAACTGGACAAAGGCCTCAGCCCTCCGCCAGCGACTCCGGCGGCTCCCGTCGAAGCTTGCCACGTCCCTGAGACCATAATCGATCTCTCTGTTCCCTGCCCCGGTCTCGTGTACAGAGAAACCTACGCGGAGGGTAACCGGCTCCCTGATATCGCTATACCGGTAACGGAAGCCGACTCGATAGGTCGGTGGATTGTTGGGATCGAGCGGTGTAGTGGCGAGAGAAATCGTCTGGCTCAACAGCACGCGGCGTGCATCCTCACAGGGCTGATCCGGCGCTGCCGTGAAATCGCTGGATGCATAACAGCGCGGCTCCGCCACCTGGTCGGTGTTGCGAAACCAGAGACTGAAGTTGTCATCAGCACCTTCGTCCGTACGCACCTCGGGGAACGCCAGGCGGTCCTGATCGCCGCCGCCCGCACCGCTCCACCCGGTCGGCCACACGGCCAGATAGGAGAGCGGGTACGACTGGTGGTTGTAGCCCATGAACCCGTCGGCCACACCGACACACTCGGTGTTGAGCTCGGCAAACCGATCGGTGGAGTTGGCCCGGCAGGCCGCAGGATCGGCGGCATCCTCACACAGTGTCACCGTGCACTGCTCATCCTTGCGCCAGTTCAACAGGGCCGCAAAACTGCCAACCGCGCTCTGCCCGTCCAGCCAGCCCTGGTAGCCCAGCGCATCGACCACCTTGGGCTGCCGGGACGCTGCGTTGCCGGGGGCCGGATAGGCAATCCTCTGGGTCGTCTGTAAAGCCGGATCGCTGTCGTCATTGAACTGCACCCGGCAGTGCGCCGGCCCCTTGCCTTCCGGCAGCGCACCGGCGACGTTGAGATACTCGGCACATTCAGGACGATCTTCGCCCCACAGGCCCAGCGGGTAGCGCCAGCCCAACAGCGAACTGCCGGAGCGCGGGTAGATCGCCGCCCCCGTGCTCGCATCCCGCCAGCGGAAAAACTTGGTCGAGCCATACCAGGTGCCGTAGATGCCCTGGCCCTCCACGGCGAGCGTGCGGTCCACCAGCGCCCGGGCCGCAGTCAGGTCCAGCCCGTCGATGCGCCCCACGATCAGCTCCCGATCCGCGGCCGGGACCACCGTACGCATACCACGGCCGTCGCCAAACGCCGCCTCACGCTCGCCAAACGCCAGCGCAACATCCTCGGCAAAATAGTTGATCAGCCAGTACTTGAGGTAATTGTCGACCGAGGTCGGCGCGCCCGGCGAAGCCAGCGTGGAACCGTCCACCGTCATGCGGGTGGGCACCCCCCGCGTGGTGACCAGGTAGCGGATCCGGGTGTGGGCGCGCAGCTGATCCATCGCCGCCTGGCAGTAATAGGGCGGCTCGCCGTCGCTGCACACCACCGGCTGCAGTGCCGGATCGTCCAGCGTGTTGTGCTGCATGAAGCGGATCAACTGGTCACGCAGGCGCCGAAATTCATCCCAGCTGATGAAGTAACTGTCCGGCACCCGCACGTGCACGACGTTGGCCGGATCAATACCGCGCTGCTGCGCGTAATAGGCCCCGACCTGCGGCGAATCCACCGAGTTGTCATTGACAACAATCAGAACGTCATCGCGCAGCGCCATGGCGTTGCTGCAGGCGAGCAGGGCGAGAACCCCAATGAACAACGTTTGATATGACAATGCCAGTTAAGCCCTTGCAGATTGTGATTTCCAGAACTTCTTTTTCTGTTGCCAGAAATGGACCCGAGCTGCGGTTTGCCACCGCCCCTGCCGGTCATCGCGTCGCTGAACCGGCGACGCTTGCCTTAATTGATAGCCAGCCGCCTGATCAGGAAACAGGCCTGCCCGGCACCCGGGCCTTTCGGTACGTGACGCCTGCCAGGCCCAGCAAGCCGGAACCGAACAGCCAGACCGCGGCGGGCACGGGCACCTGCGATACAACCTGCACGTCCACTTGCAGCACGCTGCCCCCGTTAGCGAAGAATACGGTGTAACTGTTGGCGCCGTGTGCGGCCAATGACGAATCGGAAAGCCACGTCCCGCCGACATTGAGACCGAGGATAAAATTGTCGCTGCCACTAAGGGTGAGCGAATTACCCAAGCTGTTGGTGGCGAGGTAATCGCCGTTGCCGTTCACCGGGCCGAAGATACCGACAACGGAAGGGACCGGGATGTTGATGGACGCGCCAGCATAGACCTGGTCGCTGTCGTCGAACATCGCCAGCGTGCCGCCTTGAAGATCACCGAACAGAAAATTGACATTACCGTCTACCGGACTGAACACTGTTGCCGCGTCAACCCGCGCGACGACCAGTACAGAGACCACAGCCATCAGAGTGCAGACCATTCGCGTGCTCATTGCCCTACTCCCCGTGAGATTGTTCTTGCCACTCGACCGCGCGCAGGAACCGCCGCAGCAGCACGCGGTCGGGGAAGTACTCAGCCCTCACTATTCAGGCTGACTATGCCATGCGGCGACGGGCCACGCCGACCAGCCCCAGCAGACCGCTGCCAAACAGCCAGACTGCAGCTGGGACCGGTACGGCGTTGATGCTTATCGTCGCGCCAGTGAAGGTCGGACTCAGCACTGTGAAGCCATCGGCGCCAGTCCATTGATCTCCCAACACGCCGATAACAAGATCAGCAGGTGTATCGCCAATGGCAGCGTCCGCCACCACCTCGAAGACAAGGTCATAGACGCTGAAAGCTGCTGACGCACCCACGACTTCGCAAACGGGCCCGCTCACGTCAAGTCCGCAGAGTGAAAACGCATAGTCAAGCGATCCCGCTGAGCTGTTTTCGGCGTTTGTGGGAAAAACGAAGGACGCTATGAGCGTATTGAACGCGCTCTGAATGGTACTGGAATGTCCGCTCTCGCCCGCACTGGACTGTCCAGGAACTGCGACATTAACGAGCGTCAGTTTGCTCGAGTCCCAGGTCAGGTGGAAACCTCCCTCGACCGTACCTCCAACATCGGTGAAATCCGCTTGGATGTTGGCGGTAAAGATGTCGCCAGGTGCAACACTTATCAACGACGGGTTCACGGATACGGTTGACGCAGTTGCCCCCGCCGCAGCCAGCATCGCTATGGCCCCTACCAACCCATGAGTTGTTTTCACTTTCATACTGAATCCTCCGTAGGATTTAAAGAACAACTACTTCACTCTCTGTTCCCTTGGTCCTTTTACGTTTTTTTCTTGTCCAGCCAGAACGGTCACTCCGTAGCCACACCACCCAGCCGCGTTTACGGAAGACAGGGCGCCTGCATCCGAATCGAAATCACGCCGGCACCCTGATTTACCCCGTCGTTATTGGCGCCTTACAAGGACCTTGCATGCGCCTTACACCGGCCAGTACAAGTAATGTGCCAACGTTGATTTTCTTTTTCTAAACAACAAAGTGGAACGAATCCAATAGGCAAGGCCAGCCACAGTTGACAAATGGGTGTAAATTTTTACGACGCGCCAGAATCCTGGCATCGCCAGCCAGTCTGTATTTTTGTTCCATTTAACCAGTCTGTTAGACGCGGGTACTGACCGAAGGATCAATATGCTCCTGACCGAATGATCAGCAATAAAAGCGTTAAGTTTACCGGCATTTCATCGTCGGACCGGCTGGGACCGACCAGGTAATGACTCGTTACCGGTGGCCGCCGCGATCGCGTTTTTCACCGGCAGCTCGCGCTTCGAACTGCCCACCGGTTCCATCGCCGCCGCCTCGGTGGTGGTGACGGCACCCATCATCCTGATGGTGCTGCTGTTCCAGCGCCGCATCGTGACCGGCTTGACGTCCGGCGCGTCGAACAGGCTGCGGACATGCTGGAACTGCGTGCCTTGCTGGAGCGCAAACCGCGCAGCCTGTCGGGGGGACAGCGCCAGCGGGTCGCCATGGGGCGCGCCATGGTGCGCGAGCCGCGCGCCTTTCTGCTCGATGAACCGCTGTCCAACCTGGACGCCAAGCTGCGCGTGCAGATGCGCACCGAGATCGCCCGCCTGCAGCGCCGCCTCGGCACCACCACCCTGTACGTCACCCACGACCAGACCGAGGCCATGACGCTCGGCGACCGCATCGCCGTGCTGCGCCACGGAGAACTCCAGCAGCTCGGCACCCCGCGCGAACTCTACCAGCAGCCGCGCAACCTGTTCGTGGCCGGTTTCATCGGCTCGCCGGCGATGAATTTCTTTCCCGCCGAACTGCGCGACAACCAGTGCATCGAACTGCCCATGGGGAAAGTCACGCTGCCCGCGGAAAAGCGTGAACGCCTGCCCGCCGGTCGCAGTACCTTCGTCGCCGGCATCCGCCCGGAGCACCTGCAGGACGCTGCCAGCAGCTCCGAGGACTCCGAATACCAGCTGAAATTTTCCGTCTGCGTGGACGTCGTCGAATGGCTGGGCGCAGAACTGTTCGTCCATTTCGACACCCCGGGCGTCACCCGGGAAAGCTTACCGTCGCTGCCCGAAGACCTCGATCTGGATGCCTCCAGCGGCGGCACGCTGCGACTGGTGGCACGTATCGATACGGCCAGCCCGGTCCGCGCAGGCGAACAACTCGAACTCAGCCTGGACGTGCGCAGGCTGCACCTGTTCGATCCCGAGAGCGGTGCATCTGTGTTCTAGGGTACCTTTCGCTCGGTGTGCAGTCTGGAGAAATTCTGGACGCGCGACAGCTGCAAGCGGCCGGCACTTGCTCCAAGCGAGCTGCAAATCACGGCACCCACGGAGATCCCTGCCGGATGCACGAACCGATTGCGGGACTAGACTGTAAACGCAGCCCTTAGACCCAGGAGAATTGTGATGCCGAAAATCGTTCGCTTTCATACCACCGGTGATGCCGATGTACTCAAGCTCGAGGATTTGCCCCTGGCGGAACCCGGCGACGGCGAGGTTCGCCTGAAGGTGGAGGCCATAGGCCTCAACCGTGCGGAGGTCATGTACCGGCGCGGGCAGTATCTGGAAACCCCCGAGTTACCATCGCGACTGGGCTACGAGGCGGCCGGGACAATAGATGCGGTGGGGCCCGGCGTCAGCGACCTGCACCTCGGCGACCGCGTCAGCACCATACCCTCGTTTTCGATCGGGAAGTACGGCGTCTACGGCGAGAGCGCCATCGTACCGGCTTATGCGGCAGTCCCCTACCCCGCCAATCTGACGGCTGTCCAGGGCGCCGCGATCTGGATGCAGTACCTGACCGCCTTCGGCGCATTAGTTGAGTACGGCCAGATCAGTGCGCAGGACAGCGTTCTCATCACCGCGGCCAGCAGCAGCGTGGGACTGGCTGCCATTCAGATCAGCAAGGCCGCCGGGGCATCTGCCATTGCCGCGACCCGTGGCGCGGATAAGAAACCGTTCCTTCTGGACGCAGGCGCAGATCAGGTGATCGTCACGGACGACGAGGACCTGCCGGAACGCGTAATGGCAATCACCTCCGGAACCGGTGCGAGCATTGTGTTTGACCCGGTTGCCGGCCCCTATCTCGAAATGCTCGCCGCGGCCGCCGCACCCGGCGCTACAATTTTCGAGTACGGTGCACTGGCGCCCACCCCGACACCCTTCCCTCTGTTCACAGCACTTGCGAAAGGCCTGACCATACGCGGTTATACCTTGTTCGAGATCGTCAAGGATGTCGAAAAGCTGGCGCGCGGCAAACGGTATATCCACGACGGCCTCAAATCCGGGAAGCTGAAACCCGTCATCGATCGTACCTTCAGCCTGGACGCGATCGTCGAAGCCCATCGCTATATGGAATCCAACCGGCAGAAGGGCAAGATCGTGGTGACGGTGTGACTGTATGAAACAAGCCCCCGCTCGACAGCTCCCCTGGTGCGCCTCTCTGGCTGCCGCGGGCGCGCTTGCCGTGCTGAGCGGTTGCGCCAGCTATCGGCCGCACCCCCTTGAGAATCAGTCACCGCTGGCGTCAGATCTGGCTGTGATACAGGTGGAGATGGCGGAGCGGCACGCTGGTCACACAAACCAGCATGAATTTGATCCAGTCGACGGGCTGGACCTCACCGAGGCAGGGACGATTGCTGTGCTCAACAACCCCGATCTCAGGGTGCAGCGCGCGCGATTAGAGGTTGCCGGCGCGCAGGTATTTTCCGCCGGTTTGTTGCCGGACCCGCAGCTCAGTGCCGGTCTGGACAAACCGACAGGTCGCACCGCGGGCTTGGTCAACGCCTGGTCTGTTGGGCTCGGTTACGACATCATTCCCCTCATCACACGGCAACCGCGCGTGGCTGCCGAACGCAAGGGACAGGACAAAGTTCGTCTCGATTTGTTGTGGCAAGAATGGCAGGTCATTCAGCAGGCCCGTTCCCTGGCCGTGCGCCTGCATCTCGAGCAACAGCGTCTGGCGCTGCTGCAAACGATGCGAAACCTTTACCAGCAGCGCTATCAGCGCTCGGCCCAGGCCCTGCAACAGGGCGATATTACCCTTGATGTCAGTGGCACGGACCTCACCGCGCTGGTGGACACCCTCAGCCAGATCAACCAGCTTGAACAGACGCATAACCAGACCTGGCACGAATTCAATCTGCTGCTGGGTCTCGACCCGGAGGTGAGGATTGCCATTTCCCCTTTACCACAGCAGGCGCCTTTGGATGCCGAAACCGTGCGAGCAGCGCTGGCCAGGCTGCCGCAGGCACGTCCGGACCTGCTGGCCTTGCAAGCCGGTTACGAAAGTCAGGAAGCCAGGGTAAGAGGCGCGATTCTGGCGCAGTTTCCATCCCTGAGTATCGGCATCAACCGTGCCCGCGATACCGGCAATGTCAAGACAATCGGTCTGAGCGTCAGTCTCGATCTGCCCTTGTTCAGCGGCAACCGCGGCACTATCGCCATCGAGCGCGCGACCCGCGAACAACTGCGCGAGGAATACCGCGCGCGTCTTGCGCAGGCCAGCGTGGATGTGCACCGCCTGCTGAAGCTGCAAACGATCCTGCAGCGGCAACAGGACAATCTGCACACTTACCTGCCGCGCCTGAAAACACTGGTGGACCGCGCGAGCCGCGCCTACAGTCAGGGCGATATCGACGCACTGACCTTCCTCAACATGGAATCCACCTGGGTCAACAAACGGCTGGAGCAGATCAGCCTGGAACAGACCGGCTGGGAAAACCGCATCGCACTGGATGCGCTGCTGGCATTACCCGGTTATCCGGAAAAACCCCTCTCAACACTGTCGGAAACCAGGGAATGACACCTGTGAACATCAAGCCGCATTTGCGCCTCGCAACTTGGCAGATGGGCCTGCTCCTGAGCTTCGCCATGACGCTGTCGGCCGGCGCGGAAACTCCGAGCGTGCTGGTCGAAACGGCGCCAGTGCAGGAGAAAACCGTGAGTGAGACCCTGACGGCATTCGGAGTGCTGGACCCCGACCCCGATCAGGTACTCAGTCTGTCACTGCCGCACGCCGGTCTCATCAACCGGGTCTGGGTGCGCCTCGGGCAACGCGTCACAAGTGGCGACGCATTGCTGGAGCTCATTACCGCGCCGGATGCGCGCATGCAGTATCTGCAGGCGCGGAGCGCAGTGGACTACGGGCGGCGTGAACTGGACCGGCAGCAACGATTGCTCGATGAGCAACTGGCCACCAAATCCCAGGTGGATGCCGCGCAAAAGAACCTGCAGGATGCGCGCGCCACGCTGGACGCGCTGCAGCAGCGGGGCATGGGTATCGCCGAAGAAACCCTGCGCGCACCCATGGACGGGATCGTCACGCGGCTCGATGTTTCCCAGGGGCAGCGCGTACAGGCCGATACGACCGCCATGCTGATTGCAGCGGAGCAACGCCTGATCGCGCGTCTCGGAGTCGAGCCTGAAGACCTGGGCGCCGTACGGCCCGGCACCCCGGTTACCATTACGTCGGTTTTTGTTCCCGACATCAAAGTGGAAAGTTCGGTTCGGGAAGTGCACGCCATGATCGACCCCGATACCCACCTGGTGGAGGTACTGGCACCGATCCCAGCACAGGATATCGATCACATGGTGCTGGGAAGCCGCATTCTGGGCCGGATTCATCTGGCTTCCCATACGGCGCTGGTGGTGCCGCGCAGCGCAGTCCTCGGTGACGCGCCCGATGCCTATCTTTACGTCGTGAAGGACGGCAAAGCGCGGCGGGTTCCGGTGCAGATCGGCGTGGATACCGACGACCTGCTCGAAGTTTCCGGCGCATTGAGCGCCGCTGACAGCGTGGTTGTGACCGGAAACTATGAACTGAACGATGGCATGGCTGTCAGAGAATCGCCCTGATGGATATCGCGCACTGGGCGGCCGCACATCGCCGTTCGATTCTTTTCCTGGTCGCCATCCTGGCGCTTGCCGGTGTCGTGGCCGGCCTGCAATTACCCGTTGCTCTGTTTCCGCATGTCGATTTCCCGCGCGTAGTGGTATCGCTGGAAGCCGGAGACCGCCCCGCCGACCAGATGGTGATAGCGGTGACCCGCCCAGTCGAAAAGGCGGTGCGCTCGGTGCCGGGCGTGGTCGGGCTGCGCTCCACAACCAGCCGCGGCAGCGCCGAACTGTCGATCAACCTCGGCTGGGGCGACGACATGGTCGCCGCCATGCTGCGGGTCGAGTCCGCCATCAACCAGGTGTTGGCGGAACTGCCGGCCGGCACCCGCTTCAGCGTCCGGCGCATGGATCCCACTGTATTCCCGGTGGCCGCCTACAGCCTGACCGCCTACAACCAGTCACTGGTGCAAGTGCGTGATCTGGCCAGTTACCAGCTGGTACCGCTGCTGTCCTCCATCAACGGCGTGGCCAGTGTGGCCGTGTTGGGCGGCGAACAGGCCGAATACCGGGTGGAAATCGACCCTGAGAAACTGGCCGCCTACGGTTTGACCTTCAGCGATGTGGCGACGTCCGTATCGGCCAGCAACGTGCTGCAGGCCGTGGGGCGCCTGGAGGATCATTACAAGCTTTACCTGCTGTTATCCGATACCCGCATCCGCTCACTGCGGACCATCGAGGATACGGTGTTGCGCAGCGGCGCTGACGGTCTGGTGCGACTCGAGGATATCGCCCGCGTCTATCCCACCACCGCGCCGCAGTGGCTGCGGGTCACCGCCGACGGCCAGGATGCCGTGCTGTTGCAGATCTACCAGCAACCCGGCGGCAATACAGTGCGGATCGTCGACGCTGTCAAACAACGCCTGGACGGGTACCGCGACCAACTGCCCAAGGGCGTACAGATCGCCAACTGGTACGATCAAAGCCAGCTTATTACCGAGTCGGCCAGCAGTGTGCGCGATGCCATCGCGATCGGTGTGGGGCTGGCCGCAATCGTGCTGCTGGTGTTTTTGCGCAGTCTCAAAATCACCCTGGTCGCGATCCTGATTGTGCCGGCGGTGCTGGCAAGCACCGTCCTGCTGCTCGACGTTTTGCACATGAGCTTCAACATCATGACGCTGGGCGGCATGGCAGCCGCCGTGGGCCTGATCGTCGACGACGCCATCGTGATGATAGAGCACATAATCCGCCGCCTGCGTCAGCGCAGCAGCGACCTGGCACTGACCATCCGCGAAGCGGCGATCGAATTCACACCACCGCTGGCCGGCTCTTCCGCGGCCACTATCATCATCTTCGCGCCGCTGGCATTTCTCAGCGGTGTCACCGGCGCTTTCTTCAAGGCCCTGTCGCTGACCATGGCGAGCAGCCTGTTCATTTCGTTTCTGCTCGCGTGGCTGGCGGTCCCCTTACTCGCGGAACACCTGCTGAGCGGCAAAGACGCCGAGACAGAAGATGTGGGTCGCGTGTTCAAGAGCGTGCAACAGGGCTACGTACGGCTGATGCAGCGCTTGCTTAAGACACCACCGCTGATCATGGTCGGTGTCGCCCCGCTGCTTGTAGTCGGTTACGTCGCCTACCTGCAAGTCGGTTCCGGTTTCATGCCGCACATGGACGAAGGTGGATTCATTCTCGATTATCGGTCACCCGCAGGCACCTCGTTGACGGAAACCGACCGCCTGCTGCGGCAAGTGGAGGCCATTGTGCGCGCCGATCCGGCCGTAGAAACCTACTCGCGGCGTACCGGGCTCCAGCTTGGCGGCGGCCTCACCGAGGCCAACGAAGGCGACTTTTTTGTGCGCCTGAAGGCCTTGCCACGGCCGCCTATCGATCAGGTCATGGAGACTATCCGCGGCCGCATAGAAAACGAGGTACCAGGCCTGGAAGTAGAGATGGCGCTGCTCATGGAAGATCTGATCGGTGACCTGACCGCCGTCCCCCAGCCGATCGAAATCATGCTCTACAGCGACAGGCCCGGGGAACTGATGTCGGCGGCGCCGAGGGTTGCCGACGCGATCGGCACAATTGCCGGTGTCGTCGACGTCAAGGACGGAATCGTGCTGGCCGGCGATGCCATCAATCTCATAGTCGATCGTGACAAGGCGGCCCTGGAAGGTATCGACCCGGACCTGGTCACACAACAACTCGATGCCTGGTTCAATGGTCTGGTTACCACCCAGGTTCAGGAAAATATCAAGCTGGTCGGGGTACGTGTCTGGGTACCACCCACGGAGCGCGACAGGACCGACGCCATCGCTGAGATCTGGCTGCGCGCGCCCGACGGCCATCGCTTCCCCCTCAAGCGTATCGCCCGCGTGGCGGCGGAAACCGGGCAACCGCAGATAGCACGTGACAACCTGAAACGCATGGTCGCCGTCACCGGCCGTATCAGCGGCCGCGACCTGGGTTCAACCATACGCGACGTCAAACAGGCCATGACGCAGCCCGGACTGTTGCCCGCCGACATGTATTTTGAACTCGGCGGGCTGTATAAACAGCAGCAGATCGCGTTTCGCGGCCTGATCGCGGTGTTTGTCGCTGCGCTGGCGCTGGTGTTCCTGTTGCTGCTGTTCCTGTATGAGGAATTCGCCGCCGCCATCGCCATCCTGACGTCACCACTGCTGGCCATGGCGGGCGTGTTTACCGGCCTGTGGCTAACCGGTATCGAGTTGAATATCACCGCAATCATGGGCATGACCATGATCGTCGGCATCGTCACCGAGGTATCGATTTTCTATTTCTCTGAATACCACGCACTGGTGCGCAGGAACACAGGAAAAGCAGCGGCCCTGGTTCAGGCCGGCCACAATCGTCTACGACCGATCGTCATGACCACCTTGGCCGCCATTCTCGCGCTGCTGCCACTGGCGCTACCGCTGAAGCAAGGCTCCGCCATGCAGCAACCGTTGGCGGTCGCCATCGTCTCCGGCCTGCTCATACAGATTCCGCTGGTGGTGATTGTCATGCCACTGCTGTATCGAGCACTGGCACGTATCGAGCGGTAAACAGGCGGTCGCAGGCCCTGGTACCTGCCATGCCGCGCCCGCGACGAGCGGCGCCTTTACCGCTGCATCATGCCTCAATGTGTGGCAGCAAACCGGGCATCGACCTCTGCCTCCGCCTGCAGCCAGTCATGCAGCGCCATGTCACCCTCAAAGCCACGCTGTTCGGCGATGAGATAGGCCCGCTCGGCGATCATACGATCGCGTTCCTCTGGCGCGACATCGGCTACCGCCTGCTGAGTCCGCGCCGTCCGCTTCGGAGTGCTCTTGGGTGCGCCCGTCTGCTTCGCTGCTGTCGCCTTGCTGGAAGTCTGTTTCCGCTGTGCCATTGGTATCTTTCCTCCTTTCCCCGATTGGGTGATACTGCGACCCCCATAGTAGCTGAAGAGTTCACACAAGAAAAAGATGTCGCCAGTCGGCAACGCCAATCCGGTTACCTGCACGGCTGTCGTGCGCATCGCTCTGCTTGCCTTTTCCAATAGCGTATGCCAGGCATGCATAGGAGATTCCCCGATAGTGACGCACGGCGGCAAGCTGCCGGGGTTCCGGTCGGCGTACGCAGAGGCGGATTCCGCGCCCTGGATCAGGAACTAACTCCCAAGCGCCTGGTCGGAGCTCGTCGGGAATCCTTTGTAAACAACGAGAGACAGGAGAGTGCGCTGTGAAGGGAACAGTCAGCTGTTTTAAATCACTTTTACTCGGCATGTTGCTGGCCGGTGGGTTGGTCGCTACTCATGCCGTAAGAGCCGAGTCCGGCGCATCGGCATCGGTGCAGACTGAGCAGATAAAGCAAGACACGATCGCCAAGGCAAAACAGGCGGCCAAGCAGGAACACGCCAAATACCGCGCAGAGGCCGTAGCCGCTGTCAAGGCCGTAGAGGAGGCTGCAGCCCTGCTGGAGGAAGGCAAAAGCGAACAGGCCATCACGAAACTGGAAGAGGCCGATGGGAAACTTGCCATCGCCATCGCTGCGGATCCGACCCTTAAACTGATTCCCGTGGCCGCCAATGTGATGACCTACGATCTGGTGACCACAGCGGATGCCGTACAAGCCGAACTGGATGCAGTCGACGACCTTCTGGAGGCCGGCAATGTGCAGGCCGCCCGCGTACGCTTGAGCCAGCTGCGCAGCGAGATTGTCACGAATTACCTATTCCTGCCGGTTGCAACCTATCCCGATGCCATCAAACGTGCGGTCACCGAAATCACCGCGAAGCAAAGCAACAAGGCGCGGGAGACACTCGCCGTTGCCATGGGTTCGCTGGTTGAAGAAGCGCAGGTGACACCGTTACCGATTGTGCTCGCGCACGGTGCAATGCTGGAGGCCGAAGCAGTCCAGAAATCGGATGCCGATGAAGCATTACGTGACCTTCATTACGCATCAGAGCAGTTAGAGACGGCCGAACGCCTCGGTTATTTCTATGCTGACAAGGACGGATACAAGGCGATCGAAAAACACATCGAGGAGCTACAGCATGTGATCTCCGGCGCGAGCAAAACGCAGACGCTGTTCGAGAGCGCAAAGAACAGCATGAAAACTCTTCTCGACAAATTCAAGCACAAGGACAGCAAACCCACACAGTGAGCAGAGAATGAACGGGTGTGTCATCGAAACACCGGTGACACACCCGTTCCGCCTTTGCCGTCGATTCGACAGGCGGTAGCGACCTGCTGCCGCTTATCTGGTCGACTGAATGCGGTACGCTCGGCGGCCACTAATCAGTCGTGCCCGGATCCCAATGAATCAGCTCGTACAGATCGGTCATGGCCTCGTCGTAGCGCGCGCTGGTCTGCTTGCTGTCACCACCAAGACCGTTCTCCAGGCCGGCGATATCATCGCGCAGCTGTACTATCCGTTCCCGCAGGGCTGGCTCGGCTCCGCTGAGCGCTTCCTCCAGATAACCATCCGTGGACTCCAGTTCCTTCTTGATGATGTCAGTGTTGCGTCCCTTTGCCAGGTCGTGTTCAGCATAGTACAGATGTGTCCTGGCATCGATTAATTTTCGCAAGGTATGATTCGCCGCCTGCTGCCGTTTGTAGCGCAACCAGAGGTCTTCCGCTTCCCGCTCTATCAGCACCCAGTTGCGGTGCAGGAAGCCGCCGAGTGTACCCGAGTGATCGTCTGCTTCGGCGTCCAGTTTGCCTTTCAGTGCGTCGATGTCCGCAGCCAGCTTCTCGGCCTCCTGGCGGCTCTTTTCGTCGCCAGCTGCGCCCGCACGGCGCAGCCACGCGCTGGCCTGCGCCAGATCTGCTCTGGCGGCGGCGTAGTATTCATCAGCGTAGTTCCTGGCAGCGCGGATCAAGTGGGTACGTGCGCCCGCCAGCGACGCGCTGCCGCCCAGGGTAACGAACTGGATAATTTCTTCGGCCGCGACCAGGTTTTTATCCGCTGCAGCCGGCTCGTTGCGCGCCAAGGCTTGCTGGGCAGCCAGCATCTGCTCCTCACTGGCGGCAAGCGGCAGGTCATATTCCGTGAAGATAAGAGCGGCCTCCAGGCGGTCCAGTTCCTGCCGTGCCGCTTCGGTATTGTTGTTCAGAATCAGCGCTTCGGCAGCCTGCAGATGCTGATGCGCCTTTGCCGTTGCCATGGTCTCATCGAGACGCTGCAATTCGGCGTCGATTACCATGAGATCTCCCATAACCTCCTGTGCCGTTTCATAGCCCATATGTTGTCGGGCGACCCAGATGTGTTCCTTGAGGCGGACAGCGGGCCGAGTGGCGGCGATCAATTCCAGATGTTCTAATGCCTCGCCTACATTCTGTCTTGCCTGCTCGAGATCGTTGTCGTGAATGGCGCTGCGTGCCCGTGTGATGTGCCGCAGCGTGCGTAGTGCAGCGGAAGCGGTCCGCTCACGCTGCGCGTCCGGCGCAAGCGAAGTGACTGCGTCGCCGATACTATTCTGCTCCTGTGCGGCCCATGCCGGCTGCAGCAATGCGATTCCACCCAACAGCGCGGCGGAAATTACCGGTTTCAGCAAGATAGAATTCATGCGCACCTCCGCTGGTCGAGACAAGAGCCGGGTGAAAACCGCTGCCGCCGCACACGCCCCAGTTACCGTAATCGCCAACACAATCGCCGCCAATACCGGCGCCACAAACATGCTTCCGGATGCAGCCGGGCTGTTCTCTCGAAGCAAAGCGGTCTGACTATCGCTCCGCACACTATATCATCCGGCCACGCCGGCCCATACAATAAACCTCGCCCGCACGGCTCAGACAGCAGGTGGACGACGTGTTGGATTCACTTCCGTGCGTACGCCGGAACCGGCAACCCGGCATGTCAGTCCGCCTTTGTAAAGGGGAAATCTGTTCCTATGCTGGAATCGCTCCTGACCACCTTTGGCTACCCCATCCTCGTCATTGGAACCTTCCTGGAAGGCGAGACCGTGCTGGTGCTCGGCGGCCTCGCCGCGCATCTGGGCTACTTGTCACTGGATTGGGTGATTGCCTGCGGGTTTTGCGGTACGGTATTCGGGGATCAGCTGTATTTCTTTCTCGGCCGGCGCCACGGCAAGACCCTCCTGACCCGGCATCCGTCGTGGCAGCCGCGCGCGGAACGCGTACTGCGCATACTGGAGCGGCACCAGAACCTGCTCATCATCGGCTTCCGCTTTCTGTATGGATTGCGCTCGGTAACGCCCATCGCCATTGGCATCAGCAACGTGTCCTATCTGCGGTTCACCCTGTTGAATCTAATCGGCGCCGGCATCTGGGCAACCAGCATCGGGCTCGCCGGATACTATTTTGGCCGAGCTGCGGAAGCGATACTGGGCGATCTCAAACGTTATGAAGTCGAGCTCATGGCGGCTATTGTCGGATTAGCCATGGTGCTCTGGTTAGCGCACTTCTACCGGCGCCGCCGATTGGAGCAGAGCGCCTCGCGACAGCGATGACTACCCCAGGCACATAGGCACCTGGTGAATACTCCACCGGCTAAAACCGGTGGCTTCGTGTTACGGCTAAAAGCCGGATCGATCCGCCATGCGGCCGATTGAGACCGTAGGTTGGGCTGAGCACTGCGAAGCCCAACAGCGTCGTGTGCTCACGCTCAAAGCCTGATTATCCTCCCATCCGGCACCCCACACTCGTCTGTGTGGCCGCAATCGTGTTGGGCTTCGCTACGCTCAGCACCAACCCACTCATGTCCGGCGCCTAAAAGCGGGGGGTTTACGCATTCCTATACGGGGACTCTAAACACTCGAGGCAGCGGGCGGCACAGCCCACAAAACGCGGCGAAGACCTGCGATTAGCGCTAACCGGAAGGACGGCGACGCCAGTACCACAACAGAACCAACCCGAACAGCATGCCACCGAGATGCGCGAAGTGGGCCACGCCCGCTGCGGTCCCGGTGACGCCGGCCCATAATTCGATACCAGCGTAGATCAGTACAAACCATTTCGCCTGCAATATTACCGGGGGAAATACCAGCATAAGCCTTTCATTCGGAAAGGTCAGACCAAACGCAAGCAACAGCCCGAAAACCCCGCCCGAAGCGCCAACGGTTGGATAGATTTCACCCTCGCCTGCGCCCAGGGTGGCAACGAACAACTGCACCAGACCGGCACCTATGACACAGAAGAAATAGTAGAAAGCGAACGCTTTCGAACCCCACACGCTTTCCATACGCGAGCCAAACAGCCACAGCCCGTACATATTCAACAGCAGGTGCATGACACTGCCGTGCAGGAATGAATAGGTCACCAATTGCCACACCTGAAAATGGGCCGGCGATTGATCGAAAAGCGTCGTGCCTGCAACACCCACAGGCCAAAGCGCCAGCACTCGAATCACCTGACCACCGGAATAGAGCTCCAGCAGAAACATGATCCCGTTGCAGATCAGCAGGCCCTGGACTACCGAGGCAAAGACTGAAGAGCGTCTATCCACGTATCACCGCAGGCCACCGGTCATTATCTGCAGACCAGAACCCATCTCATCATGCCAGCAGCGGCAGGAGTCCCAACAATCCAAACAGAATGAGGTAAAACGCTACGATATAGCTCAACAGCTTCGGCCAGACCAGAATCGCAATGCCTGCCAGCAGCGAGATCAACGGCGGGCCAACCATGACAAAACTCATATCCATTTCAACACTCCAGATGACACCGGCTTCCGGGCTCATATCGTGCAAGACATTGAACGGTGACACAAGCCGGGCCAGATTTCAGCAAGCCCGTTAGCGCCGCATTCATCCTCGCAGGGCATGGGCGTGATGCTACGGCAATCGAGTTATAGTTTATACTGATCGACATTTCCGCGACGCTCAGGCCGCCTATGCGCATACTCCTTGTCGAAGACGATACCGGTACCTCCGCCTACATCAAGAAGAATCTTATCACGCACGGTCACCATGTTGATCACGCTATCGATGGCGTTCAGGGCCAGCGACTTGCCGAGGAAAAC
Organism: uncultured Gammaproteobacteria bacterium; assembly: GCA_963695455.1. GTDB lineage: Bacteria > Pseudomonadota > Gammaproteobacteria > DSM-19610 > DSM-19610 > Thiogranum. The sequence continues at coordinate 62,682 of CAVOGN010000001.1, read as the reverse complement.
CCCTACGATGTGCTGATTGTTGACCGCATGCTGCCCGAACAGGACGGCCTGACACTGATCGCCAGACTGCGCGCCGGCCAGATCAAAACACCGGTCCTCATTCTCAGTGCGCTGGCCGACGTCAATGATCGGGTTGACGGACTGCGCGCCGGCGCCGATGATTATCTGATCAAGCCGTTTGCCTTCGCCGAACTACTGGCAAGACTGGACGCCCTCAATCGCCGCACTGACAATGACGCCGGCACCACCCGGCTCAGCGTCGGCCCCCTGCAACTTGACCTGCTCAACCGGGTTGTCACCCGCGATGGCAAAGTGATCGAACTGTTGCCGCGCGAGTTCCGCCTGTTGGAATATCTGATGCGGCACGCCGACCAGGTGATAACGCGCACCATGCTGCTGGAGCACGTCTGGGACTACAACTTCGACCCGCAGACCAACGTGATCGACGTCCACATCAGCCGCTTACGCAGCAAGATCGACAAAGGTTTCGATACCCCCATGCTGCAAACCGTGCGCGGAGCCGGCTACACCCTGAAATCGCCTGCTTGATGGATACCCGCTTTGTCAACAGTTCCACCTTCCGGCTGGCGCTGATTTACATGCTGCTGTTCGGCAGCTCAGTCCTCGTATTGCTGGGCTTCATCTACTGGTCGACCGTCAGCTACATGTCTTCCCAGACCGACAACACCATCGAAATCGATATCCTCGATCTCACCGAGCGCTATCAGCACGCCGGCCTCGCGGGCCTGACCCAGCTGATAGACGAACGCCTCGCCCGCCGCCCCGCCGGCGCCTCGATCTATCTGTTGACCGACAAAGACCTTGCTCCCCTGACCGGCAACCTCGCCAGCTGGCCGGTCAACGCCGATATACGCGGCGGCTGGCTGGAGTTCGAGCTGAACAACAGCCACGATTCCCAGCCGCACCGCGCACGTGCACGCCTGTTTCGCCTGGCCGGCGGTTTTCTGTTGCTGGTCGGGCGGGACATCCATGAATTCGAAATCACCCGGCACCGCATCAGCATGAGCCTGGTCTGGGCACTGGGAATCATGCTGCTACTGGGCGGTGCGGGCAGTGTCACGATGGGGCGCAGTACGCTGCAGCGCATCGAAGCCATCAATCAGGCCAGTCGCGAAATCATGTCCGGCGATCTCAGTCGACGCATACCCAGTCGTCACACCGGCGACGATTTCGACACCCTGGCAGACAATCTGAACAACATGCTCGAGCAGATTGAATCGCTCATGGAAAGCGTGCGGCGCGTTTCCGACAACATTGCCCACGACCTGCGCACGCCGCTGGCCCGTCTGCGCAACCGCCTCGAAGAACTGCAACTCGATGGTACTGCCGGTGACGCCCCGGACTCGGCGCTGACCCAGGCCCTGCAGGAAGCCGACGCATTACTGGACACATTCAACGCCCTGCTGCGCATCGCCCGCATCGAAGCACAGGATGACAGCGCGCACTTCACAGCGGTTGACATCGGCGCGCTGATCAACGACGTCATGGAGCTGTACGAACCGCTGGCGGAAGACAAGCAGCTGCATTTCGAGGCGGCAATCGACACCAGCCTGGTTTTCAATGGCGACCGCGATCTGCTGTTTCAGGCCCTGGCGAACCTGCTGGACAATGCCATCAAGTACACCCCCGCCGCCGGCAGCATCCGGCTGACGCTGGAGAACGAGGACGACCAGGTCTGTCTGCGCCTCTGCGACAGCGGCCCCGGCATTCCCGGAACCCAGCGCGAAAACGTCTTTCAGCGTTTTTTCAGACTCGAACAGAGCCGCAGCCCCCCCGGTAACGGTCTCGGCATGAGCCTGGTAAAAGCGGTCATGCAGCGACACCACCTCGACCTGCAGCTGCAGGACAATGACCCGGGATTGTGCGTCAGCATCCGCTTCCCCTCCACTGTCAGCGCCTGAATGACGGCCTTTACAAACACGCCGCACGCCTCAGGGCGCGTCTTCAGTACAGGGTCTTCACTGGGTCACGTGGGCAACACCTCTCTACAGAAGCGAATTAACCGCGAAGGACGCGAAGTAACAACCTTCCTTTCTGATGAAAAACACAACCCTTTCTAACACGCTGTTTTGAATGGAATCCCTTCAACACTTGTTTCCTTCGCGTCCTTAGCGTCCTTCGCGGTCAGGCTCTGCAATGCCAGAATGATCCACGCGATCACGGGCACAGCCGCATTACAAATATTTAATCCTTTCCACCCCCGGTTCTGCGGCACTTTTGGTCGCGCCCGCTGCCATAATCGTCGATTCAACTGTTCACGCAGCCAGCGAGGTAACGGCATGACTATGGATACGGCAGCACAACCCGAGCCACCACTGGCGCACACCGCCCAGGCCGCTTTCAAGCGACTGCGCACGGAGCTTGAAGAGTGCATCATCGGCCAGGAGGCCCTGGTCGAGCACCTGTTGATTGCCCTGCTGGCCGATGGCCACCTGCTGGTCGAAGGCGCGCCCGGGCTGGCGAAAACCACTGCCATCAAGGAACTGGCGCAGCGCATAGACGGTGATTTCCACCGTCTGCAGTTTACGCCTGATCTGCTGCCCGGCGACCTCACCGGTACCGATGTGTACCACCCGCAGGACGGCAGTTTCAGCTTCCAGCAGGGGCCGATATTCCACAACCTGGTGCTGGCGGACGAAATCAACCGCGCGCCGGCGAAGGTCCAGTCGGCGCTCCTGGAAGCCATGGGCGAACGTCAGATCACGGTCGGAAAGACCACCTATCGCCTGCCCCGGCTGTTCCTGGTAATGGCCACGCAGAACCCTATCGAGCAGGAGGGCACCTACCCACTCCCCGAAGCGCAGCTCGACCGCTTTCTGATGCACGTGCGCATCGGGTATCCGCAATTTGACGCCGAAAAGCGTATTCTGGATCTGGCGCGCCGCCGTGCAATGCAGGCTTCCACGCCGGGCACACTCCCACCAGCCATCGTCACCCAGCAACAGATTTTCGATGCACAACGACAGGTTCTGGACCTGCACATGTCCCCCGCCGTGGAGGAATATCTGGTCCAGCTGCTGCTGGCCTCACGCAACCCCGGACCCTACAGCGACGACCTGGCGCGCTGGGTCAGCTACGGCGCCAGCCCGCGCGGCACCATCGCGCTCGATCGCTGCGCGCGCGCCCGCGCCTGGCTGCAGGGCCGCGATTACGTCTCACCGGACGATGTACAGTCAGTCGCTTACGATACCCTGCGTCACCGCATCCTGCTGTCCTTCGAAGCGGAAGCCGAAGGCATCGACGCCGACCACATCATCAATGAGCTCATCCAGCGGGTCCCGGTGTCGTGACGCTTACGGCCTCAGATGGCGTCCTGCCCAGTCGCGCAGAGCTGATCGGTTTGCGCCTGCCGGCCCGCGGCCTGCCTTTGCACCCGCGGCGAGCGGCGCAAAGTGTTATCGCCGGCCACCATCGCTCGGGATTCCGCGGACGCGGCATGGACTATGTCGAGTCGCGTGGCTATCAATCCGGCGACGACGTACGCAACATGGACTGGCGGGTCACTGCCAGATCCGGACGCGCCCACGTCAAAGTCTATCAGGAGGAGCGTGAACGGCCGGTGGTGGTCATGGCCGATTTCGGTCCGGGGATGTTCTTTGCCACCGAGGGGGTTTTCAAGAGCATTGTGGTCACCCGTGCGACGGCATTGATAGCCTGGGCAGCTGTGCAAAACGGCGATCGCATAGGCGCCCTCCTGTACAACGGCAGCCACCACGAGTTGCGTCCCACCGGCGGCCAGCGCGGCGCCCTGCATCTGATTCGCGAGCTGGTTAAAGCGGCCGACCCCGCCAACCTGATCGAGCGCCCGCACGCAGACAATCACTTCAATGACGCACTGACGCGCCTGCGTCGCGTCGCACGTCCGGGCAGTCTGGTGTTCCTGTTCAGTGATTTTTATCACCTGGATAATGACAGCAAACGCCAGCTGCAGCTGTTGCGCAAGCATAACGACGTCGTCGCCTGCCAGGTGCTGGATCGACTCGAACTGCAGCCGCCCGCCCCCGGCCGCTACCCGGTCATGGTTGGCAACCGGCAAGGCATTCTCGACACGCGCTCGGAAACACAGCGCGACGCCTGGACACGGCATTTCGCCGCGCGGCGCCAGCGGGTCAGTGAGCTGATGCAGCAGTGCGCCGTACCTCTGCTGCAGCTTGGCACCGCCGACGATGTCGCTCAGCGCCTGCGCCAGGCCCTCACCCGCTCGAACAACCCGGCGCGAGACGCGGCATGACTCCATCCCCCCTGGCAGGGCTCGATCTGCGCGACATCCATGCCGCACCACCGCCTGAGTTCTGGCCGCCGGCGCCGGGCTGGTGGGTGCTGACCGCGCTGCTGCTGGGTGCGTTGATCGTTATCGGTTGGCGCCTGAGCATTATCTGGCGCCGGCGCCGGCGTCGGGCCCGCATACTGGGCGAACTGGAGGCCCTGTCGGCGCGCAGCCCCGATCAGCTGGCGTCCCGGGTCTCCACCCTGCTGCGTCGCGTTGCCCTGATGTGCTTCGAGCGCCATGAGGTCGCGCCGCTGACCGGCGCTGCCTGGCTGGCATTTCTCGACCGCACCGGTGGCGATGGCGCCTTCACCAGTGGCGCCGGCAGTGTGCTGGCAACGGCCCCCTACCTTTCTCACCAGGTCAACGACATCGACAACGACGCACTGATTTCGCTGGCTCGTCGGTGGATAACACAGAATCTGGGGAGGTGCGGATGAACATCGAGTTTGCCTGGCTGTGGGCGCTGGCTGCCCTCCCCCTGCCGCTGATCGCTGCCTGGTTGTTGCCGCGCGCTGCTGAACAGCAGGAACCGGCTTTGAAACTGCCTTTCGATGGTGCGCTGGCCGCCATGGAAACCACCACCCGTGGTGCGACGAATCGCCCGCGCCTGCTGCTGGCAACCCTGGCCTGGGTGCTGCTGGTGATTGCGGCGGCGCGACCGCAGTACGTCGGCGATCCCGTGCAATTGCCTGTCAGTGGCCGGGACCTGATGCTGGCCATCGATATTTCCGGCAGCATGGAAACCGAAGATATGTCCGTCAACGGCCGTGCCGTGTCGCGACTCACCGCAGTGAAAGCCATTGCGGGCGACTTCATTGACCGCCGCGAAGGCGACCGTCTGGGCTTGATTCTGTTTGGCGATCAGGCCTATCTGCAGACCCCGTTGACCTTCGACCGGGAGACGGTCAGGACCCAGTTGAACGAAGCCGCCATCGGCCTGGCCGGAAAACGCACCGCCATCGGCGATGCCATCGGTCTGGCGGTCAAGCGCCTGCGCGACCAGCCGCAGGAAAACCGCGTTCTGGTACTGCTGACCGACGGCGACAACACCGCCGGTCAGGTCGCGCCCCTCAAGGCGGCACAACTCGCGCGGCGCGAACATGTCCGTATCTACACCATCGGTATGGGTGCCGACGAGCTGGCTGTGCAGACGCTTTTCGGGGTCCAGCGTGTCGCCAACACGCAACTGGATGAACGCACGCTCAAAGCCATCGCCGACGCGACTGAGGGCCGTTATTTCCGGGCGCGCGACAGCAAAGAACTGCAACAGATCTATCGTTTGCTCGATACCATCGAGCCGATCAGCGAAGACCAGCAGACGTTCCGTCCGGTCGCCGAGCTTTACCAGTGGCCACTGGGCGCGGCGTTGATCGCGGTATTTGCGATCGCGCTGTCGTCTGCCTTCAAGCGCAACATTCTGCCGCTGCGCGAGGCCCGCCATGCCTGAACTGTTTCACTTCCAGCAACCGCTGTGGTTCCTGGCATTGATCCCCATGGCACTGCTGCTCTGGTGGCTGCCGCGCACCCGGCGCACCGGCAGCGAGTGGCGACGCGCCTGCGAGAGCCACCTCCTGCCCTATCTGCTCAGCAAACCCGGCGCGGCGTCCAGTCAGCTGCCGGTATGGTTGTTCGCGGCCGGCTGCTTACTGGCCGTCGTCGCGCTCGCCGATCCGGTCTGGCAGAAACAACCCCAACCGGTGTATCGCAACCAGGATGCTGTCGTGCTGGTGCTGGATCTGTCGCGCTCCATGCTGAGCACCGATCTGCCGCCCTCGCGGCTGGAGCGCGCGCGCTTCAAAGCGGCGGAGATATTGAAGCAGCGCAAGGAAGGTCAGACCGGTCTGGTGGTGTTTGCCGGCGACGCCTTCACCGTATCACCCCTGACCAGTGATGCGCGCACCATCCAGTCCCTGCTCAAGACGCTGCACCCTGACCTGATGCCGGTGCAGGGCAGCCGCGCCGATCTGGGCATCCGGAAAGCCGGTGAAATTCTCAGGCAGGCGGGTGTCCCGCGCGGCAATATTGTGCTGATCGGCGACGGTTACAGCGACCCGCGTGCCCGGGATGTGGCCAGCGACGCTGCGCCGGCAGGGCTACCGGCTCTCGGTGCTGGGCGTGGGTAGTGCCGAACCGGCACCCATACCCGACCCGCAGGGCGGCTTCGTGCGGGACGCTCAGGGTAAGATCGTGATGCCGACGCTCGAGGTCGCGCAACTGCAGTCGCTCGCCAGCGCCGGCGGTGGCCGATATCACACCATTACCGTGAACGATACCGATCTGGCGCATGTCCTTCCGGCATCGCTCCAGGCCCTCGACTCACGGCTGGAGAGTACGGAACAGTCCACCGACATCTGGCAGTCACAGGGCCCGTGGCTGGTACTTGTGCTGTTGCCGCTGGCGGCACTGGCGTTTCGCCGCGGCTGGCTGCTGGCACTGCCGCTGGTGATCACAGTCACGCTGGGCAGCCTGCCGCAACCGGCCATGGCCTCGGCCTGGGATGACCTCTGGCAGCGTCACGACCAGCAGGCCGCGCAGGCACTGCAGGCCGGCGATGCCGAGCGCGCCCGGCAGCTCGCCGAACACCCCCTGCTGCGCGGCGAGGCCGCCTACCGGGCCGGCGACTTTGCCGCTGCGTTGGACGCCTTCAGCGCCAGTGACACAGCGCAAGGGAACTATAACCGTGGCAACGCACTGGCACAGCTGGGACGTTACCAGGAGGCTATTGCGGCTTATGACGAAGCCCTGGCCAGAGACCCGGCGCTGGAAGACGCCAGCCACAACAAGCAGGAACTGGAAAAGCTGCTGCAACAGCAGCAAGCCGAGAACCAGAAAAATGGTGACAGTGAGGACCAGGCCGACCGGCAACAGGCTGACGATCAGGGCAACGGCGACAGCGAGGACCGAGCCGAACAACAGCAGGCTGAAAACCAGGATGGCGATGCCAGCGAAGACAAGGCCGACCAGAACAGGCTGACAATCAGGGCGACGGCGACAGCGAGGACCGAGCCGAACAACAGCAGGCTGAAAACCCGGATGGTGGTGCCAGCGAAGACAACGCCGACCAGCAACAGGCTGACAATCAGGGTGACGGCGACAGCGAGGACAGGGCCACACAGCAGGCTGAAAACCCGGATGGCGATGCCAGTAAAGAGAACGCCGACCAGCAGTCGGCTGACAACCGGGATGACGGTGACAGCAAAGACCGGACCGATCAGCAACAGGCCGGCGCTGAGCAGCAACATGAGCAGCAAACCGACGCGGGGGACACGGAACCGGCACCGACCGCTTCCGCCAGCGCAGACGCGCCACTGAACGGCGTCGATGCCGAACAGCAACAGGCCGACGAACGCTGGCTGCGGCGCATCCCGGACGACCCCGGCGGACTGTTGCGCAGAAAGTTTCTTTACCAGTACAGCCAGCGCAGCACCCAACCGGCCACTGCGCAGCAAGACTGGTGAAATTTCGCTACAGGAGCTGACCGCATGAACCGTACAGCACAAACACGATATTCACATCCGTCCGGATTGATGCGCCGGGCGCGATCACTGTTGACGGCACTGACCCTGCTATCCGCAATACCCGGCCTGCTCCACGCCGCCGTCACGGCCAGCCTGGACCGCGATGCCATCCATACCGGGGACACGGCCACCCTGCGTATCAGCACCACCGGAGAAGACAAGGGCAAACGGCCTGACCTGACGCCGCTGCAGAAAGACTTCGAGGTGCTGGGCACCAGCAGCAGCAGCCAGATCCGGATTATCAATGGTCAGCATTCGGAGAAACGCGAATGGCTGATCGAACTGGCGCCCTTGGGCAAGGGTACCATCACCATACCGGCGTTGAGCGTCGGCAACAGCAAGACGGCCGCGCTGACACTGCAGGTCAGTGAACAGCCGGCAGCTGCGACAGCCAAGGCCGGAGCGCCGGTCTTCGTTGCGTGCGGAGATCGAACCGTCCGAAGGTGAGCTCTATGTGCAACAACAGCTCCTCTACACAACACGTCTCTACTACCGTGTTCCGCTGATCGAGGGCAGTTTCACCGACCCGGCAAGTTGACGACGCCGTGATCGAACAATTGGGCGAAGACAGCCAGTACAACACCACTATTGACGGACAAAGCTACCAAGTCCTGGAACGCCGTTATGCGATCTTCCCGGAACACAGCGGCGATCTGACCATTGCGCCGACGGGCTTCAGCGGCCGCACCGTATCAGCAACGGGGCGTCGTTCATCTTTTGGCCGTATGGACAGCCTGGTCGAGCAGATGCTGAGCCAGAGCGGTTTTGACGACCGGTTGTTCGGCGGCCTGCCGTTTGGCGACCCCGGTAAACGGGTACGCGTGGGCAGCAACACGCTGACCCTGGAGATAGAACCCCGTCCCGACGGGTATAGCGGCGACCACTGGCTGCCCGCTCAGAAACTGGCCATACAGGACAGCTGGGCGGAGTCCCCGCCGGTGATTCACGCCGGCGAACCCGTCACCCGTACCCTGACGCTGGAAGCCAAGGGTCTGGAAGCCTCGCAGCTGCCCCACCTCGAAATGGCGGGGACCGATACACTGCGAATCTATCCGGAGCAGCCCGAATTGAGCAACCGCACTGACGGCGACTGGGTGTTCGGCCGCAGTGAACAGCGCTTTACCTATGTCGCTGTCCCAGCCGGGCAAGCTTCATCTCCCGGCCATCCAGGTCACCTGGTGGGACAGTGTCAATCACAAGCAGGAAACTACGGTGCTGCCCGCCTGGGAAGTCCTGGTCGAACCCGGCAGCGGCACATCCACTTCGCCGGCGCCTGCCACCGGCGCGCAAACATCACCAGTCGACGCGGCTGCGCAAGCGGACAGCGCAAAGACGACCGGGACAGCTCCACCCGACTCCGCAGCAGACAAGCGCTTCGGGTGGCAACTCGGCGCCGGACTCGGTGCCTTGGCACTGCTGACAGTGGCGTTCCTGCTCGTCCGCAGGAAGCCGAAACCGGAACCCACCAACCCTCAGGCCACGCCACGCAATACCACCGATACAGCGCAGCCAGCGCGCACGCACGACAATAAGGCGTTGACGCGCAGCCGCCAGTCCTTGCGCGATGCCTGTGCCAGGTCAGATCCACAAGCCGCCGCAGGCGCTTTGCTGGACTGGGCCGCCGCCACCTGGCCGGAACAGCCGCCGCGCAGCCTGGCCGCACTGGCCGCACGCGTTGCGCAGGGGGGTGAGGTCATACGCGAACTCGAGACCGCACTGTATGGGGCCGACAAGCAAGGCTGGGACGGTCAACCGCTGTGGAAGGCATTTGAGCATGGCCTGCGGCATACCGAAACAAACGCAGCTGCCGCACAGCACACAGACGGTGCGCCCCCCCTCTACCCGGACTGGCACAAGCAAGCCGGTTAACGCACCGTTCTGGACTGATGGCACCTTGAAACGCCGATGGGTGGGTGTGCCGGAGCCCTCGCAGATCAGCTTTGCATCGACTGATGCCTGGTCATTCCCGGTGGGAACGGTTGTTGTCAAACACTTTGAGATCGAACTGGTGGAGGGGCATCCCACCAGCAGACGTCGCCTCGAGACGCGGGTACTGGTGCGTGAGGCGACCCAGTGGACCGGTTATGTGTACAAATGGAATAACGCCGGTACGGATGCCGATTTGCTGAACAGCGGCGTGCTGGAGGACCTCACGGTGGCAACCTCACAGGGCAACCTCACCTTCAGCTACGAGTACCCCGGTCAGACAGATTGCCTGCGTTGCCACAACACGGCATCCGGAGCCGTGCTTGGACTGGACACGCGGCAGACGAATCGGGATTTCGCCTATCCGGCACAGACGGATAATCAGTTGAGGAGCATGAACCATGTTGCGTTGTTTACCATCGATATCGGCGCTGCATCCCGGTATGACGCCTATCCCGATCCATTTGACGATCAGCCTGATTTGGACAGGCGTGCGCGCAGCTATCTTGCCGTCAACTGCGCTCCGTGCCACAGGCCCGGAGGTCCGACGCCCGTTGCCCTGGACCTGCGTTTCGATACCCCCCTGGCCCAGACGGGTTCCATCGATGTGACACCTGCCAGTGGTGATCTCGGGCTCGTCGGGGCAACCATCGTTACCCCCGGTAACAAAGAGAGCAGCGTTCTTTGGGAACGAATGCGGCGCCTTGACGGCACCCGCATGCCACCGATAGGAAGCCACCGGGTGGATACTGCGGGTGTTGATCTGATCGGCCAGTGGATTGACCAGCTCTCAGGTGACAGGTGACGGGGTCAGGTCTTGCGCTGCGACAGCTTGCCCCGCACTCAATGTCCTATGACTGTACTGAACCTGCGATTCTCAACAATCGCCTGCAGGTCGGTTTATGGCATGTTAAAAAAGTACTGGCTCCACCCTCAGCGCAGTTTTCTGTATCCGGGCGACGGCAAGTTTGCCCTCGAAATACGAACTGCACGCTTTCCTAATATTCGCTTTCTCTAACAGGCAATTGTCGACCCAGATACGCCCTTCGTATTTAAGGATTGCAAGAGAAGGATGAATCAGTGTTCTTCTGGTAAATCATAAATTTCTTGATCTGCGTCAACGCCTCTGATCTCCGTAACTGTTAGGAGTAATACATAGTTCGTTACACCAGAATATAAATGACAAACAAGAAAATGCGGAGCTTACCCAAATGAAACGACCCCACCTGATCAGTATCCTATTTCGCAATCACCTTGATCCGAGCGTCAACGGTGCTTGCATGCAGAGCATTACAATGCGGCCCATTGTCAATCTTTTTCTATTGACCGTTATCTCGGGAACACCTCTGCTATCAAATGCAGCGACGCTCATCACAGACCCCGGAGATGGACACGTTACTTCTATTCTAGGACTGCAAGTTGGTAGCAGCTTCTACGATGCCACGTTCGAACCAGGAAGCCCAAGCTTCAACAGTTTATGGGACGCAGACGGGGACAAGATTTTCGGGAATGACTCCAGCACTTTCAATCAAGCGCCTATGTTTTGGGGAGACTCGGCATCGGCACAGATTGCAGCGCAGGCGATAATGGACGCGCTAGGTTCGTCGGCATTTAATTATGCGGGCACCCCGGTTCTATACGGCGGTGTGTGGCATTCATGTTGTGATTCGTTCATTGTTCCGTATGACTTTTCAGGCGCAACGAACATGTGGGTGTGGTATGAATCTTCCCCTCTCTTAACAGCGCCAACATTCGACTCACTACTCGACAGAGATTGGTTCGAAGTCACTTACGCAGACTTTGGGGCTCCGTATGTGAGTTTCGAGATATCCGCCGCTGTTCCACTGCTTGGAGCATTCTGGCTATTTGGCTCCGGTCTGCTGGGACTGGTTGGTATAGCTCGGCGTAAGAAAGCAGCTTAACAGCATCGTTCAGAGACGGTCCTTCGGGGCCGTTTTCGTAGAGAGATTAATGTCTGCTTCTGGCCGCTCACTGTCGTAGCGGGTTCGCATAACAAGCAGGGGTCTTGATCAGGTTGAACCGGCATGCCTAAACCGGTCCTACAGGGAACTCGTATATTCGCTCTCTCTAACAAGGGGTTCGGGATCCCAAGTCGCCATTTCCGACGGGACTAATGAAATTCGAATTAGCGAGTCGGCTAATAGGCACGGTGAACCGGAATAGTAAAGCAGTATTATGGTCAGAATAGATTCCGAGAAACTTCTATATTGCTCATCGCCTAACCTTACCCTGGTGATTTTCTGGCTGTTTCTAGTTTTGCTTCATGGTTGCACTGGACATACAGGTTACAAACCGCGTCCCGAAGTAGCCGTTTATCAGGAAACTGGTATCGCCTCCTTTTACGCCAGGAAATTTCAACACAGAAAGACCGCCAGTGGTGAGCGCTTCGACAACAATGCAATGACAGCGGCTCACAAAACTCTGCCGTTCGGAACTGAAGTAATTGTTAAGAATTTAGATAATGGCAAATCAGTTAAGGTGAGAATCAACGATAGAGGCCCCTTTGTCAAAGGGAGAATGATCGACCTAACAAGAGCGGCTTTTTCCAGAATTGCGAATCTTGGCGAGGGACTCGTAAAAGTGGAAATCATGGCAGCGAGATGAATGTGTCCGTACCTAGCCGACGGATTCTCCACGCTCGGAAGATGTGACGGTCTGCTTCTGCGCGCCTTACCGAAGACCTGCCCAGTAGTGATGCCGGTTAAGGAAGCACTAGCTCCCGTCTCAGCGGGATTCTTTGTGCCTGGACGACGGCAAGCTTATGCTCGAAATACGATCTACACGCTTTCCTAATATTCGGTTTGTCTAACAGGCAATTGTCGACCCGGTTCTCCCCGTTGCCGGCCTCTGAGCAACAACCCGTATTTTTCGCAGCCTCGAACGGCCGTTCACCGCTGGTACTCGTCGTTTAGTGCCTGCGAAAATCAGCCGCTGATAAATTTCAGAGACGCCCCAATCCCTGTCGTTTGACTTCTTCTTGTATTCGCGGCGGGTAACAGACGGGAATCCCACCACTTTGACCTGCAGGTTTCTCAATCGTGACCCTCCATTTACCGTCATCCTGCCCAGGTTTTGTTAGTGTTCGCATTGTAGGGGTGAAGCTAATCGTGTTTTTGAGCGTCACTCCGAGGAGATCGTATGTATTGCGTTCCTGGCACCGTCGTCCTGCTACTCTTCGTCGCCTACCGCGCGTATGAAGAGACGCAACTGAAAATCGCCATCGGGAAGAAGCGAAGAGAAATGATTCCAGGCTGTTAGAGCGAAAGCACGGCCTGCGACACTGTCCCCGCCTCTCTCTTTCACCCGGTAAAGGCGTCGCGAGGTATCAAACCATGACTACAACACACCGTTCGCATCAGGCGCAGAGACCTACCTCAGCGGTTCCGATTAGCTTCTCGAAACGCATCGCGACACTTTTCGCCGTCTGTCTGGTCTTGCTGGCACCCGGCATCTCCAGCGCCAAGAAGCCCGCGCGCACCCCAGATGCAGGCTGTGTGCTGCTGCTCTCTCCGTATCCAGACTATATAACCGCCGGTGAAGCGTACCAGGTAAAAATGGTCAGGGATCCGTCGTACCCCGGCGCGTTCCGCTCGCCCACCGTGCAGTTCTTTGTCACCTACCCGACGAAAGACGGCACGACGCTGACGGATGAAACCCAGAAGATTCCAACGGGCAGCTTCTACGTGATCTACTGGCAGGTCGGCTTTGTCGCACCCCCGAAAAGTAAAGTTGCGATCGGCGATGAAGCGGTGCTCGCAGCAACAGTCACCGAGACTCTGGGGAGCAAAAACGGAAAACGGAAGCGGCATAAGACAACCGTGTGCACGACGACCGCAACGATGATCGAGCCGATGCCGGTGAACTGAGCGCTGCGCACACACCCCGGCAATGCCTCCAACTCGATTTCCCCTTGCCGGGCTATTTGGCACCGTTGTTCCCCTTTCGCATTCCGGGTTTTTTGGCCGTACCAGCTTCTGACACCCGATACGGGTCCAGTGTAACCGTGTCCAGTAGAGCAGTTGCCGAAACTCGTCAAAGAGCAATAACGAAAATAGCGAAAACGATGCCCATCACCAGCGCTATTACCAGTTTCGACACAAAGGTCGCCAACTTAGCACACCTACAACAGGCCGAATCCGTATGTGCTTCTCCGCATGGCCTTTGCGGCTATGTAGTCATTAAGCGAACACTTGAAGAGCACCTCGGTTCAGGCTTCTACAGATTTCCGGTCTGAGCGGTAATGGGAATTCATCATGACATCGGCCCATAGTTCACTGTTCGCTAGCGGTCGAAGTGTCTGCGTGTTCTGCGACTGAAACAAAACCGACAACGCTCAGGTACCGCGGCCAAGCAGTCTCTTTTGGCATGAGCCCAACGAACTCACCACCTGACCGCGATACGCTGTACCAGTATGGCTGCCGTCGCGCCAGGGTGCTTGTTTCTGCTATTTCTGTATCTGCGCCCTGGTCACGAAAGACGCCTATTCGCCGGCGCCCGCCTCGGTGACGTCAACGGCTACCGCCCGGGTCAGTGTGATCATCACCTGGTCGCCGACTGCCACCTTCTCCAGATTCGCCGGGTTGCGCACCTTGACTGTCTTGCTGTTGCCCTCCGGCCCCGTCAGGGTTACTGTTTCGGCGTTTTTATCAATGGCCTCAATCGTCGCCACGACCGACAGCTCGGTTGTCATTGCGCCGGCGGGCTTCTGGCCTGGTTCGGCAGTCTCCAGGGCAGACATGGCTGTCGTCCCAAGCTCGGCCTGTCCAGGACCGAGCACTTCGATGTTCACTGATTCGTAATAGGCTATCTCGACTTGGTCCCCCACCTGGACCTGGGGGAGATTCTTCACCTCCTCACCAACCGTTATGGCAACCTCGTTGCCCTCTGCATCCTTCAGAGTAACCTCGCGCGTCTCCTGGTTGACGGCGGCCACGGTCGCGCTCAACGTGGTGAGGCTGGCGGCGCTTACTGCGGGTTTGTCTGCCTCTGTAGATCCTTCTTCGCTGGCGTGGACGGCTGGTAATCCTATGTTCAGGGCGAGTAGTGCGGTGATTAAGAGTTTCGAATTCATAGTCATGCTCTCCTTGTCTTTGGGGGTTCTTATAGCCGGGCAGCAGCAGGTCGACAGCTCCTGCAACGCACGACAAAGACAATTATAGGAGAGAGACCAGGTTCCTGTATCGGGTGTGCCGTGTGGATGGCGATACCTGGCCGACTTCGCCCCTGGCGAGATGCGCCTGAGAGCTGAGTTCTTCGTTGTTGCGAACGGCCCGTTGCTCACCCAAACCGGACCTACAGAAAACTCTGATATGCAAGTTCTCTAACAGGCGAAAATCGACCCGAAACGACGTCGCTCACTGCGCAAAACCTTACAACGATCGATGAGCTGGTTTCACCGACCCGATCGGCAAATTGCCTGTCGCCGGCTTCTCGTTGCATGCAGGCGTGACTGCCAAGGTCCCGGAACGCAGGAAGCAGGGTCAATAAGCGGCAAATTTGTGGGCAGTCTATTGCTATACTTGCTGTGCTGTCCCGACTCCGCACTCAGGCGGTAGGCCACATTTCGCTAGGGCGATAGCAGGAGGAGGCTTTTGTCACCATGATCCCATTCATAAGAAAGGTGCTTCAGCTTCAGGTGCTGGGCATGGCTCTGCTACTTATCGGTTCGAAGGGGTGGGCGTTCCCCGGTTTGTTGAACAATTTCAATGGCACATATGGAACCGCGGGCACGCGCCTGGACACCTGCGGCACCTGCCACTTCAACTTCGATGGTGGAGGAAACCTGAACCCTTATGGAGCGAACCAGAGCGAAGGTGCGGATCCCGACGGCGATCAGGCGGCGAGCGTGGACGAGATTGGTGCACTGTTCATGCCGGGCTACGACTGCAACAACTATACGCAGGCCGTCAATGCACCGGCGGATCTGGCGACATACGTCGATGCGGCCAATCCCGGATGTGGCCCAGTCGTTGCAACGACGGTCTTGGCCGCTGTACTGCCCGCCAGCCGCTCGGTACAGGTCGGCAACCCGGCTAGCGCGTTCGGAACCATCATAAATTCGGGCGCTGACGATGCCATCGGTTGCAGCATCGTCCCGGCAACGACGGTGCCTGCGGATTTCACGTATCAGACCACGGACCCGAACACCAACGCACTGACTGGCACGGCCAATACGCCGGCCGATATTCCAGCAAGTGCGTCGCAGAGCTACGTCTTCGCGTTTACGCCAACGGCAGAGATTAGCTCCACCGATGTGGAATTGGACTTCGACTGCGCCAATACGGAGCCGGCGCCGTCAACGGTGGGACTGAACACCCTGTTGTTGTCGGCATCGGCGAATCCGGTGCCCGATATCGTGGCACTGGCGGCCACTCCCTCGGGCGACGGCGTTGTGAATCTGCCAGGTGCTACAGGCGCCAATGCTTTCGCCGTGGCGACTGTCAATGTCGGTAGCGAGGATGCGATCACGGCATCGGCAGACACGGGCACTGTGACCCTTCCGGTCACTCTGTCGATCTGTGAGAGCGATCCTGGCACGGGTGGGTGTCTGGCGGCGCCGACCGCCGGCGTGACCACCACTGTCGCCGCGGGCGCCACTCCAACGTTCTCGGTTTTTGCAACGGGTAGTGGAAACGTGCTATTCGATCCGGCTTTGAATCGCATATTTGTACGCTTCACAGACGCAGGTGGTGTGACCCGTGGATCGACGAGTGTGGCGGTGCGAACTGAATAGCCATGGTGTTGGAGACAACAGGAATCAGGGACTGCTGTCCCTCAAAGGGCCAAGCCCGCGGGCAGTAGCCCCGGCAGGCGCGAGGCGACTGGGCACGGACGGCGCCCTCGCTTGCACCGTGCTGCAAACGCTATCTCAGCCCCTCGGGCCAGCGCGGGAGTCGCGAGATTCTGCGACCAATCCTGAGTAAAATCTCGTGACGGGGTTGCCGAGTCGATTTTGGCGATTGGAAAATACCGAGCCTTGCATGAGGTAACGACATGCTTGGCACCCATGCATGCCTGTAACTGGCCGGTTAAGGAAGCACTGGCTCCCACCTCAGCGGATTTCTCTGTGTGCGGGCGACGGCAAGTTTGGGGCCGAAGTACCACCTACATGCTTTCCTTATATTCGGCCTTGCTAACAGGCGGTTGTCGACGCTTTTAAGACCTTTGCGCCTGTGGCGGGATTTCATAGTGGTGTTGACCATCTCAGCAAGGATGCTTATCTTTCCTCTAGTAGACGCACGCCGTGTCCCAACAGTCGCAACTCGCCTGTCAGCCCGGCTCGAGGCGCTAAGATGCCCAGCATGCACACGTTTCGCTGTACCATCACGCTCTTTCTCTTACTGCTGACCGCAGCTGTTGCTGAGGTTTCGGACGCCGATTCGGTTCTGAAGCCGCGCATGTCTGATCCTATTCCGCCGCCGCTCGTGCTGCTCGACCTGGCAGGCAAGCGCCACTCGCTGGAGGATTACCGAGGAAAGGTCGTGTTGGTCAACTTCTTCGGCACCTGGTGCCCACCTTGCCTGCAGGAGATGCCGAGCCTGTTGGTCCTGGCTTCGGCGTGGAGCGATCATCCGTTCGTGGTACTCGCGGTCGACGTAGGCGATTCGCCGGCGAGATTGCGGCAGATCTTCGGTGAACAGAGGGCGGCATTTACCATCTTGCTCGATTCCAGGCAAACGGCTGCGCGCAGCTGGGGAGCGCTGGCATTCCCAACCAGTTTTGTGCTGGACCCCGAAGGGCGCATCCGCTACGCCGTGGAAGGAGCAGTCGAGTGGGACGATCCCAAGGTCGCGTCGCAGATCGCCGCGCTGATGCCGAAGACTCCCTCACCAGCGGGACACAGCGACGCACAAAGCAACAATGAGTCGCAACCCGCGGCTGGTCTTTCAGACTGAAGTCTATGTCCGCGTATCAGGATCCTGCGGATGCTGAGGTGGGGGCTGGTGCTCGTAGTCCTCCGCCTGGCTGACGCGTAGTCCGATCAGGGTAAGCCACTAAGGGCCGGGATTGCCACGTTACTGTGCTAGCCGGTCTCCATCACAATCAGCGAGCGTGATCAGGGGAAACGGCTATTCAGTTGCCCAGCCCCTACAGCAAACTCTTGTATTCGGCTTCTCCAACAGGCAGGAGTCGCCGCGAAGCGGACACTGGTTGCAGAGGTATGTATGAATTCGACGCTAACAGACATCATCCCCGACGGTTCGCCAGATCCCGGGCAGAGGTTTCTCGTCCACCTGCCGCTACCAGAGAGTCAGCTTAGATTAAACCCTGTAACCTTCCGCGCCACCATCAGGAGCATGATCTCATGCAAGGAATCAGTGACATAAAGATCGTCGGTGTCGATGAAAGGCGGCCTCCTAGAGTGCGCAAGGAACCTTATATCGATCTTTTCTTTCGACTTTCCCATCAAGCTCCCAAGGACTGGTGCGAAGATTTCAACATGCTCACAGCAAAAATGGATCCAGCTATCAAAATCGATAAGAGCGAGGGTCTCTTCATCGAGACTTATGTCAGGGACATGAACCGCATCGCAGCCCACCTGGGAACAATTAAGGAGAAGATCGTTAATTGCAGCGAGCAGTACATCGAACGCATCCAGCAACGCGAATCGGCAGCTGTAATGAAAAATGCCACCCTGCTGGCTGGCGGAGGCGAACAGGGCAAGCTAAATTCGATTATCGCCGCGCTGGACTTTAGTGATTGACGGCAGACACCCTGGCAATACCCACGCCCGACAGCCAGACACAGCTCAATCCGGGGCGCGATGACCGAGGGGTATGATGGTCGCCCACTCGGTCTAATCAGTCCTTCACTTACGAAGCCGCGAAGGTCCGTTTGTGGCCAGTTTTCCCATCCAGGAACCAGGCTCCGGCGGGGTTTTCGATGTCCGGGGAACGACACTGGCTGGGCGCGTGTCGCCCCACGCACCCGATTGACATTCTGGTATCGAGCGACCGTTTGCCCCTCAAAGGCGATCTCGAGCGTCTTCTTATTTCAGCATGGAGCCGGACCCCATAGCCAGGCCGCCCCTCATGCACGTCATCAGGGCACGTGTGTGTTTTTCTGCAGGATGTAACTATACCCCCTGCGATGTACTGCCACGGCGCGGCGCGCAACCCGATTACTCCGGCTCGGCGTCGCCCTTCGCTGCCTGCTGTGGCAGGACCCCTTGATCCAGAGCGTCCTGCCTGGCTCGCTGGGCCCTGGCGGCAAGGCGGGCGGCACGACGCTGGGCTTTTTCCACTTCCAGTTCCAGCTCGCGCAACTGGGCGCGCAGGTCGTCTACCTCAGCGCTATCCGCAGCCTGCGCTGCGTCCAGTTCCGCGCGCTTCTTCCCGGCGGCCGACCCGGCCTTTTCAGCATCGTGGGCCGTCAACTCGGCGAGCCGATCGGCATCGGCCAGCGCGTCCAGTAGCCGGGCCGCTTCGGCCGCCGCCCCTTCTTCCGGCTCGGCGTCGAGGTCTATGTCTTCCGCCGCCAGCACCAGAGCGGTTACCGGCAGCGGCGCGAGGAGGCTCTCCAAAGGCGCGTCGAAGAGTCCCAGCGGCTGATTGCCGCGCAGACGAAACGGCAGAAACACCAGCGACGCATCGGCCGAACGCGCCGCCACCTCCTCGGGCCCCGTCTCTTCCACCAGCACCGCCTCGGCCTGAATGCGCGCTTCGTCCAGGGTGCGCTGCAACGCCTCGGCAGTTTCCGAGCTGTCCGCTGCACAGCAGATGCCGAGCAAACGAATGCGGCAACCTTCCCAGTCCTCTGTGCGCGTCATCAGGTAGGCGAGCAGCAACATCAGGCGACTGCTCGCATCGCCCCGCCACCAGACGTCGATGCGACGTGCGTCGGGAGACAGCTCCCGGAGGATCGCCCACTGCGTAGCCTCAGCGTCGAGCAGCACCAGACTGCAGCCCAGGCGAAAGGCGGTGCGCAACTGGTGACCGTCAAACCGTCCCCGATGCTCGTCGCCGGCCTGCGGGGCGCGCTCCGGCCAGTTGAACAGGATGATATTGGCGCGCAGATGTCCGATGCCAAAACCCTGCAACAGAGTCTGGATGCCCACGTTGAGGTCGGGGGTCAGAATGGCCAGGGGAAATGCGTGTACGCCAGCCTGGCGGATCTCCTCCTCCATGGCCCTTTCAATCTCCCGTTTGCGCTTCGGCAGGGCAGCGCTGTGACCCTCCTGGATGTTGACCAGCGTGGCGAAGCCACTGTCTCCCCCGAGCCAGGAGGCGAACTGCAGCAATTGGGCGCGTCGCTCGCTGTCGTGCGAAAACAGGAGCATGTTGGGCCGCCAGTCGCGCGGGTGTTCGGTTTCCCCGGCCGCAGCCAGCAGATGGGAGCGCAGCCGCTGGATATGGTAAGAGCGTCGCCCGTCGGCCCAGCGGGCCTGGGGGGCGGTATGGCGCAGGTGCTGGTAAATGGCGAACAACAGCGCCACCGCGACGACACCGGCCTGAAGATCAATGGCAAGCATCGCACCCAGACAGCCCAGGGCACCCAGCAGGCTGAGGTGGCGGTGATAAAGCCGAAACCGCGGACGGAACGACGGGCTGGCCGCGCTGGCCTCGAACCAGGTTGCATAGTTGATCAGCCCGTAGGAAATCAGGAAGAACATGGATACGACCGGCGCAATCAGGTCGAGCTGGCCCAGGCTGATGGTGGCCAGCGCGATGGCACCCGCCAGCAGTACGCCCCGGCGCGGGTTATTCTGCCGGCCTGCCCCCTTGGCAAAGGGCAGCAACAGACGAAACAGACGGTCTGCGGCCAGGGATTGCAGAATGCGCGGGGCTCCCATGAAGGAGGCCATGGCCGAAGACAGCGTGGCGGCAAACACCCCGGCCACGACCAGCGGCTGGAGCAGTGCCACCCGTCCCATAGCCTCGTAGTCACGCACCAGATCCTGCTGCGCAAGTGACCCCGCAAACACCACTGCAGCGGCCAGATAGACCAGAATCGACACACTCACCGCGAGCAGCGTACCCAGTGGCAGGCTGCGGCCCGGATCCTTGAGGTCCCCGGACATACTGACTCCCTGGGTGAAGCCGGTCACAGCCGGAAAAAACAGCGCGAACAGCACCCAGAAGCCCGGCGACGATTCGGGCGCCGACCAGTTCTGCACCAGTAGTGTGCTCTCCCAGCGCATCAGACCACCGGCAAAGAACGACGCCAGGGCGGTTACCAGAACGGCCATAACCAGGTATTGAAAGCGTGTGGCCCAGTCGGCTCCCAGCCAGGCGAACACAAACAGCAGACCCGCGGCCACGGCCGCGATAACATGCGGATGATCACCGAGCGGCGCCGGGCGCATGCCCGCCATGACCTCGGCGAAACCGATGCAGTAGAAACCGATGGAGATTGCCTGGGCCAGGAACAGCACCAGGCCGATAGCACCACCGAACCCGTGGCCCAGGGTGCGCGAGATGAGATAGTAGTCACCGCCGCGCTTTACCCGCAGATTCGTAGCTACCGCCGACAACGACAGGCTGGTCAGCATCGATATGCCGTTGGCAAACACCAGGATCAGCAGTGTCTGCTCCAGCCCCCCCGCCCCGACTACGTAGCCCAGGCGCAGGAACAGGATGATACCCAGGATGGTCAGGATGCTCGGCGTGAAGACCCCGGCGAAGGTGCCGAGGGTGCCCTGGGGTGGATCGGTGCTGGCAGGCTTCAGGACCATTCACCTCATGCGGGATTAGGATCTAAACGGCATTGTAGCCAATCAGTTGGCGGCACGCTCAACCATGCCTGGCTGCCGCGCTACTCCGGCGGCGATCCGAACCTGATGGCGGAGTCCACGCTGCGCAGGTGCAGGTCGCGCTGCGGAAACGGAATCTCGATGTGCGCCTCGCGCAGTCCCTTCTCGATGGCGAAATAGAGGTCACTCTGGGTGGCAAGACGCTGATCCACATTGCGGATGAAAAAGCGCAGTTCAAAATTCAGGGAGCTGTCGCCGAAGCCGCGGAACAGCACTTTGGGCGGGCTGACCCGGATGTCGTCGGCGATGACCAGCGGATGGTTCCTCGCGGCTTGCATCAGCACCTCGCGGACCATTTCGACATCCGAGCCGTAGGCCACTCCGATGGGCACAATCACCCGGCCCCAGGGATCGCGCAGCATCCAGTTGGTTACCTGGTTGGAGATGAGTTCCGAGTTGGGCACGATGACATCGGCGCGATCGAAGGTCTCGATCTGCGTCGAGCGGATACTGATCTTGCGCACATACCCTTCCGTGTTGCCGACCACGATCCAGTCGCCGGTACGGATCGGACGTTCGAACAGCAGGATGATGCCGGAGATGAAGTTGTTGACGATGTTCTGCAGACCGAATCCGATACCCACCGAGAGGGCGCCCGCGATGATGGCCACATTCGTGAAACTGACGCCGGCGAGAGACAGACCGACAATCGCAGCGATGATGCTGCCGACGTAGCCGCTGATGGTGACGATCGCCTCCTGGGCGCCGCGTTCGATGCGGGATTTTCTTACCCATCCGGGCAGGACCTCGTTGCGGAGCCAGCGCACCAGCGTGACCAGCACGGAGAAAACGACGATGCCGATCACCCAGTTGATGGGGATGATACGCACCGGACCGAGCTGAAAACCCTCGGTGATGCCCTCCCTGATCAGGCTCCAGAAGGTGTCCGAATAGCCCCACAGACCGACGACCATAACACCGAAGGCCAGCCAGATAAGCAGCACCGTCAACAGGCGCAGCCAGATCAGGCCCGGCACCGGTTCGCCTTCCTTCAGGCTGAGCCGCTCGTGCAGCTGACGCTCCCAGGCGTAGCGTCCGGAGTCGACGCCGTCGAAAGCATCCTGCAGCAGGCTGTTGAGCAGCCAGAGACCGACCGCCAGCATGGCTGTGCCAAGCAGGCCCTGGAACAGGTACAACGATAAATTGCGGAAACCCAGCAGTTCGATGCCGAGACCGGCCAGCAGCAGGAGCACGATGATGCCGCGCAGTTTCGCATTGTTCAGGGGCGGGGGGGCACCGCGAATGGTGGCCACCAGCCACACCAGCTGCACGGTGGCCACGGCAAACAACACCGCCCGCAGGAGATACCAGTGTTCCTCAGTGAGGGTCGAAGGAATCCCGGTGCCGAAGATCAGGATCAGGGCAAGCACCAGGAACAGCAGACCGTGAATGCGCCGGGACAAGGCGCGGGCATAGACCGGGTTCATGGCGAGAAAATGCACCGCCGGCGAACAAGGGTTGAGCAGGGCCTGGCTGACCGTCAGGCCGCCCAGATACACCAGGATGCTGATCAGCAGCGCCACAGCCAGCGGAAGGGGTTCGGGGGGCAGCAGCAGTAACAGGGTGGCCGCAGCTGCAGCGACGCCGAGGATAAGCGGCAGGCGCCTGGCAAGACAGGCCTGGAGCGACGCGCTGAGGCCTGCGCTGATCCCCGTCCCCACCCCCTGCATGAGCCGTTGCCGCCAGCGGCGCCGCCACCACAGACCCAGCGCGACCGCCAACGTGCACAGTATCCCCAACAGCATCCAGCTATCCGCCGGCAGGCGTTTTACCTGCAGACGATCATCCACGAAGAGCTGAACCGCGGCAGGCAGGCTGTCCGCCTGCTGCACGCTGGCCAGGGCTACGCTCCAGATATCCGGTCCGCGTCCGAGCAGCCGCAGTTTCAGCACATTATCCCGGGCTGCGCGAATCTGCTCGCCGAGCGTCCGCGCCTCCAGCAGGACCGTCTGGCAGGCCTTCAGCTCGGCCTGCAGATCGTCAAGCTGCCTGGTTGTCTGTGGCGCAGGCGCCGGGCTGACGCCGGGCGCGCCGGCGTCCGCCGGCCTGGGCTTGCCCTTGAGCTTCTCGATAGCCTGCAACCGGGCGTCCACGCAGTTCTGGGCGTTCAGGCGGATCTCGCCCAGTATGCGGTCCCAGGCGTCGAGGTCTTCGACGTTACCCGCACCCCGATCGAATGACTGCAGGGTCTGCTGCGCAACGGTCAGGGCTTCG
Source organism: uncultured Gammaproteobacteria bacterium (assembly GCA_963695455.1). GTDB lineage: Bacteria > Pseudomonadota > Gammaproteobacteria > DSM-19610 > DSM-19610 > Thiogranum. Next base: position 38,960 of record CAVOGN010000001.1, on the reverse strand, counting down.
CGGGCCAGCTTCAGCCAGTCGCTGCCGTTGTTGGTGACAGCCACGGCGGAGGACGCGAAAGTGATGGCAGCCAGGTAGAGCAGAATCTGCAGGACCGGGACGGCCAGGCGTGTCCTGTCGTGAATGCGCGCTAGTGTCATGAATTGAAATGTTCGCTGTGGCGACCGGATCGCCCCGGTGTAACGGAGCATATGCTGCGGTTCTGCGGAAAATCAACACGGAACACCGTTGTTTCCGGCCCTCCCGCCGGGCGCCTCGCGGGAACGGCGGACCGTTTTTTTGCTCCGAATCGCGGCGTGCCCTGGGGCGGCAGCCGCTGCCGGTACGGTACGGCTTGACCGCACAGGACGGCGCCCCCTAGTATTGGCTTACCTACCGGCTCTACAATCCCGACCATGACCTATTGCCTCGCCATTGCCGTCGATGACGGTCTCGTGCTCTGTTCGGACTCGCGCACCAACGCGGGCCCCGATCAGGTCAGCGCCTACAGCAAGATGCACCGGTTTCCGGTCGGCGAGAAGCGCGTGTTCGTCATGCTGAGTGCCGGCAATCTGGCCACCACCCAGGGCGTGGTCAATCAACTGCAGCGCGACATCAAGAAGAACGCCGAAACCAGCCTGAAAACGGTCGAAAACATGGGCGAGGCCGCGGAGTATCTGGGCCAGATCAGCCGCAGTGAACAGCAAAAGCACGCCAACCCCAGGGGCCAATCGAGCTTCAATCCAAGCGTAACCCTCATCCTGGGCGGGCAGATCGACGACGAGCCGGCTGAGGTGTTTCTGGTCTATCCGGAAGGCAACTTCATCACTACGTCCGAGCACACCCCCTTCCTGCAGATCGGCGAGAGCAAGTACGGCAAGCCGATACTCGATCGCATTATCATGCCGAAGACCAGTATCGCCGTGGCGGCGCGCTGCGCCCTGGTCTCCATGGACTCCACCATGCGCAGTAATGTGACCGTGGGCCCCCCCATCGAGCTGCTGCTGTACAAGAAAGACGGCTACAGGCTCGATCACCATCTGGTGCTGCAGGCCGAGGATCCGTACCTGCTGGAACTCAAGAAGATGTGGGACGATAAAATCAAACAGGCCTTCAACGAGCTGCCGGGGTTCAAGCCGAGCCTGTTCAAGACCCGAAACCACGGAACGCTGAACAGCAACCCTGTCGGGCTTCGCTGCGCTCAGCACCAACCTGCCCGTCGCTACCAGCCTTACGGTCTACCGTAGGTTGGGCCGAGCACCGCGACGCCCAACGGGCTCACTGCGCGACCTGCGTCAGGTCGAGCAGATAGGGATAACGTTCGTCATCAGTCGCCGGCGGCGGCGTCATCGGACCAAGGCCGCTCCCCTGCGGCAGGAAACGCCCCGCCTGGCTGCGCGGAGGGACCGACAAGGGCGGGGTCGGCGGCAGCACAGGCGCCGACGCTTCAGCCGCTGTAGAAGCCGGCGGAGCGCTGGCGACCGGCCCCTGGACCTCCGGGCGCGGCGGGAAGTAGCTGCAACCACCGATGGCGAGCCCGCTCCAGGTATCGATGAGATCGAACACCAGCGCGTGCACCGGCGCCAGGGTCGGATGCTGGGTCGCCGGCGGATTCGAGACCTTGTAACGCACGCCGGCCAGGCATTCCCCGTGCACACCGGTTCCCTGCAGCGGCACCCGGTAACCGTTGCACGCCAACACGTAGCGGCCCGGCGCGAGGCCCGCCAGCCTGACCTGCACACGCTCATTGGCGACATCGATAAAGCGTGCCACGCCGCCCGCGGTCACCTCTTCGGCCAACAGGGGCCAGGGTTCGTGTGCGGCCTGCAGCTCCAGTGTGATTTCGCCCAGCTGGACCTCGCCCAGGATGGGAAAGCGCAGCGCCAGCAGCGGTTCGAACCACTCCAGCTGGAACGGATAGCCGACCGCGTTCAGGTCCTCGATCACACTGTGCAGATCTTCCCAGAGCACGCCAGGCAGCATGAAGCGGTCATGCAGCGCGGCACCCCAGCGCCGCAGCTCAGCGCTGTCCGGGTGGCGCGCACAGCGTCCGAGCAGACCCAGCACCAGCAGCGACTGCAGCGCCGCGAGGCGTTCCTCGGGCGCGGTCTCAAAGGCACTGATGAGGATGCGCCCCAGCCGCAGGCTGGCGCGCTCCGGCGCATACAGCTGGTCGACGCGGATCTCCGCCCGCTTGATATCCCCGGCGGGATCGGCGAGCAGATGACGCAGCATACGGTCGGTCAGCCAGGGTGCCTGGTTTTCACCCTGCGGCAGCCGCTCCAGAGCCAGCGCCAGCTCGTACAGCGCCTCGTCGCGCCCTTCGTCGGGGCGTGGCGCGCTGCCACTGGGTCCGATGGCGCGCCCGGCGAAGAAATAGGACAGACTGGGATGGCGCTGCCAATAGGCGATCAAGGCGCGCAGTATTTCCGGACGCCGGAGAAACGGACTGTCGACCGGGCGGACCCCGCCGAGGCTCAGCCGGCCGCCGCCCCCGGACGGCAGACGCCGGCCGTCGGGCATGACACGTTCGGCACGCAGGCCGCAGCGGGCCGCCTCCTCGTATGCCGCCTCGAGCAGACCCAGCTGCTGGTCCCAGCCTTGCATCTCCGGCAGCGTCAGCCGCAGCACCCCGGCGTCCGGCTCGAGCACCAGACGGCGCAGCCGATAGTCCTCGGGCGGCTCGTAGCCCTCGAGCAGCACGGCAATGTCGAGCGCCTCAGCGGCGGCCTCTATGCCCGCCACCAGTTCCAGGTAGTGTTCGAGGTGCGAAACCGGCGGAAGGAAGACATACAGACGTCCGCGGCGCACCTCCACGCACACCGCAGTGCGCGGCATGCGTTCTCCGCCGGAGCCTTCATCGGCGGGCTCGATGCCGGGCCGGGAAGCGCCGATAGCGCTCAGGCGCGCGCTCACCTCGCCGTAGAGTTCGGGTAACAAGGGGCGTTCTTCGAACGGGCAACGCTCGGCCTGTGACTCGAGAGCAACCTCCGCGTCGCCGACCAGACTGTCCAGCGGCAGGCGGTAGCCCATGGGTGAACCGCCGGGCATGAGATAAAGCCCGTCGCGGCGAAACCGCCAGGATCCGCTGGTCCACCGCCCCGCACGGTGGTCCCAGCGGATCGGCAGCACATAGCCGGCGGGCTCACCGCGGCACCGGGACAGGCGTTCAGCCAGAGCGCGGCGGCGTTCCGGATCGTTGAGCTCCTCAGGCGAAGGCACATAGTCGACCGGCGTGCGCGTGCGCGACAGCTCATACAGCGCGTCCTCATGAGCGGCGATGACACAGGCCGCAGAGACACCCAGGGCGCCGGCCAGAGCCTGGGCGAAATCCCGCGCATCGTCCAGGCCGACGTCGTCGCCGGCACGTCCCCAGCCGAGCCGCTCGGGATTGCGCCACAGCGGGCGCCCGTCGGCGCGGTAGAAGCAACCCAGCCGCCAGCGTGGCAGGGCATCGCCGGCATACCATTCCCCCTGCCCCAATTGCGCTGCGCCGCCGGGGGCCAGCCGCAGCCACAAGCGCTGCAGCAGCGCGTCGGCGGCCTGGCGCTTGGACAGACCCAGCGCCGCCGTGTTCCACTCCGGCGCCTCGGCCTCGTAGGTCGATACCAGGGACAGGCTCGTGCCCAGCGCCGGGCGGATCCCCTGCCTGGCCAGATCCTGCTCCAGGTGGCATCCCAGAGCACGCAGGTCGGCCCACTGGGCCTGGGTGTATGGCCAGGCGGGCTGCGCCGGAGTGAGACGGCGCACCCGCAGGGAGTCGACACATCGCTCTCCGCAGGCCTCCCGGTAACCCACTATGGGCAGCACGCGCAACGGATCGGGCGCACAGGCGAACGGGACATAGCACTCGGTGGTGAACAGCCCCGCCGCCGGGTCCAGTCCGATCCAGCCCGCGCCGGGAAGATAGACCTCGCTCCAGGCGTGCAGGCTCACGCTGTCCGGCATGCCGGCGTCAGGCGCCAGCACAATCCGGTAGCCATACACAAACCGGGCGGCCAAACCGAGGTGTCTGAAGCTCAGAGTCAGCAACCAGGCGAGGTCCCAGGGCGAACCCTTACCCTGCTGCAGAACCTGTTCCAGATCCACGGGGCCCGGCAGCACCGAGGGCGCGAGTCCATGGCGCTCATTCACCTGTCGATTGACGGCTTCGAGGCGTGCGACAGTCGCGGTCGGACTGTTGTCCAGCTGCGCCAGCCAGGTCGCGAACAGGGGGCCCGGCGCAGCGAGCTGCAGGTAGGGCCCGAGCTCCTTGCGCAACTGAGGCGCATAGTCGAACGGACAGGTAGCGGCATCGGGTTCGGTGAGAAAGTCAAACGGGTTGACCGGCGCCAGCTCGGCAATGAACTCCAGCTCGATGCCCAGCGACGCGACCGGCTCGGGCAAGTCGAGTCGCGCCAGATGGTTCTCGAACGGATCGCGCACCCAGTTGAGAAAATGCGGCTGGGCGCGCAGCGCCAGCGAATAAGCCGTGATGCGGGCGCGCGTCTGCGGGGCCGGTCGCAGACGCAGCCAGTGGGTGGACAGCCGCACCGGATGCTCGAAGCGCTGCTCGATTTTGTGGGTGACCGCAACGCGTGTGAAACCGGACGTGCTCATGAGCGCGGCAACCGGCGCAGGTCCAGGGTGTAGGGATACTCGGCATTGGGTCGCTCCGCGACCGGCTCGCGCAGCGCCTGCTCGGCTGCGTCCGCGTAACACGCCCTGAGCCGCTCGACCCAGGCCGGCGCCCGCGCCTCACCGGCGCTGTGGCCCCAGGCCCGGAAGCGTGCGATGCGCCGCGCCTCGGCCTCGTAGGCATTGACCGGGAAGGTTTCATAGTTGCGCCCGCCGGGATGGTCGACATGATAGACGCAACCGCCGATGGCGCGCCCGAGGCGGCGGTCGAACACGTCGACCACCAGCGGTGCATCGGCCTCCAGCGTGGGATGCAGACCGAACGGCGCCTTGAACGCCTTGTAGCGCACGCCGGCCATGAGCTCGTCGGGCGCACCGCTCGGCTGCAGCGGCAGGCGACGCCCGTTACAGGTCACCAGGTGGCGCTCCGGGTCCAGCCCGCGACACTTCACCTGCAACCGTTCCACCGCCGCGTCCACCACCCGCGCCTGGCGATGGGCGGTCGCCTCCTCGCCCAGCACCAGCCAGGGTTCGAGCGCCATACGCAGCTCCAGCTCCACTCCCCCGTAGGCAACCCGACCATAGAGGGGAAAACGGAACTCCAGGAAGGGCGCGAACCAGTCCAGGCGGAACTGGTAGCCCGCCCGGTTGAAATCCTCGATCACGGAGCGGAAATCGGTCCAGATCGCCTCGGGCAGCATGAAACGGTCGTGCAGCTCGGTACCCCAGTGCACCAGCGGGTGCCGGTAGGGCTGTTTCCAGAAGCGCGCCACCAGCGCGCGCAGGAGCGACATCTGCGCCAGGCTCATGCGGGCGTGCGGCGGCATTTCGAAGGCGCGGAATTCCACCAGTCCCTGACGGCCCGCAGCACTGTCCGGGGAGTACAGCTTGTCGATACAGAATTCGGCGCGATGGGTGTTGCCGGTGAGGTCGGTGAGAAAACTGCGCAAGGCCCGATCGAGGACCGCCGGCGCGACACCCTGCTCGATCTCTTCGAAACTGCACTCGAGTTCGCGCAACTTTTCGCTGCCGCTCTCGTCGACGCGCGGCGCCTGGGACGTCGGGCCGATGAACAGACCCGAGAACAGATACGACAGCGACGGGTGATGCTGCCAGTAGGTAATCAGCGAACGCAACAGATCGGGGCGGCGCAGGAACGGGCTGTCCTCGGGCGTCGCACCGCCGAGCGTGACGTGGTTGCCGCCGCCGGTACCGGTGTGCCGGCCATCGAGCATGAATTTCTCCGTACCCAGCCGTGACTGCCTGGCCTGCTCATAGAGCGTGACGGTGTTGTGCTCGAGCTCCTCCCAGCAGGCGGCGGGATGGATGTTCACTTCGATGACACCCGGGTCGGGCGTGACCTTGAGGCTGCGCAGCGCGGGATCGCCGGGCGGCTCGTAGCCTTCGATCAGAACCGGCATTTCCAGCTCGGCGGCAGTGGCCTCCAGCGCCGCCAGCAGCGCTGCATAGTGGGCAAAATCCTTGAGCAGCGGCATGAACACGTAGAGCCTGCCCTGCCGCGCCTCTACACACAGCGCCGTGTGGGGCACCCCGGTCCCGGCCAGGTAACGTCGACGCATACGCTCGGGTCGCTCGTCGGCAGCCAGCGGCGGCTCGCCCTGCGGCGCGCCGCTGAACGCCGGCGCCGCGACCGCGGTCGCCGCTCGCGCCGCTGGTCGCGACTCGACAAGCTCCTCGTGAGTCACCTGCACCGCCCAGGGAAGCTGATCGAGCGGCAGTCTGAGACCCATGGGCGAGCTGCCGGGAAGCAGATACATCGCCTCGCGCGCAAAATCCCAGGCGCCGGAACGCCAGCCACCCTCGGCCCAGTCCCATTGCAGGGGCAAGGCGTAGCCGACCGGCCGGAGCAGCCCGCGCGCCAGTACCAGACTGAGGTCGTCGCGGACCTGCGGCGCCTCGGGGATGGCGACGGCATCCACGTTGAAGGGTTGTTTCGCCTCGCGCCACAGGTAATGCGTCCAGTCCTCGCGGCCTTCCACCAGAAAGCTCGCATCGATACCCAGCCGCGCGGCCAGCCGTTGGCCGAAATGCTGCGCCTGCGCGCTGCCCAGCCGATAGTCACGACCCTCGTCCGCGATCCACCGCTCATCGCGCCACAGCGGCTGACCGTCGCTGCGCCAGTAACACCCCAGCGCCCAGCGTGGCAGGGGCTCGCCCGGGTACCACTTGCCCTGCCCGTAGTGCAGCAGGCCGCCGGGCGCGAACGCGCTCTTGAGGCGCTGCAACAGCACGCCGGCGCGTTCGCGCTTGTGCACCCCCAGGGCCTCGGTATTCCACTCGGCACCCTCCATGTCATCGATGGAAACGAAGGTCGGTTCACCCCCCATGGTGAGGCGCACATCCAGGGCCTGCACCTCCGCGTCCACCGAGCGCCCCAGCGCCTGGATCGCGGCCCATTGCGCGTCGCTGTAGGGTCGGGTGACGCGCGGATCTTCGTGCACCCGCGACACGGTGTTGTCGTGGCCGAACTGCGTCTCGCACGGCTCCGTATAGCCCGTGACGGGAGCGGCGCTCACCGGGTCCGGCGTGCACGCCAGCGGAATGTGGCCCTCGCCGGCAAACAGACCCGAGGTCGGATCCAGGCCGATCCAGCCGGCACCCGGCACATAGACCTCGGCCCAGGCGTGCAGGTCGGTGAAATCCTGCTCGGGACCCGAGGGGCCGTCGAGCGACTTTTCATCCGCGGCGAGCTGCACCAGGTAGCCGGAGACAAAGCGCGCGGCAAGACCCAGGTGGCGCAGGATCTGCACCAGCAGCCAGCCGGTGTCGCGGCACGAACCGATACCTTTCTCAAACGTCTCCTCGCAGCTCTGGATACCCGGGTCGAGCCGCACGCTGTAATCGATGTCCTTCTGCAGGCGGGCGTTGAGATCCACCAGGAAATAGACGATGTGGCGCTTGCTGCGATCCACCCCCGCCAGCCACTCCATGAGGCGCGGGCCGCTTTCGGTGAGCTCGAAATAGGGTTCGAGTTCCTGCCGCAACAGGACGTCGTAGCGGAACGGATAGTGTTCGGCATAGCGCTCGACGTAAAAGTCGAACGGATTGATCACCGTCATTTCGGCGATCAGTTGCACCTCCACGCGCAGCTCGTGCACCGGCTCGGGGAACACCACCCGCGCGAGGGTGTTGCCGAACGGGTCCTGCTGCCAGTAGATGCGATGATCGGGCGGCTCGATGTCAAGCCGGTAGTGGTGGATCGGGGTACGGGTATGGGGTGCGGGGCGCAGGCGGATCACATGCGGTGACAGCCGGACCGGCCGGTCGTAGCGGTAAACCGTCTTGTGATCGATGGCCACATGGATAGCCATGCCTGAATCTCCCCCGGCAGTGGTAAGCAGCAGGCGCTTCCGGGTGCGCGGCTTCCCTGTTGATCAAATGCAAATCAAGCTCTTCCCTGCAGGGTTTCGGCAGCCTGAGCAAACTGCGCAGGTTCCGGTGATTCCATTTGTCCCACGCTTGAATCGCCTGTGTCAACTGCTGACGGCCCCCGGCGCCGCGGGCAGATCCGGCCCGGACGCGCCACGCGGACGCTGGAAAACTCCGCAAACACACATCGAATCTAATGGATAGGTCGCCCGATGCGGCGAATCAGGCCCCTGCCCTGCCTCAGGCCGCCGAGCGGGAACGACGCAGAAACACCCTGTTGTGTTAGTTCAGGCGGCCGGACACCGTTCTAATCCAGCGGACCGAATCCGTTTGGCGGCCTGCGGTGCCGGGTCGCCTGTTCGTAGGCGAAAGCGAACTGGAACAGCTTGTGTTCATCGAAAGGCCGCGCCAGAAACTGCAACCCCAGGGGCAGCCCATCGCTGGTGAAACCCATCGGTACGGTGATCGCCGGCTGACCGGTGTGCGGCGCGATAACGGGGCTGTTGTTGCCATGCGGGCTTTCCAGGTCCCCGATTCTGCGCGGCGGGTTGCTCCAGCTCGGGTAGATGATGGCGTCCAGGTCGGCGGCGTCCATGGCCTGCACTACGGCCAGCAGAAACCGTTTTCGGCGTGGGTCGCCGTCGACGTCGACGCAGGGCGGCTGCTGGGCCTCGGGTGGTCCCCTGACGGCCAGCGCCCATTCCATCGCCTGTTCGCTTGCGGGCAGGTATAGCCCGTCGCGTTTGACCTCATCCAGCGAGCTTATCGGCGCCCTGCTGCCCAGCGTGGCCAGGTAGTTTTCCAGGTCGTACCTGAAGCGGCTGCAGAAACCGGTCGCCTGTCGCAGCCGTTCGAAGTCGGGAATTTCGAATGGGTCGACGATCACGGCACCGGCGGCTTTCAGCTCTTCGATAGCCCGATCCATGGTGTCAAGCACCTCGAAGTCGGCGTCACCGCGGTCCACCAGCGCGCGCAGCACGCCAAGCCGGGCACCCTTCAGGCCATCGGGTATCAGGTAGTCGCGGTAGTCCGCTCTGACGCGCCCTGCCGCGGCCGCGGTGAGCGGGTCGGCGGGATCCACGCCGGCGATTACCGAGTAGACGATAGCGCTGTCGGTCACGGTGCGCGTCAGGGGCCCACCGACATCGCGATTCGCCAGTAGCGGTACAATACCGTCGCGGCTGGTGGCGCCCAGGGTCGGGCGAATGCCCACCAGCGCCAGGTGCGAGGCGGGGCCGCGTATCGAGTTGCCGGTGTCGGTACCCATGCCGATAATGCCGAAATTGGCGGCGATCGCCGAGGCGGTGCCGCCGCTGGAACCGGCCGGTACCCGTTCGGTGTCGTAGGCGTTGCGCGTGATGCCGTGGGTCGAACTGACAGTCTCGTAGGGGCTGAAAGCCCATTCGCCCATGTTCGCCTTGGCAACAATGATGGCATCGTTGTTGCGCAGGCGTCTCACCAGGAAGGCATCATCCGGGGGGTGGAGCCCCGCAGGGCGATGGAACCGGCCTCGGTGGGCATGTCGGCGGTGTCAAAGTTATCTTTGAGGATAACCGGTATGCAATGCAGACGCTTCAGGGACTTGTCTGCCGCATACTGTTTGTCCAGCGCCCGGGCGCGTTGCAGCGCATTTGGATTGATATAGATAATGGCATTGAGCCCGCCGACCTTGTTGTAGGTTTTGATACGCTTGACGTAACGCCGCGTGAGTTGCTCGCAGGTGATGCGCTGTTTTTTTATCGCCCGATGAGCGTCGGTGATGGTCAGTTCGATGAAGGACAGGGGTGGAGGCGGCGGCGCGGATGCGCAGCCGGTAACCAGACCTACCAATACCACCAGCGCCGATAGTTTCAACATGCTACTGCCGGACCAGGCGTTGCACGAACTCCAGGTATTCGGGGCTGTCCCAGGGGCGCCCGCCCAGCGCCAGGTACTGCAGCCGCCCTTCGGGGTCGACAAAGAAGGTTGCCGGCAGACCGCGCGGCTGCCATCGCTCGGTGACCAGACCATCGCTGTCCATGAGCGGTGTGATATCCGGCGCCACTTCGGCCAGGAAGGCGAACACGGTGTCTTCCGATTCCGCCGTGTTGATCAGCACAATCTCGAGTTGCGACGCAGCGAATTTCGGAAAGATCGCCTGAATGGTCGGCATTTCCTTACGGCAGGGGCCACACCAGGTGGCCCAGAAATGCACAAACAGCCAGCGCCCGCGTGCTGCACTGATATCCCAGCGCTCGCCGTCCAGGTCGTTGAGAACCAGCGGCGGGGCCTCACGGCCATCGAGCACCAGCAGCCCCTTCGGCAGCTGTTCCCCTGCCAGCGCGGGCAGCGCGGCGAACCACAGGCAGGCGGACACAACTGCGTGGCTCAGGGCGTGTCGGTTAGACATTGGATATCCTCGAAAACGATGGTTTTGAGCGGACCCTGCTGATCGGCGCCGGTACGAAAAATCATCTTGAGCGTGAAGGGCTGCTCTTGCCAGGGTATCACCACGCTGCCACCGACACTCTCGTCGGGGCGCAGGTCGCGCACTTCCGGCATCAGTGTCCAGCCGAAGGTCGAACGCTGCGCCTGCGGCAGGTCCGACTGGTCCCAGCGCTGCGGCCAGTAGTTTCGTTTTATCCGCGGAATCTTTTCATCGCCGCGGCTGAACTGCCAGTTGTCCAGCTCCAGCCACAACACATCAAAGGTTTTGTTACGGATGATCGGTGTGACGAAGCAGGTGTCCAGAATCTGCTCGATCGCCGCCGGGTTGAATTGACGCCCGAGGTAGAATGCCGTCAGCTGCTCGGGAGAACGCTGCACAATGCGGACAAACACGCTATCGTCTTCGTACCGGGGGCCGGAAGGTGCGGGCTGCGGCTGTTGCTGGGCAAAAGCCACAGGGATGGAAAGGATCGCCACGAGCGCCGGCGTGACGACCCTGCAGGTCACAGGTGGTTGTTTCATGATCCGATAGTATGTCCCAGCGACGGTTCGAATACCATGCGGGCGCGGTGACCTGCGCCGTGGATCAGGTTGGTGCTGAGCGTAGCGAAGCCCAACACAACTGCGGCCCCACACGACCGTGGAAGTGTGGGATGCCGAGCTGCTCAAGCTCTGAGCGTGAGCCAGCCGACCCGTCGGGCTTCGCGGTGCTCAGCCCAACCTGCGGTATGTCGTCAGGCAGGTAGCGACGGGTAGGTTGGTGCTGAGCGTAGCGAAGCCCAACACAACTGCGGCCCCACACGACCGTGGAAGTATGGGATGCTGGGCTGCTCAAGCTCTGAGCGTGAGCAGGCCGACGCGTCGGGCTTCGCGGTGCTCAGCCCAACCTGCGGTATGTCGTCAGGCGGGTAGCGACGGGTAGCTTAGTGCAATGAGTCAGCGTTCCCCCTGACTGGATATCTCAACCATGCATGACAAGATCCGTGCTCTCACCTTCGATCTGGACGACACACTCTGGGATAACCGCCCGGTGCTCAGGGCGGCCGAGCAGTCGCTGTACAATTGGCTGACCGAACACTACCCGCGCATCGGGCGGCGTTACAGTATCGAGGCCATGCAGCAGCTGCGCCGCGATCTGCTGCAGCGCAGCCCCGAGCTGCGCCACGACGTCAATACGCTGCGCAAGAGGTCGCTGCGCATCGCGGCGGAAACCGCCGGTTACGATGACAGCCTGGTCGAACCGGCCTTTGCCGTATTCCTGGAGGCGCGCCACCGCGTCACCCTCTACAGCGACGTGGAGCCGTCACTGCAGAGCCTACGGGACGCAGGCTATTGCCTCGGCACGCTCACCAACGGCAATGCCGACGTCGAGCGTCTGGGGCTCGGTCACCTGTTCGACTTTTCGCTGTCCGCGGCGTCCACCGGCAAGGCCAAGCCCCATCCGCGCATGTTCCAGGAAGCCTGCCGGCGCGCCGGGGTGACACCTGCACAACTCGCACACATCGGTGACGAAGCGGCAACCGATCTCGCCGGCGCTCAGGCGGCGGGGGTGACCGTGATCTGGATGAACCGCGGCGGCGAGCTGCCCAAACCCGCTGTTGCTCACCACGCCGAAGTCCGCGACATGGCGCAACTCCTCAGCCTGCTGGGACTTACCTCTGACACTCTGCGTTAACAAGACAGACGTTCCCTGATGACATGCAGGCGGGCGTAGCCTGGCCACGGGGTCCCGCTCTATGCTTTACGGGGAGCCTGAAGACCGCTTTCGAGGGTGAAGCGATCGCTTCCATACCAGGATGTCAATGGGTACATACGGCGAAAAGCCCCCAACAATTACCGTTACCGGACACAGAAACTTCCGCTGGAACGAGGTTCCTGAACGCGGATAATCGGCCAGGAGTGGGCGTTCCGCGGAAACAGGAGCGACCCCGAACGGCCGTCTCTGCGATGAGACGGCAGACATCGCTCACCCAGGTATTCTGATTAGTCCTGGCATGCCCGCCTTAGACACAATGACTAACATTGAGGCAGCCTCCATCCTTTTGGGCTCGTCACTATTTCCGGTCGAAGTGATAGATAGAGTCTTTCTCAAACTTGCCATCGTTGAAAATAGTATAGGTTGTTTTGAGGTGACTGTTGTCCGCAGACAACTCGTGTTTGATCATGTGGACATGGTCTTCTGCAGAATTGCACAGCGAGGTTTCGCACGTCATGACAACTCCGCGGCGGTCATGAAATGCCCTGAATTACTCCCCGGCCTTGCCGATACATTGGTTAAATGAGGTTGTAGCCCGTGTTGGCTGCTGCGAGGTGCGGGGTGGATCTAGAACTGGAGCCCATCGAGGGCGAACGCGTCATCAGCGAGGAAGAGCAGGAACGCCGCAGGTATCGCACCCGTTCCATCACGCCCGAGGAACTGGCGCTCTTCAACTCGGTGGAGAAGGCGGCCTGCCGGGATTTTCTGGTTCGGCTGATCGTACTGACAGAGCAGTTCCAGCACGACCTGGATCAGCACGATCCCAGCGAAGCCTGCCAGGAACATATCCGCCGCCTGAACGAGAAGCGCCAGTCCCTTTTCATCGATCCTCCCGCGTGGCTGAAGAATTTCATCGCCTTACTGGAACTGTATCCCATGGAGCCCTGGGCGGAGTTTTCCATCCTCATCCAGCGCCTGCAGTCGGAAGACCGCAAGCGGCACTACGCGGCCATCTCCGAGACCGGCATCGAGGCCGCCTGTGACAACCCCTTCCTGATGCAGATGGATGACGATTCCGACGACAGTCCGAGCGCATTGGCCGGGCAGGCGCGCATGACGCCAGCGGAAATAGAAGCCCTGTTGGCCCGCTATCCCCTGGGCGAGCTGGTGAACCACCTCACTTCGGCGCGCCGGGTCAGTGCCGGCCAGTTCTGGGACGAGGAATACTACGATCTTTGAGTGACTGAGACGGCTCATTCGGGAGCCGTTTTCTTCTGAGGATGAACGTCTTGTTCTGTTAAGGGTTGTAAGATGCCTGCCCCAGCGGCAGGCCTGTCAATCGACGCAAGCACTCAACGGGCAGGCGTCTGACAAGCCTTAACAATTGTCGACCTAATGAGACATTGAGCCAGGAACCTGCTTTCGTGGAAACCTTGATGGTGTGATACCCCGAAGGAGTAGTCTCAGTTGATTCCAGTCGAAAGAAGGCCTGGATGGCCTGAACAATAGGAAATCAGAACAACGGGGGAGAAATCATGAAATCACGTTTTTTGGGCATGCTGTCGGCATGCGCACTAGGCCTTACGTCACTTACCGGACCAACGGCGCAGGCCATATCTTTCCAGGAAATACCTGGTTTCGGGTATGGCTGGAGCGACCCCGAAGGCGTCTCTGCTGACGGTTCGGTAGTGGTTGGGACCGGCAGAGTTGGCACCCACTTTACGGGCTATCGCTGGACTGAAGCCACCGGCCCAGTAGACCTGGGTTGCCAATCGGGCTTGGGTGTGTCTGCTGACGGCAACGTGGCGGTAGGGGAAACCGGAGCCATGCAAGCCTTCGTGTGGACAGAAGCCACCGGGTGCGTAGTTGGGCGTTCTGCCCGGTGACGACTTTTCGTTGGCAGACGCTGCATCCGCTGACGGGGCTGTGGTGGTCGGGAGATCGACAGGGTATTACTCGGGCGATAAGGCCTTCCGCTGGACGGAAGCGAGAGGTATGGTGGGGCTAGGCTTTTTGCCCGGGGCCAGCGACAGCATTGCGCGGAGTGTTTCCTGGGACGGTAAAGTGGTGGTAGGCGAAAGTGGACTTGAGGCTTTCCGCTTCACGAGAACCTCGGGCATGGTAGGGCTCGGCTTTCTGCCTGGCGTTACCTCTAGCAGAGCATATGATGTTTCCGCTAACGGGTCCGTCGTGGTAGGGGAAAGCGGCCCCCAGGCCTTCCGCTGGACGAAAGCTACCGGCATGGTGGGCATAGGGTTTCTGCCCGGCGGCACGACGAGCCGTGCGCTCAGTGTGTCCGCTGACGGCAGCGTGGTAGTGGGTACGGGCAACTCCGCCTCAAGCGGGTTTCGAGAAGCGTTCATCTGGGATGCCAACCATGGGATGCGGAGCATTCAGGAACTGTTGACAGATGCCGGTATCGTTTTGACTGGCTGGACGCTTGTGAGTGCAAACAGCGTCTCTGCGGATGGTTTGACCATTGTCGGCCACGGCTCCGTCCCCGATGCTGAACTTGCAGAGTGGATTGCCCGACTCGATCCTCCAAGCGATGCTGTTGGCGGGATCAGTCACAGGCCTGATTCCCAGAACCATACGCTGCGATAACAAGAGCACCGGGCAACGGGTTCGTGTTCCTGCACCAGATGACAGCGCATGGGATTGCGATGCCGCCGGATAAAAGTCGAGCCAGGCGATAAAATCCGGCAGATTGTGACCGGTACCGCTGATGGATCAGAACACGTTGGGGGCGCGGTAACCGGCGTCGATGCCAGCAAGGTAAATTGTTACAACCTCAGCACGGATCGGAGCGTTTCCATCCGGCTCACGAGAGGCACTACCACATGGGATTGTGAAGCCGCTGGTCTACGGGTACGGACAGGCGATAGGATCAGGCAGGCGGTTCAGGGACGGGCTGAGTAAAGAGAACGTTATCCCTCTCGTCGCCTGCCATAAGGGGTCCCAACAGCGGCTCCTTCGGGGGCCACTTTTCTGTCGAGTTCGGTGACCGGTTTTGGCCGGTTATCCCCGTTCAGGAACCCCGTTCCAGCGGATTTTCTGTGTCCGGTAACGGCAATTGTTGAGGGGCTTTTCGCCGTACGCACTCCATTCGCGTCCTGGTATGGGGCGATCGTTTCGCCCCGTAGAAAGCCACCTCTAGCCCCTCCTGTGTGGCCGCGCAGAGCCGGACCCCAGGGCTAGATCACCACCGCCTGGTTTGCCCCAACGGGCCCACTGCGTCCGATCGGGCAGTTTGTTTGTTCTGCGGGATATATCAAGAACTACTTGGCGCTAACGGCACAGCACGCCTGCCGTTCCAGCCCTCCCATCGGGACCCGGAACCCGCAGCAGCTGGTGCTGTCAGAGCGAGTATTGCCGCCGGAACTCTGCCCATGTTACGTCTCATTGTCATTGCAGTGCTGATCGCAACCGGCGCCGCCTGCAGCCGCACCGAGTTCGCCTACCGCAATGGGGACCGGCTGCTGGGCTACTACGCCTGGAAGGCGGTCGCTGCGAACAGCGCTCAGCGCGACCGCTGGCGACCGCTGCTGGAAACCACGCTGCAGCGCCACCGCGAACAGGAGCTGCCGCTGGTCATCGCCTACCTGGACCTGGCCGCCGGCAGCGTCGGCGAGTCAGGTGCCGGGGCGGATGCCGCCTGTCTGGTCGATGCTGCCGGCCTCCTCTATCAGCGCCATGCGCAGCTTGCTGTCCAACTCGCGGTCCCGCTGCTGGCGGGGCTCGACGCCACCCAGGTGAGCCACCTCGCCGAGTACACGGCGAAACGCCAGCAGGATGCAGCACGACGTTACCTCGACCCGGATCTGCAGCAGCGGCAGACGGCGCGCGAGCAGCGCTTCATCGAACGCATCGAGGAGTGGACGGGGCGATTGAATGACAGCCAGCGACAGCAGATCCGGGACGCCGTCGAGCGCATCCCCGATCTCAGCGCGCCGTGGCTCGCCTATCGGGCGCAGCAGACCGACAAACTGTTGAGCATGCTCGAGGCCGGTGCCGACGCACCAACCCTGCGCGCCTATCTCACAGACTGGTGGGTACAATTGGACGGGCAGTCGGCTGACTACAGGCAACGCTGGCGCACAGCCAGGCAGGGTTTTGTCCAGTTGCTGGATGGACTCACCACGACCCTGACTGCCCGGCAGCGCGCAACGTTCCTGGATCGGCTTGGCGAGGTGCGCGCCGACCTGGCGTCCTTCGTCGCCCCTGAGCACCAGCGGGCCAGCCTGCCGGCGTTTCCCGCCTGCGATGCCGCGCCCGCGTGAGCCGCATCGGCACAGACCCGCCCTCACTTGCCCGGCGGACGGACCTTTCGGCGGCGTTCGGCCACGGTATATACTGCCTGCACCCGGAACCATCACAGCTTCGTCTCACCAAAGCAGGCAGCCATCGCATGGAATTGGGACACCCGGCCATCCAGAGCGGCATGCTCCCGCTAACCAGCGCCTTTGTGCTGACCGCCGTGCTGCGACTTGTTGGCGGCAGCGCAGCCGGTATACGCACGGCGGCGGGCGCCGTGGGCATCGCGCTGCTCATCAGCAGCGTGCTTATCCTTGGCGCACCCGTCTGGCCGGCGCACACGGGTATGCAGAAATTCTTCTACCTGACGGCCGGCGGGCTGTTGCTGGGGCTGCTGTTGGACCTGCGGACTGCATCGACCCGCCTGCTGTGGCTATGGGGGCTGCTCTGGATGGCAGCAGCCTTCCTCTGGCTGGCCTGGCCCCAGCTGGATGGCCGCGACACCCTCTGGCTGCTGGCCGGCATCTCGCTCGCGGGGCTGGCGATTATCCTGCGGCTCGCGAACCGCCCCAGCCATGACACGAGTGCGCCGATCATGTTTCTGGTAGCCGCGTCGAGCCTCGGATGCGTCGCCGTCATCGAGGGTTCGCTGTCGATTGCGGAACTCGGCTTCGCCCTCGCCGCGGCACTGGGCGGCTTTCTGTTGTGGAACTGGCCAAAGCCAAGATACCCGTTCCGCGCCGCAGGCCTGCTCGGGGGTGGAATGGCTGTGCTCGCCCTGGCGTTTCTTGCCCTGCTGCTCACCGATGTCTCGCCCTGGACCCTGACACCGCTGGTATTGATCTTTTTCGCCGACTCGCTGAGTAGTCGCCTGCCCGCGGGCGCAGGCCTGCTGCGCCAGACCCTGCAGCCGGTTTATCTGGTGGTAGTGGGCGCCATTCCCGGCGCTGCGGCCATCGTGCTGGCCTGGCTGACGAGCGAGTCGGACAGCTTGTACTACCAATAGGCCGGCAGCGCGTGCACTGGAACAAGTTAAGCTACCTGCGGGATTGACCACACTGACATGCCCATGCCTTCCACACGCCAAGCGCAACAATCCGATTCTGTAGACGATCTCGAAAGGGTCTGGGCGGCCCTGCTGGAGGCCTCGCGTCTGACACGTGAGATGCAACCGCACAGTGAAACCACAACCTACAGTCTCGACCGGAGCGGTACGCTGCAGCCGGTGGCGGCCGACGCGCCGGACGCCCTGCTCCGCTGGCGACCCCGAGACGGCTGGCTGCCGGCCGGAAAACTTTCCTCGGCAGCACACGAACTGTTGACGCTCTACCTGCCGCTCTGCCAGGCATGCGCCGACCGACCCGTCACGCTCGGACATCTGGGCCAGAGCCTGGATGGCTACATCGCCACCAGTGCGGGCGATTCCTGTTATGTGACCGGGCCGGAGAATATTACCCACCTGCACCGCGTCCGCGCCTTGTGCGACGCCGTCATCGTCGGCACCGAAACGGTGGCAGCCGACAATCCGCGCCTGACGACGCGCCGGGTGCCGGGCAGCAATCCGCTGCGTGTCATCCTGGATCCCAACCGTCGCCTGCAATCCGATCACGGGGTATTTACCGACGGGCAGGCGCCCACGCTACTGATACACAGTGGCGCAGGCGAGACGGCGGAGCCGGCCCGTGTCGGCGAAGCTCAGGTCGTCGAAGTCAGGGCGCCCGGAGGGCAACTGGCGCTCGATGAGCTGCTCGCAACGCTGCACGAGCGCGGCTGTTACGCGGTCTTCGTCGAAGGCGGCGGCACCACGGTATCCGCCTTCCTTCAGGCACAGTTGCTGGACCGGCTGCAGATTGCAGTTGCACCCCTGCTGATCGGAGCCGGTCGTCCGGGAATACAGCTCGCGGCCTCGCCGCGTCTGCGCGACTGCCTCAGACCCGAGCACCGCATTTATCGCATGGGCGGTGATATCCTGTACGACTTCGACCTGCGCGCGAGCCGCAAACAGGCTGACAGCGGAGACGACACTCGCCTGGGCCTGTCGCGCATACTCTAGTCCGAATCGGCCGCAGGGCGGCTTACGACACTTGAGTCACTCCGGCAAGCGGCTGGATACAAGCCGGTCAACTGCCAGTGCGCGAGTGGCCGCCGATTCATGGCAACCAACCGGCAATGTCCACATGACCCACGGTCATGGTTAAACGGGAATGCTCGATCTGCGCGCGGCGCAGCCGGCTCCAGGCTTGCAGTTGTGCTGCCGCGCCGGGCGCTATCGCAACGGCGGCGGCCAGCCAGCCGTCGATCAGGGCATTCTGCAGCGCTGACGCGTTGGGGCCCAGCCGCCAGTCGCTCTGTTGGGCGTGCATGCGATAGCCCAGCCCGGCAAACAGCTCCGAGGCGGTGCGCACGGCTGCCGGACCCAGCGCCGGCCCGAAGCCCTTGTCGGTGCGCTGATGGCGGTTGATCAGTTCAAGCATGCGCTGGTCTCCCTCAGCAGCCGGAGCAAAGCTCATGCGCCCGTCGTAGGTCAGCGCAAACAGGACCCCGGCTCCCAGCCGGCGACAATAGCCGGCAAGTGCCTCCAGCCAGGGCATGGATACCAGATCGAGCAGCGCCGATGCCGTCACCAGCTGCACGGCGCCGACATCGAGCGCCTCCAGGCCGCCGGCCAGATCCAGGACCCGGGTGCGGGCGCGACACTCGAATCCCGGCGCCCTGAGTACCATCGCCCCCGCCCGCTCGCGGACAAAGCGGGCGTGACCCGCGCTCGCCCACGCCGCCAGCCGGGACGGCATTGCAGCGAGCAGAACGGGGTCGTTATCGATCAGCGTCCAGTGCTGCTCACCGCCGAGGCGCGGCGCGAGGTAGCGCAGGTTGGCGCCGGTGCCGCACGCCAGATCGATAATGTGCAGCGGCCCGCGGTCCGCGCGCCTGCGCGCCAGCAGGTCGGCGGGCAGTGTCGCCCGGGAGACCGCGTCGACCGCCTCGCGCAAATCGAGCCAGGTCGAGGAGAACGCGCTCACGCCGGCACCAGACGCTGGATTTCAGCGGCAAAGCGTCGGCCTGCCTGGGCCCAGTCGGGCAGTGCAGCGCGCGCCGCGGCAGCCCCCTGTGCCAGCCGCTGTCGCAGCTCCGGCTCCACCAGCAGGCGGTCAAGCGCAGCTGCCAGCGCAGCGCTGTCGCCGGGCGGCACCAGCACGCCGGCGCCCGCCGGCAGCGTCTCCACCAGGGCGCCGGCCTGGGTGCTGACAACCGGCAGCGCGTGCGCCACCGCCTCGGCGACTGCCATGCCATAGCCTTCGTGATAGGAAGGCAGTACGAACAGATCGGCCCGCTGGTAGCAGCTGGAGAGGCTTGCGGCATCCACCTCGCCGAGCAGCCTGACCGACGCGTCGAGCCGCAGTGCGCTGATCTGGCGGCGCAATGCCGCCACCGTGGCGGGACAACGCTGCAGGCTGCCGACACAGGTCAGGCGCCAACGATGTTGCGTGAGACGGCCGAGCGCCTCGATCAGCACTGCGTGACCCTTGCGCGGTGTCACGGTCGCGACACACAGCAGCTCCAGCGGCCCGCCACCGGAGCCGCGCGCGGCCGGTGCTCGATCCGTGCCCGGCTCCACGACGCCGATACGCTCCGCCGGGACAGCGTAGTCCGCCAGCGCCCGTGCCGTGGCGCGGCTGGTGACGATGACACCGCGCACCGCCGCCAGGGCACGGCGTTCGGCCTGCTGCAGAGCCGCCGCCGTCGCGGCGGGCAAGCCGGTTTCCAGAGCCAGGGGATGATGGATCAGTCCCACCAGATGCAGGCGCTGCGCTTGCCGCTCGATCAGGTCCGGCATGCCACCGAGCGCCAGACCATCGACCAGCACCAGGCGCTGCGCGGGAATGGCGGCAAGCACCCGGCAAGCCTGCTCCAGCGCAGCCGGCGTCGGGGTCGGAAAGCTGGTGTCCAGGCGATGCACCGTGGTACGCCAGTCACGCGCGGCGAGCACCTCGAGCAGACGCCGGTTGTAGATGTAGCCACCGGTCAGTGTGGACGGGTCGCCCGGCTGGATGAGGTCCAGTGCCGGCACTAGCCATTCCCTGCGGGATCGCGCCCGAAGGAAGTGCCCTTGGGGTACGCCTCGCCTGAAGCGCCTGCGGTTGGTGCCTGCCCTCGTGGGAGAACTCTGAATGGGCCAATATCAGTGGCGGAGTACACTAGCAGGTCAGCTCGCCCTCGAAAGCGGCCCAGGCGATATGGGACTCGTGCAGGGTAACGCGCATGGAAACCAGTTCCTGCGCCGAGTCGCCCAGCACACCGGCGCGGATCCGGTGCGCCATGCGCTGGAAGATCTCACCTGCGAGAACTTCGGTGGTGGTGTTCTTACCCGCCAGGCTCGCCTCGCTGTCCAGGTTGCGGTAATTGAATTCGGCAAGCACTTCGCGCAGGGCGGTCGGCAGCGCGACCGATATCGACCACAACGCCGTCGGCATCCAGCTCGGCGCGGCGCAGCTCCAGATCCACCACATAGGTGGCACCGTGCAGCTGCTGGGCCGGGCCGAACACCTCACCACGAAAACTGTGGGCAATCATGAAATGGTCGCGCACGGTTACGCTGTACACGGCGGCTCCTGTCGAGGTCGTAATTCACTCATAGACGATGCGATGGCACAAGGTTCGCCCCGGCTGGGCGGCCAGCCTGGGCATCAGAACAGGCAGGTCGGCGAACGCGCTCTCCCCCGTGATCAGTATCTCCAGCGCCGCGTCGCCGAGCAGTTGCATGACCAGCTGCATGCGCCGCTGCGAGTCCCAGCGTGCACGCTGCGCCGTGGCCACGGCGCTGACCTGGGATGAGCGGAGGGTCAGGCGCCGGGCGTGAAACGCGGCGCCCAGGGACAGCGGTACCTGGCTGTCGCCGAACCAGCTCAGCTCGGTCACCGCCGCTTCGAAGGCGCCGAGCTCCAGGGCCAGCTGCAGGCCCGCGGCGCTGCCGCTGGTGTGGATGACGCAGTCGGCTTCGGCGCTCGCCTGTTGCGGAGCGGCGAAGGCGACCCCGAGCGCCGCAGCCACCTCGGCCCGGTCCGGGTTCAGGTCCACCAGCTCCACCGTGCAGCCGGGTATGCGGCCCGCCAGCCAGGCCACCAGGCAGCCCAGGGTGCCGGCGCCGATGACCGTAGATGCGATCGCCGATGCGTGCGCCGCTGTCCCACAGACCGTTGACCGCGGTCTCCAGGTTGGCCGCGAGTATCGCCCGCCCGGGCGGCACGCTGTCGGGCAGCGGATGCACGGCGTCGGCGGGAACCACATAGCGGGTCTGGTGAGGATACAGGCAGAACACGGTGCGCCCCACGAGTGCCGCGGGACCCTGCTCCACGACACCGACATTGATGTAGCCATACTTGACCGGGGCCGGGAACTCGCCCATCTGAAACGGTGCGCGCATGCGCTGATACTCGCTGACCGGGACCTCACCGCGGAATACCAGCGCCTCGCTGCCCCGGCTGATACCGCTGTAGAGGGTGCGAACCAGCACCTGCCCGGGACCTGGCCGGGACAAGGGCTCCTCGCGCAGGGCGCCCTGACCGGGCGCCGTCACCCAGTACGCGTGTGCCTGGTCTGTGGTCATGGGTTTCTGTCTGCGTCTGTCGCGCTGCCCTGTGCTCCCGGACCGCAGCTCGGGTCGTAGCGGCGGCGGGCTTAGTGTAGCATTTCCGACGTATGGACCAAGCGCCCGGTACACCGCCATGAGCAGCCCGAGGCAAACCTTGACAGGACCGCCTGCCCGCTGTTCGAGCGCCCTGGCCAACTGTCTGCTCGGCCTGCTGGTGCTGCTCAGCCCTGGCCTGCGGGGCTGCAGCAACTGCTCGGCATGAGGGTTGTGTTTGTCCTGGCATCCCTGACCGCCTACCTGGTGGGAACGACGGTGCTGCTCGCGAGCCTGGCGCGACGACCCGCGTTGGCGTGTTTCGGCGCTGCTAATCAGGTCACCCTGGTGCGCGCCGCCCTGGTCGCCCTGCTGTTCGGCCTGGCGGCCGAAGCCGCCACGCCGACGGGCGCCTGGCTGGCCGTCGGGGTCGCCCTGCTGGCCAGCGCACTCGATGGGGTGGACGGCTGGCTCGCGCGCCGCCTGGACCTGAGCAGCGCCTTCGGCGCGCGCTTCGATATGGAGACCGATGCCTTGCTGATCGTGGCACTGGCGCTGCTGGTGTGGCGCTTCGACAAGGCCGGATACTGGGTGCTGCTGGCCGGCCTGCTGCGCTACCTTTTCATCGCGGCAGGCGCTGTGCTCGACTGGCTGCGGCGCCCGTTGGCGCCCAGCCGACGCCGCCAGACGGTGTGCGTAGTACAGATCCTGACGCTCATCTTCTGTCTGCTGCCGCCGGTCATCCCACCCTGGAGCCAGACAGCGGCAGCGCTCGGCTTACTGCTGCTGGTGTGGTCTTTTTCACTCGATGTCATCTGGCTTGCCCGCCGGGCAAGACGCAACGCTGAGGAGGCGAGATCATGAAAGCTACACGTTCGCTACTGCAATACCGCCTGTCCGGGTTTGCCCGCACCGCGGCTTTGCTGGTCGGCACCGCCCTGCTGGTGCTCGCACCGCCCGCCGCACAGGCCGAACCGGCGCGCTACCAGATCGACCCCGAGCATCTGAGCATCGGCTTTCTGGTCGACCACATAGGCTATGCCCGTACGCTCGGACTGTTTCGCAAAGCCGAAGGCGCTTTCACTTTCGACGAACAGAGCGGCGAACTGACGGACCTGAAGGTCACGGTGGACACCGCCAGCGTATTCACCAATCAGCAGAAACGCGATGACCACCTGCGCAGCGCCGATTTTCTCAACAGCAAGGAATTCCCGCAGATGGTATTCACGGCACAGAGTGCCCGCCGTACCGGCGACAAGACCTTCCAGATTGCCGGCCAACTCGAACTGCTGGGCAAGACCCGGCCCCTGACGCTGGAAGCGACCTGGAACAAGAGCGGCGAATATCCCTTTGGCGGCGGTCTGCTGGGTGCAAAACCCTATGTCATGGGCGTCTCGGCGCGCGGTACCATCACCCGCAGCGCTTACGGAATGAACTATGCCGTGGACAACGGCTGGGTGGGTGATGAGGTGGAGCTGATCATCGAATTCGAAGCCCGTCGGCAATAGCATGCGTGTGGCCAGACGCCGCGGGGCCTGGCTCAAGCTGGCTCTCGCGGTGTTCCTGCTGAACCTCGCGCTGACGCTGCAGAACGTCTGGCCCACACCCTGGGTCACCACACATCACAAATTCTCGCTCGAGATCGCGCTGCTGCTGCTCGCCCTGACGTTGTATGCAGAACTCAGGCACCCGCCTGCGCAGCGTCTGGTCGGCTGGCTGGCGTTTGTTCTCACTTTGCTCACCCTGGGACGCTACGCACAGGTCACTGCGCCGGCCCTGTTCGGACGCCCCGTCAACCTCTACTGGGATGCCCAGCACCTGCCCGGGGTTGCGGCCATGCTGGCCCAGGTGACGCCTGCCTGGCTGGTGGCGCTGATCGCGTTGGGACTGGTGCTGCTGACGGGAGGCCTGTTCCTGGTGCTTCGCTGGGCGCTGGGTCGCGTATGGGCGGGGCTGGCCGAGACCGGAGCACGCCGTGCCCAGGGCGCTTTGGCGGCAGGCGTGCTGATGCTTTACCTGGCCGCCCCTGGCCTGGGCCTGCACACCGAGCGCTGGTTCTCCCGCCCGGTGACGCCGGTCTATGCCCGGCAGGCCGGTTTCCTCTGGGCGGCCCTGAGCAGAGACGGGCAGCAGGCGGCTGTTGCCTGCACCGGCCTGCCCGCCTCCAACCTGGCGGGCTTGGCCGGCGCCGACGTGCTGCTGGTTTTTCTCGAGTCCTACGGCGCCGTCAGTTATGACAAACCCGCCTTGCGCACTGCGCTGGCAGCGAGTCGGCAACACCTGGCAGAGGCGGTCCAGAGCACCCACCGCGCGGCCGTCTCCGCATTCATCGAGTCGCCGACGTTCGGGGGTTCATCCTGGCTGGCGCACAGCAGTCTCCTGGCGGGTGTCGAGGTGCGCGACCCGCAAACCTACCAGCTGCTGTTAACGCAGGAGTGCGACACCCTGGCAGACCGGTTTGCCCGGCAGGGCTACCGCAGCCTGGCCTTGATGCCGGGCCTGCGGCACGCCTGGCCGGAGGGTGCCTTCTATGGCTTCGAACAGATCTACGACGAACGCGCGCTCGATTACCATGGCCCGGAATTCGGCTGGTGGCGCATACCGGACCAGTACGCACTGGCCAGGCTCGATCAGCTGGAAATCGGCACAGCCCCGCGCCCGCCGCTGTTTGTCTTCTACCCCACGATCAGCAGCCATCTCCCGTTCCGGCCCACACCGCCATATCAGGCCAACTGGGCGCGCATGCTGACGCAACGGCCCTTCGAACCCCGGACCCTCGAGGCCAGCCTGGCACGCACCCCGGACTGGACCAACCTCGGCCCGGCCTACACCGACGCTCTGAGCTACAGCTTTACCTGGCTCGCCGGTTACCTGGAGCAACACGCGACCGCGGACCTGGTCATAATCGTGCTCGGCGACCACCAGCCACCCGCCAGTGTGAGTGGTACGAACGCAAGCTGGGAGGTACCGGTCCATGTAATCACCCACCGTGCCGAAATCCTCGCGCTGCTGCGGGCCGCCGGGCTGCAGCCGGGACTGAACCCCGGGCGCCCTGCGCTCGGTCGCATGCACGAACTCACGGCACTCCTGCTGCAGGCTTTCGACAGCGCGCGGGTGTCGTCCCGCCAGACGTCAGGCCGATCCGGTTCCAGCCAGGCCCAGCCAGGCGCAGATCTCCGCTGATAATGCCGGGGCAAGTCGCCGGCCCGCCCAGCCGCGGAACCGTCGCCGCGCGCTGCTGTCACACCAGAGTGGATTCAAGTTGCTCCAGCGTGTGAAGGAATCGCAGGCCGTGGAAACATTCTCCTTACTCCCCGTCAGTCAACTCGTCGCCGGACTCGCCCTGGCACTGACGTTTGGCGGCATGACGTTCTTCTCAGCGGTCCTGACTCCGCTGGTGTTTACGAAACTGCCGCTGAAAGTCGCCGGACCCTTTATTCGCCAGGTATTTCCCTGGTACTACCTCAGCATGGGAGTGACCGTGCTGGTGGCGCTGGCGGCCCTCCTCCTGGCCGCCGGCGGCAAGCCGACCTGGGAAGTGGCTCTGGCGGCGCTGGTACTGGCGGGTTTTGGTATTGCCCGGCAGGTGCTGATGCCACTGATCAACCGGGCCCGTGACGCCGAGCTTGCCGGCTACTTCGCCGCTGCGCGTCGTTTCAGGCGCCTGCACCTGGTAAGCGTGGTGATCAATGCATTCCAGTGGCTGGCCGTGCTCGCCGCGCTGATCATGGTGTTGATGTGAATTGGCGCGGCCGCGCGCGGGACGCCGCCCTGGCGTTGGCCGCCGTGCCGCTGCTGCTGTCCGCTGCGGTGTCGCCGCGGCCGACTGACGAGGCAAAGGTTGCTGCGCCTTCCCCCGAGCTGGATCCCTCCGAGGTGATTCGCATCCAGGTCGAGGCGCTGCGCAACAACAGCCTTCTCGATGAGGGAATCGAGTTGACCTATCGTTTCGCATCACCGGACAACAAACGCGTCACCGGTCCCCTGGTCCGTTTCACCGCGATGCTACGCTCCGCTCCCTACGACCGGTTGCTCAATCACCGCAGCGTGCGTTACGGCCCGCTGGCCGTTTCTGATGACCAGGCCTACCAAAGGGTAATCATCACCGACGCAGCGGGTGAAGAGATCGCCTACCGCTGGATGCTCTCGCGCCAGAGCGAAGGTCAGTTCAAGGATTGCTGGATGACCGACGCCGTCATGCCCGTGCAGCGGCCAAGTCGACCGGCTGGTCTCATTCCGGCATGAGCCCCTGCCGGTCCGCTTCAGGATCGATCTGGTCCTGGTCCAGACGGATGCCCAGCGGACCCCGCGGCACCGCCAGCTCGAGGAGGTCCGCGCCGCGCTGGATCCGCACCAGGACGTACTCTCCCGGCTCGCCGGCGCGCGTGGCATTGCTCAGATCGGCATACGCGAACACGCGGCTGTCGGCATAATCGAGCACCAGGTCACCGGCCTGGATACCCGCCATTTGAGCGGGTGAATCTTCGATGACCGACGCGACAACCACCCGGTTCGGCTGACCCGTGAGGTACAGAAACCGATCGTAGGCAGCATCGCCGATCTGTTCCCGCAATGCCACGGCATCGCCGTCGAGTTCGCGCAGCGCCTCCGCGTAGCGTCCGCTATTGAGCCAGCCCTCGCGGCTGGCCTGATCACGCAGCTGCAGGCGCTGCATCTCGAGTCGATCCTGGCGGCGCATCACCTCCGCGGCCGTGGCGGGATCGACTCCGGCGGCTACCAGGGTTTGCTGATTCATTCCACCCGAAGCGGTGCTGCGCGACTCGCCGTCAGCTACGACCGGATCCGACTGCCCCGTCTCACTCAGCCGTTGCTCGAGAACAGCTACCCGTTGCCGCAATGCAGCCAGGGCTTCATCGACCCGCGCCCAGCGGTCTTCGGTGTCACTCCCGGGCGACGTCACAATGGCTCGCGCGGCGTTTTCAGCGCGTTGCGGACCGCCCTGCTCCGGATTCAACCCGGCGCTCCGGGTGACGCCAGGCGCTTCCGGCGCCGCCAGGGTCGGATCCGGGCTGCGCTGGACCAGCGCAGCCCCGCCCAGTGCGCCAATGGAAACGCCTGCCAGGAAACTGCCCGTCACTGACAACCACAATTTAATGGTCACAATCTCCGCTCGCAGGTAGCCCGTGCGCTCCGCCCCTCGCCCACGGCTGTCGCGGGTTATACGGGCTGGTCAAACGCCCAGCTCCTGCATCGCCCAACCGCATGGCGCAGCACCCCGGACTTGCGGCGTGCCCGAGCCAAACGCCGAACCGGCGTTCTGCGTCAGCCGGTCCGGGCCGCCGGTGAATCGTGCAGCTCAGATTCTGCCGACCCATCCGAGGCACCAGCCGTTTTCATTGACCGCTTTGCCGGGAAACAGAGAGCAGGGGCGCCATTCCCCCTCCGTGCTTTGAATGAGATTGCAGTTCTTGCAGAAGCTCCCCTCTTTGCGTTTATCGGCGGGAGCGGACGCCGCGTCATGCACATAGTTCAGCGCCCTGGCCGTCGCGTCATCCTCGCTCAGTCGCGGCAACTCTGCGCTGTGCACGTTGTTGCGTAGCATCAAGCCACTCAAAGGCACCGCGGCAATACCCGTCGCGGCAAGTTTCAACAGGTTGCGCCTGCGATAATCGACATTCGAGTTGGACATACTGATCCCCTTCCTTTCGTGCCACTGAAAGACAAGCTTCGATCCCGGGACACGCTTTCGCACCCGCCGACCGAAGCTCCGCTGCGGACCGGCCTCTGATACAGCCAGCGATACAGCCGTACCGCTACCGATGCCGTTCCCCTTAGCCTAGCTCAGCTGCTTGAGTCTTGTCGCGCTCCCGCCGCACGCAGTTCCTCGAGGTCGGCAATGATCCGGTCGCTGTGCTCTCTGGGTCGGACGTTGCGGTAGATCCTGGCGATGCGGCCATCCGGATCGATGATGAACGTGTGTCGTTTGGCGAACCTGAGCGGTCCCATGCTCATCAGGGATCCGTACTGGCGTGCCACTTCGCCCCGGGGGTCGGACAGGAGCGAGAACGGGAGATGGTATTTCTCGGCAAATTCCTTATGGCTTTCCACGTTGTCGGTGCTGACACCCAGAAGGGCAACACCCATGCGTTTGAGGGTCACGACATCGTCGCGGAACTCACAGGCCTCGGTGGTACAGCCCGGAGTGTCGTCCTTGGGGTAGAAATACACCACCAGCCAGCGCCCGCGGTAATCAGAAAGCCTGTGTACCTTGCTGTGCTGGTCCAGCAGCTCGAAGGCAGGCGCGTTGTCGCCGGGTTTCAGCTCGCTCGCCTGCGGGGTCGATGAGACAGCCACAAGGGCGGCACCGAGCAGTTGACGAACTCTGTTGAAGCGCATGCCGTGCCTCCTTCAGCCGTGCCGGGAAGCGGGCCCGGCGCACCCCACTGGCGTAATTCCTCGCCACCAGCCACGCATGCCGTTCGACAGGCACTGCGAGCCACCGGCCAGACGTCGCGTCGAGCGTCGGACGCCACATAGCTCAATTTGGACGAAGACGCACAGCACGTCCAGCTATTGTCCAATTTGTTGCACCTACCGCTCCAGCAGGGCGCACTTCCGGCGCGCCGGTCACTGATCCTCGCTCCAGGTCTTACCGTAGTGGGCGAACAGGCGGATTTCGTAATCCCGGTCGAGCAGTCGACCCGGAACATACTCCGGTGCGCTGTGGATGACGTCACAATCCAGCTGTACCCCAACCTGACCGGACACCCAGTCGATCGCATCCACCCACGCCGGCGCCAGCAGTACCCGTCTGCCCGCCAGCCACTTGCCCGTATCCACCTCCAGATAGCGAACATTCCAGACCTCGTCGTCGACCAGAAAGTCGCTGACCTTGCCGATGTCGCCGTCACGCGCCTGGATAACATAGCCGATCATCTGGTCGCTGCTGCGCAGCTGCGCTGCCGGCGGCGGCGACGCGCCGGCCGCCGGTGCTTCGACCGCATCGGCCGACAACATCACACCCAGTGCCGGATCGTTCAGCCAGTAGGGTTCCAACCCGTAGTAATCGTGAAAGCCCTCTTCGTACTCTCGCGACGGCGTGTCGCCGGCGCTCAGTTCGGGGCTGTCCTTGATCTGCTGACAGGACAGCGCGACCACCAGGCTATCGGTTTCCTGATCGACTTCGATAACCGACTTCGGCGAAATAAGCACGTCGCGGCCCATGAACCAGACACCGGTGCTCACCACCAGGTAGCGCACCGTCCAGTCGCGATCGTCAAAAAACACCTGCTTCAACGCGCCGACGTCACCGTCTCTGGCTTTCAGCTTGAGACCCTTCAGCGAGCGCACCTTGCGAATTTCACGCATCTTCACCTCCCTGTCGTTGTG
Organism: uncultured Gammaproteobacteria bacterium; assembly: GCA_963695455.1. Classification (GTDB taxonomy): domain Bacteria; phylum Pseudomonadota; class Gammaproteobacteria; order DSM-19610; family DSM-19610; genus Thiogranum. The sequence goes on along the minus strand of CAVOGN010000001.1, from coordinate 9,624 downwards.
TCTGGGCCCGGCTGTCCGCCACTGTAGGGACGGGAGTTGCCTATGCATAGCAGCTGCAGGGCACCCATCAACCTGCAACATCATTCAAGGACAGCCGAGCACTGTTTGCAACCCGGGCTGTTCACGCCGCGCGCCAACGGTTGCGAATTCCGCTCCGTCGAGTGCGCCCGCCGGGCATCAGCCGCAGCGCTCAGGCGGACGCCCATCGGCTGCGTCAGGTCGCGACTGGCGGCTTCCTGATAATGCGGCCCGAGAGGGTCGGAACGCCGGTGCGTTCAGCAGGACGGACTGCCTGGCCGATCACAGAAATCGGCTTCAAAGCGGAGTTCCGTGTACAGTTTTCCCTCGAACCAGGTATCGACATACAGGCCACCGGAGGTTTCTCGCACGCTGAAGCCATCCTGGCGCTGCGGCCGGCTGTCGGTAAAGCGCAGATAGCCGCGCGGCAGCTCGATGTTCATGGACACGTGCATGGGGTAGTAGCCATCGAGAAAGCGCCGCATGAAGGGACCGCCACGCAGGCTGAAGCTGCCGTCTTCATTGAACTCAAGCGTCCGCGTGCGCACCTTAATGCATATCGAGGCCGCATGACCGACATCGGCGAGCTGCACGGTATGACCCTCGACCCATGCCTGCTCGATATGTTCATAGGACAGGATCGCCAGGTCACGGGCTCGCGTCTGGTGATACACAACCTGGGTCCGGGGCACGGCATCGAGGTTGCTGTGACACTGAACCATGCTTACCCAGCCGTTATCCAGGCTGTCCGCATCGAGCGTGATCCGGCTATGGTGGTGGTGGACCGGATCCGGCGGTGGCGTGCTGAGAAACACCAGATCGCCGCCGTTGACCCTGGCGACCCGGGCCTCCAGGTCGTCATCGTCATCGAGCCATTCGTCGTCCGGAACTTCGGTGCGCGCGACGGTCGGCGGCAGCAACAGAACCAGCAGCGTGAAAATGAGGCGTTCGTAACGCATGACTACCTACCTCCGCCTGGGTGCGTGTCCATGCCCGGCAACGCGAGTACACCTGAGTATCCGCGCCGCGGAGCGGGCGCTGCAGCACCCACCGGCTACCCTCAGTTCGCCGCGCGTGTTCCGATCGGCTGTGCGCCTCAGCGCGTTCTGGGACGCTCGGAGTCGTCGAGTTCGTAGGCGTCGGCAACGTAAGCCGGTCCCTTCATCATCAATACCACGAAGCAACCGATGGCCACTGTCAGAACTGCGGTCCAGACCGTCAGCGTGGTTGCGATGGCCATGATGTCCACAGTTTTCACGTGCTTGGCAATTAGAACAGGGTTTCCCTCCGGCGGGAAGAACCGATTGCCCAGACTGATGGCGAGCGGCAACAGAGTGCCGAACAGCAGGGTTACCGGAAGCTTTTTCAGAATCGCCCACTCCAGCCCTGGCGCTTCGCGCACCGAATTCGGCAGTTTTCTGAACAGGTTCATAATGCTGGTGTCCGCGAGGTCATGGCCGGTCGACTAAGCCGGGCGCCCACCCGAGGCGCCCGGCGCTGACGGACAAAGTAGGCCGCATGTTGCGTGTTGTCAAGGTTTTGTACAATCTTCATCGCTGGCGAAACCGGACCCGGAGAAGCGGATAGCGCAACGCCCACTGCCGGAGCAGCGCAAGCAACCGCTTGTCAAACGCGTGTCTCTCCAGCGGCACAGGCAGGCGCTTGCCTGCTCGCATGGATTGTCGATCCACGCGCAGCCTTACCAGGGCAGGCGTTCCCCGTCAAAGGCCAGGAACTGACCCGACTGCCCCGGCTCGAGTCCATCCAGTACCTTCAACAGGTAGTCGACACTCTGCGTGGGCGCGAACAACTGCTCGGGCGGGACGTTGTGCTGAAACGGTTTCGATAACGGGGTATCCGTCGTACCGGGGTGCAGCGCCGCGACCGAAACATTGGGTAAGGTTCTGCGCCACTCGATGGCGAGGGTCTTGAGGCACATGTTGAGCGCCGCTTTCGACGCGCGGTAGCTGAACCACCCACCCAGCCGGTTGTCCTCGATGCTGCCGACCCTGGCCGACACGCTGGCGAACACCGCCGGCCGCCCGTGCCGGAACCGGCTGTGCAGATGCTTGGCCAGCAACAGGCTGGGCAAGGCATTGATGCTCATGCTGTGCAGAAAAAAGTCGGGATCGAGGTGACGGATGGTCTTCTCGGGACCCTGCGCGGGGGTGTGCAGGATACCCGCGGCGTTGATCAGCCAATCGATGTCGCCCGTATGCGCCGCCCAGTCCTGGATCGCGGCTTCGTCGCTGAGGTCCAGCCGCTGCCAGCTCACCTTGGGATGCTCGAGTTCGGGCCGCTGGCGATGGTAGGTCGCGGAAATCGTTCTGACGTTCGGCCGTGCAGCAAGGCGCGCGACGAACGCGCCGCCGATGCCACCGGAACCGCCTGTGATCACAATATGCATTGACGCTGCTGTCGGCATGTCATCCGGCGCGCGAACCGGCGCCCATCAGCCTCACCCGGCGGGTGTGCCGTCAGTGCCGCCCAGCACCAGATCGAAACTGGCCTGCAGCTGCACGCCCGGGATGTCCGCCGCGACAAAATCCGCCTGTACCAGGTGGCGCCGTTCCGCCGGCACCCGGTTGAACAAAAAGTCATCCGCATTGCGCGGTTCGCCCTGCACATACAGCTGGGTCACCAGCGGAGTGGATTGCGGGGCGAATACCGCGATGTGGATGTGCGGGGTACGCCCCGGATAAGGTACGGGCCGGATGGTGCGGAACCGGTAGCGGCCCGCGGCGTCGGTCAGGGTATGGCCATGCCCCTGAAAATTTTCATCGCGCGGCACCTGGCCGCGTTCGCCCGGATGACGATAACGCCCGTTGGCGTCACATTGCCAGATTTCAACCCGTGCATCGGCGACCGGGTGGCCGTTGAGGTCCCGCACGCGACCGGTCAACTCGGTCAGCCGTCCCGCGGCGACACCGGCGCGCCCCGCAACCCGCGTCAGGTCGCTGTCATCGTCGAGCGGCAGCTGCACCGGGTAAAACGGGCCGGCGCTCTGGGCTGGTGTGGTCAGCAGTTGCCGGCCGGCCAGGGTCGGTGTCGTCACCAGCATCCCGGCCAGCGCGGCCAGCAGACGGCGTCTGTTTGGATCAGGGCTCATACCGGTCCTCGGTCGTGTTTCCCTCAGCTAAGGCAATCCAGAGACCGATTAGTTTCCGTATTGCGGGGCAGGTGTACCCACTCAGCACCCGCGCAACCCGACAATTGCTCAGTCCGCGTCAGGCTGGGGTACACTGCCCCGCGTCATCAGACCCAGAACACCAGCCGTGATTGCGGTCTCAGTCTTTCGGCGCACAGGCGGATGGTATGGGTGGGATGGCTGGCCCGACACGCGACGATGGCGTCGATCACCGGGTCGGCATCCTTGATGGCGAAGAACGTCTGGCCCCACTGCTGCCACCGTACATGACGGTCCACCACACGCGGGGTGTGCTCGATGCGCACGACACAGTCACCGCACAGGTATTTACTCACCAGTTGCTTGACTTCAGCCAGTCTGCCTGCGATCGGAAGCTGGGTTAAGGGCTGAGCTGCCTGCATGGTCTGATCCTCCAGTGTGTTCGGCTCACGCCGGTGTAGAGTTCGAGTTGTCAGGACTGGTCCTGGCGTCGTTCTGCGGAACGATCAAAGCCCTTTGCCGGGGGAACTCCACACGCTTATTCCCCTTATATTACTGTGTAAAACTCGCCGGGCCAGCCTGTTCCATGTCTCTGGTAGCAGAGCTTAGGCTGCCCGCCCGGCACCGAACAGCTGGATCCGCGCGAAATATACTTCGGAATTCTCGAACTATGGCGCGCACCGGGTGGCTGCGGCACTGTGAATGCCCCGGCTAGATTTGTGCTTATAATAGGCAGCGTTTCGACATCAACAGCCAGCGGGTAAGCGGATGGCAATACGATGGCAGCATGAAATGAACACAGTCAGACTCGCCGGTATCCTTACATGCCGTTGATAGAACCGCTGCTGTTGACGGCAGCGCAGGTATCCACCGCCAAGGGGCAGCAGCCGTTGACCAATGCCAGCGGGTTTTTCTTCCAGCGCGACGAGCGCCTTTTTCTGGTGACCAGTCGGCACGTGATGAGCGACGCAGCGAGCCAGCACGCTCCGGACCGCATCAAAATCGAGCTGCATGTAGACCCGGACAATCTGGCCGAGTCGACCGGATTCTCGATTCCGCTGTACCGCGACGGCAAGCGCGCCTGGCGCCAGGGTGTCGACACTGCCGGCGAAATCGACGTCGCAGTGATCGAGATCGAACGCGAAGCGTTACCCGTCAAGGCCGTCTACCGCGCCTTCACACCAAATCACCTGCCCAAGCGTTTCGATCAAGTGGAGGTCGGCACCTCGCTGCTGGTGGTGGGCTTTCCGCTCGGCTTTCACGATACGCTGCACCACATGCCGGTGGTACGCCAGGCGGTGGTCGCGTCTTCGTTCGGCCTGCGTTTCAAAGGTGAGGGCTACTTTCTCACCGACGCCCGCACCCACCGCGGCACCAGCGGTGCGCCTGTAGTGATGCGCATGACCAAACCGGAAGCGGTGCACGGCGACCTGCACTGGATGCTGCTCGGGGTCCATTCGGCGCGACTCGAGGTCGGCACACCCGACCTGCAACTCGACGAGGCGCTGGGCCTGAACTGCGCCTGGTATGCGGACATCCTGCTGACGCTGACCGAAGCCTGATCACCTGGCCGCGGCGTCGAGTGGACGCCCGTCCCGACGCGGCCAGCGCCGCTGCAGCCCGCGGTGCACATCTTCGTGCAGCGACAGCAGCACCGGCACCAGCACCAGCACCAGTGCGGTGGCAAAGGCGAGACCGAAGGCGATGGATGTCGCCATCGGGATCAGGAACTGGGCCTGCAGCGAGGTCTCGAACAGCAGCGGTGTCAGTCCGGCAATGGTGGTCAGCGACGTCAGCAGCACCGCGCGCAGACGCTGGCAGGCGGCTTCAACCAGGGCTTCGCGCAACGCCAGACCGGACTCGCGCAGACGTTTGTAAAAACTCACCAGAATGATGGAATCGTTGACCACGATGCCGGACAGGCCGAACAGGCCGAACAGCGACAGGATGGTGATATCCAGCCCCATGACCCAGTGCCCGATCAGCGCCCCGACCACGCCGAACGGAATAACGGCCATCACCACCAGTGGCCAGCCATAGGAGGCGAACACCCACGCCAGCACCAGGTAGATCAGCGTCAGGCCGAGCAACACGCCGTGCTTCATGTCACCGATGGTTTCCGCCTGATCCGCTGCCCGGCCCTCGAAGGAATAGGTGACGCCGTAACGGGATTCGAGATCGGGCAACACCCGCTGCTCCAGCGCAGCGAGGACGCGGTTGGCGTTGCTGACGCTGGCATCGACTTCGCCGCTGACCTCGACCGCGAGCAGTCCCTCGGCGTGGCGCACCGCCTGGAAACCCTGCTGTGCCCGCCAGCGCGCCACCGACGTGAGCGGTACAAAATCGCCGGACGGCACCCTGATGTTGACGCGGCCGAGCGTGCTCAGCAGGTCGCGTTCCTGTTCGGGCAACTGTACCCGAACCTCGACCTCGTCGGGCCCATCCTGGAAGATCTGCACCAGCCGCCCCTCGAAGGCGGTGCGCAGCTGGCGGCCGAGTTCAGCCGTAGTCAGCCCGAGCGCCTCGCCGGCCGGCGTCAGCTCGTAGATGAGCTGCTCGCGACCGAACGGCATGTCGTCTTCCACGCCGAACACACCGGGAATCGTCTCCAGTGACGAGGCCAGGTCCAGGGCTGCCCGCTTGAGGGTAAGCGCCTCGCGGCCGGTGAGGCGGACATTCACGTCGCGACCCGGGGGCCCCGGCTGGCGCACGCTGATGGTGAAGTGTTCCAGACCGGCCGGAAGCACGACGCGCTGCTGCCAGGCGCGAATGAATTGCGGGTTGCGCACGCTGCGCTCCTCGGAGGGCACCAGTTCGACCATCAGGGCGCCGAGCTGATCACCGCTGCGCTCCAGGTGCGCCTGGGCGTTGACGGACGAACCGTGGCGGGCAACCACCGTCGACAACAGCCGGCCGATACGGTCCGCGTCCAGCGCTTCATCGAGCGGCGCCGGCTCTGTTCCGGTCTTGCCGTGCAGGGCCGCCTGCCCGGCGACCAGGCGCTCCCCCAGCGCCGCCTCGGTGTCGTACAAGGTCTGCTCCAGATGCGCGAGGAACGCGTCGACCCGCTCGCGGGGCGTGCCGGCGACAAAGGCCACATTGGCGTACAGGACCTGGGATTCCGGCGACGGAAAGAACGTGAAGTTCAGATAGCCCCCGGCACGCAGACCGGCCGCGAACAGCAGCAAGGCCACGGCGGTGGCGAGAGTCGCGGCGCGATTGTCCAGCGCCGCGCTCACGAAGGGTCGGAATATCCGCTCACGGAAGTGTTCGAAACGCCGGTCCAGACGGGCGCGCAGCCCGGTCGGGGGCGCGTGATGCAGTTTGACGAAGGAGTGGCGCAGATGACCCGGCAGCACCAGGAAACTTTCGACCACCGAGGCGAGGATCACAGCGATAATGACCAGCGGAATGGTGAACAGAATCTTGCCGATGATGCCGCCGACCAGCATCAGCGGCAGGAAGGCGGCAACGGTGGTCAGCGACGAGGCCATCACCGGGGCCAGCATGCGGCGCGCACCGCCCTCGGCGGCGAGCAGCGGAGCCTCGCCGGCCTGATAGTGGGCCAACGCATCTTCGCCGACCACGATTGCGTCATCGACAATGATGCCGAGCGCCATAATCAGTGCGAACAGGCTGATCATGTTGATGCTGTCGCCGGCCACGTAGATGACCGCCAGCGTGGCCATGAACGAAACCGGAATACCGACCGCGACCCAGAACGCGACACGCGCGGTCAGGAACAGATACAGGATACCGACCACCAGCACCAGCCCGCCCAGGCCGTTCTTCAGCAGCAGCATGATGCGCTGCTTGATGAGCTGCCAGGATTCATCATAGACACGCACGCTGACGCCTTGCGGCAGGGTCGGCCGGGTGTCCTGCAACCATTGCTCGAGCACCCTGGCCGCCTCCAGTGAGTCACCGGTTTCGGCCCGCTGCAGCAGCAGCTCTACGGCCGGTTTGCCCGCGACGCTCAGGGTCACTCCGCCGGGACGCGGTTGCCGTTCGATGCGGGCCACGGCACCCAGATCGATACGATAGTCGTCTTCGCTGACCGCCGGCAGACGCGCGAATCCCGCCGGGTCGCGGCGCTGGTCCAGGCTGCGCAGCTCGCGCGCCGCTTCGCCGTCACCCACGGTCCCGGCCGGCAGGTCGCGCGACAAGGCCGCGACGCGCTCGGCAATGTCATCCAGACTCAGATCGAGCTGCTGCAGCATGGACGTGCCGATCTCGATGGCGATCTCCTCTTCCGGCCGTCCGTTGAAGGTGATCCGGTCGATGCCCCGGCGCAGCAGCTCGGTCTCGAATTCATGTGCCAGCTCGCGCAGCTCGGCGACGTTGTCGGGGCCGGTAATCAATAACCTCGCCACCGCTTCGTAGTTGACGGCATGGGTGATCTGCGGTTCCTCGGCGTCGAGCGGCAGGTTGCGGAATTCGTCGACCTGTTGCTTGGCCTGATCGAGCGCCATGACGGGGTCGGTGCCCTCCTCGAACTCCAACGAGATGGATGCCACGCCCTGCGCCGACGTGGAAGTCATCTTGCGCAGGTTGTCGACGTTCTTGAGCCGTTGCTCCAGCGGCTCGGTGATGCCCGTCTCGACGTCCTCGGCACTGGCCCCGGTCCACACTACGCGCACGCTGACGATGTCGAGTGCAAAGTTGGGAAAGAATTGAATGTTGAGTCTGTCGAGCGCGAACACGCCCGCCAGCAGCATCATGAGCATCAGCAGGTTGGCGGCAACCTTGTGATGCGCAAAGATGCCGAGCAGATCGCTGCGCAGTTGCTGATCCGAGGACGTCATGGTACGCCCGCGCCCTCGCTCCCGGTGACGGCTTCCGCCGGCAGCCCGGTCACAGCGTTGGGCAGGTGGGTGGTCACCAGCTGATCGCCGGCCTGCAGCTGCGCACTCTTCACCAGCAGCATGGGCGATTCGCCGGCGCCGCCATAGTCGCCCAGCGCCGTCACCGTAATCCCCTGCAGCCGACCATCCACCAGCTTGTACATGCGGTCATTGCCGTACAGGGCGGTATAGGGCACGGCCACCACGCCGCTTTGCGGATCGCGCTGCAGCTGCAGCGTCATCATGCTGCCGAGCCGCAGCACTTCAGCGCCACGTTGAATACGGAACAGGCCGTCGATGCCGCTGGGATCGGCCTCGCCGGACACCCGATCCAGATGCAGCACGATCTCGGTGTCACCGGCGCGCGCCGTGGCCCGCAGCGTGCGCCCGGCCTGCAGCGTCTCCAACAGCTCCTGCTGATAGGGTGTGGGCAGCTTGGCGCGCACCTCCAGGGCATCCGAGGGATACAGGGTCAGCAGCGTATCGGCACGTTTGACCTGATCGCCCGCGGTGACCTCGACCCGGGCCACAAAGCCGCTGAAAGTCGCGCTTATGGTGCTGCGTTCCCGGTCGAGCTGGGCCTGGGTGAGAGCTGCGCGGGCGCGTTCCAGGCGCGCCTCGTACTGGCGCAGACGTGCCCCGTGCTCATCGACCTCCAGCTGGCGTGTCGTGACGGCCAGCGACTGGCGCCGCAAGTCCTGCCGCGCCTCATCCACCGCTGCGTCCGAACCCAGCTTGCGCTCACGCAGGTCGCGCGCCCGCTTCAGGGCGCGCTCGGCGAGCTCTAGCAGCTCCCTTTCGTGCGCCAGCGCGGCCTGGTTGGCCGCATGCTGCAGCCGCTCGCGCTGCAGCTGCGCCTGCAGGTCATCGACGTCGGCCTGCGCCTGTTGCACACGCGGCTCGAAATCGCGCGGGTCCATGGTGAGCAACAGTTGCCCGGGTTCGATGCTCTGCCCCTCCCTGACCTCGACGGCGGCGATACGGCCATCGGCCGGAGCCGCGGCGCGCAACAACTCGGGAGTCTCGACCCGACCGTACAGAGTCAAGGTCGGGGACAATTGCGCCGGCTGCGCGATCAGGGTATCCACGCGCCATACCCGCTCGCGGCTCTCCACCGGCTCTTGCACCGGTCCGCTCAGCTTCAGGATGATGAATAAAGCGATCCCCGCGCCGAGGATGGCCGCGGCAGCAGCGAGCTTGCGACTGATTCTGAGCATAGATGGCAATGTTTCAACGGCAAACGCCGGGACCCCGGCAGTGTAGCAGAAACGCCTGAGCGGGTCGGCGCGCCGATGCTCGAGGACAGCTCCGAGAGCACAATCGAGCGGTTTCTGCGCAGATTTGCCGAGACTATGGACCCGTTGAGCCGGGAGACGCTCCGACCACTCGCGCTTGCCCGATCAATGACCGCATCAGCATCAATCCGGGCGATGAACTGGCAGGAAAACATTCCAGGACTCGTACTGGCCGTATCACTTGTAGTTTTTTTATAGCCAGGTATAGACAGTCTCGCTGGATTCAGCTGCAATTACCCAACAGTGGCCACGACCCGACCACTCCAATTGAGCATTTCCACGACGAACAATATGCCCGTAAATTTCAGCGGTCCGCAATGAAGCCCGGCGGCCCCTTCTC